>JAXJTD010000151.1:0-194837 GCA_036309745.1 Acutalibacteraceae bacterium | reverse complement strand
CATTTATCTTTGATTCAGATGAATGGCTTACAAGCTGGAGAATGAAGGTTAAGGAAGGCCTTACCGACGGTACAACAGGTACCAAGTTCTCAGCACCCGGCTTCTGGAACTGTAACTCTGCGGACGGCACAGCCAAGCAGAATTCATGGAACAACAGAAAGGGTACAATCAATATCGGTCAGGGTCCTGCAACTGATCCCTCAGTTCTTGCATCAACAACAGGTACAACATACGTTAAGTATGATATCATTGACAATTTCCTGCTTGATGACCTTACCCACACCTTCACAATCGGTGCTAACCCCAATGCAGGTGGCACAACACCCGACGTTAAAAAGTACACAGTAACATTCCTTGAGAATGACGGTACTGAAATTTCAGCAACAGAATATGTTAAGGACGCAGCAGTTGCTGTTCCTGAAGAAGTTGACGGTCAGATCGGCTGGGCAAACACAGCAACAGGTGCAATTGTTGATCTTACCGATTATGTTGCAATCAGAAACATTGAGTTCAAGAGAGTTCTTGATACAGACGAATTTGAAGTTGTTCTTAAAGTTAACGGCGGCGAAATCGATGAAGCAGCTCTTCCCGAAGGTGCAACAGTAAATGACGACGGCGACATCGTTATCACAGCCAACTTCAATGACGAAATCAACCTTAACGAAGCAATGCCTGTTCCTGCTAAGGAAGGCTATACAGGTAAATGGAGCCCCGAAACAGTTACAATTGACAATATCAACGGTGCAAACGCAACCGTAGTATGGACTGCAAACACTTACAAGGCGTCATTCTTCACAAACAAGGGCGATGCAGAGGCAGCACTTGTAATCGATGCAACATACGGCAAGAAGTCCAAGGCTTCAATCACAGCTCCCGAAGGCTTCAAGTTCGCAGGCTGGAAAGATGCTGAAACAGATGAAATCGTAACAACAACTGAAACTGTTGAATACACTTATGCAGGTGACAAGAGCTTCTATGCTGAGTGGACAAAATATGATTCATCAATCACCTTCATGATCAGAGATTATGCAAACGGCAGCGGCTGGAAGGTTGGTGCAGTTAAGTATAACGACAGTGGCAAGAACCTTACTTCCGCAGATTCAACAAAAGTTCTCGCTGCTATTGAAGCTGATTACGGTGTTAAGGTTTCACGTACACCCGCAGGCAAGGCTTATGTTTACAGTGATGAAGTTCTCAAAACTTATGTTGACACAACTGCAAACGTTGTATTTGACGGAGCTAAGATTCTCTATGTAGGTACAGAACTTGTATTTGATATCACATGGAAGGTTCCTGTTTATGAAAACGGTGAGCCCACAGGTGAATACACAGAAACAACCTCAACTGCTAAGACAGCAATGAGCGGTGAAACAGGCGTTTACTCAACATTTGCAAAGACAAATGCTGACACAACTGCTCCCGCAGGCTTCTCATTCAAGGGTTGGATTAACGAAAGAACAAACGAAACTGTTGAATACACCAAGAACGGTATTGTTCTTGACGGTAACTCAGCACGCACACTTGTTTATGTAGCAGACTTCCAGGAGACTGAGTACACAATCAAGTTTGTTGTAAACCGTGCAAAGAAATCTTCTGATATCATCACACTTTCAAAGGGTGTTAAGGTTGGCGAGGCTATTGATCCTTCAATCGGCAAGCTCGTAAACCTTGAAGGCACAGAAGTTGTACTTCCCGTTATCGGTCAGGAAAACTCAGAGTCTGCAAATCCCTTCAGAAACAACTACGGCTTCAAGTTCACAGGCTGGAAGCTTGGCACAGGTGCTAAGGCAGAGGATTTTGCAATAGCTGATGTCCTTACCCGTGAAATGGTTGAAAAGTTTGCTGTTGGCGAAACTATCTCAATCAATGCACAGTGGGAAGCTCTTGAATACGAACTCAGATTCTTCTATGCAGCTCCCGATGCTGATATGTCACTTCCCGTTGCAGAAAGAAAATATGCAGAGCCTATTGTTGTTAAGTATAAGACAGAAGAGCCCATTAACCTTGTGCTTCAGGGTGATGACCTTGCTCTTGTAAAAGACAGCACTCCCGAAGGTTATGTTCTCCAGGCATTCGCTCCTCTTGATGGCAGCTCTGTCAGTGAAATGCCCGCTTACGGTCTCGATGTTTATGCAAACTACTATGCACAGAGCATCCTCATCTATGTTGATTACAACAACAATAAGACTGACGAAAACGGCAATCCTCTTCCCTTGAAGGATACTCTTGCACTTTCATCACTTCTCACTCAGAATCCCGTTGTTTACGGCGATGACCTTGAAAGAGAAGAAGATATAGAAAACAAGATTTCAATGGGTGTTGGTACTCTTATTATGAGAGGTATCATTACCGAAGGTAACAGACCCGGCGAAAACTACGAAGTAGCAAGCTGGAATGTATACCACGTTGAAGAAGGTGCAGATATCTATGATAAGGCAAATTGGAAGCCCGGCGTTAACGACGAAGGCTCAACAATTGCCAAGTCAACAATTATCTATCAGCCCGAGTGGAAGCATCATTCAGAGTTCTTCTTCAGAGTATACGGCACAGACGGTAAGATCTATATGGCTCTCGGCAAGAACTTCAAGCTTTACTACTGGAACAACAACTATGTATGTAAGAGAGGCGATACTCAGGTTAATAAGGATCCTGAAAACAACATCATCCTTCTCTACAAGATTGCATTTGAAACAGAAGGCGGTCTCACAGTACGTCTTGATCCTGTATTTGCTCCCAAGAGCATGTTCACAATCGAGGCTATGATTGCCCTCTTCGGAGCTCTCGGCAACCTTATCAAGGGTCTGCTTTAAACCGCAATAACTCAATAATCAAAGCCCCCGTGCTGCGGCACGGGGGCTTTTTGTCGGGCATTTATTTCCGGTTTTTAAATAGTATTTTCCCTGCCTCACCTGCGGCAAGAGGAATGAGAGATAAACCGGTTACTGTCATCCACTGCATACCGCTCAGTGCGGTAACTCCGAAAATACGGGCAAGTGGCGGAATGATAACAACTGCCGCCTGCACGGCACAGCAAAGGATAAATGCCATATTCATTGTCTTGTTTGAGAAAAATCCTGTTTTATAAAGAGGCTGAGAAGAACGCATATTTATTGCGTGAGTGATTTCACAGAAGCTAAGAGTGCAGAATGCCATTGTTCTGCCCAGAATCAGACTGCTCTGAGTACCGTAGGAAAGGGTGCCGAGAAGGAAGGCAAGAATTGTTATTGTTCCCACAAGCATACCTTCCAGCGAAATATCAAGCCAATGTCCGTCGGAGAAAAAGCCCTTTTCGGGTGAAACGGGAGCACGCCTCATAATATCAGGTTCGGTTTTTTCGGTTCCCAATGCCATGGCAGGCAGAGAATCTGTAACAAGATTCACCCACAGAAGTTGAATCGGAATGAGAGGCGCTTCAAGGCCCAGAAGTGAAGCGGCAAAAACCGTAAGAATTTCGCCGATATTTGTGCCCAGGAGAAAGTGAACGGCTTTTTTTATGTTATCATATATTCCTCTGCCCCGTTCAACTGCCTTGACTATCGTGGCAAAATTGTCGTCAGTAAGTATCATATCGGCGGCATTTTTTGCAACATCCGTGCCGCCTTTGCCCATCGCACAGCCTATGTCTGCGGCTTTCAGGGCAGGGGCATCGTTTACTCCGTCGCCCGTCATTGCAACAATGTGTCCTGAGGCACGGAACGCTTTGACTATCCTTACCTTATGCTCAGGGCTGACTCTTGCAAAAACCCTGCAATTTTTAATTGCCTCTTTCAGTTTGCTGTCATCCATACGGTCAAGCTCATTACCCGTTACGGCAGTGTATCCGTCTTCCAGGATGCCAAGATTTTTCGCCACTGCACAGGCTGTTGTGATGTGGTCACCCGTAATCATTACGGGGATAATCCCTGCTTTTTTGCAGGTTGCAACGGCTTTTGCGGCTTCGGGTCGGGGAGGGTCAATCATTCCTATAAGTCCGAGAAATGTCAGGTTGCTTATTTCTCTGTCCCGGGCACCTGAGCAATCTCTGTATGCAACGGCAATAACCCTGAGTGCCTGACTTGCCATATCCTCGTTGTGGCGGAGAATTTTATTCCTCAGCGCGGAAGAAAGGGTGTGTGCAGAATTTTTGTATTCTGCCTTTGTGCAGGATTTCAGAATTACATCGGGTGCACCTTTTACAATAAGAAGTTTTTTGTCCTGCACCGTATTGACAGTTGCCATAAATTTGTTTTCACTTGAAAAAGGGGTTTCGGACAGCCTGGGATAAGCCGATGAAAGGTCAGGTATTTTTTCTCCGCAATCAGCCGCCGCAGAGAGAATTGCAGTTTCCGTGGGGTCGCCGCTGAAATTCAGTAATTTACCCTTTTTTACACAACGGGCATTATTGCACAAAGCGCCGAAGGTGAGAATTTTTTTAGCTTCCGTGTTATCCCGTGACAGCAGACCGTCAGTATTTCTTACCTGTGTGACAGTCATTTTGTTTTGGGTCAGGGTTCCCGTTTTGTCGGAGCAGATAACCGTTGTCGCACCAAGGGTTTCTACCGCAGGCAGATGTCTGATAATGGCGTTGCTTTTAGCCATACGCTGAACGCCCATTGAAAGCACGATGGTAACAATGGCAGGCAGACCCTCGGGGATAGCGGCAACCGCCAGGCTGACTGAAAGCATAAAAGAGGGAAGTATTCCGCTTTTTCTTACTATACCGAGAATAAAAACGAAGGCACAGATTACGAGAGCACCTATGCCCAATGCTTTTCCGATTTTGCCAAGTCTTATTTGCAACGGTGTCTGCGGTGCATCCTCGGAAGAAAGAAGATGTGCAATTCTGCCCACACGGGTCAACATTCCCGTTTCGGTGACGATTGCACGGCAGTTGCCTGAAAGCACGGTTGTGGATGAAAATATCATATTCTTCCGGTCTGCCACGGCACATTCGGCAGGCAGGATAAGCCCGGCGGATTTTTCGCAGGGCTCCGATTCACCCGTCAGTGCACTTTCCTGAACGGTAAGAGAATTTGATTCGATAAGCCGTGCATCCGCAGGCACCATATCACCGCTTTCAAGCAGGATAATGTCGCCCGGAACAAGAAGCTGTGCAGGGATTTTTTGCTGATTGCCTGAACGTATTACTGTGGCAACGGGTGCAGACATTTTTTGAAGTACTTCCAGTGCACGCTCTGCCCGCCGTTCCTGATATACTCCCATAGCCGCATTGAGAATAACGATGAGAAGAATCACAATGGGCTCAACAAAATCGCCTTTGCCCTCGATAATCCCGGTCATAAATGAAATTATGCAGGCGATAAAAAGAATTATCACGCAGAAATCTGAAAACTGCCGTAAGAACTGTTTTAAAACAGAATCCTTTTTCTCAGCTTTAAGCAGATTTTTTCCGTTTTTCGCAAGCAGATTTTTTGCGTTTTGTTCGCTTATACCCTGTGAAAGATTCGTTCCCAATTCACGGGCAGTCTGTTCAGGAGTCAAAGAATGCCAATCCATATGTTTTCCCTTTCGAATATTTTAAAATTATGTTTGTAAAGTATATTCGGAAAAAGATAAAAAAATCCCCCGAACCTTTTGCAAGGTACGGGGAATTGGGGAAATTTTATTCACCTTTGATTTTTGCAAGACAGGACTTGCAGATGTATTTGCCTTCAAACTCTGTAAGTTCGTCGTTTGCTTTGCAGAATATGCAGTCTTTAACTGCTTTCTTGCAGATAATCTGTGTGCCGTCGCAGAAAAGCTCAAGCTTGCTGCCGCGTTCAAGAAGACCGAGTTCCTTTCTAAGCTGCATGGGAATAACGATTCTGCCTACACAATCAAGTTCTCTGATAAAACCTGCGTACATCTTTTGTGTACCTCCTAAATAACATTGTTGCGGAACTGATCCGCAATATATTTATACCATTAATTGTTAATAATGTCAAGAATTTTTACACAATTTGTCAGAAACAAAATTAATTTATCGAATGGAAATTACTTTTTTTGTTTTCGGATTGAAAACAGCCGTCATATGATATATAATTAACCCAAACATTATTAAAGGAGTCAGAAATGTTAGGAATAATAGATATCGGCGGAGGACTCCGCGGAATATATACAAGCGGAATATATGATTACCTTATGGATAAGGGCATTGATATTGAATATTGCCTGGGTGTTTCGTCAGGCAGTGCCAATCTTGTTACATATGTGGCAGGTCAGAGAGGCAGAACAAAGCGATTCTATACCGAATATTCTTTTGAGAAGAAATATCTCGGTGCAGGCTGTTATATAAAAAAGGGAATGCTTATAAATCTTGATTATATTTATTCCGAAATAACCAACAGTACGGGCAAGGACCCTCTTGATTACGAGGCAATAAAGAATTCCGAAAAGCAGTTTCACTGTGTCACAACTCTTGCAAAAACCGCACAGCCCCGTTACTTCACAAAGGATGATCTGAAACAGGATGATTATACCTTGCTCAAAGCCTGCTGCGCAATGCCCGTAGCCTGCCGTAAGCCCATAGAGTTCAGAGGCGAAAAGTTTTTTGACGGCGGTGTATCTGACCCGTTGCCCTTCAACAAGGCTTTTTCAGACGGATGCGATAAGCTGATTATCTGCATCACCCTTCCCATTGATTACAGAAAAACTCCCATGCCCGAATTCCTTGTGAAGCTTCTTCTTGCAGGTCATCCCAGGGTAAGGGATAACATTCTCACAATGCACAATATGTATAACAACGGCATAGAGGCAATACTGGAGCTTGAAAGGCAGGGCAAGGCAATTGTTATATATCCCCGTGAGTGCTTTGATGTAAACACAATTTCAGGCGAAAAAGAGAATATGGAAAAGCTCTATCAGCTTGGCTATGAAGACGGTAAGAAGATAGAGAAGTTTGTGAATGAATACAGAGCAACCAAATGAAAATAACCCCGTACCGCTGAGGTACGGGGCTTTTTGCTGTTGTTGATTATTTGTTTTTCGATGCAGCTCTCTGAATTGCCTTCACGATTTCAACAATGGGAATTACAAGGAATGCAAGACCGATTGAGATGCCGTATGCTGTTGCATCAAGGTGAACGAATTCAAACATTTCTGCAAGGAAGGGGATTTCAATAATAGCGGTTGTAAGAATGAGTGATGCCGCCATTGCCGCATAGAGAACGATGTTGTGTGACTTCTGACGGAATACCATATTCAGAACAGAGCCTCTCTGTGAACGCATATTGAATGAGTGGAAAATTTCGCACATTGACATTGTAAGGAATGCCATTGTCATACCTTCCTGACAGTCTGCAATGTTTGTGAACTGCCAATGGCCTGTTTCAAGGAATTCACCGGTAAAGAAAGCGGCGAGAGTAAGAATTGTAACGAGCAGACCCTGATAGAATACGTCAAAGCCCATACCGCCGGCAAAAACGCCCTCTTTGCTGTTTCTGGGTTTGCGCTGCATAATGTCTCTTTCGGGTTTTTCGAGGCCGAGAGCAAGAGCAGGAATACTGTCTGTTACAAGGTTGATGAAAAGAAGATGAACGGGTTTGAGAATTGTAAAGTTGAGAATTGTTGCGGTGAAGATTGAAAGAACTTCCGAAAGGTTTGAACCCAGAAGGAACTGGATTGCCTTTCTGATGTTATCATAAATTCTTCTGCCTTCTGAAACTGCGGCAACGATGGTTGCGAAGTTATCGTCGGCAAGAACCATATCTGCAACGTTCTTTGTAACGTCTGTACCGGTAATACCCATACCTACGCCGATGTCTGCGCTCTTGATTGAGGGAGCATCGTTAACACCGTCACCTGTCATTGCGGTAATCATACCGCGTGCACGCCAGGCATTGACGATTCTTGTTTTGTGTTCGGGCTGAACACGGGCATATACTCTGAATTCGGTAACTCTTTCAGCAAAGTCCTCGTCGCTGATTTCGTCAAGCTGAGCGCCTGTGATTGCGCGAGAAGCATCCTCAATAATGCCGAGCTGAATTGCGATTGCAACGGCGGTATCCTTGTGGTCGCCTGTAATCATAATAGGTGTGATACCTGCTGAGCGGCATTCTTCAATAGCAGCCTTAACCTCGGGGCGGGCAGGGTCAATCATACCTGTAAGACCGATGAATACAAGGTTGTTTTCAAGTGCTTCGGGAGCAAAATCTGCGGGAGCAGCATCATATTTTCTGAATGCAACTGCAAGCACACGAAGTGCCTGGTCTGCCATTCTCTTGTTATCGGCAAGAATAGCTGCCTTAATATCATCTGTGAAAGGAACAACTTCGCCGTTTATGAAAGCGTGTGTGCACTTTTTGAGGATTTCATCGGGTGCACCCTTTGTATACTGAATGATGCCTTCTGCTGTCTGATGAACGGTTGACATCATCTTTCTGCCTGAATCGAAGGGAGCTTCGCCGATTCGGGGAGCGTTTGCAACAAGGTCGTTCTTGTGCATACCAAGCTTATACGCAAAGCCTACAAGTGCGGCTTCGGTGGGCTCGCCTGTAACCTCGCCGTTTTCATCGATTTCAGCATCACAGCAAAGAGCCATTGCTTTTGCAATGAGAGCTTCATTGTCACCGTAATGGTCAACAACGGTCATCTTGTTCTGAGTAAGTGTACCTGTTTTATCTGAGCAGATAATCTGAGCACAGCCCAGAGTTTCAACTGCGGTAAGCTTTCTGATAATGGCGTTTTTCTTTGACATATTGGTAACGCCGATTGAAAGAACGATTGTAACAACCGCAACAAGACCTTCGGGAATTGCGGCAACCGCAAGAGAAACCGCAACCATAAAGCTGTCAAGAATCTTTGCGAATTCGGGCATGGAGCCTGTCTGAATATATGAAACAACCATCTGGTATGCGAAAAGCACAACGCAGATGCCGAGAACGAGCTTTGTAAGAATCTTTGAAAGCTGAGCAAGCTTGATCTGAAGGGGAGTCTGACCCTCTTCTGCCTGAGCGATTGCATCTGCAATCTTACCCATTTCGGTATCCATACCTGTTGCAACAACAACTGCCTTGCCTCTGCCGTAAACAACTGTTGAACCCATATAAGCCATATTCTTTCTGTCACCCAGAGGAACATCGCCGTTTTTATCGCCGCTGAGAACTTCGATAAGCTTGCCTACGGGAACGGATTCACCTGTAAGCGCTGCTTCTTCAATCTTCATGCTGGCGGATTCAAAAATACGGCAGTCTGCGGGAACTGCGTCACCTGCTTCGAGAACGATTATATCGCCCACAACAAGGTCTTCGCTTCTGACGGAAACAAGCTTGCCGTCACGGAGAACCTTTGAGGTTGCGGCACTCATTTCCTGCAAGGCTTCAATAGCTGCCTCAGCTTTACTTTCCTGAACAACACCGAGAATTGTGTTGATAACAACAACAACCATAATAATAACGGTATCGGTGGGGAAAACAAAGTGGAAATAACCGTGTTCAAACCATTCTGTAACTGCTGAAATAATTGCAGCAATAATAAGAATGATAATCATGGGGTCTGAAAGCTGTTCCATAATTCTCTGGAACGTTGTTTTCTTTTTGCCTTCTTTGAGCTTGTTTTTGCCGTTTTCACTCAGTCTTTTTTCAGCTTCCGCAGAGGTAAGACCTTTTCGGAGCTTTTGACGTGAGAAAGAACGGAATCAACTTGTTCAAGATAGAACTTCATCTGTGCCAATCCTTTCGTCTTGTAATATAAAAACCTCTGACAGAGAATGTGTGAAATTCTCTGTCAAAGGTCTTGCTTCCCTGATAGGGCCGATTTGCCAGATGCGGAGCATCGGTTGTTGACAATCGGTTATGACGGAGCCATTAAGCTACTCCCCTTTAACTTGTTACTGTATTTTACCATATTATCAGCTGGTTGTCAATTACCGTTAAAATCAATTTCTGTTGATTTAAGCTGAATAGAATCCGGCAAGACCACGGATAAGCTCTGCACAAAGCTCGGAATACATAAACCTTTCAAAGCCTTCCTTATCCAGAAGATTGACTCTTTCTCCGTTGCTGTTGGATATGTCGGGATATTGCTTTTGAGCATCGCCGCCAAAACGGACAAGGGCTGTTTTCCCGTAAAGCTTCTCAACAACGTCAATTGCTTCGACAAGTTCTGCAATTTCACCCTGAGTCTCTTTTGCAAGGAAATTAATAAGGTAGATGTTTTCACTGCCGGGAACTTGCCTGAGATATTTCAGAAGTTTGTCATTTTCAATAGTCCAACGGCTGATTTTCTGCCTTTCCTGTTCTACGGTAAAAGCGGTATTTTTACCATCTGTATCTTTGGTGTGAAGACGGTTGATTTCGTTGAAAACATCCATCATATCAAGTATATCGGGTTTAAGTGTATCGTATTCCTCACAGCAGGAAATTATCTGCGAAAGTGCAGTGTCAATCTCCATAATTTCAGCGGCAAGCTCCTCGCTGAGCATATAACTGCGGTCATTTATGCTTTTTGCAGAAGCACTCCACTGACGGATTTTTTCAAGATTGAATTCCGAGATGAGCAGGGGGTAGTATTTGTTAATCTCAATGCGGAGCACTGAGTAATCTTTTATAACCTGAGCTTTTTCAGAGTCAGAGATATCCGAAAGAGTTACGGCATATCTGTAATTCTCTTTTTCTGCACTGATGCCTGCAAGGGATGAAAAAATGCTGTTTTTTGCAACAAAGAAAATGATAAGAAGAACACCGAGGACAGCACAGACCGAAACCACGGCGGTAAGCTTTTTGTTTTTACCGTGATTTTCGCTTGCAGTATTCTGTTTCGGTGCAAAATCCGACATATTATTTCCTTCCGACAAAATAAATGATACAGCAATTATAACATAATCATACCGATTATAAAAGACCCCAAAAAATTTTTTTGAAAATATCAAACAAATGTTTGCAATTCGTGAACATTTGTGCTATAATGATTGCGGAGAGGGTGCATTCACCCGAAAACAGCTTGAAAATCAGGAAAAGAGGATGAGTTATGAAACCAATCACCCCTATTCAGCAGAAAATATATGAATTCCTTGTAGAAATGGCGAAGGAGAATATGACCCCCAGTGTCCGTGAAATCGGTGCGGCAGTGGGTCTGCGTTCCACTTCATCGGTGCAGGCTAACCTTGATGCACTTGAAGCGGCAGGTTATATTCAGCGTCCTCCCATGCTTAAAAGATGCATCAAAATCGTAGGTCAGGCAGAGAATATAACTCACGTACCCCTTCTGGGCACGGTAACGGCAGGTCAGCCCATACTTGCGGTTGAAGAAATTGAAGGTTATCTGCCCTTCTCAATGCCGGGAGCAGGCGATAAGGAACTTTTTGCCCTCAAAGTAAGGGGCGAGAGTATGCTTTGGGCAGGTATTCTTGACGGTGATATTGTTATTGTTGAAAGAACACCTACCGCACGCAACGGCGAAATGGTTGTTGCTCTTGTTGAAGATTCCGCAACGGTAAAGACTTTCTACAAAGAAAACGGTCATTTCAGACTTCAACCCGAAAACGATGCCTATGAACCCATAATCGTTGATGAAGTGATTATTCTGGGCAAGGTTATCGCAAGTTACAGATACTATTAATCAAAGCAAAATAAAAGCGGTCAGTTCAAACGAACTGACCGTTTTTTTATCAGCAAAGTGTCATTAAATCTATTGCGCCTACGGGGCATTCGGCGTGGCATTTGCCGCAGCCCGTGCACTTATCGTAATCAACCTTTGCGCAGAATTTATCGATTGTAACCGCACCTGCTTCGCAAGCCTTTACGCACTTCATACAGCCGATACAGCCTGCGGTGCACTCCTTACGTGTAACTGCACCCTTGTCGTGGTTTTTACAAAGCACGGCAGCTTTTGTTTCGTGAAGGGGAAGCATTTCAATAAGACCTTTGGGGCAGGTTTTTACACACATTTTACAGGCTTTGCAGATATAAGGATTAATTCTTGCAACACCGTCGCAAATGCTGATTGCATCGTATTGGCAAACCTCAACGCAGTCGCCGTAGCCCAGACAGCCGTAGATACATTCTTTGGGTCCGCCGAAAATCTGAGCAGCCATTTTACAGCTGTACACGCCCTGATATTCAAGCTTTGTTGCGGCATTTACATTGTGACCCTGACAAAGCACAACCGCTGCCGAGGGCTTGACTTCACCTGCGGCAAGGCCTGTGATTTCGCCGATTGCCTTTGCGGTGTCGTTACCGCCGGGGGCACAGAGGGCAGTGTCTGTTGTTTCGCCTTTTGAAAGTGCAGCGGCATAGCCGTCACAGCCCGAGAATCCGCAGGCACCGCAGTTGGCACCGGGCAGGCATTCTCTGATAGCCTCTGCCTTTTCGTCAACGGGCACTGCAAATATTTTTGATGCGATTGAAAGTCCCAGACCTGCGATAAGTCCGATAGCGGAAACGATAATAACTGCTGTAAAAATAGGGTTCATTTTCCGTTACCTCCTTATGCAAATATTCCGTCAACAAGGCCCGTAAAGCCCATAAACGAAAGTGAAACGATTGATGCGGCAATCAGTACGATGGGCAGACCTTGCAGGAATTTGGGGATATCCGCACCTTCAAGTCTGCTGCGTACACCTGAGAAAATAACCATTGCAACCATAAAGCCAAGACCTGCGCCGACGCTGTTTACCATTGATTCAGCAAAGCCGTAGCCCTTTGTCTGGTTAAGAAGAACAACGCCGAGAACAGCGCAGTTTGTTGTGATAAGGGGAAGATAGATGCCCAGTGCATTGTAAAGAGGGGGCATAAACTTTTTGAGAACAAGCTCAACAAGCTGAACCAGTGCGGCAATAACAAGAATGAAAACGATTGTCTGAAGATATTCAAGGTCGTTTGCCACAAGAAGGAATTTGTTGATGGGGTATGTTACTGCGGTTGCAAGTGCCATAACAAATATAACTGCCGCCGACATACCTACCGCCGTATTAAGCTTCTTTGAAACACCAAGGAAGGGGCAAATGCCGAGGAATTTACAGAGAACAAAGTTTTCCGTAAGCACGGAGGTCAGGATAATTGCAAGAAAAGATTTTACGAGAATCATACTGCTTCGCCCTCCTTCTTTTCATCGTTGCAAGCCTTGCCTTCTGCAAGGAGTGCACAGTTTTTAGCCATGGGGCAAGCCTGACAGCCGCCAAGCTCTGCTCTGGGCTTTCCTTTGCTTTCGGCAAGTCTGTTGGCGCAAGCCATCAGCAGACCGAAGGTAAGGAAGCCGCCGGGTGCAAGGATAAATACAGTCATGGGTGTAAGATATTCGGTCCAGGGAAGTGTGAAACCGTTGAAGCCGCCCAGAACATTATCACCGAAAAGAACCAGCAGATTCTGTGCGCCTGCAAGGAATGTGCCTGCACCGAGAACTTCTCTGACGGAAGCCATAAGGCAAAGGGCGATTGTGAAGCCGACACCCATACCGAGACCGTCAACCGCAGATGCAACAACGGAATTTTTGCCTGCGAAGGCTTCGGCTCTGCCGAGGATGATGCAGTTAACAACGATAAGGGGAAGGAATACGCCCAGTGCGGCATCAAGTGCAGGAACGAATGCCTTGACTATCATCTGCACTATGGTAACAAAGGATGCGATAACAACTATGTAAGCAGGGATACGCACCTTCGAGGGAATTATTTTTCTGAGAAGTGAAATAACGATGTTTGAGCAAACAAGAACAATCATTGCCGAAATGCCCATACCGAGAGCGTTGACAACGCTTGTTGAGGTTGCCAGAGTGGGGCAGGTGCCCAGTACAAGGCGGAAAACGGGGTTTTCTGCAATAAGACCTTTGGTAAATTCTTTACCGAGGGATTTTTTCTCAGCCATTGTCTGCACCTCCTGCTGCCTGAATTGCGGCGTTGACAGCTTCAACAACCGCTCTTGAAGTTATTGTTGCGCCTGTAATGGCGTCAACGGAATTGTCGCCTGCCTTATCTTTGGAAACTGTGATTCCTTCAATAAGACCCACGAATCTGTCACGGAAGCTCTGCTCCGCCGCTTTTGCGCCCAGACCTGCTGTTTCGGAATGGGAAAGGATATTGATGCCGGTAACCTTGCCGTCTTTATCAACACCGGTCATAACGGAAATATCTCCGCCGTAACCCTTTGCGGTGTTCACAACAACGTGACCGATAACATTGCCTGCTTCATCAAGCGCGGCAACAACGCTTGTACCGTCTTCTGCAATTTCTGCTTCGCCGAAGCTTGCCGCATCTGCGAAAACAACCTGTCTTGATTTCTTTTCTGTTTCAACCGCAAGGTCTGCAATGATGGGTGCGGTAACGGAATTTGTGACACCTAAAAGAAGGGTTGCAACAAGGCAGATAATAAAAAGAGTAACGGTGGGAACAAGATATTCTTTCAGCTTTTTCATTTTGCCTCACCCTCCTTTGCCTTTGACTTTTTCTCCTTGACGGTGCCGAAGGGCTTGGGAGCCATAATTGTTTCAATGTGAGGCACAAGAAGATTCATAATAAGAATTGCGAATGAAACGCCTTCGGGCAGTGAGCCGAAAAGTCTGATTACGCAGGTGATAAGACCGCAGCCGATACCGAAAACAATTTTTGCGTTTGATTTGATAGGGCTTGTGGAATAATCCGTTGCCATAAAGAATGCACCCAGAAGAAGTCCGCCGCCCATAAGCTGATAAGCAAGGAATTCAAGGTCAAACTTGCCTGCAATAAGCATAACAACGGCAACGGTGCCGATATATGCAACGGGAATTTTGGGAGAAATAACCTTTCTTGCGATAAGATAAATACCGCCGAGAACAAGAGCGAGTGCGCAGGTTTCACCAAGGCTGCCGCCTCTTACACCAAGAAGCATCTGAACGAGTGAGGGCATTGCCTCGGCTGATTCACCGCCGATTATTGCAAGGGGAGTTGCGGATGAAACCGCATCTGCATTTTTCCACGCAAGGGGAGCAGTCCAGTTGCCCATCTGCTGACCGAAGCTGATGAGCAGGAAAATTCTTGCCGCAATGGCAGGATTTGCAAAGTTCTGACCTATACCGCCGAAGAACTGTTTTACAACAACAATGGCAAAGAAACTGCCGACTGCCGCCATCCACAGAGGAATGCTGACGGGAAGGTTGAATGCAAGGATAAGACCTGTAACAACGGCACTTAAATCCTTGATTGTATTGTGTTTTTTCATAACTTTTCTTGCAACATATTCCGAAAGAACGGCACTGATAACCGTTGTTGCGGTAACTGCAAGAACGCGGGGTCCGAAAATTGCTGTTGCTGCGCCGAGAGCAGGCAGCAGAGCAATGATAACATCAAGCATTATTCTGGTTGTTGTGTCTTTGGTGCGAAGGTGAGGCGACGCACTGACAACAAGCTTTTTACCGTTAACCATTATTTGTTGCCCTCCTCTCTGATAATTGTTTTTGCAAGACGCATATGCTGAACAAGGGGCTTACCTGCGGGGCAGGCAAAAGCACAGCTGCCGCATTCCATACATACCATTGTGCCCAGCTGATTGAGCGCTGCCGCATCCTTTGCTTTTGCGGCTCTTACGATGTTTGTGGGCATAAGGCTCATGGGGCAGGCGATTGCACAGCGTCCGCAACGGATACAGTCAGTTTCGTCTTTGAGGACGGCATCGTTCTTTGAGAATGCAAGAAGGGCATTGTTCTGTTTGAGAACGGGAAGATCGGTGCCTACTATGGCAAGGCCCATCATAGGTCCGCCTGTAAGAATTTTGCAGGGTTCTTCCTTGAAGCCGCCGCAGAATTCAATGATATCGCCGATATTTGTGCCTACGGGAACTCTTACGTTTTTGGGGTTTGCGATTGCGGAGCCGTCAACGGTGAGTGAACGGCTTACAAGGGGCTTACCTGTTTTTATGTAACGTGCAATGAATGCAACGGATGCAACATTCATAACAACGCAGCCTACGTCGGCAGGAAGCTTTCCGGGAGGAACTTTTCTGCCTGTTGCGGACTGAACCATCATTTTTTCAGCACCCTGAGGATACTTTGATTCAAGCACCATAAGCTTTACTTCGTCGTGAACATCTTCCGAATGGTCGGCAATGTTTTTCAGCACCTTGAAAGCTTCGGGCTTATTATCTTCAACAGCGATGATAACCTGCTTGAAGCCCAGAAGGTCTTTGAGCAGGTAAACGCCTGCAAGAATATCCCAGGAATTTTCCATACATTCACGGTAGTCAACAGTGATGAAGGGCTCACACTCAGCGGCGTTGATAACAAGGGTATCAATATTCTTATCCGCAGGGAAGTTGAGCTTTACGTGAGTGGGGAAGCCTGCACCGCCAAGGCCTACAAGACCTGAGTTGCGTACAGCCCTGATAAGGTCTTCCCTTGTTTTCACTTCGGGGGGAGTAATGCCTTCCCAGAGTCTCATTTCGCCGTCGGATTCAATGGTAACAGCCTTTGACATAACGCCGTTGGGAAGCTTTACATCTCCTACTGCGGTAACTTTACCTGAAACAGAAGCGTGAATGGGTGCGCTGACATATTTGTCTGAATCACCGATAAGCTGACCAACCGCAACAATATCGCCCACCTTTACGACGGGGTCACAGGGTGCACCGATATGCTGTTGCATGGGAATAACTACTTTTGAAGGTACGGGAAGTCTTTCAACTTCCTTTTCGGCGGTGTTTTTGTGGTGGTCAACCTTAACGCCGCCTCTGACCTTTCTGACAGCCTGCAAAACGCCGTCAAGTACGGTCTTAGCCATATTAAATTCCTCCTGTCATTTAAACTGAGAAAGTTTATTTTTGATTTTTTCAAGAGCAGGTATCACTGCCCTGAGAATTATACCCGTAACCGTGCCGGTGGCTATGCCGAAAAGGGCAAGGGCGGGAGCATAGTAAACAATGCTTGCAGTATCTGTGATGAATATTGCGGCAAAAAGCTGACCTGCGTTGTGGCAAAGGGCACATATGACGGAAATTCCGATAAGCCCCAGTGCTTTGCGTGCATATTTCATCAGTATATACATTGCGGCGGCGGAAAGAATACCGCCCGAAAGGCTCATGATTCCTGCCGTTGCACCCCTTGTGATGAATGCAAAGCCGCCTTTCAGTGCCGCTATAAGCAATGCAGAGGGAAGCCCCAGGCTTCCTGCCGCAAACATTGTTATTACATTTGAGAAACCCAATTTTGCTCCGGGAGGCAAAAGGGGGATGGGTGGAATAAGGCTTTCAAGAAAGCCCAGGCACAGTGCAAGTCCGCAAAGAATTGCAACAAGTGCGGTTTTATAATTTTTCTTCATATCTTAATACACAACGGCATCCACATCCGCACCCTCAACGGTAATTACCGTTTTTGCAGGCAGGCACACCGCAAGGTCACCGCTTTCTTCAAGCACACCTGCATTGACGCACAGTTTGTCGGGGCAGTCGGAATGTTCAAAATAAATTCCGCCGTTTTCCGCAACTATTTTTATATTGTATCCGCCGCCGAGGTTTATTTCCTTTCTTTCTCTGAGGGAGTAAAGCTCAACGGTTTCAACCTCAACACCGTCAACGCTGATAACCGCAACGGGTCTGTCTGACTGAGGTTTTGCAAGAAACGCAAAAATCAGTGCGGCAACGGCAACAGCGATTATGACGGCAAGGTCGCCTTTTTTAAGAAGTTTAATGTTCATATCAGTGTCTGACAAGGGTGAAATCACCGCTGTCGGGAGTAATGTTTATATCTGCATTTTCTTTGAGATGAATTGAACCGTCTTCGGTTATGAATATAACCTTTGCACCGAATTCTTCCGCAAGGTCAAAGCCTGTTTCAATACCGAGCACGAAGCAGGCGGTTGAAAGTGCATCGCTTAAAAGTCCGCTTTCCGAAATAACCGTTGCGCTTACAACTCCGCTTTCCGCAGGATAACCCGTTTTGGGGTCGAGAATATGGTGATATTTTTTGCCGTCATATTCAAAGCTTTGCTCATAGCTTCCCGATGTGGAAACGCAGCAGCTATTTACATTCAGCTTTGCGGCATAGCCTGAGGTGCCGAAAGGATTTTTTATACCTACGGTAAAATCGTCATCACCGTAAAGAAGCACGCTTCCGCCTACGCTGATAACAGCACGGTTTACCTCTGCGGTGTCAAAATAATTTCTCAGCTCGTCAAGAGCAATGCCCTTGCCCGATGCACCGAAATCAACAACGGCATTTTTATCCGTAAGAGTAATATTGCCGTCTGCAAGAGTGACTTTTTCATATCCGCTGTGGGAGAGGGCTTCGGCAAGCCTTGTATCATCGGGAATTGAAGGCTTACTGCCGAAATTCCACAGGTCGCTGACTCCGCCCAGAGTGTAGTCGAATGCACCGCCGCTTTTTTCGCACACTTGCGAAAGCTTTGTGAAATATCCGAAAAGCTCCGTATCCGCAACGGCTTCGCCGTTTTTATTGAGGTTATAAACAAAAGAATCCTCTGCGGTGCGGGAAAGAATCATTTTATCGAGAGTGTTTATAATGTTTTCGGTTTCTTTATATATTTCGTTAAGGTCTTTTCCTTTGACTTCGCCCGAAACAAAAGTGTGCATCGCAAAAAAATCAAAATTGAGGGTGGGCTTTACGGTGTCGGCAACGATTAAAGTTGCAAGCAAAACAGCGGCGATGACTGCAACGGTTTTGGCAAATCTGTTCAAGCATCATACCTCCCCAATTATAATTAATTATAATACACTTATTTTTAAAATATTTCAATATTATTTATCAATTTTGTTTGAAAAAATAATGGAATTGCGATTGAATTATATTGAAAATGTGGTAAAATCAAAGCGAAAGGAATGATGATTATGACTAATTCGGTATATATGCCCGTCAAGTGTGTATGGGGCAGAAACTGTGTTGCGGAAAACAGTGCCGACCTTGTCCTGGGCAAGCGCTGTCTTATCGTAACGGGAAAAAACGGTGCAAAGGCAAGCGGTGCACTTGACGATGCAATAAACGCTCTTGAAAAGCAGGGAATCGGCTATGCGGTTTTTGACGGCATAGGTGAAAACCCCTTGATTTCCGCCTGCCATAAGGCAGGTGCTGCCGCAAGAGAGGCGGATGCGGATTTCATTATCGGTATAGGCGGCGGCTCCGTGCTTGATGCATCAAAGGCAATAGCAATTTATGCATCCAATGCTGATCTTGAACCCATTGATATCTACAAGAGGGAATATAAAAATGCACCTCTGCCCATTGCACTTATCGGTACAACCGCAGGCACGGGCAGTGAGGTTACGGCAGTTGCAGTGCTTACAAACGATGAAACCGGTGTCAAAAAGAGCATAAAAGGCAACGACTGCTATGCAAAGGTTTCATTCTGCGACCCGAAATATACTCAGTCGATGTCATATAAAACAACGGTCTCAACCGCACTGGATGCCTTTGCCCACGCAACAGAAGGTTTCTTCACCGAAAGGTGCGAGGGCATTCACAAAGTATTCGCACAGAACTGTATCCCTGCACTTTACAGAGGTCTGAAAGAACTTTCAGAGTCTGAAACCGTTGGCTGTGAACTGCGTGAATCTCTTTACTATGCGTCGGTATATGCAGGGCTTGTCATAAATAATTGCGGAACGGGATTTCCGCATCCTCTGGGATATGTGCTGACTGAAAATTACGGAGTGCCTCACGGAATGGCGTGTGCCGCATTTTTTGCGCCCTATATTGACAGATGTGCTGAATTTGCACCCGAGAAGCTTGCGGAATTCACGGCAATGACGGCTGAAATAAATGAGGTTAAAGGGGTTATCGCATCTCTTACAGACCTTGAAGGTATTTCAATCGGCAAAGAGAAGGCAGAAAAATACGCCCTGCGCTGGCAGAGCGTGATTCCCGGAAATTTCACCGCCTCCCCCGGCGGTCTGACGCAGAAAGAGGCGGCACAAATCCTTGCTTTAATTATTTAGCAACCGCATCCGCAGCCGCAATCATTGCTTCTTACTGCACCGCAGCCACAACCTGTGTTGTTGAAGCTTGAACCGCAATCGTTATTGCAGAAAAGAAGAATGAGGATGATGAAAAGGCACCAGTTGTTATTGCATCCGCAACCCATGTATCTTACCTCCGTTTCCGGTTAAGCGGTTTTATCTGCCGCTTACATTCACATCATATGAGGATGGGGTAAGATGTGTTACACGATTAATTTGTAATTCGCAATGCGAAATTCGTAATTGTTTTTGAAACAAATCGGTAAGCTTCAAATCGGGAGTGTTATAATGAAAGAAATGATAAACAGTCTGTTGGAACTGTTGAGTAACCCCTATTTTATAACAATGATTTTGGCTGCGGTTATTCCAAAATTGATTTCACGAGTTAAGTATTTGAAGAGAAAAAAAGAGTATACGGATAGTTCGTACTATAAAATTACCGGAATTCAATATGACTCGATAAAAAAGGATGACGGTAAATACGGAGAATATTTGCTATACAAGGAAATCAAACTCTATGAAACGGATAATGGCAGGTTTTTATTTAATTTGTATCTACCGAAAGAAGACGGAAAAACGACAGAAATTGATGTGGTTTTAATTTGTACAAAAGGAATTATTGTTTTTGAAAGTAAAAATTACAGCGGATGGATTTTTGGCGATGAAAAGCGACCGTTTTGGACGCAGACCCTTCCGATTGGAATAGGAGACAGTCAAAAAGAACGCTTCTACAATCCCATAATGCAGAACAAGAAACATATAGAGTACATAAGAAAACAGATAGCGAGGGATATACCGATATTTTCGGTTATAGTTTTTTCCGACAGGTGTACATTCAAAAAGCTAAGCGTTCAGAATGATGCACATAAGGTGATTTATAGGAGCGAATTAAAATCAACGGTTGATAATACTTTAAGTGGGTTATCAGAAAAGATGAGTTCAAATGAAGTGAAAGATCTTTATGATAAGTTATATCCTTTTTCACAAGTTAGCGAAGAAGCGAAAATGAAGCATATCGAAAACGTAAAAGTTGATGTTGGTAAAAATTAAAGAAAAAGACCGCTCTGCATTCAAGCAGAACGGTCTTTGTTTAATTCAAATACTTCCAATAAGGTTCATAACCTTACCGAGAATGCCCAGGAAGAAGTTGACGATTTTCCACATAAAGTTAAGATTAAGCTTTGTGAGGAAGTTTGCAATTCCGCTGCCGAAGGTGTCAACGGGTGATTTGTCATCGGTTTTTTCAATGGCAAAGGTATCAACCGCATTTGCCTTGCCGCCGTCAACCTCATAGGCGTTGTAATAAAGCGTATTTCCGTCAACGGTAATGGCGCTGAACATTGAATTTTCAACATCAACAACCGATTCGCCGCGGGGGAACTTTTCGTCAGTTGCCGCCGCATCCTTGGTGTGGTAAACCTTGACACCCGAGGTGCCGCAGATTGAGTAAATTGTTCCCTTGGGATTATATTTTGTTGCATACTCAACGCCGTTGTAGGTCTTTGTGCCCGTCAGGGTAGGAATAACTGCGTTTGCATTAAGCACATCTGTTCTCAGATAAACGTGGTCGTGACCCTGAAGCACCATATCAACTCCCAGATAGGGGAGAAGTGCGCCAAGCTGCTTTCTGAAACCTTCAACATCACCGTCATCATAGTGTGAGCCGTTGGAATAGAGTGCCTTGTGAAGCACAACAATTTTCCACATTGCATCGCTTGATGAAATGTCATTTATCATCCATTCAATCTGCGCCTGACCAAGCTTGTCACCGTCATCGTCGTTGGTGTTGAGCACGGTGAAGTGAACACCGTTATAATCGTATGAATAGTAAACGCCGCTTTCAAGATCCTGCTCGGGAATATTGGGAAGCTCAAAGTTTTCGGTTATTGCCGCACCCGCTTTTTCGTGGTTGCCCGTTGTGGGCATAAAGGGAAGGTCAAGGAGGGCATCGGTTGAGTTAAGGAAGTAATTCCAGTGTTTCACATTGGATTCTTCGTCAACCTGATCACCTGCGGAAACGATGAAGCGTGCTTCGGGGTAAAGACCCTGTGCGGTTTCAACAACCTGAGCAAAACGCTCATAATGGTCTTTGCGCTGAGCCTGGGGATCGGTCATATAGAAGAAGGTGAAGGCTTCGTCACCGCCTTCTGCGGTGGTGATTGTGCCTGCCTCGCTCCACCAGCCTTTTTCGGCATCGCCGATTCTGTAACTGTATTTTGTGCCGCTTTCAAGACCTGAAACGGTAAGTGTGTGTTTATTGTAATCTCTTGTAAATCCGAGCAGACCGATAAGACCAAGGTCTGCACCGAAATAGGTTTTGTCAACGGATTCGCATTCAGCTGTTACTTTCTTGCCGCCTGTGGGGATACCCGTGAATTTCGGGTTTTCACTGTAAGGCAGAATTTCAATGTCGGTACCTTTTACGCTGTATTTTGTCAGCCAGGTGATGCTGATTTCACTTGATGAATCCTCGCCCAGAGAAACCGCAATGTGTGAGGGCAGGCGGTAATTATCCTGAGTAGCCTCAACCTTAACGGGTCCGCTGTATGTAACGGAGAAATTGTTATCGTCGGTTTCGTTGTCGAAGAAGAAGGAGCTCAACATCCATTTGAAGGTGTAGCCCCAGGCTTCGTACTGGCTGGGTGTGATATATTCTCCCATAAGGTGCTCGATGATTGCGTTGACAGAGCTGTATTCTTCGGGAACAAGGGGGATTGAAAGCACAGAATCAATAAGATTCATAAAGCTGTTGTTACCGCCGAGAAGAGCTTCAACAGAACCTTGAAGAATAACACCGAGAAGGCGGAAGATATTGCCCTGAGGGAAAAGCTCGCCGGGATTGAAATCAAGGTTTGCAAGGATTTCATCCTGAACAAGGTCGTTCACAACAACGTCAAGAAGAAGTGCAAAAATCTTTTCTGCAAGCTTGCCGCTGTCAAAGCTTTCAAGCACATCCGCAATATAGGGGTAAGCGGATGCATCTTCATCACCGAGATAGTGAATTATGAGCAGTGAGGTTGCAAATTCTTCAAGGGTACAGCCCTTGCCCGAAAGGGGGAGGCCGATAAATTCGTTGGGCACGGTAGCTTCAAGGCTGCTCAGCTCAAAAGTAAGGAGCTTATCAAGAATAACCGCAATTTTTGCAATGGTGCCTTCCGCATCGTTGATGTAAACCTCATCAATCTGAGAGAAAAGGTTATTGATAAAGCCCATAACATTTGAACTTACGGTGAGAATTTCAACATCACCAAGGGCAAGACCGTTGGTGCCCAGAGCATCAACAATAATCTTTTCGAGGTCAAGATTTTTTGTTTTGAGGAATTCTCCCAGACCGCCTGTTGCCTGAATTTCGGCAAAAAGGTCTGTGATGAAGGGGTACACAAAGCCTTCAACAAGGCTTCTCACACCGCCTTCACCGAAGGTTCTTTCGTATGAGTATGTGAACTTGAAGGGCTTTTCGTAGGGGATACCGTCTTTGTTGACAACGGGCTGATATTCGTCAATATCAAGGGTCTGCATATCCATTGTTGTTGTTTCGCCGTCTGAAACGAAATCAACAATTTTATAGTAGTTGGGGTAGCCCGTAAGGGTGGGGGTAAGGATATCATAGATGATTTCACCGTTGTCATTAACGTGTGAAACGGCATCGTTTGAGTGAAGATGACCTGTGAAGATGTAGTGCATACCTGCATCGGCATAGGTTTCTGCAACTCTGAGCCAATCCTGAACAACGAAGGGCTGGAATGTTGCTTCTTCAATGTCGGTGTGGGGGATAAGATTATGATGCTGCATACCGATAACGGTAAGACCTTCGTCCTCCGCCTTTTCGCATTCTTCGGCAATCCATCCCAGCAGACCGTCAGCTATTCTTCCGGCGGTTTCGTGCTCGTTGTTTTCTGCACCGTTATCATCGCTGTATATACAGCTGTCAACAGCAATAAGTCTGTAACCGCCCAGTGTGCAGGCATATGAAAGCATACCGCCTTTTTTGCCGCTTTCGGGAACGAAGAAGCTGTCTGCCATATCGAAGCCCAGATTTTTGTAAATCTCTCTGAACTGTTCGGGAGTTGTGATTTCAGCAGGCTCCTCATAACCGTTTTCCAGAGTTATGGCATTGCTGTTGTTGATATCGTGGTTACCGGGGATAACGAAAACCTGAATACCCGTTTCGGCTTCAAAGGCTTCCAGCCTTTCCGCAAGAGCCTTGTGGCTTTCAAGCTCGCCGTCCTTTGTCATATCACCGGGGATGAGCACATAGTTTTCACCGCCCTCAACGGCATTCCTGAGAATACCGTCAAGAGCATTGTTGATAAGTGAGTCAATGTCGTCATATTCCTTATGGCTGTTGTAGAGAAATTCATCCCATACTTCACCTTCGCATTTCAGTGAATCCGCCATATAGTGAATGTCGGAAAGAACTCCGAAACGGATTTTTGAAGTGTCTGCGCTTGCCGTCATGGGCACGCAGGCAATAAGCATTGAAAGTGCAAGCACAATGCTTACGACTTTGATATGTAACTTCCTTTTTCTCATTTCATCATCCCTTAAATGTTTTTAAGAAGGGGTCCGATACCCTTGATTGCGCCGGGAATACCTTTAAGAATCTTGCGGATACCGCCTTTTTCGCCGCTTATCCACATAACAAGACCGTTTGCCATATCTTCGCTCATTACTCCGCCGCTCATGCTGATGAAGTCACGGAAGGGAGTCTGCAAAGCGATTGCCTGAGCAAAGCCTGCGGGGATAAGTGTTGAAAGAAGCTTATAGAACTTCTTGCCGTTCTTTGCGTGGCGGCAGCTTTCGAATGTGTCGCAAATGCCCAGCTTTCTGTCGGGGTCGTAGTCTGTGGGAGGAAGTTCTCTGCCCAGAACTGCGATGAACTGCTCATCGGAAACCTTCTGAACATTACCTGTGTAGTAAACGGGAGCAACTGCTGAATAATCGGGGATATCTGCTGCTGCGGCAGTTACATTGACTGTTGCGCTGAGTCTGATATCCGCACTTGAAGCGCCTACGAGAATATCAAATTCACCGCTTTCAACACACCAATCGCTGATGTTTACGTTGTAGAATGCAAATGCTCTCTTTGAAAGCTCAAAGCTGATTTCTTTTTCTTCGCCGGGGTTAAGCCATACCTTTCTGAAGCCTTTAAGCTCCTTGACGGGTCTGTAAATTGTGCTTTCCTTATCGGCAACATAGAGCTGAGCAATTTCGTAGCCCGAAACATCGCCTGTGTTTTTGATTTTGCAGGTTACGGTGAGAGTATCGTTCTCATCCATAGCTGTCTTATCAAGCTTTATGTCTGAGTATTCAAATGTTGTGTATGAAAGACCGAAACCGAAGGGATAGCGTACAGCCTTTTCAGCCTTTTCATAGTATCTGTAACCGATGTAAACGCTTTCACGGTATTCAACGGAAGCAGGGTTGCCGGGGAAGTTGTTGACTGCGGGGGTATCCGCATAGGTCATGGGATATGTTTCGGGGAGCTTACCTGAGGGATTAACAGCACCCGAAAGGATATCTGCAACCGCGCCTGCGCCTGCCTGACCGCCCAGGTATGAGTTGAGGATAGCTGCAACGCCGTCGTTCCAGGGCATTTCAACGGGTGAACCGCCTGCAAGAACGATAACAACATTCTTGTTTACTTTGAGGATTTCTTCAACAAGTGCATCGTGTGCGGCAGGAAGATTCATATGTGATCTGTCGAAGCCTTCTGCTTCGTATTCGTCGGTAAGACCGATGAATACAACTGCGGTTTCGCATTTCTTTGCAACCTCTGCTGCCTGTGCGGCAAGGGCTGCATTCTTCTTCGCTTTCTTGTTTGAAAGCTCGTAGCCCTGAGCAAATTCTACATCAAAGCCTGCCTTTTTAAGCTCGTCAAGTGCGTTGTCAAGCTGAGTGGGGTTGATGTGTGATGAACCTGCGCCCTGATATCTGGGCTTTCTTGCAAGCTCGCCGATAACTGCAATCTTACCGTTCTTTTTAAGAGGAAGGATGCCGTTGTTTTTGAGAAGAACCATTGAGTTTGCGGCAATTCTTCTTGCGAGGGGCTGATCGTCTGCGTCGTTGTATTTGTAATCCTTCTTTGAGCCGTCAACAGCCTTCTTGATAAGGTTGAGCATATTGAGGGCTCTTTCGTTGAGAACAGCTTCGTCGAGAGTGCCGTTCTTGACAGCTTCAACAATCTTCTTTGCGCCTGAGCCTGATGATGAAGGCATTTCGAGGTCGTTACCGTTTTTAAGACCGAGAACTCTGTCGTTTACTGCACCCCAGTCGCTGACTACAACACCGTCAAATCCCCATTCGTTGCGGAGGATTTCAAGCTGGGTGTGTTTATTTTCAGAACCGTGGAAGCCGTTGATTTTGTTGTATGAGTTCATAACGGTCCAGGGCTTTGCTTTCTTGACCGCGATTTCGAATGCGGTGAGATAGATTTCACGGAGAGCTCTTTCGTCAACAACTGAATCGCAGGTCATTCTGCGTGTTTCCTGGCTGTTTGCGCAGAAGTGTTTGAGCGATGTGCCCACGCCCATTGACTGAACGCCGTTGATGAAGTCTGCTGCAAGCTCACCTGCAAGGATAGGATCTTCTGAAAAATATTCAAAGTTTCTGCCGCAAAGGGGAGAACGCTTCATATTGATGCCTGGTCCCAGAAGAACGCCTACTTCTTCTTTAAGGCACTTCTTACCAAGAGCAACACCCATTTCGAAAAGAAGCTCCGAATCCCAGGAAGCAGCTGTTGTTGCGGCTGTGGGGTAGCTTATTGCGGGCACGCTGTTTGAAAGGCTGTCGCCTGTCTTTGAGTAGTCTTTTTTACGGAGTCCGTGAGGGCCGTCGCAGACCATGATTGAGGGAAAACCGTATTTTTCCATTCCTTTGAGATGCCAGAAATCCGCACCGTCGCAGATAGCGGCTTTCTCTTCGAGAGTCATCTGAGCGAGAATTTCCTTGGGGTCTTTCATTTTGAGTTCCTCCTTATATATCTGAATTATCTTCTGACAAAAGTATTTCATCGGCGGCAACGCCGTCAATTTCTTCTACGGTACGAAGCTTTTTGCGTATTATTTCGTTACGCTTGCCTGCTTCGTCAAGGGATTTGCCTGCCTCATCGATTTTCTGCCTTGCCTTCTGAAGCACCACGCCGAACTTATCATACTGAACTTTCGCGGCGGCGAGAAGAAGTCTTACTTCGTTTGCTTTTTCATTTATGGCGACGGCTCTGAAACCGAGAGACAGTGAATTGAGCAGGGCAGTGATTGTGGTAGGTCCTGCAATCATTATGTTGAATTCACTGCGGATTTTCTCCGCAATACCTGTGCGTGAAGAGGCGATTTCCGCATAAAGACCTTCTGTTGCAAGGTACATTATTGCAAAGGGTGTGGTTTTGGGTACATTTATGTATTTTGTAATTGTTCTTGCTTCGGAGAGAATCCGTGCTTCAAGAGCCTTTCTTGCGGCGGCAAGTGCTTCGGGGTCTGCGGAATCTGCGGCATTGCAAAGGCGGACATAATCTTCCATCGGGAATTTTGAGTCAACGGGCAGATAGGTAACGGTGCCTTCGTTTGATGGGATACGCACTGCAAATTCAACTCTGTCCTTTGAACCTTCAACGCAGGCAAAGTTGGTTTCATACATACCGGGCAGGGTCTGGTCAAGAATTGCACCAAGCTGCACCTCCGCCCAGGTGCCTCTTGCCTTTACATTGGTAAGCACCTTGTTGAGTGCGGTGACATTTGCTGTAACTCCGTTTGAAAGCTCCTTCATTTCGCCCAGGGATTTATAAACGTTTTCAAGTCTGTCCGAAACGGTTCTGAACGAACTGTCAAGCCTCTGTGTAAGGGTTGAGGTCAGCTTTTCGTCAACGGTCACACGCATTTCTTCAAGCTTTTTTTCGTTGCTTTCGCGCATACGGTCAACGGCTTCCGTCAGCGCCTTGCTCTGCCTTGCATTCTGTTCAAGGTTGTTGATACGGATGCTTTCGATTTTTTCACTCATTTCCGCAAGCCTTGCAGAGGTTTCGATTCTCATTTTGTGCTGAGATTCCGAGGATTCGCGGCGGCTTCGCTCGAATTCCGAGCCGAGAGAGTGTGTGAGCTGAGAGGTTTTCTCACTGAGCAAATCCATTTTGCGGTCTGCTTCGCTGTTTTTATTTTTACCCTGTCTTGCAATGACAACCGCCAGCAGAATGATAACCGCCGCCAGCATTGCAACAATAATATATTCCATAAAAACAGCCCTCCATTTTACATATCTTATATAATAACACATACATTACAAATAGGCAAGGGTTTTACCTTCTGAAATTTCCGGAATGTTACACTTTTTCCAAAAAATCTCTCGGTTGAAATTTGTATGCAACTGTGGTAAAATAATCAGGTAAAAATTTACGGAGGTACTGAAAATGATTGGCGTAATCGGTGCAATGCACATTGAAGTTGAAACAATAAAATCCCTTATGGAGAATAAATCCGCAGAAAAAATCGGCGGTGTTGAATTTGTGAAGGGTACCCTTCACGGCAGAGAAATCGTTATTGCCGTATGCGGTATCGGCAAGGTTGCGGCGGCAATGTGCACACAGATAATGATACTGAAATATTCCCCCGAATGTATCATCAATACGGGTGTGGGCGGAAGCCTGAGCACAAGCCTTGCAATAGGCGATATTGCGGTTGCGGAAAGCCTTGTTCAGCACGATATGGATACCTCGCCTCTGGGTGATCCCGTAGGTCTTATTTCGGGCCTGAATCTGGTGAATATTCCTGCGGATAAAAGGGTCGCCGAAATACTGCTCAAAAGCATTGGAACCCTTGAAAACGTTAAGGGTATGACGGGTGTGATTGCCTCGGGAGACCAGTTTATTGCCAGTGTTGAAAGGAAGAAATTCATTACCGATAATTTCGGCGCAATCGTGTGTGAAATGGAGGGTGCAAGCATTGCTCAGGTGTGCTTCTCAAACGGTGTTCCCTTCGGTGTTGTAAGGGCTGTTTCCGACTGTGCAGACGGCTCATCCCATATGGATTACGGCGAATTTCTGCCCGTTGCGGCGGCAAATGCCGCAAAGCTGATTGAATATTTTGCAATCAACGCATAAATGATTGAAGGACTGCTGCGGCAGTCCTTTTTCTTTTTGGTTAAAATTACGCATATAATTTAAAAATAAATACATTATTTGTTGACAAGTCACAAGCGATTTGTTAAAATAAATTGAATATCTTTCATTTAAAAGGAGGAAATCAGAATGATTGATCAGAAAACATTGGCCTACATCAATCTTTACGGTGTTCTGGGTACACTCGAAAATCTTTGCGAGCTTGCTCCCGAAGCAGGAAGTATCCTCACAAATAAAAAGCCCATTTCTATCGGCTTTGACGTAAAGGGCGGTCCCAAGGCAACAATCACATTTGCCAACGGCAAGTGCAGAATGGAGCAGGGCTGTGCAAAGTGTGATGTAAAGCTTCCTTTCAGTTCCTGCGAAAAATTCAACGGACTTATTGACGGAACAACAACCCCCATCCCCTCAAAGGGTCTTATCCACGTTAAGTTCCTGCTTAACGATTTCACAAAGCTTACGGATCTTCTCACAAAATATATGAGACCCGATCCCGCTGACCTTGAAGACCCCGATTTCTTCCGCATCAGCACACTGCTTATGCTTAACACCATCACCGTTGCAATCGCTCAGATCGGTAACAACGATGAAATCGGCAAGCATTCCGCTAAATATATGGTTGACGGCGAAATTTCAATCAGCATCAAGGATTGCGCTTCAACAACCGTAAGAGTCAAGGACCACAGACTCCTTGGCATCAAGAAGCCCAGCGAATCACCCAGAGCGATTATGGAATTTTCAAGCATCGAGCTTGCAAGAGCCCTCTTTGACGGCAAGGTCAACGCTGTTGCCTGCGTAGGTACAGGTGATATCGTTATGAAGGGTATGATTTCCATGATTGATAACCTTAACAGAATTCTTGACAGAGTTGCTCTGTATCTTGCATAAGGAGGAAGAGAAATGAGCATGAAAATCAACACACACGCAAAGAGTGCAGAACTCTTCCAGAGAGCTGCAAAAGTAATTCCTTCGGGTCTTTACGGCCATCAGGGTCCTGCCGAAGGCTGCTGCATCCCCGTTTCCGCTTACCCTCTTTTCAGCCAGAAGGCACAGGGAAGCTATTTCTGGGATGTTGACGGAAATAAATACATAGACTATATGTGCGCATACGGCCCCAACGTTCTCGGTTATAATGACCCCGATGTTGACAAGGCTGTTATGGAGCAGATGAAGATTGAAAACTGCGTTACCGCACCTTCAACAAAGATTATCGAATTTGCAGAGCTTATGGTTGATACCGTTGCTTCCGCAGACTGGGCATTCTTTGCAAAGAACGGCGGTGACACAACAACAGCCGCTATTATGACCGCAAGAGCAGCAACCCACAAAAAGAAGATTATCTTCGTTAAGGGTTACTACCACGGTGTTGCACCCTGGTGCCAGAAGATTGACTACCCCGGTGTTATCCCCGAGGATGTTTCAAACAACCTTTATGTTGACTGGAACGACTTTGAAGGTCTTAAAAAGGTAGTTGAAGAAAACGAAGGTGAAATTGCAGCTTTCATTTCAACACCATATATGCACGGCAACTTCCTTGATAATATTCTTCCTGCCGAAGGCTACTGGCAGAAGGTCCGTGACCTTTGCACAGAAAAGGGTATCGTTCTTATTATCGACGACGTTCGCTGCGGTTTCAGACTTGACCTTGCAGGTTCAGACCATTTCTACGGCATTGAAGCTGACCTTATCTGCTTCTGTAAAGCACTTGCAAACGGCTGGAACGTATCCGCACTCTGCGGTAAGGATTGGCTCAAAGGCGCAATCAGCGGTCTTTCATACACAGGCAGCTACTGGATGAGCGCAGTGCCCTTCGCAGCAGCTATCGCTTGTATCAACAAGATGAAAGAAATCGACCTTCCTAAGATTTGCCTTGAAAAGGGCACAATGCTCTGCGACGGTCTTAAAGCTGCGGCTGCAAACAACGGCTTCAATCTTTCCGTTACAGGCGAGCCCGCACTCTTCTATCTTATGCTCAAAGATGATGATTCACTTATGCTTCATCAGGAGTGGATTGCTGAGATAGTCAAGAGAGGCGTATATATGACAAACCACCACAACCACTTCATCAACGCATCACTTTCAGATGAAGATATCAAGTTCACAATCGATGTTGCGGAAGATGCATTCAACACTCTCCGCAAGAATCACCCCGAACTTGGTTGATTAAGGAATTGAAGCGTAAAGAAACGCTTACACATATTTAAAAGGAGGAATTTTCCATGGCATTAACCAAACAGGAATGGCTTGAACTCGAAAAGCAGGCTCACGAACTGCGTAAGCTTTGCCTTGACACAACTTTCTGGGCAGGCAGTGCTCACATCGGCGGCGGTATGAGCGTTATGGATATGCTGGCCATTCTCTATTACAAGTATATGAAGTATGAGGTTGAAAACCCCACTTGGGAAGACAGAGACCGTTTCATCCTCAGTAAGGGTCACGCAGGTGTTGCTCTTGCAAGCCTTGTCTGCCATGTTGGTTTTGACGATAAAGAAAAGCTCAAAACCTTCAACCTGAGCAACTCAACAATGGGTATCCACCTTGACTCAAACAAGGTTAAGGGTGTTGACGCATCAACAGGTTCACTTGGTCACGGCCTTTCAATCGCTCTCGGTACAGCTCTTGCAGCAAAGGTTCTCGGCAAGGATTACAAGACCTACTGTATCCTTGGTGACGGCGAATGCGACGAAGGCTCAAACTGGGAAGCAGCTATGTCAGCAGCTCACTTCAAGGCAGACAACCTTATTTCATTTGTTGACCGTAACAAGTGTATGATCGACGGCCCCACAGAAGAAGTTATGGCACTTGAACCCTTTGCAGACAAGTGGCGTGCATTCGGCTTCATCGTTAAGGAAGTTGACGGACATAACTTCAACGAGCTTGCAGAAGCTATTGACTTTGCTCTCGAAAACAAAGGCGCTCCCGTTATGATCATCGCAAACACCGTCAAGGGTGCAGGCGTTGACTATATGGAAGGCGACTATAAGTGGCACTACGGCGCACTTAATGAAGAAAAATATGAGCAGGCAAAGGCAAGTCTTGAAAAATACTATGCAGAGCGTTGCGCTCGTGCAGAGAAGGAGGGCATCTGATCATGGCAGGCGGATTAACCTATACAGCAACTGAATCAACAGCTTTCTCCACCGCTGAAATTTACGGTAAGGCTCTTTGTGAGCTTGGCGAAAAGCATCCCGAGGTTGTAGCTCTTACAGCTGACCTTGGCAAATCAACAAAAATCGGTATGTTCGGCGAAAAGTTCCCCGACAGATACTTCAACGTAGGTATTGCTGAGCAGAATATGTTCGGTATGGCAGCAGGTATGGCAAAGGCAGGCCTTGTTCCTTTCCTTTCAACCTTCTCTGTTTTCGCTTCTCTCAGAAGTGCAGACCAGCTCCACACCGATATCTGCTATCAGAATATCAACGCAAAAATCATTGCTACCCACGCAGGTACATCATTCGGTCAGGCAGGCTCAACCCATCACGCTATCTGCGATATGGCTGTTGCCCGTTCAATCCCCAATCTGACTGTTATCTGCCCTGCTGACGGTCTTGAAACCTACAATGCAGTTCACGCAGCATACGATAATTTCGGTCCTTATTACATCCGTATCAACAGAGGCTTTGACCGTGTTCTTTACGATACCACAGATTACGGCTTCGAAGTTGGTAAGGCTGTTACAATCAACGAAGGCTCCGATATCACAATCATCGCCTGCGGTTCATGCGTATTCCAGGCATATCAGGCTGCAAAGTTCCTTGAAACAAACGACGGTCTCAAAGTAAGAGTTCTCAATATGCATACCATCAAGCCCATCGATAAGGAAGCAATCATCAAGGCTGTTATGGAAACCCGCAGAATTATCACTGCGGAAGACCACAACGTTATGGGCGGTCTTGGCTCAGCGGTTGCAGAGGTTATCGTTGAAGCAGGTAAGGGCTGTGCATTCAAGCAGCTTGGTATTCAGGATAAGTTTGCACCCATCGGTCTCCACGAAGACATTATGTCAACTCTCGGTATTGACCAGAACGGTATTATCGATGCAGTCCGTGAAGTAATGGGTAAGGACTTCGAACTTGACGACGACTGGGACGACGAAGCGTAATTTGAGTTATTTTCACTTTCTCCTTCGGTCGTGTATCGCATACACTTCCCTCAGTGCGAAAGCGAAACTGATCTCAGATCCGAAATTTAGAAAGGAATGATTTATATGGCTTCAAGAGAAGACATTTTAACCAATAAAATTTTCCTTTGTGCGGTTCTTCCCCTTGTCAAGACCATTGCTATGGATGACCCCAAGCTTGCCAAGAAATTTGAGCACGCTCACGCGGTTATTCAGGTAAGTGCAAAAGACCCCGATGCACCCGCAGGTAAGTTTGCAACACACTATGTTGTCAACAGCGGCGAGTGGCTTTGCCACACAGACAAGGTTGCGGATAATGCTCACATTGAACTTGAATTCAAGAGCATTGAGCAGATGAACGCATTCTTCAAAGGAAAAATCGGCCCCTCAACCCTTCCCAAGATGAAGGGCGTAACAAAGAAGCCTGCTGTGTTTGCGGCATTTATGATGACTCTGCTCAAAATGTCATCAATGCTTACCGCAACTCAGGCTCCCGAGGCGGAAGAAGATAAAAAGCTTCTTGTAAAGTGCTATTTCTACCTGCTTTCAAGCGGTATCAGCACACTCAACAAGAACGGTCACGAAGAAATTCACAGATGGACTCTTTCAAGCCCCGACAGAGTTTATGCCTGGGCAGTTGACGGATATCCCGATATCTCCGCTTACATCCGCATCAAGGCAGGTAAGTCAAAGGCAGGCAGAGGCGTTTACAAGCGTGCTCTTCCCTTCTTTACAATGAGATTTGACTGCCTTGACAGTGCACTGGGCATTCTTATGGGCACAGCAGATATGCTTGAATTTACAAAGACAAGCAAGCTCATTATGGACGGTGCACCCGAATTCGGCGCACAGATAGGCGACTATATGCTGAAAGTCGGCGACTACGCAAGATAAAAGTAAACAAGAATCGGCTTGCATTGTTTTTATACAGTGCAAGCCTTTTTTATTCAAAAACATAGTGATTTTTTTGGAAATATGTGATACAATGAATATAATTTACCGATTCCTTGTCGAGAGGGGAGAATAAAATGGATGTTTTTTCAATCATAACTCTTTTCGGCGGACTTGCTTTTTTTCTTTACGGAATGAAGGTTATGTCCGACGGACTTGAAAAATCATCGGGCGGAAGCCTTAACAAAAACCTTAAAAAGGTTACTCAGAACCGATTTATTGCAATGCTTTTCGGTGCGGGAATGACCATTGCCGTGCAGTCATCTTCGGCAGTTACGGTTATGCTGGTGGGTCTTGTTAACTCGGGCATACTTGAATTCGGTCAGACCATCGGTGTGCTTATGGGTTCAAATATAGGCACAACTCTCACCGCCTGGATTCTCAGCCTTGCAGGAATTGACAGCGATATCGTATGGGTCAACCTGCTCAAACCCTCCAACTTCTCACCTGTTCTCGCCTTCATCGGTATACTTATGATTATGGTGGGTAAAAAGGAAAAGCGTAAGGATATCGGCAGTGTGCTTGTAGGCTTTTCCGTGCTGATGTTCGGTATGAATCTTATGTCGGGCGCTATGGAGCCTCTGGGCGAAATGCCTGAATTTGCAAGCATTCTCACCGCATTCAAAAATCCTCTACTTTCCGTTGCAGTCGGTGCTGTGTTTACAGGTATTATTCAGAGCTCTGCCGCATCCGTTGCAATTTTGCAGGCACTTTCAATGACGGGCGGAATCACCTACGGCATTGCAATTCCCATAATTATGGGTCAGAATATCGGCACCTGCGTTACTGCGGTTATTTCAAGCATAGGCGTCAGCCGCAATGCAAAAAAGGTTGCGGTTGTTCATTTTTCATTCAATGTATTGGGAACTCTTATCTGCCTTATTCCTTTCTGTATAGGCAATATGATATTCAGATGGGCTTTTGTTGAAACCGCAATAACCCCCTTTATGATTGCTATTGTGCACACCATATTCAATGTTGTCACAACCGCAATTCTTCTGCCTTTCTCAAAACAGCTTGAAAAGCTTGCCAACAAGGTTATCCCCGACAAAGAAGAAAAACACGCTCTTGATGTTATTCTTGACGAGCGTCTGCTTGCGGTTCCTACTGTTGCGGTTGAAAAATCCCTTGATGTTGTCAGGGATATGTGTGTGCTTTCCGAAAACGCATTTGAAAAGGCTATGGGGCTTCTCGGAAAATATGACGGCAAAACCGCCGATGAAATTCTTGAAGCGGAAAACGAGATTGACAGATTTGAGGATAAGCTTGGCACATATATGATGCGCCTTTCAAAAATCGGTGTATCTGAAAGCGATTCAAGAAGTATAGCAAAAATTCTGCACACCATTGACGATTTTGAACGCATCGGCGACCACGCAGTCAACCTTCTTGGGGTTGCAAAGGAAATGCACGAAAAAGAAATTGTGTTCTCCGACGAAGCAAATGCGGAAATTGCAGTGCTTACAAGTGCTATTGCCGAGATAATGAAGCTGACCTCGGAGGCATTCAGAACAGGCAATGTTGATTTTGCCAAAAGGGTTGAGCCTCTTGAACAGGTTATCGACGACCTTATTATGAGCGTCAAGCGCAACCATATCACAAGGCTCAGAGGCGGCAACTGCACCATTCAGCTCGGCTTTGTGCTCAGTGATCTTCTGACAAACTACGAAAGAGTTTCCGACCACTGCTCAAATATAGCTGTTGCGGTTATTGAGTCAGGTCACGGTACATTTGAGGCTCACGAATACCTTGAAACCGTCAAGGATGAGCACAACAAAGAATTTGAAGATCTCTATAAAGAATACGGAAATATTTATAAAATCAAGGCATAAAAAACGGGCTGTCGTAAGACAGCCCGTTTTTTATTCATCGAGATTGTTGACGGTTGGTAGATTCCAGTGAAAAATCGTTGCCAGAATACGTATTATTAGCACCGACCCTGCTCCGATAACAACCGAAATAACAGGGGAGCAGATTTCATAATAATGTAATAAATAATAAATGATACCGCCGATTATAGCTGCAAGGGCATAAACCCTTTTACGAAGAATTGTGGGTACTCTGCCTGCCATTATGTCACGCATAACGCCGCCGCCTACGCCTGTAAGTGCGGCAACAAAAACAGAAAGGAACATATTCTCACCGAAGCCGCAGGCGATTGCGCTGTTGACACCGCCTACAACAAAAACCGAAAGACCGATTGAATCGAATATGTTGATTACCTGAGAATAAACATTGAAATGTTTTTTTATTCTTCTGCCGAAGAAATAAGCAATAACAAAAACTGCAAGGGAGGTTATAACCGCGGTTATGGCGTAAACAGATTTGCGGAATGCCATAGGGGGAGTGTAACCCAGAATAAGGTCACGGACTATACCGCCGCCCACAGCCGTTACCGTGCCCAGCACAATTGCACCGAAAATATCGAATTTCTTTTCAACTGCGGTGATGACACCTGTTATTGCAAAGGCAACAGTACCGATTATCTCAATGGCAAAAAGTATGTTTTCAGCGGTCATTTCCTTTCCTCCTTATTTGTTCTGCGGCGAAGAATATTATTCCGCCTGCAATATAACAGATAATATCTTTTATGTCAAAAGTTCTGCCCAGGGCTGTGCTTATGATTTTGTTTTCTTCAAGACCCAGAAGCTTTACAAAATCGAAATACTGCAAAACCTCAACCGAAACCGCAAAAATGGTGGTGTATAACGGCAGAAGCTTCGGCTTTTCCGTAAAGAAAATGCGCAGGAATGCACATATAAGCATTACCACCAGCACATCACCCACATAGGGTCGTATAAATGAATCGTTGACGAATGCACCGATAAAAACCTCTGCAATAAGAAGCAGAATGAAGATGATTATATATGCAACTCTAAGCTTATTTTTCATTTTTACGCTTCCTCAGCTCAGCAAAGAAATCCGAAAGCAGTGCGGCACATTCGTCTGCCATAAATCCGCTTACAAGCTCAGGCTTATGATTATATGGCAGGTCAAAAAGATTTATCACCGAGCCGCAGGAGCCTGCTTTGTAATCCGATGCACCGTAAACCACACGGCGCAGACGGGAGTTGATGATGGCACCTGTGCACATAGGGCAGGGTTCCAGTGTGACATACATTTCGCATTCCCACAGCCGCCAGCCGCCCAGCTTTTTGCAGGCAAGGTCTATTGCCTCGATTTCGGCATGGGCAAGGGCATTTTTGCCTGTTTCACGGCGGTTTCTGCCTACGGAAACAACCTCGCCGTTACGCACCACAACCGCACCTACGGGCACTTCAAGCTCGTCGGCGGCAAGCTTTGCCTGTTCAATTGCAATCATCATAAAATCTCTGTCGGTCATAACATTATCCCAAAAGGGCGACTTTCAAAGCCGCCCTTTGTAAAAAATTATTTTCTTAAATCAAGCTTTTCAACGTGCCAGATATCTCTTGCGTAATCGTTGATTGAACGGTCAGCCGCAAATACGCCTGCACCTGCAATGTTCATAAGTGACATTGTGTCCCAACGGGCTGTGTCGTGCCAGATTTCTTCCGCAAGCTTCTGGATGTTTCTGTAATCCGCAAAATCCGCAAGCACCATATAGGGGTCGTGATGAGTGATTGTGCCGCCGATTTCGCTGAAGCTCTTACCGCCGAAGCCCTTGTTGATGAAGTTGATAACATTGTTGATTTCCGCATTGTTGTTGTAGTAACTCTGCGGATGATAACCTGCCTTTTTAAGCTCGTTTACCTCGGGTGTGCTCATACCGAAAATAAGAATATTTTCGGCACCCACTGCATCGTAAATCTCAACATTTGCACCGTCCATTGTGCCAAGAGTGATTGCACCGTTGATCATAAGCTTCATATTGCCCGTACCGCTGGCTTCCGTGCCTGCAAGGGAAATCTGCTCACTGATATCGGCGGCAGGCATAAGAGCCTCTGCCATTGTAACGTTGTAATCCTCCATATAAACAACTTTGAGAAGGTCTTTTACCTCGGGGTCGTTGTTGATAAGGTCGGCAAGGGTGCAGATAAACTCAATGATTTTCTTTGCCATATAGTAACCGGGGGCTGCCTTTGCACCGAAAATGTAGGTGTGGGGAGTGTGGTTACCGTTGGGGTTTGCCTTGATTTCAAGGTACTTTGCAAGAATATTGAGAGCATTGAGGTTCTGACGCTTATATTCGTGAAGACGTTTTACCTGAACATCAAAAATTGATGAGGGGTCAAGGCTGATGCCTGTTTTCTTCATAACAAGCTTTGCAAAATCTTCTTTGTTTGCGGTTTTGATTCTGCGGAGCTCGGAAAGCACACCTGCGTCGCCCGAATATGCTTTGAGCTTTTCAAGGTTGCTTGCATCATATACAAAGCCGTCACCGATAAGGTCGGTAAGCATTGAGGTAAGGCGGGGGTTTGCCTGGCAAAGCCAGCGGCGGTGTGCGATACCGTTGGTTACATTTGTGAATTTATCGGGTTCAAGAGTGTAGAACTCATTGAACACCGTATCTTTGAGTATCTGACTGTGAAGGGCTGAAACGCCGTTTACCTTGTGGCATACGGCAACGCAAAGGTTAGCCATTTTAACCGCACCGCCCGAAATAACAGCCATTCTTTCAACTTTGCCTGCATCGCCTGTTGCATCCCAGATTTTCTTTCTGAATCTGTTGTCGATTTCCTTGGTAATCTGGTAAATACGGGGAAGAAGACGCTTGAAGAGGTCTTCACCCCAGCATTCAAGAGCTTCCGCCATAACGGTGTGGTTGGTGTATGCACAGCATTCTTCAACAATTCTGAATGCATCGTCCCAGCCGTAGCCGCATTCGTCAAGCAAAATTCTCATAAGCTCGGGGATTGCCATTGTGGGGTGTGTATCGTTGATGTGAATTGCGTTCTTTTCTGCAAAGTTTTCAAGTGAGCCGTAGTGTCTGAGGTGGCGTGCAACAATATCCTGCACCGAAGCGGAAACAAGGAAATACTGCTGACGAAGGCGCAGGCTCTTGCCTTCCTGATGATTATCCGCAGGGTAAAGCACCTTGCTGATAACCTCTGCCATAGCCTTTTCTTCCATAGCGCGCATATAATCGCCCTGATTGAACATTGCCATATCAATGCCGTCAACCTTTGCGCTCCAGAGGCGGAGCACTGCGGCGCCCTTACCGTCTTTGCCTGCAACCATCATATCGTAGGGCACGGCTTTCACGGTTTTGCAGTTTACAAGCTCAACCTGATGGAAAGGACCTTCCCAGCTGTCAACAATATTGCCTTCAAACTTGACTTCAACGGTCTGGTCTTCTCTGGGTACAAGCCATACCTCGCCGCCGGGGAGCCAGAAATCGGGCATTTCGGTCTGCCAGCCTTCAATGATTTTCTGTCTGAAAATACCGTATTCGTAAAGAATTGAGTAACCCATACCGCAGTAGCCCTGATTTGCAAGGGCATCAAGATAGCAGGCAGCAAGTCTGCCAAGACCGCCGTTGCCCAGACCTGCATCAGGTTCGCAGTCATAAAGTTTGTCAAGCTTTACTCCGAAGGAAGCAAGAGCTTCTTTTGCGGTTTCGGTAAGGTTAAGGTTATAAAGGGTGTTTTTGAGGGCTCTGCCCATAAGAAATTCCATGCAGAGATAATAAACCTTCTTCTGACCCTTTTCGTTTGATGCCTTGTCAAACTCTCTGCGTGAATCTCTTACCATATCCCTTACGATTATTGAAAGAGCACGGTAAAACTGCTCGTTGGTAGCGTCTTTGGGTGAAACGCCGAAAAAGTGTGAAAGCTTTGAAGAAATCATTTCTTCAAGCTGAGTTCTGGTAATTGCCATGTATTCATCCTCCTGTATATCTTTACATTCTACACCATAAATGACTTTATTACAATATTTTTTTAACAGTTAGTTTGTTTTTTTGCCTTGTAAGTCATAGAAATTTGAGGTATAATAATAAAAAAATTTGGCAGAATTGCAAAAAAGAAATAACGGTGATGAATTTGTACGGCTACGATACTCCTCAATATGACTTATATATCCGTCAGCAAAACGAAAAAAAGAATATCCGTCTGCTGAGCAATGCGGCAGGTCTTTGCGTTATAGGGTATGTTCTTATTCAGAATATTATTTCCGTTGTCATAATGCTTACTCCTCTCGGTGAGCTCTATAATACAAACCCTTCGGTGCAGAGCGTTATAACCATATTTTACTCCGTGCTGAGCCTGCTTATACCCTTCGGAATTTCGGGGTTTTATCTTGAAAAAAAGACGGGTACGGATGTTTTTAAATTCAACAGACCCGTCAGCACTCCGCTGATGATTACCGCAGCCGCACTGGGCTTTTTCGTGTGTCTTGCGGGAAATTACATTACAAGTGTTTTTGTGAATATAATGGATTCGGCAGGGGTTGCTCTTTCATCGCCTGAATATTCGGTGCCTTCGGATTCGGGCGGCAGGATAATATATGTGATTTCCGTTGCGGTTGTGCCTGCACTGGTTGAAGAATTTGCAATCAGAGGTGCGGTGCTTCAACCGCTGAGAAGATACGGCGATAAGTTCGCAATTCTTGCTTCGGCACTGGTTTTTGCAGTGCTTCACGGCAATCTTATTCAGGCACCCTTTGCCCTTATTGCAGGTGTGGGAATCGGCTATGCGGTGTGTATTACCAACAGTATATGGACAGGCGTTCTCATTCACTTCTGCAACAATTTTTACGCTGTGGCAACAGAGTTTATGCTTGCGGATATAACCGACGAAAAGACGCTGAATATTGTTTATTATGTAACAATGGGAGTTCTCTACGCGGTGACCATTGCAGGCAGTGCGGTGTTTGTTGTGCTCAAAAAGAAACGCAGGCTTATGCCGTCGTTTACCGCCCTGAGCGAGGGCAGAAAAATGAAAGCCTTTGTGCTGACAATCCCCATGATAATCGGATTTATAATAATGCTTTATATCACTTCACAGTTTGTGGATTTCAGATAAAATTGAGGAGAGAAAACAATGGCGGAAAACAGAGGGAATTTTATTTTTATAAGTTATTCTCACAAGGATTCGGATTTTGTTCTTCCCGTAATCGGGGAGCTGAAGCGTTGCGGCTTTAATGTATGGTATGACAACGGTATTGAGGCAGGCTCGGAATGGACTGAATTCGTTGCCGGAAAAATCGTAGAAAGCTCCGTTGTTCTTGTGATGCTCAGTAAAAGTGCGCTTGAATCACATAATTGCCGAAGAGAAATCAATTTTGCCATTGAGGAAAAAAAGGAAATGCTGGTTTCCTATATTGAGGATGTGGAACTTTCGCCGGGTATGAGAATGCAGCTTAACGTGTTGCAGGCTTTACACCTGAGTAATTTTAACGGCAAAGAAGAATTTACGGATTCTTTGGTGAATTCAAAAATTCTGGCACCCTGCAAGGTGTTTGAAGAGAAAAAAGAACCTCCGAAAGCTGAACCCGTGCACATTGAAAACCGAAATGAACAGAATATGCAGGAGGATTCCTATGATATTACTTGCTGTGATGACCTGAAAACAGATATAAAACACACGGAGATTTCGCAGGAAACATCCGAAGAAATAAAAGAAAATACGGGTAATCAGGCGAAAATTGAAGCGTCAACGCAGAATAATGACAGTATAAAGGTGGCTTCAAAGCCGCAAACAAGCATTGCTGAGGCTGCGAAAATTTCAAGCGTCAAACGAGATGACGGTTCGTCTGCACCTGTTACTGCATCGGGCAAAAAAAAGAGTGAAACCGTAAAAAAGTTTGATGTTGCGGATGTTATAAACGAGTATAATACAACAGTGAGAAAGGATATCCGACTGAAAAAACAGCTTAAAGACAGACAAATAAAAAATGCATTGAAGCATATTCCTGCGAATGATTATGAAACGGAAGGAAACTTTGTTGCCTTGGTGGATATGACAGTTCTGGAATCAGGTAAGGAAGGATTTCTTTTCACAAAATACACTATGTATTACAGGTACGGGCACAGAGTGTGTGAAGTGAATTACAGTGAAATCAGAGGGGTTGCATTCATTGATGAGTGTACGGTCTTTTATCTGAATAACGGTAAGGTTCTGGGAATCAGAAAAACAGAACAGTTTGATGCCTGCAAGTTTGCACAGATATTGCTTGATCACTTTGGCGTGAAAAATGCCGAGTTCGGTTCCTTGGAGAGATTGGGCAGAAAAATAAACCGCGCAATCGTTCATGCAAACAAGATAAAGACGGGAAAATATTTTCAGAGAAACTGGATTTTTCATTTTTATGAAAACATATCTGAAAAGCAGATTAAAAACGCGGTAAAGCACATTACCGATGACTCGATTTTACCAAGAGGAATTATTGCGCTTCTTGACGTTACTAAAAAAGACACAGGAGAAAAAGGAATTGTCGTAACAACATACGGTATGTATGACAATCTTACCGATTCTTGTCGCTACATAGGGTTTGACAGAATGGTCAAAGTTGAAAAAGATGGAAACAGCAAAAAAATAAAAATTACATTCAGAGACGGGAAGACAGTAACAAGTGATTATTCACCGTATCCGAATACCATTTATGAGTTGCTGAACTTTATTGCAATAGCAAATAATGCATAGTGATACAGATTTGTTTTGTAAAACGCAAGAAGACGGCACCCGAGGGCACCGTCTTCTGCATGGGGTTGAATTGAGGAGGGGTATTGCGTATGTACCTTGCAGGTTGCGGCTCCTGCCTGGTACGCTTAGATAGTACCCCGAAAATATTAATTGGGTATGAATTTAATTTTAACGGTCATAGGATATTTTGTGAATTTAAAAAAGGCAGTCTGCTGACTGCCTTTTTGTTATTTCACCATATTGGTATATTCCTCAACAAGCTCATCCTTTACGATTCCTTTGAGCAGGTTGAGGCGGAGGATAAGGTTTGTTTTGAAGTTGTCACGGCTCATAAAATCGCCTGCGATAATGTTTGCTCTTTCAAGCATAACGGGGTCTGCGGCAATATCCGAAATGAGCTGCGGAAAATATCCTCTTATGATTTCGTCGAGGTCGTCGGGCCATTTCAGCCAACCGTTTTCAGTGCCCGGATTGGGTGTCTGCTGAGTCTGAAGCCAGTGGAAGCCGCTGCCCTCAAATTCAAGCAGATACTTCTGGATTTCTTTTATGAATTTTTCGGGCTTGTAGCCGAAAACAGTGGGGTTCCAGGGGCCGTACATAAGCACATCACTGCTGAAATCATATTCCTTGTGAGCATTGAGAAGTATATATTTTTTGCCTGATTTACGGATGTCACCGATAGTCAGACTGCCGATATCCTCAACATCGGTAAGTGCGTATTTTTCGGGGCTGAGATACTTGCGGATAAGCCTGTTTGTTTCGGCTGTGTTGCTCTGATATCTGAGCGTTATGGGGCCGATTCCCTGATTCATATAGGTCTGAATGCTGATAACAAAAAATTCGTTTGTAGTGTCAAGAAGCCTTTGAAGATTTTCAAAAGCCTGCTTTGCGGGCATACCGTTTATAAGACCGTGGGCTACAATCAGCTCACCCTTTTTTGTGGCTTTGAGCCTTATATCAAACATACGCACTCCGTGCATTGCCTGATCATAAAGCGAGCCGCCCTGACATCTTGCAAATTTATTCATACCCATAGTGGCGGAGTTGTGGGAGCCGGGCATTGCAATTTTTGTGATTTTTGTGTCGTCCTTGATATATGACATCCAGTCTGAATAAAACATAATTTATACCACCTGAAAAATATAGAATTTGAGGTAATCCGTTTCGGGCACGTTCCACAAAACAGGATGGTCGCAGCACTGCTGACGGGCTTCGATCTGTTTGAGCTGAACACCTGCATCTGCGGCGGCATCGTGAAGCATTTTCACGAATAAATCGTTGCGCATAAAGTGTGAGCAGGAGCAGGTTGCAAGGTAGCCTCCGCGGGGCAGAAGCTTCATTGCTCTGTAATTGATTTCTTTATATCCTTTTTCAGCATTCCTTACGGTTTTGCGGCTTTTTGTGAATGCGGGAGGGTCAAGAATAATGAAATCATAAGGCTTTCCGCCCTTTGCTTCAAGCTGGGGCAGAAGGTCGAAAACATCGGCGGCAAGGAAATCCATTCTGCCGTCAAGACCGTTTCTTTCTGCGTTTGCCTGAGCCATTTTAACTGCGGTTTCGGATATGTCAACAGCGGTTACTCTCTCTGCACCGCCCATTGCGGCATTGAGAGCAAAGGAGCCTGTGTGAGTAAAGCAGTCAAGAACTTTTTTGTCTTTTGCGATTTTTGAAACCGCAAGACGGTTGTATTTCTGGTCAAGGAAAAATCCTGTTTTCTGACCGTTTTCAACATCAACGAAATACTTTATTCCGTTTTCGCAGATTTCGGTTACGGGTGAGTCGGGATGGGGGATTGCTTCGTACCAGCCCTTGTACTGCGGAAGACCTTCAAGCTCACGGATTGCAACATCGTTACGCTCAAAAACACCGCTGATTTCTTCACCGTCGTCACGAAGGATTTTCACAAGGGTTTTGTAAATCGTATCCTTGATTTTATCCATACCGTATGAAAGCACCTGAGCAACGAGAATATCAGAGAATCTGTCAACAGTCAGCCCCGGCAGACCGTCAGCTTCGCCGAAAATAAGGCGGCAGTTGCTGAAATCATCGCCCATAACGGTTTTTCTGTAATCCACGGCGTAACGGAGCCGTCTTTCCCAGAATGCGTCGGAGAAGGCTTCGTTTGCGTTTGAGGAGAGAATTCTTATTCTGATTTTACTTTTTTCGCTGAGAAAACCCGTGCCCAGATATGAGCCTTTGAGAGAAAGCACATCAACAAGACAGCCGTTTTCGAATTCGCCCACGGACTGCGTTATTTCCGCATCATACACCCAGGGATGACCCTTTCTGATTGATGCCTCGGCTTTTTTTGTTACGGTTACAATGGGAAAACTGCGTTTGCTTTTCATATATCATACCACTTCTGATTTTTTTACAATAATATCACGAAACGGCATATGTTGTCAATCGGAGCGCATAAAATGCAGGATTGAATAATCAAGCCTGCAAAAGAGAATATTTATACAAAAAATTCAGAAAAATTTGTGTGTATTCGTGCAAAAAATATCGATAAAAAAGTAGCATTTTCTATAATTGTATGTTATAATGGCTTAGAATGCAGGATTATGGATTAATGACAGCCTGCATTGTGAATTTGTGTTTTATTAAACAGCAAAAATATTTCATTCAGGAGGAATGGCTTAATGCTGAAAAAGATTAGCAACTTACCCTTTACCGGCACTCCCGAGCAGGAGGCTCAGCTCAAAGCAATCATTGCTGAGTGCGCCGGCGACAAGAGCATGCTTATGCACGTTATGCAGGAGGCACAGAACATTTACGGTTATCTGCCCATCGAGGTTCAGAAGATGATCGCAGACGGTATGGGTGTTCCCCTTCAGAAGGTTTACGGCGTAGCAAGCTTCTATGCACTTTTCTCACTCACACCCAAGGGCAAATACAACATCTCGGTTTGCCTCGGTACAGCCTGCTATGTTAAGGGCTCACAGGAAATTCTTGATAAGATCTGTGAAGTTCTGGGCGTAGCTCCCGGCGAATGCACAGCCGACCTTAAATTCTCGGTTGAAGCTTGCCGTTGCATCGGTGCCTGCGGTCTTGCTCCCGTTTTCACAATCAACGATGACGTTTACGGCAGAGTAACTCCCGACGAGATTCCCGATATCATCGCAAAATATCAGAACTAATCCACTTGAAAATGAGGGATTCGGCAATGACAATCAATGACATTAAAGATTTACTGGGCGCTCAGGTGCTTTGCGGCAGTGAAAATCTCGGAAAAGAGATACATTCTGCCTGCGGCAGTGATATGATGAGCGATGTTCTCGCATATGTTAAAGACCAGGCGGTGCTTATGACCGGCCTTGTCAACGCTCAGGTTATCAGAACCGCTGAAATGATGGATATGCTCTGCATTGTGTTTGTCCGTTCCAAACAGCCTTCGCAGGATATGATTGACCTTGCGAAAGAAAGCGGAATGGTTATTCTTACAACGCCCAGGCGTATGTATGAAGCCTGCGGCATACTCTATTCAAACGGACTTAAAGGAAATGGTGAATTACATGGCTGAACCCTTGGTTTTTCACTTTGAAGTTGACGGCGATAATTTCACATCGGCAGGTCAGGCTTCCGTTCAGGTCAAAAAGAATCTGCGCGAGCTTGGCGTTGACCCCGAAACAATCCGCAGGGTTTCAATCGCAATGTACGAGGGAGAAATCAATATGGTTATCCACGCACAGGGCGGAGTTGCGGATGTTATCGTCAGCGACGAAAATGTGGAAATTATTCTTAAAGACACAGGTCCCGGCATTCCCAATATCGAGCAGGCTATGCAGGAGGGCTTCTCAACAGCTCCCGACAATGTCCGTTCACTGGGCTTCGGCGCAGGTATGGGTCTGCCCAATATGAAACGCTACACCGATTATATGCACATTGATTCGGTTGTAGGCGAAGGAACGACCATCACGATGAAGGTCAATTACTGATTCGGAGGTTGGTTTTCGGATGAATACATACATCCATTCCGTGTCCCTTGATTCCTCAAAGTGCACGGGCTGCACAACCTGTATGAAGCATTGCCCCACTGAGGCAATCAGAGTGCGTAACGGCTGTGCGGTGATTGATTCCGAAAGATGCATTGACTGCGGCGAGTGTATAAGAAACTGCCCCAACAATGCCAAAAAGAGTATATGTAACTCTTTCGATGAAATTAAAAATTACAGATACAAAATTGCACTGCCTGCACCTGCACTTATGGCGCAGTTTGACAATCTTGACAATGTCGGCTATGTGATTCAGGGCTTGCTTGATATCGGCTTTGACGAAGTCTTTGAGGTAGCAAAGGCGGCTGAGCTTGTATCTGACTACACAAGGGTTTACTTGCAGACCGAAGGCATCAAAAAGCCCGTTATCAGCACGGCGTGTCCCGTTGTTGCAAGGCTTATTGCTCTGCGTTTCCCGTTTCTGAAAGATAATCTTCTGCCTCTGCTTCCTCCCATGGAGGTTGCCGCCGCAATGGCAAAAGAGGAGGCGCTGAAAGCTCACCCCGAGCTTAAAAGGGAAGAAATATGCACCTGCTTCATTTCACCCTGCCCCGCAAAGGTGAGTTATGCGCGTAACGGCTTCGGTAGCTATGAAAGTGCGGTTGACCTTGTTGTATCCATGAGCGAGATTTATTTGAAGCTCATAAATGTTATGAATCGTGAAAAGGAGTGCGACGCATCGTCACAGTCAGGCAGAATCGGCGTAAGCTGGGCTATCTGCGGCGGCGAAGGCTCTGCGCTTCTCAACGATAAGATTCTTGCGGCAGACGGCATCAACAATGTTATCTCCGTGCTTGACCAGATTGAAGACGGTAACATACCGCCCATTGATTTTGTTGAGCTTAACGCTTGCCCCGGCGGCTGCGTAGGCGGAGTGCTTACCATTGAAAATCCCTATGTTGCAAAAAACAGATTACACGCTTTAAGGCGTTATATGCCCGTTGCTCTCAATTCAATACCCGAGGACGAAAGCTACATTCCGGGAGAAAAATTCCTTCCCGATATGCCCAGCTACAAGCCTCTCAACAGACTCAGTGACAGCATAGGCGAGTCAATGAGGCTGATGGCAAAAATTCAGGCACTGCGCAAGGAATTGCCGGGCATTGACTGCGGCTCCTGCGGCGCACCTAATTGCCGTGCCTTTGCAGAGGATATCGTTATGGGTAATGCGGACAGAAACGAGTGCATAATCGCCTATAAAGAGCTTATCAAAAAATACATCAGAGAATATGACGGAGGTGAGCCTGGTGACGGTCAGTGAGCTTGCCGCTGTGCAGGGCTTCGAAGCAGTGACCCTGCCTGACGGAGAGAGAAAGATAAACGGCGTTTATATCGGCGACCTTCTCAGCTGGGTAATGGGCAGAGCCAAGGCAGACGATGCGTGGATAACCATAATGTCCAACATCAACATTGCCGCTGTCGCAGCTCTTGCGGATGTTGCCTGCGTCATTCTTGCCGAGGGTGTTGAGCTTGACGGTGCGGTGAAAGAAACCGCAAACGCCAAGGGAATCAATATTCTCACCGCCCATATGCCTGCCTACGAAACGGCAATGGCATTGGCATCAAGGCTCTGATATGAAAAAGTATTACTACGACCTGCATATGCATTCCTGCCTTTCCCCCTGCGGTGATGACGATATGACACCCAACAATATCGCAGGTATGGGCGTTGTTGCAAAGCTGGATATTATGGCACTGACAGACCACAACACCTGCCTTAACTGTCCCGCATTCTTCAAAACCGCCGAGGCAAACGGAATTGTGCCCGTTGCAGGTATGGAGCTTACAACTGCGGAGGATATTCACCTTGTATGCCTTTTTGAAAGGCTGGATGATGCGCTGAAATTCAGCGAGGAAGTGAATACACGCAGAATACCGTTCAAAAACCGTGTTGATATTTTCGGTCAGCAGATGATAATGAACGAAAATGACGAGGTTATGGGAGTTGACGATTATCTTCTTTCAAACGCAACTCTGATTACCGTTGACGAAGCACCCTCACTTGTTGAGCAGTTTGGCGGCATATGCTACCCTGCACATATCGACAGAGAGGCAAACGGAATTATCGCAACTCTGGGTGTATTTCCTGAGTTTCCTTACTTCCCTTGTGCGGAGTTTCACGACAGCGACAAAATCGGCGAATACAAAGAAAGATTCCCGGTTATTGAGGGCAAGCCCCTTGTTGTTTCGTCAGATGCCCATTATCTCTGGGATATCAGCGGAAGGCTCAACTTTTTTGAGCTTGATGTTGATGAAGAAACTCCCGGAAATATCCGCAAAAAGCTTTTTGAAAGGCTGAAAAACATATGAAGGAACTTTCCTTGAATGTTCTTGACATTGCAATGAATTCTGTCAAGGCAAAGGCAGAGAACATTCTTATAAAGCTTGTTGAAGCAGACGGCAAGCTGACCCTCATCATTGAGGATGACGGCTGCGGAATGAGCGAAGAAACCGTTAAAAATGTTATGAATCCTTTTTACACCACACGCACCACGAGGAGCGTCGGTATGGGTGTGCCTCTGCTGAAACTTGCGGCTGAGCAGACAGGGGGAGGAATAACAATAGCTTCCGTCAGCGAAAAGGATAACCCCGAAAAGCACGGAACAATGGTGACGGCGGAATTCTGTATGAATCACCTTGATTTCACTCCCGTAGGGGATATGGTTTCAACCGTGACAACACTTATTCAGGGTTCGCCCCACATTGAGTGGCGGTTTGAACATATTACGGAAAAAGGCTCTGTTGAGCTTGACACAAGGGAACTGCGTGAAATCCTGGGGGATGTTCCGCTTGACAATTACGAAGTTATAAAATGGATTGAAGGCTACCTCAGAGAAGGCTATGAATCCGTTGAATAATAATGTTTAATATTTAAAGAGAGGATAGATACTATGAAATCATTGGCTGAGCTTGCAGCAATCAGAGAAAAGATGAAGGACAAGGTTGTTCTTCGTGAAGGCAGCGGCGAAATCAGAGTAGTTGTCGGTATGGCAACCTGCGGTATCGCAGCAGGCGCAAGACCCGTTCTCAACGCATTCGTTGAAGGCGTAAGCAATGCAGGTCTTGCAGAAAAGGTTACTGTTTCACAGACAGGCTGTATCGGTGTTTGCCAGTACGAGCCCGTTGTTGAAATCTTTGAGGCAGACAAAGAAAAGGTTACCTACATCAAAATGACCCCCGAAAAGGCTGCTGAGGTTATTGAGAAGCACCTTAAAGGCGGCAAGGTTATTTCGGAATACACAATCAGCAACGCTATCTCATAATGGAGGTTAAAGAAATATGATTCGTTCTCACGTATTGATTTGCGGCGGTACCGGCTGTACTTCATCGGGCAGTAAGGTACTTATTTCAACCTTCGAAAGCGAAATCGAAAAGAACGGTCTCGCAGACGAAGTAAAGGTTGTTCAGACCGGCTGTTTCGGTCTTTGCGCTCTGGGTCCCGTTGTTATCATCTACCCCGAAGGCACATTTTACAGCCGTGTTCAGGAAAGTGATGTTGCCGAAATCGTTTCGGAACATCTTCTTAAAGGCCGTCTTGTAGACAGACTTGTTTACAAGGATGCAGATGAAAATGTTATTGAAGAAGCAGGCAAAACAATTTCACTTAATGACACAAACTTCTATAAGACTCAGAAGAGAGTTGCACTGCGTAACTGCGGTCTTATTGACCCCGAAAACATTGATGAATACATCGCAATGGACGGTTATGCAGCCCTCGGTAAGGTTCTTACCGAAATGACTCCCGAAGATGTTGTTAAGGTTGTCAAGGATTCAGGTCTCCGCGGCAGAGGCGGCGGCGGCTTCCCCACAGGTCTCAAATGGAGCTTCACAGCAGCAAATGCAGCAGACCAGAAGTATGTTGTATGTAATGCTGACGAAGGTGACCCCGGTGCATTCATGGACCGTTCAGTTCTTGAAGGCGACCCCCACTGCCTTATCGAAGCTATGGCTATCTGCGGTTACGCAACAGGCGCTACCGAAGGTTATGTATATGTTCGTGCAGAGTACCCCATTGCTGTTAAGCGTTTGCAGCTTGCTATTGACCAGGCAAGAGAATACGGTCTCCTCGGCAAGAACATTTTTGACAGCGGTTTCGACTTCGATCTGTTCATCCGTCTCGGTGCAGGCGCATTCGTTTGCGGTGAAGAAACTGCTCTTATGACCTCAATCGAAGGTAACAGAGGTGAGCCCAGACCCCGTCCTCCCTATCCCGCAGTAAAGGGTCTTTTCGGCAAGCCCACAACTGAAAATAACGTTGAAACCTTTGCAAACATTCCTCAGATCATCCTTAAAGGCGCTGAGTGGTTTGCATCAATGGGTACTGAGAAGTCAAAGGGTACAAAGGTATTCGCTCTCGGCGGCAAGATTGAAAACACAGGTCTTGTTGAAATTCCCATGGGTACAACTCTCCGCGAAATCATTTATGATATCGGCGGCGGCATCCCCAACGGCAAGAAGTTCAAGGCTGCTCAGACAGGCGGCCCCTCAGGCGGATGTATCCCCGTAAGCCTTATCGATACTCCCATTGACTACGATAACCTTACCGCTATCGGCTGTATGATGGGTTCAGGCGGTCTTATCGTTATGGACGAAGACAACTGTATGGTTGACATTGCAAAGTTCTTCCTTGATTTCACAGTTGACGAATCCTGCGGTAAGTGTGCTCCCTGCCGTATCGGTACAAAGCGTATGATGGAAATTCTTGAAAAGATTACCGACGGTAACGGTACTCTTGAAGATATTGACAAGCTTGAAGAGCTTGCATATTACATCAAGGAAAACTCACTCTGCGGTCTCGGTCAGACAGCTCCCAACCCCGTTCTTGCAACACTTAAATTCTTCCGTGAGGAATACATTGCTCACGTTGTTGATAAGAAGTGCCCCGCAGGCGTATGTAAGAAGCTTCTTAACTATGTTATCGAGGCAGATAAGTGTAAGGGTTGTACTCTTTGTGCAAGAAAGTGCCCCGTAGGCGCTATCAACGGCACAGTAAAGAATCCTCACACTATCGATACAACAAAGTGTATCAAGTGCGGCGCTTGTATGGATTCATGTAAGTTCGGCGCTATCATCAAGGCTTAACAGAGGAGGCATAATATAATGGAAATGGTAAACATTAAAATAAACAATATGCCCCTGAGTGTTCCCAAGGGCATTACAATCCTTGAAGCAGCAAGATATGCGGGCATCGAAATCCCCACTCTCTGCTACCTCAAAGAACTCAACGAAATCGGCGCTTGCCGTATGTGTATGGTTGAAGTAAAGGGCGCACGTTCACTTGTTGCAGCCTGCGTATTCCCCGTAAACGAGGGTATGGAAATCTTCACAAACACCGAGAAGGTAAGAAACAGCCGCAAGATGAACCTTGAACTTGTTCTTTCAACTCACAGAAAGGATTGCCTTTCATGTGTAAGAAGCGGTAACTGCGAGCTTCAGAAGCTTTGCAAGGATTACGGCGTGGACAAGCTTGACACCTTTGAAGGTGTATATCCCGAATTCCAGTATGACGATTCAGCTGCTCACATGATCAGAGACAACAGCAAGTGCGTGCTTTGCCGCCGCTGTGTAGCTGCTTGTGACAATCAGGCTATCAGCGTTATCGGTGCAAGCGCAAGAGGTTTCGATACTCATATCGGCTCACCCTTCGAGCTTCCCCTTAACGATTTCTCATGCGTATCCTGCGGTCAGTGTATTGTTAACTGCCCCGTTGGTGCACTTTATGAGAAGGATGATACCGCAAAGGTATTTGAAGCAATTGCTGACCCCGACAAGTTTGTTGTTGTCAACACTGCTCCCTCAATCAGAGTTACCCTCGGCGAAGCATTCGGCAACGCTATCGGTACAAACGTAACAGGCAAGATGGTTGCTGCTCTTCGCAGACTTGGTTTCAGCAAGGTATTCGATACCGATTTCTCAGCTGATCTTACAATTATGGAAGAAGCAACAGAGCTTCTTGACAGAATCAACAACGGCGGCGTTCTGCCCCTTATCACATCCTGCTCACCCGGTTGGGTCAAGTATTGCGAGCACTACTTCCCCGAGCAGATTGACCACCTTTCAAGCTGTAAGTCACCTCAGCAGATGTTCGGCGCAGTTATCAAGACATGGTATGCTAAGAAGATGAACCTTGACCCCAAGGATATCGTTGTTGTAAGCATTATGCCCTGTACTGCAAAGAAGTTTGAGGCTGGCAGAGCAGACCAGGCTGCAAGCGGCTATGCAGATGTTGACTACGCTCTCACAACCCGTGAACTTGCAAGAATGATTGAAACCGCAGGTATCACCTTCAACGCTCTTCCCGACGAAGAATTCGATAATCCTCTGGGCGAAGGCTCAGGCGCAGGCGTTATCTTCGGCGCAACAGGCGGCGTTATGGAAGCTGCTCTGAGAACTGCTTACGAAGTTCTTACAGGCGAAGAACTCAAAGCTCTTGAATTCACAGAGGTAAGAGGCACCGACGGTCTTAAAGAAGCAACCTACACCATCGCAGGCAAGGAAATCAAGGTTTGCGCAGCAAGCGGCCTTAAAAATGCCCAGACTGTTATGGAAAAAATCAAGGCAGGCACAGCAGACTACCAGTTTGTTGAAATTATGGCTTGCCCCGGCGGTTGCGTAAACGGCGGCGGTCAGCCCGTACAGCCTGCAAGTGTCCGCAACTTTGTTGACCTTAAAGGCATCAGAGGTAAGGCTCTTTACGAGGCAGATGCAAATCTTCCCGTAAGAAAGTCACACGAAAATGAAGCTGTTAAGGCGGTTTATGCCGAGTATTTTGAGAAGCCCGGCAGCCACGTTGCACACGAAGTTCTTCACACTCACTACGTGAAGAGAGGCAAGTACAGCAAATAATCAATAAAAACGGCCCTGACCATAACGGTCAGGGCTTTTTTGCATTAAAAAAGCACCCCGAAGGGTGCTTTTATTAATAACCGAACTGGTTGAAATATTCAAAGGGGTCAATATAACTCTGTGTTGTGCTTACGGGTTCGGAGCCGCCTTTGTCTTCAACAAGAGTGATTTCAACATCAAATTCTTCAATGGAATAATCGCCGTTGACTCTGCAAATTGAAAGGGTCATTTTATCGCCTACCTTGCCGTTATCAATCTTTTCAAGAAGAATATCGGCAGTGGTCAGTGCCTTGCCGTTGACGGCGGTAATCATATCGTACTGTCTTACCTTTGTGTTGGCAAGTGAACTGTCGGGGCTGATTTCATTGATGATAAGTGTGCCTGCGGGCAGACCCTTGATCTGCGCAATCATACTGTACTGTGCGCTTGAACTTACGGGGTAATAGGTGATACCCAGCTTGGGTCTGTTGGAAACATAGTTATAAGCGATAAGGTCGTCGATAATTGCTTTTGCGGAGGTTGTGGGGATTGCAAAGCCCATACCCTCGTAGTCGGTTGCGGCAATCTTCTGAGAATTGATGCCGATAACCTGACCGTAAACATTGACCAGTGCACCGCCTGAATTACCGGGATTGATAGCCGCATCGTGCTGGATGCACTTCATAGTGTAGCCGATTTCACTGCTTACGGGTCTGTCAATGGCGGATACAAAGCCGCCTGTGAATGAACCGAAGAATTCAACGCCGCCGGGGTTGCCGATAGCATAAACGCTGTCGCCTACTTTAAGTGCATTGGAATCACCGAATTCTGCGGCAGGCAGTCCCTTTGCTTTGATTTTAAGCACGCCCAGGTCTGTTCTTGTATCCATACCTACGATTTGGGCGTCGTATGCGGTGCCGTCTTCGGTCTGGACTCTTACCTGAATGCCTGCGTCGCTGATAACATGGGCGCAGGTGACGATATATGTGTATTCCCCTGATTTATCTTCGCCCATAATAACGCCGGTGCCTTCACCTGCGGATGAGTTTGAACGCTGTGTATAAACAACGATACCTACGATTGAGGGCTTTACCTTTTCCGCAATCTGTGCGGTGGTCAGTGCGCCTTCAATGCTTGCCGCCGTGGGAGTGACGGGTGATTCGTTGATATTAAGCTGAGGGCCGTCAGGATTCTTGTCTGATGCGGAAATATTGCCGCCGTTGTTTTCTTTTTTGATTGATGCAACGCCGAAGCCCAGAGCAAACACAATAACAAGTGCAAGGCAGGCCGCAAAAATTCTCAGACCTTTTCTGTCTTTTTTCACGGGCTGAGGTGCGGGTGCAGGTGCGTAAACGGGGTTCGGGTTAACCGTTCTGCCGTATGACGGAGGAGGATAGCCGTAATTGCCGCCCTGATTGTAGCTGTAATTGGGTGCGTTTGTGTAAGGCTGCTGAGTGTAAACGGGGTTTTCGGGTGCCGTCTGTTCTTCTGCCGCCTCAACCGATACTTCTTCAACTGCCTCATCTGCAACGGTTTCCTCAGCAGGAGCAACAGTTTCCTCAGCGGTCTGTTCCTCAGCAGCTTTAATTTCCTCTGCTTCGGTTACGGGGTTTTCTTCCTCGGGCAGGATGTTTCTCATATTTTCGTCATTCATGGGGATGACCTCCGATGTGTAGTGTCTGTATTTTTATTCTAAATTAAGAATTTTAATATATTTTGAACCCGGGGTAAATATTTGTTAAATCAGGGGAAGCTGGAATATGAATTCCGCATACTGCCCCTGCTCACTTCTTGCAACAATATTGCCGCCGTGAAGCTCAATAATGGTTTTTACAATGTAAAGACCCATACCTGCGCCCTTGACATCGTAGCTGCGGGATTTATCTATCTTATAGAATCTCTCAAATATTTTGTCAATTTCTTCGCCTGGTATACCCATACCGCTGTTGCGTATACGCACTATAACTTTTTCGGAATCTGCTTTTGAAGAAACCTCAATATATCCGCCTTCGGGAGTGAATTTGACCGCATTGTCAATAAGATTATATACAACCTGGTTTATCATATCCTTATCTGCAACAATGTTGTTGCTTTCAAAGGAATCAAGACCCTTGATTTCAATATGTTTTTTATCGATAATCTGCTCAAAGCTGAGAAGTGTGCGGAATATCATTTCGGAAATATCGAATTTCACGGGTTTGAGTTCAAGCTCGCCTGCTTCGATTTTGCTCATATTGAGCATTCCCGTAACAAGCCTTGAAAGACGCTTGACTTCGTCGGAAACTATTTTCAGGTATTGTGTTTCTTTTTCGGGCTCGATTGTGCCGTCAAGAATGCCGTCAATGAAGCCGCCGATGGTAGTCATAGGAGTTTTCAGCTCGTGAGAAACATTGGCAACAAAGCTTCTGCGGCTCATTTCAAGGGTTGCAAGAGCCTGCGCCATGGAGTTGAAAGCCACGATAAGCTCGTCAGTTTCGTCTTTGCCGAAAATATGTGAATTTGATTTTATGGGGATACGCTTTGAAAAATCGCCTGTTGCGTATTGCTTTGCCGCCGCACTCATTTCACGCAAAGGCTTTGTGAGCCTGAGTGAAACAAGGTATACAAGGATGAATGCCATTGCAAAGGCGAAAAGAGTTGCCGCCGAGAATACCCGCAGAATACCTGCAACATAGGGTGTCAGACCGCCGATAACATCCTGGGTTGAAAATACAACAGCAACGGTTTTGCCGTTGACTATAACGGGGGAGCTGACAACAAAATGCACATCGTTCAGCGCACCGCCAAGAGTACCCGTGGTTGAAACGGTTTTTTTCAGGGCATCCGCCATTATATTCTCAGGTACGGAATATGCGTTATGCACCATACAGTTGCCCGTGTAAAGCGCCATATTTGATTGAAGAATTTCCTTGCAGTAAACAACCTGACCCTCGGTGTTGGTGATAAATACATCCGCATCAATGGCGTTTGAAATCTGATGAAGTGTGTTACAGATGACTATTACCGAGCCTCTGCCGCTTTCGCCAAGGTAATCGGAGCCCAGCACCGCCGCAGTATTCTGGGCAACGCTGAGGGTGTTTTCTTCAAGAAGTGCGGTTTTTTCATCCATCCAGAGCTTTGAAACAAAAAGCAAGAGAGCTCCGCCTAAAAAGACGAAGCTTGCAAGGATTATTGAAATTGTAACAAGAAAATATTTACGGAAAAGTCCCGAGGATTTTCTTTTTTTCATTCAAAACACCTTATCAATCCATAGTACCGAATTTGTAGCCTACGCTCCATACGGTTTTAAGCTCCCACTTATCCGAAACGCCTTCAAGCTTTTCACGAAGACGCTTTACGTGAACGTCAACGGTTCTTGAATCACCGTAGTAATCAAAGCCCCATACCTCGTCAAGAAGCTGGTCTCTGGTGAAAACTCTGTTGGGATTGCTTGCAAGGTGATAAATGAGTTCAAGCTCTTTGGGAGGTGTGTCAATCTTTTTGCCGTCAACCTGAAGCTCGTAGTTAGTAAGGTTGATAACAAGCTTGTCGTAGCGCACTTCCTTGATATCGTTTTTTTCAGCCGAACCGCTTCTGCGAAGCACCGCCTTCACTCTTGCCATAACCTCTTTTGCCTCAAAGGGCTTTACAACATAGTCGTCTGCGCCAAGCTCGAAGCCCAGCACCTTATCGAAGGTTTCGCCCTTTGCGGTAAGCATAATGATAGGCTTGTCCGAAAACTTTCTGACCTCACGGCATACCTGCCAGCCGTCAAGAACGGGAAGCATAATATCAAGAATCATAAGGTCGGGTGAAAGCTCCTGAAACATTTTGACCGCCTCGCCGCCGTTATGGGCAAGGATAACGTCATAGCCTTCTTTTTCAAGATAAAGTCTTAAAAGCTCGCAAATGTTATTGTCGTCATCAACAACAAGAATTCTTTCTGCTGCCATAATATTCCCCTCCGTTTAATATGGTCTACAATTATAATTATACACCGATTTTTAACAAATTTGTGAATTGCCGTGAAATAAACTGTTACATTATGCCGCAAATAATGAACAATTATTTAACAGAAAATCTGAAAACGGTGCAGGAATAGAATTTCTGACCTGCATCAAAGGTGCACTGAGGAAACTCAGGCATATTGGGTGTGTTGGGATAATACTGAGTTTCAAGGCAGAAGCCTGCGTGCTGAACAAGGGGATTGCCGCCCTTGCCTATAATTGTGCCGTCAAGGAAGTTGCCCGTGTAAAGCTGAACGCCGCAAAGGTCTGTGAATACTTCAAGCATTCTGCCGCTTTCGGGGTCATAAGCTGTTGCGGCGGGGCCGTCACCGTCGTTAAGGCAGAAGTTGTGGTCATAGCCCTTGCCGATTGCAAGCTGGTCATCCTCTGCACCGATATCCCTGCCGATAGCCTTGGGCTCTCTGAAATCAAAGGGGGTACCCTCAACAGGTCTGATTTCACCTGTGGGAATGCTGTTTTCATCAATGGGAGTGTATGCATCCGCATTAATCTGCAACACTGTGTCAAGCACATTGCCCTTGCCTGCAAGGTTAAAATATGCGTGGTTTGTCATATTGATAACCGTCTTTTTATCGCTGACGGCGTGATATTCGATTTTAAGTGCGTTATCCTCGTGAAGAGTGAATACAACTCTGAAATCCACCTTGCCGGGGAAGCCCATTGCACCGTCGGGGCTTGTGTAAGTCATTTCAAGTGAGTTATCGTCGATAATCATTGCCTTCCAGATTGCGGTTGAAAGCTCGCCGCCGCCGTGAAGGCAGGTGATTCCTCTTTCGTTCTTTTCAACATTATACTCAACGCCGTCAATGGCGAATCTGCCTTCTGCGATTCTGTTGGCATATCTGCCTACGGTCATACCTTCGTAATCCGAATGGTTTTCGTGACCGTCAATATTATCAAAGCCTGCAAGCACATCTGCAAAAATTCCGTTCTTATCCGCAACGTAAATGCTGTTTACCGTTGCGCCGTAGGTGATGATATCAACTGCGGTTTCGCTTGAATTTCTTATTGTGTAGCAGTCAACCTGCTTGCCGTCTGCCGTATTTCCGAATAAATTCTTAACTATCATTATAAACCCTCCAATTAATTACATTATATATTGTTTTTCATTCACCGTCAACGGTGGCATAATAATTATATCTGCCTCTTGTTTCGGTTGCCTTGCCGTATTGTATCGCCGCAACGGGACAGCGGTTGATGCAGGCGGTGCAGTGCTGACACTTTTTCTTTATCCATACGGGTTTGCCGTCGGTGATTTTTATTGCGTTTTCGGGGCAGAGCTTTTCGCAGAGTCCGCAGGAAATGCATTTTTCGTCTGCACAGAATTTTCTGGTATTTCTGAAAGGATTGTAAAGCAGTGAAACAAAAGCGCTGTTAAGTCTGCCGCCGATTGCGCCGCAGGTGCCTTGCTTTTTTGCACTTATATCGGTGCAGACTGTTTCCAGTTCACGGTCTGCGTGGCGGAGATATTTCTGCGCCTTTTCTTTGGTGCAGGGGTCATACATAACCACATAGTTATCGGGCATTTTCAGTGAGAAAGCGTAATCAAGCTTTCTGCACAGTGCTTTTTCAAGCATTTTATCCGCAGTTCCCGTATTTGCACCGCAGGTGATAACGGCAAAAACATATTTACCCAACGAGTTTTTAACCTGAGGCATGGATGCAAAGCGTTTCACGATTTCGGGCAGACCCCAGAAATAAACGGGGAAAACAAAACCCGTAATTTCGTCGGTTTTACTGCCGAAGCTGTTGCTTTTCAGAGCATCAACAATATCGCAGGCTTTGTCGTTCAGCTTTTCTGCAATAACCTGTGCGGCGTGGCGGGAATTACCCGTGCCCGAAAAATAATAAATCATAAAAACACCTCTGTAAAATTTTAGCATCCGCAAAAATTTTTGTCAATAAATATTAGTCGAACATACGGTTATAATATGATTGAACCGAGAGTTCATATTATTCAAAAGGAGTCTTTTAAAATGGATAAGAACAATCAGCAGAACAAACAGAATAACAACGCACAGAACAACCAGCAGAATAAGAACAATCAGAATAACGCTCAGAACAAGAAGAAGAACAACGAAAACTTCTGAGAAAACGGGGCTGTTTTTTGAACAGCCCCACATTTTATGCCTTTATGAAGTTTATTAAAATCAGAATATAATGATAAACGATGGGCAACAGCAGTGCAGGCACCATATTGAGAGTCCTGAATTTATCTTTAAGCAAAAAATTCAGACCGATCGCCATAATGATTGCATAGCCCACCATACATATCTGTTCAAGAAGCTCACCTTGAAGTATGCCGCTGAGCGACCCTGCAAGCAGAGAAATTCCGCCCTGATAAATCAGAATGGGGATGAAGGTGAAAATAACACCGTAGCCCAGAGTTGCGCCGAAAATAACCGCATTCACAAAGTCGAGGGTGCTTTTTACAAACAAAACGGAGCTGTCACCTGTGAGCCCGTCGTTGATTGAGCCTACTATTGCCATTGCGCCTACGCAGAAAAGTACGGTGCCGTTTATGAAGCCCGATGCAAAGCCGTCGGATCTGAATTTGTTTTCAATGCCTTTGCAGAATTTGCCGAAGCGTTCGTCAAGTTTCAGAATTTCACCGATGAATGTGCCGATTACAAGGAAAACCACCAGCAGAAGCTCGCCGCTGCTTGAAAGCTTACTGTTTTCCACAGTGAACATATTGGCAATAACGCCGTTTATGCCGATAATCAGCACCGCAAGACCCAGGGCTTTGTTGATGCTCAGGGTGTAGCTTTCTTTTATACCTTTTTTAAGCAGTATTCCTATAAGACCGCCGATTATAACTGCGACGGCATTGACCAGTGTGCCTGTCATAAAATCACCTTCCGAACACTGAAATTTTAACACTTTACATCGCAAAAGTCAATACGCTTGTGCATATACCGTAAACTGACCGTTGAAAGAAAAAAGCAAAGGGTGTATAATCCGAACATAATGAAACGGGAGGTAACGGTATGCTTGTAATACTTGCATTTCTCAGCGACATCCCTCTGTACATTTCGGCTGTCGGTGAGTATATTCTCAGTCTTTTCAGATAAGAAAAAGCGGCTTGCATCTGCAAGCCGCTGATTTTATTTCTGGAACATAAGAAGCAGGAAGCCTGCCGCAACAGCAGAACCGATAACACCTGCAACATTGGGACCCATTGCGTGCATAAGAAGGAAGTTTGTGGGGTTATACTTTCTGCCTTCTGCCTGAGCAACACGGGCTGCCATGGGTACAGCTGAAACACCTGCCGCACCGATAAGAGGATTAATCTTACCGCCTGTAACAACATAAAGAAGCTTACCCAGAAGAATGCCGCCTACGGTTGAGAATGCAAATGCACAAAGACCGAGTGCAACAATCATAAGCGTCTTAATCTGAATGAAGTCAACGCCGTTTGCGGTTGCACCTACGGTAACACCAAGCATAATTGTAACGATGTTGGTAAGTGCATTCTGTGCGGTGTCGCTGAGTCTGTCGGTAACGCCGCATTCTTTAAGAAGGTTGCCGAACATAAGCATACCGATAAGGGGAGCAGCGTCGGGAAGGATGAGAGCAACGATAACAAAAACAACTATGGGGAAAATTATCTTTTCAACCTTGCTTACCTTGCGGAGCTGCTTCATTTCAACCTCTCTCTCCTTCTTTGTGGTAAGAAGCTTCATAAGAGGGGGCTGAATGATGGGGATAAGTGCCATATAAGAGTATGCGGCAAGTGCAATGGGTGCAAGCAGGTGACCTGCCAGCTTTGAGGCAACAAGAATTGCCGTGGGGCCGTCTGCACCGCCGATGATTGCGATTGATGCGGCTTCCTGAGGAGTGAATCCGAGGAGGATTGCCACAACGAATGCAACATAAATACCAAGCTGTGCCGCCGCACCGAGAAGAAGGCTGACGGGGTTTGCAAGCAGAGGACCGAAATCAGTCATTGCGCCGATTCCGAGGAAGATAAGGCAGGGGAAGATTGAGCTTTTTACACCTGCGTAAATCAGCCTGAGAACACCCGAGTCATACCAATGAGCGCCTTCCACGATGTTTGATGTGTCCATAATACCCGTAGGGTCTGCCATCATTCCTGCACCGGGCATATTTGCAAGCAGAATGCCGAATGCAATGGGCACAAGAAGAAGGGGTTCAAATTTCTTTGCGATGGCAAGATAAAGGAATATGAAAGCAACAAGAATCATTATGGCGTATTTCCAGCCGCCTTCCTGAGTGAAGAGCATGGAAAAGCCTGAATTCTCCCATATTCCGAGAGCGATATCTTTAATAAATTCCATTACGGAGAATCCTCCTCAGATCAACCGATAACTGCAAGAACTTCATCTGTATCAACGGTTGAGCCCTTTGATACAAGAATCTGCTTAACTGTACCTGCGCAGGGAGCAACGATTTCATTTTCCATTTTCATTGCTTCAAGGATGATGATAACATCGCCTGCATTGACTGATGAGCCAACTGCTGTGTTAACAGCAAGGATTGTGCCGGGCATGGGAGCTGCAATCTTTGTGCCGTCTGCGGGAGCAGCTGCAACAGGTGCGGGAGCGGGAGCTGCCTCGGGAGCAGGAGCTGCTGCGGGTGCAGGTGCAGCTACGGGTGCGGGTGCTGCAACGGGTGCTGTTGTTGCAACAGTAGCTGTTGCTACGTTTGTGATAACTGCTTCGGTTTCTTCAACCTCTACTTCGTATGCTTTACCGTTAAGATTTACAACGTATTTCATAATAATTATTCCTCCACTTTTTTGATTGATTTGAAGCTGAGTCTTTCAAGCGGAATACCGCTTTCATCGCTGATGATTGCCATGATGGCTGCCGCTGTGGGCTCGTCTACATTAATAAGCTCGGGGCCGGGGATGCGTCTGATTGACCTGAAACTGAGCTTTTCAAGGGGGATGCCTGTTTTGTCGCTTGTGATTGCCATAAGGACAGCCGCTGTGGGCTCGTCAACATCAATAAGCTGAATGCCGCCTGCAACCGCAACAGCAGGTGTTGCAGGAGTTGCAACGGGAGCGGCAGGTGCTGCGGCAGGTGCTGCGGCAGGTACCGCAGGAGCATCGGCAGCCGATGAATTGAGCTTGCCTTCAATGGCTCTGAAAATCTTTGAAAGAAGAACAATGAGGACTGCAAGAATTGCAAGTTCAAGAAGAACTACTATGATGCCTGCAACTGCAACCAGCATTGTTTCTGACATTGTCAGTTCTAATTTATCTGCAAACATATTTATCTTCCTCAGTCAATTCTTGTGATTGTGTAGGTGAATGTGCTGTTCTTCTTAGCTTCGCGCTTCTCGAAGAAAGCTTCTGCCTGAGCGGGGAATGCAATGTATGAAAGCACATCTTCCATGCTCTTTGCCTTATCGCCAAGGTATTCCTTTGCTTCATCAAGGCCGGGTGCAAGGGTATCTGCAAATCTGCCTGTGAAGGGTTCTTCGTCGCCGAGAACAAGCTTCTGAAGCTCCTTGCTTACCTCGCCGGGAGCCTGACCGTATTCACCCTTGATGTAGCTCTTTACTTCCTTGGAGATGTTCTTGTATCTCTCGCCTGCAAGCACGTTGGCAGTTGCCTGAACACCTACCATCTGGCTCATGGGAGTAACAAGGGGAGGATAGCCAAGGTCTTCACGTACTCTGGGAGTTTCGAGAAGAACTTCATCAAGCTTATCCAGCTTCTTCTGAGCAGTAAGCTGAGCAACAAGGTTTGAAAGCATACCGCCGGGAATCTGATAGATAAGAGCGTCGGTCTGTGTGCCCATAACAACGGGATTGAGAAGACCGCTTTCAAGTGCCTTTGCACGGATGGGCTTGAAGAAATCGTTGATTTCCTTACATACGTTTTCGTCAACGTCAACCTCGTAGCCGTACTGTTTGAGAGTGTATACGAGAGTTTCGGTTGCAGGCTGTGATGTACCGCCTGAGAAGCAGGAAATTGCGGAGTCGATAACGTCTGCACCTGCCTCAACGCATTTGAGGAGGGTCATAAAGCCCAGACCTGTTGTTGAATGTGTGTGAACAACGATGGGAACTTTTACGTTTGCTTTGAGAGCCTTTACAAGGTCGTAGCCTTCCTTGGGGCTCATAATGCCTGCCATATCTTTTACGCAGATTGACTGAACGCCGAGAGCCTCAATCTGCTTTGCAAGCTTGACGTAGTTGTCAAGGTTGTGGATGGGGCTGATTGTGTAGCAGATTGTACCCGAAGCGTGAGCACCGCATTTGAGGGTTTCGTCAACTGCTACTTCGATATTACGGACGTCGTTGAGTGCGTCGAAAATTCTGATGATGTCGATGCCGTTTTCAACGCTCTTTCTGATGAACATACGGACAACGTCATCGGGGTAATGCTTGTAACCGAGAAGGTTCTGACCTCTGAGGAGCATCTGAAGCTTGGTGTTGGGGCAAGCCTTTCTGATGTTTCTGAGTCTCTCCCAGGGATCTTCGTCAAGGTAACGCAGGCAGGAGTCGAATGTTGCACCGCCCCAGCATTCCAGTGAGTAGTAGCCTGCCTTGTCAAGCTTTTCAAGAACGGGCTTGAAATCCTTGAAGGGCATTCTTGTTGCGATAAGTGACTGGTTGGCGTCTCTGAGCACTGTTTCCGTGAAATTAACTTTCATAAAAACTCAAATTCCTTTCTTTTAATTGGAAAATATCTGCTGATTAGAAATTGATGCGTGCGGCAATGTAATCTTCAAGAGCATCGATTGAAATACGCTCCTGCTGCATTGTGTCACGGTCACGCACGGTTACGCAGTTGTCTTCAAGTGACTCGAAGTCGAAGGTGATGCAGATGGGTGTACCGATTTCATCCTCACGGCGGTAACGCTTGCCGATTGAACCTGTTTCGTCAAAGTCAACCATAAACTTCTTCTGCAATTTCTCGTAAACTTTGAGTGCATCGGGTGAAAGCTTCTTTGAAAGGGGAAGAACCGCTGCCTTGAAGGGTGCGATTGCGGGGCTGAGGTGAAGAACAACTCTTGTGTCGTTCTTTTCAGCGTCGATAACCTCTTCATCATAAGCTTCACAGAGAAGTGCAAGCACTGTTCTGTCAAGACCGTAGGTTGATTCGATGATGAAGGGGATGTACTTCTCGTTGGTTTCGGGGTCGAGATAATCCATCTTCTGACCGCTGTATTCCTGATGTCTTGTAAGGTCGAAGTTGGTTCTGTTATGTGTGCCGTTGATTTCGCCCCAGCCGAAGGGGAAGAGGAATTCGATATCGCAGGCAGCCTTTGCGTAGTGAGCAAGCTTTTCGTGGTCGTGGTAACGGAGATTTTCAGCCTTGATGCCGAGATCCTGGTAATACTTCATACCGTATTCCTTGAAGTAATCGTAAAGCTCGGTATCTGTACCTTCCTTACAGAAGGTCTGGAACTCCATCTGCTCAAACTCGATGGTTCTGAAAGTGAAGTTACCGGGTGTGATTTCGTTTCTGAAAGCCTTACCTATCTGACCGATGCTGAAAGGAAGCTTTGCTCTCATTGTTCTCTGAACATTGAGGTAGTTAACATATTCACCCTGAGCATTTTCGGGGCGGAGGTAAATAACGCTCTTGCTGTCGTTGGTAACGCCTCTGAAAGTCTGGAACATCAGGTTGAATTCTCTGATGCCTGTGAAGTTGTGCTTACCGCACTTGGGGCAGGGAATTGAATGAGCCTTGATATACTCAAACATTTCTTCCTTTGTCATGCCGTCTGCGTGTGCTTCGGGGTCAAAGTCGTCGATAAGGTTATCGGCTCTGTGACGCATTTTGCACTCTTTACAGTCAAGGAGAGGGTCTGAGAAGCTGGCAACATGGCCGCTTGCTTCCCATACTCTGGGGTGCATAAGGATATCGGCATCAACCTCGTAGCTGTTTTTTCTTTCCTGAATGAAACGCTTGCGCCAGGTATCCTTGACGTTGTTTTTCATTCTTGCACCGAGAGGGCCGTAATCCCATGTGTTTGCAAGACCGCCGTAGATTTCGCTGCCTGCAAAGATGAAGCCTCTGCCCTTGCAGAGAGCAACGATTTTTTCCATGGTTTTGTCTGTGTTTTTCATCATATCCAAAACTCCCGCATTATAAATTTTTACTTTTATATGATACCCTAAAATATGTAAAAAATCAATGCAATCCGCAACTAAAAAAGACCGCAAAAAGCGGCCTTTTTTGGTGAAATGTAATATATAAATAAAATATATAGAAATACACAAAGAAATATGCACTCACAACCACCTCTCTCCGCTTCATTACGCAGAGTAGATGAGGTTGATATAACTGAAAATTATTATAACTCTGTTTATTATAGTTAGGGTTAAAGTTTTTTACTTGTACAGATATGTTTTTTTAACCTGACGAATCAAATTTTTTTACCTGTCAGGTTAAAAATGAAAAATATAGAAATTATTGCCTCGTGAAAAAGTGTAAAACTATGACCGCACCGTCGGTTACATATCCAGAATACGGTAAAAACATTCCGAAAGGTCAACAGTGTTTTCTTTTTTGGGGAAACTTATTGTGAATTTATCGTCGGAGGTTTTTATGATTATTTTGGGGTGGGAGTTACGTGTTGTTCCGAAGCCGCTTCGCTTAACATTTTCGATGTTCTCATATAACACTTCAAAATAAACTGTTTTGAAAAGTCCGTCAGGGATATAGCCGTAAATACCGTTTTCACACAGAGAAACGCTGCAACCTTTCAGCCTGAAAAACGAAACAATTCCCATAATGACAAGCAAAAATCCGACAGCCGCAAAAAGGAGCCACTTCATTATGCGTGACGAGGAATAAAAAGAGTAATAACCGAAGTCGGCTATGAAATACACGGTTGTCGCGATGATGACCAGACCTAAAAGAACAACGGAAAGAGATTGAAGTGCAAGACCTTCCTTATAATCGTAAAAGCGGAGAGTTTTTCCGAATTTTTCGGATTTATCTGCCGGCTTGTCTTTTTCTATAAGCTGTTTGCCGCAATGGGGGCAGAATTCATCATCTTTTTTTACGTCGCAATCGCAAAAATTACATTTCATTTTCTTCATCCTTTCGTCTGCCGGTATGAATTAATCATAGCATTTTGCTTTGGTAAAGTCAATCAAAACGAAAAAAGGACAGCCGCGATGACTGTCCTTTGAAGGTTATATCAGGAAAAGCTTTGCAAGTCCGAAATAAATGACAAGGGTAACGATATCAACCAGAGTCGCAATCATGGGACCTGCCATAAGCGCAGGGTCAAGCTTTACGATTTTTGCAAAGATGGGCAGCGAACAGCCGATAAGCTTTGCCACAACTATTGCGCAGAACATTGCGATTGATACAACAAGGAACACCTGCAAGGTGCCTTCGCAGAAAAGGTACATACGCAGTATATTTGCCGCCGCAAGCACCGCACCGCAGATTGAAGCAACTCTCAGTTCCTTGAAAACAATTTTAAGGTAATCCCTTATTTCTATTTCGCCGACTGCAAGACCGCGGATGATAAGGGTTGAAACCTGGCTGCCTGCGTTACCGCCCGTACCCATAAGCATGGGCATTGACGCCGTCAGTGCAACAAAGCCTGCAAGCAGGGTTTCGTAGCCTTCAATGATTTTACCTGTAAAGGTACCCGAAATCATCAGAATGAGAAGCCAGAGAATTCTGTTTTTGGCAAGCTTGAAAACACCTGTTTTGAGGTATTCGTCATCCGAAGGGGCAAGCAAAGCCATCTTTTCAAAGTCTTCGGTGGTTTCTTCTTCAATAACGTCAACGATATCGTCAACGGTGATAATGCCTACAAGGCGGTTTTCGTTATCAACAACAGGTACGCTGAGAAGGTCGTACTTTTTAACAATATCCGCAACATACTCACGGTCGTCGTGAGTGTTGACGGAAATAAGCTGTGCATCGTCCTCCATAATATCGCCCACAAGGGTATCCTGCTCGCAAAGAAGAAGTGAAAGCAGGGGGATGCTTCCCAGAAGGTGATGCTCACGGTCAATACAGTAGCAGGTGTAGACGGTTTCTTTGTCTACGCCTGTTTTTCTTATTTTATCGATAGCCTCCGCCGCAGTAAGACTTGTACGCAGGTGAACCATTTCGATGGTCATAAGGCTGCCTGCACAGTCTTCGGGATATTTGAGGAAGCGGTTAATCAGCTTTCGTGTTTCGGGGTCTGAGTGCGCAAGAACACGGGTTACCACGCTTGCAGGCACTTCTTCAAGAAAGTCAACAGTATCGTCAAGGAACATTTCGTCAAGCAGGCGTTCAAGCTCGGCATCGGTGATTGAGCGCACAAGCTCCGCCTGAGTTTCGGGTTCAAGATACGAGAAAACCTCCGCGGATATATCCTTGGGCAGAACACGGAAGGTTCTGAGTCTGTTTTTCGTTTCAAGCTCCTCAATAAGCAGAGCAACGTCAACAACATTTATTTCGCTGAGCATTTCACGCAATGCGGAAATTTCGCCTTTCTCCGCGAGCTCAATTATCTGTTCAAGAAGGATTTCAAAATTTTCCATAAAAAAAGCATCTCCTTTTGCGGCTTACCGCAAAGGGGATGCAACCAAAGAAAAGCGATTTACGGTGAAATCACTTTGGGCGCAGTTCCGTCTGTGCGGCAGAATATAAGGTTATGTATCTACTTCGGGGGTTAGGTATATCGGAACCTGCCACAATTTTCACCACACTTCAAAAAATTTTTTCTACCCATTAATCTTATACCCAAAATCGCAACAAGTCAAGCAAAAATGCAAAAAAATTCAAAAAGCAAAAATATTGTGCAAAAACAGAGAAAAACGGCGATATATGGGTGAATACGGGCGAAAACGGGAGAATTCGCAGGGTAATGCGGAACAAATTTTGAATTTTTTTCACCTGAACAGGTCAAAAAAACGGGCGGTTTGCACTTAGGTTGAAAGGGATTTAAAAAATTCCTTTCGGAAAGGAGATGAATACCGTGACCGATAAAGAACGGCTTTTCTGTTCTTATTATGCGGAAGACGGCGATGCCAGAGGCTGTGCCGCAAGGGCAGGCTTTGTTGTTGCACCCCGCAGAAGTGCCGCAAGGCTTCTTGCAAGAGAAGAAATCCGCAATGAAATTTCACGGCTTGAAAAAGAAAAGAAAGCCACATCATCGGAGGTTGAAAAGGGTCTGCGACGCCTTGCCTTCGGCTCCGTTGCGGATGCACTGAAACTTATGCTCTGCGAGGAAACTATGTCGGCGGAAGAAATTGAAAAGCTTGACCTTTTCAACGTGTCGGATATCAAGCGCCCCAAGGGCGGCGGACTTGAAATCAAATTTTTTGACCGGCTCAAAGCCCTTGAACGGCTTGAAAAGCTGGGTACGGGTGAAGAAAACACTCAGAGCAGTTTTGTTCAGGCACTTGCCGAGGGAGCAAAAATGCTTTCACGGGAGGATGAGGAGTGAGCAAAAAACAGGATTTCACACCCTTCTCTCCCAAACAGATGAAAGCACTCTGCTGGTGGCTTCCCCAGAGCCCCTATGCAGACCGTGATGCAATAATCTGCGACGGTGCGGTGCGCTCGGGCAAAACAATGTGTATGTCCGTTTCTTTTGTCACCTGGGCTTTTTCGGGATTTTCGGACCGTTCCTTTGCCCTTTGCGGCAAAACAATCGCATCCCTGCGCCGTAATGTTGTGACGGTTATGCTGCCTGTGCTCCGTGAGCTTGGTTTTGAATGCGAAGAAAAGTATTCGAGAAATCTTGTGGAGATAACCTATAAAGGAGTTACCAACAGATTCTATCTTTTCGGCGGCAAGGACGAAGGCTCGGCGGCACTCATTCAGGGTATGACCCTTGCAGGAGTGCTTTTTGATGAGGTTACCCTGATGCCCCGTTCATTTGTGGAGCAGGCGCTTGCAAGGTGTTCGGTAGAGGGGTCAAAATTCTGGTTCAACTGCAACCCCGAACACCCTATGCACTGGTTTCACGAGGAGTGGATAAAAAAGTGTCAGGAGAAAAACTGCTTTTATCTGCACTTTGAAATGAGGGATAACCCGTCGCTTACACCTGCTGTTATCAGAAGGTACGAAAAGCTTTATTCGGGTGCATTCTACGAAAGATTCGTTCTCGGCAGATGGGTGGCGGCACAGGGCAGTGTTTACCCTATGTTTTCGCAGGAAAATCACGTTGTCACACCGCCCGATACCTTCGGCAGATATTATATTTCCTGCGATTACGGTACGGTCAACCCTTCTTCTTTCGGTCTGTGGGGCGAAAACGGCGGAAGGTGGTACAGAATCAGGGAGTATTATTTCAATTCCCGTACCGAGGGCAGGCAGAAAACCGACAGTGAGCATTACGAAGGCTTGTGTGAGCTTGCGGAAAACCTGCCCGTAGAAGCCGTTATTGTTGACCCGTCTGCGGCAAGCTTTATGGAATGCATAAGGCGTGGCGGCAGATTCAGGGTTGTTCCTGCAAAAAACGATGTTATTGACGGAATCCGCCGTGTTTCGGACTGCCTCAAAGAAAGAAAAATTCTTTTTTCTCCCTCCTGCAAGGATACAATCCGTGAATTCGGACTTTACCGCTGGGAGGAAAGCAGTGCAAAGGATTCCGTCAGAAAGGAAAACGACCATGCAATGGATGATATCCGTTATTTTGTTTCAACCGTGCTTACGGAAGAAGATGACGGCGGATTTTTCGCCATTGCGGCAAAAAGACGATGAAAGGAGGAGAAGAAATGGCTGTATTCAGAAAGAGAAAATCATCAAGAATTTCGGCACCCGTAACGCAGAATACCCAGGCAAAGCCCTTCGGTATTCTTGACGGCTATGTGCCTCTTGCTCCGCCTCAGAACAGACTCTATTACGCACTTCGTGAGGCGGTGCCCGTTATTGATGCGGCAGTGTTCAAGCTTGTTCGTCTTACGGGAGGCTTCGCCGTTGAATGTGACAGCAAGGCGGCTCAGGCGGAGCTTGAAGAATTCATTCTTTCCGTGCCCGTAGGCGGCAACCGTCAGGGGATGAGTGCGTTTATCGAAAGCTATTTTGAGCAGCTTCTGACCTGCGGCACCGCCCTGGGCGAAATTGTTACGGATTCAGACGGTGTGCCCAGAGGTCTTTTCAATGCATCCCTTGACTGCATTGAGCTTAAAAGAAACCGAAACGGCTTTGATGTTGATATCTTTATCCGTAACGGCACGGAGCTTCAGAAGGTCACACGCCCCGAAATGTGCCTTCTCAGTGTGCTTAACCCCGAACCGGGAGCCCTGACGGGCTGTTCAATGCTGAAAGGTCTGCCCTTTGTAAGTTCGGTGCTTCTCAAAATATTTGAGAGTATCGGCGCAAACTGGGAGAGAGTGGGCAACCTGAGATTTGCCGTTACCTATAACCCCAAGAACGATGCAATGGACAGAGCTTATGCAAAAGACAGGGCGATGCAGGTTGCAAGGGAATGGGGCGAGGCAATGCAGAGCGGCTCCGAGGTCAGGGACTTTGTGGCTGTGGGTGATGTACAGATTAAGGTTATCGGTGCGGATAATCAGATTCTGGACAGTAATGTACCCGTCAGGCAGATGCTTGAACAGATTGTTGCAAAAACGGGTCTGCCTCCCTTTATGCTGGGGCTTTCCTGGTCAAGCACGGAGCGTATGAGCGCACAGCAGGCGGATGTGCTTACAAGCGAGCTTGAAGCATACAGACGCATTCTTACACCGGTAATCAGAAAAATCTGCACCGCTTATCTCAGAAGCAGAGGTTATGCCTGCACCCCGAGAGTTGTGTGGGATGAAATTACTTTGCAGGATGAGGTTGAGCTGAGCAGAGCCGAGCTTTACAAGGCTCAGGCGGAAAAAATAAGGAGAGGTGAATGAACACGGAAAAGGAAAATAACATTCTGCCCGATGAGGAACTTGAACTTATCGGGAGGTTTGCAAGAAAGAAACTGAGCAGGGATGAGCTTTATACATTTTCGCTTATTCTCTGCGACAACGAAATTGACAGGGATAACGAGAAATTCACTGTTGAATCCCTTCATAAGCTGGCAGAGCTTTTTGTGGGCAAAACGGGTATCTTTGACCACAATATGAAAAGCAAGGACCAGACTGCAAGAATTTATGCGGCTCAGGTTCTGACCGATGAAACCCGTAAGACTGCCGACGGCGAGATATATACATATATTCTTGCAAAGGCTTATACGGTGAGAACCGAAAAGAACAAAGATCTTATTGCGGAAATCGATGCAGGTATCAAGAAAGAAACCAGTGTGGGTTGCAGTGTCAAGGAGATAAAGTGCTCAATCTGCGGCAAGGATATCAAAACTCAGGGCTGTGAGCACAGAAAGGGTAAGGTTTACGGCGGAAAGCTCTGCTGTTACCTTCTCAATGACCCTGCGGATGCCTACGAATGGTCATTTGTTGCGGTGCCTGCCCAGAAGAATGCGGGTATTGTCAAAAGCTTCGACCCCTCACGGGAAAGTGATGACCTTGCGGAAATTGCAAAGGAAATAAGACAGGAGCTTGAAGACGGTATTATCCGCTGTGCCGCAACGGTTATTCCCGAAATGAAGGGTGAGGCGATTGAAGAAATCTGCAATTCCCTTTCACTTAAATCCCTGCGTGAAATGCATAATGCATTCAGAGAAAATGCACAGAAAAGCCTGCCCGTCGTAAGACAGCTTGATGGCGGCGAAAACAAAACCGACGGTGAAAATTCCGTCTACAAGATTTAAGGAGGATAAATTATGTCAGTATCATTCTGCGGTTTTAACGAAAACACCGCAACTTTTAAGGCAAATGAAGAAATTGCAAAGGGTACACCCGTAAAGATGAACGGTTCGGGCACGGTTACTGCCTGTGCCGACGGCGAAGCATTCTGCGGTATCGCAAAGGAATGCAGCGGCGGTTATGCAAGCGTACAGCTCAGCGGTGCGGTAACTGCAAAGTACAGCGGCTCTGTTGAGGCAGGCTACGCAAATCTTGTCTGCGGCAGTGAAGGCGTAAAGTCAGGTGCCGAGGGCAGAGAATATCTTGTTGTTGCGGTTAACGAAGCAGATTCAACCGTAACATTCATTATGTAAGGAGGAGTTAAAATGGCTAATTTTGATAATATCAGACTTGAAAAGGGTCTTTATGCATCAGGCAACTTCACAAAGGCACTTGAAAGCATTGACCCTACCGAAAACTACAAGGGCACATCAATGGAAGGCCTTGACGCATATCAGCGTCAGCTTAAACGCTTCGGCATCAGGGTAGGCGGCCCTTCAAGCGATGTTGTTGACAAGTTCTTCAGGAATTCCGACAGTGCGGTGCTTTTCCCCGAATACATTTCAAGAGCCGTAAGACAGGGTCTTGAACAGGCGGATATTCTTTCGGATATTGTTGCATCAACAACAGTTATCGACGGTATGGATTACCGTTCAATCACTTCAATTCCCACAGAGGATGAGAAGGAGCTTAAAGTTGTGAAGGAGGGTGCGTTCATTCCCGAAACCACCGTTCACACCAAGGATAACCTTGTAAGCCTCAAAAAGAGAGGCAGAAGCCTTGTTGCTTCATACGAGGCAATCCGCTTCCAGCGTCTTGACCTTTTCACCGTAACTCTCAGACAGATCGGTGCATACATTGCCAGAACCCTTCTCAAAGATGCCATCGGCGTTATTGAAAACGGCGACGGCGGCGGTAACGGTGCAGAGGTTGTGAGCTGTGCACAGTCAGGCAAACTCACCTATGCCGACCTTGTTAACTTCTGGAACGGCTTTGACCCCTATGAGCTCAACACAATCATTGCCGACCCTGCGGTTACCGCACAGATGCTCAATATGGAGCAGTTCAGGGATGCGGCGGCAGGTCTTAACTTCCACGGCAGCGGCGATATGATTACACCTCTGGGTGCAAAGCTTCTCAAATCCGCATCCGTAGGTGAGGGCAAGCTTATCGGTATTGATAAGACTGCCGCACTTGAAATGGTCAAGGCAGGCGATATTATGACGGAATATGATAAGCTTATTGACCGTCAGCTTGAACGTGCGGTTATCAGCTGCACCGCAGGCTTTGCCAAGATTTTTGACGGTGCATCAAAGGTGCTTTCCGTTTAACGGAGGGATTTGATTTGATTGACTGTCTGAGCATTCTTTCTGCTCTGAAAGAATATTATTCGCCCCGGGGTACGGATGAGGAGCTTGCTCCTCTCTGCACCGCGGCGGCAAAGGAGCTTATGCCCCGTGTGAAAACCTCGGCAGAGCATTCCGATGTAAGGCTCATAAACCTTGCGGCGGCAATGGTGAATCACCGTCTCTGTATCAGGAATATGCATTCCGCAGAGGGTATGACTTCTTTCAAGGCAGGCGACGTAACCGTCAGCGTTTCGCCCAATGCACTTATTGAGCAGGCGGAAAAAGAAAAGACAGCGGCAATGCTTGCGGCACTGCCACTGCTTAAAGATGACGGATTTTTCTTCGGGCAGGTGAGCGTATGAATATTGAACCTGTTTTCAGGCATTACGGCAGACCTGCATCGTTTGTATCAAAGGACGGCGAAACCGTTGAAACCAGAGCTTTCATCAGCCCTCTGAGATACAAGAACAAGATGTACCTTTACGGTGTCAACACGGAAATCGGTTATAATTCACAGGGCCACTATCTTTACATCGGACCTCCCGACCCTGACCTTACCGCCGCCGCAGACGGTTCATATATTTACTGTCTTGGCGAAAAATACAGAATTGACCGTGCCGAAAAGGTTTACAACGGTGAAAACCCGTTTTACATATGGGCGATTATCCGTGTTATGGTAGAAACGGAATGAGGTGTGATTTATGAGTGAAATAAGTGCATTGCCCGCAAATATCGTTGACTGGCTTAAAACGAGAGAGGAGCTTTCCGAAATAAGATTTCTTACGGAATTCCCTGCGGTAAAAAAAGCGATTCCTCTGAAACACACCACCGTTGCGGTAGGTATTGAGGGAATGGAAATTGTTGATTCCTTTACGGAAAATGATGAGGGCGTGCTTGTTGAAAACGAATATTGCAGGCAGGCAAGAATCAGGCTCAGGCTTTCAATCCACGCTCCCTATTCCTGGGGCGGTGAAGCGTGCCACAGCGCGTTTACGGATATCATTGACTGCCTGACATTTGCTTCGGGGCTTGATATTCTCAATTCGGGCTGTGAATCCGTTGTGTCGGACAGAGATACGGATGCTTTTGTGCTGACAGCCTGGGCAACGGTCAATGCATCCCTCTGCCCTGCGGCAACATCAAGCCTTGATTTTCCGTCGTTCCTGACGAAGGATCTGCTTTGCGGCACACACATCAGGAATGAGGATATTCATATTTCTCCCTCTCAGAAGGATTTCCTTGATACTCCTTTTGTTACGGGATCGTATTTCGGAATGGGCAACGGTACGGCATCTGTTAATCTGGGATTCAAGCCCAGCGTTGTTATCGTTATGATTAACGGTATGCCCATAATGACAACGAATACCTCAACGGGCAAAAGCAGTGTATACTGTGCGGTGGGTTTCAATGAAGGTGCCACTCTCGGGCTTGAACTGACGAATTCGGGCTTCAAGGTGAAAAGCTCAACCGCTGAGGGTGTTATGAACTGTTATCCGTCACTTAACGAACTGGGTACCACTTACAGATATGTAGCATTCAAATAAATAAACTCACTTTTTCGGTTTTTCAAGGGGATAGGAAAAAAGATGCAGAACGGACAAACTGAGCAATAACAATGCGTACGCATTGTTATGCTTGCCCGAAGGCGTACAAAAGTACGTCGAGTGGCGAAGTTTGTTCGTAGCATAAAACATTCTTTTTTACATTTTTATAGTTTTCGGATAAAAATTCGGGGTTCTGCAAGATAATCACTCTTACAGAACCCCTTGTCTTATTTTGTTTTATGCGGTCTGCGCTTTTTTTACATCACCTTATTTTTTCATTGCCGCAAGGTCACGGTAATTGATAAGCTTGATGCCGTGAGCTTCAAGGTGCTGCTTTGTTGCAGGGTCTTTCATAACCTTGTATTCCCATACTCTGCGCTCCCAGCAGCCCGATGTGCCTTTGAGGTCATCGGTTTCAAGTGAGGGATGCAGGTATGTTTCGGTTACGCCTTCGGGGAAGCTTGCATAGAGGTTGTAGAGATATTCTCTGAAATTCTCGTAGCTTTCGTCCTGGGGGCCGCCCCATTCGTTGGGGATAAGGTAATCGGGGATTGCAACGCCCATAGCGTTTGCAAACTCAACAATCTTGCCGAATACCATTTCAATCATACTCTTGTCAACATTGATTTCAAGCATCGAGTTGCCCATCATTTCGTCTGTGATGTGGCCGGGCAGACGGAAGGGCAGACCGTATTCGCCTGCAATTTCAAGTGTTTTCTGAAGAAGCTCAAAGCGGCCTGTTTCGATGCCGTAAAGGGAGCCCATATGGTTGTCGAGATGTGAGGGAGTAACAAGACCCAGCTTCTTGCAACGCTCAATCTGTGCTCTGATTTCACCTTCAACTTCGTCGATGTCAACGTTTTGCTCAACCTGATCGCTTTCGTGCCACATAAAGCCTTCTTCGTCACGGAGTGAATCCGTATTCTTTGAGTTTACGGGTGCCCAGCGGTATTTTGACCATTCGCTTGTGAATGTAAGGTGAACGCCGATTGCAAGCTCAGGATTCTGAGCCGCAAACTGGCAGGCCTCGGGTGCCCATGCACAGGGGGTCATAACTGTTGTTGAGGTAAGTGCGCTGTCGGGGTCTTTCATAAGGTCCATAACCGCAAGGTTTGCACCTCTGCACATACCGAAATCGTCTGCGTTGATAATAAGATATCTGTCCATTTATGCTTCTCCTTCCTCAGATAAGGTCTTTATACTGAATTTTGTTGCCGCTGAATTTGTTTACATCAAGCTCTTTATCGCCGATAAAAGCTTTGTCAACCTGCTTTATGCCCTTTACATATTCGGGTCTGCCGGGGCAGAAGGGGTAAAGACCCAGTACGCCGAAAATATACCATATGGCGGTTGTGCCGTTATCCTCGTCACCGGGGAAGCCGTCATCTTCGTATGAGAAAAGCTTGTCGCATATTTCTTTTACCCAATATGCGGATTTTTCAACATCGCCCAGTGCGGAGTAAATGTAGGGAATGTGGAAAGAGGGCTGGTTATTCATACCGCACTGCCCGAAATCAACTGCCGCCATTTCCGTTATTTCGTGAATTTCACAGCCGTAGCCGATGATATCGTAGTGGGGCGGAGTTGCGAAAAGCTCGTCAATTTTTGCAATCAGCTTGTCTTTACCGCCGTAAAATTCCGCAAGACCCTCAATATCGTGGGGCACTGCAAATGAATTCTGCCAGGCACTGCCTTCGGTGTAATCCCTGCCCCAGCCTTCGGGCACGAAACCGGGTCTGAAATTGCCTTTTTTATCCTTGGCACGCATAAAGCCGCTTTCGGGGTCGAAAAGGTTTTTATAGTTGAGGGCACGCTTTCTGTATTCTTTCTCGATATCCTCTTTGCCCAGAATTTTTGCAATTTCCGCAATACACCAGTCACCGTAAGCCGCATCAAGAGTAAGGTTTACGCTCTCTTTTTCTGTTTCGTATGAAACGTAGCCCAGCTTGCAGTATTCCTCTGCACCGTTTCTGCCGAAGCGGGGATGAGGTGCGTTGGTGACGGAATGCTTTATCATACCTTCAAGGGCAACTTCAAGCAGGTCGTTATCGATGAAGCCTTTGACTGCACCGTCGCAGATAACCGCATCAACGAGAGTGCTGGGCATACAGCCGCATTCGCCGATTGAAAGCCAACGGGGAAGCCAGCCGCTTTCTTTGTATTCATTGATGAAGGCAATAAGCATTTCACGAAGCTCATCCTTTGCAACAAGGGCAAAGAAGGGGTAGACGGTGCGGTAAGTATCCCAGAAGCCGTTATCCGTATATCTTACGCCGTTTTTTACTGAGCCGTCGTGGGGGCAGTAGTGAATTGCATTGCCGTTTTTATCGTATTCGTGGCATTTGTGGGGGTAGAGGAATGCACGGTACATACAGGAATAGAAGGTTTTGAGAAGCTTCTTATCCTTGGTTTCGATTCTGACTCTCGAAAGGTAGCTTTCCCAGATATCTTCCGCGGAGGATTTAACATCCCTGAAACTTTTGCCCGAAAGCTCTGTTTCAAGATTCAGAAGTGCCTGATTGAAGCTTATGTATGATGAGGCAAGTTTGATTTCCGTAACTTTTTCGTTAAGGTAAATGTGAATGCCTGCTTTTTTGCCTCTGCATTTTGTGCCGTTGCGGAATTTATCGTCGTTGCTGATAAGTGTTTTTTCAGCGTCTACACTGCCATCGGGAAATTTGAGAACAATATAATTTTTGAATTTTACCGCTTCGCCGCTCATATGCATATCCGTTGTCGCATAGAGTGTGTTTGTTTTTTTGTCGAAACGGTAGCTGCACATTCCTTTTACGGGAACAACGGAAAAATAATTGTCGCCGTCTTCGTCGAATGCAACTCTGATTACCGCACCTCTTTCTGTGGGAGCAACTTCAAGGTCACACTTTGAACGCAGAAGTCGGTATCTGAGATAATAAGGAGTCAGCACCGCATCCTCGGGGCGGAAGCCCGACCAGCGGTCTTCACCGTCAAAACCGCCCAGCTTTTTATTCTGGGGCATAAATATCATTGCACCGTAATCCGCAATCCAGGGGGAGGGCTGATGGGTAAGTCTGAGACCCTCAAAGCTGCGGCTGTCGGGATGGTAATACCATCTGATGTTGCCTTCAACGGTCTGAGGTGCGAATGCGGTCATACCGAAGGGAAGCTGAACAAGGGGCAGAGTGTTGCCGTTTGAATAACGGTGAACGGATTTGCTGCCTTGCTTTGTGTTGACGTAATTACAATATTTCATTTTTATTTCTCCTTTTCCGAAAGGATATTTATTAAGTTTTCAGTGCTGAAACAGCGGCTTTTTCTGATTGCTTTCACCAGAATTTCCATATTCAGTGCGGAGTGCTCAATTTCTTTTGAAAACTTTTGAGCCGCCGTCTGAAAATCACTGTTGCCGAGGGCTGAAATTCTCATAATCACAACCGTACACACAGCGGCAAAAATTGCGTTTTCAAGCAATCTGCCGTCGTAGGCGGCAGTGATAAAATAGCGGTGAAGAAAATATACCGCCAGATGCTCAATCAATATCTCATCAGCCGTAAAGCCTTGCATATCAACGGTTTCAGCTTCCGAGAGAACCGACGGATAATTGCCGTCTATAAATTCCATTGAGCTGAAAAATCCGAAAATCCCTTTAAGTGCACGCTTTGCACGGGCAGGCGAATATTCTGTGTTTTCAAAAAACAGTGAGGTATCAATATCCTCTGCACCTTCGTATTCGAAAATATCAATGAAGTCCTGAACAAGTCCGGAGTACCGCAAAAAGGCACACAGCCGTTCTTTCATTGTGAAATTTCTGTTTTGCAGTATATTTATCGCCGTTTTTCGGACTTCAAGCAGTGTAAAATAAAGCTCCGGGTCAAAATCCGCAGGCAAAATGCCGCTGTCCGTATCTTCCGTTACAAAAGTGACGGCTTTCTTGCTTTCAAAAATCAGCCTTGCCGCCTCGGGGCAGGAGAGGGAAAGCCCTGTTTCAGCCCTTGACCCGAAAGCGTTTGTGAATCTGGGAAAAATGCGGCAGGTACGGGAAAGGCAGCCGTGACCCAGATTGATATACATATCGCACAGACCGCTGTCAAGCAGGAAAGGACATCTGCCGTTTTCTGAAACAAAAATGCTGTCACCGTCTTCGTCAACGGTAATCAGACTGCGGATTTTTCTGCCGTAATCTCCGCTGAGATTTGTGTAGTAATCAAGGCTTTCGCCGTCAATCACAACATCCCAGCCGTTACAGCAGGTATCGGTGCATTTATCTGCAATGCAGGTGAATTTTTTGAAGTAATCGGGAAAGGTAAGCTTCATATTCAAAAATACGGGGCGACCCTTTGAGGCCGCCCGTCAGATCAATAAATTTCTTCTTCGGACGATTCTTCTTCGGTTTCAACGATGTTGCCGTATTCGTCCGTAACGGTTTCAGGCTCAACGATGTTGACAATAAGGAAAACGGTTGAACCCTTGGCATATGCTTTTTCCGCAACGGGTGACATTGAAATTACTTCGTTGGGTCTGTATGCGTTGTCGGTTCTTTCGCTGATTTTGCATACAAATCCCAGCTCTTCAAGTCGGAGCTTTGCTTCTTCGTAATCGGAGCCTTTGACATCGGGAAGAATAATTTCCTCTTCGCCCTTGCTTACATAAAGGGTGATTTTTGTGCCGGCAGGTACCATTTCGCCTGCCTTTATGCTCTGGTTAACAATGTATCCCACGTCAACCTCGCTGTCATAAACATATTCGTCAACAAAAACAAAGTTCTTTGTGAAAACGGGATTTGACGAAATATCAAGGAAAAGTCTGTCCGTGAATCCGGGCACCTCAACAAGCTCGCCCTCGGTGGTGGTGATTGTGCTGTCCGTATTGCCGTTTCCGAGGAAGGTTACGTGCTCGCGCAGAGGGCCGAACATGAGAATTGCAAATATGATTATTCCTACCGCAAGGCTGATTGCCGCAGTAAGAATTATTGTTTTCTTGCCGTCGCCGTTACCGTTCAGGGGAGATTTCGCACCTTCGCTCTTGGGCTCGGCGGTGCGTGCAGGCTTTGCCTGAGGTCTTGCGGCACCTGAGGGTGCGGCAGGAGGTACGGGCTTCTGATAGCCGTCTGATGCGGATGCCGCCGCAGGTGATGCGGAAAGCTCGGCGCGGAGCTGTTCAACGGTTCTTGTTCTGTCCTCAGGAAGAATTTGAAGGGCGTTGATAAGACCGTTTATGACATAAGCAGGCAGTGCCTCTGCGAATTTACCTGGCACCATAAGCTTATCGTTGCTCATTCTCTCTTTTGCGGAAATGGGGTCGCTGCCGATAAGTGTGCGGTAAAGCACTGCGGCAAAAGCGTAAATATCTGTCCAGGTACCCTGACCGCTGTCAAAGCCGTACTGCTCAATGGCGGCATAGCCGTCATAAAGCTGGCTGTTGAGGTCGCTTCTTGAATTTCTTGCGGCACCTGTGCAGAAGCCTGTGATTTTTATCTTTCCGTCAGGGCCGATGATGAGGGTTGAGGGAGATATTCCTCTGTGGATAATGCCCGAGGAATGAAGGGTGCCCAGAGTTGAAAGAATGGGCATAAGCAGGGTTCTTGCCTTTTCCCACGAAACGTAGCCCGTTTTACTGCGCAGAAGAAAATCACGCAGGGAAATACCTTCAAAATGGTCGTAGATTGCATAGGATGTGCCGTAATCGTTCACAACATCCGTAACGCTTATAAGCGCGGAAAGACCTTTGAGCCTTGCAAGCTTTGTCCAGAGCTCAACGAAGCTCTGACGCAGTTCAAGAAAGATGTTTTCACTGCCTCTCATAACTTGCAGGGTGAGATTTGAAGTTGTTCGTGTAGTGAAGGAATCGGGAATGAATTCTCTGATTTTAACGGCTTTGCGCTCGGTAAGATCCCAGCCGATGTATGTAGCGCCTTCACCGTTGTATTCGAGTGTTTTACCCACCAGATAGCGGTTGGAAATAACCGTTCTTACGGGCAGATAGGGCGGAATCTGAGCAGAGTCAACGTGGTATCCGCAATATGGGCACTGCTTTTTCTCGCCTATTTCCTTCATACAGCTCATACAGAGGTTGTCTGAACTAATCATTTTAGGACTCTCCTTTTCATAAGTAAACCTAAGTAATGATAACAAAGAAATGCAGATTTGTCAACGAAAGTGACAGAATTGTAACCTTTATGGGCAATCTGTTGTATATTTTGTATGAAATTTTGGTACTATTATTCTTGATATGCACTTGAAAATGAAAAAAGGACTTGTTATAATAAGTTTATATAAAAATGGAGGAGTTCGGCATATGCAGAGTAAAAATAATGTTCCCCTTTACCTTTTTCATCAGGGCACAAACGCAAAAGCATATGAATTTCTCGGTGCTCACGGCAACGGGGACGGCTCGGTTACTTTCAGAGTATGGGCACCCAATGCCGAATGGGTCGGCGTCGGCGGTGATTTCAACGGCTGGCAGCCCCACAACGCACCTATGGAGAAAATAAGTGTGGGCGTATGGGAATGCACCGTTCAGGGAGTAAATGTTTACGATTCATATAAGTTTCAGATAAAAACCCGTGACGGCAGGCTGATTTATAAAAGCGACCCTTATGCCTTCCACACCGAAACAAGACCCGACACCGCTTCAAAATTCTACGGCTTGCCCGATTTTGAATGGACAGATAAAAACTGGCTGAAAAAACGAAAGGCAAAAGATATTTATTCTTCGCCCGTCAATATATATGAAGTTCATGCAGGCTCCTGGCGTATGCACGATGACGGCAACCCTCTCACTTACAGAGAGCTTGCGGATGAGCTTGTGCCCTATGTAAAAGAAATGGGCTACACCCATATCGAGCTTCTTCCCGTTACGGAGCATCCTTTTGACGGCTCCTGGGGATATCAGGTAACAGGTTATTTCGCACCCACTTCGCGCTACGGCACTCCCGAGGATTTTGCTTATTTTGTAGACAAGGCTCACAGTGAAAATATCGGAATTATCCTTGACTGGGTGCCTGCTCATTTCCCCAAGGATGCTTACGGTCTTTACGAATTTGACGGCGGCCCTCTTTACGAATATGCAGACCCACGCAAGGGCGAGCATTACGAATGGGGAACCAGAGTTTTTGATTACGGCAGAAACGAAGTCCAAAGCTTCCTTGTTTCAAGCGCAATGTTCTGGATTGACAAATACCATATCGACGGTCTGCGTGTTGATGCGGTTGCTTCAATGCTTTATCTGGATTATTGCCGCAAGGACGGTGAGTGGATACCCAATGTTGACGGCGGCAGAGAAAACCTTGAAGCCGTTGCCTTCCTCAGAAAGCTTAATGAAAGCATTTTCAGGGAGCACGGCGATGTGCTTATGATTGCGGAAGAAAGCACTGCCTGGCCCATGGTTTCAAAGCCTACTTATATGGGCGGACTGGGCTTCAACTTCAAATGGAATATGGGCTGGATGAATGACTGCCTTAAATACTTCTCTATGGACGGCATTTACAGAAAGCATCATCACGATAAGCTGACCTTCTCATTCTTCTATGCTTTTTCGGAGAATTTCGTGCTTCCCATTTCCCACGACGAGGTTGTTCACGGCAAATGCTCCCTTATCAATAAAATGCCCGGCAGCTATGAAGAAAAGTTTGCGGGTATGCGCGCGTTTATGGGCTATATGATGTCCCATCCGGGCAAAAAGCTTTTGTTTATGGGCTCGGAATTCGGGCAGTTCATCGAATGGAATTATAAGCAGCCCCTTGACTGGCTTCTGCTGGGCTACGATGCTCACAGTCAGCTCAGGAATTATGTTGCGGCGCTCAACGCATTCTATCTCAAAAATCCCCCTATGTGGCAGATTGACTATGACTGGGAGGGCTTCAACTGGATTGTCAGTGATGACAGGGATAATTCCGTTGTTGCTTATCTCCGACGGGATGCAGAGGGTAAAGAAATCATATCGGTCTGCAATTTCACCAATGTCACAAGGCAGAAATACCGCATAGGTGTGCCCGGGAAAGGCACTTACAGAGTTGTTTTCAGCTCCGCACTTCCCGAATACGGCGGCAGGGGAGAAAGTACCGTCGGTTCGGTGAAAGCAAAAAAACAGCCGATGCACGGATACGATTACAGCATTGAGATTGACATTGAAGGTCTCAGCTGTATGTATATAAAAAACACGTCAAGAAAAAAATCGTTATCGGTTGCCGATAAAGGCGACAGAGCGTAAACGCAGAGTGCGTTTACTTGCCGTTTTTTCACCCTCAACGTATACCCGATACGCCGTCGGGTGAGAAAAACGTCATCTGTCATCCTTTCGCAACAACCGCTGAACGATTTCCCGATGTCACAAAAAGTGACAAACAGAATTCGTCAAATTTTCAGGGTATAATAACCCGACTAAATTAAAAGGAGGACCCTCTAATGGCAGTAAAACCCGAATGTATTGCAATGCTCCTTGCAGGCGGTCAGGGAAGCCGTCTTGGCATTCTGACCAAAAACATTGCAAAGCCTGCCGTACCCTACGGCGGCAAATACCGCATTATCGATTTCCCTCTTTCAAACTGTGTCAATTCAGGCATATATACCGTGGGTGTTCTTACCCAGTATCAGCCTCTTGAACTGAACGATTATATCGGCAACGGTCAGCCCTGGGACCTTGACCGTGCCAACGGCGGCGTTCACATTCTTTCACCCTATCAGCAGATTAAGGGCACAGAATGGTATAAAGGCACCGCAAACGCAATTTATCAGAACATCAACTTCATCGAAAGATATGACCCCGAATATGTTCTCATTCTTTCAGGTGACCATATCTACAAGATGGATTACTCGAAGATGCTTGATTTCCACAAGGAAAAGAATGCAGACTGCACCATTGCAATGCTTGAAGTTCCCTGGGAAGAGGCAAGCCGTTTCGGTCTTATGATTGTCAACGATGACGGTTCAATCAGCGAGTTTGAAGAAAAGCCCAAGAACCCCAGAAGCAACAAGGCTTCAATGGGTGTTTACATATTCAACTGGAAGAAGCTGAGAAAATACCTTATCGAAGATGAGGCAAAGGAAGGCAGCGGCAACGACTTCGGTCACGATGTTATCCCTGCAATGCATAATGCAGGCGAGAGAATGTTTGCCTATCAGTTTGACGGCTACTGGAAGGATGTAGGAACAATCAGCAGCCTCTGGGATGCAAACCTTGACCTTCTCAATCCCAAGGTAGACCTTGACCTCAATGACGACAGCTGGAAGATTTATTCACGCACACCCGTTGCACCTCCCCACTATGTAGGCGCAAACGCAAAGGTTGAAAATTCAATGGTAACCGAGGGCTGTGAAATCGAAGGCTCAATCGATTTCTCCGTTCTCTTTGCAAACGTAACCGTTGAAGAAGGCGCAGAGGTCAAATATTCAATCGTTATGCCAGGCACGGTTATCAGAAAGGGTGCCGTTGTTCAGTATTCGATAGTTGCTGAAAATGCGGTTATCGAAGAGGGCGCGGTTGTTGGCGAAAGCCCCGAAAATATGGCAGATATCAAGGATTGGGGCGTAGCCGTTATCGGCAACGGCGTCACAATCGGCAAGGGCGCAAAAATTGCTCCCGATACAATGACAGACAGCGATGTAGGAGGTGCGGAATAATGTCAGTTAAAAATGTTCTCGGCATTATCTTTTCAAATGCCTATGATGAAGTTCTTCCCGAGCTTACCGCTCTGAGAACAATGGGTTCAATACCCTTTGCCGCACGTTACCGTCTTATTGACTTCCCTCTTTCAAATATGGTTAACGCAGGCATTCCCCAGGTAGGTGTTATCACAAAGAGCAACTACCGTTCACTTATGGACCATATCGGTACGGGCAAGCCCTGGGACCTTTCAAGAAAAAGAGACGGTATGGCTCTTCTTCCTCCCTTCAACACACCTTCAACAGGTATGACCCACGGCAAGGCTGATGCCCTTTACGGCTCAATCAGCTACATAACAAAGTCAGGTAAGGACCACGTTCTTCTCACAGACTGCAACGTTGTATGCAATATGGATTATGAGAAGCTTATCAAGGCTCATATTTCAAAGGATGCGGATGTTACCATTGCATACGCAAAGGGTAATCCTCCCGCAATCGAAAACGGTACGGAGCTTATTCTTGACGAAAACGGCAAGGTTGTTGAAACAGGTCTTATTGACTGCCTCAGCGGAAATGTGAATTACTCACTTAAAATAATGGTTATCAGAAGAACTCTGCTTGAAAGACTTCTTCACGAAGCACACAGTGCTCAGATTGACGATTTTGAAACCATTATCGCAAAGAATGTAAAGCATCTGAGAATTTACGGCTACGAAGAAACAGGCTTCGTAAGAGTGCTCAGCTCACTTCAAGCTTACTATGATATCAGCATGGAGCTTCTCAAAGCCGATTTCAGAAAAGCTCTCTTTACTCCCGAAAGACCCGTATACACCAAGACCAGCGACAGAGTACCCTCTGTTTACGGAATCGGTGCAAATGTGAAGAACTCCCTTATTGCAGACGGCTGTAACATTCACGGTGAGGTTGAAAATTCAATTCTCTTCCGCGGTGTAACTGTTGAGAAGGGTGCAAAAATCAAGAATTCAATCGTTATGCAGAACGGCTTTGTTGGTGAAAACTCAACTTTGCAGTGCGTGATTATTGATAAATCTGCTGTGGTCAAGCCCGGCAAAATGCTTTGCGGAGCAGAAAATTATCCCGTATATATCGGAAAGGGAATCGTAATCTGAGAAAGTGTGAAATCTGATGTCCAAGAAAAACATTGTTACAGGTGCAATAGCGGCACTTGCATTGGTGCTTGTTGTATTTGTGGTGCTGATTGAAACGGGAGTTGTTGACACCCGTTCACTGACCCAGCCCCAGACCGTTATCGAATCCGAAATCGTCGTTGTCAGTGAAACCAACGAGCAGGGTGAAATCGAATTCATAACAATGGTCACAAAGTACGCAAGACCCAAAGTATCGTCGAATCACCGTTATCCCACCAGAAAACCCAAGCCCACCACAACCAAAGCAACCACGATTAAATATGTGGAGCAGTCAAGCTTTGTTCATCTGACAGACCCCAACGGTATTCCTCAGTTCAATGACGACGGAACACCCGTAACCGAGGTTGTTACCTATACCATTGCTGAAAACAGCCTTACCCAGCCTACTACGGCAGAGCCCAGAACCTCAGCCGTTGCGGTTACTGACCCTGACGGTGCGTTGCAGACGGATGTAAGCGGCAACCCGGTGACTGAGGTTGTGACATATATCGAAACCACCACAAAGGGTCCCGATATATGGAGCGAAAATACTCAGGAGGGTACAACCAAGGCGCCGTTTATACAGACGGAGGTCAAGCGTGACGATGCTCTTGCTCAGGCAATCGTTGACCAGATTAACGCAGACCGCAAGGAGCAGGGTCTTTCACCTCTTGAACATACCACAACCCTTAAAGCCTCCGCAAGAACAAACAGTATGGCACTTGCATTGCCCGATATTTACGGCAAGGGCAACGGCAACGCATATACCCTCATCACCAAATACGGCGGAAATCCCGTTTATCAGCAGGTAGCCGCCGCAAACAGAGAAAGGCTGATGAGCGAGGAAACAAAGCAGATCGGTGTGGGTGTTGTGAAATACGAAGGTCAATACTACACTTCGGTTCTTTTAGGGTAATGATTTGACAGAAAGGATTTAAGAATATGAAGGTACTTTACGCATCAAGCGAAGCTCTTCCCTTTGCCGCCAGCGGCGGACTTGCAGATGTTGCAGGTTCACTTCCTCAGGCACTGAGAAGACGCAAGGTTGCTTGCAGAGTTGTTATGCCTCTTTACGGCACAATCAGCGAAGAAATGCGCGCAAATATGAAGTTCATAACAAGCATTATGGTGCCCGTTTCGTGGCGCAGACAGTATTGCGGTATCTACGAAGCAAAGGCAGGCGGCGTGATTTATTATCTCATCGATAATGAGTATTATTTCAAGCGCAACACCTTCTACGGTCACTATGATGACGGCGAGAGATTTGCATTCTTCTCCCGTGCGGTGCTTGAAATTCTGCCCTATATCGATTTCAAGCCCGATATCATTCACTGTAATGACTGGCAGACGGCTCTTGTGCCCGTTTACTATTCAACATATTTTGCAAACAGAGAAGGTTACACGGGCATCAAAACCGTGTTTACCATCCACAATATTCAGTATCAGGGCAAATACGGCAGAGAAATTCTGGGTGACGTATTCGGTCTGGGCGAGGAGCACGCATCCCTGCTTGATTTCGGCGGTTGTGTGAACCTTATGAAGGGCGGCATCGAGTGTGCAAATAAGGTAACAACCGTAAGCAACACCTATGCAGGCGAAATCCTTGACCCCTGGTTCAGCCACGGTCTTGACCCCATTCTCAAAGAGAGAAGCGGTAAGCTCAGCGGTATCCTCAACGGTATTGATGTTATCAACTATGACCCCGAAACCGACAAGGATATTTTCTATAATTACAGTGCAAAGGATTATTCCGCAAAGGCTCAGAACAAAGCTGCATTGCAGGAGCTTTTCGGTCTGCCCGTAAATGCGGATACTCCCGTTATGGGTATCGTTTCAAGGCTTGTTGCTCACAAAGGTCTTGACCTTGTGAAGCGTATTATGTGGGAGCTTCTTGAAACCACCGATTTGCAGCTTGCAGTTCTCGGCTCAGGCGATTGGGAATATGAATCCTTCTTCAAAGAGCTTGCAGCGGCATTCCCCGGAAAAGTGGGTCTGCGTATCGGCTTTATTCCCGACCTTGCAAGAAAGATTTATGCAGGCTGTGACCTGTTCCTTATGCCCTCAAAGAGCGAACCCTGCGGCCTTTCACAGATGGTTGCCCTGCGCTACGGCACCGTGCCCATCGTAAGAGAAACAGGCGGACTCAAAGATACCATCACCGACAGCGGCGACGGTAAAGGCAACGGCTTCACCTTCAAGAGCTACGATGCTTATGATATGCTGGATGCAATCAGACGCTCACTTGCCGCATATGCGGATAAGGACGGCTGGCAGAAGCTTGTTGAGAGAGCCCTTAAATGCGACAACAGCTGGGGCCGTTCAGCAAGAGAATACATAAAGCTTTACGAAGAGCTGATGTAAAAAATAAAGGGACTGTTTTCGGACAGTCCCTTAAAAAGGTTATTTTATAAATTCAAGAGGTATGGGCGGAATATCTTTTGTAACGGAATCAAAAATGAAATCCTCTGCCATTTTAACAAGGGTTTCAACCGCTTCGGGCACAGGCTCATCAGGAACGGGATTCTTTGACATTGATATATCGAATGCATTGTAGTTAGCGGCGTCGATTATATTAAGGTAAGTGGGGTTGCAGATAACCTTACCGTCTGCATATGCTCTGCCTGCCCAGCTTTTCGGAATGTTGCCTTCATAAGCCTGAATCAGCAGAAGTCTGTAAATTCCTATGGCAAGAAGCAAATCAAACCTTGTGCCTGAAAGATTTTCGCTTTCCTTCATTGCATCACGCAGAATCATTGCCGCCTTGATGCAGGTTTTGCTTGTGGGCGAGTAATCGTCGTTAAGCATAAGGATATTTGAAGCAACGGCATTGAAATCATTTCTTTCTGTTGTCCTGCCCAGAAGGTAATCGCAGGATACATCGTAGAAATCCGCAACTCTCATCAGAAAGCTGTGACCGCATTCTCTTATACCTTTTTCATAATGGGAGATCAGTGCCTGGGAAATGCCCAGTTTTGCGGCGGCTTCTTTCTGGCTGAGCCCCTTTTCTTTTCTCAGTTCACTGAGAATAACCGAAAAATTTCTATCCATAAAAATACCTCTTATCAACAAATTGTATTAGATATTATACACGCAGATATACAAAAAGTATATTGTTAAAATTCACAAAAATCAAATCCCGTTTTTGGAGGAAAAATGAAATCCTATACCATTCACTTAATCAGAAACGGTCTTACCGACGAAACTCTGGAAGGCAGATACATCGGCCACACCAATGTTGAACTCAGTGAAGACGGCATAACACAGCTTGCTCAGATGAAGGAGGAGCTTATCTACCCTCCCGTGGAGGCGCTTTTCACAAGCCCTCTTAAAAGATGCACCAGAACCGCAGAGATTCTTTACCCCGACAACAAGCCCATCGTGATTGACGGCTTTATCGAATATAACTTCGGCGAGTTTGAAAACAAAACTGCCGAGCAGCTTGAAAAATATGAGGAATTCTCACGCTGGCTTGCAGGCGAAAAGGGCGTGCGCCCTCCCTACGGCGAAAGCAACGAGGATTTTGCAAAAAGGGTGTGCGAAACCTTTGAGAAGGTTGCGGAGGGTCTGATGAAAACAGGCACAACCTCTGCGGCAATCGTAACCCACGGCGGTGTTATAATGACAATCCTTGCCGCCTACGGCATACCCGAATACCCCATGCACGAGTGGCTGACCCCCAACGGCTGCGGCTTCACAATCAAGGTGAATCCCTCACTGTGGATGCGTGCAAAGAAGTTTGAGGTTTTCAGCGAATTTCCCTATGAAAGAGAAGAATTACCCGATTAAGGAGATGAAAAAATGAGCGTATTTACCATTGAAAAAGACGGCTTTAAGCTTGACGGCAAGCCTTTCAGAATTATCGCAGGAGCAATCCATTATTTCAGAGTGCCCGAGGATTATTGGTATGACAGACTTTTAAAACTGAAAGCCTGCGGCTTCAACACGGTTGAAACCTATGTTGCATGGAATCTTCACGAGCCCTTTGAGGGCAAGTTTGATTACAGCGGAATGCTTGATATTGAGCGTTTCCTTGATATTGCGGCGGAGCTTGGTCTTTATGCCATTGTCCGTCCCGGTCCCTACATCTGCTCCGAGTGGGATTTCGGCGGTCTGCCCTGGTGGCTTCTTAAAAATGATTCAATGGCACTTCGCTGTATGGATAAGGATTATCTTGCGGCGGTTGACAGATTCTTTGACGATTTTATTCCTCATATCGCAAACCGTCAGATTACAAAGGGCGGCAATGTTATTCTTGTTCAGGTTGAGAATGAATACGGCAGCTACGGTGACGACAGCGAATATATCCGCTACCTTGCAAAGGGTCTGAAAGACAGAGGTATTGATGTGCCTCTCTTCACATCCGACGGTGCGGAATATCAGATGCTTACCGCAGGCACCGTGCCCGAAATACATAAAACCGCAAACTTCGGTTCAAGGGCGGCGGAGCAGTTTGCAAGGCTCCGTGAATATCAGCCTGACGGACCTCTTATGTGCACCGAATTCTGGAACGGCTGGTTTGACCACTGGACGGAAGAACATCACAGCCGTGATCCGCAGGATGCGGCAGATGCAATGGATGAAATTCTTTCAATGGGAGCAAGCCTTTCGGCATATATGTTCCACGGCGGCACAAACTTCGGTTATATGAACGGCGCCAATGATTACGATTGCTACGAGCCCACAATTTCAAGCTATGATGACGATGCTCCCGTAAATGAAAACGGCGAGCTCACCGAGAAATACTTCAAGTTCAGGGAGGTTATTTCAAAATATGCTCCCATTCCCGATGTGAAGCTTCCTGACCCCATAAAGAAAAAGAACTACGGCGAAGTGAAGTTTACACACAGTGCAAAGCTTTTCGATAACCTTGATGTGCTTTCAACTCCCGTTGAATCCGTTATGCCCCTTACAATGGAAAAGCTGAATCAGGGCTACGGCTTTGTTCTTTACAAAGCTTTTGTAAGAGGTCCCCGTGATGAGCAGAAGGTAAGGCTTCAGGATGTTCACGACAGAGGATATATTTACAAAAACGGTGAGTTTGTGGGCATTCAGTACAGAAACGACAAGGAGCCCGTAAACTCGGTTTCAATCGAAGCTGAGGGTGCAGAGCTTGCGGTGCTTGTTGAAAATATGGGCAGAGTAAACTACGGCGCAAAGCTTAAAGATGCAAAGGGTATCACTCAGGGCATCGGCTTCGGCAATAACTTTGTTTACCACTGGAAGAATTACCCCCTGCCTTTTGATGATGTTTCAAAGGTTGATTTCAAAGAGGGCGTCGCACCTTTTGACGGTACACCCGTGCTTCTGAAAGCGGAAATCGAAATCAGCGAAAGATGTGATACCTTCATCAAGCTTCCCACATTTAAAAAAGGTATCATTATAGTTAATAACAAAGTTCTTTCAAGGCATTGGGAGGTAGGGCCTCAGCGCTCCGCATATATCCCTGCACCCTTCCTCAAAGAGGGCAGGAATGAAATTGTTGTTCTTGAACTTGAAGGCTTTGAAAATCCCGTATGTGTGCTCGATGACACACCTGATTTAGGTTAAAGACAAAAAAAGTCCCCTGACTTCTGTCAGGGGATTTCTTGTTTTATTCTGCTGTGAACTTTGCTATATATCCCATATAGGTCTGCTCCGTATAGGGGTTTATATCCTTGAAATCAATATCAACGGATTTGGTTTTACCCATTGCATAAATCTCACCGAGGGCGGTGTAAACGAGGCATTCCGCCATATCGTCCTGAGTGCCTGCCTGAGTGAAGGTGTCAACGGTGATACCGTTGGTGTTGACAAAGCTTACAAAGCCGTCATACAGACCTTCGTTACCCGTCTGCGAGAATTCACGGTTTGATGATGAGGTGTAGCCCGTAACCGCAAAGCCGTTTTTGACCTTTACGATATCCGTAATGAAATCATCCTCAAGACCCGAAAGAGTTTTGACCCAGCGCTGAGTGCCGTCGTCATTCAGACGGAATATGAGCGCATCAATTCCGCCGCAGTGGTGAATGCCTTTGAGGGAGCCGTCGGTAAACTGATTTGCAACAAGCTCGTAATAGCCTGCCACAACACAGCCGCCCTTACCGTCGGGTGCGATGTTGCCGAATTCATCTCTGCCTGTCGATGAAATCATAGTGCTCCATATTTTGTTGCCGTTACCGTCATACTTTAATACGAGTGTGTCGGTATAACCGCCTGAATTCTTATAGCCTGCAAAATCGCCGTCTTTTGCGGCGGTGAGGCAGGATGCAAAAATACTGCCGTCGGTATCAACCGCAATATCGCTTATGTTGGAAGCTGCACTGCCGTGAAGCTGAGTTTTCCACTGCACCGCAAGGTTTGCGTTGAAACTCATCAGAATTGCGCTTTCACCTTCAAGGTGGGCAAAATCATTGGTGGTTGAATAGGATTTACCGCCTGCAACAAAGGTTGTGCCTGTTGCTTCAACACAGGTAAACATATCCGTATTCTTACCGCCCAGGCTTTTCTTCATACTCATATAGCCGTTTGAGGAGTTGAGTTTGAGAATGATTGCATCAACACTGCCCGATGAATCCTTGTTTGCGGCATAATCCGTTGCCTTTGTGTAGCCTACTGCAATTACCGTGCCGTTGCTGAGCACAGTAACATCCGAAAGGGTTACGGGTGCGGAGCTGCTGCCGAAACCCTTGACCCAGCTCATTTTACCCGTTTTGCTGAATTTTGCAACGAACGAATAGGGCCTTTTCCAGGTGCTGTTGTATACATTTGCAAAGGTACCGCTTTTTGATTCCGTTGTACCGCACACAACAAAGCCACCGTCAGATGTGGGAGCAACGGCATTTATGATATCGTTGCCGTTTTCATCTGCATTTTTACTTGCACCGCCGAAAGCTTCAAGGGCAAGCTGCGCCGCATTCTGAATCTGAGGACCTCCGTCAGTTTCAGGGGGTTGTGTGGTAGAGTATCTTGTGGTGGTTGTGGTGGGCAGGGTAGTGGTTGTAGTCGTTGTAGTCGTTGTCGTAGTTGTGATGGTAGTTGTTGTCGTTGTTTCATCCTCGGTTGAAGGCTCGGTAACCTCTGTTGTTGATGCGGCGGTTGTGCCTTCCTGAGAGGTGTCTTCGGTTGTTTCTTCTTCCGTGGTTTCTTCGTAGCACCAGTCAAAGGGGCAGGATTCCGTAGGGATAATATCGCCTACGCCTATCCAGTTACCCAGAGTGTTGAAAAGAAAAGCAACAACAAGAACTATTGTGCATAATATTTTGCAGAAAAAGTTGCAGTCACACATACTGCAAACCTCCTTGAATCAAATTTATACACATACATCATACCATAATAAAGGGTAAAAAGCAAGAGCCGACCACAGGGTCGGCTCTGTATGATTATGGAACTCAGATTTCGGGAATTTCGATTTCGATTTCTCTGCCAAGCTCTGATGAACGTGAAATACCGTCAATAATAGCCTGATTGTAGAGAATCTGGCTGCAAGGAACGGGTGCTTCGCCGTCTTCCTTGACAGCATCGATGAATGAGCGGATTTTGATATCGAAGCAGTCAACATCGTTGTGCTTCATGGGGATATATGTTTCAATCTGCTCGCCTGCGATTTCGTGATAAATTACAAGGGGGCCGCCGATGCTGCCGTTCCAACACTCAGTTGAGGGAACTCTTACTGAGCCCTTTGTACCCATAATAATTGTGTCACCCGGGGTGTCAAGGTTCATTGCCCATGCAATTCTGAAGTCGAGGATGATACCGCCTTCAAGACGGATGAAACCTGCGGCAAAATCGTCAACACCGAATACATCGTGGTGCTCGTAAGCGGGGCTCTTGCCGAAGAAGTCTGACTTATAACCTGAAACGGTAAGGGGCTTGGGATAGCCGATTGAGTTAAGAACCATATCAAGTGAGTAGCAGCCGATATCGCCCAGAGCGCCGATACCTGCGGTTTCTTTCTCAATGAAAGATGTGCCGAAGGGTGTGGGGATACCTCTTCTTCTGCCGCCGCCTGTCTGGATGTAGTAAATCTTACCAAGCTCACCGCTTTCAACAACTCTTTTGAGCATCTTCATGTTTTCATCAAAACGGGGCTGGAAGCCGATTGAAAGCACTGCGTTGCTTGCCTTTTCAGCCTTGCAGATTGCAACAGCTTCTTCAAGAGTAACGCACATGGGCTTTTCAAGAAGAACGCTTACATTGTGTTCGAGAGCATAAATAGTACACTCAGCGTGAGTTGCGTTGTAAGTACAAACGCTTACTGCATCGCACTCGCCTGCATCGATAAGCTCTTTGTGGCTGGGGTAGAATTTAACATTTTCAACGCCGTATCTTTCGCAGAATGCTTCTGCCTTGCCGGGAACAAGGTCAGCAGCTGCAACGATTTCAACATCGGGGCACTTCTGATAAGCCTTTACGTGAGCTTCTGCAATCCAGCCTGTACCGATAATACCCACCTTGATTTTTTTGCTGTAATCTCTTACCTTTTCGTCAGCGGGGGCGTCTTTGAATTTGTCAAGAATATTTTCTGCCATAGTAATTTACCTCGTTTTATAGATTTTACCAGCCGAGTGTTTTAAGATACTCGCGGCTGAGAGTTACGGAATTAACGGGTGTGTCGCCTTTGGCAGGGTTATCCTGCTCAACAACAACCCATTCTGCGCCAACCTTTTCGCAGGCACTGAGAATTTCGGGCATATCCTGCATACCGTGACCTACGGGCATAAATGAGAATGCATCCTCGTCTTCATCCTCGCCGCCTTCGTCTTCAATGCCGATAAGCTCATAAAGCTTGCCCTGCTTGCCTTCAACCTTCTTGAAATCTTTAAGGTGAACAACGGGTGCTCTGCCTTCGTATTTTTCAAGGTATTCCGCAGGGTTAACACCTGCAACGTTTACCCAGCAGGTATCAATCTCTGTTTTGAGAAGGTCTGCGGGCACTGTTGAATAAAGCACGTCAAGTGCATATTCGCCGTCAATTTTAACGAATTCAAAATCGTGGTTATGGTAAAGAAGCTGAATGCCCATTGCCTTTGCGGCTTCACCGATTTTGCGGATGCCTGCAACCGTTGCGGCAAAGCCTTCGGTGCCGGGTCTGCATTCCTCGGTAAGATAGGGCACAACAACATACTTGCAACCGATTTTGACATAGTCTTCAAGCACTGCTTCGGGGTTTTCAAGCATATCGTAATAAGGCACGTGAGCAGAAATGGGAACTATGCCGATTTCTTCGCAGAATGCTTTGATTTCTTCGGGATTCTTGCCGAAAAGACCTGCAAATTCAACGCCGTCATAGCCGATTTCTTTCATTGTTCTGATTGTTCCGTAAAAATCCTTTTCCATTTCATCTCTGACGGAATAGAGCTGGACCGCCACGGGAAGCTTCATTGGAAATCACTCCTGTTTAAATTTATTATACAACATATAGTATCACATATTTTGCGGTGATACAAGTATATTTTATGAATTATTCTGCCTCGGAAAGATATTTTTCCGTAATTTCCGCCGCCATATGAACAAGCTCGGAGCAGGGGCGTTTCTTATAGTATTCCTTGGTGCGCTCCTCGGGCACGGGGCAGGAGCATTTTTCAGAAAGACCCAGAAGCTCACGGCAGATTATGGAGCCGTTTTCAGCCTTGAAGTCGTTTGCCGCTTTCTGTATAAGGGCATAAAGTGCCGCCTTTTTTTCTTTGTTGTTGGGGTCGGTGCAGGCAAATTTATCTGAAAGCACCATAGTCATTCCGCTTACGGCGCCGCAGACTTCTCTCATTCTTCCCATGCCGCCGCCGAAGCCTGCGGAAAGACGCATTGCATCGTCAAACGATAAATTTGTTTCGTCAAGAAAGGCGCAGAATACTGCCTGACTGCAATTACAGCCTCCCTCAAAAAGCTCTTTTGCTTTGTCTGCTCTGCTCATAACATCACTCCTTCTGATGTTTTAAATATAAATAAGTTCTCCGGAAAAGTCAATACAGTTACAAATTTAATAAAATGTTAAAAAATAACTATTCCATTTTGACAAAGTATGTGTTATAATGCACTGTGTAACTCCCTGAAAAGGGAAAATCATAAAACGGAGGATATGAAAATGAACGTATCAAAGAAATTTATTGCCGTTGTTATGGCAATGCTTATGGCACTCTCCTGCCTTGTAGTTTCAGTAAGTGCAAACGGTGAAAATGCAAACGGAACACCACCCCCTTCAACCGATTATAAAGAAGACAGCGCAACAATCCCCGTAGCAGAGAGCTCAACTGTTTTTGCAGGCGGCGAGGGCGAAGGTGAAGGAAACAACAAAAACACAACAATGGCGAAAGTACCTGTTTTGAAGGTTGACCTTTCAGAAGATCTTGACGAGCTTGAACTTGTGCTTGACAAGGAAGGCAAAACAATCACCACAAACTTCGTAAAGGGCACAACCGTTGAATATGAAGGTGTTGAATATGCACTTGAAGTTTCAATTGCTCCCTCAAAGGATGTATTCAAGTCATACACAGAGGATGATTTCTGCGTGTTCAGCCAGCTTGAACCCGGCACAGAATACACAGTTACTGTTTCTGTTGTTGATGATAATGATGAAGACGATGTTGAATTAACCGGCAGCACATCTGCAAAGGTTAAGCTTCTCCTTCCTCAGGCAAAGCCCTCAGCACCCGTTCCCGTTACAATCACATCAGATTCAATCAAGATTGAAGCAGCAGTAGGTCTTGTTTACACAATCACCGATATCAACGGCAATGCAGTTGGTTATGATTGGGTATCAGTTCCCAAGGCAGGTGCACTTGAATTTAAGAATCTTGATTCAAACACAAAGTATGTTGTTTTATCAAAGAAGGCTGCAACAACCACTCACTACGAAAGTGACGAAGCAAGCATCACCGTAACAACAAAGAAGCCTGCTCCCACAGGCGAATTCAAGCTTGAACTTGCAGATAAGACCAACACTTCAATCACAGTTGTTGCTTATGAAGGCGTTGAATACTCACTTGACGGCAAGACATGGCAGAAGTCAAACGAATTCAAGGGTCTTACCGCAGATAAGCAGTACACAATCTATGCAAGACTTATTGCCAACGCTGACCAGGATCCCTCAGCTGATGTAAAGACACTTGTTATCAAGACAAACGCAAAGGCTAACTTTGAGGCAAGCAAGAAGAACATCAAAATCGAGGCCGCAGACGGTCAGTATGCAAACTCAGAAATCAAGTTCACCGCAACAGGCCATGCTCCCGCAAATATGAACGAGGCTATCTACGGCGATACAAGAATCGTTCCCGTTGAATATTGGGTTGTATTCGGTTCAACATATATCAAGCCCACACAGGCAGGTACAGTTATCTGGGAATCAATAAAGCTTACCCAGAACGGCAGCTTCACTGCTCCCGGCTATGAGGAAAAAACCGTTACCGTTAAGGTAAGATTTATTGTTGAAGAGTACAAGGGCTCAGGTTGGTACTATGTAAACGGCAGTGACATTATCGAATCAAAGGATGTTAAAATCGGCAGAACAGGCGATACAGGCACAAAGATTCTTGAATTCTTTGAAGGTATCCTTAACTTCCTTCTCAACACCGTTCCCGCATTCTTTACAGAAGCTCTCAAAAGCGATGTATGGGGCAAACTTCTCGGTGCAATCGGTAACATCGGCAAGGTTCTCGGTTAATTACTGAAATAAATCAAGGGCAGTCACAGTTGTGGCTGCCCTTTTTGCATAAGAAAAAGAGGTTGTCTCAGTAAGATGAAGAAGTCGTTTTCTTCCGACGAAAGGCGTATGTGATACGTCGAGTCGGAAAAAACGGCTAAAAAGAAACGAAAGATAATAATTTATAAACTGAAAAGCAAAATTAAAAGCGGTTTGCAAGGGTGTAATTACCAATGCAAGCCGCTTCTTATTTGTTTGGTTTCTTTTGTTCTTCGCTTAGTGAGGCAACCTCATATTTTTAGTCGAGCTTTGCTTTGAGGTAGTTGTCGTAGAAATCCTTAACGCCTGCGTAGAAATCGTCAACTGTGCCGTCATTCTTCATGATGTAGTCAGCCATCTTTTCGCTTTCGCTGGTGTGGAAGATTTCTTCTTCGTGAAGGTCGTTTTCACGGAGCTTTTCAATGCTTTTGCCGTCTCTTTCAGAGCCTCTTGCAAGCATTCTCTGATAACGGACCTCATCATCGCTGATAACAACGTCAACAAGAACGAACTTGTCGCCGAATGCTTTCTTGAAAACTTCGATATCTGAGGGAGGACGGATGCCCGAAACAAGGAAGTTGGGGCTGTCCGATTCCTTAATCTTCTTAACAATCATTTCGGGGAAGAAGGTCTGGCCGTTTGCAGCCATATACTTCTTTGAGGTTGCGTGCAGGTTGTCACGGGTAAGTTCAAGACCGTCATTTGCAGCAAGCTCTCTTACAACGTCACCGATTGAAATCATGGGGAAGCCGTAAGTTTTTGCAACGTATTCAAGGAAGAAATCCTTGCCTGTGCCGTTTTTGCCGACAGCAGCTAAAACCATAATAATTACCTCCAAAAATTTATTGATTAAATTTTACATTATTAATATAAGTTTGTCAACATTATTTCGTGACCTTGTGAACATCTTCTTCCTTGCCAAGAACAAGCAGATGCTCGCCCTTTTCAAAGCGTCTGTCACCGCTGATGACGGGCTTTACCTCACCGTCTTTCTTTGTTGCAAGCACGGCAAGGTTATATTTGACTCTGAAATTCAGTTCCTTGACGGTTTTGCCCACCCATCTGTCGAGAATATCAATTTCATAAATGGAATAATCGCTGCCCAGATTTATGAAATTAAAGATATGTTCACTGCTTTCGGTAACGGCGTAACGCTCCGCCATATTCTTTTCGGGGTAGATAACCTCATCCGCACCGTTACGGAGCAGGAATTTTTCCTGAATATCTCTGTCAGCCTTGCTGATAACCTTTTTTGCACCGCATTCTTTGAGCTGGCTTGTGATTTCAAGGCTGTTCTGGAAGTTTTCGCCTATGCACACAAAGCAGGCATCAAAGGAGGGGATATCAAAAGTTTTCAGCACTTCAATGTTGGTGCAGTCGCCGATTTTTGCGCTGACAACATAGGGAAGCATATCTTCGAGAGCCTCTTCATTCTGGTCAACAATCATAATTTCGCAGTCTGTTTCTGCAAGACTTCTGCAAAGATGGTGTCCGAAATGACCCATACCGATTATAAGAAATGATTTCATAATTTTCACCTATCCTATCGTAATTTTTTCTCTGGGATTCTTGACGGGAGGAGCAGCTTTCTTTTCCATAAGCGCAAGGGCAAAGGATACACTGCCTACTCTGCCGCAGAACATCAGGAATGCAATAATCAGCCTTGATGCGGTTGCAAGGTCACGGGTGATTCCCGTTGTCATACCTACCGTGCCGATGGCAGAGGCACATTCAAACAGAACATCGCCGATGTCAAGGTAAGGCTGCATTGCGAGAATGGCGATGATGCCGAAAATGGCAAGGCTCATATTTGTGAAAACAACTGAGCTTGCCTTGTGGATTGCATCCTTTTCAAGGCGCCTGCCGAATATACCTTTTGACTGTCTGCGTGTTATGCCGTTAAAGGTTGAAATTGCAATAACCGCAAGGGTTGTGGTTTTGATACCGCCTGCCGTTGAGCCCGGTGAACCGCCGATAAACATAAGAAATACGGTGAGAATCTTACTTGCAGGTGCAAGGGAAGCGGTGTCTGTTGAGTTGAAGCCTGCCGTCCTTGCGGTTACGGAATCAAAAATCGAATTTAAAAGGCTGTGGCCGAAGGTCAGCCCTTCGTTTGTGAAATCTCTTTCAAATATGAAGAAAAGAATTGCGGGAACAACAAGAAGAATTGCGGTAACCGTCAGCACCAATTTTGTGTGAAGCTGATAACGCTTGATTTTCAGCTTTTTAACGCTGATGTCATCCCATACGAGGAATCCTATGCCGCCGATGATGATAAGTGCAGAAAGGGTAAGAATGACAATGGGGTCATCGGAGAAACCGACAAAGGAGCAGTATTTGCCGTAATATGCGCCCATAAGGTCGAAGCCTGCGTTACAGAATGCTGAAACCGAATGGAAAACCGCATAATATATACCCTTGCCCCAACCGAATCGGGGGATGAACCTTGTTGCCAGCAGAAGTGCGCCTGCACCTTCAAAAATCGCAGTGCCTGCGGCAATCTTGCCCGTAAGCTTTGCAATGCCGCCGATATGCTCAGTGTTGATGCTTTCAACCATAATTTCACGGGCACGCAGACCCATCTTCTTTTTAAGGAGCATTGAAAATAGGGTTGCAATGGTCATAAATCCCAGACCGCCCACCTGAATCAGGCAGATTATGACAATCTGGCCGAAAAGAGACCAGCTTGTTGCCGTATCCGCAACCACAAGCCCCGTAACACAGCTTGAAGAAACTGCCGTGAAAAGTGCCGTCACAAAGTCTGCACTTTCGCCGCTTGCGGAGGCAACGGGGAGCATCAGCAGAATTGTGCCCAATGCAATTATGGAAATAAAGCCCAGTGCAATTATTCTTGTTTGTGAAAATTTTCGTTTGAGTTTCATTTTTTAACCTCTCGGTCTGTAATAGATAAATAATACCATATAATTATATATTTTTCAACAGACTTGAATTTATATTTGCGAAGTGATAAAATAGCTGAGGTGATTATATGGAAAAATATATTGATTTGCACACACATTCTCTTAAATCCGACGGCTCAATGACTCCTGCTGAGGTTGTGCAGGAGGCAAAAAGAGCGGGACTTTCTGCCATTGCTCTGAGTGATCACGATACGGTTGACGGTCTGGAAGAAGCCATTGCCGAGGGCGAGAAAATCGGCGTCGAGGTTGTTCCTGCCATTGAGTGTTCGGTGATTTCAAAAACAGAAACCCACATTCTGGGCTATTTCATTGATTATACCAACCCCGAGCTTCAGAAAATGCTGAAAGAGGTTGTGGAGCTGAGAATTCAGCGTAATTATGTTACAACCCAAAGGCTCAATGAATTGGGATTTGATATTACTCTTGAAGAGGTGCGTGCCCTTGCACCCAATAATTTTGTGGGCAGAGCACATTTTGCACGGGTGCTTATGGATAAGGGCTACACCCAAAGCGTCAAAGAGGGTTTTGATAAATATATGTCCGTGGGCAAATATGCCTATTGTGAAAAACAGCGCCTTACCGCCCGTGAAGCCGTGGAGCTTATTGCAGAATGCGGCGGAATTTCGTTCCTTGCCCATCCTCACCTTACAAAGCTTCCCGATGATGAGCTTCGTGAATTCCTTGTGGAATTAAAGGGCTACGGTCTTTGCGGACTTGAAGGGTATTACACGGATTATACCCCCGAAATGCAGGAAAAATATCAGAAAATGGCGGCGGAATTGGGGCTTATGATATCGGGCGGCACGGATTTCCACGCAAAAATGAAACCCCATATCTCAATCGGTACAGGTCTCGGTAATATGAAAATCCCGTATTCGGTGCTGGAAAATATGAAGAAAAGAAAACAGGGACTGATTTGAAATCAGTCCCTGTAATTTTTATAATCGGTTACGGGCAGAGCCCGTCATTAATTACGAATTACGCATTGCGAATTAAGAATTATTTATCTCTGAACTCTGCCTGAGCCGTCGCCGCCTGCAAGCTTTTCAACCTCTGCAACGGAAACTCTGTTGAAGTCGCCCTCAACGGAATGTTTCAGTGCGGATGCCGCAACCGCAAATTCGATTGCGCTCTGTGTATCTTTGCCGCTGAGAAGTGCGTAGATAAGACCGCCGCCGAAGCTGTCGCCGCCGCCTACACGGTCAACAATGTGGAGATGATATTCCTTTGAGAAGCAGTAGTTTTCGCCGTCATAGAGCATACCTGCCCAGTCGTTATCGCTGGCGGAAATTGATGTTCTCAGAGTGATTGCAACCTTTTCAAAGCCGAATTTATCCGCAAGCTGCTTTGCAACGGATTTGTAGCCCTCTTTGTTAAGCTTGCCGCCGTAAATGTCGGTGTTTTCAGCCTCAATGCCGAATACGTCTTTTGCATCTTCTTCGTTTGAAATGCACACGTCAACATATTTGCAAAGCTCGCTCATTGCTTCTCTTGCTTCTGCTCTTGTCCAGAGTTTGCCTCTGTAATTGAGGTCGCAGGAGATTTTAACGCCCTTTGCCTTTGCGGCAATACAAGCCTGCTTGCAGATTTCAACAAGGTTCGCACCCAGTGCGGGAGTAATGCCCGTGAAGTGGAACCAATCTGCGCCTTCAAAAATTGCATCCCAGTCGAAATCTGAGGGGTCAGCCTCCTGAATAGCGGAGTGCGCTCTGTCGTAAATACATACACTGCCGCGCTGTGAAGCACCTTTTTCAAGGAAGTAAATGCCTACTCTGTCGCCGCCGCGGACAATTTTGCTTGTGTCAACGCCGAAGTAGCGAAGTGAATTAACAGCCGCCTGACCGATTGCGTGAGAGGGAAGCTTTGTTACGAATGCGGAGTCAAAGCCGTAATTTGCAAGTGACACAGAAACGTTTGCTTCACCGCCGCCGAAGGTAGCCTGAAGCTGGTCATCCTGAAAGAATCTGTAATATCCGTTGGGTGCAAGGCGAAGCATAATTTCGCCGAAAGTAATTACTTTTGCCATTATTTTCTTGCCTCCTTGACAATTTCAACAGACTGCTTGCAAAGGTCGATGATTTCGTCCCATTTCTGGTGGTCGATAAGGTCTGCGGTTACCATATATGAGCCGCCGCAAGCTGCAATAACGGGGCATGAGAGATATTCACCAAGATTTTTAAGTGAAATACCGCCTGTGGGCATAACCTTGAACATGGGGAAGGGTGCGCTCATAGCCTTGATTTTTGCAAGACCGCCGCTCTGCTCTGCGGGGAAGAATTTAAGCACGTCAAGACCCAGTCTGTATGCGGTGTGATAATCTGTGGGAGTGGTGCAGCCTGCATAGATGGGAACATTTTTACTCTGGCAGTATTTGACGATTTCTTCGTCAAGACCGGGAGTAACGATGAATTTTGCACCTGCCGCAACAGCCTCGTCAACCTGAGCAGTTGTGAGTACGGTGCCTGCGCCTACAAGCATTTCGGGAACACTTTCGCTCATAAGCTTTATAGCGGTTGCCGCACCTGCGGCACGGAAGGTAACCTCTGCAACGGGCACTCCGCCTTCAACGAGAGCTTTTGCAAGGCTTACGGAATCCCTTTCGGGGTTGTTGAGCTTTATTACGGGCACAACGCCGATTGACATTATTTTCTCTGAAATCTGATTCATATTACAATCCTCCAAACAAAAAAGAATAATTTCGAATTACGAATTACGCATTACGAATTGATTTTTCGCAGGCTTCGAAAAGTCCGTTGATATATGCGGCACCCAGTGCACGGTCATAGAGTCCGTAGCCGGGCTTGCCTGTTTCGCCCCATATCATTCTGCCGTGGTCGGGTCTTACATAACCGTCAAAGCCTGTTTCAACAAGAGCCTTTGTGATTTCGTACATATCAAGGCTTCCGCAGTCTGAAAGGTGGCCGCTTTCTTCAAAGCTGCCGTCGGGCATAATGAGGATATTTCTCATATGCATAAATGCGATTCTGTCCATAGCGCTGTATTTGCGCACCATTGCAACCACATCGTTTGATGCGGCACAGCCCAGTGAACCCGTGCACAGGCAAAGGCTGTTTGCAGGGCTGTCAACAATAGCAAGCATTCTGTCAAGAGCAGCTTCGTCTGTAATGATTCTGGGCAGACCGAAAATGGGGTAGGGAGGGTCATCGGGGTGAATAGCCATTCTTACGCCGCATTCCTCCGCAACGGGAACAACCTTTTTAAGGAACTTTTCAAGGTTAGCCCAGAGACCTTCCTGACCGATTTCGCCGTATGCGCCGATAAGCTCACGGACCTCATCCTGAGTGTAGCTTGAATCCCAGCCTGGCAGGTGAATATCGTCTTTAAGAGGGTCAAGACCCTTCATCTGCTCCCAGTACATAACAAGGCTTGTTGAGCCGTCGTCGGCAACCTTGTCAAGCTGGGTGCGTGTCCAGTCAAAAACGGGCATAAAGTTGTAGGTTACGCACTTGACGCCGTATTTTGCACAGCGGCGGATATTTTCGCAGTAAACATCAATAAGCTTGTCAACATCGCCTCTGCCAAGCTTTATATCCTCGTGAACGGGGATTGACTCAACAACATCGAAGATGAGACCGTTGTCGTCGCACTGTTTTTTCATTTTTGCAAGGCTTTCTTCGGGCCAGACTTCGCCGGGCTTAACATCGTAAACCGCACTTACAATGCTTTTCATATTGGGAATCTGGCGGATATATTCAAGTGAAACGGGGTCGGATTCGCCGTACCAGCGGAATGACATTTTCATAATACTGTCCTCCTGAATTTTGATTCCGGGCGCAAAGCCCTTTTTATACACGATAATTATATCACGCACCGCCGTCAATGGCAATGCAAATATTATTGAAATTTTCGTATTTATTTATGTTTTATTAAAAATTTTTCTTGTAATTATTGTGCACTTGTTATAAAATGGTGATGTAAACCATATTCCAAGGAGGTTTTTCAATGCCTACATCAAGTATCACCAAAATCAAAACCAAAAGGAGCAATCTTTTTCTCCGTGTTGCCAAGGGACATTTTGCAACAAACCATTCCCACAGTAACTACTATATTGACGTTGCCGCTCAGAAATCCCGTCTGTCAGAAGCAAAGGCAGTTGCTCAGGAGCTTTGCAGCAACAGCAAATACAAGGTGAATATCATTGATACCATTCTCTGCCTCGACGGTACAGAGGTTATCGGTGCCTGCCTTGCGGAAGAGCTTACAAAAAATAACTGGATGAATATAAATGCCCATCAGACCGTTTATGTTGTTACTCCCGAAATGACAAGCGGTTCACAGCTTCTTTTCAGAGATAACATTGTGCCTATGATAAGAGGCAAGCATGTGCTTGTGCTTGCGGTTTCCGTTGCAACGGGCGGCACCGTGAAGGCGGCTATGGAGGCCGTTAAATATTACGGCGGCGAGGTTGTGGGCGTTGCCTCAATCTTCTCAACCGCTGAGGAGGTTGACGGATACACCGTTAATTCCGTATTCAACCCCAAGGATCTGCCCGGCTATTTTGCAAGCCCTTCTCACGAATGCCCGCTTTGCAAGGAAGGCAAGCGTATTGACGCACTTATCAACAGCCACGGCTTCTCAAAACTTTAAAAATTAAACCCTCGGAAAATTCCGGGGGTTTCCGATTATGAAAGCGTGATAATATGAATTTCAGAATTTCAGGCGGCAACAAAAACGCCTGTATAGAATTAAAGCAAAAAAGAGACGGGGATATTCTTTACCTTGCGGTCAATATGACCCTGCCTTCGCCCGAAATCCCCGAAGCCTTTAAAGTCGAATGGAATTTCAGTGCAAGCGACTGCGTATCAACCTGGAACCCCTCACTGCTTGATATCCACGGCCTTGCCTTCGAATGGGGCAAGCTTGCGCTTAAATCCCGTCTTGCATCCTGGATGCCCGTGCAGTCGCTTATTTCAAACGAGGGCAGAAACAAGCTCTGCATTGCGGTGTCGGATGTGGATACTCCCATAAGCATAAGGACAGGTATCCGCGAAGAGGATGCAACCTTTGCCTGCGAAGTTGAATTTTTCATTCTGCCCACCGCACCTGCAAAGGAATATACTGCGGTTATCCGCCTTGATATGCGTGATATTCCTTATTATGACAGCATTTACGATACCGCCGACTGGTGGGAAAACGAATGGGGCTATGAGCCTGCATATGTGCCCGAAAGTGCGAAAAATCCTATGGATTCACTGTGGTACAGCTTTCATCAGATGCTTGATAAGGATGAAATTTTGAAAGAGTGCAGGGCATCCCGTGAAATCGGTCTTGAAACCGTAATCATTGACGACGGCTGGCAGACCGATGATAACAACCGCGGCTATGCATACTGCGGCGACTGGCAGGTTGCACCCGAAAAGATGGGTGATATGGCAAGCCTTGTTGATGAAATACATAAAACCGGAATGAAGGTTATCCTCTGGTATTCTGTGCCATTTATGGGTGTTTACACCGAAAAATTCAGGGAGTTTGAAGGAATGTTCCTTGAAGGTTCGGGGGATGACAAAACATTTTTCGGACTTGACCCCAGATACAAAAAGGTCCGTGAATACCTTGTGAGCATTTATAAAAAAGCCGTTGCCGATTGGAAGCTTGACGGTCTGAAACTTGATTTCATTGATTCATTTGTGCTTAAAGGAAAATCCCTTCTGCCCGACCCGAAGCGTGACTGTCAGTCACTTGAAAACGCAATCCACCTGCTTATGAGCGAAATCAGACGGGAGCTTATTGCAATAAATCCCGAAATTATGATTGAATTCCGTCAGTCATATGTGGGCCCGTCAATCCGCAAATACGGCAATATGCTCCGTGTGGGCGACTGCCCCTGCGATATTCTCAAAAACCGTATCGGCATCATAAATCTGAGAATGACCTCGGGCAAAACCGCCGTGCATTCAGATATGATAATGTGGAATGTTGAGGATACGGTCGAAAACGCCGCTATGCAGTTTGCGAGCATTCTTTACGGCGTGCCTCAGGTTTCGGTGCGTGTTGACAAACTGCCGGAAGACCACCGCAGAATGCTTGAATATTATATTTCATTCTGGAAAGAGCACAAGGATGTGCTTCTTGAAGGCAGACTTACGGCGGAAAATCCCGAATGCAATTACAGTACGGCAAGCTCCGTGCTGGGGGATAAGGCGGTTATAACAGCTTTCACAAATCCCGTTGCGGAAATTACGACCTGCGAGGCGGTTGCAGTGAATGCATCAATGCACAAGGAGCTTATTCTTAAAGGTGCACAAGGCAAAGCTTACAAGGTTGTGAACTGTATGGGCGAAGAAATCGCAAGCGGCACAATTACCGCAGACCTTACCGCAATACCCGTACCCAAGGCAGGAATGGTGTTTGTAAAATAACAGTATACATATTCCAAACTAAAAAGAGAGGCTACATTTCAGCCTCTCTTTTTAGTTTAGGTTATTTGGATGGAAGACACATCGAAATCATCAATGAGTCCTAATACTACGCTTGTTGATGAAAACATGGGAGAAATCTCGATAGTTTCTGAGCATTCAAAAGTTCCGTCAGGTTTAATTATGTTGTTTGAAGTTGTTAACGATGTGCCGATTGCACAAAAACTGTGAATGTTTCCGTGTAACGATGTTGCAAAATGAATTTTTCTGTCTGCAAAGACAGGATCTGTATGCCCTTTATACTTTACAACTACCGTAATAGTTGATTTAGGGTATTCTGAAACCAAAGAATAGTCATCGTCATAATAGTGTGTAGGTGAACCTGCTTGGGTGATTTCTGTTATTTGTGCAGAAACATCGGTCAGATATAAAAAATAATCTTCATAATTGTCGGTGGAAGGAAGTGTTGTAAAAGGTGCGGTGGTGAATGCCACAGTTATTGCTTCAGTTGTTGTTTCAAACGATATGTTAGTGTTATCGTCGTTTTTTGATGTTCTAGCAATTGTTTCGTCTGAATAAATGTAACTTGTCCCATCAGGATAACTGTTGCTGACGAATGGGTAACTGTTACTTTCATAAGGGTTAGTTGTAGTTGATTCGTAGTATTTTAAATCGGAGGGTTTTATGTATTCAATTTTTCCGTTGTCATATACCCGTAACATAAATTTGCTTTTTAAAGAATTAGAGTTTTCGAATGTGTGTCCTGGTTGATATGATTCTTGATTGTTTTGCACAGGTTGTTTTGTATGATTATGATTTGAAAATTCCAACTTCAAATCAACAAGTTCACTTTCGATTGTTGTTATTCGGCTTTCAATGGTACTGTCAACAATGGTGTATCCGAAAGCACCGACTAAAATTGATAATGCGGCAGCGATTATTTTTTTCATATCATCATCCTCTTGATAGTTATATACACACTATATCACATATGAGAAGAATTTTCCATTAAATTTTTATTTTAGTTTCGAATTTTTATGTTTTTAGGTTAAAGTTGACACCAAAAAATCCCCGTGTTATAATTTTTTAACGAAAAAATATGAGGTGAGTTTATGTTTCAGACATTTTTAGCAGACGTTCTCAAACTTGCTCCCAGACAGATTTGGGGCGTTGAACAGCAGTGGTTTTATCTTACGGAAATTTTCACATCCTTTTCACCCAAAAAGATAATTGCATCAATTCTTGCGATTATCGAACTTTTCGGTCTGACTATTCTTGATATGCCCGTTACTCCCAGAGGTCAGGAGCTTGACCTTACAGGTTACAGCCTTGTGTTTGAGGATGAATTTGAGGGCACAGAGCTTGATACAGAAGCTTGGAAATACTGCAACAGCGGTGTGCGACGCGGCGGCTACCGTGCACCCAGTCAGGTTGAAGTGAAAGACGGTAACTGCGTTATCACTGCCGAATATCTTGAAGACGGCGAATTCGGTGCAGGTTGGTATGCAGGCGACCTTGCCCTTCGCAAATGGTATAAGCAGGGCTACTACGAAATCCGCTGTAAGGTAAACGACGGCGGCGGATTCTGGAGCGCATTCTGGATTCAGGCGGCACATCCCTATGAGGCGCAGTATTCGCAGGGCGGTGTCGGCGGTGCAGAGCTTGACATTTTTGAAGCAAACTGCTGGGACGACCCTATGGCAAGAAATTCCGTTTCTCAGACAATACACTGTGCAGGTGTTGACGGTGAGCAGGAAGGCTTCCAGTCATTGATTCTGGGCTTCTTCAAAGGCAAAGATATATATAACGAATACAATACCTACGGCCTTGAATGGACTGAGGATGAATATATCTTCTATGTAAACGGCGTTGAAACCCGCCGCACATCCTTCGGAAACGGAACATCTCAGGTTGAAGAAGAAGTGAGAGTTTCGCTTGAAGTGCCCGATGCAGAACTTCTTGAACCTCTCGATAAGGATACCTACCATTCGGAATACGTTATAGACTATGTAAGAATTTATCAGAAATAATCAGGAGAAACAAACAGTATGGACAAAATAGCTTACGGCATTTCCTTCATCGTAATGATGTTTTCAATTCTTTTCAACACAATCGATGCGGCTCTGCTTACCAGAGCACCCGAACCTCTGACAGAGCAGGCACTTGTTGAAATGCAGGATAAATTTGATGAATATGAGCTTGCGGACGAAATAACAGTTGTCAGGCTTTCGGCTCTTACTCACGCACAGCGCCACGCAATTATTGCATTGCAGGGGCTTGTGGCAAGGGATAAGCCTCAGATATTCATTGATTTCGGTTACGATACCAACGATTATTCCATCAGTGAATTTGAGAAAGCGGGTTACAGAATTTCGTATAACGACGAATCGGGCAACCCATGGAATTTTGCTTCTCTTGTTACAAAGTTCAGGTCGTATATCGCTGACAGCGGCTACACCCTTTATGCAACAACAGAGGATCACGGTCAGCTCAACACCGCAATAAATCTTGCCACGCTCAACGGCTGGCTTCCTGTTACACCTGCGGATGAAGAAACGGTTATTCAGCTTGGTCTTACGAAAAAAGCCGATATCAGCGGCGATAACATCAACCTTAAATATCTGAAAAATTTCTACAAGGAATACAAGGATGAATTCCGTAACGATGCTCTCGTTCATATGTATCACTACGCTATGGGAATGAGAGATTTTGCCGTTCAGCAGAAAATTTTTGTGTTGTATATTGAGGATGCGGATTATGAGGCGCGCCTTTTCCGTGACAGCATCATGAGAGAACTTGAACCTTCGGCACCGATTTTCGGCTGGTGTCAGTATGAGATCAAGTTCACCGAATCCGCATCACGCTACGGTCATTATGTTATTCCGTCAGACCATTCATACAATTTAAGCATTCTTTCATCATTCGATACAGCAGAAAAGTTTGATTCCGCTTTTGACGGCGAGGTTCAGCTTGATGCCGATAAACACTATGTTGCAATCGTTTACAGTGACGGCGATAATCTGCAATGGATTCAGAACGGTTTCAGCGAATTCCATACCTGGCAGGGCTACGGTCTGGACACTCCCGTAAGCTGGACCTTCCCGCCCATTGCTTCACAGCTTGCAGGCACCGATGTTAACAGAACTCTTGCAAAACCGCAGAACGCAATCTTCATAACAGGTCCCAGCGGCGGCGGATATGCAAGAATTATGAATATGAACTCAAAAGAGCTTGCTGCTTTTTCGGATTACACCGCATCGGTTATGCTTGATTCGGGTCTTGAAATTATGACCTTCCTTGACGAAATAAAGTACAGCACTTTTGATTCGTCAATGCAGAAAAGACTTGGCTATTTTTCAAGATACGATAACATCAAGGGCGGTATTCTTCAGCTTGATCCCAATGACTATGCAGGTGGAGGCGGCAGGGTTTACTTCTCTGACGACAAGCCTTTTGTTACCGTAGGTTTCAGCCTCTGGCATCCCAGCGGAGATGCGGCACAGGTGTCAAATGATTGGCTAGCAGAGCAGGCGGCAATCATAAACGCAAAGCCTGCGGATATAAAAACAATAGGCGGCTATACCGTAATCAATGTTCATCCCTGGACTGTGGGTCCCGATGACCTTGCATATTTCGTAAGTCAGCTTGACGACGGTGTTGAGGTTATAGCGGTTGATGAGCTTCTTGCGGCAGTTGAGCAGAATGTTCCCCACGAATTCGCACAGCCCTGATAAGTGACAAAAACGCAACCGTCCGGTTGCGTTTTTTCTTTTCTGAATATCACCCGATTCACAGATTCTTACTTTGCCGATATCGGTGTTTTTGTGTGCGGTTTAACTACACACTCACGCACGCTGAAATACAACAATCCGACAGATTTAAAATTTGAAAAGACCTGATATAAATCCGAAAATATCTTCAAAAATATCTGCTATTTTTTCAAACACTTCTGTAATCTGTTCGAGAACACCTTGTTCTTTTGCAGGTTCTTCAGGCTTATCATCGGGGGTTTCTTCGCCCTCGGGAAGAGTGGTATTATCCTGTTCAGGTTCGGCAGGTTGTGTTGTTTCTTCGTCGGGAATTTCTTCGGTTTCCGCGTCTTTTGTTTCAAGAATCAGCTTACACTCTGTGCAAACCCTTATCAGCTTGTCTGAACCGTTAGGTGTCCATTCTCCTGGAGTATGATTAATAACGGGCAGAACTTCGGTGTCGAAATCACCGCATTCACATGAATGTCTGGCTGATCCCGAACGGGTGCATGTCGGTTCGCGTGTTATTGTCTCTTTTGAAAACGAATGCTTGTGAAGTTCGCCGTTAATATAAAGATCCGTTTCTCTGAATAAGTCTTTATTGCTTACGTATCTGCGCCATTCATCCATTGTTCCCGAATAATATATAGTCTCTATTTCATCGCAATCAATAAAAGAGAATAATCCGATTTTTTCAATACCATTTTCAAATATGACGGTTTTGATTTTTTCTCTGTAATCAAACCACGGAGCATTTCCGTTAAATCTGTAATCATACATGTTGCCGTTTCCGCTGATTGTGAGGGTCTGAGTTCTGAGATCAAGATACCATTTAAGATTATTGCCGCAAGTGCCTTCGGGGTCTTTGAATACAAGGTAAGGAACTTTTATTTTGTAGCCATAGTATTCAGCGATAACATTGCCTTCGCCTGTGCGTGATGAATAAAAGCCGTGAATATACATCTTCGATAAGTCGCTTAGTGTCTGAATAGTTCCGTCGCTCATTTCAACGGAGAGAGCAAAGCCTGTCAAATCAAGTTCTTCGCCGACTTTATACTCTGTTTTATGAGGCATTGAGCCCAGTGTGACATTTTTGGGATAAATTGCAGCAGGATGATTGAAATATACGTTTGAATAATAAAACCAACGGTCTTCCGCAGTGTTGATTTTTAAATCATAAAAGCTTTCTTTTTCGCCGCAATAATAAACGTTTTCAATGTTTTCGCACCAGTAGAATGCACAGGAATCAACATCCGCATTTTCGGGTATTGTAATATTTTTCAGGCCTTTACATCTCATAAAAACTTCATCGCAAATAACGGTTTCGCCGTTCATAATTTCAACGCTTTCAAGACCGTTGCAGTTGGCAAAAGCACGCTCAGAAACAACCGACACTTTGGGAGGGATAACAATTTTTTCTATTGCTACACAACCTGAAAAAGCGTAAGTTCCGATGTATGTAACGCTGCCGGGAAGCTCAATGTTTTTTAATTTACTGCAACTTGCAAATGCCCAGGGTCCGATAAATTCGAGAGTTCTCGGCAGTTCAACGCTTTCAATGTTGAAGCAGTTGCGGAAAGCGTTCTTTTCAATGGCTGTAACACCGTCAACAAAGGATACGCTTTTTATTACATTGCGCATTCTGAAGAATTCCGAATCCTGAAAGCGGTCATTATACGGAACGTTGCTGTAAACTGTAAGGTGGCCTGATTCTTCATCGAATGACCAGTCGGCATAACCGCCGCTGAGTGCGTTTGCGAAGATAACTGTGCTTAAAACAGTTGCCAGAGCAAGAATCAATGCGAGTGTGCGTGTGAAACGTTTTTTCATTTTCAAAACTCCTTTGATTAGTATTTTGCAAGGAATAAATTCTGTTTCCTTGCCCTTTCACCCATTAGACGAGGGAGCTTTGATTCCGGTTCATTGTTTTTTTAAAAAATCTTTTAAAATTATTTTGCAACAAAAATTACGCCCCAACCGTAGCGGTTGAGGCGTAATTTCACATATGGAAACTTCTCTTGAAAACAATTACTTAATAATAAAAGCCTGTGAAATGATTCTGCTGATGCCAAAGAGGTTTTTGAAGAAGTTGATAAGCTTCTGGAAGAAACCTGATTTTACGGTAACCTTCTGTGAAGCTGAAATATCGGCACCTGCATAGTCATTACCGTCTGCATCAACAACCTTAACGGTTACATCAACACTGCCGTTTTCGGGAGAAACCTCGAATGTTGTTCCTTCACCCATCTTAACGCCGTCAACATACCAGAAGATTTTTGCATCTGCGGGCATATTTGATGTGTTTGCGGTAAGGCGGAGAATATCGCCGTAGTTGATGGTTTTTGCACCTGTATTGTTTTTGATTGAAACTGTGGGTGCAGCTTTAACTGCAAAGAATTCAAACTCGCTGAAGCTTGTAACTTCAAAAATCCAGTATTTACCGTCGCTTGAAACAGAGAGCTTCTTTTCGCTTCCCTTGGGATTGGTTGCAAAGTTTTCACGCTGTCCGTTGCCTGTGCGATGAACGATTTTAAAGTTTGTTTTGCCTATGTAGTTTGCGGGGATTGCCATTTTAACGGTAACTTTGCCATTGGGCTGAACCGCTGCTGTGCTTGAACCGTCTGCGAGAATCATTTTGATGTTGAAGCAACCGATCTGTTCTCTGATTTCGTTATCTGAAATGTTGATTGAACCGTTTTCGCGTTCACCTTCGGTTTCGGTAACGCTGAGCTTGACCTCGGCATCAAATACATTATTAATATAAGAAACTGTAACGCCGAATTCTTTGTTTGTCTTTTCTTCACGGAAAATGCCGAATGTAAAGATATCTTCTGTGATAACATCGTTGCCTTTGCCGATTTTGATGTTATTTATGTCAAAATCCTCTTCCGAATATGCTGCCAGGTGAATGTTTTCAAGTGAGGGACAGTTTTTAAAAGCATTATCTCCGATTGCTGTTACAATGCCGTTGATTGTAACTGTTTCAAGAGCATGAGCGCCAAAGCAAACATTTGCAGGAATAGCGGTTACACCTTCACCGAAAACAAATTTTGTTAAGTTGTTGCAGTTTTCATAGTTTGAGCCGCTTGAGAAGCTGTTAACAATACAGTCGGTTGCGTTGAAGTATATTGTTTCAAGAACTGAACAGTTCTGGAATGCTTCAGTACCGATTGATTTAACTTTTGCAGGAATTGTAATTTCTGTCATTTTGCAGCCGTTAAATGCGTCGGAACCGATAGTTTCAAGCTTATCTGAGAATGTGAAGGAAGGAATTGAAATGCAGCCTTCGAAAGCATTTTGGCCGATTGTCTGAGCATTTGAAAGGTCAACGGATTTAAGAGATGAACAGTTTTTAAAAGCATTATCTCCGATTGCTGTTACATCACCCTTAAAAGTAACCGACTGAAGGTTAATTGCGCCAAAGCAAGCATTCGCAGGAATAACGGTTACATCTTCACCGAAAACAATTTTTGTTAAGTTGTTGCAGTTTTCATAGTTTGATCCGCCTGAGAAGCTGTTAACAATACAGTTGGTTGCGTTGAAGTATATTGTTTCAAGCTTTGAACAGTTCTGGAATGCTTCAGTACCGATTGATTCTATGCTGTCGGGTATTTTAATTGCTGTAATTAACAGGCAGCCGTTAAAAGCATCAGCTCTGATAGAGGTGATTGCAGTGCCGTTGATATGTGTGGGAATTTCGATGTTGCCTGAAAGCTTGTCTGTGTAGCCAACGATTGTGTTGCCTTCTATACGAAGCATTTCATCTGTTGCAACAGTCCATACGGGTTCTTCTTCCGCTGCACTTGCGGTAAATGAACTGATTGAGGGAAGTTCAAGTCCGCAAAGACCTGCAAGGGGTCCTGCGCCGAGAACGAGTGTTGCCGCAAGGGCAAGTGCCAATGTTTTCCTGAGAAGCTTTTTCATAGTTTTTTGTCTCCTTTGATTTTCATTTTATGGATTTTTATCCGCTTTCACCCATTAGACGACGTGGTTTTGAAAACGGTTCATAAAATTCTGAAATTTTTTAAGAAATTTTCATTTTTTATATTTCCGCTTCAAAGCGATAGGTTTTTCCTGCCTGCGCAACATTTCCCTTGTCGCTTCCGAAGACTCCTGAGATTGAATGACCGCCTGATTCGGCAAGCCCCCATAAATAACTGCCTGACATTTCCGTACCCTCGTCAACGGTAAATTCCAAAGTATCAATTACCGTATTATCAAAATCAAGAATATCTATGACGACTGTTGCCTTGCCCTTGGTTGTTGCTTCGGTCGTAGTCGGCTTTGTTGTGGCAGTGGTGGGCTTTGTTGTGGTTTGTTTTTCGGTAGTAGTTGCTTTTGTTGTTGTGACCTTTTTTGTGGTAGTTTCCTTTTGAGTTGTTGTTTCTCTTTTAGTTGCAGCAGATTTTTGCGTTGTGGTTGCCTTTGTTGAGGTGGTGGTCTGCTTCTTTGTTGTTGCTGATTTTTGAGTGGTGGTCTGTTTTTTGGTTGTTGTCTGCTTGGCGGACGTTGAAGTAGTTTTGTCATTTACCTTGCCGGTTGTGCTTTGGAGTTTGCTTGTTGAACTCTCTGATGCCGAACTGTATGCACTTGTTGATTCGTTGCTTGACGATTCTGTTGTTTCGGAGAATTCAACTGTGCCTGATGCATCAACCGCAAAAGCTGTTTCAAAACTTGGTGCGGTTGTGTATTCTTCGGTGTAAGCAGTTGTTGAGATATCATCTTTATTATCGTCATTTGCAACCGTAACAACACCGACCGTTCCGCCTGCAACTACCGCCGCAACGGAAACCCCTGCTATAACCTTCTGTGCAACTGTCAATGCCGCGATTTTTGCCGCAATACCTGTTCCTGTTGCTGCTGCACCCGTGGCGGTTGCTGTGCCTGTGCCGACTGCGGCTGCTGTTGTTGCTGCTGTTGTGCCTGCCACCGCAACTCCTGCCGCTGTGCTTGCGCCCGCAACCGTAATGCCTGCGAGGACTTTGGCTGATGCTCCCGTACCGACAAATGTTTTTGATACTGCATCCGACATTCTGCGCAGTGCCCAGATAACAACACCGACAGGTGCTGTGCTGTAAAGCGATGTGATACCTCTTTTGGCAAACTTATCCTTTAAATCTTTACGGGCGGAGAACAGTCTTGTTTTAACCGTTCCTTCGGGAATTTCAAGAGTTTCTGCGATTTCACCAACGCTGAGTTCTTCAAAATACATCATCAGAACGCAGGCTCGCTTTTCTTCGCTGAGTTCGTCAAGAACTTCCATGACCGTTTTTTGAAGCTCGGTCTGGTCAAGGTTTTCTTCGGGACTGAAACTTGTATCCTCATCCGGTAAAAGTTCGGTTGTATCTGTTTCTTCTTCATCACTGTTAAAAAGCATAGGCTTTTTCTTTTTCAAAAAATCCTTGCTCTTGTTGGCAACAATCTGATTAAGCCAGCTTGAAAAGCTTTCGGGTTTATCGAGTTCGTTGATTTTTGAAAGTGCCTTTATGTAGCTTTCCTGCAAAATATCTTCTGCATCCTGATTATTCTTGGTAAATTCAAGAGCAACAAAATATGCTCTTTCGCTCGTCAGCTTGTAGAGTTCGTCAAAAGCGGATTTGTCACCGCTTTGTATTTTACCGACAAGCCCGGCTATCCTTTGCTTATTGACTTCCATAAGTTCTCCTTATTTGCTCTGTTTGAGAATCTTGTTTGTTTTGAAATATCCTGCATGATATTTGTCATCTGACAGCCACGAGCAAAGCTTTCTTTTTTTAACCTCCGGAATATTATAAGAAAAGTCCCATTTAACCTTTCTGAGCACCTTTGAGGGATTGCTTACCTTATATCTGAGACCTGTGCAGCATCCGTTGATTACATCAATAACATTTGCAGTAATGGTTTTCTGTTTTCTGCTGGTGGAAGTAAGCTTGATTTTGTAGGAATAAAAAGTTGAAAGATAAGGAATCAGCGGATTCTTTGTGAAAATTGAAAGCTTGACGGTTTCTACATTGATATACTTGAACTCATAAGATTTTTCAAGTGTTGCGGCAATTACATCGCTTGATTTGATAAGAAGACCGGGATAATCAAGATGCTGAATGTAATCGGGATTAATTTTTATCGATCCGATAATAGTGCTGTGAGTTTTGTACATTCCTTTGTCATAATCCTTATCAAATTCCTCGCTGACAACCAGTGTGGGATAATCGTTTGCGTGCGCCCTGATTTCGGCGTTCATCTTTTCATACTGCAAAACATCCTCGTAGTACGCTGTCTCACAGATCATATTGCGATAATCTTTGAAGCCGTGCACACTCATTTGTGCCATACAATCCGGACAGAGAACTTTGCAGTCTTTCTTGTTTCGTGTAAGAAATGATTCTGTGTATCTTGCTGTTTCACCGCATCTGCTGCATGTGTCTTTGAAAAGAGTTGCCATAATTTTTACCTCACTTTGTTTTTATTAAAAAATAAATGTTACAAAAAAGCCTAATGCTGAAAAACCGAATATGCCCCATAAAATATATTTGAACTTGTCAAGCGGATCTTCTCCGAGAACATCTTTGGAAGAAACCAGAAACTTATTGCTGATTGCAGAAACAGCGCTTACAATCGGCCAGAAAAACGTTATTATTTTTTCTTGCCTGTGAAGCATTTCAAGTTCTTCGACAGTTTCATAATTCTGAAGGGCATTGCCGTTGGAAGCAAGAAGGAAAAACAGTAAAATGCTTATCGGAAAAGAAATATACAAAGCTATTCTGGAATATCTCTTTATTTTAATGTTTGAGAATATGAATTTTTCGTGAGCCTCTTTTGCCTGCTCTCCGATGCTTATGTAAAATTTCTTTGTTTCTCCTTCTGCAAAATCAACGGCAAGCTGATAGTTGCTGTTGATTGTGATATCCTGAGCGGTTTCGATGAATACTGACGGATTGCTGACCATATATTCGCAAAGGAATTTTCCCCAATATCCTTCGGCGCATCTCGGTGATATTTCCAGAATTTTGCTGTAAAGATCATCAGCCTGAGCAAAACGGTCATTTTTCAGAAGTATTGATGCTCTTTCGAGCATTTCGTCAACGCCTGCTATACCGTCGATTTTAACCGTACCCGATATTTCGTGATGAATTTTTTCGTGAGTAAGCTTTGTATCGCAAAACTCACAGTAAAAAACATCGCTGTTTTCGTCAACTTTAAGATTTGCTCCGCAGGATTTACATTTCAATTCAACAAGTCCCATAAAATTCACACCTCTGTTTTTGTTTTCACCCGTCAGACGGGTTCGTTTTTAATTCGGTTCACTGTTTTTTGAAACTGATTTTTTCAGTCGGTTTCCGTAGTTGCGTTAAGATATTCAAGCCCTCTGCGAATCCCCATTTTCAGATAATTGCAGGGCTTATCGAATTTCTCTGCATAAATCATAACGGGATCATCATCCAGTGTTATAAGTTCGGTAACAACGGTTTTCTTTTCTTCGTGAACCGAAATATCAAGAGAATGTATTCCGTCAAGATTTACTCTTTTTTTTAACTGAACCATTATTCATTGCGCCCTCCTTTTTGTCCTTTCACCCATTAGACGAGCGAAAATGAAAAACGGTTCATTAAATTTCTGAACTTTTGCCTGTACAAGCAATCACCTGCACAGGCACGGTTCCGAGGAAGGACGCCAGACTTTGAGACGTTTATCCGTGCTTCAAATATAAACCGGTTGGCGTGCACTTTGTGTCCTTCTCTCAAAGTCTGATGACTTTTGCGAAAAAGCTTTATGAAAATGTGTCGCCTTTTTGCCTTCCTGTCAACTAAGACGAGTACAAAACGAAAAGGTTTCACATTTTTTGAAATTTTTTTAATTTTTTTAAAAATTTTGCTGACGATTGAAACCGTGTAAAGTTTCTTGGTTTTCAAATTGTTTACTGAAAATTAACAAGTCACAAATTGCCGTTTCAGGTTGAAAAAAGAATATTCTTTGATATAATGGTATGTACAATATTAAAGAAAGGAATGGCGATCGGATGAAGGATTCTGTAGTTGCTGAGCTTACAATAAAGGCACAGCAAGGCGATGCACAGGCTTTTGAGCAGTTGTATACCGAATTTTCTCCGCTTATATATTCCATTCTTCTGGAAATTACTCACGATACCTATGAAGCGGAGGACTTAACGCAGGATTGTTTTGTTTCTGCTTTCAGGAATATACATACGATTAAAGATCCGTTAAAAACAAAAAAGTGGCTGACTGCAATCGCCGCCAACCACGGTAAAGACTATCTTAAAAAGAAAAAACCTGCTTTGCTCGGTACAGAGCATGAATATGTTTTTGACATTCAGGAAGAAAAAAACGAATCACTTTTGCCCGACAAGAGTGCAATTCTTGATGAACGCAGTAAGGAAATAAGGGAAATTGTCAACTCTGTTTCGGAGGATAAGCGTCTTTGCCTTGTGCTTTTTTATCAGCATGAAATGAGCATAACTGAAATATCCAAAGAACTCGGAATCTCAGAATCGGCAGTCAAAAGCCGTTTGTTCAGGGCAAGAGAAGATATAAGAGAAGAAGTTGAAAAGCGAAACAAAAAAGGCATGCCACTGTTTGGTGTTGCACCGTTGCCGCTTATTCTCTTTGCTTTGCAAAAATCTTCTCAGGCAGCTGCGACTTCGTTTGCGGGAAGTGCCGCACAGACCGCTGCTTTTGCAGGAGTGACAGCTGCTGTGTCTCAGACGGGAATCGCTGCCGCTTCAACTGCCGCCACGGCAACCACAGCCGCAAGTGCAACCGCATCTGCCGCAAGCACAACAGCCACAGCCGCAACAGGAATCGGCGCAAAGGTTGCCGCAATGAGTGTTGCTCAGAAGGTGGTTGCAGGAATTACCGCCGCAACAATTGCAACCGGCTCGGCTACTGTAACGACAGTTGTTGTAAAAAACAAAATCGAAGCAAAAGAAGAAACAACAACCGCTTATGTTGAAGAAGTCACAACTGCTCCCGCTTACAGCTTTGAGTCTGAAACAGTTTTTGTTCCTGCCGTTGCAGAAACAGAAAGCAGATTATCCGAAAACTCAGCAAGCAGTAATTCAACATCGGTAAAGCAATCCTCGACGGCATCGCAGACAAAGGAAACAGAAAAATCGACCTCTGCATCTTCAACAACAAAAACCGCATCAACAACGAAAAAAACGACTACCACAAAAGCAACCACTACAAAAAAAGAAACTACAACCCAAAAGGTTACAACAACCAAAGCAACCACAACAGAAGAGAAAACAACAACTGCTAAGGCTACAACTACAAAAGCAGTTACAACAACACGGGCAGCAACCACTACCACCACCAGAGCCGCAACAACAACCACAACCAAGGCGGCTTCTCCTGCGACGGTGACGGTAACCGTTTGGGGTGAGGAGTCAAGCACAACAAAAACGCTGTATTTTGAAGCAGGCGAAAAAATAACGGCAACCGAGATTGAAAACAGACTTTCTTCGGAATACGGCATTGAAGCGATTGTGGATAATATAAACATAACGGCAGAAGCAGATGGCAGCTACACCGCGACAGCCTATGAATAATACGGAGGCATAAAATGAAAAGAAAAATCAGAATTGCGGTTTTGTTCATTCTTTGCGTTGCTCTCACGGGAACAATGCTGTTTTTCGGAGTGAATTCAATTAAGGCCGAAGCATCCGAAAGAACAATAACCGCAAGCGGAACAAATATGAAAGTTAACTGGACGCTTTATGATGACGGTGAGCTTTATATTGACGGCACGGGTTTTTGGAACGGTACTCCGTGGAAAAGCCACTATTCATCAATCAAAAAAATAACCATAGCCCAAAATGTTACGTCAAGCAGTGCTCTGGGCTTTTATTTTGACGTTGCCGAGGGATATGATAATCTTGAGTCAGTCAGCGTTGAAGAGGGTAATACCGAGTTTTTCTCGGATGAAAACGGTGTGCTTTACAGCAAGGATAAAACAAAGATATATCTGTTCCCTGCCGCATCGGAACTGACGGAATATTTTATTCCAGACAGTGTTGAAACTATCGGCAGGGGTGCATTCTGCGGCAGCAAGAACGTTGCGGAAATAACAGGCTGCAAAGGGCTGAAAACCGTTAGTGAGAATGCGTTTTATTTTTCATCGCTTGAAAATATAACTCTTCCAAACGGGACGGAAACCGTAGGCAGACACGCGTTTTTTAATAGTTCGCTTAAGAATATAACCGTTCCCGACAGCGTAATAACTATCGGTGCTTATGCATTCAAGGGCTGTTCCGAACTTGAAACCGCAATCATCGGCAGTGGAATAACCGGGCTTACAACCGATACTTTCAGCGGTTGTACGGCTCTCAGCAAGATATCTCTCCCCGAAGGGTTGAAAACTGTTGGTCAGAATGCTTTTGAAAATTGCTCGGCTCTTACCGAAGTGAATTTGCCCGATGGACTGACTTCTTTGCTGTCAAATGCCTTCAGCGGCTGTTCATCGCTCAAAAGCATTGTTGTTCCCGAAGGTATAACAACTCTTTCGGCATATCTGTTCAAGAATTGCACAAGCCTTAAAAACGTTACTCTGCCCTCAAATCTGAAATCTGCAAGCAGCTTTGCGTTCAGCGGATGCAAGGCTGTGGAAAACGTATATTATACAGGTGATGAGGCAGGGTGGAGTTCAATAAAATTCGGCAGCAACTCATCAAATCCGCTTGAATTTGCCGATGATTTCTATATTGACGGAAAACTTGTTACCGAATTCGCTTTCCCTTACGGTACAACCGAAATAAGCAGCTATGTTTTCAAAAACTATGATAAACTGAAAAACGTTACAATACCGAATACCGTCAAAAGCATAGGCGAATATGCGTTCAACTATTGCAAGGCACTCGAAAGCATTGATATTCCCGACAGCGTAACTTATATAGGCGAACACGCCTTTTCATATTGCAGCTCTCTTTATGATGTTTCGGCTTCGGCAAATCTTGAGTATATCGGCAAAAGTGCATTCTTTTATTCGGGATATTATAACGACTATGCAAACTGGGATAACGGTTTCCTTTATCTGGATGATTATCTGCTTTCAGCCGATGCGGATAAAGTTGCGGCGGACTGCAGAATTTATTCGAAAACAAGGCTTATTGCGGCAGGTGCATTCAACGCTGTCAAGGGTATAACGAGCGTCACAATGGGTGATAAGGTTGAATATATCAACGCTCAGGCGTTTTATAATTGCTCCAATCTCAGAAGCGTGCATCTTTCTTCCAATCTCAAAAAAATCAGCGATTCATCGTTTGCTTCATGCAGTGCGCTTGAAAGCATTAATGTTCCGCAGAGTGTTTCGGCGATAGAAGATAAAGCTTTCTGGATGTGCACATCGCTGACAGAAACGGATATTCCGAAAAACGTTGTATCAATAGGAAATAGTGCTTTCTGCGGCTGTGAAAAGCTTGAAAAGATAAGCCTCAGCGAGGGTCTTGAAACAATCGGCTCATCGGCATTTGCAGAAACGTCCTCGCTTACCGAAATTTCTCTTCCCTCATCGCTTACCTCATTGTCTTCAGGTGCGTTCAAATCAAGTGCAGTCAGTGATATATATTACGGCAGCACCAAAGCGGATTGGAAAAGAGTTGCAAGCGGCCAATCTCTTGGCGATATAACAATTCATTACACCCTCAGAAGCGAGGATGAATCTGTTATAATCCATCACACCGACAACAATTTCGATTGGGAAGCAGGCAATGTTCATCTTGTTGTTGAAGATCTGGGTGATGCAACATCATCCTATGAACAGAACGGTTTCTATAACCGCCTTATGGTTGACCCCATTCAGGTGCTTGATATCAAGCTTGTTGACGGTGACGGCAACGATATTCAGCCTCTTTCCAATGAAAAAATAACCGTAAAAATCAAGGCATCGGAAGAATTTATGAATCTTATGAAGTCGGGTCTTTCCGCTGTTGGTGAATACGATGTTGAAACAAAAGATATAGATTTCTTCAACGATTGTTTTGCTTTTGAGGTGGGCGGAGAAACTGTTTTTGTTCCCGCTGACGAAAGCTTCCTTAAAAAGTTCAAGATCATCCATTGGTATTCCGATGCGACTCAGCCTACCGACCACGAAAGCTTCACCCATGACGAGATAAGCGTTGAGAACGGATATATCGTTCTCGAAACAAATCATTTCAGCGAATATGCGGTTTGTACAGAGTACACACCCAAGCAGGATTACACAATCAAATGGAATGTTGACGGCGTTGTAACGGAACAGACCGTAACTGAGGAATCAACCATAATTAAACCTGCAAATCCCGAAAAAGAGGGTTATACCTTTGTAGGCTGGACTCCTGAGGTTCCCGACACAATGCCTGCTCAGAATCTTGAATTTACTGCTGTATGGCAGGTGAATAAATACACCGTCACTTTTGATACCGCAGGCGGAACAGCTATCGCCCCGATTACCCTTGAATACGGTGCAGCAATCGCACCGACCGCAAATCCTGAAAAAGACGGATACACATTCATCGGCTGGAATCCTGAACTCCCCGAAACAATGCCTGCGAACAATTTAACGGTTGTTGCAGTATATGAAGAAGCAGAAACGCCCGAAGTTCCTGAGATAACTGTAACAGGCATCAAAATCATAGCGCTTCCGAACAAAACACAATATACATACAAGGTTGACAGCTTTGATTTAAGCGGACTTGTTATCAAGCTGATGTATTCCGACGGCACATCAAAAATCATAAGTGACACAAAAGCCGTTACCACATACGGCTTTGATGCTGGTTCCGTCGGAACCAAAACAATTACAGTTTCATACGGCGGATATACGGATGAATTTGAAATTACGGTTTCCTATGCCTGGTGGCAATGGATAATCCGCATTCTTCTTCTTGGATTTATCTGGTATTAACAGAACATAACGAAACACAGATTCGGAGGTTAAACCGAATCTGTGTTTTTGCGTAATTATTGAAATTGTCACTTTGGCTTCTGTTCCGAAAAAAGAAACCCTTGGAATCGGGTGATTCCAAGGGTTTTCGATAATCCCCATTCGGGATAAATTATCTCTTTGAGAACTGGGGAGCGCGGCGAGCGGCCTTCAGACCGTATTTCTTTCTTTCCTTCATTCTGGGGTCTCTGGTGAGGAAGCCTGCCTTCTTGAGTGCGGGACGAAGGTTTTCGTCGTACTGAAGAAGTGCACGTGCGATACCGTGACGGATAGCACCTGCCTGGCCTGTTACACCGCCGCCGCCTACACGGCAGATGATGTCAAACTTCTCAGCTGTGTCTGTAAGAGCGAGAGGCTGACGAACGATGAGTTTGAGTGTTTCAAGACCGAAGTAATCATCGATTTCTCTGTCGTTGATGATGATTTTGCCGGTACCTGCATATACACGAACACGTGCTACTGAGCTCTTTCTGCGGCCTGTGCCGTAGAAATAAGGATTTGATTCGTACATTATTTATAGCCTCCCTTTCTTAAAATTCCCAAACTTCGGGCTTCTGAGCTGCATGAGCATGGTCTGCGCCCTTAACTACGCGAAGTCTGGTGAGAGCCTTACGGCCGATAACTGTGTCGGGGATCATACCCTTAACAGCGAGTGTCATAGCGAAATCGGGTTTTGTTTTCATAAGAGTGCTGTACTTAACCTCTTTGAGGTGGCCGATGTAGCCTGAGTGATGATAGTACATCTTCTGGTTAAGCTTGTTGCCTGTGAGAACTGCTTTCTCAGCGTTGATGATGATTACGTGATCACCGCAGTCAGCGTTGGGTGTGAACATAGCCTTGTGCTTGCCTCTGAGAAGCTTAGCTGCTTCAACAGCAACTTTACCCATGGGCTTGCCTGCTGCATCGATCACATACCACTTACGGACGATGTCGCCCGCCTTAGGCATATAAGTAGACATAACATTTCCTCCAAATTAATTTTTTCGTGCCTGCATATATTATCATAAGGTCAACAACTTGTCAATAGCTTTTTTTGAATTTTTTAATTTACATTTCACAAGCTCGTTTTTTCTCGTTTTTTCTCTTGTTTTCATAGCAAATGCTCACTTTTAATTTACGAAAAAATTTTTGTGAAAATGAAAAAAGAACGGAATTTTGCACAAAATCCGTCCTTTTGATTTGTATAAAACGCAGATTTATTTTACTTGATAAGGTCGTTCTTCCTGATGAAATCAATGGTTTCATCAACGGTTGTGAATGCCATTGCAACGGTGGTATCCGCAGCGCCGTAATAAATTGCGATTCTGCCTGTTCCGGCATCAGCAAGTGCGGCACAGGGGAACACAACGTTGGGAACATCGCCAACGCATTCGTAAAGCTCGTGAGGTGCCAGAAGGAAGCAGTCTGCTCTGTGAAGAACCTTCCAGGGCTCATCCTTATCAAGAATTGCGGCACCCATTGCATAGGTGAAGCCGTTGCAGCTTGTGAGAACGCCGTGGTAGAACATAAGCCAGCCTTCGTCGGTTTCAATGGGGGTGGGGCCTGCGCCTACCTTTGTCATTTCCCAGTTCTTTTCGGGCTTCATAACAAATCTGTGCTTGCCCCAGTATGTCAGATCCTTGCTGTGGCTGAGGAAGATATCGCCGTAGGGAGTGTGACCTCTGTCGCAGGGTCTGATGAGAAGAAGGAATTCATCGTTGACCTTTCTGGGGAAAAGGACACCGTTACGGGCAACGGGGTAGCAGGCATCTTCAAGCTGAACCCACTCCTTGAAATCCGTTGTGTATGCAATGCCGATTGTTGTGCCGTGAGGTGTAAGGTTAACCCATGAAAGGTAATATCTGCCGTCGATTTCGCAGAGTCTGGGGTCGTAGCCTCTGAAAATAACCTTTTCTTCAAGCTCCCAGTTGATTGCATCCTTGCTGTAACCCACAACAAGCGTATGGTCACGGCTCATAACATCAACCCTGAATACGCCTGCAAAGCCGTCGCCGTAGGGCACAACCGCAGAGTTGAAGATGCTGTTTGCCATATAGAGATTATCTCTTGTGATAACGGGGTTGCCGCTGTAACGCCACACGGGGTATCTGTAACCCTCGGGTTTATCCTGCCAGGGGATATTCGGAATGTTTGCGCCTATAATCTTTGCCATTTTCAGACCTCACTTTTCACTTAATGTATAGATTATATCAAATGCTTTTGAATATATCAACAATATTATTTCCTTTCCAGCCTTATGCAGGTTACGGAATATGCAGGCACTGTGTAATTAAAATCTTCCGCAAAGCCGTTAACCGTGAATTCTTCCATAATGCAATCTTCTTTTGCACCGAGAATATTATCGTTTGCAAGGCTGTCACCTGCGACCTGATGAACGGCTGCTGTTGATTTTACATCCGCATTTGTGTCAACCGCAACTACTCTTGATGAATCCGTAACATTTACGATTTTTATTATGATATCGCCGCTTTCATCGGTGCTGACTACGTGATATGCCTCAGCCTCAGCTTCGCTTGCGAAATCGTGGCTTGCGTAAAGCTCACCGTCAAGATAACACTCAACATATGTGCCCTCAATTACGATTCTGATTTCATATTTTCTGCCCGTTTCGATTGTGCAGGGCTTTACGGTATCAAGAATTTTTGTTTTTGCGCCGTTTTCAATCTGTTGCAGGCAGGATACGGTGTTGCCCCAGCCGCCGATATTCCAGAAATAACAGTTATCCTTATCCTTTACCGCAAAGGGGATTATGAAGCCTTCCTCACCGTCAAGCTTTGTTGCTTCCACGGTGTAGGTATAGTTGTTCCAATCCTCACAGCCGAAGTATGCAACCTTGCCCGTTTCTGTATAGGGCATCCAGGTGTTTGTCTGAACAAGTTTTCCGTTCTTTATTCTGAAATCTCCGCTGTCGTGAACATCCTGCCAGTTCCACCGGAAATTAAGGGGAAGTGAGAATTTATCCGAGCCCAGGGTTTTGCCGTTTTCATTTGAAACGATTTTAACATTGTCGAATTCTGCGGAGGTATACCAGGTGCCCACACCCACTCTGCCGCTTAAAGGCTTCTGCTCAATCTTTGCGCCGTCAAGGGTTGATTTCAGCAGCTTTGTGCCTGCGTTGACAGAGAAAATTTTCTGCATATAGTAGCTGATTGAACCCGTTACCTGATGATTGTTGAACCAGATAAGGTCGGGTGACCAATGGGTTGCGGTGAGATTGCCGAAAAGGGGAGCATATGCCGCCATACGCACGATATCGCCGTTGCGTTCAAGACCCGTCATATATGCCGCCTCTGCAAGTGCGGCTTTCAGTGTGTTTGACCTTGCGGCATATTCGCCCAGAAATACCTGCAAACCGCCGCCGTAAAGGGTGTCGGTCATTGTGTCAACGGTGCGGGTGTAATTCTTTTCGTCGTAGTAATCCGCGTTTTTGAGGAACCATTCGGGCTGATTGTAATAATGCTGGTCCGTTGCGCCTGCAAAATCGGCGGGGTTATCCGAATTGCCAAGCTGTTCTTTTGCGTATTCATAGGATTTCAGGTAGTTTTCACCGTTTGTGCCGTCGAATGCACCTGCGGAATAAATCAGCTCAATGCCCTCATAGAGGTCGGGATTCTTTGCCTTTGCTTCATTGAATGAATCAAGGAACACCTGATATCTTTCAAAATAGACCTCGCCCTCCTGCTCGTTGCCGATGCAGATGTATTTCAGCTCAAAGGGTTCGGGATGACCAAGTGAAACTCTTACCTTGCCCCAGGTTGTGTTTTCATCACCGCGGCAGAATTCTATAAGGTCGTGCATATCCTGAACATACTGCCTGAATTCGCCGCTGTTCATATCAACACCGCCCTTGCCTCTCATCTGGCAGTAAATACCGCAGTTGATAACGGGAACGCCCACTGCGCCGATATCCTCGGCAAGCTGAAAATATTCGTAAAAGCCAAGACCGTAGGTCATAAAGCAGGGGTAGGGGTCATCGGTGGCGGCAATGTTTGTCCAGAGATTTATGCCTTGCTTTCTTGCGGCAACATCGCCGTATCTGCCCTCAAATTCAAGGGGCAAGCCGTCACTGCCCGTGCCGATGGAATTTTTCCAGTTATATAATGTTTCGTAATCGTAGCCCTCGGTTATGCATCCGCCGGGGAAACGGAGGAATTTGGGTTCAAGCGCTTCAAGCATTTCACCAAGGTCTTTTCTCATTCCGTTTTCTCTGCCTTTGAAAGTGTCAACGGGGAAAAGGGATACCATATCAAGCATTACACTGCCCTTATCCGTCAGCACACGGAGAGTTGCGTTTTCAAAATCCGTAGTATTGCAGTCAAGGGTCAGGGTATACTTCTGCCAATCGGGAGTTATGTTTTCAATGATTCCTTCGCCTGCAACGGTGTTGCCTGAGCAAAGCTGAACATAAATTTTACCCGTGTAATTGTTGCTTTTTGCATAGACGGAGAAATTATATTTCTTGCCGCTTTCGGTTGACATTCCGTCAAGGAAGCCCGTGTTTTCAATGCCTGCAAGGGAGTCTGCCGTATTGGTGAGCACAAGGTATTGAGGGTTGTTTTCGTTAAGACCGTTTTCGCTTTTCACTTCTGCGGATGCGCCGTTTACCGTGTTCCAGCCGTAAAGGGAATCGTTTGCCGCAAGGTCGGTGAATTCAAAAGAACGGTTCACAACCATTTCGGCATAAAGTCCGCCGTCAGCCGCAAAGTTGATATCTTCAAAGAAAATACCGAAAAGCAGGTCGCTTATATCGTGGATTTCATCCGTGGTATCAACGGCAAGAGTGTAATCCGCATTTTCCGTGCTGTAAGGCGTGACGGTGTTTGCATCGGGTCTCCGGGTATCGGATCCGCCTGATACACCGCCCGTCAGGGTCATAATTGCCGCCATAACAGCCGCAAAGGCTTTTTTAAGTGCCTGAATAATTGTGAATTTCATTTTATATCTCCTTTGCAGAACATTTTACATTATAATAATAATCAACAGAAAAAAGTTCGTCAATACTTCAAAAATTCATTAGTTATTTTCAACAATATGCAGAGGGATTTTTTGTGGTATCAGCCGAAAAATTTTTGTCCCTTTGACTTTGATGCATTAAAGTGATAACATTTAGACATTAAGGGAGGTATTGATTATGATGAAGAAATTAACCGCACTTTTCCTTGCGGTTGTTATGATTCTGCCCGTTGCAGGGGTATCCGCCTCGGCTGACGGAGCGGCTGAAAAGAATTACATCATCGATGACCCTTATGCAAGGGTTGACTGGGATGAATGGCAGGCTTACAAAACACAGCTTCACTGCCACACAACCGCCAGCGACGGCTTTCTGACCGTCAAGGAATTTGTTCAGGAACATTATGACCTCAATTTCGATATTGTTGCGCTTACCGACCACGGTACACTTAACCTCGGCTGGAATGTTGCGCCTGAGGTTGTGCCCATTATGCGTGCAATCAAAAAAGAACGCACAAAGAATGCCCCCGTTATTCCTCTTACCGATGAAGAATACACAGCATATACAAACGGCACCGCACCCTCTGACAGAAGAACACATACAAACGGTATGCTTGATGTGCCTCTGGGTATTGAGCTTAATATGGCAACTCCTGTTGCAGACTGCCACCTGACAGGCTATTATGCGGAGTACGGTCAGGGTCTTGCAGGTGTTTACGGCGACTACGAAACCCCCTCAAAGGGTGTTAAGGATGCAGGCGGAATTTCAATGCTTTCCCACGTGGGCGAGTATGTTTACCCCGATAAGGACAGCGCAAATTATGTGGGTCAGCCCGTTGACGATTACTATGCAACCAAGTTTGCAAAAGTTTTTCTTGACAACAAAGGTTCAAGCCTTGGTATGGGAATAAACAGCGCAACGGATGCACATACACGCTGTGACAGAATTCTTTATGACCAGATTCTGCAAAAGACCATTCCCAACGGTGTTGTGCCCTGGGCAAACAGCTTTGCGGATTCACACAACTGGGATGCAGTCAACGATGCATACACAATGTCACTTATGCCCGAGCTTACAAACGACGCTTTCCGTTCCTGCCTTGAAAACGGTGAATTTTTCTCAATTTCCCATTATTCAAACGGTGTTGAACTTAACGGAATGCCCGAAATGCCCGGCTTTGACGAGCAGAAGGTTTATGATACAAAGAGCTTTCTTCTCGATAACACTCCCATGGTAACAAGAGTTACCGTCAATCAGGATGACGACACAATTACAATCGAAGGCACAAACTTTGATGAAATCACATGGGTATCGGACTGCAATGTTATCCGCCGTGAAAGCAATATCACAAGCGGAAAGGCTACCCTTGACCTTCACGCCGATGACCTTCTTGACGAGCCTTACCTTTATGTAAGATTTTATATCACGGGCGATAACGGCATCTGCTATTCACAGCCCTTCGTTCTCAACGTTGAGGGTGAAGAATTTGCACCTGTTGAGGTTGAAAAGGTTTATGACCTGCCCTGGTTCCTCAGAGCTCTCGTTACCGTAATCGACCTTGCAGTGTTCAGGCTTAACCCCGTTATCTGGATTTTCAAATATTTCGCACTGGGTTATAACCCCGTTTCCTTTGACCGCTTAATTAATCCGTTCTAAGTGAGGTAATCTATGAAAGCAAAAATCACTCTTGCGAAAGAATTCAGAATAGGCAATATTGACAAACGCATTTACGGCTCGTTCATTGAGCATCTGGGCAGAGCCGTATACGGCGGAATTTATGAGCCGGGTCACCCCACAGCGGACGAAAAGGGTCTGCGCCGTGATGTTATTGACCTTGTGAGAAAGCTGAATGTTCCCATTGTCCGTTACCCCGGAGGCAACTTTGTTTCGGGCTATAACTGGGAAGACGGTGTGGGACCCGTTGAGCAAAGACCCAGGCGACTTGAACTTGCCTGGGGTGTTACGGAGCCCAATTATTTCGGCACAAACGAATTTGTTGAATGGTGCAAAAAAGCCAATGCGGAATGTATGATGGCGGTGAATCTGGGCACAAGAGGCCCCGATGCCGCACGGAATCTTGTTGAATACTGTAACCACAAATCGGGTTCTTACTGGTCAGACCTTCGCAGAAGCCACGGCTATGAAGAGCCCCACAACATAAAGCTCTGGTGCCTTGGCAACGAAATGGACGGCGGCTGGCAGATGGGCGCAAAAACCGCTTTTGAATACGGCAGAACAGCCCTTGAAGCCTCAAAACTTATGAAGTGGACCGACCCTACAATCGAAACCGTGCTCTGCGGTTCTTCAAGCAGAAATATGCATACCTTCGGCAGCTGGGAGGCGGAAACCCTTGAAATTGCCTATGACAGCATAGATTATGTTTCACTTCATCAGTATTACGGCAATCACGAGGATGATGCGGCAAACTTCCTTGCACGCACCCTTGAATTTGACGATTTCATTTATTCCGTAATCTGCATCTGCGACTATGTGAAGGCAAAGAAACGCTCGAAGAAAACAATCAATCTTTCATTTGATGAGTGGAATGTGTGGTATCATTCAAACAATGCACCCTATGAAAAATGGAGCATTGCACCTCCTCAGCTTGAAGATATCTATAACTTTGAGGATGCACTTCTTGTAGGCTCTCTGCTTATAACTCTGCTCCGCCACTGCGACAGAATCAAAATTGCCTGCCTTGCACAGCTTGTCAATGTTATCGCACCTATTTTCACTCAGACGGGCGGCGGCGTTTTTGAGCAGACAACCTTCTTCCCCTTTATGCATCTTTCAAATTACGGCAGAGGCAGTGCGCTTCTTCCTCTCATTGACTGCCCCAAATATGACAGCCGTGATTTCACCGATGTTCCCTACCTTGAATCAATCGCAACCTATGACGAAGAAAACGAAGAAATGGCAATTTTCTGCGTCAACAAGAGCCTTGATGAAAGTGTTGTGCTTGATGTGAACCTTATGGATTTTGAAGGCTATAAGCCTGTTGAATTCCTTTCCATGGACGGTTATGACAAGAAGGCTGAAAACACTTTCAATGCGGTGAATGTGAAACCTCACGGCAATCCGTTGCCCGAACTTGATAACGGCATTCTCACAGCAGAGCTCAAAGCTTTCAGCTGGAATGTGATAAGGCTTAAAAAGCAGTAAAAAATAACGGAGGCGGCTTCATTAAGAAGTGCCTCCGTGTTTTTATTTACATTCCGCTATTGCTTCAAATGCCATCTGGGGGTAGTCGGTCATAATGCAGTCAGCGTTGTTTTCGGTAAGATACTTAACCGCCTCTGCATCGTTGACTGTCCAGTACTGAACGGCAATATCGTATTTGTGTGCGTAGTTGATTACCTGCTTTGTGCCGAGATTTATAATTCCCTTTGCGGCACTGTTGCCGTAAGGAATCTGCAATGCAACATAGGTGGGGTCAAGGTCGTTCAGGTCCCAGCCCATACGGCAGAATACGTAGAAGTTGAATACTTCAAGAACATTTGCCGAGCGTGAAATATCGGGGTAGGTTTCTTCCATATATTCTGAAACATCCTGCTCGTCGGATGCCCATATAACTCTGTCCTGCAAATTTCTTTCAGTGATAATGGTGTGAAGTCTGTCAGCGGCTCTTTTGCCGTCTTCACCCTCGCCTTTGTTTTCAATTATATATCTGTATTCCCTGCCGTCACTGTTTGCTTCAATGTAATCAATGATATCATCGCATTTTGCAACTCTCAGGTTATGGGGAATATCGTCACCACGCAGACCTCTGTAAGGATATTCGCCGTCAATGCTGAAATTTTCGCCCATATTGAGCACCTGAGCTTCTTCAAAGGTAAGGTCTGATGCGTAAACATCCTCATAGCCGAAATATTCAACTGCGTTTGTTGTGCTGTCATATGTAAGGTCGTGAAGAACAATCAGTTCACCGTCTTTGGTAACCTGAACATCAAATTCAAAGGTGTCAACGCCAAGAGTGTTGTTTTCTTCAATAACCTTTTCAAATGCCATAAGAGTATTCTGGGGAGCAATTCCCGCACCTGAGCGGTGAGCCGACACATCGGGGTCTTTGTATTCGGTGATGTAGGGGTTTACTGCATCGGGGTTTTCTTTCACTTCAACCCAGGGCATATCGGGAAGACACATTGTTGACATAACGGGTATAACCATAGTCAGTGCAATCAGAGTGCGGATTATACCTTTCACCGCCATAAAAATCTGTAACATTTTCTCTTCTCCTTTAAAACAACAATACGCACATTATACATTTTCCGACGGCTGCTTTGCAATAATAAAAACCTTAAAGTTTTTCTAAATTTTTCAGTCGGTTACAGTTCGGAAACAAAAGCTTTACAATTTAGTTAACATTTATTATAAAACGGCACTTGATTTTATGCAGAAAATCGTATATTCTATTATTATCAAACCCCTACGGAGGAGAATATATGAAAAGAATTATTTCAGTTATCTTTGCGGTTGCGCTCATTGCAAGCTTCACTGCCTGCAAGCCGCTGCCCGAAGGAAGTTTTGAAGAAAAAAATACATCAAGCGCATTCGGCGTTGACAGTAACGGAGAAACCGCATCGCCCGAGCTTGAAGAATTCCTGAATTCTTTCGATTCAACAGACCCTGCTCAGTTTGAACAGCAGTTTGAGCAGATGCTTGAAGAAGAAGTTGAAGTTCCCGAAATGGAATTCGGCGACGAGCTTATTGATGACAGCAATTCAAACAAGGTTGAGGTTGACCTTAACGAAGAAGGCAGACCCGACCACAGTGAACTTGATATTAACTTCACCGATATCCTCAACAGCGAAGAATACACCATTGATGTTGTTCTCATGACCAAAACCGCAGACGAAGAAGTGAGAATCCCCGTTGTTGCAATGCGTAACGGCAAGCAGGCTTACTTTGAAGTGGTTACACCTGTTGAAGGCAAGGGCTCAATGCGCATCAATATGCTTATAACCGAAGACGGCAAACTTTATTTCATTCTTCCTGCAATGAAGGCATATATGCCCATGCCCGGTGAAGCAATGAACGATATCTTCAATTCGGATTTTGTTACAGAGGATACCTCTGCAAGCGGAACCTATGTTGAAAGCCGTGAGGTTGTTATCAACGGCAAGACCTACACCTGCGATATCTATCAGGACGGCGATATGATCACCAAGAATTATTATGACAACAAAGAGCTCAAACGAATTGAAAGCATTTCGGGTGAGGAAATTGTTATTATGGAAATCAATGAAATTTCCAAGAAAAGCGATAAATCAAAGTTCAAGCTTCCCAAGTATTTCGACCTTTCAACGGTTATGAATTCTTCAAGCTTCAACGTTGACTCAATGTATTGATAACTATGAAAAAGTGTGCTTTGATTACCGGTGCATCGGGAGGAATCGGCAGTGCGGCGGCTTTAAGACTTGCCGCTGACGGTTTCAGCATTGCCGCCTGCTGGCACTCAGATGAAGAAGGAATCTCCGCCCTTGCAAAACAGCTTGACGGAATTTCTGCGGAATACAGGCTCTATAAAGCCGATGTTTCCGATTATGAAAAAATCAAAGAAGTTTTTGCAGACGCCACCGAAAATCTCGGGGGCGTTTCTGTGCTTGTCAACAACGCAGGTATGGCTCAGCAAAAGCTTTTTACCGATATCACTCAGCAGGATTTTGACCTGATAACCGCAGTGAATTTCAAAGGGGTTTTCAACTGCTGTCAGTGTGCGGTACCTTTTATGGTAAACCGAAAAGAAGGTAAAATAATCAACATCTCGTCGATGTGGGGTGTTTACGGCGCATCCTGCGAAACCGTATATTCCGCAACAAAAGCGGCGGTTATCGGGCTTACAAAAGCCCTTGCCCGTGAGCTTGCGCCCAGCAATGTTCAGGTCAACTGCATCGCACCCGGTGCAATCGATACAAAAATGAACAGTAATCTTTCCGATGAGGATAAAAAGGCGTTTGCCGCTGAAATTCCTATGGGCAGGTTCGGAACACCGGAAGAAATTGCAGGGGTTATTTCTTTTCTGGCAAGTAAGGATTCGGATTACGTAACCGCCCAGGTTATTACCGCCGACGGCGGGCTGACTTAATGGGCAATATGACGAAAATAGCACACTCTTTTTAGTCATAGTTCACTATTGATTTAATAAAAGCAATGTGTTAAAATCTTATATATATTATTATGTATTTTTGTTTGGAGGAAGGAATATGGCAAACTGTCCCAAATGCGGTCGTAAGCTTACTCTTTTAGATTGGAAGCCCAACTGTCCCGAATGCGGAGTTAACCTTGTTTACTACGGAATGGAAGAAAGACTGATGGATGAGGCCGACAAGGCTGAGGCAGAGCATGCCCGTCTTCAGAAGAGAATAGACAGACTCAAAGCTTCATTTGTAGGCTCAAAGCTTGCAATCGTAAGAATTATTCTTTCTGTTCTTCCCATTGCAGCACTTCTGCTGCCTCTTGCTTCAATCAGCTTCAACGGCCCTTACATAGAAGCAACTACCACAACAATCAACGCAATCGAGATTTATAACCTTGTTTCATCTCTCGATTTTGACGCACTGTTCACAATGATCGGTTCAGGTGTTGTAGGTTCAAGCTTCATCGGCTATGCGGGCGCACTTGTCGGAATTCTTCTTTCACTTGTGTTTGTAATTCTCAGCCTTCTGCTTCTTATGCTTGCCTGCTCACCCAAGGGCTGCGTAAGAAACCTTATCATGAACTCACTTGCAATTGTTGCAGCGGTTGTTTCAATCGTAATGTTCACACAGTTTGCAAACGGTATCACAGCAGTGTTCCCCGATTTCGTAACAGATGCATCAATCGGTTTCGGCATTTTTGTTTACATCGGTATGCTTGCACTTCTTCTCGGTCTTAACATTTACCTTACAATCAACAAGATTGAAGTTAAATATAAGCAGTGCTATGTTGGCGGCATCCCCGCAGAGGAGTATTTTGAGCTTGTTGAAAAAGGAACAGACAAAGAAATTCTTCACAAGATGATGGCTGAGGCTCTTGCTGAAAAGACAGAAGCAAAAGAAGAAGCAAAAGAAGAAGTTAATGCTTAAATAAAAATCAGAAGCACCGTCAGATGACGGTGCTTTTTTATATGTAATATTCTTCCATTGTGTCAAGGCAAAGGCAGGCAAGTCTGCCGCCGAAAACCGCACCGCAGTCAATGTTGATGTTGTTGCACATACGGTATACGGTGGGGGAGGAGTGAATTGTTATTGTGGGTGTGTGACCTGACACAACAAATGTATTTTCATCGGTGAAAAAGTTGCGGTTATAGCTTGTTCTGTCAAAGGCGAGGAATGAGTAATTCAGGCTGTCAAGGGGCTTGCTTTCGTCAAAATCCGAACCAAGGGTGCTGTGAACAAGAACGAATTTTTTCTTGCCGCATTTCACAACCTCATAAGGCGCAAATTCTTCCATATATTCAATAAGGTCCTGCCTTTCGTCATTGGGCAGGGCTTTGAATTTTGCCAGGGTAACATCGCCGCCGTTATTTTGCCACACATACATTTTATTGATGATTTCCGTGGTGATATGGGTTGCGTAGTTTTCTTCGGTCACATCAACCGCAAGGGCTTTCAGCACATCAAGTGCCATAAGCTCGTGGTTGCCGAATACGGGGTAAACATTGTGGCGCATTGCCATATCCTGAAGAATTCTGACAGGCTCGGGTCCTCGGTCAATTACATCACCCAGAATATAAAGCTCATCCTCATCACTGAAATTTATTTTTTCAAGCATAGCCCTGTATTTATCGTATTCGCCGTGAATATCGCTCATAACGTAAATCATAACTATTCTCCTTTGTGTTATGATGTGTTTCACAAATTCTTGCAATGGATTTACTTCATAGAAAAAGCACTTCCGAAGAAGTGCTTTTTCTGGCTGGGACGGCTGGATTCGAACCAGCGGATGCGGGAGTCAAAGTCCCGTGCCTTACCGCTTGGCGACGCCCCAATATGGTGATATTAAAATACGCAAAGCACAAGGCTTTGCGTAGAAGTTGTTAAATGGGGTGGCTGATGGGATTCGAACCCACGACCTCCAGGGCCACAACCTGGCACTCTAACCAACTGAGCTACAGCCACCATTTATAAACTGCGGCATTTAAGCCGCAGTTCTTGGCGCGCTTGAAGGGACTCGAACCCCTGACCCACTGCTTAGAAGGCAGTTGCTCTATCCGGCTGAGCTACAAGCGCATATCTGAATTGGAGCGGGTGATGGGAATCGAACCCACACAACCAGCTTGGAAGGCTGGGATTCTACCATTGAACTACACCCGCAATTCGGAACGTGAGATATTCTAACATATGTAAATCAAAAAGTCAATATGAAAACGAAAAATTTTATTTTTGAACAATAACATCAGGTAAAACCACTTAAAAACTCTGCAAAATTTACAATATGTTAACCGATTTTGCAGAGGAATAATATAAAATATAATTGAATAACAATGCGGAGGTGCGGTTTGCTCGGTTACGTAAAGGCTTTCAAGCCCGAAATGAAGATAAAGGATTATGAGCTTTACAGAGGCATTTACTGTTCTCTGTGCCGTGCACTGGGCAGGCTTTATTCACCCCTGGCACAGCTTTTTCTCAGCTATGATTTCGCCTTTGCCGCCGTGCTCCGTCTTGCGGCAGGGGATGAAAACTGCGCTTTTTCTCCCAAACGCTGCCCCTATAATCCTGCAAAAAAATGTATGATCTGCGGCAGTAAAAAGGAGCTTGATTTCTGTGCCCACGCAGTTATAATCACCGTTTTTTATAAGGTTAAAGATAACCTGCACGACGGCGGAGTAAAATCAAAAATCCTTGCGGCACTGCTTTATCCCGTTGTCAGTCTTATGCATAAAAAGGCGGTGAAGCTTGCGCCTGAGGTTGAAGAATTTGTAAGCAAATCAATGGCTTTGCAGGCTGAAACCGAAAAGAAAAAGGGTGTCTGCCTTGATGAAGCGGCTCACCCTTCTGCGGATGCACTGGGCAGGATAATGTCTTTGGGATTCAGCGGTGAAAAGGCAGATACGCTTTACAGTCTGGGATATATGATTGGCAGAACGGTTTATATAATTGATGCGGCAGATGACCTTGAAGATGATTTGAAAAACGGTAGCTTCAATCCGTTCAGGGCGGAATATGGCGATATAAAAAATCCTGCGGTCCGTGAAAAATTTGCCGCAAGGGTACGGGAGATTTTTAACCTTACTCAGAGCAGTGCACTTGCCGCACTTGATTCTCTTGAAAAGAAAAGATTTGAAGATATACTTGAAAATATAGTTTTTGACGGCATTGAAGCAAGCGTTTCAAAGGTGCTTGAAAAATACGAGGTGACACAATGAGAAATCCATATGAAGTTCTGGGAATACCCGACGGTGCATCAAGCGAGCAGATTAACGCCGCTTATAAAGAAAAGCTGAGAATTTATCAGAGTTCGGGTCAGAGCAATATGATTGACGAGCTTAACGGTGCATACGATTATCTTATTATGAACGCAGGTGAGCCTTCGGGATATTCCTCATATAACGGCTACACCTACCGCAATACGGATTATTCCGATATCAGGGCAAAAATCAATTCAGGCAGGCTTGACGATGCTCAGCTTCTGCTTGACGGTGTGCCCGAAAACGCAAGGGATGCTCAGTGGTATTACCTTAAAGGCACTGTTCAGCAGAAAAGGGGCTGGCTTGAAGAAGCGGCAAAGAACTTTGCAACCGCAAGCAACCTTGACCCTTCAAACAATACCTATAAAATGGCTTACAACAAAATCAATAACGCCCGTTCAGGGGGTTACAGAACTGAGCGCCGCAAAGAAAAATCGGGCTGTTCGGGCTGCGATATGTGTACAGGTCTTCTGTGTGCGGATTGCTGCTGCGAATGCTTCGGCGGCGATCTGATTCCTTGCTGTTAAAGGTGAATTTATGAAACAAAGTTCAAAATGTGCCATCGGCGGAATAGTTGCGGCATTGTCGCTTGTGATGATGATTTCCGTTGCGGTTATTCCTTTTCTGACTTATGCTTTGCCTGCGGCGGCAGGTGTGCTGATAATATTCATTGTTGTTGAAATCGACAAACGCTGGGCATTCGGCGTGTATGCAACGGTAGCTATTCTGGGGCTGATACTTGTGCCCGAAAAAGAGGTTGCGGTTATGTACCTTGCCCTTTTCGGCTATTACCCCATACTGAAAGCGCTGATAGAAGAAAAGCTTCCCATAGTGCCTGAATGGATAGTGAAGCTTCTGCTTTTTCTTTCAACAATGGCAGGCTCCTACTTCCTGATGATTAAGTTTATGGGTGTTACCATTGACGAAACCGAGGAATTCGGTGTTATGGCTTATCCCTTGCTTCTGGGAATGGGTGCATTTGCATTCATAATGTATGACATTGCCCTCACAAAGCTTGTGTCGCTTTACATAATGAAATGGCAAAGGCTATTTAAAAGATATTTTAAATAAGGTTGCTTTTTTTAAAGTTATCATTTATAATATAACCGCTGAAAATTTTTCGGCGGTTATTTTTGTTTTACAGAGGTAAAAAAACTATGAAGGATTTTGTTAACATCGGTATAATCGGTCTCAGCGGCAGAGGTTCGGGAATGCTTGGAGAGCTTCTTGACTGTGAGGGTGTAAGAGTCCCTGCTGTGTGTGATAAATATGAAGACAGAGCACAGCACGGCTTTGAGATTGTAAAAGAAAAGACAGGCACTGAGCCTCAGATTTATCTTGACTATAAAGAGCTTCTCGCAAGAGATGATATAGATGCAATTTACTGCGCAACAACCTGGATTACCCATTCAAGAATTGCCATTGACGCCATGAAGGCAGGCAAGCACGTTGCAATGGAAGTAGGCGGTGCCGCAAGCATTGAAGAATGCTGGCAGCTTGTACGCACAAGCGAAGAAACAGGCAAATTCTGTATGCTTCTTGAAAACTGCTGTTATGACAGAAACGAAATGGCAATTTTCAACATGGTAAAGCAGGGAATCTTCGGCGAAATCATTCACCTTACAGGCGGTTATCAGCACGACCTTCGTGACGAAATCAGCCTTGGCAGAGAAAACAGACACGGCAGACTCTTCAACTTCCAGCACCGCAACGGCGAGCTTTACCCCACACATCAGCTTGGCCCCATCCAGAAGGTGCTTGGTATCAACAGAGGCAACCGCTTCGTATCCCTTGTTTCAATGGCAAGCAAATCCAGAGGTCTTAACGAGTGGATTAAAGAGAATAAGGGCGAGGACTACGACCTTGCGGATTATCCCTTCAATCAGGGCGATATCGTAACAACAATGCTTAAATGTGCAAACGGTGAAACCGTTGTGCTCACTCACGACTGCTCACTGCCCAGACATTATTCCAGAGCATACCGTGTTCAGGGCACAAAGGGTCTTTATATGGAAGACGGCAACTCAATTTATCTTGAAGGCAAAACAAAGCATGTTGAAGGCGATTGGATGCATCATCCCGAAGATTTTGAATTATACCGTGATGAATTCGAGCATCCTCTCTGGAAGAAATATCAGACAGAAGGTGTTCACGGCGGTCACGGCGGTATGGACTTCCTTGTTCTCAGCGCATTCGTTGAAAGCGTAAGGCTTGACGCCGCACCTCCCATCGATGTTTACGATACAGCGGTTATGATGGCTGTAACCTGCCTTTCAGAGCAGTCAATCGCTCTGGGCAGTGCACCCGTTGCCTTCCCCGATTTCACAAACGGTATGTGGATTGACAGAGAGCCTTACAGACGCGGAATTTTCTGCCTTGAAGAAGTCTGTAACGAATATTTTGAATAATACATAAGGAGTTCGGATATGAAATATTATATCGGCGTTGACGGCGGCGGCACCAAAACCGCTTTCGCCCTTTTTGACGAAAACAAAAATATGCTTGAAACCGTAACAGGTGCAGGCAGTAACCACGAAAATCTCGAAACCTCATTTGACGGCGCAAGCGATATCATTATGGCAGGTCTTAACGCACTTTGCGAAAAGGCAGGCATTGCCCTTGCAGATGTCAGCTTCACACTTATGGGTCTTGCAGGTATCGATCACGAATATCAGTACGATATTATGTGCGATATGCTCCGCAAAAAAGGTCTTGCAAACTTTGAAGTTTTCAACGACGGCTTCATTGTTGTAAAAGCAGGCGCAAGCGGCAAGAGCGCAATCGGCTACAACTGCGGCACAGGCGTTTGCTGCAACGGTATCGGTATTGACGGCAAAAGATTGCAGCTTGCAGGTCTCGGCGATTTTTCAGGCGATATTTCAGGCGGCGGCAACATCGTTATTGAAGCATTCCGACTTGTTTATAATGAGCTTTTCCTCGGCCTTGAAAAGACTCTTATTACTGAAATGGTAATGAATGAATACGGCTTCAAAACAAGAGAAGAGGTTCTCGGTCTTATCGAAAAGATTGAAGGCGAAGACGGCGGAGATTACATAAGAACAATGGTTGCTTTCTTCTTCGAAGCAGTAAAGCAGGGCGACAAGCCTGCAATGGAATATTGCGACAGAATGGCAACAAGAGGCGCACAGCTTATTGCGGCGCTTTCAGATCAGCTTGATTTCGGCGGCGATAAAATTGAGGTTGTTCTTTCAGGCTCAATCAATGTCAAGCTTGACAATAAATATTATCTTGACAGCCTGCTTTCAAAGGCGGAAGCACTCAGCGGCAAAAAGCTTGAATTCATAAAGCTTGAAGCAATGCCCGTAACAGGCTGCATCAACTGGATTATGCAGGATTATGCACAGTAAAGGAGAAATATAAGATGAGAGAAATCAGCGTAGCAGTAATCGGATCGGGCAGCACATATTGCCCCGAGCTTGTTGACGGCTTCCTTAAAGCAAAGGACAGCCTCAAACTCAAAAAGATTTCATTTATGGATATCGACGAGAGAAAAAGAACAATCGTCGGTGACCTTTGCGTAAGAATGCTCAACAATGTGGGCTGTGACTGTGAGGTTGTTTTCACAGACGACCTTGACACGGCACTTCAGGGTGCGGATTTCGTTGTTACACAGATCCGTGTAGGCAAGCTTCCCTGCCGTCACCTTGACGAAAGCATCCCCAAGAAATATGACCTTATCGGTCAGGAAACAACAGGTATCGGCGGCTTCTTCAAGGCACAGAGAACAATCCCCGTTATCAAGAATATCTGTGACAGAATTGAAGCTATCTGCCCCGATGCATGGCTTATCAACTTCACAAATCCCTCAGGCATCATCACCGAGTTCATTCTTAACCACACAAAGGTAAAGAACATCGGTCTTTGCAATGTTCCCATTGATATGCTTGACGATGTCAAGGAAATCACAGGCGAAGACAGCGAAATCACATATGTTGGTCTTAACCACCTGAGCTGGATTACTTCCGTCAAGAAGAACGGCGAGGAGCTTCTCCCCGGTCTTATCGAAAGCGGATTCTCACCCAAGGTTATGGCAAACATCAAGGATGACGGCTTCTCAATCGATTGCCTTAAAACCGTTCAGGGTCTGCCCTCATCATACCTTCAATATTACTACTGCCGTGAGGCAAAGCTTGCTCATCAGAGAGAAGATGAAAAGACAAGAGCTCAGGTATGTATGGAAATCGAAGAGCAACTTCTTGAAATGTATCAGAATACCGAAATCGTTACAAAGCCTGCACTCCTCGATAAGAGAGGCGGCCACAAGTATTCACTTGCAGCGGTTTCGCTTATTGATTCAATCGCAAACGATAAGAAGGATGTTCACGTTGTAAACATCAGGAATAACGGCACTCTTCCCTTTATGGCAGATGACGATATCGTTGAAATTGCCGCAGTTATCGGTGCAGACGGTGCAACTCCCGTGCCCGTAACAGAGAAAATCAACGACCACGTTATCGGTCTTATGAGAGTAGTCAAGACATACGAAAAGTATGCTGTAAAGGCTGCAATCACAGGCGACGACGACTATGCAATCAAGGGTCTTCTTGTTCATCCCCTTGTAGGCGATTATGAAAAGACCGTCAAGTGCTTCAACGAACTCAAAGAGGCACACAAGGAGTTCCTTCCCCAGTATTTCAATAAATAAAAATCAGGCTTGCATAGGTGACAGTGCCTTTGCAAGCCGTTTTTATATCTGCAAACAAAAATTTCCGTATCAGTAAAAAATATTTATATTGAATTCAGCACGGAAATAAATTATAATGTTATTGTAATATAAAAATCAGGAGGTAGATTCCAATGGCAAGATTCACTCTCCCCAGAGACCTTTACCACGGCAAGGGTTCTTTGGAGGTACTTAAAACACTCAAAGGCAAAAAGGCTATCGTTTGCGTAGGCGGCGGCTCAATGAAGAAGTTCGGCTTCCTTGATAAGATTGTTGCTTATCTTGAAGAAGCAGGTCTTGAAGTCAGGCTTTTCGAAGGCATCGAGCCCGATCCCTCAGTAACAACAGTTATGAAGGGCGCAGAAGTTATGGCTGAGTTTGAGCCCGACTGGATTGTTGCAGTGGGCGGCGGTTCACCCATCGACGCTGCAAAGGCAATGTGGATCAAGTACGAATATCCCGAAATCACATTTGAGCAGATGTGCGTTGTATTCGGCATTCCCGAGCTTCGCAAGAAGGCCCGCTTTGTTGCTATCCCCTCAACATCAGGTACCGCAACAGAGGTTACCGCTTTCTCGGTTATCACAGACTATGACAAGGGTATCAAATATCCTCTTGCAGACTTTGAAATCACACCCGATATTGCTATCGTTGATTCAGAGCTTGCTGAAACAATGCCCAAGAAGCTTGTTGCTCACACAGGTATGGATGCTATGACTCACGCTGTTGAGGCTTATGTTTCAACTGCAAACTGTGATTACACAGATCCTCTTGCTCTCCACGCAATCGAAATGATTCAGGAGAACCTTGTTGATTCATACAACGGCGACAATGACTGCCGTGAAAAGATGCACAATGCACAGTGCCTTGCAGGTATGGCATTCTCAAATGCTCTTCTCGGCATTGTTCACTCAATGGCTCATAAGACCGGTGCTGCATTCGCAGATTACGGCAACGGTGCACACATCATCCACGGCGCTGCAAACGCAATGTATCTTCCCAAGGTTATCGAGTTCAACGCAAAGGTTGAATCAGCTGCAAAGCGTTATGCAAAGATTGCAGACAGAATGAATCTTGGCGGCGAAACAGTTGAGGAGAAGGTTCAGCTTCTTATTGCATATCTCCGCGGTATGAACGATAAGCTTAACATTCCTCAGTGCATCAAGAACTACGGTGCAGACAGCTACCCCACAGAGCAGGGCTTTGTTCCCGAGGAAGTATTCCTTGAAAGACTTCCCGAAATCGCAAAGAATGCTATCGGCGATGCCTGCACAGGTTCAAATCCCCGTCAGCCCAGCCAGGAAGAGATGGAAAAACTCTTCAAGTGCTGCTACTATGACCTCAAAGTTGATTTCTAAACAAAATTTTCACCCCGCTGCAAAGACGCAGTGGGGTGATTTTTTATAGCTTATATCTGACCATTCAGAATCCATTTGATGCGTGTCTTTACATACCTGAAAGCTGAAAAGAGGATTTCTGCCACTTTGTTGTTAAGCAGTGCTGATAAAAAAGACTTTTTCTTGGGGTAAAGTGTTTTCAGCAGTGTGCACTGCCAGAGGTAAAGCCCTTCTTCCATTGCTCTTCTTGTTGAAAAGTGAAGCAGTGAGCAATCAGTAAATTGCTTACCGTTTTTATCAGTAACATCCAGCCTGCCTTTTTCAAGGTCGATTTTGTTGATTTTGTATTTTGAGGGCAGTGAGATGCATTTGCCAACCCTGGGTTTTTCATTGGCGATAAAGTCGTTTATTGACATAGTAATGTTAAATATCTGGTCATCTCTGAGATTGCCGTTGCACAGAATGGAAGTATATGTGCTGAGCAAATCATCGCTTTTAAGCCTTTCAGCAATGCTGATGCATTCGTCATACATTTTCTGTGTTTTGTCGCTCTTTCTTACGAAGAAATAGCCGGGGTTGAATTGAGGCGCATCGGTTTTGCCGTTAAGCTCTGGAACGATTTCAAGCAGACGCTGTTTTGTTTCGGGTGTTTTAAACCAGCAGTCAATTCCGCCGTTATTCCCGCCGAAGCAGGAAAAATCAGATTCCCTTGCGAGCAAATCCCAAAAGAAATCAAGGTTATGATATATAAGGCAGTCAGGCTCAATGAATATTGTTTCGTCATAAGGGGCTTCCACAAGCAGAGAAAACTTATCCCTGTAATCCTTGTAAGCCTTTTTCAGTACAACAACATTGTCAAACTCCGCAGTGTATTCATTTTCGCCGTCGCAGAGAATTGCCATAGGTGTATCAGGGTTATGCAGGCGGAAGGAGTGAAGCATATTCACCGCCATTTTATAGTATTTTTTGTTGCCTGTTGCCAGTGTTATGAAACCTCGTGTCATTATTTCACCTGCTTTGGGAATTCAATTCCCGATAAATTTCTTATTTCCTTCATCACTGTGCTTACCTGCACGGCACGCAGTGACATTTCTTCATAATAAGGGCTTTCGGGGTTTGCGATGAATTCTTCAAATCCCTTTGCTTCGTAGCCCATAAGGGTTTCTTTGGGTACATCACCTATGATTTCGGTAATGTTGCCGCCGTTATCAACAAGCTTCATATTGGTAAGCTTTGAGATTGATTCAACAGTGATTGTGCCTTTATCGCCGAATATCTGTGAGCCTAATCTGTCCTGCCCCAGCTTTGAGTATGTAAGATTAACAAGCTTGTCGGGGTAAAGGAATGCCGCATTTCCGCTGCCGTCTGCACCGCTTTCCATAAAGTGAGCGCAGGCGGTTATTTTTTCGGGCACACCGAAAAGGTCAAGGGCAGGGTAAACGCAGTAAATACCCAGATCCATAAGGCAGCCCGTGGCAAGTGCGGGGTTGAAGATGTTGGGGAGCCTGCCTTCAAGGTATGCGGGATACTTTGAAGAAAGCTGTGAGAAATCAAAATGAACGCTTGTGATTCTGCCGATTTTCGCCGCCGCATCACGGAGCAAATCCCGTGCAGGGTTGAACATATACATTATGGCTTCAACGTAAATAACACCTTTGTCCTTGGCAAGAGCCTGCAATTCGTGAAGTTCTTCGGGCTCAACGGTAATCGGTTTTTCGCATATTACGTGTTTGCCGTTTTCGATAAGGGTTTTTGACTGCTCATAGTGAAGACGGTTGGGGCTTGCAACATAAGCCGCCTCAAAATCAGCCTTTGCAAATTCGGTGAAATCGGTATATACCTTATCAATTCCGTTTTCAGCGGCAAATCTGCCGCCGCTTTCCTGAGTTCTGGAATAAACCGCAGGGAAATCCGCACCGCAAAGCTGCCTTGCGCCGTCAATGAAGGATCTGGCAATCCAGCCCGTGCCTACAACTCCGTAGCGCATAAATCAAAGCTCCTTTGCCATAACGGTGCCGCTTTTCTTCATTGTGAAAAGAACCCTGAAACCGTTTTTCTTGTAGAAATTGATTCCTCTTACGTTGCTTGTGCCTACGATAAGCATAATGCTTTTTGCGCCCTTTGCCTTCATATGGTTTGTAAGGGTTGAAATCATATTGGAGCCGTTGCCGTTACCTCTGAAAGGTGCGTTGATATCGATGTGAAGGTGCGAGGGATATTTGAGTGAGAATATGCCGTGAGCCGCAATTTCGACAATGGCATCCATATAGTTTGCCATACCCGTTTCACGGACCTTTTTAAGGTAGGGCTTGATTTTCTTTACATATTTCCGGAAGTTCATTGCACCGAAAACATAGCCCTGAGCAACATCATTCTCATCAACAAGAACAAATACATTTTCGGGCTCCTGCTCAATGTAATAATTGCAGAAGGTGTAAAGAATAAAATCACGGGTATCGGGGTTGGTGAGAGCGTCGTCGGGGCCCGTGTTAAGGCATACCTGCTGAACATCCTTGTAATACTTGGGTTCGTAGCTTTTGACAGTAACCATAAATTAAACCTCCACAGTGAATTCTCTTTCTCCGCTGAACGGGATTTTTTCGCCGTTATGCTCAAAAACAGCCTTGATTTTCGGGTCTGCAAAAACCCTGACGGTTGCGGTGCTGCCCGATTTTTCGTATTCAACGCTGATTTTGCCGTTTTCTGTTGTGATATGACCCTTTGCACGGTCAAGACCCTCAACAAAACGGGGGTTGATGATAACGCTTTCGTATGCCGCGCCGCCTTCGGGCTGACGGATACCGAGAAGATACATAAACAGATATTTTGTGACAGCGCCGAACATGGGGTGATTACGGGAATCTCTGCCGTACCAGTTTTCCCATATGGTTGTGGCACCGCTGTTTTTCATAAATGCGAATGATGCCTTATTTTCGTTTGAAAGCAGGTCAAAGGCAAGCTGATTTTCGTTTATTTCAAAAAGGTAGCCGATAAGGGCTTCCGTTGCGATGATGCCCGTGTCAAACATTTTAAGTTCTTCATACTTGCGCACCATATTTTTCTTGCCCTGTTCATCGCCCATACCTACCCTGAATGCAAGGCAGGATGCACCGTTCACATCGCCGCAATAGCTGTGACTCCAAGGGCTGAAATATGCAATATCAAGGGCTTTTCTGATTTTGGTATCACGGTCATAAAGGTGTGAAATCTCATCTTCTCTGCCAAGAATCCGTGCCGCTTCAATAACCTGCTGAATGAATCTCACATAAAGCACGGTGTTGATATATGTTTCGGGAACAACAATGGGATCGGGGGTACACCAGTCGCCGAGGCACCAGCCGTCCTTTTCTTCACGGTATATAAGGCCGTTTTCGCTTCTGCTTTCAAGATAATCCAGAAAGTGAAGCATTTTCGGGAAAAACTCATTGAGTAATTCCTTGTCGCCGTACATCTTATAGAATTTATAAGGCACTTCGATTATTGCACCGCCCCAGCCCGAAGGGCCGCCGCCACCGCCCATAAGGGGTGCGGTGTGCTGAACGTGACCTGTCTTTCTGCACTGACAGTCTGCAATATCGTAAAGCCATTTGCGGTAGAATTCACGGCTGTCAAGAAGCATCATTGCGGTTTCGCCGCAAAGCTGACCGTCGCCCGTATAGCCCAGTCTTTCTCTGTGAGGGCAGTCGGAGGGAATGCCGCAGTGCATATTGCCAAGCTGAGTTCTTATGTATGCATCGTAAAGCCAGTTAAGGATTTCGTTGTTACACTCAAATGCCGAAGTAACGGGGCAGTCGGAATGAACAACATCAACTCTTATGGGCTCAACATCCGCCGTAACTCTGAAATAACGGAAGCCGTGCCAGGTGAAATGGGGAATATATTCACGGTCTGTGCCGTCGGCAATGAATTCGTCGGTCTGATAATCCTTATCAAAATTGAACTGTATGCCGTACCAGTCACGGTTTTCGTGAATTTCTTCCGCATAGCTTACTCTGAATTTCCTGCCCTTTTCGGCGCACTTGAAAACAGCGTAGCCTACGGTATTTTCGCCGATATCATAAAGCTTTGTTTCGCCTTCATCCTCAATAAGAACGGGTTTCAATGTTCTTATAACCTTATCCGCAGGTGAAAACTGAATGTAATATTCGCTTTCAGGTGCAGGGATAACCGTGCTTTCTGCAAAGCCCTCATCTGTTACGGGGTAAAGGGTGTAATCCTGTTTCTCACCGTAATAAAGGTTATTGAAGGTAACAAAGCCTTTGTGTGAAAGGGTTGTTTCATCGCTGATAACATTGCCGCTTGCCTTTTCGATTATATAGCAAAGTTTGGGTGTGCCGAATACAACATTACCCTCTGCCATACGGTAATTCTGATTGTAATATCCGTTGCCCAGAATAACTTCAAGGCGGTTTTCACCTTCTGCAAGGTAATCGGATATATCATATTTCATGCAGTAGGTTCTGTATGAAAGCTCATCGTCAAGGGGGAAGGTGAGCTCGTGAAGGTTACGCTCGTTGTAGCAGGTGGTGTTGGGCACAAGCAAATCATCGCTGACTTTTCTGCCGTTGATGAAAAGCTTGAAAAATCCCAGACCGCAGATGATTATTTCTGCATCCTCGCCTTTTTTGGCGGTAAAGGTTTTGCGGAAAACGGGGGAATCACTGCCCGTGCACTCAATCCATTCTGCATTTTTGAAAATCTGCTCACTTGTCATATTTCCATCTCCATAAGTTCTGTAAAACGTGCACTCATCTGCTCCCATTCATCCATAACGGAAATCTGAGTGTCCGTAAGCTCTTCAAGCTGATTTGTAAGTTTCAGTACTCTTTCGTAATCTGCGGAAACCTCGGGGTCTGAAAGCAGACCGTTAAGCTCGGCAATTTCGCCGTCAAGGCGGTCAATTTCTTCTTCCGCACGCTTGATTTTGCCTTTGAGTTTATTGATTTCGCTGTCACGCTCTTTGCGCAGCTTATATAAATTAACCTTCTGCTCGGCTTTCTTCGGCTTTTCCTTTGCCTGAGCAAGGGCGATGCCTGCATATGCATCGTAGTCGCCGTCGAATTTTTCAAAGCCGCTTTCGGTCATTCTGTAAATTCTGGTTGAAAGCTTGTTGATGAAATATCTGTCGTGTGAAACCGCAATAATGGTGCCGTCAAAATCACTGAGTGCGGCTTCAAGCACCTCTCTTGACGGGATGTCGAGGTGGTTTGTAGGCTCGTCAAGAAGAAGCACGTTTGCACCCGAAAGCATAAGCTTCAAAAGGCAAAGCTTTGCCTTTTCGCCGCCGCTGAGGGTATCAACACTCTTGAATACGTCATCTCCTCTGAAAAGGAAAAGTGCAAGATAACTGCGCACGGTTTTTTCGGTAAAAAGACGGTGCTCATCCCATATTTCATCAATAACGGTTTTGCCGCCTTTAAGGCTTTCAAGGCTCTGGTCAAAGTAGCCGATTTTTACATTTGCACCGAAGTTGAAGGTGCCCTCATCGGCGGATTGCTGACGGGTGAGAATACGCAGAAGTGTTGTTTTGCCGCAGCCGTTTGTGCCCAGCACAAACACACGGTCGTTCTTATAAACCTGCATATCCGCATTGCAGAAAAGCCTTTTTGAGCCGAATGCCTTTGAAAGGGAGCTTACATTGAGCACATCGTTGCCCGTTTCGCAGGCAGGAGTGAATTTCATACGCATTGAAGAAAGGGGAGGGTCGGGAATAACAAGCTCCGCCTTTTTCTTTTCAAGCATTTTGCGCTTGCTTTCTGCGGTAATGAAATTTCTTTCTCTTGCAAATGAACGCTGCTGCTCAATGATGCCTTCAATACGCTTGATTTCCGCCATCTGGTTTTCATACTGACGCCTTTCGCTTTCAAGGCGTTCTTCTTTAAGTTTCAGATATGCGGAATAATTGCCCTTTGTGCAGTAGCTTTTTTTATTGGTGATTTCGACTGTTTTGTTTGTAACTCTGTCAAGAAAATATCTGTCGTGAGAAATGACGATTATTGTGCCCTTGAAGGTTGACAGATAGTTTTCAAGCCATTCGGTGCCTGCTATGTCAAGATGGTTTGTAGGCTCGTCAAGAAGAAGCAGATCCGAACCGCTTAAAAGCAGTTTGCACATACTCAGCTTTGACCTCTGACCGCCGCTGAGTTTATCGCAGGTAAGGTAAAAATCATCTTCCGAGAAACCCAGACCCATAAGCGCAGAGCGTGTACGGCTTCTGAAAGTCAGACCGTCCTGCTCCTGAAACTCCTCGTTAAGGCGGTGCTGCATTTCAATCAGCTTATCCTGACCGCCTTCGTTTGCATCAATGGCGGCGGCAATATCTTCAAGCTCCCGTTCCGTTTCCATAAGATGCTCAAAAACGCTGAGAGCTTCGTCATAAACAGTGCGCACCGAGCCGTGGCAGGCATGCTGTTCAAGATAACCTACCTTAACATTTCTGCCAATAAAGGCACCGCCCTCTGTGGGCTCAATTTCGCCGGTGATAACCTTGAAAAGGGTAGTCTTACCCGTTCCGTTTGCGCCGATAAGACCCACGAATTCACCGGGATTTACGTCAAACGAAACATTTTCAAACAGCACCTTGCCGCCGAAATCAACTTTTAAATTCTGAACACTGACTGTTGCCATTTAGATTCTCGTTTCAATAATTTCAAATTCACCCGTAAGAGTGTAGTCACCTGCATTTGCAGGGATAAATATGCTGTCACCCTTTGTAAGTTCAAGGGTTTCGCCAAGGCATCGGAGCTTTCCGTTTCCTGCCATAATCAGCAGTGATACAAAGGAGTTTTCGTCTGCATTGCCTGAAAAGCTTCCCTTTGTTTCAAGCTTCCATACCTTGAAAAGAGGGCAGTCTGCAAGAAGTCTGCGCTCATCGGTATCAAGTGCGGGGTTTGAGAAATCGGGCTGTGAATACTTTTCAAGCTTTGTGACAGCAGCGCCGTCTTCAACGTGAAGCTCACGGGGCTTGCCGTCTGCACCTACACGGTTATAGTCATAAATTCTGTAAGTGGTGTTTGAGCTTTCCTGCACCTCTGCAAGCAGAATGCCCTTGCAGATGGCGTGGAGTGTGCCCGAATCAATAAAGAAGAAATCGCCTTTCTTTACTTTGACATTCTCAACATAATCAGTGAGAGTGTTGTTTGCAATAGCCGCTTTGAATTCTTCGGGTGAAAGCTTATCCTTAAAGCCCAGGATAAGGCTTGCATCTTCTTCGCAGTCGATGATATACCAGCATTCGGTTTTGCTCTGACCCTTGCCCGTAAGCTCGCAGTATTCTTTTGTGGGGTGAACCTGCACGGAAAGGTTATCCATAGCATCGATGAATTTTATGAGAATGGGGAAATCTTCAAAATTCTTTGCGTTTGTGCCGCAGAGAACGGGATTTTCCTTAACAACATCCGCAAAGGATCTGCCTGCGAAAATGCCGTTTGCAACGCTGCTTGAACCTGCCTCGTGGCAAGAGAGCATCCAGCCCTCAGCCGCATTATTCTTTTCGGTTTTTACGCCGTATTCTTCAATAAGCTTTCTGCCGCCCCAGATTGTTTCGGAAACATAGGGGAGAAGTCTGATGGGATATAAATTCATATGTAATTCCTCCAAGGATTTTTTAAAAAGTATATTTGTATTATTCTATCATATTTGTCCAATAATTTCTATAAAATATTTAAGGGAGGACGGAAATTATGGAAAAACATTTTAATTCTGCAAAAATATTTTATTATGAGTTTATAAGAAAACCCGAAAAACCTGTTCAGGATGCCATTCTGATGCAGATCAGGGATACCTCACAGCGCCTTGAAAGTGCATACAGCCGCTTTGAAAATGAAAGCAACGAGGATTTGCTGGATTCAATAATCTATGAAATCCAATCCCTCAAAGCCCTTTACCGTTATCTGCTGAAACTTGCCAGAGAAAAGGGGATTGAGTGCACGGGGGTTTCGGTTTTCAGCGGGGAGGTAATCTGATTGAACGGATTTTTCATCGGCAGTGCAATAGTTGCCGCACTGTGCGTAATGTGGTGGACGGTGAAAAGCGAAAAGGGAGCAACAAGCTTTGCACTGTCTGCCCTGCAAGGCATTGCGGCAATGTTTGCCGTAAACCTGACAGGTCTTGTGACGGGAGTTACCATTGCAACCAACTGGTATACCGTCGCAACCTACATAGTTCTGGGCTTGCCGGGGGTTATATCAACCCTGATTATAAATCTTATACTTTGAAGCTGTATGTACCGCCGCCAAGGGTTTCGTTTATTTTATCACCGAGAATAATTTCTGCCCTTGTGCCTTGGGGCACTTCAATCAGAACATCACAGCCGCCCTGAGTTTTGTTCCATTCAACACGGAGCAGACCCCGGGGCGTTTTTATTTTTGCCTTGACGAAGTCAAGAGGGAAATTCAGAACGGGCTTTACCGTTACGGTTTTGTAGCCGTCTTTTATATTCCGCACACCTGCAAGATGAGTGAAGAAAAATTCATCGTAGGTGGCAAGGAAATAATGGTTAAGTGAGCGTGTGAGAGGCTCCCAGCTTTCCCAGGCGGAGTCGGTATCGCTTTCAAGCCACAGACCCCAGGAGGGGTAGGTTTTCTGAGTGAGCACCTTATATGCTTCTTCGGTGTAGCCGTAATCGCACAGCACGGGCAGTAAAAATCTTGTTCCCGCGCAGCCCGTATCAAGGTGATATCCTTTTGACACAACATCTTCCGCCAGGTGCTTTGCAACCTCTTTATCATCCTTTGCAAAGCCGAAGGCAAGAGGCAGAAGATTTGAGGTCTGGCGGTATTTTGTGCGTTTGCCCTTGGGATTCCAGACGGTGGTTTCGTATATATTTTCTTCTTGCTTATAGAATTTTTTCTGAAATTCTTCAACAATTCTGCCGTATGCCTGCGAATATGCTTTTTCGTCATCCTTGTATTCTTCAAAAAGCGAAGCAAGAATTCTGATTTTACTGAGCATTTCCGCAACAAAGGCGGTGCAGCAGATTTCAGCACCCTCCGACGGGTCGCAGATAACATCAAGCAGGGCATCGCCTGCGGGTGCAACCCAATCCGAAAGACCTCTTGTGCCCCATACCCAGCCTTTTTCTTCCATTTCGGCTATGTTTGAAAGGGCATATGCTTTAAGAGTGGGGTAGATTTCCTTTGCGTAGTCATACATACCGCAGTAGTCGGTGAGTGCCTTTACGCCGAATACAATAATACTGTTCCACACAGGTGAATTTTCGATTGACCAGTTAACGGAAGGCGCAATTACGGGCACACTGCCGTATTCGTCGAAGCAATCTTTCATAATATCGATGAAAGATGCAAGGTATGCGCTCATATCGAAGTTGAACATCATCATATGCAGGGCACAGTTTGCATCCCCAAGCCAGCCGTTTTTCTCCCATACGGGAGTATCCGTAGGTTTGAACTGGAAGTTATTGAGCATTGTATTAACTGCAATCTTGTGAAGTCTGTTCACATTTTCGTCTGAGCAGGTGAATTCGGATATTATTTCAACATCGTTTGCGATTCTGTAAATTTCAACATCATCAATATCAAGGGAGTCAACACCCTCAACCTGAATGTATTTAAAACCCTTGTAGCTGAATTTGGGCTCGTATTCAAAGGCTTCACCGCCGCTGATAAAGCAGTCGTGCTGAATATAATTCAGCGGAAACCAGTCGCCGTCACGGCCCTCGTGCCTGCCGATTTTACGCACGTGACCGTCATCGGTAAGCCTTTCGTTATAGGTGATATATACCTCTTTGCCCTCGGGTGCGTCAAGCCTGATTTTTGCCCATCCCGTCACCATTTCGGGGGCGGTGATAACAAATGCGCCGTCGGGCAGACGCTCAATCTTTTCGGGAGCAAAGGTCTTTATTCTTCTTATTGGAGGCATATACTGTTCTTTCAGTACGCCCTCGGGTGCATCAACGGAAACAGCATTTTTCCAAGTGAAATTTTTCCGCCTTGCATCGTATGTTTCGCCATAGTAAATGCTGTTTGCGGTTACGGGGCCGTCAAGGGTCACAAGCCAGCCCTCGTCGGTTGAGATTGTTTGGGCAGTGCCGTCGTCATATTCGATAACAATATCCGCAATAAGCTTCGGGGATGACCGCCAGGATGCGGCTTCCCAGTGCCATATATGGACTGTTTCATTGAAAAAGCCGTTGCCCATTTCGGCAGTAACCGTATTTTTGCCTGATACAAGCAAATCCGTAATATCAAATCTGCGGTAAAGCACGGTTTTGCTGTACTGAGTGTGGGCAGGGTTAAGCAGGGTATCATCAGGCAGAGTGCCGTTGACTTCAAGCTCAAAAAATCCCAGACCGCAGATGAAAATATCCGCACGGGCGATGCTTTTGTTTATCTCAAAATCTTTTCTGAATATGGGAGCAAGCCTTTCTTCAATGCTTATTCCCGAGCCTATCCATTTGCCTGACCATTCACGGGTATTATTCATAACATTACCCCTATCCATACTTTTTGAATCAGTAATTAATATGGTTTTGAAAGGCATATTTCCGCCACAGCATCGTTAAAAATCTTTGAAATAACCTCGTATTCCCGCAGATTTTCGCCTTGCTGTGACGAAAATCTTCTCTTTCAAAACTGCTTCGCATCTGAAATGAAATAGATTGCGTGCAGTCGGGCATTTCTTCGATGCAGGCATACTGCCGTATGGCAAAGAGAAAAATGCTCGAATGTGCGTAAGATATTGTATTTCAGACATATAAGATTACTTATTCAAAAAGTATAATTTCTGATAAAATATTTATAGAATACAACTGCGTTGCCCACTGCTTTTACCGAAACATTTTCGTCGGTGTTATGTACACTGTCAAACTGCTGAGGATTCATTTCAACGGGTGCAAAACGAAGAGTGCAGGGGCAGATTTCCGTAAAGCATCTTGCATCCGTGCCTGCGGGCAGAAGGTAAACGGAATTTGCAATATGGGGAAAAACTTCGCCGATACACTTGTTTGTGTATTCAAAGCCCTTGCTTTTCATATCCGCAGGAATATAGCCTTCGTTTATGCCGCCTTCGGTGATTTCAATGCCGTATTTTTCCGCAAGCTTCCTGATAGCGGCAAGGTCTTTTTCAAGGTCGTCGGTATTGATAAAGCGGAGATAAATGTTTGCGGTGCAGGATTTTTCTGCCGATGAGCCTTTGATTTCCGTCACCGTCAGGGTAGTGCCAAGCATTGTTGCCGCCTGGTCGGTAAGCTTAGGAGCGATTTTAACTATTAAAGAACCGAAGCACCAAAGATTTGCGCACACAAGCCTTGCCGCAAATGGCATATAGGGGCAAAGACCTTCAAACATGGCTTTAACCTCGGGGTGAAGCCTTGAAATGAGAATGTTTTTTGATTCAAGCTCTGCAATGAATTTTGTCATTCTTGAAACGGGAGCTTTTTTATTGAGCGTGAATGCCTTGGTTGTGCCCTGCTTTGCGGTGCAGATAAGAGTGCGCCTGCCTTTTTCGTGAGTGGCAACCATAGCGCATTTGCTTTTTACAAGGCTTACGGGCGGGTCGATTATGCCGCCGCCCTCGTCAAGCACGGTTTCAAATTTTATGCCCTGCTCTTTGAAATATTTCACCGCAAGAGGCATACCGTCGCCGAAGATTTCTTCGTTATGCGATGAACCGATATAGAGATTGCATTCGGGAATGAAGCCCTCTGCAAGAAGTTCTTCAAGTGCCTGAAACTCGGCAAAGAGAGAGGTCTTTGTGTCAACAGTGCCTCTGCCGTGAATAATTCCGTCGCAGATTTCACCGCCGAAGGCAGGGCGTTTCCACTGACCGTTTTCTGCAACAACATCGTGATGTGACATAAGCATAATGTTGCGGCTTTTATCTTTACCCTCTATTTTGTAAATCCAGCAGTCGTCACCGAAGGTCATTTTTTCAGCCTTTTCGTGAATAAGGGGGAAAAGCTCTTTCATTGTTTCACGGAGCTTTGCAAACTCGGTGTCGTCATAGCTTCCCCTTACGGAAACGGTGCGGCATTTAATCATTTCAGAAAGTCTCTGAGCATATTCAAGCTGCTGATTTTCGGTGAGATGTATTTTTTCATCCGTCAGCTTCCTTGCTCTTTTCTTTATCATAACCGCGTTGTATGAAAGCACAAGCAGGAAGATTATAACCGCGCAGGGAATTATCAAAAGGAATTTCATAAAAACGCTCCTCTTTTATAATAACATTATAATTATAGCATCCGTATAAAATAAATCAAGCGGAAGAACAACTCTTCCGCCTGAAATTATATGTTTCGGTTATGCTGTGGGAGATAAAAGAAAAAACGACAAGTCAGAACTTGTCGTTTTTTTGGCTGGGGAATAGGGATTCGAACCCCAACAAACAGAGTCAGAGTCTGTCGTGCTACCGTTACACTATTCCCCAATGTAACTCGTAACTGTGGGCTACGGGTATATATTATACACGCTTTGCGGAAAATGTCAACACTTTTTTCAGAAAAATTTTACTTTTTTTCAGCGGATGTTTGGTATTGTAAAACTTCCCTTTTTGTATTAGAATATACATTATAATATTGAAGGATGTGCATTGATGAAATCACTTCTCAAAAAAATAATAAATCCCCGTGTCAGGCGCGGTATACTGGTTTTTCTCAACCGTATGTGGTGCTTTTTCTGCCGATGCCTGCCGATTCAGAACAGAGTGCTTTTTTACACAATCCGTGCCGACGGCACTCTTGCGGATAACGCAAAGGCGGTTTACGATGCACTTGACTGCAAAAAGGTTGTTTTTGCCCATAAACTGCCCCACTCTTTGAAGATAAAGCCCCTTGCATATTTTTATCTGCTTACAAGCCGTGTTATCGTTACCGATGACTATGTGCGCTATATGAGTGCGGCGAAGCTCCGCAAGGGTCAGAGCCTTATCCAGATATGGCACGCCTGCGGTGCTTTCAAGAAATTCGGTCTTGATGCGCCGTCAACCCGCAGTGAAGCTGAGGAAAAGTCACTTCATTCCCAATACGGTGCGGTTATCGTCACATCCGAAAAATGCAGGAAGTATTATGCAGGTGCATTCGGCATAAGCGAGGATATCTGCCTGCCTCTGGGTCTTCCCAGAACGGACAGACTTTTCACCGATAAAGAGAAAATGCGTGAAAACATTCTGAAAAAGCACCCTGAATTTGAAGGCAAGCGGATTTATCTTTATTGCCCTACCTTCCGTGAGGATAAGGGTGAAAGAACGGTTTATGACCCTGAAATCAACTGGTCTGAGCTGAGCAATGCACTTTGCGACGACGAAATTTTTGTTATCAGACGCCATCCCGTTATGGATTACCGCCTGACGGATAGAGAGTACCCCAACATCCTTGACCTGACGGATGAATCAACCCTTGAACTGACGGCGGCAAGTGATGTTATTATAACCGATTATTCCTCGGTTATTTACGATGCCTGCCTGCTTTCTGTGCCTTCGGTATTTTATTGCCCCGATTATAAGGACTACGAAAGGGGATTTTATCTTGAATTCCCCGATGATTTACCCGGTGAGCTTGTTACGGAAAGCGGAAAACTTCTTGAAGCCGTAAGGAATACAAAAGAAAATCCGCCCGCCGATAAAATCAGAAAATTCATCGGTGAGCAGATGGAAGCCTGCGACGGCAAATCAGCCGAAAGGGTAGGGGCGCTTATTGAGAAGTGCCTGAAATAACCTTTTCATATATTCTTTTTGTGTTATTACAATCAACAAAATCAAAGTTAAAATCTCTGAATCGGCGGAGCTTTTCACCGTCGTTTCGGGGATTTTTTATTGCGTCAACAACCTCACCGAAATCCCTTGCAACCCTGCCCGGCACATAGGATTCGTAATCGTAATAGAATGAACGCTCTTTTTCGTATTCTTCAAGGTCGAATGCAAAGAAAATGCAGGGCTTGCCAAGCAGTGCAAAATCCATACACACCGAAGAATAATCCGTAATAAGAATATGGCTGATAAGGGTCAGCTCGTTTATATCGCCTCCCGTAACGTCAACAGTGCCGTCAAGAGGCTCTGCGGAGTGAATCTGCGGATGAAGCTTCACAAGAAGTGCGTAATCATCACCAAGTTCACGGCGGAAAAGGTCAATATCAATGTTATTCACAATGTTTTTATCCGTTTCGGGGTCGTCACGGAAGGTGGGCGCATAAAGAATAAGCTTTTTACCCGTGCACTCGGGATGAATTTTATCAAACTCACTGCGGATTGAGTCAACATCCTTTTTGGCAAGAAGGGTATCAATTCTGGGCGCACCAAGGGGAAGCACCTTGCTCTCGTCAACGCCGAAAGCCTCGGCATAAACGGGCACAACATTCTTTGAGGTGCAGATTACATATGTAAGATTCCGGGAGCATTTTTCTTCGCGGAGCCGCACATCATCCGTCAGCGGTGCGGAAAGACCGAATTTTTTGAATGCACCCTCTGCGTGCCAGAGCTGGGTCACAACCGCTTTTTTGCTGAATTTCAGTGACGCCATGGGCATAAAATTATCGTTGAGAAAAACATATTTTGAAGTGGCAAGTGCCTTTGCCTTTACGGTGAAAAATCCCGCCGCTTTAAGGCAGGATGCGGCAAGAGCTTTGATGCCCGAGGTGTCAAGCCTTAAATCCCTTGTGGTGATTGTGATTATTTCATAGCCGCCTTTTGCTTCAATGTATGAGCGCAGAATTCCCAGCGAATCCTTTTCGCCGCCGTTGTGAGGGGCAACAAAAGCGATTCTGTTTTTCTTTACGGGCAGAATTCTGCACAGATTGAAGAAAAGGGCATACAGCCAATAAAAAAGCTTTTTCAAGATGATTCTCCGTTACTTTTTTATTTTTAAAAGGATTTTTGCACCGAGGATAATAAGAAAATCGGGCAGAAATCCTGTTTTTGACGAATTTCTGAGAAGTGCGATTACTTTGAAAAGCCTGCTGTCAAGCCTTTCGTTGCCCTTGAATTTAAGGGCGATTCTGCCCTTTGCGTTCTTTTTGGAATCCGTAATTTCAAAAAGGGGCATTGACTGGGCATAAACCGAATTTATAAAGGCTTCGTCGGGATTTTTTGCAACAACGCTGATAACGGGATTTTTCGCAATTTCGCTCTTGCTGAAAATCAGGTTGCCCATATCTTTAACGAGAAGTGCACACTTTTTCTTTGTGTCACTGCTCATTTTTGTTTCAAGAAAAGCAATTCTTTCCCTGATGCAGATAAGAGAATCATCACCGTCTGAAACCCATAAAAGGCGGTAAAATTCATTTATCAGCGCAGAATAATTCTTATAAAGAATTTCTTGCAGATATTCCTGCTTTTCAGCCTCGGTGCCGTCAAAATTCTTTTTGGCGCAGTCGTAAATCATATCCATTGATTTTGCGAAATCCGAAAGAAGCTGAGGATTCACCTTGTGAGTTACCGAGCCTGAATGCCTGCGGTATCTGAAAACCGCATTTTCAGCGCCTGTGATTTCAGGCTTTGCGGTGTGGATAAATTCCATAAAGAATGCGCCGTCTTCGCTGTAACCCATTGCAGGGAAACGTACACCGCTTTCTTTGAGGGTTTTTGCACGGTAGCATTTGTTGCTGACGATGAAATTCCACAGCAGCCGCTTATCGTAAGGGTCAATGTGCTTATCCTTTACAAGTGAGTCAACAACAGGGTTGCGTGTGCAATCCGTGCCGAAGCTTTCAACCCTGCAAAGAGCAATATCCGCCTGCGTTTCATCAAGGGCACTGCATAATTCGCTGAGAGCGTTTTCGCTGAGCAAATCGTCACTGTCCAGAAAGAGAATATACTCTCCCTCTGCGCAGTCAATGCCTTTGTTTCTTGCGGCGGATACACCTGCATTCTCCTGATAAACGGGCAGAATACAAGGGTGCTTTTCGGCATAATCCTTTATTATTTTGCCTGTGCCGTCTGTTGAGCCGTCGTCAACCGCAACAATCTGTATGTCACGGAGAGATTGGCTCAGCAGACAGTCAAGAGTTTCGCTTATGAAATTTTCACTGTTGTATGCGGGTACTATAACAGAAATTTTCATTTTATTTATCCCACTTTAAAACGGTTTTGCCGAAATGGCGGCTGATATCCTGAGCAAATGCGCCGTGAATATCCGATACCGTTCTGATGTTGATTACACTGCCGATGATGTTTTCAAGGTAAGCGGAAATCTGAGGATTCTCCGAAAGAAGATCCATTGTTTTCTGAAAATCTTCAACTCCGCTGCGGCTTGAACCGAAAAGAGAAAGTCCCTTTTCAAGCACCATTCTTGTGTTGATATCAACAAATCTTTCGCTTACGCCCATAAGACCGATTGAGCCTTCGGGGTTAATCATATCAATAATCTGTGCAATGGCAAAGCGTGAGCCTTCGCCGCCTACACATTCAAATGCGTGGTCAATTTTAAGCCCCTCGGGCACGTGGTCAACGTGATATGCGCCGTCTGCAAATGAGAAATAGGCAAGCTTATCGTAAACCGTGCCGAAAACATAGAGCTTTGTATCAGGGTAAAGGGCTCTGAGCACAAGTGCGGTTATGAAGCCCACATTACCGTCACCCCAGATGCCGATTGAATCTTTTCTTCTGTGGGCAAACTTTTCAAAGCGTGCCACGGCGTGAACGCAGACGCTGATAAGCTCGCTGAATGATGCAACGCGAAGGTCAACATTCTCAGGCACACGCACAAGATGGTCCGCAGGCATATCAATATAATCCCTGAGGAAACCGTCGTATCCGCTGGAACAGAAGTGGCTTGACGGCAGATAGTTTTCTGCCACAACATCGTCTTTTTCCGTAGGGATATTGGGCACGGGGACTACAACCTCACCAACCCTGAAATTGCCTGTGGGGTCATAAACAACCTTTGCAACGCACTCGTGGATAAGCGCCATAGGCAGCTTTGCTTTGAGGGCTTCACGGCTTCTGTTGCCCAGGTAATAGCGCTGATCCGCCTTACAGATTGAAAGGTAGAGAGGGCGGAGAATAACGCTGCCCTTTATATCGGGCTGTGTGCAGGCAACTTCAATCATACCGGGGGCGATTAATCTGTAAACTGAATTAATCATCTGAATCCTTGCCTTTCAGGAGGGTGTGAGCAACCTTCAAATCATATGGATAGGTGATTTTGATGTTGAATACTTCACCCTCAACCATATAAACATCTTTGTTTTTGATTGAGAAAATCTTGCAGGCATCCGTAAGAATTGCCTTTTCGTCTTCCGTAAGAGAAGCAAGAACACGTTCAAGCTCTTTAAGACGGAAAGACTGGGGAGTCTGACCCTGGAACATTCTTGTTCTGTCAGGGATTGAGGATATCATTTTGCCGTCAGCGCTTTCAACGATGGTATCCGTTGCGGGGATTACCGTATCGCAGGCACCGTATTTTATGGCGGCATCAACATTTTCTTCGATAATTCTGTGAGTAAGGAAAGGTCTTACCGCATCGTGGGTAACGATAACGGTGTCTTCGTCTGTTTCGTAATTTTCTTCAATGTATGCAATGGCGTTTTCAAGAGTGCCGTTTCTTGTGGCACCGCCTGCAATAACGGTTACCTTTTTGCCTTCGGGCAGATGCTTTTTAATCAGCGTCTGTGTATGTGCAACCCAGGCTTTGGGGCAGAGAACAAGAATTTCGTCAATTCTGTCGCTGATAAAAAACTTTTCGATTGTGTGGATGATAACGGGTTTTGTACCCAGTTCAAGATACTGCTTGGGAGTATCGGAATTGCCCATACGGCTGCCGATACCGCCTGCAAAAACCGCTGCGAATATCATATATACCGACCCTTTCCTTATATTATTTCTTAATCATTTCATTGTATTTGGCGCAGATTTCTTTTGCGTCGCCCTGAGCAATAAGCTTGCCCTTTTCAAGGATAATCGCCTTGTTGCAGATGTTAAGCACCTGCTCAACACTGTGGGAAACGAAAAGCACGGTAATGCCCTTGTCGAACATTGAGCGGATTTTGGCTTCGCTCTTTTTTCTGAATTTGGCGTCGCCTACGGAGAGAACCTCGTCAAGAATAAGAATTTCGGGTTCAACCGCCGTTGCGATTGCAAAGCCAAGCCTTGCACGCATACCCGATGAATAGTTTTTCACGGGAACGTTGATAAAATCCCCAAGCTCCGAAAATTCAACAATCTGGTCATATTTTTCTTCAATGAACTTTCTTGAATAGCCCATTGTTGCGCCGTAAAGAAAAATATTTTCTTTGCCTGAATAGTTCATATCAAAGCCTGCGCCCAGTTCAAGCATGGGAGCAATGACTCCGTTGACGGAAACACTGCCTTTGGTGGGTTTGAGCACGCCTGCAATAACTTTCAGCAGAGTGGATTTGCCTGCGCCGTTAAAGCCCAGCACGCCTACTCTGTCACCCTTTTCAACGGTGAATGAAATATCGTTCAGCGCCCAGAATTCAGTGAAATGGAGCTTCTTTGTAACAAGCTTGATAAAGTATTCTTTAAGATTATCAACCTTTTCCTGATTAAGGTTGAACATCATACTCATATTGCTTACCGTAATAGCAGGTTTAGCCATAAGAAACTCCTTTCGTTAAATGTGGAGAATGAATTTATCCTGCTTTTTATAGAACATCCACAGACCTGCAACAACGCACAGCAGGCTGAATGCAAGGGAATAAAGCAGGTGATTGATGTTGAACATTTCGCCGAAAAGCACGCAGCTTCTGAACATTTCCGTAATGGAGTAAAGAGGGTTTGCCATAAGCGCCATTCTGATGACCTTGCTTGAAATGTGAAGCTGTTCAACCTTGTAGAATATGGGAGTCATATAGAAAAGGAGCATACAGAATACCTCGTAAAGATATTCAACATCCTTGAAAAAGACTTCCATTGTGCAGAGGATAAGACCCACACCCACGCAAAGCACAAGCAGAATTGCAATGGGCACAACCGCAAGGAAAATATAGGGTGTGATGTGGGGCTGTTCTGCGGAGAAGAAGTAGAAATAAATTATAAAGCAGGCAAGCACCAGCAGAGAAATGAGGAAGGTTATAAAATTGGCAATGACATTTGAAAGAGGGTAGATGTATTTGGGTACATAAACCTTTTTTATAACCGACGCACTGAGCCTTATGGAGCGCATTGCCCTTTTGGTTGACTGGGTGAAAAATTCATAGATAAGTCGTCCGCAAAGCAGATAGATGGGGTAATTGACCATTGATGCATCTTTTCTGCCGAAAATTCCTCCGAAAACAAGCACAAGAACGATTGTTGTCATAAGAGGCTGCAAAAAGGTCCAGAAAATGCCGAGAACGGAGTTTCTGTATTGCAGTTTTATGTTCTTACGGACTATCTCATAGAGAAGATATCTGTATTTGTAGAAATTTTTAAGGTATTTCATAATAAACCCATTCCTTATATTTTCAGACCCCATTTTGCAAAATAATTGAGCATGGAGTTAATCTGAATAAGTTTAAGCTTGAAATTCTTCTTTGATTCTCTGCCCCACTCGTGGTAAACCGTTGCTGACGGACAATAAACCGTTCTTGATTCAAGGTTTACGCTGCGGGTAAGGTCGCTGTCCTCAAAATACATAAAATAACGCTTGTCAAAGCCGCCGATCTTTTTGAAAAGCTCTGTTCTTATGAACATAAAGCAGCCCGTTGCGTTCTGAATGTCAAGAGGCTTTGAAAGGTCACGGTCAAGCATTGCGTATTCACGCAGAAGCTTTGAAGGTTCGCCGTCACCTCTCAGTCTGCTTGCGAAAAGATATCTCAGGCAGGGCGCCTTTTTGCCGAGAATCTGGAGTCTTCCGTCGGGGAAGCGGATTTCGGGGGATGCCATACCGATATCTTCATTTTCATCAAGGAAAGCGGAAAGCTTTGCAATAACATCGTCCCTTACGATAATGTCGGGGTTGATGATAACGTGGTAATCGGAATCCAGTTTGTCCAGAATCAGATTATGACCTGCACCGAAACCGATGTTGCCGCCGCTTCTGATGAGAGTAACCTGAGGATATTTTTTTTCGATAAGCTCGATTGTTCCGTCGGTTGAGCCGTTGTCAACCACATAAAGGCGGAAGGGAGCCTGTGTGTATTCAAGAAGTGAGCTTACCGCATTGTCAATGGTGGCAATGTTATTGTAAGTCACGATACAACCTGTTACGGTTTTACTCATTTTATTGTTTTCCTTTCCAAGGCACATTTTGGAAACTATTTTATTTTTGCCAGTGATGCAATCATTTTCAGACGCCATTTTATTTTCTGCACCGCAGTGGTTTTGCCGCCCGTTACATTGTCACCGTGCCTGCGCCACAGAATAAGGGGCTTGTTGAGAAGCACGGTTTTGTATCCTTTTCTGATTGCGGCAAGTGCAATCCACCAGTCGTGCATGGGCAGTCCCTCGGGGAAAGGGAGAGTGTCCTGCATAACCTGCCTTGTGAATGCCATACAGCAGCCCACAAAGCTGTTGCGGATAAGATTATGCATAAAATCGGCATTTGAGCCGTGAAGGGCAAAGAATGAGGGCTCTGTAATGTTAAGGTCTGCGTCGGTGACGGCGGCATCGTGAAGCACAAGGTCAGCGCCATTTGAGATTTCCGCCATAACGCTGCTTACCTTGTCTGCCTGCCAGATATCGTCCTGATCGCAGAGGAAAATAACATCGCCCGCGCAGGCTTCAAGGGCATTTTCAAAATTCCTGACAACGCCCTTGCCTTCGCCTTCAATATATTTCACTCTTTTGTCACGGTCTACAATTTTCATTACCGCCTCACGGGTAAGCCCCTGAGGGTAATCGTCAGAAACAATTATTTCATCGTTTTCGCCAAGCTGAGGAAGGATGGATTCAATCTGCTCAGCGATATATTTCTGACCCTTATAAGCCGCAAGTGCAACTGAAATTTTCATATCAGTCGATTGATTTCATTGTGGGGAAGAGAAGCACATCACGGATTGCCTGTGAATCGGTAAGAAGCATACACATTCTGTCGATACCGAAGCCGATACCGCCTGTGGGGGGCATACCGTATTCAAGAGCCATAAGGAAGTCTTCGTCTGTGGTGTTAGCCTCATCATCGCCCTGTGCAAGCTGAGCTTCCTGAGCCTTGAAGCGTTCTCTCTGGTCGATGGGGTCGTTAAGCTCTGAATAAGCATTTGCCATTTCCCAGCCGTTCATAAAGAACTCAAAACGCTCAACATAGTCGGGGTCTGAGGGCTTTTTCTTTGTAAGGGGAGAAATCTCAATGGGATGGTCGATAACGAAGGTAGGCTGAATGAGATGCTCCTCTGCGTATTCTTCAAAGAACAGAGCAAGAATTTCGCCCTTGCTGTGTCTCTTTTCGTATTCAACGTGATGCTTGTCTGCAACAGCTCTTGCATCTTCAAGAGTTTTGATTTCGTTCCAGTCAACGCCTGCATACTTCTTGACTGCATCAACCATTGAAATTCTTTCGAAGGGCTGACCAAGATCCATTTCAACGCCGTTGTATGAAATCTTTGTTGTGCCCAGAACAGCCTGAGCAACATAGCGGTAAAGATTTTCCGTAAGGTCCATCATACCGTTGTAGTCGGTGTAAGCCTGATAAAGCTCCATAAGTGTGAATTCGGGGTTGTGACGGGTGTCACAGCCTTCGTTTCTGAAAACTCTGCCGATTTCATAAACCTTTTCCATACCGCCTACGATAAGACGTTTGAGGTAAAGTTCAAGTGAAATACGGAGCTTGAAATCCTCGTTGAGAGCGTTGTGGTGGGTTTCGAAGGGTCTTGCAGCCGCACCGCCTGCGTTTGAAACAAGCATAGGAGTTTCAACTTCAAGGAAGCCCTGTGAATCAAGATAGTTTCTGATTTCTCTGAGGATAAGTGAACGCTTTACGAAGGTATCCTTAACTTCGGGATTCATAATGAGGTCAAGGTAACGTCTTCTGTAACGGGTGTCGGTGTTGGTAAGACCGTGGAACTTCTCGGGGAGAGGGAGAAGTGACTTTGAAAGAAGGCGGAGAGCTTTTGCGTGAACTGAGATTTCGCCTCTTCTTGTTCTGAAAACAAAGCCCTTTACTTCAACGATATCACCGATATCCCACTTCTTGAACTCTGCAAAGGTTTCTTCGCCGATTTCGTCAATCTTGACGTAAACCTGCATTCTGCCCGTAAGGTCTCTTACGTCGATGAAGTTAGCCTTACCCATATCACGGCGGCTCATCATACGGCCGCAGATTGAAACGTCTGTGTTTTCGAGCTCTTCGAAACGCTCAACTATTTCAGCGTTGTGAATTGACTGCTCTGCAAGTGTAATCTGAAAAGGGTCGTTGCCTGCCGCCTGGAGTGCTTCAAGCTTATCAACCCTGATCTGTCTGAGTTCGTTGGTGTCCTGAACCTGCTCTTCTTCGGGAGCAGCGTTGACAATCTTTTCTTCTGCCATTTTGAATTTCCTTCCTTTTAGTAAAAGGCGACAGGAGGGAAAAATCCTATCGCCGCATATTTTAAGTTTTTATTTTGAGATTGCGAGGATTTTAAGGTTGATAACTGCGCCTGAGGGAGTCTGAACCTGAGCAATTTCGCCAACCTTTTTGCCGAGAAGTGCGGCACCTACGGGTGAAAGGTCTGAAATGATGCCGTTTGCAAGGTCGCTCTTTCCGAGGATTTTGTATTCAACAAACTTTTCCTCATCGTCATCGTCAAGGTCGGTATCTTCAAGTTTAACCTTTGCACCTACGCTGACAGTTTCGGTTGAAAGCTCTTCTTCGTCAAGGATTGTAGCGTTGCGGAGCTCTGCTTCAAGCTTTGCGATTTCGGCTTCCATTTTAGCCTGTTCGTTCATCGCCTCATCATATTCTGCGTTTTCTGAAAGGTCGCCGTGTGAACGGGCTTCTTTGATTTTTTCTGCAATATCATCTCTGCCTTCGGTTTTGAGAAGGTTGAGTTTTGCGCTGAGGCTGTTATAGTCTTCACGGGTAAGAACTGTCTGCTTTGCCATTTTGTGTATCTCCTTTAATCTGAAAAATATTTCAGGTTTTTATTATCCGCTATATTATAATATATATATATAATTATGTCAAGTTTTTACTTGATTACAAATTGGTTACATATTTCCCGAGGCGAAGCATTGCAGACATTTTGCGGGTGTACGGTTTTCGCATCTTTTACAGCTTATATCAATTTCACGGAACAGAGATTTTTTGTATTCACTGCTGCCGCAAAGCTCCGTTACCGCACCCGTGAAATCAACGGGGTCAATGCTTTCGGGTATGATTGCACGGTGAGTTTCCCTCAGCTCCGTGCCCGAGCCTTTGAAATGAAGCTTGCCGAAGGCTTTGCTTTTATGGCTGAAAACAGCCGCCTCCGACCCGTGAGGAGAAAGCCTGCCGTCACAGCAGATAATGATATCGGGCTTTGACGACGGCTCATAGCAGGAGCGGATAACCACCGATGCTCCGTAATCGTTGAAGGCTTTTTCGCAGGGCAAGGCATACCTTTCGGGGTAGGCGGTGATGACTCTTATGAGAGATGCAAAGGGCAGAATGCGGCAAAGCTCCGATGCCTGACGGCCACCGTAATCGCTGACGGTAATGCTGATTGAATCGGGCGGAATATCCGCATTTTTCAGCGTGTCAACCGCCGTATTGAAGGTCAGCACAGAGGTCATTGAGCAGGGCAGAAATCTTTGAAGCTTACCCACATCGGGCAGAGGAATGCTTCGGGGTGCAACAATCCTTGAAGCATATCTGCCGCATTTTTTCACCGTGGTTTCCCACATTGACCGTGACATACCTTCGGGCACATCCAGCATATAAAAAGGCAGACCGTTTTCTGTGCTTACGGTCTGAATAACCGAATCCGTTACGGCTTTTTTCATTTTTGATTTTGCAAATATTCCTTTGGGCGGAGAATTGACCCTTAAAACGACAAACACACCATCGCTCCTTTAAACACGGTTTTCTATAAACCTATGCAAAAGTCGGTGCGATGATGTGTTAATTTTATTCTTCGTCAATAAAAACAAGTTCAAGCTCTTTTTCGGTAAGCTCCCTGCAATCTCCCTCAGGGAGGGATGTATCAAGTTTCAGTGAGCCGATTTGCAGTCTGCGGAGCTGCTCAACATTGTTGCCCAGAGCGTGAAACATTCTTTTGACCTGATGATATTTGCCTTCCCTTATCTTTATTATGGCGGCAGGCAGACCGTCAACGGTTACGGGCTTTACCTTTGCAGGCAGACACTCAGTGCCGTCGCCCAGAGTGATGCCGCTTTCAAGCTTTGCAACGTCGTTTTCGTCGATGGGGAAAGATAAAACCGCCTGATATGTTTTGTAAACATGGTGGGCAGGGCTCATAATTTTATGGGCAAATGCGCCGTCATCCGTGATAATGAGCAGACCCGTTGTATCTCTGTCAAGTCTGCCCGCAGGGAAAAGACTGCGCCTTTTCAGAGAATCGGGGATAATATCGATAACCGTCTTTTTGCTTGGGTCTGTTGTTGCGCTGATGACGCCCTGAGGTTTGTTGAGCATAATATAAACGTGCTCTTTTGCTGTAAAGTTGTACCCCTTTACAGATATGTCGTCAATATCGGGGTCAACAAGCTCCTCCGCGCGGAGCACAACCGCCGAATTCAGAGTAACCGCACCGTCTTTGATGAGCTTACGCGCATCCCTGCGTGAAACATTGCAGTTGAGGGCTATTAACTTGTCAAGACGTTTCAATCCCATAATATCACCTATGAAAAAAGGGTCGGTAGTTAGCCGACCCCTTGAATATTCAGCTTAAATTATGCAAGCTCTGCGAAGTACTTGATTGTACGAACCATCTGGCTTGTGTAGCTGTTCTCGTTGTCATACCAAGCAACAACCTGAACCTGATAGAGGCCGTCTTCAATCTTTGTAACCATTGTCTGAGTAGCATCGAAGAGTGAGCCGTATGTGATACCAACGATATCGCTTGAAACGAGCTCTTCTTCTGTGTAGCCGAATGAAGCTGATGAAGCAGCCTTCATAGCAGCGTTGATGCCTTCCTTAGTGATGTCGTTACCCTTAACAACTGCAACAAGGATAGTTGTTGAGCCTGTGGGAACGGGAACTCTCTGTGCTGAGCCGATAAGCTTGCCGTTGAGCTCGGGGATAACAAGACCGATAGCCTTTGCAGCGCCTGTTGAGTTGGGAACGATGTTAGCAGCAGCTGCTCTTGCTCTTCTGAGGTCACCCTTTCTGTGAGGACCGTCGAGAACCATCTGATCGCCTGTGTAAGCGTGAACAGTTGTCATGATACCGCTCTGGATGGGAGCATAATCATTGAGAGCCTTAGCCATGGGAGCAAGGCAGTTTGTTGTGCATGATGCTGCTGAGATGATGTTGTCCTCAGCTGTGAGAGTGCCTTCGTTTACGCTGTAAACGATTGTGGGAAGATCGTTGCCTGCGGGAGCAGAAATAACAACTTTCTTTGCACCTGCATCGATGTGAGCCTGGCTCTTAGCCTTTGAGCAGTAGAAACCTGTGCATTCAAGAACAACGTCAACGCCGATTTCGCCCCAGGGGAGCTCAGCTGCGTTAGCCTTTGCATAGATCTTGATTTCTTTACCGTCAACAGTGATGCTGTCTTCACCTGCAACTACTGTATCAGCAAGAGCGTATCTGCCCTGAGCTGAGTCGTATTTGAGAAGATGAGCAAGCATAGCGGGGTTTGTAAGGTCGTTGATAGCAACGATTTCGTAGCCTTCTGCACCGAACATCTGACGGAAAGCAAGACGGCCGATACGACCGAAACCGTTAATTGCAACTTTAACTGCCATAGTGAATTACCTCCAAAAAATTATTTAAAAATTTGACCGTATATATTTTATACATTTTCGGCGAAATATGCAACAGTTTTTTTATGATTTCCGGGCTTTTTTGAAAGATTTGGTAATGTGAACAAAATTATTGAAATCTCGGGCAAAAACTGTGCAAAACTTACCGATAAAAAAGGGCTATTTGTGATATTTTCCGCCGCTTGAAATCATAAACGCGCGGTAAATCTGTTCAAGAAGCATAACCCTTGCAAGCTGATGGGGGAAGGTCATGGGGCTCATTGAGAGCCTGTATTTTGCTCTGCTCTTGACTGCGGGTGCAAGACCGTGAGAGCCGCCGATGATGAAACAAAGGGTGCCGAAGCCCGAAACGGCGCATTTCTCAATCTCCTTTGAAAAGCTTTCGGAGCTCATTTCCTTACCCTCGATGCACAGGGCAAAAACCCCGTCGGAGGGTGCGATTTTTGAAAGAATTCTTTCCGCTTCATCGCTCAGCGCCGCCTCAATCTGAGCAGGATTGGGGCTTTCGGGAAGCCTTGCTGGGGTAAGCTCGGTAATCTTCAATTTGCAGAATGCACCCAGCCTTTTTTCGTATTCTGCACAGGCATTCCTCAGGTAATCCTCTTTAAGCTTGCCTACGCAGATTATGTTGATATTTACCATAATTATCCCTTCATTACAATGAAATAACGGGGTTATAATCCCCTGCAACGGTGAGGATATAATCAAGATTTTCCTCAGCACCTGCCATCCTCATTGCCGCCCGTGTGGTTTCGTATGCAAGGGCAGGTATGTTGTTTTCTTTGCTCAGATGCCCCAGCACAAAACGGGTTGTGCCCGATTCCATAAGCTTCACCGCCGCAGCGGCACAGCTTTCGTTTGAAAGATGCCCTTTGTCCGAAAGTATTCTCTGTTTCAGAAAGAAAGGATACGGACCGTTGCGGAGCATACCGATATCGTGGTTTGATTCAAGCAGAATAAGCTCACTTCCGTGAATTGCATCCATTACGGTATCGGTCATTTTGCCTATATCCGTAGCAACCGCAATGCGCTTGCCGTCGTGAGTGACAACGGTGTAGCCCGTGCTTTCCGCCGTGTCGTGAGGGGTTCTGAAAGGTCTTACGAATATACCGCCTGCCTCTGTTCCGCTGTAAGGAATGACTTCGGTTTTCATTTTTGCGGTGATTGTTCCCGCATCCTCCATACCTTCAAGAGTGCCCTGAGAAGCATAGACCTTCACTCCGTGCCTTTCCGCAAAAACACGGACACCGTTGATGTGGTCCGCGTGGTCGTGAGTGACGAAAATTGCGGCGATTGAGCAGGGGTCAACACCTATATCTTTCAGTGCATCGGCAGTCTTTTTTGCGCTGACTCCCACATCGATGAGTATGCCGCCCTGATGCGAGCCGATGTAGGTGCAGTTGCCGCTGCTTGATGAAAATAATGAACAGAACCTTGCCATAATTATCCTTTCAAATCAACAGGGCTGCTCCGGAAACAGAACAGCCCCTTATATAATACAATTATATTCCTCAGCCTGCGTTGGTCAGGCTGTCAGGTTCGGGGCAGTAAACTCGCTTTATGTCGCCGCCCAGACCTTTGAATTTATCGGCTACATTCTCATAGCCTCTGTCAATGTGAAGAATATCTTCGATTTCGGTAACTCCGTTTGCCGCAAGCCCTGCAATAATCATTGCCGCACCTGCACGCAGGTCGTCTGCTCTGACGGGAGCGCCGTGAAGCTGCTCAACACCCTGAATAACCGCAAGCTGACCGTCAGCCTTGATATCAGCACCCATACGGTTAAGCTGCTCCGCATAACGGAAACGGTTTGACCATATGCTTTCCGAAATAATGCTTGTGCCCTCTGCAAGTGCAAGAAGCACTGCCATCTGAGGCTGCATATCCGTGGGGAAGCCGGGATGGGGCATAGTCTTGACTGTGCATTTGTCGGGGCGTCTGTCAAGAGAAACTCTCACAGCATCGTCAAATTCTTCAACCGTTGCACCGCATTCAATAAGCTTTGTGGAAATTGATTCAAGGTGCTTGGGAATAACATTTTTGATAAGCACATCGCCCTTTGTTGCGGCGGCGGCAACCATAAATGTGCCTGCCTCAATCTGGTCGGGGATGATGGAATAGGTGCAGCCGTGAAGCTGCTCAACGCCTCTGACTTTGATAACATCGGTGCCTGCGCCTCTGATATCCGCACCCATTGAGTTAAGGAAGTTTGCAAGGTCAACGATGTGAGGCTCTCTTGCGGCGTTTTCGATAACGGTAAGACCCTCTGCCTTAACTGCGGCAAGAAGAACGTTCACCGTTGCGCCTACGGAAACCATATCAAGATAAATGGGGCTGCCCATGAGCTTGTCAGACTCAGCCTCAACCGTTGCGTTATCTTCAACGGAAACCTTTGCGCCCAGAAGCTCAAAGCCCTTTATGTGCTGGTCAATGGGTCTTGCACCCAGATAACAGCCGCCGGGCATTGCAACCCTTGCTCTGGAAAATCTGCCCAGAAGTGCGCCGATAAAATAATACGAAGCACGCAGATGCTTTGTCATATCGTGTGAAATCACATATGAATTTACGTGGCGTGAATCTATTTCAATTGTGCTTTTGTTAATCAGTCTGACTTTTGCACCGATGTGTTTGAGAATTTTCATCATATAGCTTACGTCGCTGAGTGATGTGGGAAGATTCTCGATAACACAGATATCCTGGGAGAGAATTGCGGCAGGAATAATCGCAAGTGCGGCATTCTTGGCTCCGCTGATTTCAACTTCGCCATGAAGGGGGATACCGCCGTTGATTACGAATTTCTCCAAGACATTTACCCTTCTTTCGTTGTTTGATTATATATACTGAATTTCAGATAATGTTTAAAAACCCAAAACATTATAACACCTGAATTGCGGTTTGAAAAGACCCTAAACACAAAATATAGCGAAAAATTTGAAAAAATTTTGTCGGAAAGCGGATTTTTTGTTGTTTTACGGAAAATTTTTATGTGCGGTTCGGTTCGTCTGCACTTAGTATGGCTGAAAAACAGCGGTCTATATGTTGTTGAACGGCACAAATAAAAAGGCAGAATAGACAAAAATTTACGATGTTTTTTGTTGAATTCAAACAATGATGTTTTTAAACAAAAACCTCTTTGTAATTTTTGACCAAAAAGCCCCTGAATCCTTGAATATCAACACTTTTCGGTGTGAAACTGACCAAAACGGAGCCTTTGAACGGCAACGAAAACTGAACAAAAAGACTACGGATTTGTCACTATAAACAAAGACGGATTTACTCCTTTGTACTCCGAAAATTTGGTAAAATTCCATAAAAACCGCCCGAAATTCATAATAAATTCAAAAAAATCTTGAAAAAAACAAAATATTTCTATTGCAAAACGGCGGCTTATTGTGTAAAATGTAGATGTCCCAATGGTCATTTTGTATAAAAAGTTCAATGAAGTCAAAAGAAATCGAATGAGGGGTAATAATTATGTCTAACAGAATTTTTCAGGGTCTTGTTCATCAGATGCGTGATGCAGTTGGAAGGACTCTGGGCGTAATTGACGAAACAGGCACAATAATTGCTTGCAGCGACCTTAGCAAAATCGGAGAGGTTATTTCAACCGCAAACGATGTTTTCGGTGATAACGAGCTTCACTACATTAACGGATATACTTTCTGCAATTTCGGCACACATATTCAGACCGAGTACGCTGTTTTTGTTGACGGCACAGATGAACTTGCAGGCAGATTTGCGGCTGTTTGCTGTGTTTCACTTGAAAATCTCAAACAGTATTATGAAGAAAAGTTTGACAGGGGCAACTTCATAAAGAATGTAATTCTTGATAATATTCTTCCCGGTGATATTTACCTTAAATCAAGAGAGCTCCGCTTCAATGCAGAGGCAACAAGAGTTGTTCTTCTTATCAGAATCACCGACCATAACGATGCTACCGTATTTGATACCGTTCAGAATCTCTTCCCCGATAAGAGCAAGGATTTTGTTATCAACATCAACGAGCGTGACATTGCAATCGTTAAGGAAGTACGCAACAACATTGAAACAAAAGACCTTGAAAAGCTTGCACGCTCAATTTCAGATTCACTGAGCACCGAGCTTTATACTCACGTTCTTGTAGGTATCGGCACAACAATCGAAGGCATCAAGGATCTTGCACGCTCATTCAAGGAAGCACAGATTGCCCTTGAAGTAGGCAAGGTATTCGATACCGAAAAGACCATTGTCAGCTACGATAATCTTGGTATTGCAAGACTTATCTATCAGCTTCCCTCAACACTCTGCGATATGTTCCTTCGCGAGGTATTCAAGAGAGGCTCAATCGAAAGCCTTGACCACGAAACACTGTTCACAATCCAGCGTTTCTTCGAAAACAACCTTAATGTTTCCGAAACTTCAAGAAAGCTGTTTGTTCACAGAAACACACTTGTTTACAGACTTGAAAAAATCAAGAAGCTTACGGGTCTTGACCTGCGCGAATTCGATGATGCAATCGTATTCAAAGTAGCGCTTATGGTCAAGAAGTATCTTGATGCAAAGCCCGTTAAGTATTAATTTTCCAAAATAATCTGAAGGATTGATACTGTGATTCAATTTAAAAATGTTTCCAAAAAGTATGATAACGGAACTCATGCTTTGAAGGATATAAACCTTACCATCGATAAGGGCGAATTTGTTTTCGTTGTCGGTTCATCGGGTGCAGGTAAAAGCACCTTCCTCAAACTGATGATGAGAGAAGAAGTGCCTTCGTCGGGAACGATTGTTGTTGACGATATCGATTTGACGAAGATAAAGAAAAGGGATATCCCCAGATTCCGCCGCAGACTCGGCATCGTATTCCAGGATTTCAGGCTTATCCCCAATATGACGGTATTCGATAATGTTGCATTCGCAATGCGTGTTATCGGCACCAAAGAAAAGAAAATCGGCAGAAGAGTGCCTTATGTGCTCAGCCTTATGGGTCTTAACGAAAAGGCAAGGAATTTTCCTCAGGAGCTTTCGGGCGGCGAGCAGCAGAGAGTTGCACTTGCGAGAGCCCTTGCAAATAATGCGGATATCATTATTGCGGACGAGCCCACAGGCAACGTTGACCCTCAGATGAGCTACGAAATCGTTGACCTTCTTATGCGTCTCAACGAGGCAGGCACAACGGTTATTATGGTTACTCACGAGCACAGCCTTGTGCGTTGCTTTGACAAGCGTGTCATCATTCTTGATAAGGGTAATATTGTTTCCGACGGCGGCTCCATTGTGAGAGAAGCGGCAACATCCCATATCAACCCCGTCAGCGAAATCGAGCATCAGTATGATGTTCCTCCCGAGGAGGATTATTCCGCATACACTCAGGGCACATCAGCCCGTGCGGAGGAATTTGCAGTTACGGGAGGTGCGGAATAATGGGCAATTTAAGATATCTCACCAAAGAAGGCTTCCGCAACCTGAAAGTCAATAAGCTTATGTCGGTTGCATCGGTAACCGTTCTTTTCAGCTGCCTTATGCTTATCGGCATAGCGTTTATGATTCTTGTGAATATCCAGTCGTTCATTTCGGGTATCGAGGCGGAAAACGTAATTATGGTTTATGCCGACCTTGATGCCAGCGATTATGAATATATGGCTCTGGGCAACGAGCTGAATGCTCTCGGCAATGTCACAAGCGTTGAAGCTGTTGAAAAAGAGGCGGCATATCAGGAAATTCTTGCTGAAATGGATGAAAACCTGAGAATCTATCTCAGCGGTCTTGACGAAAATCCTCTCCCCGATGCATACAGAGTAACGGTAACGGATATGTCGGGCTTTGAAAGCGTTGTTGACGAAATCAAGAAGCTTGACGGCATTGAGAGAGTTTACGAAAACAGCTCCCTTGCAAAGCAGCTTGAGGGCATAAGGGATTCCGTGACTTACATAAGTCTGGGTATAATCATTCTCCTTCTCATCGTTTCACTCTTTATTATTTCAAACACGATTAAAGTTACCATGTTCAGCCGACGTCTTGAAATCAGCATTATGAAAAGCGTCGGTGCAACAAATTCCTTCATCCGCTGGCCCTTTATGGTTGAAGGTATCATAATCGGCGTTATTGCAGGTATTCTTGCAACGGGCGCCGTGTGGGCAGTTTATGAATTCGCTCTTACTTCGTTCACGTCGGTGCTTACGGGCCTCGGCAGCGGAGTTCAGGTAAGCTTCCTTGATTATGCGCTTTATCTTGTTGCGGCTTTTGTAGGTATCGGCATTTTCACAGGCATTTTCGGCAGTGCAACATCCATAAGGAAATATCTTAAAGAAAGGAAGTTCGTAGAGCTTGAAGACTAAAATTCATATGAGAAAAAGAATTTTTTGCCTTGCTCTCGCACTGATTTGTGTTTTCTCGGCAATGATTATGCCTCAGGCGTCTGCAAAGACTCTTGAAGAAATGAATGCCGAATACGAGCAGATTGAAAAAGATATTCAGGAAAATCAGGAAAAGCTTGACGAGGTGCAGGAGGATATCCGCACCAACGAGCAGAAGCTGGACAAGCTTAACAGTCAGATAGATAAAATCAATGACCAGCTTGATATTCTCAATGACAGCATTGATATTCTTAACGACGATATTGATTCCTTGCAGTATGATATTACCGCAACAACAAATGATATAAACGAAATCACTATCCGCAAAGAAGAAATTCTCACTCAGATTTCGCACACACAGTCACTTATGACCGAAACCGAGGATATGCTTCTTGCAAGAATCCGTGAGAATTATATGGCAGGCGGCTCAGGCTCAACGGTTGAAATTCTTCTTATGAGCGATGATATTTCATCCTTCTTTGCAAGAAAAGAGCTTGTGACCCGTGTGTCCGAAAATGATGCGGCGCTTGTTGCGGAGCTTTCGGATAAAATCGTTCAGCTCAACTCCCTTCAAGCGGAGCTTGATCAGAAAAAGGCAGACCTTGAAGTGAAGGAAACGGAGCTTAACACTCAGATGGGTGACCTTACCGCAAAGCAGGATGACCTTCAAAGCAGTAAGGATGCTCAGCAGAGCAAGAAAAACGATGTTACCAAGAAGCAGAACGAAGTAAAATATCTTCTTGATGACCTTGATAAAGACAGTGATGCTTATAAGGCTGCAATCGCCCGTAAAGAAAAAGAGCGTGCAGCACTTGAAGCGGAAATCGAAGCGGCAATCAAGCAGAACGGTTCAACCGAGGGTGACAAGCCCAAGGAAGAATTCAACAATGACGGCAAGATGCTCTGGCCCGTTCCCGGTTCAACAAAGCTCACCGCCACCTATCCCTCATACAGCGACGGCAGTGCTCACTGGGGTATTGACATTGTAAGAACCGATGTCACAACAAAGGGCTCACCTTTCCGTGCGGCACAGGGCGGCAAGGTAATCACGGCATTTAATGACGGCAACTGGAACTACGGCTTCGGTAACTACTGCATCATTGACCACGGTGACGGTAAGCACACCCTTTATGCCCATGCACAGAGGCTCAAAGTCAGCGAAGGCGATGTTGTTGAAAAGGGTGAAGAAATCGGTCTTATCGGTGATACGGGTAACACAACGGGTCCTCACCTTCACTTTGAAGTCAGAATCAAGCGTTCAGACGGAAGTGTTGACAGAGTAAATCCCTTGAATTATGTATCAAAACCCTGACAGAGGATTGCCTCACTAAGCGAAGAACAAATACACTTCAAAGGCGGCTTGATGCCGCCTTTTTTGGAAAGAAAGGACGGCTGCATATGAATAAAAAAATATCTGTCGGTCTGTGTATATCTCTTGTCATAATTTTTGTGACCCTGACCTTTGCGGCAACAATGGTTGCTTCAAAGCAGATTTTCAGCGGAATTATGAATAATATTTCCCAGCGTTCTCAGGCTTATCAGTCCGTTGATGAAATAAGTCAGATTGTTTCAAACTATTTCTACGGCTCCGTAAGTGACCAGAATAAACTCAACGGCGCACTGACGGAGGGATATGTAAACGGTCTGGGCGACCCCAACAGCAGATACCTTGATGCAACCGAATACGCATCGTATACGGGTATGCTTGAAGGCGGTGTAACGGGTACAGGCATTGAAAGTGCATATAATTATCAGCAGGCTCAGCTTGTTGTTACCTATGTCTACGAAGGCTCGCCCGCAGAAAAATCGGGTGTGCAGGCAGGGGATGTAATCACCGCAATCAATAATACCACCGTCACAATGAGCAATTTTGCCCAGCTTCAGAATATGCTTTACGGCAGCCTGCTTTCATCCGTTTCCGTTGAATACGAAAGAGACGGCGAAACCAAGGTGGCTGAGATTATGTCGGGCTTCTCAATTCCCGGCGTAAAAACCAATATTTACGGTGATGTGGGTTACATCAGAATCGGCGGATTCTATAAAAATACCGCCTCGGAATTCAAGGCGGCAATAGAAAAGCTTATGGCAGACGGTGCGGAAAGCATTGTTTTTGACGTGCGTGATGTTTCAAGCGGCACAATAGATTATTCCGCGCAGGTTATCGATGTTATCGTGCCTGCAATTTCAGATAACATTGCGGTTGCAAAGGATAAGGACGGCAATGTTTACAAAAAGAAGATTTACACTGCGGAAAACAGCAATTTCACATTGCCCTTTGCAGTGCTCATAAACGGCGGCACAAGCGGACCTGCTGAACTTTTCGCCTGCGATATGCGTGATATCGCTCAGGCTCACATCATCGGCACAACCACCGCTGGCAACGGCACAATGCAGGAGCTTTTCGCTCTTGAAGACGGCGGCGCAGTTCTTCTCACCGTTGCAGTCATTGAGCCCAGAGGCGGTGCGGCGGCGGTTTATGATAAGGTTGGCGTTGCGCCCACCGTTGAGGTAACCCTCAATTACGCAGGCTATAACGGCGGCATTCTTACCCTTGAACAGGATAATCAGCTTTCAACCGCACTGAATATGCTGGCTTCTTAAAACTTACGGCGCAGTTCAATGACCTTGCCCAGTACGGTAACGGGCAGATTTTCGATTTCATCCTCAGAAAAGAGCATAGGCTCAAATACGGGATTTTCAGGCACGAGCATAAGGCTTGTGCCTTTTTTTATTACCCTTTTGACCGAAACATCCGAAGTACCTATTACTACTGCGGCAATATCTCCGCTTCGCACCTCACTGCGGCGGCTGACGATAACCGTATCGTCAAGCACAAGGGTAGGTGCCATGGAGCCGTCGTTTATTGTCAGGGCGAAGTGATCAACACCCCCCAGCTTTTCTTCTGCGGTGTGTGCGCTGATTCTTTCAAAGCCGGGTATGCGGTTTTTATCCGCAGGTTTTTCAATACCCAGAAGAACCTCAACAGATACTCCGAAAACCTTTGCAAGAAGTTGAAGGCTGTTGCGGTCAGGTGCTGTTCTGCCGTTTTCCCACTGGCTCACGGCAGTCTGATGAACGCAGCAAAGGTCTGCAAGCTTCTTCTGAGAAATCTTATTTTTAAGTCTTAATTCCTTAATTATATTCATTTATATTCTCCTTCCGCACGGTGTACGGTTTACAATGGTATTATGAGTGAAACTATTAAGAATGTCAAGCGGATTTGTGAAAATTTTAAAAAAATCCTTGACAAACAAACATTTGTTCACTATAATCAATAGTGTCACTATTAAAAACAGGAGGTACAAATGAGAAAAAACCAAAAAACATCCGATGTGAGAGAACAGTTTCCGAGCCGTGAGGAGATAAAAGCGGCTCAGCTCGCCTGCTGCGGAAGGTGCTGCAATCAGTGCGAATCCCCTGCGGAATATGCCTGGCGGAAACGGGATGTGGATATGGCGCTTCTGCTTGAAAAAGCCATAAAAAACGAGCTTACCGAAACGGAGCGTGAAACCGTAACCGACCACTGGTTCAACTTTGAAACCGTTTCGGCAATCGCGGAGAAAAGGGGAATAAATCCCTCGGCGGTGAACCGTACTCTTGACCGTGCCCGTGAAAAGCTTGAAAGGGTGCTGAGCTATGCGGTGTGCTATCAGCGTATGCAGAAAAGCGAAAATATTGTTCCTCTTGTGCTTGGCAGGGCAAGGGTCATTGTGGCGGCAAGAAGTGTGCCCGGCGGCACTTCGGGTGACAGAATCACCCGTCTGAGGCAGAGTCAGAATCTGACCCGTGAATTGCTTGCGCCTGCACTGGATGTGAGCGTTAAAAGGTTGGGTCAGCTTGAAGCGGATGCAGTGCCTGACGGGGATGAACTCCGTGCACTGAGTGCGTTTTTTCAGGTAACGGCGGATTATATTCTGAAAGGAGAAGTAAATGAGCAGTAAATCACTCAGGGAATTGGGCGTTGAATATGAGATGGCGGCGGAAAAATTAAAGGAAATAATCGAAAGAAAGCGGAAAAAGTTAAAGGGACTGAAAGACAGCGTGTGCTCCAACGAAGCCTATGAACTGAAAAGCGAACTGCATAAGCTTTACGCACAGCACAGAGAAACTCAGGAAATTGCGGAATACCTGAAAAGCTATTATGAACCAAGCTCCCGAACCCGACAGATTTTTGATTATTAAATTTATGAAACCCCTTGACAAAAGCGGTGGGGTTATATATAATAACTCCTGCACTTCGGGTGCGGAGAAGGACGTTTAGCTCAGCTGGTAGAGCATTCGCTTGACGTGCGAAGGGTCAGCGGTTCGAGTCCGTTAACGTCCACCACATTGGAGAAATCCGAACTTAATGCCAATCGGCAATGGGTTCGGATTTTTTGTTTTTATCAGAGATATCAGTTTTTGAAGTTGTAACAAAAAAGCAGGCGGGACTTCCGTCTCGCCTGCAGCTGTTTTACTCATTCTTCAGCAGTCTGTTCATATTCCTTGAGTTCCCGCTGTCCTTCCTCGCTTTCAAAATATTCCTGCATTATCGGAAGTAAGCACCTTGCAATTCTTTCAATCGCATAATCGGGAATGTCCATTCCGCTGTTTGATTTTTCTGACGTCAAATTGGTTTTTGCGCTCCTTTCACATTTAAAAGGAGATAATTAAACTATGAAAAATTCATTTTTCCTCGCATTTCTATTTTAAACCATTTCAATAGTTTTGTCAAATTTTTTGAACGATTGCAAAAGACTGATTTTCTGCAGCTTAAAATTTCGCCCGTAATGGGCATTATACGCAAAATTGAGGTTATAGGTCAAACTATACGTACCCCTCGATTACCGCACTTTCAATCCCTTATATATCAACGGTTTCAGGCTCTACTTTTTCCACTTTTTCAAACAAATAAAAGGAGTTTTTTTACTTATGATTAATAACATTATTTCTTGTGAATTTAATATCGATGCCGCCTGCGTTGAAGTTAAACTTGCTGATGGCTCAATGGTATCAATCGACTGCATCGCCGTTGAAAACGAATATGCAAACAATATGTACGAAACATCAGAACTCGACTTTCTCATTTACAACGAACCCATGAGTTATGTCAGATTACTGTTAAGTGGAAAGATGGAAGAATATCTGAGAAACAACACAGATTATACCCCGTTGTCAGATATGAGATAAATAGGTTTTTAGTTTTGCCTATACATAATATTAATCATTAATCAAAAACAGAAGAGAGCTGATGTTAAATCAGGCTCTCTTCTGTTTTGTCACAATAACTATTACAAAATAGTTTTCATTTCAAATGTTTTTTACATTTTTCTAATACATTTGTTTGCTGCATAACTTTTTGAATAATTATCTCTTCGTACTGTTTTTCAGCTGGCTTTAGTTGTCTTTTTATTTTTTCTTTAAAGTTTTTTTCTGCTATAGGCAACATTTTGTTTAGCAACTTTTTCAAAATGAAATTCGATGCAAAAAATCTTTCGATTATCCACAGCGCTATCGGAATTATGCACAACAAACTTACGTGCCAATTACCGATAAAATATGAAATCAAAGAAGAGATGCCCACAAACAAAACTGCCACAAATTCAGACCAATACAGCCCCAAATATAGAAAGATTTTTGATATACCCATTCTATTCTTAAATGAGTCAACAGCACCACTAATAATGTCAGTTTCTTGCTTTTCAAGTATTGCTTTCAACTCAGCTTTTTCAAGAGCTTCCTTTTTTGTCAACTCTTCCTGTTCTTTTGCTTTCATCTCAGAAATTTCATTTATTGTGCTTGCAAAAGTATCGATAGTTAAATTTTCTTCTCTACCTTCAGTTTTTTCGAATATTCTATTTGTTATTTCATCATCAAAATATTCAGAAAGACAAATGTTAGAATATTCGGGCACATTGTTTTGCAATTCAGTAGCAAGAGCTCTAATTTTGTTTATATATAGCTGAGTTGGGCGTTGTGCAGCAACAATATTCGCACTTAAGCGCAATAGAGACACTCTTTCTATTTGTGCTGCAGGGTCCCATAATCTACAGGTCAAACGCACATCTGTAATAACAGGCAAACGATTAACACTCCAACCAGAAATGCTCGTTAAATTAGGACGATCTTTCCGATAACCAAGTGCAACTTCGATAAGCTTAGCGTTACTTGTTACAAATACACATAATCTGTTTTGAGTTCCACAGTAGTCATGGTAAGACCCATTTCTACACATATGTGTTTCCCATATAGACAGCGCATCGTTTTCTATTGTGCGGTTTTCCCAATTTAATTTATTTTTCATATAAGTTGAAAAATCATCACAATTAAAACCGAAGTGTATCCGGTCTGAATCATTATGATATTGAAGCTGACGAAGAACAATACCAGAGCTCTCAAGTTCTTTTGTCAAGCTTGCTTTTTTAGCCGAAATAACAGAACTTTGGTAATTAATGTTAGTGGCATACATTCTCATTTCATGATCCTTAATTGGGATACCGTTTGTTAGGCATAAAATCGCATCTGAAAAAGCACTTTCCATTTCTTGTAATGTATGTGGAAAATAAGCTATTATGCCTCCTTTGGATTGAATCATTGAAACTAATTCTTGTGTCGCTTTTACAGCCGCATCATTAGCACAACCAATATAACGTAATAACAAACGCGTGTCGAAATAAAAAGTTGTGCCCTTTATTTGAGGAGCAACTTTTTGAACACCTTCGCTAGGAAGTTGATAAGCTCCCACGCTTATCATTAAGCCTTCACACACTTTTATTAAATAATCTTTTAATACAGAAGAACTTGTCAAAAGTTCCTCTACAAATTTAGAAACAAGAAAGCTGTAAGAAAACAGAGACTGATTTTCGCTTTCGTCAACACAATTCGAGTCATCTATATCTGTGATTGTATCTTCTGTAATATCTCCTGTTTCCATACTATCAGGAGTAAATACATTGTCACTTTTGTGGCTGAAAATATCATAAGCGAGACCATCACCATCTAAAACTTTTATTAATTGTTTTCTGGCAAAATCTTCAGACCAAGATAACCCATATTTTCCAACATAGGTAATCAGTTCGTTAACAAGCGTAGATTCATTTTTACGAAATGTGGTTCTGATATCGTTGAATTTTTCGGTATCAAAAATTCCTTCTCGTCTGATTGAATTTTTATAATGTTTAATTGAACCTTCATTGTTTAAAATTGAAAAGCAATTCAATAAAACATTGTGAGGAAGGAATAAACCAAACTCTTCAGATACAGCTGCTTTAATTTCAGCTATGCTCATATAATCTTTAGGGTTGGTAAATAAACAGTACTTTATAAACTCACAGAATACAGCAAAAGGATTTCCTGAGTTTTCGCTAACATATGCCATTGAAATTAATGCATTAGGATTTTGCACATCAATCACCACCATAGTATACATTATATCACAACACCCCCTTTCTTTCAATTGTTTTCGTCAACTTTCGAGCTAAGTCTTTTATTTAAAAATTAATGAAATGTTTCAACATTAATAGTATTACATTACAGACAGAAAAAACGACGAAATAACGCCGAACAAATGTTCTTGTAGCTATAATTTTATACATAAATTTTTGTTTTGTCAATACTATGTTTTTTGATGGTACTGGAGTTGGTGTATTACGTAAAAACTCACCCCAACCGATTTGGTTGAGGTGAGTTTTTTTACAAATATTTCTGCATATATACCAAGTTCTGATAAGTGCCGTCTTTGAGCTTGCAGTAGTTTGGTTTGACTGCAATAACTTTAAAACCGAATTTTTCGTAGAGTGCTTTTGCTCTGTCGTTGCCCTCGATAAAATCAAGCTCAACGATTTCCGTACCTTCGTGATTTTGTGCGGCTTCAATGAGAGCCTCAAACATTGCGGAGCCGATTCCGAGATTCCAATATTTTTTTGTTATGGATATGCCCAATCCTGCACGGTGAAAATTCTTGCAGCTATTAAAGAAAGTAATATCACAGCTTCCGACGGGTTTGCCGTCAACATAGCACGCAATTACAAGATTGTTTTCAGATTCACGCATACTGCGTATCCATTCTTCTTCACTTTCAACAGAAACATTATCCCAATACTTGGCATAGCGGGTAAGAAAATCTGTTTCTCCGCAAGCGGTTTTGATGTTGTCGAGCATTGCTTCAGCATCTTCTTCGCAAGGAGTTTTCAGAATTGCGTGCTGACCGTTTTTGAGTATTATTTCTTTTTCGTTAAAAATCATTTTATTCACCTACTTTGTTTTCGGCATAATACTGTGCCTGTGCGTTCCAGAGTTCGGAGTATTTGCCGTTTGGATTTTCGAGGAGTTCTTCGTGAGTGCCTTCCTGAATAACCGAGCCGTTATCAAAAACAACAATTCTGCTGCAGAATCGGCAGGATGAAAGTCTGTGGGAAATATAAACGGCTGTTTTGCCGCCTGCAATATCATTGAATCTTGAATAAATTTCGCTCTCGGCTATGGGGTCGAGTGCGGCGGTGGGTTCGTCGAGAATAACAAACGGCGCATCCTTATAGAGCGCTCTCGCAATGGCGATTTTCTGTTCTTCACCGCCCGAAAGGTCGATGCCGTCTTTTTCATAAAGCTTATAGATTGACTGCTTCAGCTTTTTCGGAAATTCCTCAACTCTGTCTTTTACGCCTGCCATTTCAAGGCATTGCCATACTCTTTCTTCATCGTATTCATCGGAGCAGGCAACGTTTTCGCCCACAGGGAATGCGAGAAGCTTGAAATCCTGAAATACGATTGCAAAAAGCTTTAAATATTCGGCATAGTCAAACTCACGGATGTCAATTCCGTTGAGCGTGATTCTGCCTTCGGTGGGGTCATAAAGACGGCAAAGGAGCTTTATCATAGTTGACTTACCGCTTCCGTTCATGCCTACAACCGCAAGTCTTTCGCCCGACTTAATCTTCATACTGAAATTCTTCAATATCATCGGTTCGGTTTCAGGGTAGGCAAACGAAACATTATGAAACTCAAAAACAGAGTTTGCAGGGTCAATGCCGTCAACCGTTCTTGTGCCGTTCTCCATATCGGAAACGAGATTCAGATATTCAATTTCCTGCTTTAACTGAGCATTGTTTGCGTGCAGATAACCCGCATTGCCGGCAATATCCGTGCAAGCGGTTATCAGTTTTGTTATTGCTCCGTAATATTCAACAACCTTACCTGCACCGAATGCACCTGCAAGCGCTTTGAGTCCGACGAAAATATATACAAGACCGCCAAGCAGATTTGTTGAAACCGTGCTTACCTGACCGATGGTTGCCCAGACTCTGAAAGTATCCTTTCTCATCTTTGCGGTGGGATTATAAATCTTTTCGGTGATTTCTTCGTTGATAAGTCCTTTTTCGTTGAAAATTCTGACATCCTTGCCGCTTTCGTTTTCGTTGAGGTATTTCTGATTGTAGTATTCAAGAATCGGATTGAATTTCACAACTCTGTTAAAAATATTGAACTGCTTTTTCTCGCTCAGGCTGTGATATTTAACCGAAAGTGCAATCATAACGGCAGAAAAAATAACAAGTGACATACCGAGCAGGGGTGAATCAACAAAAGCCATAAATCCCGTAAGCGGTGCAGGCGATTTGCTGAAAACCATACCCGAAATCATAATGATTGCAACGATTATTGAGAAAACGCAGGATATCATTTCCGCCACACATTCGGCAACCCAAGTCAGACCGTTGCCGTTATTTGCGTTTTCTTCGATTTTGCCACGGAGTTCCTGAACGGATGAGCTTTCCGCCTTTGCATAGTCGAGTTCAAGAGCTTTTCGGGAAAGAAGTGCGGAATGCTTTTCCCAACAGCTGTTGAGCATTATCAGGGCTTTTCGGTTGATTGTTCTTATTATAACGTCAATAACGAGCGTTGTGATTGTTGCGATGAGAACATATTTCAATATCTGCTCAAAGCCTTGTTTTTCGGTGAGTGCGGTGATGACAAGACCCGTGCAGTAAATTGTGATATAAGGCGTAACGGCGCGGAGAATTTTAACGATAAGATTGAGTGAAAAATAGTTTTTGCCGAGATAGATTTTAACAAGCTTCAAGCCTTGTCTGATTATCTCAAAATCCTCTTTAAAGTCCGTGAAAAACTTCTTCATATAATCGCCTCCTCTCTGTAATATCGGCTTTGTGTTTCAAACATTTCGGCGTATTTCCCGCCGAGTTCAAGCAATTCCTCGTGAGTTCCCATTTCGGCAATTTTCGCATCGTCAAGAAGAATGATTCTGTCGCAGAAACGGGTTGAAGAAAGTCTGTGGGATATGTAAATTGCGGTTTTGTCTTTTGTAAGCTCGCTGTATTTGAGATACATATCGTTTTCCGCAATGGGGTCGAGTGCGGCAGTGGGTTCATCAAGAATGATTATCGGAGCATCCTTATAAAGTGCTCTTGCGAGCAGAAGTCTTTGAAGCTCACCACCCGAAAACGCAACTGCGCCTTCGTGAACTTCACGGACAAGCAAAGTATTTTCTTTCTGCGGCAGACTTTCAACCTTATCGAGTATTCCTGCAAGTCTCATACATTCACGGAGTCTTTTGCGGTCAATTTTGTTTTCCTCGCAGAGTGCGATATTCTTTGCGACAGTTGCAGGTAACAACGTACAATCCTGAAAGAGCGTTGAAAACAAACGATAGTATTCGTCACGGTTGAAAAGTCGGCTGTCGATGCCGTTAATAAGAATTTGCCCCTCTTTCGGAATGAACAGACCGCAGATGAGCTTAACAAGCGTCGATTTGCCTGCACCGTTGACACCGACAATTGCAATTCTCTCGCCCTTGGTTATTTTTAGCGAAAGATTATCAACCGAAGGTTTTTCAGCTTCATCGTAAGAGAAAGTAAGATTTTTAAGTTCGATTTCGCAGGGTAAATCCTTGCCCGATGGCAACCTTTCACCCTCTGTGGTGTTCATTTTATCCTCGATATCAAGGAACCCTCTGAAATCGCTGACGTTGTGTGCGCCCGAAATGATTTCAGAAATAGAGTCAACAAGCTTTGCAAGCCACTGACCGAATCCCGTAATCGCACCGAAATACAGAGAAAAATCGCCGAGTGTCATCTCTGAATTGAGCTTCAGATAAATAAGATAGATATATGCGCCAAGGCTTACACCGAATTTGAAAACATCTTCAAGCATACAGTTGATGAAATGTCCGTTGTTTCGCAGAATATTCCACCAATTCGCATCGTCAAGGTGTTTGTCAATTTTTCTCATAAGGAAATCGGACATATTATAAATACGGACATCCTTTGCGTTTGAAAAATCCTTTGAACGGTAGGTGACGTAGTGCAGACGAAGAAAGATTTCGGCAACCTTATCCTTCATTTTTTCTTTCCATTTGTTGAAAATCAGCCAACCTGCCATACTGATGCCGTAGCAGAGAATAAGAATGGGGATAAACCACGGATTGCATTCAACGATGATTGCCGTGAATGCCGTGAAACCGAAAGCAGAGGAAGCGACCGTTGCATTAAGCTCAATAAATCTTGCAACGCTTCCGTCCCAGCCGTGAATTGCGTTCCACGCTTTTTCGCGCAGAACACGGGTTTCGTTGTAGGTATAGTTGTTATAGTCCATGCTCATAACTTTGTTGCAGATAAGTCTGTGGAGCATAATATCCCTTGCGAGCATCCGTCCCTGCCAGCTTTTGTTATACATAATGTTATTCAGGTACCCGAACATAATGAGCAGAACAGAAAGAATACCGACTTTGAAAAGAAGCTCCGAAGCAGGTGTTTTGTTTTCAACGCAGTCGAGAACAATTTTCGGTAGATATGCTGCCACAACCGAGCTTACCGCACCCAGCGGGGTCAGACCGATTTGCATAATCACATAGGATTTGTCAAAATCCCAATGCTCTTTCAGCATAAATTTTAAGTTGCTGAAATAATTATATTTTTTACGTTTTGAACTCAATTTTTATTGCCTCCTTCATTTGCTGAGAAACATCGGACAACGTTAATCAGCACTGCACCGCCTACGATATAAATTAGTGCAAACGGAGAATCGCTCAATACGATAATTCCGCAAACCGCCATAAGAACAGCTGTGATGATTAACCATATTCCCGAGTTTTTGATTTTGGTGTTTTTTATTTTGCCGCAGCAGTCAAGAATACCTGTAACGAGAAACAGAGATGCCGCAACAAAAAATATGACAGATAAAATTTTCATTTTTTAAACCTCCTTAAACTGTGAAAAAATAGCGGCGAAAGCATAGCCTCCGCCGCTTCAATATCAATGATAAATTAAAAATCAAACGATTGAAATACGCTCTGCAATAGTGTGGATTTAATGTTCAAAAGTGTTGCAGATGTTGATGCTTGTTGTGAATATATTTCCCTCGCAGGAAACGAAAACATCGCCGTCATATTTCTGTGCAATCGTTTTTATGCTCTTGAGTCCATAGCCGTGGTTGAGCTTATCGGCTTTTGCTGTGCCGATATGCTTTGTGTCAACCTGAGCTTCAACGGGATTCTCAATGGAAACAACAATTCTGCCGCCCATTGTGATAATGCTTGCAAAAATCGTTTTCTCCGCAGAGTTACCGAGACCCTCTGCGGCTTCAATGGCGTTGTCGAGTGCGTTGCCGATAAGTACGCCGAGCTCGAGCAAATCAACGTTGATTTTATCCGAAATCTTAACCGAATAATCGAGTGTGATTCCCTTACTTTCGGCAATGGCGAGTTTGGACTGAAGAACGGCGTCAACTGCGGGATTACCCGAATTTATAACACCGTTATTTGCTTCATCAAGAAAATCCACTTCGCCTTTTATTGCATCAATGGCAGACTGGGTCTGACCGTCGGCAAGAAGTCCCGAAACGGAGAGCAATTTGTTTTTAATATCATGTCTGAAAGTGCGGATTTCGCTCTGATAGCGATAAAGCTCCTCATAGTGAGCGCGCTGATTTTTAATTTGTTCGTTGGCAAAACCAAGCTTTGCCTTCGATTCAACATAGTCCTTTTGTCTGTAAATAAGAAAGAGGGTAACGAGATTTGCGGCAATCATCAGAATTGCAACGGCAGAGAATAAAATCGCAGGAATGCTTTTAAGTTCATAGGTGCATTTGCAGATAACGAGAGTAACCAAAACAGTTGCTATTGGCTGAATTATGAGCATTGCTGAAAGACCGCCGGAAATTCCAAGGTCAATTTTGCCTATTTTCTTTGAAACAAAGAAGATAAGGAAAAACGCAAAGAATTTGCATATAAGTCCCATTCCGAGAAAGACTTCATCATTCTGAAGAAAATCAAGAGATTCTTCGCCCATAAGCATTCCGCTCAGAAGGGTGACTATTGTTTCTGCACCCGCCTGAATCATAACAAAAAGAACACTGCTGATAATGGCAAAATGCACTTTTACTCTATAAACAAGAGCAAAAACGAATGCCGTAACAACGCCCAATCCAAGCAGCATTGCGCCCGTACCCGCAAAGAAATATGAAACAACGGTGTTGACCGTTATTGCAACAATCATAAATATAACAAGTTGTACGCCCTTGAGCTTTCTTTTTGAAATGTTGGAAAAAAGAATATCCATTGTATAAATTTCAAAGCAAGCAAACAAAAAATATGCAATTATTCTTAACATTTTACCAGCCCCACTTTCTTATAAAAATATCGTATGCCTTCAATGCTTCCTGTTTCTTCCGAACACTTACGGCAACCTTTGAACCGTCGGTCAATTCAACCTCGTTTGCATTGAAGCTTTTTATGTAGTTCATATTAACGATGAACCCCTGATGAACACGCACAAATCCGTGCGGTTTCAGAATTTCATATATCTCTGAAATTTTACCGACAGCTTCGTAAACACCGTTTGCGGTATGCACGGTCAGATGTCTGCGGTAACCCTCAACATAGCTTATTTTATTGATGGAAATTTTGTTTCGCACACTTTCCCATTTCAGAATAACGCTTGCATTTGTTGCTGTATATTTCTTCATCGCTCTCGTGAAAACTTCGCTGAATTCTTTTTCCTTAATCGGCTTCACAAGAAAATGCAATGCCTCAATTCTGAACGCATCGAATATATAACTCGAATGGCTTGAAACAAAAATAATAATTGTTTCGGGTGCAAATTCTCTTATGATTTCAGCGGCTTCAACGCCGTTGATACCACCCATCTCGATGTCGATGAACACAATATCAAAGCATCCGCCGTTTTTATAAAATTCAATCAAATCTTCGCCGCAGGAGAAATCGAAAATGTCAAAACCGTCGTCTTCGGTACGGAACGGTTCGAGCAGATTTCTGATTTCTCTCACGGCAAAACAATCATCGTCACAAATACAGATTTTCATATTATCCTCACAATTCAAATTCGTTTTTCAAAACAGGCAAGAATTAATCCCGGCTCAGTTTCAAGCCGTTTGCCTGTATCTCTGTAGCCACACTTGGTGTAGCATTTTCTGTTTTTATCCAGATCTTCTGGAAAATCAACATATAATTTTCTTGGTTTTTTCAAGAAATTTTCCGATTGTAATATCGCTTCTGTTGCAATACCCTTGTTCTGATATTCGGGTGAAATATATACTCTTCCGAGATAATATTTGCCCCAACGAAGATTTTTTACAAACGGTGTTGAGCCCTTGATTCTGTATAAAATAGCGCCGACAATTTTCTCATCAGAAAGAATTGTTAAATACAGGAACTTCGGATTGTTTAATCTGCAAAGTATGTCCCTTTCGTCTCTCAGACACGGATTGCCCGCATCGTGATATTTTTCATAAAGCGGCAGAAAGGCATTTTGCTGAATAGCCGTCAGAGCATTTACATCTTCAATTGTTGTTATTCTTAATGTTATCATTGTAATCTCTCCAAACAAAAAAACTCCCCTGATATGAAAATCAGAGGAGTCGCAAAATTATCTCTATATAAATACAGCTATATTGCGGACAAAATAACATCTGATTTCATATACGATTTTAAATAATTCACATAATACATTGTCATTCTGTCCACCTGCCTTTCTTTAAATTTTTCTATATTCTAACAATACAAAACAGATTTGTCAACCGTTTTTACCGATTGTGCAAAAGTGTTGATTTTAAATGCAAAAGTGTTTAATAGCTCGGTTGATGACGTTATAATTTCAAACTGTTTTCAAAACAATCACTTTGTAAAAGTGCGCAATTATACACCGTTGCGGTGTCATTGCGATTTTTTTAATTTCTCGGAACACAGTTCCGCTGATTTCATCAGACAAGGAGGCCCTTGCGCTTTGCTATCCCTTTTCTCAAATCACAAATACCTCAACAACCGAAATTTCTATGGATGCTGGATTGATATGTATTTATTAAAATTGACAAAATATTTAGGTTTGTTATAATTAAGAAAAAAGATTTTTGAAGGTGAAAAGATGAACGTTCTTTTGCTTGGAAATGGCTTTGATATTTATTACAAACTCCCTACACAATATATAAATTTTTTAAACACAGTTGATTTTTTAATTAAAAATTATTCTGATGAAATGAGAAGCATTGGTGATGTTTTTTCATCGGGTGCACTTCAAAGTAATGATGAGTTTATAACAGATTGTTACAATGCTCACAAAGAAATTTATGACATAACTTTGTTAAATGATGAAAAAATACAAGATATTATTTCTTTAACAAAAAACAATATTTGGTTTTCCTATCTACTGAAATCTTTCAACAAAAATGTTGGGTGGATTGACTTTGAGAAAGAAATAGAATTTGTAGTCAAAGCATTTAAAGAATTTTTTGAAAACAATAAAGTCAAATTTAATATCCATGCTGAATTTTCTGAAGATATAGAATACATAATCAGATTCTTCGGATTCTTTTTTGAAAAGATAGATACTGGTATAATTAAGGGCCTATCACATAGGGTCAAAGAGGAATTTACGGTTGAGTATCCTCTTAGTTCCAAGAATTATATTATAGACAAAGAAAAAATTGCAAAATTCTTATCGAATGAATTGAATAATTTGGCTGATGCTTTGAAATTATATCTTAGGTGTTTTGTGGAGAATTCATTGGAACTTATAAAAGAAGAAAAAAGCTTTGAACTGTTCAAGGCATTATCTCCTGCTAATTTAGTTGTAACATTTAACTACACAAATACTTATGAGAAATTTTATTCTAATAACGATTCATATCACTTGCATGGAAATATCAATGACAAAATTGTATTAGGTATAAACCCCGACGAATTTGATGAACTTGAAACAGTTGATACTTCTTTGCTTTCCTTTAAAAAATATTTTCAAAGAACAATGTATGAAACTGATTCAGAGTATTTAAGGTGGATTAGTAGCTTCTCAGGCGATATAGGACACTACACATTAATTGTTATGGGTCATTCGCTTGATGTAACAGATAAGGACATTATCTCGGAAGTGTTTTCAAATGCTGTAAACATTTATATTTTGTATCATAATTCGAGAGCTAAAGCACTATATATTTCGAATTTGATAAAGATTTTTGGAAAGGATAAATTTGACAAGCTGAGAAAAAACAAGCAACTTACATTCTTATCTCAAGATGGTGATTTCACAAGTTTTGCAGAAAACACAGATAGTAGAAATATAGCAAATTTGTATGGCGAGTATTGTTAATTGTGTTTTATTATAAAGCCTAAGGGGCGCAGCTCGGAGAGAAGATTTTAAATTTTCTCTCCGATTTTTGTTAGGGGTTTGGGGAAGAAATTCACCAACAAGCGGTAAAAAACCGATGAGAAAAATTATGAACGAATTGTAAATCGGCATAATTTGAAAATGAGGTTTTTGCAAAAGTGGGTACCCACTCGCCCTGCTTGCAAAGTTAGTGAGCGGTGAAAACGAAAACGATTTTGCGAGCAGGATTTGCGAGAGTGTATATACACTTGCCCTGCTTGCAAAGTTAGTGAATGGGTGAAAACCGGAACAACTTGCAAGCGGCATTTGGCAAGCTGTATCCACATTTGCCTTGCTTGCCAAATTACGAACAGGGTAAATTGGCAAGCGAAAATGCAAATCCTACGTAGGTTTGCACTGCTTGCCAAAGAATTAAAACCCTTATATATCAAACGAATCAGCAGTTCGAAAGACAAAAATCACCGATACAGTAAAAACTACTGCTCGGTGATGTTTTTGTTTACTGTTTTATTTCAGAACTTCGTAAAGGCACTCCTGAAATTTCGCGAGCCACCATTCTTTATAGCCTGCTTTTGTCGGGTGGATATGGTCAACGAGATAAAGATTCCTTTGTTCTTCGGTGATTGAATTTATCTCTGAATCGTTCCAGAAATCAATTACGGTTATGTTCCATTTCATCTGGATTTTCAAAAGCAGATCAACCATTTTTGCATAATGCTCACTATCATATTTTGACTGAGTGTAAAAAATAACAGGGCAGTTCCATGTTCCTTTTGCATAAGCAATTATGTATTCGATTGCGCCTGCAACGGTCTGTGTATTGAAGCTATTAATATCGAAGCTGTCGGATATTTCGCCGAGCGGCATTTCTTTTGTTGCATCGTTGGTTGAAAGCTGACAAACAAACGCATCGGCTTTGATATTTTTATCAATTGTTTTCATTCGTGAAACATAAGAATTATTTTTTACATCAACAAGAGTTGTACCCGAAACAGCTTCTTTGATTGCGGTTATGCCGTCGGTCTTTTCAAGAAAATCTGCAAAGCTGACACCAAGTGAACCGTAGCCTGCGGTGACGGAACTGCCGAGAAAAATAATTGTCTTTCCATTCAAAGGACTGTCGGAAATTGCTTCTGTATTTTTCAGAGAATATTCACCGTAGTTGCCTTCATTAAAAACTCCGAGCATATTACCGACATAACCTCCCGCAGCGATTACAAGTATCAGAAAAATTGAAAGAATGATTTTAAACTTTTTCATTTTTATCACGACTTTTCCTTTTGTTATACTGAAATTATATATCATTTTCACAGTCAATTCAAGTGTTGCAAAATCTGTCACAGGGAATTATAATGAAATAGAAAAATAAGAATTTGAAGGGAAGATATTATTATGTCTAATAAAAACTCTAATAAGAAATCATTGGCTATTCTTGCTTTACCTTTAGCGATATCATTAGGTATTAGTTTAGGCTTGATATTTGGTTCCGTTGCAGGAAATATTCCTATGGGTTTGTGTTTTGGGATAATAGGCGGTTCCATAATTGGTCTGTTCGGCTTTGTTGTTTTACATTCAATTTCAAATAAGAAAGACAAGTGAATTCCAATTTAACGAAGGTGTTTGAAAATGAATGTGAATTTTACTGTCAGACAAGCCGTAATCTCCGATGCGGAAGATATTTATTATATCAACAAAACAAGTCTTGGTTATGAATACGATTTTGAAAAACAAAAGCTCAAAATCGAAGCTGTATTGAATGATGAAACACAAGTTATCTTTGTGGCTGAATCTGATAACAAAGTTGTCGGCTACATTCATCTTGTAAATTACGATGTTATTTATGCTGATAATTTCAAGAACTGTTTGGGATTGGCCGTTGATAACGATTACAAACGAAACGGCATAGGTTCTGCCTTGTTGAAGCAAGCCGAAATCTGGGCAAAAGAAAACGGTGCAGTCGGAATCAGACTTTGCTCAGGTGCAGAGCGTGTAAATGCTCATAAGTTTTATGAATCACAGGATTATGAAGTAACGAAATTACAAAAGAATCTGAAAAAGATTTTTAACTCCTTCGACGGTTAATCCGTCGGAGGATAATTTTTTTGAATAAAACCTTTTCGGCACTTATGCCAAATTGTAGTTGACAGCTATATTTATTTGTGCTACAATGATTACACAATAAAATATGGGAGGTGAAACGATGGAAATTATCAGCAAAAGGCTGAAAGCGCTCCGTGAAAGTGTGGGTCTTTCCCAAAACAAACTTGCTCAGATTTCGGGAATGAAGCAGTCGAGCATCAACCGATATGAAAACGGCTCGGCAACACCTTCGCCTGAAAATATGGTTAAGCTTGCAGATTACTACGATGTTTCTCTGGATTATATCTACGGCAGAACGGATAATCCGCAAGGCAGACTGTATGAACACAAAACAAAGTACAGCCCCGAAATGGAAAAGTTTGTTGAAATGTGT
>JAXJTD010000150.1:0-4257 GCA_036309745.1 Acutalibacteraceae bacterium | reverse complement strand
GTAAGGTAAAAAATGATCGCCATTTGCAGGATGGCACTAGTGATTAATGATACTGCCTGCCCTGCCCATATTGTATAAAACTTAAGTTTCCAATTGTTGTATTTTTCCATTTATATTATCTCCTGCATATTATTTTGCTTTTTTTATTGCCAGCTTATCTTAAACGCATTGAGGCTGTCATAGTTTCGGTTCCTCCTATATAAAATCAAATAATAATTCATTTAATATTATATACCTTTTTTTATAAAAAGTCAATGTGTTTTGTAAATTTCTGAAACAAACATCGCAACTTCTTGGCGTTTTTGTCATTATTATATTCTTCGTTAGTAGAACGTTTTTTTCAAAAAAGAGCATAAAAAAAGAAAGGGATATAGCTCAAAATAAGCCATATCCCTATATCTTTTAATAACAGTTTGGTCTTACCACAAAACCAAAACCTCCCGTTGTGATTACAACATTGTTTGCTCCCGACGAGCAATGAATAACAAGTATGTTTCCACTACTATCTCTCCCACCAATAATACCGATGTGAGATTTATCATCATATACTGCTAAATCTCCCGGTTGTGCATAACTCCACGAGATACGAGTTCCTTTTGAAGCCTGAGTGCTTGCACCGTGACCGATAGCTGATTCTGAAAAACCTGCGTTATGAAATGCCCAGGTTACAAAACCTGAGCAATCAAGTCCGAAAGGTCGCATACATCCGGATGAACGGCTTCCTTCTGCAGTAACAAGTTTCATCTTGCCCCATTCAGAATCCCAACCTATTGCAGAAGATTTACCGCCCCAAAAGTATGTAAGTTTACCTACAAGGGAGCAGGCTTTCTTTACAACATTTTTTCTTTCTGCAGATAAGCTATCAGGAAGGTTATCAATAACATCTTGAGCCGTTGCATCAGAGATTGCAAGGCTTTGTGTAGTTCCAATAAACCCGTCTGCATTTTCAAGCAGAGTTTCAAGAGCTTCTTTTTGTTTTCGTGTAAAGCCGTATTCTGAAATCATTTCGTCTTTCGTCTTTGCAGTAATTGTGATATACAAAACAATTTCACTTGTTTCTCCGCTTGTTACAGTTTCAGTTCTTTTTGTGATTGTGTGCATATCCCAAAAAACATCTTTGAGTTTTTGTTTTTTAGCATCATCAATAACTACAACATCCTGAACGGTTTCATCATCAACTCCTGCAACCTTAACAGAGAATAAAGACAAAACCAAGCTCCAATCAGCTTGTTCACCCTCCATTACAATTCTGTCATGGGTGGTGTTATCTTCGATTTCCGTTAGCCGAGCAGAGAGTTCCATATTACACTCATTTACGATTGAAGAAACGGGAATACTGTTGCTATCTGCTGCTTCATCTGAGATAAAAATACCAAAAGGACTTCCGGCAATCGCTGCAACAATGATTATAACGATTAAGATTACCAAAACAACTATAACACCTATCCAACCAAAGGCTGCGAAAAATGCCGCTGCTGCTTTTGTGACCGCTGCTGCAATAGCCTTGCCAATAGCGGCTCCTGCTTTTGCGGTTTTTATCGCAACCGCCTTTGCAACTTGTGCCGCTTTTATAGCTGCTTGCCTTGCTCTTTTTGCCGCTTCTTTTGCGGATTTTTTTGTTACTTCTTTTTGAGTCTTTACAACTTTCTTGGTTGCTTTCGTTGCTTTTTTCTTTGCAGTTTTTGTGGTATAGGCACTACCATTTTTAACAACAGATTTTGATTGTCCTACAACATTATCACGGGTTTTCAGAGCTTTCTTTGAATTTGCCGTGCTCCGCTTAACCGAGCTTGCAGTTTGCTTTGATTTTGGAGTGTTATTGTATGGAGATTTTATCGGTTCAGGTTTTGATTCTCTCAAAGATTGCATATAGCTTTCTTTTGTTTTAACCATTGACTTACCTGAACTTTTTTCTGCCGTATCCGTTTTAACTGCCGTATCTGTTTTGACATCTGCTGATTTTTCCTTTGGGGCATTTAGTTCTGAAGTTTTGGAATGTGTATCATTTTTTAGTGCTTCTGAACCACTTTCTTCAGCTTGTCTTTTTTGATATTCGGCTTTTGTTTTCAGCTTTTTTGAAACATATTCTTTCCGGGCATCTTTAGGTGTTATAGCAGAGTCAGATGAAGAAGAAGGAGCCTTTAACGGCTCCTTACTCTTAACACCTTTTGTTGCATCTTCAGGTGTATGTTGTTTTATATAGTTTTCCTTTGTCTTAACACCGTGAGAAGATGTTTCGCTTTGAGATTTCAAATATTCCTCTTTAGTCTTGACAGTTGCTTTCTCCTGAGCCTTGCTTTTCGCTTGTTCTACGGCTCTTTCACTTCCTGAAGGTTGTTCGTTGGCATTATAGTTTTCCTTCGTTTTAGGGGCGTTTTCGTCCGTTTTAGGCTCATTTTCAACCGTTTTTGGTTCTTTGTCAGGAGTTTCAGGTTCTTCCGGTGTAGGTTCCTGATTTTCGGGTGTTTCATTTTCCCGTGTCTTAACCTTTTGTATTTGTTCTTTGACTTTGTTTTGTGTAAAAGTCTTGCCCTTATGATAAACTGTATCGGCAGTTGTATAAGCAGCACTTTCAACTTGTTCTGAAGCTTCTGTGTCTGCTTTTGGTGGTTCGGAATATCTTTGTTCTGTACCGAGCTTTGATTCAACTGCTTTCTTTACAAGTGTATCCTTCATCACGGCTTTTGCATCTTTAACAGTATTTACTACTGCATCTTTGCTCTTGACCGCAACTTTCGGCATATTAGGAGAGCCTTTTGACTTTGGGGATTGTTTAGGTTTCGTCTTGATGTCTTTTTCACTCAAAACTAATCACCTCCGCATATTAAGCTTTTCTTTTTTTAGCATCATATAGTTTCTTGTCACAATGTTTGATAAGGTCATCAATGCTTTTGTCTTTCCTTGTATCAAATCTTGAATATCCGAGCGAAACAGAAAGAGGATACAGTTTTTCCTTTCCTACAAAACTGATTAAATCTCTTAATTCGGCAATGTAAGAAGAAATATCTCTTTCTGCTATACAAACAAATTCATCACCGCCGATACGATATATGTCAGCTTTTTTGCCAACAGTTTTTAGAATACAATCGGCAACTGTTTTTATTGCATCGTCACCCGTGCGATGTCCGTATGTATCGTTTATACATTTAAGTTTGTCAAGGTCCACGATGACAACCATTATGTTATCAAGTCTTGCATTTGCTTTGTTGAGTTTTTCAAGCTTTTCTTCGTATGCGTTACGGTTATATACACCCGTCATCGCATCAGTATAAGCAAGTTTGAAAAGCTTTTCAGTTTCTTTGTTTCTCATATTGACCTCCATAAATTACGGGCAGAGCTTTTACACTCTGCCCGATATGATAATTATTCAATTACTTCAACTGATTTCAGGCGAACATTGTGCCTTTTATTTGAAGCAAAGGTAAGCTTTACTATTGATCCCATTGGTATTTCAGGGATACCAAGATAATTGCCCGGTTCTGCGAAAGCAGTAGTCATTATCTTTCGTCCGTCATCAAAATCGACATAGGCAATTATGTTACTTTTTTTGCCCCATTTCTTGCAGACAAGTGTACCCGTGAACGTGCCTTCCTGCTCGTTAAACTCATATTCTTTTCCATCAAAATCAAGTTCTGCAAACTGATTTCTTGAATAAGCTCTCATAGTTTTATTCCTCCTTGTTTTGTAATTGTTTGAACATTATGCAACTTTGCCCGTTATGCAAGTGAAGATAAGGACAGTTAGGCTCTTTGCTATCCAATAGCAAACTGTCTGCACCCGTTTTACAATTAGGGCAAAGATTTGAGTTAAACTTTTGATTTTTCATATTATCCTTCTCCCGGTTTTGTACTCATTAGCTTATAGAGTTCCGTGTCTGTTGGGAAGTCATTTACAAAAGGCACGATAGAGCCACCGACTTTGATAAGTCCACGTCCGGCTCCTGCGTTTGTAATATAACTCATCTGTGTATCAGAAATATTTAAGAGTTCCGATAAATCCTTTCTATCTGAAGGCGATTGATTGAGCATCAGCAGAAATTCGCTATTGGAAAGCATACCTCTTGCAGTTTCATTGAGCAGACAATCGGATATGTTCTGTGTGATACCCGTAAGCAGACCGCCGTATTTTCTGAAACGCTTCCAAGCCTTCAGCAAGAAGTCAGCACTATACTGATTCTTAAAGAAAAGGTGAGCTTCGTCAATGTAAACTCTTGTATATTTGCCTTTCTTTCTGTTTTCGATTACACGGTTCATAATG
>JAXJTD010000149.1:0-1562 GCA_036309745.1 Acutalibacteraceae bacterium | reverse complement strand
GGATTATTACGTTCTCACCCTTGCTGCTATTGCAAGAGAACTCAGACGTGAACGCATTACAAATGCTAATGTGTTCATTGCCGCAGGCTTACCCCTTACTTGGGTAAGTGAACAGAAAGCAGAGTTTAAGAAATATTTGCTTCAGCATAGCAAGGTTACCTTTATGTTCAGAGGTGCCGAATACCGCATTAAAATCGTAGGCGCAGAAATCTATCCGCAGGGATTTGCCGCCATTGCCGAAACGCTTGGTAATTTTAATGGTGTGAATATGCTCTGCGATATTGGTAACGGCACAATGAATTTACTTCGTATTGTAAACAAGAAACCCGATGCACAGCGTATGTTTACCGAAAAGTACGGCACCCATCAGTGCGCTTTGCTTATCCGTGAGCAGATGATGAAACTGCACCACGCCGCCCTTGATGATACCATTGTCACCGAAGTATTAAAGAAAGGCACGGCAGATATTGACGGACAGTATCTTGATACGGTTGTTAAAACCGCAAAGGAATACACCGCCGGTATCTTTCGCCGTCTGCGTGAACATGATTACGATCCGAAACTGATGAAGCTCTATGTGGTCGGTGGCGGTGGTTGCCTTATTCGCAACTTCGCCGATTACGATGCAAACCGAGTAATCATTAACGAGGATATTTGCGCTACCGCAAAGGGATATGAATATATGGCTCTTATTTCCCTTAGCAGAAATGGTGGTGCAGTATGAGTATTAAAAACATGAAAATTCGCTTTAACTTAAATAAGGAAAATGACCGCAAGGCGTATGGCTATCTGAAAAGTGCAGAGAAATCGTATAGCAAGGCGGTCATTTCTGTTATTTGCGAATATATAGATTTATCTGAAAGGTTGGCAACCGAAGATGCTTTCCGTGAAAGAATAATTGCCACTATTCGAGAAGAAGTTTCTAAAAGCAATCCTTTCGGAGGACTGTTAAAGTTGGTGCAGACACCTCCTGTGCCGATACCCACCGAAAAGAAAAATACCGAAAATGAAGAAACGGTAATGGATTTTATGGATAACTTTTAAGGTTCCACTTGATTCTGCTTTTGACGGTATGGTGATGGCAATATCCAAAAGAATTGTCCCCACTAATTCCAAAGGTTCCACTATTAACAGAAACTGACGGCACTCTCATAAAATGTGGTGCCATTAGTAAAGAAAAGTGGAACCATCCGAAAGATTTGCACGAACAAGGTTCGCTCCCTCACGGTGCAAGTCACAGAGAATGGAAGATATGCGCTAAAAGCGTGTGTCTTACACCGTAACAAGCAGGGAACTTGTACGGCAAGTTCCAACTCAAAATAGGCAGTCTGCCTATTTCATCTTTAGGGGACACCCCTAAACCCCCGATAAAAGAAAGAAGGTATATATATGAATAAGACACCAAAAGAAAAACCTTGTCGGTTATATCTTCGTGTATCTCCCACCGAGAAAAAGAAGATAACCGAAATCGCAAAATGCTGTGGAATTCCCGTAGCTGAATATCTCCGTAAACGGGCATTGGGATACGCTGTGAAAGCAGCCGTTCCTGATGCCTTTTATAT
>JAXJTD010000148.1:0-12598 GCA_036309745.1 Acutalibacteraceae bacterium | reverse complement strand
GTCTTTGTGGGATCGGTTGCAGGCTTGTTAACCTGTGCACCGTAGTTGTATGACTTCTCTTCAACTGTTGTGCCTTCTGAAACGAAGGTTGCCTTATAGCTGTTGATTTCGAAGTATGCAGTGTAGGTAATGCTTGCACCGTTATCGCCGATATCTTCCATCTTTGTTGCAGGTTCAACTTCGTTGCCCTGTGCATCTGTCCAGTACTTGAAGGTCCAGCCTTCCTTGACTGTCTGAGTTTCATCGGGAATTTCGATATCTGCATCGAATGCATAATTTTCGCTGATTGTTGTGCCGTCGATTACGAAGTTAACAGTGTAGGTTTCAATCTGCCACTGTGCAACGTAGTTAACAACGTTATCAATCATTGCGGGAAGTGCAGTACCTGCTGCGTAAACAATCTTTGTTGCATTATCCATCCAACCTGTGAAGGTATAACCTACTCTGTCGGGGATTTCGGGAGCTGCAACGGGAGCGTTGTAATCAACTGTGATTGATTTGTTAGCTGTTGCATCGTCGTAAGCACCGCCGTTTGCACGGAAGTTAACAGTGTTGCTGTTGATCTTCCAGAGAGCTGTAAGTGTTACGCCGCCAACGGGAACCGAAACAGTTGTAAGATCAAGCTTATCGGTTGTTCCTTCGTATGCCCAGCCGTCAAGTGTGTAACCTGTCTTTGTGGGAGCAGGAGCAACTACTGAAAGAAGTGTGCCGTAAGCAACATCCTGTGACTTGACTGTTTCACCGTCTGAAATGAAGGTTACGGTGTAGTTGATAGCGGTGTAAACTGCTGTAAGTTCCTGATCCTGTGCCTCCATGGGAGAGGTTACAGCAGGTGACCATACTGCGGTGTGACCTTCCTTAGCAGGAGGATCTGCAACTGTTACGTCTGCACCGAAGAAGAACTTGCCTGCTTCTGTCTTTACGCCGTCAACTATTGTGTAAACGCTGTACTGATTACGTGAATAGTAAACTTTAAGAACAAGGTTATTGGGAGCGGGAGTAACTGTGCCTGAAAGGATACTCTTTTCAGCTGTTACTGCATCCTCTTCGTCAAGTGTGAAGCCTGTGGGAACGTTTACGGGAGCTGTTACAGTACCTTCAACGTTACCTGATCTTGTTGTTGATGAAGTAGGAGCTGCGGGATATGTGCCGTCAACTGCCATTTCATAATACTCGATTGTATAGTCAGCGATTGTTGCCTTCCATACTGCGTAGTATGTCTTGCCTTCTTCATTCATTGTGAATGCTGCGTTAGCCTGAAGAACAATTGATGCTGAGCCTTCGGTATCAGTGTAACCGAGGAATTCATAGCCTGATCTTACGGGCTTTGCAGGTGAAGTACCGATATCATCGTAGAATACCTTAACGGTAGCTGTTGTTGCTGTTTCATCGCTGCCGAAGTAACCGCCGGTTGCGTAGAATACTGCATCAAATTCGTCAGCTACAAATTCACCTTCAAGATGAACTGCACCGTTGGGCATTGTGAATGTCTGACCGGGTGCGTAAGTTGTGCCGTTGTATGTCCAGCCAACGAATGTGTAGCCTTCGATATCAGCGGGGTAATCTCTTACGGTTACGGTGCCTTCATATTCAACATTTTCAACTTCGCCGTAAAGAGCGCCGTCAAGAAGATAAGTTACACCGTATGATGCCTTCTTCCACTTAGCATAGAAGTTATGGCCGTTATCGTAATCTGTTGCTGTGCCGAGGTCTGTAAGAACTTCGCCGTCAGCAGTTGCAGCCCAACCGAGGAATTCATAACCTTCACGTGTGGGATTGGTTGCAGGCTTTGTGATTGATGAACCGTGAGTAAGCTGCGCGGTACTTGTCTTGATTTCAGCACCGTCTGTGCCTGTACCGAAGTTACCTTCGCCTGCGTTAAAGGTTACATTAACCTTTCTTACATCCCATGTAGCTGTGAATGTTCTGTTCTGGTTGTAAACAGTAAGATTATTAGCATTAGGTGTCCATGCCTTGAATACATAACCATCCTTAACAGGCTTTTCAATTGAATTTACATCGAATGCATCGTAGAACTCACCTGATGATGCCAGGTAACGCTCACCTGTTGAGGGGAATGTACCGCCTTCGGTAGCATCAAATGTATATGTAATGGTTGACGCCTTATAATATACATTAATAACTGATTTGCCTTCGCTGTTTACCGATTCGATTACAAACTCATTGTTTTCGTTTGTTTCATCGAATTCATAACCACTAACCGCGGGAAGTGATGAATAGAGATAATATGTTACGCCTTCAACAGGATTTTCAGGAGCCGCTTCAACAAGTTCAACTCTTGAACCGGTCTTTGCTTTACCTGTTCTTGTAACTGTCTTATCAGGATCATTATTACGCTTATCATAGTAGTGAATTGTAACTGTGAAGTTTACATCGCCGGGTACCCAGGTTGCATAGAGATCAATGCCGCCGAGAGGAACGGGTGTTTCGCCTTCAACATAAGCATTGCCTTCTGCGTCCTGCCAACCTGCAAATTCATAACCGGTCTTTTCGACCTCATAGAAGGGACCCTTGATGGGATTACCGAAGAGAACTTCTTCGCTGTCCCAAAGCTCTGCGCCTTCTTCTACATAGTAGTTAACGGTGAAAGGTAAGCCCTTCCATGAAGGAACGAAGGTAAGTCCGTCAGTTTCAGCTGTTGCGTAGTAGCCTTCAACCCAGGTTACTGTTTTATCAACTGAACCGTCATCGTTAAGCTTATACCATATGTTATTGCCGTTTGCATCCTTTTCGATTTCGTAGCCCTCACGGGTGGGAGCTGCAAAGCCGATCATTTCGTTAGCTTCTCTGCCGGTGTATGTAACAGCAGCAACACTGCCGTCTGCCCACATACCGCCGTTGGGATCGAGAGTAACGGTTGTCTGAGTTACGGGAGTAGGATCGATCTGGATTGTGGCAGTAGCCTTATCAAGATTGGGAGTAACTACGTTGTTGAAGGTCTCACCAACATCATCCTCACCTGATTCTGCCCAACCGTAGAACATTGTGCCCATAATGTTATCGGCAGTTCTGGTCCACTCGTTGCTCATATAAACTGTACCGCTGTCGCCTTCTGTTGCGGTTTCTTTAACTTTAAGCTGGAACTCAACAAGCCACTTACCGTCTGACATAGGTTCACAGTTGTAGTTGCCTGATGAAACCGTGGGATCAATGGTGACCATCATTGCATTGTAATCCTCACGGATTTCGGTAAGCTCTGCGGGCCAGAGTTTGCTGAGAGTAGCGTCATTGGTTACACCGTATGCGGAGGCTTCAATACCTGCAACATATTCATTTTCTGAATTGAGAACAAAAGCGTCTGTTCCTTCTGCTACAAGCTCATAGAAGTTTTTGTCGTACATAAATACGAATACGGATGAACCGTTGTAGAAGTTGGTAAGTGATGTCATTCTGAAGGTAACAACATCGCCTGCCTGAGCTGAACCGGGCTCTGTGCTTGTGGGAGCAACGAGAACGCTTTCACCGGTTGCAAGCTTTTCATATGCGCCGATTGAAACGAATGCTGAATAGGGAGTGTCATTCCAAACGGGAACAAGCACGATATCCTGCTTGGGATATTTATCGAACTTGTAAACTGTATTTGTGCCCTGGATAACCCACTGAGCAAATACCTTACCGTACTTTGTAGGTGCGGGAGGAATATCATCGGGATTAACGGGTGAATCCGAGAAGCCGACGAGAGTAGGCATCTGAGCAGTTGTTGTATCGAAGTCTGATGTAGCGTTGCCCATATTAAATTTAATAGTATGGCGCTGTGCTGTCCATTCAGCATATGCAAGGAAACCGGTCTGGGTCTGCTGGGTCTTTACCTTACCCTCAGTCCAGAGCGAACCGTCATCTGCAAGAATGGGAGAATTCAGAGCTTCTGTGCTGTGCCACTGAACGAAATCGTAACCTGCCTTTGTGGGGGTAGCAGGAGCTACGATTTCGGCGGGAGTTGTTGAATAAGTGATATCGTCGATTTCGTTACCGCCGTTTGTTTCGAATGAAACAGTGCCGTTAACGTCAATCCAACGGATATATACAGTTTTATCCGAATCGCCGAAGCTGAAGCTGAGAGGCCATGAAACAGGATTGCTGAATGTCTGGGTAGCAGCATCGTAGTTTTCATAGTATCCGCCGAAGAGGTAACCGTCGTTCAGATATCTGCCGTCCTTGTATGTCTTGGTGCCGTTTGAAGAAACGGATGATACATACTTGGTAGGCTCTGCAAATGAAACAGTTGACATTTCATCGGCAAGAACGATATCTTCGCCAAGCTGCTTGCCTTCAAATGTTGCACCCTTGTTGGTAACGGGAACACCGATAACCTTGAGAGGAGTGATTTTCCACTGACCGTTGAGAGTAACTTCTTTGTCAGGCATTGTGAATGACTTGGTGCCGTTGGGGCTGAGAACATCATAAACCTTGCTGTCCACGCTGTTGAGCCAGCCTGCGAAGGTATAGTGCTCTCTTTCGCCGTAGTTGAAGATAAGGTTGCCGCTTTCATCCTTTGCGGTAAGATCAACTGTTGAATCAAACTTCACGGTCTGCATGTAGTTTAACATACCGGGGTTGTTGGGAGCAACGTTGATGTTGACATCCTTAGGCTGATAGTAGTAACGGATGATTACCTTGTTTGTGCCGGTTTCGGGGTTTACCTTACCGGAAACAGGTGTTTTCTGAACTGTTTCACCGATTGCTTCGTAACCCGAAATGGTTGCGGCTCTGGTCGAAATTGACTGACCGGAAGCAATGGGATTACCGCCGTTAACCTTCTGAATCAGCTTTGTGCCGTCCTTAGCTGTGATAACATCAGCCTCTGTGCCGTTTGTACCTGCACGGCAGTGCCAGATTTCAACATAGTAGGTATCACTGTAACCTTCAAGATTGAGGTATGCTTCGCGGAGAGCCTTTGTAGCATTGTCAATCTGAGTCTGGTTAAGGTCAGGTCGGGCAAGAAGTGAACCGGCAGTTTTGAGTGCAGTTTCAAACATTGTCCAGTCTGTCTGACCTGCCTGATAAGCAGTACCGTTTCTGTCTGTGCTGTTGATGTTATACATGCCTGCCTGGGGGTTCACACCCTTGTTGAGTGCAAGAGAACCTGTAAGGCCGCTTGTTACATCGAATGTAACAGAACCCTTACCTGTCATAACACCGTTATAAAGTTCACGGAGGTCGGCAGTGTTGTATCTTCTGATAATGAAGTTCATACCGCCTGTGGTCTGCATCGGGCCCTGATTCTTTTCAGCTGTATTCCAGGAAGCAAATACGGTGTAGTTATCATCAAGGCTGCTGTTGGCTGCGGGGCCGGGGCCGCCGAACTTTGCCATAGCGTATGATGTGTAGTTGCTTGCGTTAACAGTTGCATTTCCTTCCGAGCCATAGTTAAGACCCTTGACCGAAATCTGCGTTGAAGGAATGGGAGTACCTGTCTGATCATAGATTTCATTGGAAATAGCACAGTCATCTGCAAGGTCGTTTGCGCCGGGCATAACAAATCTAAAGCTGTTAAGAGTCGCACCTGCGAAGTCACCGTGCTCAGCACCCTGAAGTGTGAAACGGAAGTTGATGCTGTCAAAAGTCTCGTTCTGACCTGCGTCAAGGTAGATAACAGGCTCACCGCGGTTTGTATCGTTATCGGTACAAATGTTACGGGTTTCCTTGTTCTCGGTGTTATTACCCTTGATAAGTGCGGGCTGCTCATAACCGGGGATGGCGCCGTTGGGAGCCTGAGAACCGTAAGCATTTGCTTCGGCACTGAGGTCTTTTTCAGATCCGCAACCAAGGATAGCGCCGCCGGATGCTTCAAACGCCGAAGCATAGTTGATATAACCGATCTTACGGTTTGAAACACTCCTTGCATTGGGGTCGGTTTCTGTACCTGTGCTTACTTCAAGGTTAGCACCGTTCATACGGGTGTACATGTTGTGAGACTGATACTGACCGATCATCGAGTGTCTGGTGTAGTTGTCAGAATCCTTACGGTGTCTGTACTGAGCGAAACCGTTCATTACGATGATGTTTTCAACATGTGAGTAAGCGTAAGAGGTGTACTCAACGCCGCTGACCTTATACTCGATTTTGAATACGAGGTCGGTACCTGCACCCGATGTCATGCCGGTGTCACCACTCTTGTATTCAAAGGTGTAGGTAACGGTGTCGCCGTTTACAACTCTGTTTGAGCTACCGATATTGACGCCCGTCACATTGGGTGTAACAACAGGAAGTTCGTCGGGAACTGCACCTGTCATTTTGAACACCAGTTTAGGCATCACGGGGATTTCACCTGCATAAGCGATGGGACCCCACATATCGCCTGTGAAATCGTTTTCTTCGGGTCTGGATGTTGCCGAAGCCTTTGGAATACCCGAAGGGGTTGCAGCAACAATTGTGATAGGAGCTTCCGCAGTTCCGTCAGGGAGCGAGAAGCTGTGATGACCCGCTGCAACACGGGTTACTTCTGTTGTTTCGGATGTGTCAACCGTGAAGGTTGTAGGGGTCAACGTAGGCGTCGCATATTCATAGCCTTGATCCGCCAAAGCGGCAAAGCCCGATACGGGAGCCATAGTCAAAGCCATCACAACAACGAGAAGCATGCTGATGATTTTCTTTGCTTTGCTCAAAAATAATCCCTCCAAATTAGAATTTTGAACATGAAATAGATGGTCACTATTACACAGTGTTATTATATCACTGTGCCCCACCCGTGTCAATTAAATACGCGAATTCTTTTTATATAATAATATATAAAATTCATCGTTAAATTTCTATCCCCTATCACACATGCACAAAAAACAAAAATGAATTTTGTTTATATTGTCCATAGACAAAATCTGAACAAAAAACGAAATTTTCGTAAATTCATCGGAAATATTGTTTTAACCAGCCGTAAACCAGCCGTAAACAGCCCCTTTCCGAGACTCCCGTTCCCGATCTTTTTGATAGTTCTTCACTGTTCTTCACTCGAATTTTCGCCCTTTCAAAACTTCTTTTCTGACAAAAAACCTCAGCTTGTAACCATTGCTTTCCCGCCATTGGAATCCTGCTGTTTTTTTCATTTATGGCAATAAAAAAGCGCCCCGGAAGGCGCAATTTAAAGCGTATATTTATACAAAACAATACTCAATTTGACTATTTGTTAACAAATTATGACCGCATTATCGCAACATTGTGATAGTTTTCTTCAATTTCACCTCATTTTGCAAGCTTATTTTTCTTAATTCACAAATACAGTCGCTGTTTTTAATGTGTTATGCACCATTTATGCATTATTCATCATTTTATGCATTCAGTCAAAGAGCTTTCCGACTTACAGAATGAAGGATTCAATCAATGCTATATTGCCGCTGTGCTGCACCTGAATTGAATCCCCTGATTTTCAGCGCACCGCCGAAAAACGGCTTTAAATGCCTCTGAATGCCCTTTTGTGGTGTAAAGGGTTATTTCTTTACACCTTTGCCAAAAACGCAAAAAAGCCGCAGGAGCAAGCCCCTGCGGCCCTTTCATTTAGTTTGCGTTTTCGCAGTTACCGATTAATCAGTTAACTGTGATTGTGAAGAGACATGTATCAGTGATTGCTGACCATGTGTTACCACGGCATTCAACAGCCCATGTTGCTGTACCTGCGGTTGCAAATCTGTAATTGATAGTCCATGTCTTAGTGCCATCGCCGTTGTCAACAACTGAGAGAACATTTTTGGATGTTTCCATATAAGTTGTTGCCTTACCGGCCTGGTTATTGATACGAACCTTAGTTGCGTCTGAGGTTACAACGATTTCAATGGGTGTATATGTTGCCTTAGCAACTGATGCTGCAGCTTTTACTGAAACAACTGTGAAGGGATCGTATGTTGCGCCGCCTTCTTCTTCAACAACGGGCTCATACTTAGTAACCTTAACTTCAAAGCTCTTATCTGTCTCAATCCACTTGGTTGAGCCTGCTTCACGATACCAGATTGCCCAGTTCTGAACCTGCTCATCGCCTGTGCCTGAGTAAGTGAATGTGATGTTAAGTACCCAAGTTGATGTGCCGTCGCCGTTATCCTTCCAATCAACTGCTGAGCTGCTCTTTGTGTAAGAAACAGTTCTCTTTGTGCCGTTGATTTCCATTGTGATTCTGAGTCTGTCAACCTTATCGCTTGTTACGATTGTTACAGGGTTAACAGTACCGCGCTTAACAGCGGGAGCTGCAACGTCAACTGAAACGATCATATCAGCCTCAGCGGGAACTTCATCATACTTGTGAACGAAGTCATAAGCTACATCGTTGTTTTCCCATGATTCTGCACTGTGGTTAACCTTTGCACGAACCTTGAATGTACCCTCGGGAATGATGGTAACGATGGTCCATTTTTCGTGGTCAACAACTGCGCCTGCTGCAATAGCTTCTGCTGTAAGAACTGCGCCTGCTGCGTCGTAGGAAACAACTGATACAAGACCGGGCTTATCAAGATCGCCGCTAACCTTGTTGTTGTTTCTGTCATATGTCCAGGTGTAGCCTGAGCCGTCTGTACATGAGATCTGAACCTTTACAGGGCTTTCCTTAACAGTGATTTCATACTTAGCGTATGTGAGGCTTGTTGCAGGTGTTACACGTTCAACACCCTGGATACGGCAGAAGCCGAGATCCTGTTCCCAAACAGCCTTGAAGGTTGCACCTGTTGAGGTAAGAGTTCCAACTTCCTTATCCCAACCCTTGAAGATGTAGCCTTCTCTGGTGGGCTCTTCTGTGGGAGCTGTGATTTCTGAATCGAATGCAACATTGAATACCTTCTGAGCATCACCGTCTGCCCAAGCACCGCCGTCAGCATCGAAGATTACTTCGTATACAATAGCTGTGTACTTTGCAACGTATGTTACGTCATTTGCAGGCATTGCTGTAACTTCGGGTGACCAGCCGTCGAATGTATAACCGATTCTTGAAGCATCAGGAATTTCGGGCATTGCATTGTAAGCTGTTCTCTTTGTTACGATTGTGCCGTTGATGTCGAAGTTTGCATTGTAGTAGTTGATTTCCCAGATAGCTGTTACAGTTACGTTAACTGCGGGCATTGTTGTGGGAACGTCAACATCCCAACCCTTGAAGGTATAACCTGTCTTCACGGGATCTGCGGGAGCTTCGATTTCTGTACCAAAGTCCTTAGTGATGTCTTCGTAAGCAACATCGCCTGTATCAACAAATGTGATTGTGTACTGGTTGATCTTCCACTGTGCGGTAAGAACAACATCGTTTGCAGGAATTGTTGCGGGAACTTCGCCATCCCAACCAAGGAATGTGTAACCTTCCTTAACGGGATCCTTGATTGTTCCTACTTCTGCGCCGTAGTCCTTAGTGATGTCTGTATAAGCAACGTCACCTGTGTCTACGAAGCTGATTGTGAACTGAAGAATCTGCCACTGTGCTTCAACTGTTACAGGCTTAGCAGGCATTGTTTCAGGAACGGCAGGAGTCCAACCTGTGAACTTGTAGCCTTCCTTAGCAGGCTCTGCGGGATCTGCAACGGGAGCATCGTAGTAGTATTCAACTGTTGTGGGAACACCGTCTACTACTGATGTGAAGATGTACTTATCACGAACGTAGTAAACTTTAAGAACAAGCTTGCCGTCAGCAGTGATTGTACCGCTGAGTACGCTTTCGGCTGCTATTGTGAAGCCTGTCTTAGCGTCAGGAGTATAAGTTGCAGTTGTATCTGTTGCACCTGCAAGTGTCTTAACTTCTGCATCACCGTATTCGCCGTCAAGACCCATTGTGTAGATTTCAACGGTGTAAGGTGTGTTACCTGCTGCTGTGAATACTGCGTTGTAATCAACGTCTGATGTACCCATGGGAGCAAGAGCAGGATTCCAGCCCTGGAATTCATAACCGGGCTTCATAGCTGATACGTCGGGAGCTGCGGGAGTTTCGCCGTAGTTTGTATCTACTGAATCAACAAGTACGCCGTCAACATAGAAGTTAGCCTTGTAAGTGTTGATTGTGAAGCTACCGTTAACTTCGATATCGTATGCAGGCATTGTTTCGGGAAGAACGGTATCCCAACCTGAGAAGGTGTAACCTGTCTTAGTGGGAGCATCGATAAGAGCAATTTCATCACCGAAGTTGTAAGTCATTGTCTTATAGAGCTGACCGTCTACATAGTAAACAACGTCAAATCCTGCAACTGAGAAGTAGGGTTCAAATACAAGGTAGTTGTCTTCGTTGCCTGCAATTGCTTCGTCGATAGTTACGGGAAGAGTTACAGCCTGGCCGTTGATTGTCCAGTACTTGAACTCGTTGCCTTCAAGAGTAACTTCGGGAACATCATCAGCAGCGATTACATCGCCCCAGTAAAGTGAATCTTCATATACTACGTTGCCTTCTGCGTCAACGAATTCGATAACGTATTCGATGTCGTTCCATGAACCGTATACGGTAATGTTTTCAGCAGGCATTTCTGTATAATCGATTTCCCAACCCCAGAATTCCTTACCAAGAACAACGGGATCTTCGTCGGGAGTTGCGATTTCTGCACCGTAAACAACGTCAATTACATCGTAAGGCTCATCGTATGTTTCATCGATGTAGAAGTATACTTTGTAAGTGTTGATTGTTTCGGTAGCGTCGATTGTGATGTTCTGTGCAGGCATTGTTGCAGGAACATCCCAACCTGAGAATGTGTAGCCTTCCTTACCTGCGTAGTCGGGAGCAGTGATTGCTGAACCGAATGCAACAGGAATGGGTTCGCCGTAAGGTTCGCCATTGATTGTGAAGGTTACGAAGTATGTTTCGGCACCTGTTGTACCGTAAACTTTAAGGTTTTCAGCAGGCATTGTTGCGGGAACCTGAGTGCCCCAACCGCTGAATGTAACACCGGCATCGAGTGAGGGCTGCCATGCAGTAACATTTGCGCCGTATTCGTATGTCTGTGTTTCTTTGAGTTCGCCATCGATGTAGTATTCGATTGTGAAGCTCTTGATGTTCCAAAGTGCCTTATAAGTTACATCCTTAGCAGGCATCTTTGAAGCAGGTGTGGGTGACCACTTGTTGAAGTCATAACCAACCTTTGTGGGATTCTCGGGCTTAACGATTGCGCTCTGGTATGCGCCTTCGTATACATATGTGCCTTCGCCGTTATCAAAGATACCGCCGTCAGCATCGAATGTTGCCTTATAGAGAATGGGCTCATACTTAGCATAGTATGCCTGGTTATCGATTGCAGGAACGTATTCAGGCATGGGATTGCCGTTAATATCAAACCAACCTACAAAATTGTAACCTGTTTCTGTACGAGGTTCGGGAGCTACGATAGGATCGCCGCAAAGCTGCTGACCACCATCAATCCAATCTGAATCTCCACCGATTCCGTGGAAGTCGATGTTGTAGGGCTTGCCGGTCCATGTTGCATAAACATAAACAGCCTCTGTGCCGAGAGTGATGGGGAATGAAACGGGTGCGCCGTTTGCATCTACCCAACCTGCGAAGTTGTAGCCTTCTCTTGTGGGCTGTGCAACTGTGGGTGAAAGCTGTGAGCCGTATGCGCCTTCAAGCTTTTCAATCTGACCGCCGTAGCCGTTCATAACGTAAACAGCAATCTTGGATGCTTCCCACTGAGCTGTGAAGGTCATGCCTTCCTCAGTCATGTTGCCAACAGCAGGAGTCCAACCTGTGAACTCGTAACCTGTTCTTGTGGGAGCTGCGGGAGCTGTGATGGGCTGACCGAATACTACATCTACTGTGTAAGTATCCTTACCGTTTGCAAATACACCGTTGTTTGCCTTGAAGGTTGCGGTGAATGTGCCTTCTGCCCAATCTGCATAGTATGAAACATTTGATTCAACTGTATGCTTAGCAGGAATAGCTGCACCATTTGCATCTACCCAACCGTTGAATGTGTAACCCTTCTTTGTGGGAGGTGTTGAAGGTGTGGTGTAAGCACCGTCATAATATACATTGAAGGATTCGTAAACAGCTGCGCCCTTCTCTGCATAGAAGGATACAGTGTATGTGTTGGGATCCCACTGTGCTGTGAATGTTGTATCAGTAGCGGGCATTGTTGTGTTAGCGGGTGTCCAGCCTGCGAAGCTGTAACCGGCCTTTGTGCCTGCATCGGGGAATACGATTGTTGCACCTGCTTCATATTCAGCAGTGCCAACTGTTTTGCCGTTTGAAACGAATGTTGCGGTGTAGGTTACTACCTGCTCAAATACTGCAACATATGTTACGTTTGCGTTGCCCATTGTCTGGGGGAATGTAAGGATATCGGTTGAACCTTCGAGAGCCCAGCCCTTGAATGTGTAACCGTCCTTTTCAGGAGCATCAGCAGGAGCTGCGATTGAAGCGCCTGATGCAAGACCTGTAAGAGTTTCAACTGCTTTACCGTCAACCTTGAAGGTTGCTGTGAAGGTTGAACCTGCTGCGGGAGCCTTACCGATTGTGAAGGTGTGGGTAAGATCATCAAGCAGGAAGTGGTCGATGATGTCATACTTAACGTATGTTGTACCTGTTGTTGATGCAAGAACTGAAGGATCAGTTGCAGGACCCTGACCGATGTTGATTGTACCCTTTCTGTTGTTCCATGAAGTCTGCTTGGCTGTGCCGTCCGCAGAGTTACAGTTCCAG
>JAXJTD010000147.1:0-31417 GCA_036309745.1 Acutalibacteraceae bacterium | reverse complement strand
GAGCATATTTTATGGGCGAACGGTATGCTTGAGGTTCAAAACGAAGTGTTGCAACGGACTGTAGCCGACCTTCGGGCGAGGGTTAAATCCCTAACGGAAGAAAATGAAAATTTAAAAACTAACGTAGCCGTGCTTAAATGCACTGTGCAGAGAATTTCGGGGGTTTAAAATGAAAAAAGAATATAGATGTAAATACTGCGGCGCTAAAGGGTCGAACTTCTGTTGCAACTGCCAAAAGAAATTACTACTGGTGCGTGATTTGTTAAAAATGGTGCAAAACAAAGCAAAGGTGCGTGAAAAATGAAAGCCAGAATTAAATTTAAAAACAAATTATCTAGCAAACAAAGGGCAGATATAGAAGCCTATGCTAGAGAAGTACACCAAAATGAAGCGGTAAACAATGCAAGGCGGTTAATTAAGATTGTATGTGTTGCTCTTAACCAACGCTTTGGCTTCGGTCACGATAGACTAGCGGTGTTGTTAGGCGAAATTGATTCGCTTGCCGAAAAGCAGAAGGAAGATTTGGTCTTCTGGTATCATATGGATAAAGAATGTATTAAATATTTGAACCTTCCGTTTGAACCTGAAGATTATGAAAAGATGGGGGAATAGGAAATGTCAACGTGTAAGGATTGTTTGCACTATGAGGTGTGCGAGTGTGAGGATTGTTTAATTCGTGTGCCTGAATGGGTTAACAAAGTTGAAGATTTTTGCGGTTTTTTCAAACCCAAAGCCGATTATGTTGAGGTTGTACCTTGTGTTGAATGCAAGTACAAAGACGATTGTGCAAGGCAAATGGTACATACCACAAGGGATTATGTGTTGGAACAAAATATATCAACCTATAACAAAGTTGATTTTTGCAGTTACGGAGAAAGGAAAGAAAGCGAGGTAAGGGAATAATGTGTAAGTATTGTCATAAAGATTGGGGCAAAAGGTTTTCTTTAATGGCTTTTGATGGTGACTTTTATAAATACGGTGGTATGCAAATTGATAAAGGTTGTATTGATGTGAATGTTGGTGGTTCAGTAGCAAGATTTCCTGCTAATTTTTGCCCTATATGCGGTAGAGAATTGGAAGATAACAAAAGAGTTGAATGGGAATACATAAGCGAAAGCGAGGTGCAGGGGAATGATTGAATATTCAACTAAAGCAGAGATTATGAAAGGTCTTTTAGAGATTGTTAAATTGCTTCGAGAAAATAACAAACTTATGAAAGAAATAAAAGAGCAATTAAAAAGGAGTGATACAAATGACCGATAAGCGACTTAAAAGAGCAAATGATATAAAAACCGAGTTATCAAAATTAAGGTTGCTTAAAGATAGCCTCAATAAGAGAGTTGTAACTATTGATTTGGCTTTTTTTGAAAATTTGCGAGAGCCTTTTATTGATGTTATAGAGGGCAAAATAGCCGAATTAGAAGCAGAATTTAAAAAGTTGTGAGGTGAGCAAAATGCCAATGACACCAAGTGAGTTTTTATATTTTCCAACAAAAAACGGCAAATGGATTTTAGATAGTCAAAGAAAACCGAGAGTATATAAAAGTCCAAGAATGTTGCTTAAAAATCTTAAACCGCAAGACTATGACCATATACAAGTTTATACGGTTGATGATGTTTTGAGCAGAGAAGAATTTGAAAAGGCGGTGACACCTTATGACAGATAAATTAACAGGTGCTGAAGTTAAAAAGGCTTTGGAGTGGCACTTAAACGAGGTAAACCATTGTGATGGGTGTCCGCTTTTTGTGCTTAAAAACACCACAACTTATTGTGTTGATGTGCTTATGCAAAATGCCCTTGACCTAATCAACCGCCAAGAAGAAAAGATTAAAAAATTTGAGAACAGACAAAAGCCAACAGGGGCAAGTGGTTATAAAGTCGAAAATGGCAAAGTTGTCTTTTTTACAAATATGCTTGGTGGTTGCAAGATAGTAAAAGAAAATCTTGAAGAAGTTGTTAAAACATTAAACGAACTACTCCAAGAAGCATATAGCAAAGACGAAATTGCATTTGCTTTGAAATGTAAAACAGAGGAATTAGATAAAGCAAAGGCAGAGGTTGAGAGGCTTAAAAAGGTTGAAGAAAGACATATGAGGCTTTACCATTTGCTTTTAGACCCTGTGATAGTTGCCAATGGCAAAAATGGAGAGTTAAGACCAATTAAGCGGACGTCAAGGCAGGATGTGTATCACACACTTTTGAGAGCACAAGAAATTATGAAGATTCCACATAGGTGGTTTCCTTGGAAGAGAGATGGTGATAACAAATGACGAAAAAAGAACAAAAATATATTAAATCACTTAAAGACGAAAACGATGGGTTGAGAAGTCTGTTAATACGTTTTATGGATGCGGTGGGGAAACTTACCAACATTGATGATGTTGTAAATATGTCTTTGATACCTATTATGACCGAAAAGACCAAAAGGTTTAAGGCAGAGTTTAAAGCCGAAGCATACAAGGGGTTTGCGGAGAGGTCGGAAAAGGAGATTTTCATAAAGCAAGAGGATGAAAGAAAGCAAATGCTTAAAATCTTGAAAACCTACCGAGGAACACGAAATTATTCTGACACAGAACAATCAACTGATAATTGGCTTCGTGCATATGGTGAAGCGGTGCAAGATATTCTTGGTGTGTTCAACAACCTCTTAAATGAATTGGTGGGTGATGAAAATAGATTATAACGAAGTAAAAAAAGACTTGGAAAGTGCGATGCAGGTGTTATCTGAGATTTTCAATCCAAAACAAAATGCGGTTACTAATTATATTTTACCGATTTTGGAAAAAACGCTTGTCTTTATCGATGAGCAACAAGAAAACATAAAAACGCTGAATGAAAAACTTTAAAAACAGAAAGGTTGATGCTAATGGATTGGCAAAAAGAGGCTATTAATGATTTAAGGAAGTACTTATCTCGCAAGAACTCAATCGACACTATGAATGAAAAAATTGAAATGCTTAAAGTCAGGGCAGAAAGGTTTGGCGGTTCAAGTAACTCTACGCCGGTTCAGGGTGGCGGAAACAAGCCTGAGGATACTTTGGTCAACTGCATAGCAGAAAAAATCCGCCTTGAAGAGAACGTTGTTATAGCGAAGCGGTTCGTTGATATGGTGGAGCGTGGGCTTAAGTATCTCACAGATGATGAACGCACCGTACTTAATCTCTTCTACATCAACCGACCGACCAATCACATTGAACGAGCGTGTGATGCTTTGCATTGTGAAAAATCTACTGTATATCGCATTAAGGATTCTGCTCTATACAGGTTCACTGTGGCTATGTATGCGATTGTAGATTTATAAAGTTGGGAAAAAGTTGGGAACAAAAGCCCTTTTTCCCATGTTATAATGGTAATGGGTTAATTTACACCCCCAACAATTTAATAGTTTTTGACTTTGCCGCAGGGATTTTATTCATTTTGCCCTGCGGCATTTTATTTGGGCGTGCCGATATAGTAGAATTCGGAGGGTGGGATTTGGGGATATACACGAAAGGAGGATAATATGGCTAATGAGCAGAATTTAATACCTGGTGGGCATAAGCTCACACTTGAAGAACAGTCGGCAGGCGGTAAGGCAAGCGGTGAAAAGCGTAGGCTTCGTGCGGCGGTGCGGAAAATACTTGAATCGGCTATGCCACAGGATATGGAGTCAATCAGAGCACAATTAGAAGCTATTGGAATTACGGGCGGTACATTTGCCGAAGGTGTTGCAATGGCAATGACTTTAAATGCCATTAACGGTGATAAGGCTTCTGCTGATTGGGTGCGAGATACCGCAGGCGAAAAGCCGAAGGACGAAGTTGAGCATAGCGGCGGTGTTGTTTTCCTTTCGGGTGAGGATGATATAAGTGACTAGTTTATATCTTCCGGACGTTATTGGGAAAGGGTACGGCACTTATTGGAAGAACAAAAAACGTTATAGAGTGTTAAAGGGCGGTAAGGGTAGCAAGAAATCTACCACTACTGCTCTTAACTTTATCTATCGCTTGATGAAGTATCCGGGTGCTAACTTGCTTGTTGTTAGGGCGGTGGCAAATACTCATCGTGACAGTACGTTTGCGCAGCTAGAATGGGCGCAACGGCAACTAGGAGTTAGTCACCTGTGGAAGAACACAGTAAGTCCTATGGAGATGACTTATATCCCTACCGGGCAAAAGGTTTTATTTCGAGGATTTGACGACGTTTTGAAGTTAGCATCCACAACGGTATCAACCGGTTATCTGTGTTGGGTGTGGATTGAGGAAGCGTTTGAAATTCGCTCTGAAGACGATTTTGACAAATTGGACCTTTCGGTTCCACGTGGTGAAGTTCCTGCGCCATTATTCAAGCAGACCACCTTAACGTTCAACCCTTGGAGCGAAACGCATTGGTTGAAGCGTAGGTTCTTCGATGATCCCGCCGATAACGTTGATACCTTCTCAACTAATTACTTAATCAATGAATGGCTAGACGACACCGACCGAGCGGTATTCGAGCGAATGAGAGAGCAAAACCCCCAAAAATATGCTGTTGCTGGTCTTGGCGAATGGGGTATTGCTGAAGGTCTTGTGTATGAGAATTGGGAAGTGAAAGACTTTGATGTTGCGACTCTTGGTGTTGCAGATAAGGAAGAATGGAAATATAAACACTTCTTCGGTCTTGATTACGGTTACACCAACGACCCTACAGCCTTTATTGCTTTTGTGGTGAATAACGTTGATAAAGAGGTTTATATATACGACGAACACTATCAGACGAAAATGCTTAACAGCGATATAGCAAATATGATTGTTGCCAAAGGGTATGCAAAAGAGGTTATAAGAGCGGATGCGGCAGAGCCTAAGAGCAACGCCGACCTTAAGCGGATGGGAATACAACGGCTTATGCCATCGGTTAAAGGTAAGGACAGCGTTATGCACGGCATTGCGGAAATTCAAGAATATAAGATTTACGTTAAGCCGACTTGCACCAACGCCATTGTGGAGCTTTCCTCTTACTGTTTCGCAAAGGATAAGGATGACAGAGGACTTAACAAGCCCAAAGATTTTAACAACCATCTTATGGATGCGTTGCGATATGGGTTCTATGACGTTAAATTCTTCCGCCCTGCGCCACCTGCACGAAAGCGTTTGACCACAGACGAACGGATTAATCGTAAGTATGGTGTTAAGCCGGGCGATTTGAAAGGAAATTGGATATGATTGATAAATTAGTTTTAATTGTACTTTTAGTTATATGCGCTATGCTTTTTGCGTTTGCTTTTGTTTTTGCTTACGTTATAGCGCGTTTTTATAAGGCGGAAGAAAAACGCCCACCTGCGGCGAAAAAGTTGACCGAGGCGGACGAGAAAGCCAAACGGGCGGCGTTAAGGTTACAAAAAGAAGTAACTAACATGCTTACCTACAACGGCGAACCACAAGAGGAAATACACATTGATTAGGTGCTAATGGCACACAGCCATTGACATAGACTAACCCATCACCATTGGGAAAGGAGTAATTAATATGGACGAAATGACAACAACGGCTACTGTTGATGAGGTCGTACCACAGACCGAAACGGCAGAAGCCACAGACGAGGCAGAAGTAAGCGGTGAAAATCAACCTACCACAGTTGATGAGAACGGCAACGCTGATGCCGAAACAAGTGAATCTAACGAAGATGCGGAGCAGAACGGCACAGACGGTGTTGATTCGGCTCCTTTTTTATCGGTTCGTTACAATCACGAAGACAGGGAACTTACCCAAGCAGAGGCACAGTCTTACGCCCAAAAAGGTATGCAGGCAGAACCGCTTATGGCTGACCTTAGATACCTTGCGGCGCAGGACGGATACAAGTCGGTTAAAGAGTTTTTAGAGACCCTTAAAAAGGCTGCAGAGGATTCGCGTATGGACAACATCCGCGGACAGTTAGTTGACGAGGACAACGAGGATTTGATAAACGCTATCTATTCCGCAGAAGTTTCCAAAATCAAGAATGCGGCAGGGGTTATTGAGGCGGACGAACAAAAGGCCTTTGCCGCCGAATACGAAAACGAGCATACGCGATTAGCTGATGAATTCATTGCCCTGCAGAAAGAGTTTCCCGAACTTAAGGAGTTTAAGGATGTTTCCAAAAGCGTGCTTCAAATGGCACAAAAAGAGAAAATCTCGCTTTTGGATGCTCAACTTAGATTCAACCACGCCGAAAACAAAAAAATTAAACAGGCTGAACAGTCCGCGGCGGCAGCGGCAGAGAGCAGTACAGGAAGTATGCAGAGTTCTGAGAACAATGTAAACTCTTCGGTGCTTGATGCTGTGCTTAAGGGCATTTGGTCGTAAAGGAAGGAATAATAATTATGCCAGAAACTATTACTAGCGGTCTTAACTCTTTACAGTTTAGAGAGACCCTTACAAACGAGCTTGACAAAGCTCTTGTACAGAAGTCTGTAACGGCTTCTTTTTTAGACAACAGTTTTGGTTCTAAATTCGTTGGCACCAAAACAATTTTAATTCCCGACATTGATTTTGTTGGTCTTGGTGACTACGACCGTGCAGAGGGCTTTCCCGAGGGCGGTATCACCGTTGAACAGAAACCCTATACTCTCACTCAGGAGCGTGCTAGACGTTTCTACGTTGACCGTATGGATATGGACGAGATTGGCATTGCCGGTCTTTCGGGACAGATTATGGGCGAATTTGTTCGCACCAAGGTTACTCCCGAGGTAGACGCTTACAACCTTTCCAAGTTGGCAGGTATAACCATCAACACTGAGGGTCCCAAATCCAATGACAAAAAACAGGTTATCGGGTATGGTCAGTCTTTTGTTAACAAGAGTGTGTCTCTTCTCACTCAGGCTATTCAGGCTGTACAGAACGAAGTTGGTTTTGATGAGGAGTTAGTTGCAATTTGTAACACCGATTTCTACGGTGACCTTATGAGCACTTCTGAACTTACCCGCAGACTTGATATCAGCGACTTCAAAAAGGGTGAAATCTCTACCAAGGTTCGCAAACTTGACGAATGTTGGATTATGCCTGCACCTAAGGGCAGAATGATGACTGAATACAAATTCCTTGACGGTGTTGCAACAGCAGAGAAAGACGGAGGCTTTATACCTACCGAAAATGCAGAAAACATCGGATTCATCGTTCTTCCCAAGCGCGTTGCCAAGTTTGTTAAGAAGCTTGAAAAAATCCGCACCTTCGCTCCCGATACCGTTCAGAAGAAGGATGCTTGGCAGTTCGACTATCGTCTATATTACGATATGCTCGTTAAGGCTAGCGAAAAAGGTGCTATCTACTCTTATATTTACAAATAGGTGTAGCGTATGAAGATGGTTAGTGAATACGGCAACGTTATTAAGACGGTGAAATCGCCCAACGAGGTTAAACGCCTTAAGGAGTTGGGTTACACCGAACTTAAAGAGGAGCCGAAGCAAAAAAAGGCTAAGAAAACCGAAGAATAATTCATTTTTTTATTTTTCATTTAAATTTTTGGTGCAACGGGTGGCGGTGTAACAACCGCCGCCTACTTTATTGTTTTCAAATGATATTTGACAGCAGATACCATTTTAAAGCAATCAAGGAAGGGAGCAGATTATGGAAGAGAAAAAACTAAACCCCAAGCAGATTTGGGAAGAATACAAAAACGGAATTAATTTCAAAAGTGGCATTGGCATTCGTGGGCTTTATGACCAAGCCAAGATGAACGAGCGGTTTTACGTTGGTGACCAATGGTACGGTGCACATTGCGGAAATGACAGACCGCTACTTCGTCACAACATAGTTAAGCGCATAGGCGATTATAAGATTGCAATGATTTCGTCTAACCCTATTTCGGTTAACTATACGGCAGAGGGTATTCCTAACACTGTTGGCATATCAAAAGACGTTGAAAAAATACGCGAAGGTATGGCAGAGGGCGAAGAGTACGGCGGTTTTGGTGAACCTCAGGCAGGTGAAGAGGAAATAAATCTTGTTATGTCGGCTCTTAGTGACTATTTTAAGGTTACTGCAGAACGCCTTAAATTTGACGATGCCAAAGAACAGGTATTGAGAAACGCTTATATTTCTTGTAGCGGTGTTCTTCATACCTATTGGGACGAGGACATTAAAACGGGATTATACGCCGACGAAAGCAGAACGGCACCTATTAGGGGCGATATAGATATTGAAGTGCTTGATATTGAAAACGTTTACCTTGGCGACCCATCAATAGAGGAACTGCAAAAGCAACCATACATTATCATAGCGCAAAGGAAATCCGTTAAGGAACTTAGGGCAGAGGCTAAGAAATACGGCGCAAGTGACTTTGACCTTGACCAAATTAAGGCGGATAACGATACCGGTTATGAATCAGGTGATTATGGCGACAAGGAACAAGAGGGAACGAAAAAAGCGGTGGTTATCACCAAGTATTGGAAAGAGAAAAACGAGAAGGGCGATATAACCGTTAAGGCAATAAGGACCTGCGAAAAGGTTATAATTCGCCCTGAATGGGATTTAAAACTTAGTCTTTACCCACTTGCTATGTTTACTTGGGAGCGCAGACGTAACAACGCATATGGCGAGAGCGAAATTACCTACCTTATACCAAACCAAATAGCAATTAACCGTATGCTAACCGCTTCGGTATGGGCGGTTATTATGCTTGGTATGCCGATTATGGTTGTGGATGATACCGTAATTCTTGACGAGGTTACAAACGAGCCCGGGCAGGTGCTTCACGCTAGTGGTGATGCGGTGGCGGTTAAGGGTGCTATACAGTACGTTACTCCGCCCAACTTTTCGCCTAACTTTGATAACAACATTATGTCGCTTATATCACAAACCCTTACACAGTCGGGGGCAAATGATGCGGCTTTGGGTGATATGAAACCTGAAAACACTTCGGCAATTATTGCGGTTCGTGAGGCGGCAACGCTTCCCCTTCAAACGGTGCAGAACAGATACTACAGTTTTTGTGAGGACGTTGCACGAATTTGGTCGGAGTTTTGGATTACCAAGTATGGTAAGCGCAGCATAAAAATGGTGGACGGCGGCAACGTTTGGTATTTAACCTTTGACGGCGAGCGTTACAGAGATTTGCTTGTAACTGCAAAAATTGACGTTGGCGGTTCTACCCTTTATTCAGAAGCACAGACCATAGGTACTCTTGATAACCTGTTTGACCGTCAGGTGATTAACGTTATGCAGTATTTAGAGAGATTGCCAAAGGGTACGGTGCCTGACGTTACCGGACTTATAAAAGAAATGCAAAAGGCTAACGAACAAGCCAAGGCAATGCAGCAGCAACAGGCGTTGATTGAAGGTGAGGCAATTGCGGGACTTTCACCTGAAGAAAGGGCAATGTTTGAACAGTTGCCACCTGAAGAGCAGCAGGCTATGCTGCAAAATGCAATGAGCGGTGGGGTGTAGACTGTGCAAATTTACACCTCATCCGTCGCTACGCGACACCTTCTCCGTCAAGGAGAAGGCTGAATTAATTTTATTTATGGGGGATAAACTATGAACGGAATGAGCTTATTTGACAAGGCAATGATTCTGTTAGGCTATGCTTCTGCCGAGGGGATTTCGGGTGAAGAAGATATACTTCCAAAGGCATTGGTTTCGATTAACAGCATATATGCGGAACTATACGGAGCATTTGTACAAAAGAAAGGGGACGAGGACAGTTTTGTTCCCCTTGCCAATATAAACGATAATCTTAACCTTCCGCCCTACGTAGCAAACGATATAGCACCGTGGGGCGTGGCTATGCTTTTGGCACAGAGTGAAAACGATGCAGACAATCAAGCATTGTTTGCGAATTTATACAATCAAAAAAAAGTGCGGGGTAAGAAGTTTGGCAGAGTAAAAAACGCTATGCCGCACGTTTGGGGGTAATTAAATGAAATATCCTGCAATGGGTTCAAACCCACGTAACGCAGTTTCTATTCCCGCGCTTTCGGGCGGTGTTAATCTGAGTGATGCTCTTAATCTTGTGGATGATAACCAAATGACCGACTGCAAGAATGTTTGGTACAAAGATGGTGTGCTTAAAACTAGACCGGGAATTAAAAATTTAGACAGGTTTAATGAAAATGAAACTGCTGTTGGTGAGGATGTAGAAATATACTCAACCGATATCGTTAATTTTGTGGATGGTAAAAAACATACATTCGTGATTAAAAAATTCAAACAAGGCGGCTTAAATCTTGAAAGCGGAGAAATGGAAATAGACCGCATTGATGCTAAAGTGATTATGCTTAGCGAAAACGGAAAAGAAAAAGAACTAAGTGTTAATTGCAATGATGTTTGGGATTATGAGGTTTTATATAGCGATATGCCCACTAAACCTAATGGAGAAGGATTGTATTTAGCCTTAAGCCGCAGAATAAGAACAAGAGATTACGATACCAATAAAATCCTTGCGGAAAGGAAAATAGTTGAACTTTATGAGTTGGTTGATAATAGTTTTGAGATTTTAGAAGATACAGAGTATTATTCCCCGGCCGTGCTAATTAACGGTAAAGGTGAAAGCTATTCAACGCTTCCCGCTGCCGAGCAAGTCAAATATGCATCTTCGAGTTTGTTTGAGGGATATAGTGAATTTTATAATGTTTGGCACGACTTTTATTTTACAACAGATGGTGTTTCTACAGCTTTTGCACTTCCAAGTGATTTTGGTTTTTGTAAAATGAAAATTGAATATACAAACCACAGAACGTCAAAAAACCACAAAAGTGAAGTGTTTGACACCGGAAATCCTCATCACCCAGCGGATGTTGAGCAAGAGTTTGGGGATTATGTTATTAAAAAAGCACAATCTTCAAAAGTTATAAACATAATCCCAAAAGAAGGCAAAACCGTGCTTCCTAGTTCTCTTGGTTTTTTGGCAAATAACCTTAAAATTAGCGTTAAAAGATATATGCCTCAACAAGAATATGAAAATGGAATTGGATCGTTTGATGTTTTTTATTCGAGTGACCTTAGTTTTGACAATTCTAATCTTTACGGAGCAACAATTTCAACATCTTTTGGCGGTAGTGCGGAAGGTATTCACGGTGGTACACGTATCTTTCTTTCAGGTATTAAAGATAAAATTAATCAAAATATGATCGGTTGGTCCGATTTAAACAATCCAACATATTTTTCTAAAAACAACAACGCACATGTTGGTGAAGGAACGCAATCAATTACAGCTCTTAAAAAGCAAGATGATATGCTTGTTATATTTAAAGAAAACGAACTTTTTTACACTACTTATGTTGAGGGTGAAACATACACTGCAGATGATGTTATTGCGGGTAAGGTTGTAGATGTAACAACACTATCAGCTGTTTTCCCTATAACTCAAATACACAGTGAAATAGGTTGTGATTTGCCCGGTAGCATACAACTTTGCGGCAATAGGCTTGTATGGGCTTGTAAGGATGGTCATATTTATTCGCTTAAAAGCGCTAACCAATACAGCACTACAAATGTGGCGGTGCTTTCTGCGCTTATTGACCAAAAGATTAGTGCAGTACCAAGCGAAGACTTTAATGCTGTATTTTCGGGAATTCATAACGGACATTATTTGTTAATGCTTGGCAAACACGTTTTTGTTTTGGATTTTGACCATTATTATTTTAATTCGTTGCCTTCTTATTCCGATACTCAAAAGGCTCAACGGAAACTCGTTTGGTATTATTGGGAGTTTCCGATTATGCAAGATTCTATATTTACAATGTTTTTTTCTGTTTATAACCGCTGTTATGTTTTCAATGTTAGTGCGTTTTATCCAATTTCGGGGGGAACGCAAGAAGTTCAATACAATATATTCGAGTTAATTGAAGGGCTTTTGGCGGATGATTGTTTAAAGCAAACAAAGGCTATAAATCCAAGTGATAGAGTTTCGCTTGATATAGTACCTATCCCCATCGAATCGGTAATACAAACCAAGATGTTTGATTTTGGTGCTATGGATAGATTTAAATCTATTGAGCAGATGTACGTTGGTTTTGGTGAAGTTGCGGGTGAAACTTCTGTGCAATACATAACCGACAGAGGAACGCTTGACAAGGGCGTAGTTGAGATAAGTTCAAACGGTGATATGCAATCGCCACAATTCATAAAAACAAAACGATTTTTGCCCGGCATAAAAAGGGCGTTGAGATTTGGCGTAAGGTTTACCGCTAAGGGCAGAGTTGCTATTAGCGGCGTTTTAATTAAATACAAATATACGGGGGTGACGAGGTAGATGGGAAGTTATTATGATGACCATTATAATAAAAATCTTAAAAAGACTCAAGATGAAATAAAAAAGCAACAAGCCCAAAACACCGCTACAAGTAACGCTTACGTAGCGGATTTGAATGCCATTGTTGATAAAAATATTTCTAACTCTGTTAACAAGGTGCAAGGGGAGATTGACAAACTCCCCACACAGTATCAATCAGGCTTTGATGCAAATGCAATTCAGCAGAAAATTAACGAGCGGCAGGTTGCTGAGCGCATGGCAAATATGGGTATGACCAATAGCGGTTTAAACCGCACCCAACAGACGGCAATTAACATTCAACGGTCTAACGCTGATGCCGCACTTCGCACACAAATTAACAGCGCAACCAATTCGCTTAAACAACAGATTGCAGACCTTTACGCTTCGGGCGAAAGCCAAAAGGCAGAAAACTCTGCTAAGGCTAGGTATGATTTAGAGCAAAAGAATCAAGCGGTTTATGAAAATATGATGAATAATCTTTATAGCAGCTCAAGCGCTTATGAAAAGGCTATGATTGAAGCGGATGCCAAGGCAGAGGAAGCAAGAATTAAGGCAGCGCAAAAACAGCAAGAACGCTATGAAAAATGGGCGCTTGAAAATGGGTATGGATATGACCGAAACGGCAATTTGGTTTATACAGGTAAAATTAAGAACTCCGATGGAGAATATGTGGATGTGGGCTCTACAACCACCAACACCACACTTAAAATACCTACTGAAACTCAATACGATGACATACTTGATCTTTATGTTATGGAAAGAGGGTATAAAGACCCTGTTAAGTTTGCGAAAATTATAAAAGAAAAATATCCGGATTATGATACTGAGGCCATAGCAACATTTTTAGACGGTATAATTAGAACTAATGATGGTGGCAAAAACTATGGAGATTGGTTCCTAGGTTGGTGGGGCGATGGTGGAATTGATCAAAATGGTGAAATCAGATATGGAAATAACAAAAAGCTAACAATGGAAGACCTTTACGATAGACTTGTGGAAAAATATGGTGAAAAGGCTACTAAGGAAATAGTTAAGGATTACCAACATTATATGGGAATATAAGATTTGAAGAGGTAGCAATATGAGCAAACAAATATCACTAAAAGAGGCTTTTAAGATGATTGAAAAAGAAGATCCTCAAACAACCCGTTTGACCGACCTTGAAAAATCAATCTCTAATTACGGCAATGCTTGGCAAAGCAAAGAAAATACTGCCGCCTTGCAAAAGAAAATTCATTTTGAAAAAATGCGGGCGGCGTTTAATTCGGATGACAAGTTAATAAAAAAATTAGATGATGATCAAAAAAATATTGATGCACAATTTAAACTATATTCCAAATTTAAATCTGCTGATGAATATAATACCGCGGTTAAAAACCAAGGTTATGCGGAGAAATATAAAAACCGCACCTACCAACAGATAAGCGACTTCATTAAAAGCGACGACTATAACACCATGCGGCGAAGAGGACTTATTGACGAATCTGAAGCACAGTGGCTTAGAAATCATAAATATGCTTTGGGAACGTCTACACAACTTCAAAAGGAACTTGACAGCATTGAAGATTTGTTGAAAAAGGCGGAATCTATTAAAAAGACAAAAGGCTCGGTTACCGTTTCTAATATGGGCAACGAGTTTAATCCCCAAAAAAGCATTATGCCCGACAAAAGTGACGTTGCAAAAGCAAACGAAAGTTTTGAAAATCAAATCAAAGCTTTGGGTTATAAAAGCGTTGAGCAGTTTAACAATGACATTGAAAACAAGAAAACAACAGCAGACATCTTAAAAACCGTTATCGCTCAAAAGAAGCAGATTGAGAGTTTCAACCAAAAGTGGGGCGGCATTAAAGTTGAAGAAAACTACCAGCCTAAAATAAACGAAAATGAAACGGATTCATATTACATTGCTATAAATCAAATAACCCCCAAAGCTTTGAAGAGCAAGACAATAAAAAAACATTCAAAATCCGCTCTAATTAATGATAGGATAGTGACAAATTCCGATTATTTTGCCGAAATGGAACCGGAAGAAAAAAACAAGTACAACAAAATTTACGAAACCAAAGGTATAACAACGGCAAACCAATATGCTGATGATTTAATATCTCTTGCGCTTGACAAAAGACTTAACGAAAAAGTAATGCAAAAAAACTACGACTTTACCTCCAAAAACGGATTCAACGCAGTTGTCGGTAGTATTGCCAGTGTAGGCGAATCGTTGGGCTCAGGCATTGAGTATGTCACTAATCTTTTGAAAGGCGAAACTGACAGACGAGTTTTAAGCGCTACAAGGGCTCAAGGTCTTCGAGAGGGTACAAAATCACACTGGGACAGTGATGTGTGGGATTTTGTGTACGATACAACTATGTCGGGTATTGATTCTGCGTCAGGTATGGCATTAAGCGTGGCTGTGCCGTATTTGGGTGAAGCTTTACTTGGTGGCTCTGCGGCTGCACATACATTTAACAACGCGCTTGACAGAGGTGTACCTCAAGGTGATGCGGTGCTTAGCTCACTGGCGGCGGGTGTAGCAGAATCGTTATTTGAACACGTGAGTATTGGAACGGTTTTAAAAGGCGGCAAAATAACTGCGGGTTGGACTAAAAAAGGTCTTTTACAAGCAACTAAAAAAACATTTGTAGATATGGGTGTTAACTTCTCCGAAGAAACCTTAACCGAAATTTCAAACGTTATTACTGACCGACTTATAAACGGTGAGCTTTCTAATTATGATATATCCGTAAGGGATTATTATATGCAGGGTATGTCACCTGAAGATGCTAAACGCAAGGCGGCTGAAGACGTTGGAACGCAAATCGGTATGGCGGGTCTTTCGGGTATGCTTATGGGTTTTGGTTTTGGCACGATTGGGTCTACCTATGGCTTAACGAAATCGCAAATGCTTAACAGTAAGGCGGGCAGCAACGTAGTTAAAAACGGTGAGGTAGAAGCACTTAAAACTCTTGCCAAAGACAGCGGTATTGCTGAAATTCAAAAAGCGGCAGAAAAGATTGATAAAAATTCAAAACCGTCTAAGATTGGATATGTTTTTAACAGTCTTTTAGAGGAATATTCTAAAAATTCAATTCAACAGCTAACAACCGCATTGCTTGAAAACGGTGCAACCGAGCGTGGTTCTAATTCTGCCAAGGGTTGGGCTACACAAATACTTAAGAACGTTGTATCGCCAAGCAACAAAGAAGCCATAAAACAGGAAATTGCACTTAGGGTTAATAAGCTTACGGGAGACGTTTATGCCAATTTTGTTGACAATGGCAAATACGGTGGCGATGCGCTTTTAAATCTTTTGGAAATTGGTGAGGATGCACCAACAGGCATTGGAACGCAAAGTGAAGTTAAAACGGGTAATACTGTTATTAACGACCAAGGTGTGGAGGTTCCCGTTGCCGCCGACGGCGAAGGTGCCGCAGTCGGCCCCGTTATGGGTGATACCGTAAAGGGTATTGCAGCTGCTCCACGTAGCGGTGAAATAAGAACTATTACAGAAGCCTACAAACAAGGTGTAGCAGAAAACCTTGAAAAACAAAGACCGAACCCCAAGACCGCAAAGGCTGAAGCCGAGACAAAAGGCAAGACCGAAGAAGAAATATATTTTGAAGAATATTTTGCAAAAGAAAAACAAATTACTCCCGAAGAGGAGCAGATTTTAAAGGATTTTGCCAAGGAAAACGGCTTAAAGGTTGAGTTTACCGACAAAGCGGTAGATGGAAAAGCTTATGGTAAGTATGCTGACGGTACTATTGTTATAAGCCGATACGCCAAAAAGCCTATGAGGGCATTGTTTAAGCACGAATTTAGCCACAGTGTTGAAAATGCAAAAGGGTACGCTAAGTTTCAAGAATACGTGCTTGAAAAAAGCAATGCCTTCAAACAATGGCTTAACCTTAAAGGATATGGTAAATGGAGCGAACTTTCAGACAAAATAACCGAAACCTACAAAAAGGATAAGGTTAAGTACGATAACGCTTATGCAGCAGCCAAGGCAGATATTATTGCCGATTTTGTAGGTGACGTTTTATTTGGTGAGGTAGTGGATGCAAAGGGCAACCCCATTAAACTTGACACAAATTTCCTTGTAGAGCTTAAGAAAAACGACCGCAATTTGTTCCAACGTTTTGTTGAGTGGGTACATAGCATTTTAAAAAGGCTTACCACAAAGGGCGTTGTAAATAAGGATATTGTTAAACTTGAGCAGAAGTTCAAACGCCTTGCAGAACAAGCAAGACAACAAAGGGCAAAAGGAGAAGGTGAAAAGAGCGAAGGGACTCAAGGGCAGTATATGTTTGCTAGTGAAGGCGCAAAAACTGCCGATAAATCTTTACTTGAAAAAGCAAAAGATATGTTATATAATGATAATGCAAGTGAAAAAGAGATTTGGGAACAAACAGGCTGGAAACTCGGTAAAGATAATAAATGGCGTTTTGAAATTGATGACTCCAAAATGGAATTTGACCGAAACGGCTTTATTACAAACCCTGATGTTTTACGGCGAAATGAACTTTTTAACAAAATATTTGTAGATGGGACTTTTACAAAAGAAGAACAGCAAGAATATGTGGCTCTTAATAATAATTTAAAAGGAGTAAAAACTCGACCTGAAATTTTATCAGATTTCATAAAGCACGATGAATTGTTTGCGGCGTATCCTGAACTTAAAAATATTAAGGTTGAATTTAAAAATAACCTTGATTATGGTGCAAATGGTTCTTATAACTATAATACCGACACTATTGAACTTGATGCAACCCGTTCGGATGAAGCTATTAAGGAAACCCTTGTGCACGAAATTCAACACGCTGTGCAAAACATTGAAGGTCTTGCCGAAGGCGGAAACCAAAAACTAGCCAAAATGCTTGGTTTGTTAGGTGCTTATTCTGCGGTTAAAGATACTGCGGAATATAAAAAATTTACTACACCTGAAACTAGGTTAGAATTTGTTGAAAAACATTTGGAAACAAAGTTTAAAGGAGACCCCGAATCACGCGTAACGTATTCTGTTTACAAAAACCTTTACGGCGAAACAGAAGCAAGGCGGTCTTCTGAAAGAATTGATATGAACGAAGAAGACCGAAAAAATAGTTTTCCTGAGAACGACGGTATTGTTGCTTTCCATCGTAAAGACGTTAATAAATACAAAACTATGCTTAACGAAATGGGCTTTAGTAAGTATGAAGTGGATAATCTTGTGGGGGTGAATTTTGATGAAAGAGGAAAAGAAAATGATTTACCGAGCACAGACGGACGAGGAAAGGTACGAAGAAGTTCTGAGGTTTTTGGAGGAATACGCGAATCTTCCGGAGGAAGAAAAGAAGAAAATCGACGAACTACCAATAGAATAACGCAAACCCAAACAGACTCACTAGACGGGTCTGTTTATTCTTTACCCGAATCCGATGCACAGTATTCTTTACCTGAAATCGACAACGAAGGCAATAAGCTTTCTGAAGGGCAGAGACGGTTTTTTGATAAATCCAAGCTTACAGACGAGCAGGGCAACCTTCTTCGCCTTTACCACGGAACAAAGAACGGTGGATTTACCAAGTTTTCTGCAAAGTATTCAGATGATGGTATTACCCTTTTCCTTACTCCATCAAGAGAACTAGCAGGAACGTATACCGATTCAAACGATACCGTTAAATTACCCGAAATTAAAAAGGGTCTTGCGAGGATGTTTGAAACAGGAACGGATAAGGGGAAAGGACAATCGGGTATATACGAGGTTTATGCCAATGCCAAAAAGCCTTATATATTAGATTGTGATGGTGCTAGTTGGAACCAGTTGCCTTTTGCAGAAAAAATTAAGGGTAAAACAAACGTTGACACCGAAAACACCTTTGATTACAAAAACAATATTTTAAAAACAAAGGTTACTCTTGATGGTAAGGTTTACGAAAAGACGTTTGATTTAAACCACATTGTTGAAAAGGTAGAAAAAATCCAAGAGGGCTACCAATCCAAAGGTTTTAATAAGGAAAGACTTTATAAATATGAGTTTGCCGACCAAGCCGCAATTGAGGTTCGTGAATACTACAAAACTTTTGCCAACGAGGAAATTGCTGATGACCTCACAAGCACAGCGATACTTTGTATGGAACTTCCTGATGGCATTACAAGAACAACAAAAGAAGTCATCGACAACAAAACAGGCGAAATAGAACACCTTAACACTCGTTATGTTAGTAAATGGGCGAAAGAAAACGGATACGATGCCGTATGGTTTAAGAATGTTCGTGACATAGGTGCGATTAGCAATAACGTGAATACCGATTTTACTGCAGATGTGGTTGTTGTATTTGATGGCTCACAGATAAAATCTGTTGATAACCTTGAGCCTACGAAGAATAAGGATATAAGATATTCTTTACCTGATGATGGCATCCCCAAAATTGCAAGGGGTAAGAGTTACAAGGAGCTTGATGCTCTTGTTAAGGAAGGTAAAATAACCTCTGACGAAGCGTTTAAGGCTCTCGGCGAGGAGAACGGCACTATGCCAAAGGGTGAAAATCCAAAGGTTGACGTTAACGTTCCCGAAAAGGTGAGCAAAACCAAAAACGTTAATCAATTTATGCGTAACGTGTTGGAGAGCGGGCACCTTGATGCCGATATGACCGAGCGCGAAAAACGAAACATTATAAGCGGGGCTAGAACATATAACCCAATTTCGGACAAGGCGGCGCTTGATAAGGCTGAGAAAAAAATCAAGGCTGACGTTAACGGTGCGGTTCAGGAATGGGAAAACGCTATTAACGGTAACAGACGTATTACCAAATATGAAATTGCATTAGGTGAACAGTTGCTTGTACAAGCGGCAGAAACGGGCAATGCAAATGACGTTACCCGATACGTTGCCGAACTTGCCGAGTTTGGCACACAGCTTGGTCAGGATATTCAGGCTTTAAGGTTGCTTAAACAAATGACGGGTATGGGTCAGCTTTATTACGTTACACGCGCGGTTGCAAGGCTTAACAAGGATATTGAATCAAGGTATGGCGAAAAACACAAGATTGTTGAAATAGACCCGAACCTAGCAAACATTCTTGCCAACGCAAAAAGCGAAGCCGAAGTGGATGACGTTGTTAAGGATTTGATTAAGGATGTTGCTTCACAGGTCGAAAGCTCTTGGGTGGATAAATTCAACTCTTGGCGATACCTTGCGATGCTTGGTAATCCACGAACACACTTCAGAAACATAGTGGGTAATGCTGTGTTTATGCCTGCTGTTGGTACTAAGAACAAAATTGCCGCTATAATAGAAACAATGTTTGTAGATAAAGAAAACCGAACCAAAACGTTTGGATTCTTAAAGCCCGAATACAGGGACTTTGCTACTGAGGACTTCAAGAAGGTTGAGGAGATTATAAAGGGTGGCGGTAAAATGAATCCTGCCGACCAAATCCGCGACCAAATGAAGGTTTATAACTCTAAAGCTTTTGCTTGGCTTGAAGGAGTGCGACAGTTTAACTTTAACGCGCTTGAAACGGAGGACGGTTGGTTTCTTAAAGGACATTATATTCGTGCTTTTGGCGGCGCTATGCAGGCACGTGGGCTTGACGTAAACAATATTAAACCCGCGCAGTTAGAAGAGCTTAGAACCTACGCGATTAAGGAAGCGCAAAAAGCTACCTACCGTGATGCAAGCCATTTTGCACAAAAGCTTAATGAATTGGCTCATCCCGGTAAGGATGCAAGTCTTCTCTCCAAGGCGGCGGGTGTTGCGGTTGAAGGCTTACTCCCCTTTAAAAAGACACCTATTAACATCCTAAAACGCGGTATTGAGTATAGCCCGATTGGTATTGCAACTTCTATTGCTGATGCTGTTATAGCGGCGAAGAAGGGACAGTATTCGGGCACACAATTTATTGACGGCTTGTCTTCGGGCTTAACGGGTACGGGTATAATGCTGCTTGGTGCGTTCTTCTGGTCAATAGGATGGATTTCGGGCGGTATGGATTACGATGACGAGGATGCACTTGAAAGGCTGGCGGGTAAACAGCCTTATGCTTTGAAGGTTGGTGACTACACGTTCACCATAGATTTTGCGGCACCTGCGGTACTACCCTTTATGGTGGGTGCAGAAACCGCAAAAATATTAAATGGCAAAGGCAACGATGATGCAATAGGCTTCTTTGATGCTATTGCCGCTATGGGCGCGCCGATGACAGAGCTTTCAATGCTTCAGGGTCTTAACGATGCGATTGAAACCATAGCCTACTCCGATAACAAGATGGGTGATTTTGCAACTAATATCTTTGCATCGTACTTTTCGCAATACGTTCCCACTGTTGGCGGACAGATTGCAAGAACCTTTGACAGCACAAGGCGAACCAATTTTGTTGATAAGAACTCTCCGTTCCCAAAAATCATACAAACCACATACCAAAAAGCACTTGGCAAAATTCCCGGTGCCGAAAACACAAAGGTACCGTATATTGATGCTTGGGGAAGAACAGAGGAAAACGATAACTTCTTGCTTCGTGCTTTTGAGAACTTTATTTCACCCGGTTATATTTCGAAGGTTACAGACGATTCGGTTAACAACGAACTTGCAAAAATCTACACCGATACTGGTGAAAGTGGAGTAATTCCCAAAAGAGCAAGCACAAGCTTCGAGGTTAGCGGCGAAAGGGTTAATCTTAACGCTGATGAATACGTGCAATATGCTACCGATAAGGGTCAGTATTCAAGGAAATATTTGGAAGAGATTATGTCAAGCGATTTGTACAACGGTTTGTCATCAGATGGCAAAGCAGAGGCTATAGCCTTCCTTTTCTCTTATGCTAATGCCAAGGCTAAAAGTAACGTAAGCGATTACGATTACAGAGAGGGATCTACTTATAAAACGGCGGCTAAGTTAGAAGATGCGGGAATAAGCCCTGCAAGTTATGCTGTTGCAAAATTTGCTATGAGCAATGAAAATGCGGATACAGACGGTAGCGGTAGCGTTTCAAAATCTGAAAAACAAAAGGCACTTCGCAATGCGGGATTCAGTTCAAGAGATGCCAATAAAATTTTAAACATCAATAAGAAATAATTTAAAAGCGTTCCGAGTAACATCGGGGCGCTTTAATATTGGAGGTATGATAAATGGCACAAATAATTACTTTTAGCGTTTCGGAAGACGGTAAGATATCGCCGTCTACGGTGCAAAAGGCAGGTGTGCAGGGTAACCACAACATAACCGAAGTGAGGTTTAATGTTGAAGAGGCTTTAGTTTCAGGTGCATTAGAGGATTCTCCTACAAGCAGAATAAGAATGCAGTTTATTGACGGTGCGGGCGGTTTTTATTCTACAGGATTTTTGGACGTAATGTCGGAAATACTGCCAGACGAATCTGCACAATATTATGTCACTTGCCCGATTCCAAACAATGTCACCAACGCGGGCGGTATTGCAAAGGTGTACTTGGTGATTACCGAGATTGCCTATGGAGTCGAAGACGGCCTCGCTTATGAGGATCAAGTGTTTATATCTTCTGAGGCTAGAATTTCTTTTGAAGGTTCGGGTATTGGTTCACCTAGTGAATATCAGTACCGCCAAGGGATTTCAAGCGCACTTGTTAATGCAGAAATTTTTGTTGGTCGGGCAGAAGGATATGCAAATGAGTCTTTAGGTTACAGTAATACAGCAGGTGAATATGCAGGAAACGCTGCTGATTCTGCGGCGGATGCTGCTTATTTCGCTAATAATGCTGTTGCTTCTGCAGAAAATGCAGCAACGTCTAAAAAAAATGCTGCTGAATCTGCCACTAGTGCGAAGAAAAGTGAAGAATCCGCGAACCGCGACGCTGTTTCAGCTAATATAGCTGCAAGTGTGGCACAGAGCAGAGCAGAAGAAGCTGCCAACTCTTTGCAAGAACTTAAGGATGGAATTGCTAACGGTGATTTTAAAGGCGAAAAGGGTGATAAAGGTGAACCGGGCGAAACACCAAGCTTAGACGGAGTTATCCAATATTGGCAACCAAACACCGAATATAAGATTGGGGATGTGTGTTTAGCTGGTTGTATGGTAGATGACTGGCCTGTACACGCCATTTGCGCTTGTATTGAAGAACATACTTCGGATTACGATAATGCTCCGACTAATTTTGAACAAAAAGTGTGGAATAAGGTATATGTTTCTGCAGGTCAAAGTTATGAAGACGTGCTGGGTAACGTTATTCACACAACCTACGCAACCAAAGAGGAACTTGAAGAAGCCTTAGAAAATATTCCAACAGGCGAAGGTGGAACAATTACAGTAGACCAAACCTATAACCCAACAAGCGAAAACGCTCAAAGCGGTAAAGCGGTGGCAGAAGCAGTTAAAGGTATAACTTACGAAAAAATAACGCTTATCGGTGGTACTAAAGAGGATTGGTCTGTTGCTGAATTTATGCCAAAAAGCGGTCATAAATATGATTTAGTGATAGAACCATTTACGATAAGAACTTGGCTTAATGGTGGTTATACGATATATAAAATAACCGAACATTACAAAGACGGAACTTCAAATGTTATTAACGATACACCGAAGAGCTATTTTAACGATGTTATTACATATAGACAAAGGGTATCTGTTGATAATTCTTTAGGTAACATTGCAAAGGTAGAGGTTAAATTAAGACCTGAAACCAACACCGAAGCCTATGTGTTGTTTGGTGATTTAGAAAATCTATTAGTTACAGATCGCAAGCGGTTAGACGATACCGAAACTGATGTTAACGCTGTTTCTCACTATTTTGTTTATGATAAATTAACCGCAGATTTTACAAATAGCACCCTCAATAGCACATATGTCGATGTGGGAATAATGAGCTTGAACAAACCTATACACAAGGGTGACAAGGTAACTTTTGAAATTAATGCTCCAAGTAATGATGAAAACACACATTATTTCAATTGGTATAATGGTGGTACAAGGTTAACAGGGATTGCCAATCAAGCGGGAAAAGGGTCGAGAATATTTGAGTATACACATAATCACGAGCAAGATATAACCGCATTTAGGTTTGTTTTGGTTAAAGTTATTCAGCAAAACGCATATACCATTACCATTTATGACGAAAATTCAATAATTAAAAAAGTAGATGACCTTTCAAAATCGGTTGATGATATTTCAAGCGGAGCGGTGCAAGTGCCTGATTATTACAAAGACCATTTAAGCGGTGCAATAAGCAGAGCAAAAACAAATCTTTTAAACGCAGGTGTTGAGGGTGAAACCTTTGTATTTATATCCGACTTGCATTGGGAAAGTAATGCAAAAAATTCCCCTGCTTTAATTGGTGCTATTACAAACGAGTTGCCTATTGAAAATGTAATATTTGGCGGTGATGCTTTTAATGGCGGTGCATACGAAGATAAAGTTGCCAATATGAATGATATTCGCAAACAGTTTGAGAAAGTGTCAAAAAGGTTTTTATCTATTTATGGCAATCACGATTCAAATTGGTTAGACGGTGGCACAGGCTTTAGTAACAGAGAGTTTTATACGCTATTGCAAAAGCAAAGTGATTATTATGCCGTACACCACGACCCTAGTTGCTATTACTATTTTTATATGGATAATCCAACAACTAAAACAAGAATGATTTTCCTTGATAGCGGACAAACAAATCCTAATTATCCAAGTGATGAAATGGCTTGGTTGCAAAGCACAGTTTCAAGTGCTCCATCAGGCTATAACATTTTAGTTTTTTCTCACATCATATTTGTTCCTAAAAGCGGTGGTTCTTATACCGACCCTTCCACTTGGGAAATGACTACATTTATGACGAGTGTTTGTGAGTATTTAGATAGTGTAACCGATAAAAATGTAAAGGCTATATTTGGTGGTCATTCTCACTATGATTATGTTTCAAAGACAACAGGCGGTATACCTATAGTCTTGATTGATTGTGATGCAAGACAGACCGGAACAGGCAATAATCAAACTTTAGGTTCTGTAAACGAACAGGCATTTGATATAGTGACAGTAAATTATAAAACTAACACGGTTCATTGTACCCGTGTTGGCAGGGGAACAGACCGCACGATTGAAAAACAGTAAACAGCCTAATTTTTAAAGGCAGAGGAAAGTGAGGTGTAACCGATGTACGTTAGTTGGCAAACCATCATTACCGCAGGTGCGGTTGTGTCCGCTTTGGGATTGCTTTTAGGCATCATCCTAAAAATTTACAAATGGTATCTTGAACAGAAAGAACATAAAAGAGAAATAGCATCTTTGAAAGAGCATCACGAAGCAGATGTTCAAAGAATCAAAGATGAAAACTGTCTTATTTGTTTTGGTCTGTCAGCCTGCTTGGATGGTCTTCAGCAACTTGGAGCTAATCATACAGTCCCTGTTGCAAAAGATAAATTAGATAAATATTTAAATCAACAAGCGCACGAATAAAAGGAGGATTTTTATGAAAACAAAAGTTATAAAATGGATTAAAGCCGCAGGAGTGCGTACTGTTAAAACTATGTCAGAAACCGCTCTTGCAATCATCGGCACAAACACCATCGGCATCACCGAGGTTGATTGGGTAGGCGTAGCATCTGCTTGTGCTCTTTCGGGTGTGATTACGGTGCTGACTTGTATTAAAGGTTTGCCCGAACTGAAGGAGGAATAGTTATGGCTAAAGTATTTATCGGTGTTGGTCATGGCGGTGCAGATAGCGGAGCGGTTGCCAACGGATTAAAAGAGGACAACCTTAACCTTGCAATCGCCCTTGCTTGCCGTGATGAGCTTATCCGTCACGGTGTATCAGTCTTAATGAGTCGCACCAAGGATGAGAATGACCCTCTTGCGGATGAGATTAAGGAGTGCAATAAGTTTGCGCCCGATTATGCGGTGGAAATACATAACAACGCAGGCGGCGGTGATGGGGTAGAGATATTCCACCACCACAAGGGCGGTAAAGGTAAGACTCTTGCCAACAACATCCTCAAGGAGATTGTTGCCATTGGGCAGAATAGCCGTGGTCTCAAGACCAAGACTAACTCTGCAGGCAAGGACTATTACGGATGGATTCGTGAGACCGTGGCCCCTGCTTGCCTTGTAGAATGTGCCTTCGTTGACAATAAGAAGGACGTTGCTATTATAGACACTGCTGCCGAGCAGAAGGCTATGGGTATTGCCATTGCAAAGGGTATTTTAAAAACTTTAGGCATTAAGTGGGTAGCAGAGAAGACATATACCTTGTCTGTTTCTAATCTCACAAAGGCAAAAGCTGATGCGCTTGCGAAAGAGTTAAAAGGTAAAGGCTTTACCATAACAATAAAATAAAAAAATCTATAAGAAAGTGAGTTGATTCCCGACATGAAAAACCAACGTTCATTAGCGTGGCAAATTATAAAAAAATTAAACAACCGTGTAAAAACACAAAGGATTATTATTTTTATTCTTTCTATCCTTTTGCTTTTGAGTGTTTTGTACGGTTTTTCAGGGGGTCGATAATGCTTGAAACTAGATTTTACAAAATTCGAGTGGGAAGAATTTATCCAAAACTGTGAATTTACTGACGATGAACTAGAGGTAATTCCGCTTATACGCAGGGGGTGGGCTTTGGTTGATATAGCTTATGAGCTGTGTATATCAGAATCCACCCTTAAACGTAGAAAAAGAAAAATTGAACATAAAATAATAAAACGTATTTCTGAGGGCTCCCGTTAAGGGGGCTCTTTTTTTGACCTTTTTTTGACCCTTTTTTGAACTACATCGAACCCTATTTTGTTTTACCATTTAATTAACAAAGGCGGCCGCTTTTGAAATTTAATTAAAAGGAGAATATATATGGAGTTTGAAAACAAATATGCATCAAAAGGTGTAGCAGGCGCAGGCTTAGGATTAGGCATTGCAGGTACTGCATTGGGATTGCTTAATGGCAACGGTATTGGTGGTATTTTTGGCGGTGGCGGAAATTGCGGTTGTTCTGAAGACCACCACGTTAACCGTTATGAACTCGGTTTACAACAGGAACTAGCCGCTAAGGATAGCCGCATAGGTCTGTTAGAATCTAACATCTATACCGATGCTAAAATCGCCGACGTATATGAGAGATTAAATGTTAAAATCAATGGTCTTGAATCTCAAATCTGTCAGCAGAACGTTTACAACGCTACCAACACGGCTACCATTAACTGCATAAGCGGTCAAATTGCTCAGTTAATGAGTTTGACCAAGATGGTAGTTCCTAACACTTCTATCTGTCCCGGTTGGGGTGACGTTACAGTAAGTGTAACACCTACCACTACGCCGACTACAGGAGCGTAGTTTTAATGGGGGCGGCGTAAAAACCGCCCTTTTTTATTAAAGGGGGCTTAGATATGAAGTTTGAGCGTGTAATCAACGGAATTTTAAAATATATCGACAATGAAATTTATCCCGGTATGAACGACTTGCAAGAGATTAGTGCAAGGCTTGTTATATCAAGATTAGTAAATAACTCTGAAAAACTAAAAGAGTTTTTAACCACCAACGGATTTATTCGCACCTTTGCCGTTATTGACGAATCGGGTGAGGTTGACGTCGATGGATTGTTTCAGGACCTTATTGAGCAAGTCGATAAAAAAGGAAAGATAGAGTTTTCAATTCCTATGTTTGGCAAGTTTAAATTTACCACCAAGGATTTTGAAAGCCTATACGCAACCATTAAGGGGGAATAATATGAAACTTATTGAAAAGATGATTGATAGAATTGACGATGAATTAGAGGGTGCTAAAAAATATGCAGAGATGTATATTGAAGAAAAGGCAAAAGGTAACATTGCAAGAGCCAACGCTTACAAAGAAATGTCGCACGATGAACTGAAGCACGCTTCTTACATTCACGATTTTGCCACCAAAGACGTTGAAAGCATTGGGGCGGTGTTTACCATTCCTGAAGAAGCAGACGAGAAATGGGAACATTCACACAAACACTACGCAGACTGTGTAGGCAGAATTAAACATATGTTGGAGTGATAATATGATTACTGCTGAAAAAATACATTCAGAAATAGAGCAACTTAAAGCCGCTCCAATGACGGGTGATAATTGCTCGTCTCTTGCATCCCTTTTAATAATTAAAGAGCATTTGTTCAAAGATGAACCGAAAAACGGCGGTAACGTTGCGGGGAATGAGCCACAGAGCGTTTTGCACAACGAACCCATTACGGTATATACCGATAACGCGAATCCGTTTATAAAGGCTATTAACGGCAAGGAAATGGAACACCTGATTCCAATATTTGATGAATTGATGTCATCAGTTAAGATTTTATACCCAAAACTTTACCAAAAAACGTTAAACCAAATAACAAATTTATAAAAAGAAAGCAGGGGAAATGATAAATCCTCTGCTTTTTTTGTGGTGACTTTCGTGGTGACTAGACGTTGATTTGTGGTGACTTTTTATTATTTTTTATGAAATTTTATTGATTTTAAAGTTAATTACAATGTTTAATAAACGGCTTAAAATAAAGAAAAACCGCTAGAAATAGCGGTTTCTTTTTTGGTGGAGGCGGCGGGAATCGAACCCTTATCCTATGTCATTTAAACGCGCTAATTTAAGCCTTTTTTTAAACTGCGTGGTGACTTTTGTGGTGACCTCTGTGGTATTTTGGGTTGTATTTTCGGTTGGTGTGGTGACTTCTGCAATTGTATTTACATATGCATTCATCTTGGTGTTTGCTTCTATTTGAGCTTCGCTCATTGGGTGTCGGTAAGTTCCGTTCATTATATGTTCGTTAGCCCAACCGCCGTTAAGCATTCTTATTTGTGTGTCTATGCCTAGCCTACTTGAAACTGATGAATATATATGCCTAAGCTCGTGAAACGAAATATGGGTTATATCGTGCTTGTCTAGGAGTCGGTTAAGACGCTTCCAATATGCACCGGGACTAATAGTTGATACGTATTCGTTTGTTGACGTTTCTTTTCGGGCGGATAGAATTTCGCATACATAATCAGGTAGGTACACTGTTCGGGTGGATAGTATTGTTTTTGTGTCATCTACATATACATACTGGTTATCTTTGTTTTTTAATTTTGTTTCGCAAATTTCGATTGTTTTATTTTGTAAATCAACGTTGCTCCATTTAAGACCGGCAATTTCGGAAGCTCTAAGGGAAAGCATACCTAAATACGCTTCACATTCAAAGGGCGTTCCCTTTAAGGCCTTAAATATTTGTTTAATTTGCTCGTTTGAAAAAACCTTATTCTGTTTCTGTTTCTTTTTCTGTTTTTCTTCTTTTTTTGGTTTTGGATATGTTACCGCCCACACGAAATCAGGGTGATAGGTGGTAAGCACAGTTCTTAAAAAGCCATAGCGATTTTTTAAAGTCTTGGTTGAAAGGTGGCTAACTTTGTTCATTGACTCTTTAATGATAGGGCAAGTGAGGGAATAGAGCGGCTTATTTATAATATCTTGCATATCCTTTTCTACAATTCGGGTGTATTCCCGGACTGTTGATGGGGAAAGGTCGCTCTCGTTCATTTCAATATAACGTTCCATTGCTTCCTTAACTGTCATTCGTGAGGAATCGTTGCCTATCATTCGGCAATGGGTTTGCCAAAGGTAGGCTTCGTTTTCCGCTTCTCTTGCGGTGGGTGCAGTAAAGGAGCGTTTTATTTTTTTGCCGTCAAGCATAACGGTGGCTTGTACTCGGTAATTTCCGCTTGGTAGTTTTTTTGCTATTGCCATTGTGTTTTGCTCCTTTCAAATTATATATAACATTTAAAATATTCGGCGAAAGTTTAGTCGAACTCAGGCAGAGGTGGATTACATCTACTGCATGGACCATATCCAAACTCAAACGCTTCATTTAAGGATATTGCATGTGAACTTTTATACAACGAGCCACAAGTTATTCTATGATATTTACTACCGTAGTCGGTTACATAAACAATTATTTTGTTTTCATCCTTTGAGGGTTGGTAGGATGAAATTTCTGATGATGTGAGTTCGGGTATTGAAAAATCTAAAGAAGGAAGTGATTCATACTCATAATCAAAGTCATAAAACGTATAACTTGTGGTTGTGTTGTATGACTTTTTGTGTAGGTTGCTACTTCCGCCAACGTTACATATTCCATAGATGCAAAGCGCCAGCGCTGCAATTAATGCTAGCGGATAAAATAAACAGCCATAATCAAAATTTTTATTGTTTTTCATAGTTTTAGTTCGGCATTATATATTGAAGTTCGTGCAACATTTGATAGGCTTTTGTTTGGTCATAACCAAACTCTTCGCACATTGTTTCTATACAAAATTCACTTATTTTTTCTTCACTTTTTAGGGCTTCGTGTACTTCAAGGTCTTCTTCAAGTTTAGGCAACTCAGACCTATATTTAATAACTGTTGGATTTTGTTCTACTAAATATTTTTGTTCTAGTGCTTTGAGTGCTGATTTGTGTTGACCAGAATTTATTGCCCCGGCGTTGGCGTATTGTTCATCGAGTTGGCGCTTAGCTATCAAGTATGCTGTTTGGTTGATTGTCGAGTTGTTAGCAATGTAAGAGCGATATGAATCAATGTTTTGTTTAATTTGATTTATCGCATCATCCAAACCGTTTATAACATCATCCTTAATAACTTTAAATCTTTGGTAAAATACGTTTAAGTCTTCTAATTCGTTATACGTTGATGTTGTTTGGGATGTTGTGGTAGTTGCAACAGATGTTGTTGGTTTAGATGTTTTGGTTTCTTTTTTCTTTGATGATGTGCTTTTTTTGTTTTTGCTTGTTACAGTTGATTGTTTTTTTGAAGAAGTTGACGTCATAATAGAAGCAGTTTCGTTGTTGGCGGTTGAAGTTAGAGCAGGATTAGAATTTGTATTATTTGTGCCACAACCCACAAGAAACAAGCAAATCGCTATTATAAATATTTTTTTCATAATTTACATCCTTCCAAAAACAGAACAATTGTTCTGTAAAGTCCGTTTTTTGGGACAGTTAATTTTGTATTTTTATATTGTTCCAAGGTTGGGGTTGAGTTTTAAAAGCAGGTTCTTATACTCTTGTAAACGTGCTTCGTAGTTTTGTTTGACGTCCGCCACACGAAGTTCGCAACATTTAAGGATATCTTCAATTCTAGCCTCGCAAACCTTTTCAACGTCATCGATTCGTATTTCGCAGGTTTTTTGCATATCTTCCAACCTTGCTTCAAAGGATTTAACAAGTGCTTCTATTTGTTGCTCATAACTTTCCTTAAGGGTGATAACGCTATTAACTTCTGCTTCTTTTTGTTTGGTGTAAGACAAAGCATCGTTGAAATTACCACCTAATGCAGAGATTATGGTTTGAGCAACGTCAAAATGAATGTTTGAAGTTTTGCCGGAACAGAACTTCCGTAAGGTTGAAGCAGGTTCGCCGCTTAACTTTTCGATGTCTTCCCACGTGAAATTGCCCGATTCTTTAAGAAAAAGGATATATTCCCTTAATTTTGGAATTAAACTGTCCATTTTAATCACCTTGTTTTCATTTTTATTTTAGCATAACCAAAATTGGTCAAACTTGCGGATTTGTTTTGGTCAATAACTGACCACTTCTGCACATTGATTTTTGTGGTTTTATAGAATAAAATAACATCAACGAAAAACAAAAAACCGAAAGGAGCTTGAAAGCTAGTGAAAGAAACTAACAAAAAATTTAAAAACTGCAAAAAGGTACAGAAGAATAAGGTTAAGATTTCGAGACCGGAATTTGAAAAACTTCTAAAAGGTCTTACGGATGAAGAACTTAATCAAGTTTCTTGTTGGCTTTCAGCCCGGCGACAAAAGCTTTAAGGGCGACTAGCTCGGCATCGGTCAGATCTTTTGCCATTTCATATAATTCATCTATCCGCTCATCTTTAGTGATGGGCGGTTTTTTTATATCTGTTTCGCCTTTAAGGTACTCGACAGATACGTCAAGGTAGTCCGCTATGGCGTGAACGTATTTTTTATAGGATGAGTTTGCTCCCCTTTTCCAATTGCCGAAAATATTGGATGCTATTCCTAAAAATTCGGTTAAATCTTTTTGCAGTTTTCCTTGTGTTTTTAATTCGTTAAGGATTCGTTCAAGAGTAATATCCATAGTTTATTCCCCTTTTTGTAAAGAAAGCACAAACGCGCGTTTGATATTTTGTGCAAACATACAAACATCACAAAAGTGCTTTTTAAGTATTGACAAAAGCACAAATGTGCAGTAGAATATACTTGTCCCTTGGGCGGGATGACAAGTGTATATTTGTGTTTGCACGGTGTGATTTACT
>JAXJTD010000146.1:0-2985 GCA_036309745.1 Acutalibacteraceae bacterium | reverse complement strand
TATGTTTAGTGCTTGTCAACAAAAATTAAACAAAAAAGTTTTATTTTTTCTAACTCAATCCGCTTGACTTAACCATATATGTTTAGTATAATAGAAATAGACTAAGCAATATAGTTTAGTTATCTGTCGCATATCACAGTAAAGGTATGTCCGCCCGGGCGAATCGGTTGGCGGTCAGAAAGTATTCCGACACGAAATAAATTATAATTTACTATGAAAGGAGGTTTGTCTATGTCAGGAACTATGTTTATGCGAGTGAGTGAAGTTGCGGAGGAATTGGGCGTATCCGAATCTTACGCATATAAACTCATTCAAAAGCTAAATAAAGAGCTAAAGGCGACCGGATGCCTTACACTTCCGGGAAGAATTGACCGTAAATTTTTTCACGATCATATTTATGCGACCAGAACAAATAGTGAAAAGGAGTGATGTGTAAATGGGCGCATTTAAAGATAAGAAAAGCGGAAGCTGGTATGTTCAATTCCGCTATACAGATTGGCAGGGTAAGCGCCAACAAAAGCTTAAGCGTGGGTTTGCAACAAAGCACGAAGCGCTGGAGTGGGAACGTGAGTTCCTATTGCAGAAACAAACGGATGTAACAATGTCCTTTGGCAGTTTCTATGAGCTATATAAAAAGGATATAAAGCCTCGGCTGAAAGAAAACACTTGGCAGACAAAGGAAAATATCATCGAGAGTAAAATTATTCCTTATTTCAAGGATAGAAAGCTCTGTGATATATCCGCAACGGACGTGATTGAATGGCAAAACGAGATAAGGACGCTCAAAAATAAGCACGGGAAGCTATATTCCAAGACGTATCTCCGTACCGTTCACAATCAGCTCAGCGCTATGTTCAATCACGCTGTGCGTTATTACGGCTTGCGTTCCAATCCTGCGTCCATCGCAGGAAATATGGGTGAAAAGGAAAGCAAGGAGATGAAGTTTTGGACGCTTGAAGAATATAAAAGCTTCTCGGAAGCGATGATGGACAAGACTGTTTCATACTATGCGTTTGAGATGTTGTATTGGACAGGTATCCGATTGGGTGAGTTGTTAGCTCTCACACCGGCGGATTTTGATTTCAAAGCTCAAACGGTCACCATCAACAAATCATTTCAGCATTTGGCAGGTAAGGACATTATTACGTCGCCGAAAACCAAAAAGAGCAATCGCACGATAAATATGCCTGATTTCCTTTGTGAAGAAATGCAGGACTATTTATCAATGTTTTACAGCCGTGGCGAAGACGATCGTATATTCCCGATTTCAAAAAGCTATCTTCATCACGAGATGGACAGAGGAGCGAAGCAAGCCGGGGTTAAGCGTATCAGAATACACGACCTCAGACATTCACACGTTTCTTTGTTGATTGAAATGGGCTTTTCAGCTTTAGCCATTGCCGATAGGTTGGGACACGAAAGCATAGATGTTACTTATCGTTATGCACATCTGTTTCCGTCCAAGCAAAAGGATATGGCAGATAGGCTTAATGATCTCGGAAAGGCAGGTTAAAATATGTCAGCAAAAAATTTAGACCGCCACAACCGCTGGCGCAGTAAGACAGTGGCGTTCAGAGTATCGCCGGAAGAATGGGAGCATTTTGAAAAAATCGTCGCTCTGTCAGGCTTAACCAAGCAAGATTACCTCATTGAGCGCACTTTGCAGCGTGATATTATCGTGCAGGGTAATCCGAGAGTGTATAAGGCTCTCAAAAATCAAATGCAAGATATTTACGGGGAGCTGCGGCGTATCAGCAATGGAGGAGCGGTTTCAGATGAAATACTCGATACGCTCAACCTGATTGCCGTTACCCTCGGCGGAATGAAGGAGGAATGTAAATGAGTTATGAAAATGAAATGACCGCTCATAGCACACCTGTTGGCGCAGGTGATGAGCAGTCATCAACAAAATATCTTGATACAAGTATAGCAGATGATTTGTCTGATTTCAATAGTTTGGAGTTAAATTGTTTTGACGAAAATTATCTGCACACCGTTTCTATGACTGAGTTGTACGACACTGTATATGAAAACAGACCGCCGATCGTTGACAGTTTGCTGTACAACGGACTGTATCTGTTTGTCGGCTCGCCGAAAATCGGCAAGAGCTTTTTGATGGCGCAGCTTGCTTATCATATCAGCACCGGAACGCCGATTTGGAATTACAAGGTCAGCAAAGGTACGGTGCTTTACCTTGCCCTTGAAGATGATTACAGTCGCTTGCAGAAGCGGTTGTATCAGATGTTTGGTACCGACAGCGCCGACAATCTGTACTTATCCGTTTCGGCAAGTCAGTTGAATGAGGGCTTGGACAAACAGTTGGAGAGTTTTATCACGAAGCACGCCGACACCAAGCTCATAATCATTGACACCTTGCAAAAGGTGCGTGAGGTAAGTTCTGATTACAGCTACTCGAATGATTATGAGATTATCAGCAGACTGAAAAGGTTTGCAGACAATAACAGAATCGGTATGATACTTGTTCATCATACACGCAAGCAAAAGTCTGATGACAGCTTTGATATGATTTCAGGAACTAACGGCTTGCTCGGCGCTGCCGACGGAGCGTTTGTTCTGCAAAAAGAAAAGCGGACTGCAAACGCAGCTACGCTTGAAATATCCGGCAGAGACCAACAGGATCAGAAGCTATACCTTAACCGCAATCCCGATAATCTGATATGGGAGCTCGAGAGGACGGAAACCGAATTATGGAAAGAGCCACCGGAGCCGTTGCTCCAAGTTATCTCTCAAAAGTTTTCTGAGAGCAGTCCTGCTTGGCAAGGCTCACCGACAGAGCTGGTCAGTTGGCTTGGCGTAGATATGAAACCAAACGCTTTGTCGCTGAAGCTGAATATCAATGCCGCAAGGCTGTTCAATGAATATGGTATCCGCTATTCAAACAGACATACTCATAGCGGCAGGGTAATCACGCTTCACCTTGAGCAGCAATCGGAGGTTTCATCGGCGTGACGATGTGCGACGACC
>JAXJTD010000145.1:0-12165 GCA_036309745.1 Acutalibacteraceae bacterium | reverse complement strand
CTTGAATATCACCGTAACCGTTACTTAGATGAACCTGAATGAACTGCCAAACAGACCAAGCGTAACAATCCCAGACGAGTTCGAGAAACGCATCGTCTTTTATGAGATTATCATATTTATCCGTACGAAGAACATCATACGGACTTCTCGGAATTTCAAGATACTGCTTGCGTTTTGAAACCAATTCTTTCGGCAATGCATAGAAAAGCGGAAGCCAAGCAAGATTGCTGTCCTGCGGAATTGTTATTATCTGATTCGGGAGCACAACGATAAAACTGTTCTTGACATTATCAGCCATAATCAATCACCACGTTTCGGAGAATGTTTCACCCCTTCACTTATATATGGAGTGAAATCAATTAAATTTTTCCTGAATTTTGAAAATTTTTATTTTTCGTAAAAAACATCGGTTTGTTTCAGAGAAAAATTACCCCTCACTTATATATGGAGCAAAGTTGAATGAATTTTTCCTGAAATTCAAAAAATATTTTATAACAGTTTTTTCAGAGGTGTCAAGTTTCAATGAAAGAAAAATTTTTGTTAAAATATTTTATAAAATAATGCATGATTTCACTTTGTTAAAAGTGCAAAACTTTAAATCGATAAAGCGAATAATTTTTTGTGAAAATTCGCAATTGACGGCAAATTTTCACGGTGCTATAATGACAACAATTTAATAACTCAACAAACGCAATGACGAGGAGCGGCAGATTAATCCCGCGTCAGAGAGCCGATGGTTGGTGTGAATCGGCGGACGGATTTATCAAGGCTAAATCACCTCAGAGCGGCGAGCCTGAAAAAATTTTTGAGTAAGGCAGACGGAGCCCGACCGTTACAGCGGGGAGCGATGTTAGTCGTGTTTTTGTAGTGTAACTACCATAAAAGCTATGATGAGGAATAAGCGGTTTGTACCTGCTTCAGAGAGTTGACGGATGGTGCGAGTCAACGGAAGGTCTTATTTGCGAGCTCTCCTCTGAGCAGCCTACCCGAACCAATCTTTTGATACATAGGGAGGACGGAGCCTGACCGTTACAGCAGGGCGCGATGTTGGTCGCAGTGAGTGGTCGCCTTTTTGGGCGGCAAGAAGAGTGGTACCGCAAGATTTTTAATTATTTTGTATTAGAAATCCTGTCTCTTTACTATTTTTAGTTAAGAGACGGGATTTTTTGTTTTTATTTTATCAAGATTGGAGTGTAGTGAAATGTTGACGCTTGACAAGATATTCGAAGCACAGGTGGTGCTTAAGGACATTATAAGGGCAACAAAGGTTGTTCCCTCAAACGGAATTGCCGTAGATTGCGAACTGTATCTGAAGCCTGAAAACCTACAAAAAACAGGCTCATTCAAGCTACGAGGCTCGGGCTATAAAATCGCTACACTTTCCGATGAGGAAAAGGCAAGAGGCGTTATAGCGTGTTCGGCAGGAAATCACGCCCAGGGAGTTGCTCTTGCGGCATCAAAGCACGGAATCAAGTCGCTGATTTGCCTGCCCGACAGCGCACCGATTTCAAAGATTGAGGCAACAAAGAGCTACGGTGCAGATATTTGCCTTGTCAACGGTTGCTATGACGACGCTTATGCAAAGGCACTTCAGATGAAAGATGAAATGGGTTATACCTTTGTTCATCCGTTTGATGACGAAGCTGTTATTGCAGGTCAGGGCACGATCGGTCTTGAAATTGCAAGCGACCTTGACGACGTTGATGCGGTTATCGTTCCGATTGGCGGCGGCGGTCTTATTTCGGGTGTTGCTTATGCACTAAAATCAATCAGGCCCTCAATCAAGGTCTACGGCGTTCAGGCGGCAGGCGCACCGAGTATGTTCAATTCACTCAAAAGCGGGAATATTGAGTGCCTTGATTCCGTTTCCACAATCGCAGACGGTATTGCCGTTAAACAACCCGGTGAACACACCTTTGAACTGATAAACAAATATGTTGATGATATCGCACTTGTAACAGAGGATGAAATTGCGGGTGCAATTCTTGAGCTTATCGAAAAACAGAAAATGATTGCCGAAGGTGCGGGAGCCGTTTCCGTTGCGGCGGCGATGTTCAACAAATTCCCCGTTCAGGGTAAAAAAGTTGTCAGCCTTGTTTCGGGCGGAAACATAGATGTTACAAGTCTTTCAAGAGTAATCAAACGAGGTCTTATCAAATCGGGCAGAACTTCAAGTATGCTCATTGAACTGATTGATAAACCGGGTCAGCTAAAGGATGTTTCAAGAATTATTGCAGACTGCGGCGGCAACGTTACGGGCGTTCATCACGAGCGTGCAGGCAGCACGGAGAGCGTTAACGGCTGTTATCTGCGAATCACAATGGAAACTCGCAATTATGACCATGTTCTTGAAATCAAAGAGGCACTCAAAAAAGAGAGCTTTAAAATCGTAGAATAAGGAGAATTATCATGAATGTTATATATACAAAAAATGCACCCGATGCAATCGGGCCCTATTCACAGGCGATTGTTACAAACGGACTTGTTTTCACATCGGGACAGATAGCCATTAACCCCGAAAGCGGTGCGGTTGAAGCACAAACAATTACAGAGCAGACCGAGCAGGTTTGTAAAAATATAAAAGCTGTTCTTGAAGCGGCAGGCAGCAGCCTTGAAAACGTTGTCAAAACGGTTTGTTTCCTTAAGGATATGAGTGATTTTGCCGCATTCAACGAGGTTTACGGCAAATATTTCACAAGCAAGCCCGCACGCTCATGCGTTGCAGTTAAAGAACTCCCGAAAAACGTGCTTGTTGAAATTGATACCGTTGCGGAGGTATCGAAATGATGGACTCAACCAAATACCGAGTGGGATATTATCCCGTAGAAAAAAGATATAACAAATGGGTCAACAAAGACCATATCGAAAAAGCTCCGCAATGGTGCAGCGTTGATATGCGTGACGGCAATCAGAGCCTTGTTATTCCGATGAGCCTTGAGGAAAAGCTTGAATTTTACAAACTTTTGCTTGAGGTCGGATTTAAAGAAATCGAGGTCGGATTTCCTGCCGCATCGGAAACGGAATATGAATTCTTGCGTACTCTCATTGACAACAATATGATTCCCGATGATGTAACCGTGCAGGTGCTTACACAGTGTAGAGAACACATTATCAGAAAGACTTTTGATGCCTGCAAGGGTGCGCCGAGTGCGATAATTCATTTTTATAACTCCGTCAGCGTTGCCCAGCGTGAGCAGGTTTTCGGTAAATCAAAGGAAGAAATCAAGAAAATTGCCGTTGACGGTGCAAAACTTGTCAAAAAGCTTGCAAGCGAATACGAAGGGAATTTCAGATTTGAATATTCGCCCGAAAGCTTCACGGGAACAGAACCCGAATATGCTCTTGAAGTCTGCAATGCAGTTCTCGATGTGCTTGAGCCGAGCGAAACAAACAATGTTATCATCAATCTCCCCGTAACGGTTGAAATGAGCAGCCCTCACGTTTACGCAAGTCAGGTTGAGTATATGCACGAAAATCTCAGATACCGTGAGAACGTTACGATTTCGCTTCATCCTCACAATGACAGAGGAACTGGCGTTGCCGATGCCGAGCTTGCAATTCTTGCAGGCGCAGACAGAATTGAAGGCACTCTTTTCGGCAACGGCGAAAGAACGGGCAACGTTGATATCGTCACCCTTGCGATGAATATGTATTCCCACGGCGTTGACCCGAAGCTCGATTTATCGGATATTCCGAAACTTGTTGAAACCTACGAAAGATGCACAAGGATGCACGTTTACGAGCGTTCACCCTATGCAGGTGCACTTGTTTTTGCCGCTTTTTCGGGCAGCCATCAGGATGCAATCGCAAAGGGTATGAAATACAGAAACAAGAAAAGACTTCACGAATGGAGCGTGCCGTATATTCCCATTGACCCCCATGACATCAGCCGCACCTACGATGCAGACGTAATCAGAGTCAATTCACAAAGCGGTAAGGGCGGTATAGGTTATCTTATCGAGCAGAATTACGGCTATATTCTCCCGAAGAAGATGAGCGAAGAACTCAGTTATCTCTGCAAGCATATTTCGGACAGCGAACACAGAGAGCTCAAAGCTGACGAGGTTTTTGAAATCTTCAAGGCAAATTATCTCTATGAAGAAACTCCGATTTCGATTTCATATTTTGATTTTATGCGTGAAAACGATACCGTAAAAATCGAAGTTACCTTCTCCAAAGACGGAATTGAAACCGATATGCAGGCAGAGGGCAACGGCTCGCTCAACGCCGTCAACAATGCGCTCAAGGCTTATACAAACGAAAACTACACCCTGCAGGTTTTCACTCAGCACAGTATGCAGGGTCATGGTTCGCAGAGTGTTGCGGCATCTTACGTCGGTCTTGAAAGAGAAAGCGGTGAAATGTTCTGGGGCGCAGGCACGGATACCGATATTATCAAGGCAAGCACCAATGCGCTTCTCAACGCATTCCACAATATGACAAAAGGAGGAAAATAAAATGGGAATGACTTTGACACAAAAAATCCTTGCCGCTCACGCAGGACTTGAAAGCGTGACGGCAGGTCAGCTTATAAATGCGAAGCTCGACATCGTTCTCGGCAACGATATTACAACCCCCGTTGCCGTCAATGAGTTCAGAAAAGCAAGCTTTGACAAAGTTTTTGATAAAGACAGAGTGGCTATTGTTCTTGACCATTTTGTTCCCAACAAAGATATAAAGGCTGCCGAGCAGTCGAAGCAATGCCGTGAATTTGCGTGTTCCCATTGCGTAAGTCATTTTTACGATGTCGGAAAAATGGGAATTGAGCACGCTCTTCTTCCCGAGCAGGGAGTTGTTACCGCAGGCGACTGCATTATCGGCGCAGACAGCCACACCTGTACCTACGGCGCACTCGGGGCATTTTCAACTGGTGTAGGCTCAACGGATATGGCGGCAGGAATGGCAACGGGTATGGCTTGGTTCAAAGTTCCCTCCGCTATAAAATTCAATCTCAAAAATAAGCTTCCATCAAACTGCAGCGGCAAAGACGTAATCCTCACAATTATCGGAATGATCGGCGTTGACGGCGCACTTTATAAGAGCATGGAATTCACGGGTGACGGCGTTGCTTCTCTTTCAATGGATGACCGCCTTTGCATCTGCAATATGGCGATTGAAGCGGGCGCAAAGAACGGAATTTTCCCCGTTGACGAAGTGACAAAAGCATATATGAACGGCAGATGCGAGAGAAATCCCGTTGTTTATGAAGCAGATGCAGATGCCGAATACGAAAAGATAATCGACATTGACCTTGCTAAAATCGTTCCCACCGTTGCCTGCCCTCATCTTCCCGAAAACACTCACCCTGCAAGTGAGCTTTCAGATATTAAAATCGACCAGGTTGTTATCGGCTCCTGCACAAACGGCAGAATGGAAGATATGGAAACCGCTTATAAAATCCTAAACGGTAAGAAGGTTGCAGACGGAGTGAGATGTATCATCATTCCGGGCACAATGCAGATTCTGCGTGAGTGCGTTGAAAAGGGTTATTACACCGCTTTCATTGATGCGGGTGCGGTTGTTTCAACTCCTACCTGCGGACCGTGCCTTGGCGGATATATGGGCATTCTTGCGGCAGGCGAAAGATGTGTTGCAACAACAAACCGCAATTTCGTCGGCAGAATGGGTCACACCGAAAGCGAGGTTTATCTTGTAAGCCCCGCAACTGCGGCGGCGAGCGCCTTGACGGGTTATATAACCCATCCGAAGGAGGTCTGATTTATGAATACCAAAGGTAAGGTTTTCAAATATCCCGATAACGTTGACACCGATGTTATCATTCCTGCACGCTATCTCAACACCGCAAATGCGCAGGAGCTTGCACTTCACTGTATGGAAGATATTGACACAGAATTTGTTAAGAAAGTCGAAAAAGGCGACGTTATGGTTGCAGGTTGGAATTTCGGTTGCGGCTCATCAAGAGAACACGCTCCGCTTGTTATCAAAACCTGCGGTACGGGATGCGTAATCGCCAAAAGCTTTGCAAGAATTTTTTACCGCAATGCCATCAATATCGGACTCCCCATTCTTGAATGTGAGGAAGCGGCAGAAGAAATCAACGCAAACGATGAGGTCAGCGTTGATTTTGACACGGGGTTAATAACCAACCACACAAGCGGTAAAACCTACAAGGCACAGCCTTTTCCGCCGTTTATTCAGAATATAATCAGGTGCGGCGGACTTCTCAAATCTCTGAAAGAAGGCGAAAACGATGACTAAAAATATAGCCGTTATCAGAGGTGACGGAATCGGCCCCGAAATCGTTGAGCAGACTCTTAAAGTTCTTGATAAAATCGCCGATTTATACGGACATACATTTAATTATACAGATGTTGATATGGGCGGATGCGCCATTGATAAATGGGGCAATCCCTTACCCGAAGAAATGCTAAAAAAATGCGTTGAGAGTGACAGCGTTCTGCTCGGTGCGGTAGGCGGCGAAAAATGGAACAGCGTTCCCGGTGATATGCGACCCGAAAAAGGACTTCTCCGACTTCGTGCCGGAATGGGTGTTTATTCCAACAACCGTCCTGCAAAAATCTGGAAACAGCTTGCCGATGCTTCTCCGCTGAAAAAGGAAATCGTTGACAAAGGCATTGATTTTATCATTGTCCGTGAGCTTATCGGAGGAATTTACTTCGGTGAACATACAACAGCCGAAGAAAACGGCGAAAAGAAAGCCGTTGATGTTTTAAGCTATACCGAAAGCGATATTGAACGCATCGGCAGAATCGGTTTTGAAACTGCAAGAAAGAGAGACAAAAAGCTCTGCTCGGTTGAAAAGAGCAATGTTCTTGATTCAAGCCGCCTCTGGAAATCGGTTATGCACCGACTTGCAGAAGAATACCCCGACGTTGAGCTTTCGGATATGCTTGTTGATAACTGTGCAATGCAGATTGTCAAGAATCCTGCACAGTTTGACGTTATCGTAACGGAGAATATGTTTGGTGACATTCTTTCCGATGAAGCATCAATGATAACGGGTTCAATCGGTATGATTCCCTCGTCAAGTCTCGGTGCAACCTCTTGCGGACTTTATGAGCCGATTCACGGCTCTGCTCCCGACATTGCAGGTATGGATATCGCAAATCCCATCGGAACTGTTCTTTCGGTGGCAATGATGCTGCGCTACAGCTTCGATATGCCAAAAGAAGCCGATGCAATCGAAAATGCAGTTTCATCTGTTCTTGATGAAGGCTTCAGAACTGCCGATATTATGAGTGACGGCTGCAAAAAAGTCGGCTGCTCCGAAATGGGCAAACTTATTATTTCCAAACTTGAGAGGAAGTGATAATGTGAAATTATCAGGTGCGGATATAATAGTCAGAACCCTGATTGAGCAAGGGTGCGAAACGGTTTTCGGCTATCCCGGCGGTCAGATTCTGAATGTTTACGATTCGCTTTATAAATATCAGAATGAAATAACGCATATCCTCACCGCCCACGAACAAGGTGCGGCACACGCCGCAGACGGATATGCAAGAACCACGGGTAAAGTCGGAGTTGTTATTTCAACGTCGGGTCCGGGTGCAACAAATCTTGTAACAGGCATTGCAACCGCTTATCTTGATTCAATCCCAATGGTTGCAATCTGCGGCAACGTTCCCACAACGCAGATAGGCTCGGACAGTTTTCAGGAAATCGACATAACCGGTGTGACCCTGCCGATTACCAAGCACAATTATTTTGTGGGCGAGGTTGAAGATCTGGCGGATACAATCCGTGAAGCGTTTGTGCTTGCGAAGTCGGGCAGACCGGGTCCCGTGCTTATTGACGTTCCGAAAGACGTTCAGATTTCAACGTGTGAATATGAGCCGAAACCGCCTGCAGAAAAAGAAAAAAGCCACGCCGCAAAAGATATGCGGATTGAAGAAGCGGCAAAACTGATAAACTCATCAAAACGTCCGTTTATCTATTTCGGCGGCGGACTTATAACCGCAGATGCGCAGGAAGAAATGCTCGCTCTCGCAGAAAAAATCGATGCTCCCGTCGGCTGTTCTCTTATGGGCCTTTCCGCAATTCCGACGGATAACCCGAGATTTCTCGGAATGCAGGGAATGCACGGGCACTATGCATCGTCAATGGCAATGCATAATGCGGACTGTATAATTTCTCTCGGTGTCCGTTTCAATGACCGTGTTACGGGTAACCGCCAGAAGTTTGCAACGAGTGCAAAAATCATTCACATTGATGTTGACGGCTCGGAGCTTTGCAAAACGGTAAATGCAGCCTGCGGACTTCGGGGTGATGTGAAGCTTACGCTTCAAAAACTTCTGCCAATGTTGGTTGAAATCAAAAAACCTGAATGGGCGGCAAAAGTGGCTGGTTTTCTGAAAGATGAAGAACGCTTTACCGATAACCGTAAGTGTCTGACTCCGAGAAATGCGATTTTGACCCTTAACAAGTATCTCGGCGAAAACACCGCCGTTTGCACCGATGTCGGTCAGCATCAGATGTGGTCGGCTCAAAATCTGAATTTCAGAACTTCAAGGCGTTTTGTTTCAAGCGGAGGACTCGGCACAATGGGCTTCGGAACGGGTGCGGCAATCGGTGCGGCATTCGGAACAAAGGAGAGAAGCGTTCTTGTAACGGGTGACGGCAGCTTCGGAATGACACTCCAGGAGCTTGCAACCGCAGTTACTTATAACGTTCCGCTTGTTATCCTGATTATGAACAACGGAGTTCTCGGAATGGTGCGTCAATGGCAGACCCTTTTCTATGAAAAGCATTATTCAAACACCGTTCTTAACCGAAAAACCGATTTTGTGGGGCTTGCAAAGGCTTTCGGTGCAGACGGCATGGCGGCAACAAATGTTGATGAGCTTGAGAATGCTCTCAAAAAAGCGTTTTCATATAACGGAACTTTTGTTGTTGACTGTTTGATTGATAAAGACGAATTTGTTCTTCCGATGCTTCCGCCGGGCGGCAGTATGGATGATATTATGACTGAATTGGAGGCGGTAAAATGAACAGATACACATTGGCTGTGCTTGTGAGAAATCAGTTCGGTGTTCTTAATCGCCTTACGAGTATGTTCAGAAGAAGGCAGTTCAACATCAGCTCGATAACCGCAAGCGAAACCGAATCGACTGAATTTTCAAGAATCACGTTCAGTTTCGACGGTGAAGAAGAAGGAAAGGTTCAGCTTGTGAATCAGCTTTATAAACTGCCCGACGTATGCTCAATAAAAGAGCTGACAAACGAAAACTCGTTAAGCTGTGAGCTTATGCTCATCAAACTGAAAAACGACCCCGCCGCAAGGGAAGAAATTCATTCGGCGGCAGAGGCGTTCAAAGCAGAAACAATTGATTATTCCCGTGATTCCATTGTTTTGAGGCTTATCGGCAACGGAACAAAAATGGACGATTTTATTTCTCTTATGAAGGATTTTACAATCCTTGAAATCTGCCGAACGGGAACGGCATCAATAGAAAAAGGCAGTTCAATACTGCGTCAAAACTTAAATCTTTAATTTTAAAAATGAGGTAATTATTATGGCAAGAATATTTTATCAGCAGGATTGCGATCTTCAGAAGTTAAGCGGCAAAACCGTTGCAATTATCGGCTATGGCTCGCAGGGTCACGCACACGCACTCAACCTTAAAGACAGCGGTGTTGATGTTATAGTCGGTCTTTATGAAGGCTCAAAAAGCTGGGCAAAGGCAGAAGCTCAGGGTCTTAAGGTTATGACCGCCGCCGATGCGGCAAAGAATGCCGACGTTATCATGATTCTTATCAATGACGAAAAGCAGGCAAAACTTTATAAAGAAAGCATCGAACCCAATCTTACAGAGGGCAAAACTCTCGCATTTGCTCACGGCTTCAACATTCATTTCGGCTGTATCAAGCCCCCGAAGAACGTCAACGTTATAATGATTGCACCCAAGGGTCCGGGTCACACTGTCAGAAGCGAATATCAGGCTGGCAAAGGCGTTCCTTGCCTCATCGCCGTTGAGCAGGATGCAACGGGCGATGCGTGGGATATCGGTCTTGCTTATGCTCTCGGTATCGGCGGTGCAAGAGCAGGCGTGCTTGAAACAAATTTCAGAACAGAAACCGAAACAGACCTTTTCGGTGAGCAGGCTGTTCTCTGCGGCGGTGTCTGTGCTCTTATGCAGGCAGGCTTTGAAACTCTTGTTGAGGCAGGCTATGACCCCAGAAACGCATATTTTGAATGTATCCACGAAATGAAGCTTATCGTTGACCTTATCTATCAGAGCGGCTTTGCAGGAATGAGATATTCAATCTCCAACACCGCAGAATACGGCGATTATGTAACAGGTCCCAAAATCATAACCGAAGAAACAAAGAAATCAATGAAGAAAATTCTCAAGGATATTCAGGACGGCACATTTGCAAAAGAATTCCTGCTTGATATGTCTGATGCAGGCAGTCAGGTACATTTCAACGCAATGCGCAAAATCGCAAGTGAACATCCGTCGGAAATTGTCGGCGAAGAAATAAGAAAGCTTTATAGCTGGAACGGCGAAGATAAACTCATAAATAACTGATAAGGATTGATTTTATGAAAAGTGATTCTTTGAAATTCGGAACTCAAAATGCTCCCCACAGAGCTTTATATCACGCACTGGGTCTAACTGACGAAGAAATGGAAAGACCGCTTGTCGGAATAGTCAGCTCATATAACGAAATCGTGCCCGGTCATATAAACATAGACAAAATCGTTGATGCCGTCAAGCTCGGCGTTGCAATGGCAGGCGGAACACCGATTGTTTTCCCTGCAATAGCTGTTTGCGACGGCATAGCAATGGGTCACACGGGTATGAAATATTCGCTCGTAACCCGTGACCTTATTGCCGATTCAACCGAAGCAATGGCGCTTGCTCACGGCTTTGATGCTCTTGTTATGGTGCCCAACTGCGATAAAAACGTTCCCGGTCTGCTTATGGCAGCGGCAAGGCTGAATATCCCCACGGCTTTTGTCAGCGGCGGACCGATGCTTGCAGGCAGAGTAAACGGTGCAAAAACAAGCCTTTCTTCGATGTTTGAAGCTGTCGGCGAATACGGCGCAGGCAAAATCACCGAAGAAAAACTGCGTGAATATGAGTGCAAAACCTGCCCAACCTACGGCTCGTGTTCAGGTATGTATACCGCAAATTCAATGAACTGCCTTACCGAAGCTCTCGGTATGGGACTCAAAGGCAACGGAACGATTCCTGCTGTTTACTCCGCAAGAATTGAGCTTGCAAAGCACGCAGGTATGGCGGTTATGGATATGGTTAAAAAGAATATCCGTCCCCGCGACATAATGACAAAAGAAGCATTTATGAACGCTCTGACAGTTGATATGGCTCTCGGCTGTTCAACCAACAGTATGCTTCATCTTCCCGCAATCGCTCACGAATGCGGAATTGAAATCAATCTTGATGTTGCAAACAAGATAAGTGCGAAAACTCCAAACCTCTGTCACCTTGCACCCGCAGGCAGAACGTATATCGAAGAGCTTGACGAAGCAGGCGGTGTTTATGCTGTTATGAACGAGCTTTCAAAGAAAAATCTTCTGAACCTTGATTGCGTAACCATAACGGGCAAAACCGTCGGTGAAAACATAGAAGGATGTATAAATCTTGACCCGAACGTAATCAGACCAGTTGATAATCCGTACAGCGAAACAGGCGGAATCGCTGTGCTCAGGGGAAACCTCGCCCCCGACGGCAGCGTTGTGAAACGTTCTGCGGTTCTGCCTGAAATGCTTGTTCACGAAGGTCCTGCAAGAGTTTTTGACTGCGAAGAAGATGCGCAGGCGGCAATCAATGCAGGCAAAATCAAGTCAGGCGACGTTGTTGTTATCCGTTACGAAGGACCCAAAGGCGGTCCGGGTATGAGAGAAATGCTCAACCCAACGTCTGCTATTATGGGAATGGGTCTCGGCAGCAGCGTTGCCCTTGTAACAGACGGCAGATTCAGCGGTGCAACGAGAGGCGCCTGCATCGGCCACGTTTCACCCGAAGCTGCAAGCGGCGGTATGATAGGCGTTGTCGAAGAAGGCGACATTATCAGCATCAACATCCCTGAAAACAAGCTTGAACTCAAGGTGGACGAAAAAATCCTTGAAGAACGAATGAAAAACTTTGTTTCCAAGAAAAAAGAGCTTTCGGGTTATCTCAAAAGATACGCTGCACTTGTTTCAAGCGGAGCGGAGGG
>JAXJTD010000144.1:0-1787 GCA_036309745.1 Acutalibacteraceae bacterium | reverse complement strand
TGATGTTTCTTATGTAACTGTTGAGGATGTTACTGGCGAAGGCAGTATAAGAAAATACGAAAGAACAGAATCTACGGGTAATATTGAAACCACACGTTTTGACGGTATGGGACTAATTTCACCTGAGTTTGCCCGTGAGCTTGACAGTAAAATAGGCAGCAAAAAAGAACATACTTCTTTTCAGATTCGTATGCCGTATATAAAGGGTATGGTACATAAGACAGATTTCAAATCTCTCTTCAATGAAGCAGGTGTTGAAGTAATAACCGATATATGGGGAAGAAAGCATAGAGTTGACAGCCTTTGTATGATACTCACCGAAAGTCAGTTCAAAGGTTACAAGTGGCTTAAGCAGTATAATATTTCCTGGCGTACTTATGTACAGCTCTGCCGTGCTTATGAGCACACCATATACATCACAAATGTGAGCAAAACCGAAGCTGAAGATACAACCGAGCTTAACTATCAGTTCCTCAATACTGTAAAAATGCTTTCATCGGAATTCAGACCTGATGATTTGCCTTTGGGTTGGGAGCATTCTCCCTCTGAGGATGAAAGAATGTGGCTGACAAAACCAACCGAACAGAGATACTATGACCTTCGCAGTGATAATGATGCCCGTATAAGGTATTTTACCGATAAGGCTGATGAATGGACCTTCGGCAGAAAGAGCCGAAGCTATCATCTTGCAGAGCTGTTGAGAAAAAATCCCAAGTTTATTAATGAGCCGTATTTTGTCCGTCAGCTTAACGATGCAGCAGAGAGCTTACTTAAAGATTACTCCATAGGTCGCTTACTTGTTGACGGTGATAACCGTTTCTTTGCGGCTGATATTATGGAATTATTCTATGAGCTTATCAGAGATAACGGTGGAAGTCCTGATATTTATTTCCGCATCAAAAATGAATTCCTTGATACAAATGAGTTTTATGCTCCCGGTGCTGTGTATTCTCAGCAGGATATCTATGCTCTTCTCCGAAATCCTCATATTGCAAGAAACGAAGAAGCACTTGTAAAGCCATTAAAGAAGATAGGCGCTTACAGAGAAAAATACCTTTCAGGTCTTACGGATGTAATTATGATAAACTCTGTTTCACTTCTTGCCGAAAGACTTGGCGGTGCAGACTTTGACGGTGATATGATTAAGACAGTAGCCGAGCCGAAGCTTACATCTTGTATTGCAAATAACTACAGTGAGGGTGATTTCTCACTCGGCGGCAATTTGCCTTTATTAAGCATACCCTCCGCCAAACCAATCATTGCAGATGCAAATGATTGGTACAAACGCTTTGAAACAATACGAAATACTTTTTCATCCCGTGTCGGTCAGATTTCAAATGCGGCACTTGACCGTAGTATAATCGCTTATGATGAAAACACCGATGATGAAAAGAAGGAGCAGTATCGAAAGGAAACAGAAGTGCTTGAGATACTGACAGGCCTTGAGATAGACTCAGCCAAAAGCGGTATAAAGCCCGATTTGACAGAATATCTTGAAACTAACAAAGCTGAAAGAACATCCTTCCTTAAATACAAGGCTCTTATTGAAAAAGCTGAAGGCAAGCGCCGTTGGTACGAGCCTACCTTTGATGAACGCTTCAAAAAATTCTTTGACGGTCAGAACTGGGATGAGGTAAGCTCTAACCTTGAAAAGCTTCCGTATTTTGCAAGAGAGCTGAAAAAGAATACCCCAAGGGCAGATTGTCATCAGGCAGATGCAAGTGAGCTCTTCACCTTTGCAAAGCCCGGTTGGGAAAAGAAGCTTGACCCGAAGATTCTTGATTATG
>JAXJTD010000143.1:0-2230 GCA_036309745.1 Acutalibacteraceae bacterium | reverse complement strand
TTTATGTGAAGCTTCCCTGGGCGGCAGCACACTTCTTCTCAGGGCTTAAGGTAGCTGCCTCTTACTCTGTTGTGGGTGCTGTTGTTTCAGAATGGCTGGGCGGTTTTGAGGGGCTTGGCGTTTATATGACAAGGGTAAAAAAGGCTTATGCTTTTGATAAAATGTTTGCAGTGATAATCCTCATTTCTGTTGTGTCGCTCTTGCTTAAGGCTTTTGTTGCCTTGCTCAGATACATGGCACTTCCACACAAAAGAAACAAACAGGAAGGAAAGTCTATATGAAAAAAATAACAGCAATCGCTTTGGTTTTATCCATACTTTTAGTTTTCTCTGCCTGCACAGGCGGCAACAGTCAGGAAGCAGAACTTAAGGAAATTGTTCTTTGCCTTGACTGGACACCAAACACAAATCACACAGGTTTTTTTGTTGCTCAGAAGCTTGGCTATTATGAGCAGGAGGGAATAAAAATAAAAATTGTTCAGCCTCCCGAAGACGGCTCTGCACTTATGACAGCGGCTGGTCAGGCTCAGTTCGGCATAACTGCCCAGGACAGTATAGCACCTTCTTACAGCAGTGACACACCTTTGGAAATTACAAATGTGGCTGCAATCATTCAGCACAACACATCAGGCATACTTTCACGCAAGGGTGAAGGCTGCACTTCACCGAAAGGGCTTGAAAATATGACCTATTCCACCTGGGACAGCCCGACGGAAAAGGCAATGCTCCGTTATCTTATGGAAAAAGAGGGCGCTGATTTCAGCAAGGTGAAGCTGATACCGAATGTAATAACCAACGAAGCTCTTGCCCTTCAGAACGGTGATACGGATGCTGTGTGGGTGTTTTACGGCTGGAGCGGCATAAACGCTGAGATTGACGGGGTTGAATGTGATTATTTCAGCTTCAGAGAGATTGATGAGATATTTGATTATTACACCCCGACTCTCATTGCAAACAACAGCTTTTTAAAGAATGAGCCCGAAACAGCAAAAGCCTTTTTAAGGGCAACTGCAAAAGGTTATGAATATGCAGCCGAAAACCCTGAAGAAGCTGCGCATATTCTTATAGAGGGCGACAGTACCGGTTCACTTGTAGGCAGTGAAGAGCTTGTTATTGAAAGCCAGAAGTATCTTTCATCGCAATATATTGCAGATGCACCATATTGGGGCTATATTGCTCCTGAACGTTGGGAAGGTTTTTACGGTTGGCTTTTTGATAACGGACTTGTTTCAAAAGATATAAGAACAATGGGTTACAGTAACGATTACCTTGCAAAAAACTGAGGATGATTGAAGTATGGGACAGTTGAGAGCAGAAAACATTTCAAAAAAGTTCGGTTCGGAACAGATTATTGAGGGCATAAATCTCAGCCTTGAAGAAGGTGAGATTGTTTCAGTGCTGGGTGTAAGCGGAGCGGGCAAAACTACTTTGTTCAATGTGCTGTCGGGTCTTGACAAGCCTGATAGCGGAAGTGTTTTCCTTGACGGCAGAAACATAACGGGAAAACCCGGTGAAATAAGCTACATGCTTCAGAAAGATTTGCTGCTGCCTTATTATACAACGCTGAAAAATGTGGCACTTCCCTTAATTATAAGGGGTGAAAAGAAAAAGACTGCTTTTGAAAAGGCTGAGGAACTGTTTCCGTTTTTTGGCCTTGTGGGTACAGAAAGAAAGTATCCGCATCAGCTTTCAGGCGGTATGAGGCAAAGGGCGGCTTTTTTGCGAACATATCTTTCCTCAAAGGGAGTAGTTCTTCTTGATGAGCCTTTCAGCGCTCTTGACACCATAACAAAAAATGCTGTTCATCAGTGGTATCTCGGCATTATGAAAGAAATCAGGATTTCAACCTTGTTTATAACCCATGATATTGACGAGGCAATTCTCCTTTCTGACAGAATCTGTATCCTTTCGGGAAAACCGGGCAGAATTACCGGTGAAATAAAAGTGGATTTACCAAAACCAAGAACAAAGGAACTTACATTTACACCTGAGTTTCTGGAATATAAAAAGCTGATTTCACAAAAAATCACAGAATCTCAATGAAACCATAAGAACACATTTGAATATTTTCAATAAAACAAATTTAAGAAACGCAGCCGATATCCGATGTCGGCTGCGTTTTTCAAATATATTTTATTCGTTTATGCTTTTTAAAATTACTTCCACACATTCTTCTGCTGAAAGCCCCGTACAGTCAATTGTTATGTCTGCATATTTTTCATAAAGAGCCT
>JAXJTD010000142.1:0-1726 GCA_036309745.1 Acutalibacteraceae bacterium | reverse complement strand
TAGGCATAGGTTACTGAGTCCATTGTTTTCTTGGTAATGAAAATACCAAGTCCGCCGATTTCTCTTTCTTCAGCCGATAAAGTTATATCGGGGTCCGGTTTTTTCAGCGGATCAAAGGGAACGCCTTTGTCTTCCATGCGGAAAGTCATGGTGCGGCTTTCTGCATCAAATCCAACGCAGAGCTCCACATCACCGTCGCCCCCGCCATATGCGTAGTGAGCAACATTGACGAACACTTCTTCAAGGGCAACACAGATTGCCGTTTGGACTTTCATAGGACATTCAAAGCTATCCAAAATTTCATCAACGAACCCAAGAAGATCATTCAAGAATTCGGTTTTCGCAGGGATTGTTTTCTTCGTCATATGCTCACCTCCTTTTTTAGGTTTATAGTCAAACATCAGCATTGTAATATCATCAAACTGTGGTGCTTCACCCACAAATTCATCGATATTAGCTTTTAGTGCCGGTAAAAGCTCTGTTGCTTCCACAGAAGCATTTTGGTTCATAAAGGTTAAGAGTCTATCCTCACCGTAAAGCTTGTTCTCGACATTTGTAGCTTCAGGCACACCGTCGGTGTAAAGGAACAGCCTGTCACCGGGATTCAATGTGATTTCGCCTACACGATAACGAACCCCTTCCATACCGGCGAGAACGAAGCCCGCGCGGGTCTTTAAGTATTCAAACGAGCCGTCTGCACGTTTTAAGAGGGGCGGATTGTGGCCTGCATTGGCAAATTGTACGTTGCCCGTAGTCAGATCCAAAATACCCATCCACGCTGTCACAAACATACCTGACTCATTGTTTTCACAAAGCTTTTCATTTGCTTTTGTGAATATATCGTTTACTGCCATGCCGCTTTCTGCGAGGTCTTTGATAATCGTTTTGGCCGTCATCATAAACATTGCCGCCGGAATTCCTTTGCCCGAAACGTCAGCAGCAAGGAAAGCCACGGTGGTATCGTTTAATTTATAGAAATCGTAAAAGTCGCCACCAACTTCTTTCGCCGCAATCATTTGTGCATAGATGTTGTAATCCTCTCCTTTAGGGAAGTTGGTAGGGAGTGCGGAAAGCTGAATTTGTTTCGCATATTCAAGCTCTTTATCAATGCGAGCAGCAGCTTCGGCAATATACCGTTTCAAAGTAGCAACTGTAGAGTTAATATCGTCTGACAGCGATGCAAATTCCACGTTAGAACGCACATCGACCGTTACACTCAGATCACCATCTGTAATCTGTGCGAGGGTATCGTTGATTTTTTTCAGATTATTGATGATAACGCGCTTAATGAGTAGGTAAATAAATACGAATAGAGTTGCAAAAATAATTACCTGCATAAAAACGCTTGTCAGCATAGAAGCGTCTCTCATAAACATAGCTTCATTCACCGGCATAGCTGCAATCAGGCAATAACCCTCAACGAATTTGAAAACATACATATATTCTGCACTGACACCGTTGATACCATCTACAATGTCGGCATTATATAACGCTGTTGCAGTTTGGCCTTGCTTCATCTCTCCCGGAGGATCAATGCCAATGGAAGAGATATGTTCGCCCGCATAGTCGTTATCAATAACCATGCAGAGTTGTTCATCAAGCACTGCTACAAAACCACTGGTACCAACATGACGATTCTTGGTAACGTCAATTACAAACTCGTCAAGCATCGTATGGAACTGTTCGGCATCGTAACCCACCTGAATGAAGCCACCGTCTGTAAGAT
>JAXJTD010000141.1:0-2286 GCA_036309745.1 Acutalibacteraceae bacterium | reverse complement strand
CCTTTAATGTTATCAATCTCCACCTGCACGTCTTTAGCAGACACGGGTTTCATCAAATATCCGGAGGCATGAAGCTTGAATGCCGGAATTGCGTATTCCTCATAACCGGTGCAAAATACGATTTTGCAGTCCGGACAAGCTTCGATGATTTTCTCAGCAAGAGCAAGTCCGCCCATACCACGCATATTGATATCCAGAAAAGCAATGTCAATCGCATTTTCTTTTACATAGTCAAGGGCTTCATCACAGTTGGAGAACTGAGAAACTCGGGAGATATCGGACGATGCCTTGATTGCTGCTACCAAAGCACCAAGCATCAATTTTTCATCATCAACTGCTATCGCAATCATTGTGCCACCTCCTTGGGGATTTTGATTAAAACTGTAGTACCGATACCGACACGGCTTTCGATTTCAAGGGTTCCGTTTACCATTGCTTTTAATCTTCCACGAATATTACGGATTCCCACATGCTTTCTTTCATCAAGTAGAACGTCCGTATCAAAGCCCACACCGTCATCTTCTACGGATACACAGTAATGGCTCTCTGTTTCATAAGATACTACTCGGATCGTTCCACCCTTAGATAACTTCATAAGTCCATGTTTTATCGCATTTTCGACGATAGGTTGAATGGTAAGTGCAGGAATATGAAAGTCATCTGAATTCATCTCAAATGAGAAGGTCATATCTGGGAAACGCACGTTTTCAATGCTGATGTAATGGCGAACGTGCTCCATTTCCTGCGACATTAAAATCGGTTTAGGATTATCCAATTCTCCGAAATTACCGCGCAGATACTTTGCGAAGTTATGAACGAGTTCTCCGGCTTTCCCGGGATCAATGATGCAAAGCTGTTCAATGCTGCCCAAAGTGTTGTAAATGAAGTGGGGACGGATTTGGCTCATCATAGTAGAAATTCTGCTTTCGGTAAGCTCCGCATTAAGTACAATTTTTTCGGTCTCCAATTCTTTTGCTTTTGAAAGTGCATTAATGCCGTTAGGTATAACTTTGAGCACGACAACCATTGCTACAACAAAGAAAACAGTAAAAATATATCTTGAGGAAACTCCGCCCTTCCATAATCCAAGGTCGGTCATGATAACATCAACACAAAAGGAGACCAGTGGCAAAATTGCGCCGAAATAAAGCCAACGTTCTTTTCCTTTTGTAACAACTAACTCTCGAATAAGGCATCCGAGCAGAATGATGTTTGCAAGTATTTGTACACTGGCCCAATAAAGCCAGGTATCAAAAAAGAGTATGTCTGTCAAAACTGGCAAAACAAGAACTACAGCATTAACAACGCCAAGCAGTGTAACGGTGATGATACCGATTGTCCTCGTGTCTTTCAAAAACTGCACAAGTGCAACGCAAAGAAAGAACATATAGAACATCATAGAGCAGCCCAAAATCGTCGTATTGGATACAACGGATTCGTTCCAGAATGAAACGCCGTCTGCGCTATAAGACAGATATGTACCGGCAAATAAAATCACAGTGCCGAACAGCCAAATAATCTTGCTGTTTTTTATATGTATCAGTGTTGAGAATAAAGCTGTTCCCAAAACGACAAGAGAAATGATGGCAAACAACAGGCCAATGTCTCTTTGAGTTTTTCCGCTTTCAAGAACTCCTTTTTCAAACTCAATATCTGTCCACAAGGCTGTGCTGGAAAGCATCTCGTCAATAGCAGTTTCGTTACCAAAACGATGGGGATTATGAATCAAAATCTCGATAGGCTCTTCACTTCCGCTTGTCAGAACATAAGCAGACCAATCCTCGTGGCAAGCAGAATCTCCGTACAAAGGATTCTCCACATCTATTATGAACGGCTCATTTTCGCCTTCATAAAATGTCAGGTTAATATGATTTGTATAAAGAGCAATTGGAATGCTGTCCGTGTAAACACCAACATACTCACCGTCCGGCGCAACCAAGTGAAAATTACCTCGGAGAGTCACATCTCCTTCAGTAGAAGAAATGTGCTTTCCTTTTTCGATTTTCTGCCACTGCCCATCGGCAATACGGTACTCACCATCAAAATATACACCGGTCACCATAGCAGGTGCTGCTTGCATACTGTTCGCATTGCCGTGCAACAACAACACCAATGCTAAAAAAAGCACAGCAAATATCCCAACGATCCACAGCGTTTTTTTATTGATGAAAGAAAACCTTGTTTCTTTGTTGCCCATTATCGCATCTCCTTTACATAGCGTTTCACGCATTCCATATCAAGCGTTATAATCAACTGTCGCGCTCCTTTATGGTTGGTGATATATGT
>JAXJTD010000140.1:0-4823 GCA_036309745.1 Acutalibacteraceae bacterium | reverse complement strand
TTGGAAAGCTGGCGGCATCCTGTTTCGGGACGTTTTATACTGGAACGCCATCTTGCTAAAGGCTCGATTTTTATTGACACCGAATCTCTGAATGTCTACTTAGTCAATGGGCTAACAGAACCGTGGAGTGAAATGCTCGCAGATTATAGACCACCGATTCTTTTGCAGGCGACTTTAATTCCATTCGGCAACTGTATTATTTCCGACGGATTGGTTTATCCTCAAAACATTATTTTCGGTTCAGGTGCCGGAAGCGATTTTAAAGACTTCTATATGAACGCAAAGCAGAACGGAAAAATTATTACATCATTATGACCTATACAGCTACAAAAGGCTCGGCGCATTTTGGCACCGAGCCTTTTACTATTTAGTCTCTGCTCATTAACCGCACGAAACGGTTATGAGGTTATTTTTCAGCTTCAGCAGCATTGAAATTACGCCGTACAGGAATCCCAAAAATCGGCGCAAAGAACCTCTTGCTAATTTTTCGAGGTTCAATACCAGTAGGGAAAGCGCAATGGAACAACGGGTCGTTGTATCGAGCTTCGTTCTGATGAGTCCCAAGCCGCAGCATCTCTTTGCAAGGCTGAAGCCTCGCTCGACTTCGATACGATCCGTGTTATCACTGTATGCAGTTTTGCGTTCCTCCGGCGTCGGTTCTTTTTTTGGACGCCCCAAAGCCGGACCGGATATACGGATACCCTTGCTCTTGCAGAAAGCTCTGTTGTTCCGATTGCGGTATATCTGATCGACCAGCACCCTTTCGGGATAGCGTCCGGTTCGCTTGCGGTATCTCTCTATTGCCGAGATGAGCACATCCGCTTCATTGTAAGCGTCAAAGGATAATCTCTCTAACCGTGCGAATCCGTTTTCATCAATGCTCATATCCAGCTTTGCACCGAATTCTACCGGAGCTTTTGCTTTGCCGCGCACGATGGGTCGGATATACGGCTGAGAAATACTGACGATGCGGTCTTTGACGCTGTGAACATTGTTGTCATACATGTACTTTTGCTGTTCATACAGCTCTTTGATGACCGTTAACCGCTTGGCTTGCTTTTCGGTAAGAACTACTCCGTTGGCTAATACAAACATATCGATATAGCCGAGGTCTCGACGAATATACTGAAGCTGCTGCTTGATCGCCTTGCGGATCTTTTTCTTGGTACGCTTTTTGCATTTCGCCAAATTCAGATAATCTTTTCTCGCGTTTTTGCGATACATCCTTGGCTTGTAAAAATTGTAGGTATAGCAGATATCGTCTATGATGGATTCAAGATTTTCTCTTGCCTCGTTCAGCAGATTGATGTCCTGCGGGTAAGAGATGTTCTGAGGAGCACAGGTAGCGTCAAGAATCAATGTGCCTTTGTTGTCTGCTTCGGATTTCTCATTCTCTTTGCTTTCAGCATCCTCGCCGCCATCAGAGTGACTGTTGTTATCCGAATCATCGTCTTCATTGTTTTCAGGCAGATTGAATTGGATCATCATTTCGTTGATGTCTTCAAGGATGTCATCTGTCAGACGTTTGCGAAACTCTACCAAAAGTGACGGCGCAAAAGGCGCTTCATAAGAATATCCCGGAAGTCCGATAAAGTATTGGTAGTAGGCATTCTCCTTGATTTGCTCGACAAGCTCACGGTCGGAATAATCATATTTCTTCTGGATCATCAGCGACCCGAGAGCTGTTTGTAAAGGTTTTGCCGGCATACCGGTCTCGCTCGGAAACAGCGCGGCATATTTTATCTCGATGTCGTACCACGGTATACTCGCAGCCTTCTTTACCCAGCGGTTCTCAGGATCCATCTGCATCCCTGCGGGCTGATTGAAATCTGTAAAACTCATTTGTTGATTTCTATGGAACTTATACATACTGTCCTCTAACTTAAGTGCAAGCTTTTTTATTGCTCTTGATTATTTTCTTGCACTTATTATAGCACATTTCGATGAAAAATGCACTGTTTATCGAGAATTTTACTGATTGCTTGTTTTGAAGGCAGTGACTACATAAGATTTAGCAGCGTTTCGTTTATCTGGAAACGCTGCTATTGTTTTAATGATATGAGGTTCTAATTCTTCTGTTTCTTTCATTGGCTAGAGTAATAAAGACAATAAGCATGAAATAATGACTTTTTTCAACTGCTTTTATATAATAGGTATAGATTTTGTCGATTTTGAGTATTCGTCAAGTGGAATACTCTACGAAAAAGAAGTTTGTTTTAGGGGCTGGCTCAAAACTTGAAAGAGTTTTGGGCCAGTTTTTTGCAAAAAAATACGAGAGGCTATGAAACCTCTCGCAGTTGGTGTATCTCCTCGGGTTTACTGAATGAAAAACAGGGGGCCGGCTCAAAGCCCAACCCCTACATACTTATAACCTATTACTTATAACTTATTGCATATAACTTATTACTTATTACTTATAACTCGCTAGCCATTATATATTTAACATACTCATAGCTGCCATGCTCCTTCGCGGTGCGCGACATAAACTCATAAGCCTGATCGCGCAGCTTTTTGCGCGCCTGCTTTTCGGGCAGCGAGGGGTCGGGATAAAACGGCTCGCTCAAATAAACGGTTATGTTGGGGTGAAGCTTTTTGAACACCCTGCGCCGACGATAGACCGTGACCGCCGCCACGACCGGCGAGCCCGTGCGGCAGGGGTAGGAAAACGACTTGTCGGGAAAGCTCCGCACAAAGTTGCAGTAAGGCCAGATATGCGCCTCCGGGTAGATAAACACCGCCGCTTTTTCCTGCATAGCCTCTTTAAGCCTATGCTCAAAATTGCGGTAAGCCGACAGCGCCGAGGGCAGCGGAACAGCGCCCAGCAGCGCAACCAGCACGCGTATGCCCTTGATAGACACCGTTTCGGGTCCCGTGACTACATAGGCGCGCTTGGGGAACGCCGAAATGGTGGGAAGGAACGCGTCGGCTATGTTCTGCGTGTGGTTCATGTACACAAAGCAGCCCTTGACCTTTCGCAGCGCCCTGCGGTTCTTGACCCTCACGCCCAGCCACACCTTGGTATAAAGCCACACGAGCGGCGTGGCGAAAACGCGGTAAGCGAAAAACGAAGCTATCTTCCACCCGACGGACGGGTGACTGTAGCGATAATCGCCGTTCACCGTGTCGCTGTTTATCTTGCCGTTGGTGGACGCGAAATCGTCGTTCACCTCGTCGTTGTAGTAGTATACGCGCTTCATTTCATAGCCTCGTAAAACATTTTTTCCATCTTATCCATGCAGGCTTCCTGCGAAAAGTCCGCTACTATCCCCTTGTAACGCTCGCGGTACTCCTCAAGCACATCGGGGTGCTTGATGAAAAAGTCGATTTTATCGGCTAAGTCCTGCGCGTCGCGGTTTTTAAAGAGATTGCGCTCGTCAAGCGCGAATTTAACGGTCGCGCTGCGCGGAGAATCCGCAATGATCGGCACTTGCCCACAGGCGAGCGCCTCCATACAGGCTATCGCCTCTATCTCGATCTCGGCGGGGTGCACATACAGGTCGGCGTAGTTGAGCACGTTGAGCATTTGGTCGTGCGGGAAAAAGTTGAACAGCGGCTTGTTGTAAAGCTTCTTCGCGCGCTCCCTGAGCTTTTGCTTCAACGGACCCTCGCCCGCGAAAATCAGCTGTATATCGCGGCTGTGCTTCGACAGCGCGGCGGCGTCGATAAGCACGCTGTGGCACTTCTCTTTGCTGTAACGCCCCGAAAAAATGATGACGAATCTGTTGGCAAATTCTGCGGGCTTTTCGATCTTTATAGGCTTGAAGCGCTCGCCCACGCCGTTTGATATCACATACCCGTTCGTCCTGTGATGAACCGCCTGCTCAAACACATTGCGTATAAATTCGGTGGGATAATGCACCGCGTCCACATGGCGGTAAACATTGCGGTATATCGTGTGGTAGGTGATTTGATTGGCAAGCGGGTTGTCCTTCATAAAAACATGGCTGGTAAAATTTTCAGCCTGCATATGAAAGCCGGCCGTGACGGGGATATCATACTTCTTGCACAGCTTGACCGCCGCCGTGCCCAGCATGAACGGCATCATCACATGAACGACGTCGCTGTTTTGGATAACGGGCTTAAGCACCCTTTTGTTCGCGCGCGAAAGCGAAACGCCGTTTTTGCTTACATAATTGTTAAGCGGACCCAGGCTGAGGGTCGGCATCACCACATAGCCGTCTTTTCCTCTTTTGTCCTCGTCCGAGCAGACTACAGTGACCTCGTGTCCGCGCTTTGCCATGGCGCGGATAAGGTTCATTGCTGAGATCGTCGTTCCGTTGTTTTCAACGCCCAGCACGTCGCATACTACAGTGATTTTCATATACCCTTTCTCATTCCATTTCTAAAAGTGTTCCTTATATCACTATATAATAACAGAAAACCACGCCTTTGTCTATAGCAACTACACGTTGATTATTTAGTCAGTTTTGTGTATCTGGCTGAAAACAAACAGGAAAGCTACATTAAACCGCAGAACTACGAACAGACAAAGAAAAACAAAAAGAAAAAGCACCCTTACGCAAAATACAATTTTGAATACAACGAAGAAACAGACACATTCACCTGTCCGGGCGGAGAGACATTAACGCTGCGAGGAGAAAAGAAATCGAAATCAGGCACAGGGTATGAATCCAAAAAGGGAGTTTACTACACCGAGAAATGTTATCAATGCCCTCACCGCGACCAATGCACCAAAAGCAAGGACGGCATCAGAAAGCTTGAACATTCAAAACTTTTCCACAAATACAGCCGGCAGTCGCTGGATAACATCACAAGCGAAAAGGGAATCACACTAAGAATAAACCGCTCTATACAGGTAGAAG
>JAXJTD010000139.1:0-3181 GCA_036309745.1 Acutalibacteraceae bacterium | reverse complement strand
ACCACTTACAGAATTAACATCAACACCGAATTCGATGAGGATGATGACATAGAAAATGCCAATTACACCTATGTAGGTATTCAGAAATCCGACAAGGCAAGTGAAGCGCTTACTGATATCAGACTCTATGTTGCCAAAAAGGGAGAGCGTCCCGAACCGGAAATCAATAGAACTATTACATATAACGGAGAAACCTTCCCTGTTAAATATACACGTGTATCTCTTGCGAGTCTTACCGAACAGGGTGATAAGAGCGATGCTGACTGTGCTCTTGAGCGTCAGGTTTATGTCTATGTTTCAAGCCATCCCTCTTTAGGTGCTCCGATTACAGAAATCAAGATGTCCGATATGTTCTCTTATGGTGATTTTGAGCCTGTACTCACAATGGATAACAAGCTTTTTATAACCGCTTACAATGAAAAGGTGAAAGCAGGCGGAGCTGAAATCTTCGTTGAAGATGACTATTTTATGCACGGCAATCAGCTTTCATTTAAGCGAGAGGGTGCTGATAATCCTTATATTCAGAGCATCAATGTTGTTGCTGATTCAAGCGAAGATATTCTGGCGGTTACCAAGCTTCTTGAAGCAGGCTACACCGATATTATCAAAAAGGATCTTAATGAAGATGCAGGCGGACATTACATCTATCTCGGTATGAAGCGAACAGCTGATAAAAATGATGCTGTTTATGACCTTAAGCTTACAAATAACCAGAAGAACCCTGCTAAGACACTTGACAAATACACTTTGGTTTCAACTCTTGACCTCAATTATAAAGCAGGCGGCGAGTATATCTATCTTTATGAGTGCAGAAAACCAGCATCCTATAAATACAGCCCATTGCTTGATCTTAAGGTGGGTGATGAGACTGTTTTGAATATCACTACAAGTACCGCTACAGGTTCTCATAGCGAATGGCGTGTCGCAAATCAGGACGGTAATTCTCAGGATCTTAATGAGGAGGCAGGCGGCGATTATATCTACCTTATAAAGGTTTATGAATATAATGATAATGGGTGGTTAGTCGGCTCAATGCTCGGCACAGGCTCCGTTGTGGTAATTGCTGCATTTCTTGTTGCCGCAGCAGGTGCAGTTATTTATGTAAAACTTAAGAAAAAGCGTGAAAGTGAAAATATTGTTTAAAAACACGAGAGGAGACAATTACAGATGAAATTATTAAAAGTACTTATCAGCATGCTTCTTGTTGTGACAATGTGCATGACAATGATGATGCCCGCAAGCGCAGGTCGAGTAACTTATTATTTAAGTGATCTCAAAATGGCAGAAGCCTCAACTGAAGACGAAGCTAAGAAGCTTCTCACAGATAAAGGCTATACTGTACTTGATAAAAACCTTAATCCCGGCGGTGACAAGGTTGTTTACCTCGGCTACAAGAAGTCAACAAATGTTGACGATGCCATCACAGACGTAAAAGTTATGAATATGAACGGTGGCTTCAATATCTCTGACTACGAAACTATTTTTGAAGAAGCAATGGATACATACAGCTCAGAGGTAAACAACCTTCGTATCGCTGCTAATGAATTCGCTGAAAACTACAAAGCAGGTAAAAAAGAGGCTCAGCTCGCTTATCGTCAGCTCAACTATTATTATGTTGAGGATGATAAAGGCGTAAAGACATATATGGGTGACTATATGCTCGATTTCCCTGCAACCAATGAAGGCTTTGCAGATATCCTCTTAAAGGGTAACACAAATATCCTCGACAACATCAGAATTCTTCTTTCAATGGGTGTTGCTGACGGTGGTGACCTTATCGAGCGTATCAAGACTACAGTTGCTGATGAAGCAGTTTATGGTAAAAAACAGTATTACGAAGATGCTAAGGAAATAGCAGGTAAAATTCAGCAGTTCCAGACTCTTCTCGATTCAGCACTTGAGGAAATGGAAGAAATCAAGGCAGACCCTGATATGACAGAGGAAGAAAAAGAAAAGGTATTGGTTTATCCTCAGTACACAGCAACACTTGTTTATAGTCTTAATGTTATATTGAGCGAAATCCCTTACGGTGAATCAAACTACTACGAATACTTTAATGATACGACTCAGGTTGATTACAGCATTCTTTATCCCTTCGTTGCTGCTATGACTCCAGGTCAGCGTGCAATGGCTACTTCAGGTCAGCTTCATTCGGTACTTGTTTACAATGCAGTTGAAATGAGCGATGAAGAGCTTAATGAACAGCTCCAAGAAGCTGAAAAAGATTATGAACCCATTTCTGTATATCTTGGTACAGATATGAACCTTCTTGAAGGTGCGGTTGGTGTTACATCAGATGCTTTAAGAGAGGAGGCAGCAACAGGTAATCAGTGGTTTGCTTGCTTTACAGGTAATCAGGCTGCCGATATCGCGATTTCATCTCTTTTTGGTGCAGGCGGTATTGCTATTTTAGGTGCTTCAGTACATTTCCTCAAGCAGCAGTATCATGTTTCACACGCTGTACTTAGCGAAGCTGATGATATGATGTTAGGTTATTGGAAGGTTCAACTTTGGGATGCAAAAGAAATGACGCGTCTCGGTATAGGTAATGCTACTCTTCATAAGCAGAATATCAGCAGAGCTACTGCAGAAATAAATAAAATCAATGCAAAGGTTAACGTATCAACTACTACAGTTGTTTTCTCATCAATCGGTGTTGCTGCCGGTATTGCAATGATTGCATTCAGCATTTATTCAATTGTTCGGATTGTTGACAAGTACAATCCCAGCTACACCAAGATTCCTGCAAATATGGTTGACACAGTTTCAACTGCAAACGGTAACAGATTCATCAACTACACTGTTGTTAATTCACTTTGTACAGATGGCACTGAAAAGCCCGGTGATACAAACGGTTACAGCGGTAAGCAGTGGAACGCAATTTATTACACAAAGAGCTTTGAAGCAGGTAAGTGTATGACCTCAACAGGCTACTTCATCGACTCAGCTGAAAACTTCGGCAAGTATACACCTGTTGCAGGCTTTGGTACAAAGAATTGCTATGACCTCAACTCATTCAACGGCAAAGAAAGCACAGAAAGTATCTTCGTTGCTTTCGGTAACTCAAACAACAAGAAATCAGCTGAAACTTCAGTGCCCACTGTAATCGGCAGTAGGTTTGCATACGGTGCACTGGCTATCAGCGGTGTTGCAGGTATGGGTCTTGGTATGTGCATTATGT
>JAXJTD010000138.1:0-1658 GCA_036309745.1 Acutalibacteraceae bacterium | reverse complement strand
TTACGAAGGTATCGTTGATGCAGTTCTAACCTTTGAAGAACTGACCGAATGGTTAAATGCGGAAAAAATCGAGTTGGAGCAGGAACTCGATAACGATGTTTGTTCACGTGCCCGTTTCTTCCCGACAACCGGTGGCATTCTCAAAACAATGGCTCAAGATATCCCCGGTTATACTTATCTTGCTCTTGACGGTGTAGATAACTGTATTGCCGCCCTTAAAGATATTATAAGCGGTAAGGTTCATAAGTGCTTTATCGAAATGTCTGCTTGTGTTGGAAGCTGTATTGGCGGCCCTGTTATGGAAAAATACCATCGTTCTTCTGCTGTTAAGGATTATATTGCTATTTCCGAATATGCAGGCGAAAAGGATTTTGAAATATCTCAGCCCAAAGCAATCGAACTCAAAAAGAGCTTTTCTTATATTGAGCAACGTTCGCAAATGCCATCTGATATGGAGATTATGAATATCCTTCGTCAGATGGGTAAGTTCAAGCCTTCACAAGAGCTTAACTGCGGTTCTTGCGGATACAATACTTGCCGTGAAAAAGCCATTGCCATTATTCAGGGCAAAGCAGAGATTTCTATGTGTTTGCCGTTCCTTAAGGATAAGGCTGAAAGCTTCTCCGATACCATCGTTAACAACTCTCCCAACGGACTGATTGTTCTCAATGAAAACCTTGAGGTACAGCAAATCAATACCGCCGCAAGGAAACTTATGAATATCCGCAGTGCTAACGATATTCTCGGTGATCAGGTTATCCGCATTCTTGACCCGTCGGTATTTATGAATGTTTTAAGAACCGGTCGTGATGTCCGTGATGAGCGTGTTTATCTTGCTGAATATAAGCGTTTTGTTGAGCAATCGGTTGTTTACGATAAAGATTCACATCTTTTAATTGCTATTATGCGCGATATTACCGACGAGCAAAACGAGCGTGAAAAGAAGGAAAGCATCAGCCGTCAGACCATTGAGGTTGCAGATAAGGTTGTAGATAAGCAGATGCGTATCGTTCAGGAAATTGCATCGCTTCTCGGTGAAACTGCTGCCGAAACCAAAATTGCACTCGCAAAATTAAAGGAGTCAATCCAAGATGAATGATTTATGTGCTGATATCGGATACAAAAGTATAAATCATTACGGCGAGCAGCTTTGCGGTGACCACGTTGACGTTGTAGAACCGAGCGATGATTCCACCGTTATCGTACTGTCGGACGGACTTGGTAGCGGTGTTAAGGCAAGTATTCTTTCAACCCTTACCTCTAAAATTATTTCAACAATGTTAGCAGAGGGGCTATCCTTGGAAGAATGCGTTGAAACCATTGCCGCAACTTTGCCAGTATGTTCGGTTCGTGGTGTGGCTTATTCCACATTTACAATTATTCACTTAAAGAATAATCAAGTTGCCGAGCTTATTCAGTACGATAATCCTCACGCTATTGTTATCCGTGACGAACAGGTTTGGGATTATCCAAAAACCGAAATGAATATCGGCGGTAAAAAGATTTATAAATCGGTTATCAAATTACAGGAAAACGATATTTTTGTCGCTATGAGTGACGGTTGTCCTCACGCCGGTATCGGAACGGCATATAACTTCGGTTGGAAGCGTGATGACATCGCCTCGTTTATGGAATCGCTTTCTCACGCAGGCTATACC
>JAXJTD010000137.1:0-72101 GCA_036309745.1 Acutalibacteraceae bacterium | reverse complement strand
TTCGGCTGTTCTGTCATTTTCAAGGATTCTTTCTATGAGTTCAACAACATTCTCAACAAGCATTTCGCCGTTTTTTGCCTTTTCCGCTTCAAGTTCATCATATTTCGGAATTTCCGTTTCGATAAAAGCAATCTGCTTTGTGAGTTTTTCGTGCTCGGGTCTCTTTGCTTTTTCGGTTTCGAGAGTCTTTTTGATTTCTTTAAAAGAATCGGTTAATTCTGCGAATTTTTTCTCTGATTTTTCAAGCTCCGTCTGCGCCTTTGAGTATTCTTCCGCTTTGGCAAGAACGCCGGCGATTTCTTCAATTGCTTTCTCCACTCCTGATATTTTTTCGGCAATTTTTGCTTCGGCTGTTCTGTCATTTTCAAGGATTCTTTCTATGAGTTCAACAACATTCTCAACAAGCATTTCGCCGTTTTTTGCCATTTCCGCTTCAATATTCAGAACATCGTTTTCATCACACAGAATACCCGAGATATATTGCTTCACACTTCTTTCCGCAGCCTCACATTCATTCTTGACTGCGGAATATTCATTCTTGATTCTTTCCTGAAGAATACGGTAAAAATCCGTTTTAAATATCCTGCGGAATATCTCCTGACGCTCTTTGGTTTCAGCAACAAGAAGCTTTTTGAAATCACCCTGAGCAATCATTGCAATCTGAGAAAACTGGTTACGGTCAACACCCATAATCTCAACAATTGCTGCGTCAACATCCTTGACTTTTGCAATAACGCTGCCATCAGGTTTTCTGAGTTCGGCTTCGGCACCGTGTTCGGTAACGCCTTCGCCGCGTTCCTTCTGGCGCAGATATCTCGGGCTTCTCTTTATATAATAGTTCTTTCCCCCATAGCAGAACTCAAGTTCAACAAAAGTAACCGTTTTGTCGTCGGCATATTTTGAACGAAGCATTGAGCTGCTTCTTAAATCGCCGCTTGCTTCGCCATACAGAGCATAAGCAATTGCATCAAAAATTGTTGTTTTACCTGCGCCTGTATCTCCTGTTATGAGATAAAGTCCGTTTGTGCCGAGTTTTTTAAAATCAACTTCGGTCCTTCCTAAATAGGGCCCGAAAGCGGACATAACAAGTTTTATCGGTCTCATTTCAGGTCCTCCTTTATACTTTCGATAAGCGCTGTTATAAATTCGATTTGTTCACCGTTCATCGGTTGACCGTTACGGTCTTCATAGAACTCCGCAAACAAATCAAATTCAGATTTCTGCTCCATATTTTCAGCAACATCAAGCTTTGCAGTATTTCTGGTACGCTTGTTATCATAATCAAGATTCATGATATTCGGGTAGTTAACACGCAGTTTTCCGATGGCATCGTGAATATCATCTTCATCGGTAAGAATGATGTGCATATAGTCAGTTGTGTAGTTTTCTTTTCGGTTTATTTCTTCAAACGCGCCTCTGATTTCTCGCATATCACGCTTGGGTTCAAGTGCGATTGTACGGATTTCAAGAGAACCTTTTTTAGCCATTTCAACAACGGTTACGGACTTTTTATGCTTCGCTTCGGAGAATGAATATTTCAGCGGAGTGCCGCAGTATCTCACTCTTTCGCTTCCGATATTCTGCGGACCGTGAATGTGACCGAGAGCCACATAATCAAAAGCATCGAACACACTTGCGTCAACGTTATCCGAACCGCCGACGGAAATTTCTTCCGATTCGCATTTTACCGCACCCGTCACAAACTGATGGGTAACAATAACATTTCTTTCATCGGCATTGACATTCATATTTCCAACCGCAACACGCACTGCGTCTGTGTAGCTTTCAATCTGAGCTTCTTCAAAAAATCTGCGGACATTGGCAGGCTTCACGAAAGGAAGCATAAAGAAATTGACCTTGCCAAATTCATCGTCAAGGCTTATGGGTTCAACTTTTCCGTTATACACGGGTGACATATGCACACCGCTTATATCCATAAGTCTGCCGCCGAAAGCCATTCTCTCGGCAGAATCGTGATTACCGCTGATAACGAAAACCTGCAAACTTCGTTTTGCAAGTCTGCAAAGGAAATCATCAAAAAGCTGTACCGCCTCAGCAGAAGGCACGGATTTATCGTAAACATCACCTGCAATGACAACAGCATCAGGCTTTTCATCATCGATTATGTTGATTATTTTAGTGAGAATATATTCCTGATCTTCAAGCATTGAGAATTCATTGACCCTCTTGCCGATATGCAGGTCGGATAAATGCAGAAATTTCATCTTATACCTCCGAAAATTTTATACTTCTATTTTAGCACAGCTTCTGTATTGTTTCAACCCAGGTTTCCGGACGTAGCTGTCTTAATAAAAATTTAATCAAAGTCCTTTGGTCCACGCTTTATAAAAAGCTGACAAACCCAACAACAATATAAATATCCACATATTCCGCACCTCTCAAAATCCGATTTTTGCCTTTGTACTGTATTTGCTGTTTCCCGTATCCTTTTCCTTGACAGGCGGTGTATCGTCATTACCCTCAACCTGTTCGGGCGAAAGCACAAGTGCGATAACGCTCGAATGAGTAATAAACATTGTCTGTGCATAAGCATAGTCATCGATTTTGTCGTAGAGTCTGCCTGCGCTGACCGTACCTGCATAAACGGTACTTGTGCTGTTGGCAACATAACCGATTGTGTCAATCATCGGAAGCTCCGCACGGATTGCTTCTTCGTCATAATCGTTGTCGTCTTCTTTGACAATTCTGAAAATCTTGCCGACCCTGAACGGTTTCATACCGTAATAATTCCTCACACCCGTGATTGTTACAAATGTGTTTTCCATAATATAATTTCCTTTCGGTTTTATCTTACAGACACATTATATCAGTCCGTGTGTACCATAAAACGGACTTTATAACTTTCTCAGTCGAAAGAAAATCACGTAAAACACAGCCGTAGTCGATAAAGCCACCCTCATTTTTCATTTTATAAAACATTCAGAAAAAGAACAAATCCGAACCCTTCGCCGATTGGCATAAGGTTCGGATTTATACTGTTTGGCAAAGGTATACGATTTTGACACAAACCAAAATCGCCAACCCTTGGCTATTAATTTTGTTTCATATTATTAGGAAGTTTTACGTTGTTTTCACCGATAATATTTAATTTTTTATAGGTATTACTTCCTACCGCAACAATCGTTCCGTCAGATTTAAGACCGATCGTATTAAACTGACAAGCCGAAACTGCAACAATATCCGACCAATCTTTAACACCGTCTACACCTTCATGCCAACCAGCATAAATAACTGTACCATCAGCCTTCAGGCCAACCGTGTGATGGGAACCTACTGCAACAGCAACAATATCAGTCCATTCGCCAACATTACATTTGCCATACTCGTTGCTTCCGACTGCAACAACCGTGCCGTCAGTTTTTAAACCAACTGTGTGATCATAACCTGCTGCAACCGCGGCAATATCTCTCCAACCGTAAACCTCACATTGTCCACTATAATCATCATTTGACCTTTCGGGACTATCAATATATTTTGTAGCAACAACTGTACCGTCAGATTTCAAACCAACTGTGTGATGACACCCTGCTGAAATTGCAACAATATCCGTAAAATCCATAATATTTGTTTGACCACAATTGTTTTCACCATTAGCCACAACCGTACCGTTAGCCCTGAGCGCAACTACATGATTCCAGCCTGCTGAAATTGCAACATGGTTATTGTCATAACCCCATATATGAGGCTTAGTTTTTTGAGCCGTAACAAGAACTTGTCCGTTTTTTTGAAGACCGTATGTGTAGTCACCACCTGCTGAAACAGCAATAACATCTTTCCATGCATTTACACGGCATTCACCGTCATCATTTTCGCCATACGCAGCAACAGTTCCGTCCGATCTGACACATACCATATGAAAGTTGGCCGCTGAAATAGTGTTTCTTTCTGCGATGTTGTCCCATAAAGCAAACCTTATTGCTTTCGAATCTTTATAGTCTTCAATCTCATTAAAAGCACTTATTGCTTGCCAATATTCCCCGCTGTCAGCAAGTTCGATTGCCTTGTTATATTTTACCATTGGTATAACAACAGTTTTAACAATAACAATCAGCGCAACACAGACCGCTATAACAGGAACACCTATAGCAAGAACCTTTTTAACAACTTGTTTTTTCTTTTGATTTTTTATATTTGTGCGATTTTTGATTGATTCGTTAACATTTTTGAGAAAACTGACAAGTTCTTCGTCTCCAAAGGAAATAACCTTTTGATAATTATTACTGTTCTCCAAAATTATTTTACAGTCATTAAAATCATCCAGCTTTTTTATTTTAAACTCAGCCATCAGTTTACCAAGATAAGCTTTTATATTTTGTGGATCGATATCAAGTACCTTTTCGCAGTATTCATCAGCTTTCTGCCATTCTTCATCCTCAAGAAAAATAAATGTTCTTTCAAGAAGAGGCGTAATTCTTTCTTCTGACATGTTTTTTTCTCCTTGCTTAACGAGATGATTGGTTACTGAAACGAGTATATCAAAACTGCGCAGAAAAAGCAAGACTGCATTTTGAGGGTAAAACAACGGTAAAACCGTCATTTTAGTGCTACATTAGAATAATAATCGTTAAAATCGTCATTAAAACCCTGATAAAAAACAAACTGGACTTTGAAATCAAAGTCCAGTCGTCGTGGTGCGGATAACAGGACTTGAACCTGCACGAACTTGCGCCCATTAGAACCTGAATCTAACGCGTCTGCCAATTCCGCCATATCCGCATATATCTCCCCTGATTTTTACTCGGTGGGGTTACCGAGGTGGAGCACTATGCTTTTTCCGCTTGCAAAAAGAGGATTCCTTGCGGAATCCTCTCTGGTGCGAGAGACGGGACTTGAACCCGTACGGGATTACCACACGCCCCTCAAACGTGCGCGTCTGCCGATTCCGCCACTCTCGCATATCTTGTTCGCTCGGAACGTTGCCTATTATAGCAAACCCTACGGCAGTTGTCAATACTTTTTTTGAAATTTTTTTAAATATTTTTTCTGAATTTTTATTATTGCTTTTTAGAATTATTTTTCGGAATTCAGGGTCGTATTAACCGCTATTTTTCTGAACACAGGCGCACAGCTCACGGCACCCTCACCGCCGTCTTCTATCAGTATCGCAACCGCATACTCCGGCGCTTCCGCAGGAAACCAACCTGCAAACCATGCGTTATAGATTTCTTCTCCGTTTTTTAATTTTCCTGTCTGCGCTGTTGCGGTTTTTCCTGCCGCCGTCACATAATCATTTTTCACCCGTCTGCCGCTGCCGTCGGTAACAACGGTTTCAAGATACTCGCAGAGAAAATCTGCGGTGCGTCGGGATATTATCTGCACACGCTCGCCGTAATCTTTTTTGCGGATAAAATTGCCTTCAACATCAGTTTCGCCTTCCGTAAGGTAAGGCTTACAGTAAACTCCTCCCCTTGCGATTGCCGCAAATACGGCACAAAGCTGAACAGGAGTTGCGGTCAGGCTGCCCTGACCGAAAGAAATATTTGCAACCGCCGCCTTTGAATCAAGCTTATCTTCGGCAGGAAGAACCCCCGAATCGGATTTTATTCCGTCGGCAAGAGTCACTTCTTTGCCGAATCCGAATTTTTCCGCCATTGAAACAATTTCTCCGCCGCCCGTTTCGTTTGCAAGGGCAATAAAATAGGTATTGCAGGAATCTGCGATTGCACCCTGCATATCAAGCAGACCGTGTCCCTCTTCTTTATGACAGTTAAATGTGACACCGTTGTGAGTGACACTGCCTGTACATTGATATTCAAAATTCTCAATTCCCTTTTCAAGTGCGGATGCGGCAACAACGGGCTTGAACACCGAGCCTACGCTGAACGGCAGAAGAGCACGGTTGATAAGAGGTGAATTTCCATCATTGAGGCTTGCGGCAATATTACTGCGTTCAAAAGCGGGTCTTGATACACAGGCACGGATTCCTCCGCTTTCAATATCAATCACAACCGCCGCACCCCTTACACAGCCCGAAGCATCAAGGGCAGCCTCTGTTATTTTTTGTATATCCCTGTCTATGGAAAGCACAACTCCGTTTTTCGGCACACAGTTACCTTCCACACGGATTTCGCCGCCCATAAGCGCTCTTCCCCGTGCGTTGCTCTCAAAACGCACCGAAACACGTGAAATGTGCTCACTGAGCAGACTGTTATATCCTTTTTCAATTCCGCTCAGTCCGTTACCTTCACCGTCGGTATAACCGATAATATGGCAGGCAAGAGAATCGGAATACCGCTCGGGAACGGATATTTCTTTTATATCTTTATTTTCCGTAATGTGTGAATCTATCTGAACTGCAACGCATTTGCCTTTTGCCATACGCTCTGTCAGAGAATCAAAAACATCGGGTAATACCTTGCCTTTAAGCTGACCCAGAGCATAGCCCGAGGGCTTTGCGGCGGCATACAGCTTTGTGCCGCTGTTTGTGAGGGGCTGCATATTGCAGTCATAAACCGTACCTTTAAGTTCTGCAAGTTCAACAGTCATTGAAGAATACGAATTTGCCGCCTGCTCAGGCTCCGCAACAAGCTTTGCCATACGGAATCCCGTTACAGAAAACATTGCTATAAGTGCAAGAATTACAGCCGCTGCCCGTTTTTTCATAAAAAAATCACTCCCCGTGGTATCTTGCCACGGAGAGTGTGGTGTTAAACATTGAATCTGAAAAGAACTACGTCGCCGTCTTTCATAACGTATTCCTTGCCCTCACTGCGGACAAGTCCCTTTTCTTTTGCGGCGGCGATTGAGCCAAGTTCGATAAGGTCTTCATAAGCGATAACCTCAGCCCTGATGAAACCGCGCTCAAAGTCACTGTGAATTTTACCTGCCGCCTGAGGAGCTTTTGTGCCCTTGGTGATTGTCCACGCTCTTACCTCGGGCTGACCTGCGGTAAGGTATGAGATAAGTCCCAGAAGCGCATAGCTCTTTTTAACAAGAAGATCAAGACCGCCCGATTCAACACCGAGTTCTTCAAGGAACATTTCTTTTTCATCCTTTTCGAGAGAAGCAATCTGTGCTTCAAGCTCTGCACAGATAGGAAGCACCTCACTGCCTTCTGCTTCGGCAATGGTGCAGACTTTCTTATAATGTGCGTTGTTTTCAAGTCCGCCGGCAAAATCACTTTCACTCATATTGCAGGCATAGATAACGGGCTTTGCAGTGAGAAGTGCGATTTCGGAAAGCCAGGCTTTTTCGTTTTCGTCACATTCAAGATTTCTTGCAGGAACATTATCTTCAAGGCTCTGCTGAAGTCTTTTAAGGAATTCAAGTTCCGATGCAAGGGTTTTATCTCCTTTAAGCGCCTTTGTAACACGGTCAATTCTGCGCTCAACCATTTCGATATCGGAAAGGATAAGTTCAAGGTTGATGGTTTCAATATCTCTTTCGGGGTCGATTGTTGCATCAACATGAACGATATCATCATCCTCAAAACAGCGGACAACATGAATAACCGCATCAACCTCACGGATATGTGAAAGGAATTTGTTACCCAGACCTTCGCCCTTTGAAGCGCCTCTTACAAGACCTGCAATATCAACAAATTCAATGAATGCGGGAGTTATTTTTACGGGATTGTAAAGCTCTGCAAGCTTATCAAGCCTTTCATCGGGAACATTAACAACACCTACGTTGGGCTCGATTGTGCAGAATGCGTAGTTTGCCGACTGTGCACCTGCGTTTGTGATTGCGTTGAAAAGTGTACTCTTGCCTACATTGGGAAGACCGACTATACCCAGTTTCATATATCTTCATTCTCCTTCGGGATTTATTCATTCAACTTGCGATTATATCACATAATCGATATTTCCACAAGATATTAAATAAAAAATTTGACACAACAAAAAGGACAGCCCGAAAGCTGTCCTTGCCGTCAAACAAATAAATTATAAACCGCACCGAGGAATTCATATATTTTCACTGCAACGGGATTAAGAATATCCCAGAACCATTCTTCATAAAGTGTGGTCCACTTATGGATATCTCTGTAAAGGTAGAGGAGTTCGCAATCGGAAAGAGTATGCTGAGAACCTTCTCCGAAAACCATAACATTCATTTCTTTCAGGTCATGGTGAAGCTTTTCGTTTGCATTCATATAGACATAAGGGAACTGCCACCTTGAAAATTCGCCGATCTTGTTTGCGCATTTCCAGTATCTCCACGAAAGCTCAGATCTGCGTATCTGCGCCAGCTGTTCTTCTGTTTCAGCCGCCGCCTTTGCCTTTTCCCAAAGTCCGTCGCAGTATTCAACATCCTTTTTTGTCATGCCGTAAAGCGTACCCGTTGAAGGCTGATAGATTGAAAGATGGCTGTTTTCGGTTACGGCGTGCTTAGTCATAATATCGATGAATTCTCTTATGAAGCATCCGCCTGCACCGTAAACCGCATCAAGATAGCCGTTCATTTCCGCACTGTAATCAAGGTAAGGATTCTGCATAAGCTTTGAGAGAAGATAGGTTCTCATCTCTCCGAACTCACCGTCACAATCCGCAATATAATAGTTTCCTTCTTCATAAATGCCCTTGACATTGTTTTCATGGAAAATCTGAACATTTCTCTGCATTACTCCGAAATTCGGGAAGATACAGACGGTTTCTCTGTAATTATTAACATAATCCCATATATAAATTCTGTTGCAGATTTTACCCCATTCTTTAAGGTCATTCATAAAATCAGCATTAAGAGAACAGTCTGAATCATCAAGAGTATGACCGAAGCAGCATTCGATTGAACAAAGACGGACTATTACATCCTCACGGGGTCTGACAACCCTGGGTGCCTTTCTTGTATACTGATAAGCAAATGTATCAAACACCACATTACCGTAGCCGTGCTGCTTTACCCTGCCTGCAACATCGTTGACAAAAGAAATCATTGTTCCCGACTGTGAACCGTTTTCACTGTCAATCGCTTTGCAGTTATCACACTGACAATAGAGAAAATTATCGTGCTGGGTAAGAGAAACAATCTGAATATCCGCATCGGGATTATGCTCCTGAGAGAGAAGTTCAAGCACCTCTGTGGCAACAATCTCCTTCACTCTTTCATTGGTAAGGCAAAGCTGGTCAGGTACTCTTATGCCGTTACGCAGTGCAAAATATTCGGGATGCTCCTCAAAATATGTTTCAGCCTTGCAGAAAGCCGTTGTAAGAGTATGGGCGAACCTGCCGACATAGCCTACACCCGAGCCCTGCTCTGCGGTAAAACTTCTGTAAATATTACCCGTAAGGCCGTTTGCGAGCGAAAATTCAATATCACGTGAGCTTGTTGTATCTGTCTCCGTATACTCAAAAAACGGCGTATATTCGTCATTTATGCCCTCGGGCACGGTCAGGTTTTCATTTTCAGGGATAACAATAACCTCTGACTCATACCAATGACAGCCGCAGTATTTTTCAAGAAAAGCATAGACACCGTTGATTGTGCCTTTGTTACCCGCACCGTTTATGATTACTCCGTCTGCGGTTGAGGTTATGATATAACTTCCGTCAGCATGACCCGAAAAATCCATATCCGCACGGTTTGTTGCGCCTACGCTGATTTCATAAGCCGCGGCATCTTTACTGTCATCAACGATTTCAATGGATACTCCCGTAATTTTATCAAGATAATATTTCAGCCTCTGTGCTGCATATTCATCCGTTTCTGAGGGAGTCTGCGGAACAACTATAACAGAATTTTTCACTTCATTACCTCCCGATGCAAATACCGTCAAAGGCACTGAAAGAATAATAAGCACCATTGCGAGTATCACAGCAACTAATCTTTTCATATCCGTTCCCTTTTTTTCTTTTTGAACATATTATAACATATGTGTCGGAATTTTTCAATTATTATATAGAAATCAGAATTGATGTGTGTTATAATCGGTAGCAGAAGGAGTGAGGTTATGAAAAAGAAAAGCATTATCAACGGTGCCGTCACTACCGTATTGCTCGGTCTGCTCATATATGCGGCATATTCTCTCTGGTACATATTCTACGGTAAAGACAGCGGTTGGGATGTGCATTTATACACCGTACTTTCAGGCTCGGCACTTGGCTGGTTTTTGGCTATGTTCGTCGATTCCCTGCTGAAAAAATCAAGTTGGATTGCAGGTCTTATTGCCTTTATTGCAGGCAACGGATTTTTTCAGGGTCTTATATGGGGCTTCAATGAAAAACTGAATTACACGGGTAACGACAGAGAAATTGTTGTTGACAAAACATTCACCGTTGTTTTTATACTTTCAGCAGTTTTGCTTCTTACCGCTTTTATTCTGAATGCAAAAAAAGGTTACAAGGCACTGAACATAATTCTGGCAGTGATTTATTTTGTTGCCTCCTGTGCAGGCATATATGTTTTCAGCCGTGACAATATTGACGCTCTCGAATACAAAAAGAATATACGCTTTGACAGCATAACCGCCGATGAGATGAATGTTACCGAGGGTGAAAAGTCTCTTTGTACAGATTGGGTTAACAGCAATCTTTCTTACAACAGCAAAAAACTCCCCTTTACTTTCAGCATTGACGGTGAAAAATTCAATCCTGATGAATGGGAAGTAAGTGCCGCAGAAACTCCCGAATCCGGTGCGGTTTACCGCGGCGGTCAGACAGAATACCGCATATGGACAAATCCTGAAAAAGGGCTTGAAGTAAAAGTTGAATCAACAACTTTTGCAGATAACGCAACCTGTCAGTGGACCGTTCACATCAAGAATACGGGCAATAAAAACTCGGGAGTTATCAGCGATTTTTACGCTCTCGATTCCTCATTCTCAACGGGCGATGCAGCTCTTTACTGCTCAAAGGGCAGTGACACATCCGCAAGCGATTTCTCACTTATGAAGAAAACGCTTACATCCTCGCCGAAAAAATTCTCCGCAACCGACGGTAAGCCAACGGAAGCATATCTTCCCTATTTCAACATAGCAGGTGAAAACGCAGGAATAATTCTCGGCATCGGCTGGACAGGTCAGTGGGCGGCAACTCTTGCCGAAAAAGACGGTGCAACGGATATCACCGTAAAGCAGGAGCAGTTTGAAGCATATCTTCTTCCCGGCGAAGAGGTGCGCTCCCCTCTTGTTTCTCTGAGTTTTTACGATAACTCCAATCCCCTCAAAGGCTTCAACCTTTTCAGAAGCTGGATTACGGACTGTGTATATCCCGAAAACGTAACAAAGAATGTATATACCGTTATGGAGATTGCAGGACCCTTATCCACAAGAACCTCAGATGAAATCATAGAAATTCTTGACGGCTTTGACGATTCCGTTTATGCAAAAACCGATGCATTCTGGATGGATGCAGGCTGGTATGAATATAACGAAGGCTGGTACGACGGCGTAGGCAACTGGACAGTAGACAAATCAAGATATGACAACGGTATATCAGAGCTTTCAGGCTATGCGGCAAGCAAAGGTCTGGGTCACGTTCTCTGGTATGAGCCTGAGAGAGTTTTCCCCGGCACACAGTTCCATAACATCGGTTCACAACACGAACAGTGGCTGATTTACGGCAGCGGCGACAACATTATGTGGAACCTTGCAGACGAAGAAGCACTGAAATACTACTGTGAATATCTTGCAGCTTCTCTCAAAGAAAACGGCGTTACCGTTTACCGTCAGGATTTCAACTTTGCTCCCCTTGAATACTGGCAGAACGCAGACAAGGAATTCTACGGCGGAAGAACAGGTATCTGCGAAAACCATTATGTAACAAATCTTTACAGATTCCTTGATTACCTTTGTGAAAACATTGAAGGTCTTATAATCGACAACTGTGCATCGGGCGGTAAAAGACTTGACCTTGAAATGACATACAGAAGCATTCCCTTCTGGAGAAGCGACTACAACTGTGCTGTTCACTACGACCTTTTTGATGCAACACAGTCACAGACCTACGGTCTTTCATTCTGGCTTCCCATATCAGGCACCGCACAGAATATGCAAAGTGAATATTCATCAAGGTCTGCAATAATCCCTCTTTTCCTTATGGATTTCTATGCTCATCAGCATCCTGATTTCAACTTCTATACGGAGCAGAGAGAATTTATGACGGGCAACTATTATCCCCTTGATTTCGGAAGCTCCGATAAAGATAAAATGCTTGCCATGCAGTATTCGGCAGATGACGGTCTTTCAGGCACCGCACTTATCTATAAACGTGCCGAAGTTACTGAATCGGAATATACCGTTATTCTCAACGGTCTTGTGCCAGCACAAACTTACAGCATTTATGACATTGATTCACCCGATAAGGTTCACACCCTGACAGGCGAAAAACTTATGAGCGAAGGGCTGACAATCCCCCTTCCCGAAGGTGAAAAAGCAATTATACTTATGTACAGCACAAACGGATAATTTTAAAACGGCAAAGAGATTTTCTCTCTGCCGTTTTTTATTGCAAATTTATATATATATGGTATAATATACGCATAATTCAGTCCGCAAGGAGGCTTCGTTTATGAAAAAAGGCAAAAATTCATTCAAGCGTACCCTTTCGGTTATCCTGGCAGTGCTTCTGATTATCCCCTCCGGAATCAGCGCATTTGCCGCATCAGACCTTATTTCGGAAGAAACTGCGGCAAAATCCGTTGAAATTGCAGAAAGAATTGAAGCCGAAGGCATTGTTCTGCTCAAAAATGAGGATAACATTCTGCCTCTTGAAACAAAAAAAGTAAATGTTTTCGGTGCAGCCTCCTGTGCAATCGCATTTGCAGGTGCCGCAGGTTCAGGTGCTGTACGCTCATCAGATGCGGTAGGCTTTTATGATGCTCTCGAAAACGCAGGAATTGAATATAACAAAGACCTTTATAACGCCTATGCAAAGTACACCGGCACAAAGTTTAATTTAGGCATAATAAGTTATGTAATAACCGTTCTCAAACAGTTTTTCGGCGGCGGTCAGTCTGAAATGCCTGTAAATAAAATCAGCGATTCCCTTATGAAAGAAGCCGCTGAATACTCACAGACCGCAATCATAGTTATCGGCAGAGTGGGCACGGAAATGAAGGACCTGAGCATTGAAGACCTTAATCTTACCGACGATGAAAAGGGTATGATTAAAAAAGTATGCTCGGAATTCTCCGATGTTATTGTTGTATTCAACATTTCAAACATAACGGATATGTCCTGGCTTGAAGATTACGACAGCATAAAAGCCGCAATGGTTATGTGGCTTCCCGGTGAAGTTGCAACAAACAGCGTAGGTAAAGTGCTCACAGGCGAAATCAATCCCTCAGGCAAGCTTGCAGATACAATTTCATACGATATTGAAGACCACCCCGCATCACAGAATTTCGGCAACTATATGTATAAAGGTGTTTTCGGTATTCCCAAATACTTTGTGAATTACAGTGAAGGTATTTATGTGGGTTACAGATATTTTGAAACATTTGCACCCGAAAAGGTGCAGTACCCCTTCGGCTTCGGTCTTTCATACACAGATTTCGAGTGGGATGTAACAGACTACACTGCAAACGATGATGAAATTGCAGTAACGGTCAGGGTTAAAAATACAGGCGATGTTGCAGGCAAGGATGTTGTTCAGCTTTATTTTTCAGCCCCCTACCATAACGGAGGAATTGAAAAGAGTGCCATAGAGCTTGCGGCATACGGAAAAACAAAGCTTCTTGCACCGGGCGAAAGCGATACACTTAAATTATCTTTTGCGGTCAGGGATATGTCATCCTATGACTCTGAAACAGAGGAAACCTGGGTGCTTGACAAGGGCGACTACAAAATCAGGGTTGCACACGATATAAGAACATTTGAAAAAACATTAACATACACGGTTGATGAAAAGATTATATATAAAACCGACGATAACTCTGGCAATGAGATAAACAATCTTTTTGAGCAGGCAGAGGGCGGTCTTACATATCTTTCACGCAGTAACCCCGAAGACACCTACCCTGCTCCCCCGTCAGATTACAAAGCTCCGAAACAGGTCATAAACAGCGACAAAAGACCTGACCCCGTTACCGAGGGTGAAGCACCCAGAACGGGCGTTAAGTACGAAAAAGCCATAACCTTGCAGGATGTTGCAAAGGATGAAAGCCTCTGGGATGCATTTCTTGATCAGCTTACCGTCAGCGAAATGATTACCCTCATTACCGACTGCGGTTATGAAACCGAAGGTATTGAAAGGCTGGGCATTCCCGCAACATCAGACAATGACGGTCCATCCTGCATCAAGGGCTCAGGCGGTCTGCTCTATTCAGATTGCGGTCTTGCCTTCCCCGTTGCCACGGTACTTGCCTGCACCTGGAATGATAAACTTGCTGAGGAATTCGGCGAAATCATCGGTGAAGAAGGCAATCAGCTTGGCACTCACGTATGGTATGCTCCCGGTTGCAACATTCACCGCAGTCCCCAGGGCGGAAGAAACAACGAATATTATTCCGAAGATCCCCTGCTTTCAGGCAAAATGTCTGCCGCAGTTACCCGCGGCGTGCAGTCAAAGGATATCGTGGTGACTGTGAAACACTTTGCCGCCAACGAGCAGGAAACCAACAGACAGTCCAACGGTCTTTACACCTGGGCAAATGAGCAGTCACTGAGAGAAATTTATCTTGAACCCTTTGAGATTTCCGTTAAGGAAGGCAAGGCAAAGGGCATTATGTCGGCATACAACAGAATCGGCAGTGAATGGTGCGGCGGAAGCAAGGCACTCATCACCGACCTGCTGAGAAACGAATGGGGTTTTGACGGCTTTGTCATCACCGACGCAAGCATCGACCTTACGGGAGAAGGCTACCTTGACCCCGTGCTTGCGGTTTATGCACGCAACAGCGGTATTCTCACAATGCTTTATGTTGTATCCGCACCACAGACCATTCTTTCACTCAGGCTTGCATACGCAAAAGACCCCATAGGTATGGGAAATGCAATGCGTCTTTGCGTTTATGACATTTGCCGGATGAAAATGGAAACCAAAGCTTTTACAGAATAAAAAGGAAGTATCTTATGAAAATAGCAGTTATAAACGGCAGCCCGAAAGGCAAATACAGTATCACCCTGCAAACCGTGCTTTATCTCGAAAAGAAATTCCCTAAGCACGAATTCAGTGTACTTAATGCCGGTCAGCAGATAAAATCACTTGAAAAGAATTTTGACAAGGCAAAAGCCTTACTTGAAAACTCCGACGCGGTAATTTTCTCCTACCCCGTATACACTTTCTTTGCACCGTCACAGCTTCACCGCTTTATCGAGCTTATGAAGTCTGCACAAGTCAATGTTTCAGGCAAATACGTAACACAGGTTTCAACCTCAAAGCATTTTTACGATATCACGGCACATAAGTATATTGAAGAAAATGCGCTTGATATGGGTATGCGTTACATCCGCGGTCTTTCGGCGGATATGGAAGATTTGCTTGAAGAGAAAGGCAGAGAGGATGCCGAAAAATTCTTTGAGCGTTTTCTCTGGGCAGTAAACGAAGAAATTTACACCTCTGCACCTGTAAAAACCAACACTTATTTGCCCGTTGCCCCCTCCGATGCACCCGAAAACGGCAACAAAAAAGACGGCAAGGATATCATTATCCTTACCGACGAAACAAACTCCGATTCAAATTTAAGCAAAATGATCAGCCGCTTCCGTAATGTATTCGGCTTCAAAACGAGAATCGTCAACATTTCAGAATTCCCTCTTGCAGGCGGCTGTCTCGGTTGCTTCCGCTGTGCTGTCAGCGAAAAATGCGTCTATAAAGACGGCTTTGACTCCTTCCTGCGTGAGAATATCCAGAAGGCAGATGCTATCGTCTACGCATTTACAGTCACAGATCATTCAATGGGTTCACGCTTCAAAATGTATGACGACAGAAACTTTTGCAACGGTCACAGAACTGTTACGGTAGGTATGCCCGTAGGCTACCTTGTTTCAGGTAATTATTCCGAAGAAAACAACTTGCGCAATGTTATTGAAGCACGAAGCGAAACCGGCGGAAACTTCCTTGCAGGAGTTGCAACGGATGAATATGACACAGACAAACAGATTGATACACTCGCAAAATCTCTTGCCTTTGCACTCGAAACAAAGCATACCGCACCTGCAAATTTCTGGGGTGTTGGCGGAATGAAAATATTTCGCGACCTCATTTATCAGATGAGAGGTATGATGCGTGCCGACCATAAATTCTACAAAAAGCAGGGAATTTATGACTTCCCTCATAAGAACAAAGGCAAATCAATGCTGATGTATGCGGTAGGCGCACTGCTTTCGAGTGAAAAAATCCTTTCAAAAATGGGCAACAAAATGAATGAAGGTATGCTTATGCCATACGAGCAGATACTCAAAAAGCTTGATAACGAGAAAAAATAACCTATAAATCCGAAACGGCCTGCAAAAAGGTTAATTCCCCTGCAAGCCGTTTTGTTTTATTTTTTGAATCCTCCGCCGACAGTCAGTATGTTATCCATAATAACCGATGCGGTTTCAACCGTTTTACCAAAGGCTCTGAAATTATCCATTCTGATTTCAACGGTATATTTCCAGGTGCCGTTTATAATCTTACCGTTACCGTCAATAACAACTCTTACGGTAGGATTTGAAAAATAAATTTTCGTATCTTTTTCTGAAAGTTCCAGCGGCAATCCCAGATCAGAAAGCTGAGTAACAACCTGACCGATATCTCCCACTGCGGTAATTGCGTGACCCACACTGCCCGAAAGAGCATCATCGTGCGGACCCGAAACCTGATTTTTCATAATCATTTCAACCACGGTATTATCACCGCTTATGTAAGCTTTTGCCGATGCAACATCCGACGCGGTAAGGTTATTATATCCGCCGGTAATACCATCTTTATCCTCTGAGTTATTTGCAAGAAGCTTTGACATTATAGGGGTTATAAACTCAAACAAGCCCTCGTACTGACCGTTATTGACGGAAATTTTTTTCAGTTCAATGCCGTGTGCGGATTTTGTTCCCGAATGGGATTTTTTCGCCGCATTTTTGTAGAAATCAACAATATACTCCGTATTCCACATCGACGGGTCATCGGATACTGCTGTTGTTTCAGGTAAAGATATCTGTGTTTCATCGGCAGGAGAAGTTATTTCATCCTGAACTGTCTTTTCTGCTACGGTTGTAATCACCTCAGCCGACGCAGTTGTTGCGGATTCCTTTGTATTTTCATCATTCTTGCAGGCAGAAAGTAAAAAAATAACCGCAAACGCAAGAAACAAAACAATAATTTTTTTAAAACTCATTCCGATCACCCCGTTTTTTATTATCTGCATTGTACCAAACGAAACAATATTTTGTCAAGATTGAATAAAAAATCAGATTTTTGTACAAAAAAAAGATTGCATCGGAATTCACCTTTGCAATCTTTTCGTAATTATTTATCATAGTTTCTTGCGATTTTGAGAGTGGTGGTTTTGGGGAATTCTTCGTCACGGACCTTGAATCTGCCGATATTTTTGAAGAGAGGCATATCACGGTTGAAGTTATCAACATCTTCCTTGATTCTGCTTCTTGCATCGGGATAATCCTCTTCGTTAAGGAAGAACTCGGCAACAATTCTGCCATCTTCTTCATAAACAAGAACTTCCTTCACATAATCAATTCTGTAAAGCTTATCTTCCAGTTCTTCGGGAGATACGTTCTTGCCGTTTGAGAGACATATAAGATTCTTTTTTCTGCCAACCATAAAGAGGAAGCCGTCTTCATCGATTCTGCCGTGGTCGCCGGTGATGAGCCATTCACCATCAAATACTGCCGCGGTTGCTTCGGGGTCTTTATAGTAACCCGCCATAACATTGGTGCCCCTTACATAAATCTCACCAACACCGTCTTCATCAGGATTGTTGATTTTGATTTCACAGCAATCAAGAGGTACACCCACACTGCCGAACTTACGCTTGCCGGGTCTGTTGCAGGTTATACCGGGTGAACACTCAGTCATACCGTAGCCGTTATAAACCTCAATACCGAAATCATGCATACCCTTTTCGTATTTGGGGTCAAGATTTGCACCGCCGCATACAATCATATTGAGGTTGCCGCCAAGATTATCAATAATTGTTTTGAAAATCTTACGGCGTCTGTCAATACCGAGCTTCATAAGGAAGTTGCTGATTTTAAGACCCTTTTTAAGAATATCCTCTCTGCCTGTTCTTCTTGCGGTTTTCCAGATGCGGTCATAAATGGTTTCAACAACAAGAGGCACACCTGAGAAGTTATAGGGCTGAATCTTTTTAAGGTCACCCTGAATGCTGCCGATACTGTCGCAAAGGTAACCCCACTGAGAAAGAATATATGATGAGAAAAGTGCACTTACCCAGGCATATGTATGATTGAGCGGAAGGAAACCGATAGCATGACCGCCTGTATGCGCACGGCAGGCTGAGGAGCAGTTGCTTGCAATGTTGAAATGCGTAAGCATAACGCCCTTACTCTTTGCTGTTGTGCCTGATGTATATGCAATGCAGGCAAGGTCATCAGGCTCTACCTTTGCATCAGCAAAAGAGGTATCGCCTGCATCAAGAGCAGCCTGACCTTCTTTGAGATAATCCTCATAGTTATCACTGATATTGAAATAAACCATTTCGGGCATTGCAGGGTCAGCCTTGAAGCCCTCTGCCATTTCAATGAACTTTGATGTAATGATAAGTGCATCACAATCGCAGCGGATAAGCTGGTCTGCAAGGTCTTCTGCGGGAAGCTTGCAATCCATAGGCACGGTAATATTACCGCCTACAAGAGTAGCATAGTATGCAACCATCCACTCATAGCAGTTTTCACCGATAATTGCAATTTTCTTTTTGCCGTCAAGACCTCTGAGCCTGAAACAGGTACCGAGAGCATTCATTTCATTCCATGTATCATTAAAGGTTCTTGTGCACTCATTTTTATTCTTATCAAGGAACATATACTGTTTCTTGTCTCCGCCCTTTTGAGTACCCACAACAACAATTTCCTTTATCGTTTTATATGTAGGAACTTCGGGTCTGGCTGATTTATTCTTCATACCAAATCACATCCTGTATCATTTTATACAAATTCAACACTTTGTCCATTTTATCACAACAAAATCTCTTTTTCAACAAAAAAGTATTGATTTTTTTCAGTCAATAAGTTATCATTATCTAAATATGTAGTTTCAAAGGAGTTTGCAATGAGAATTTTTATTGTTTGTCTTATAGCCTGGTTCATCGCACAGCTCATAAAGGTTATTATAAATTTCACAAAATATGTTATTGATAAAAAGAAAGGCCGCAAAGCAAAAAAGGTTACTATCGAAACGCTTTTCAAGCTTGGCGGTATGCCCAGTTCACACACCGCAACAGTTATCGCCCTTTGCGGTTGCATAGGTCTTCACAACGGCTTCAACTCTGATATTTTTGCTGTCAGCGGTGTATTTGCATTTATCACAATGTTTGACGCTTTCAAGGTAAGACTTCCCGTAAGCAGACTTACCGACGCTTTCAACCGCATTCAGGCAAAGGTATGCGGCAATGAAGCAGAGGATGTAAAGAAGGTTGAAGGCCACACAATTCCTGAAATCATCGGTGGCTTCATCGTAGGTCTTTCGGTGGCTCTGTTTATGGTCAAGGTTGTAGGCATTTATGAGCTCGAACTCAACTTCTTCCCCTTTAATCTGTAATGAAAATTTATTCCGTCAATATAACCGACATCGATGAAAATCTGTTTGGCATATGGTATGACCGTATGAGCAGCGAGAAGAAAGACTCGGTTATAAAAATGCAATCGGAGCATAAAAGAAAGCTGCGAATTGCAGCAGATATGCTTTGCAGAAAGGGCATTTCCGAATTCTGCGGCGTACCTGAAAATGAAATCACAATCAGACTGACCTCCCTCGGTAAGCCTTACGCGGCAGGTCTGCCTGTTAATTTCAGCATAAGCCACAGCGGTGATTATGCAGTGTGTGCGGTTTCGGGCAATGAAATCGGAATTGACATCGAAAAAATACGCGCTGTTCATCCCCGTGCACACGAAAAATTCTGCAACGAAAGCGAAACTCATTATATAGACAGTGAAGAAAACGGATTTTTCAAAATATGGACTCTCAAAGAAGCATATTTCAAATGCATCGGCACAGGACTCGGTGCTGACATAAAAGATGTTTCGTTTGAGATTGACAAATCAAAAATCCTTTGTTCCGAGGAAGGATTTGAATTCTCATTTTATCCGATTAACGAAAATTATATATGTTCTGTATGTAAAAAAACGGAGCTGTTCAGATGAACAGCTCCGTAATTTTTTATTTTATTTCACTTTTGTAAGCACAAGCGCTTCGTTATCGGGGTTTGTGAGAGTAAGAACATCACCCTCAAATGCCATTGAATAAACCTTGGTCTGTGAAAGAATGGCTGTATCCGTAACGATTGTAATGATATCTTCGTTGATTGTGTATGTAAAGTTAACGTCAACATCAATACCGCTGCTCAGAAGAGGCATGCTGCCTGTTCCGTCTTCATTGAATGTATATTCCACATTGACGGAAGTATTGAAAATGCCTGTTTCAACTGAGCCTTTCCATGTACCTATAATCTTCTGTTCGTTTGTTCCGCAGCCTGCAAAAAGTGTAAGAGCAAGGCAGAGAACAAGCGCTATGCCGATAACTTTTTTCATAACAACACCTCATTTTTATTTGGTAATTTGAGTTTATCACAAATATTTTGCCGTGTCTACAATTATTTTGAAAGCTTGATTGTATAAAGCCACTGTGAAGCAAGAGTATCGGGGTTGATCGCAGGGAACACAACCTCTGCCTTGCCGTTATTGTTCACAATTTCAAGCTGTGCATCACTGCCGAGAAGGGAGGCTTTGAGGTCAGGGTCGTAATCAACAAGCTCCAGCACCTGTGAGCCGAAGGGGAAACGGTTGATTATTGCGTAAATATCAGCACCCTTCTTGGTGTAATAAACACCCTGCTGGGTTGCCTTTGAATAAACGCGTGTGCCGTAAATTGCATCGCCGTTGACGCTGAGCCACTCACCCATCTGAAGCAGCCTTTCTTCCATAATAACGGGAATTGTGCCGTCTGCGGCAGGGCCGATATTAAGCAGGAAATTACCGCCCTTTGAAACAAGGTCGCAAAGGGTTTCAAGAAGCTCCTTGGCACTGAGATAATCTGCAAGTTCTTCGTTACGGTTAAATCCGAATGAACGGCCGATACCGCGGCATTCTTCAAAGGGTCTGTCAAGCTCAATATCTTCAATACGCTTACCTGCCTCGATGTAACCGTATTCCGTTGTGAAGTTGCCACCCAGATGTCCTCTTGTTTCCTTGCCCCAACGGTCATTGGGTACGATTATATCCTTAACGCTTGATTCGTTATAGAGCCACTGTAAAAACTCTGTTGAATGCCATACATCCGAGGGATGCTCCCATTCGCCGTCGGTAAACAGAGTGTTGGGCTGATATTTTTCAACAAGTTCTTTAAGCATGGGAATAAGATGTTCGAGAGCATACTGTTCGGGATTTTTAAGGTATGTGGGATGAAACCATTCATACACCGAATGATACACACCGAAACGCACATCTGTATCTGCCAGAGCATCTTTAAGCTCCTGCAAAAAATCTCTGTGAGGTCCCGTATCAACGGTATTCCAGTTCCATGCATAATCGGATTTATAGAGGCAGTAGCCGTCGTGATGCTTTGAAACGATGTTCATATACTTCGCACCGCTCTTCTGAAAAAGATCTGCCCATTTTTTTGCATCAAAAAGCTCTGCCTTGAAGTCACCTACAAAATCCTCATACTTTGTCTTATCCCCGTAAACACGGTTATGAAAAGCATAAGTCTCTGTTTCTTTATCTTCAATCTGTCTCATATACCACTCGGCATAGTCCCCCTTTTTGGTGAAAGCGGGCACAGAATACAGACCCCAATGAATGAAAATGCCGAATTTTGCATCACTGAACCATTCAGGTACGGGTCGTTTGTTAAGGGATTCCCAATTATTTTCGTACATATTTATCACTCCGTTTTATAAGATTGGTTTTATCAAGTGCAAGCACAACCGCAGGTATAAGGATAAGCTGAAGAATTATACCAGGCACCGCATTGACAAATGCACCTGCAATAAACATTTTGAATGTGAAGCCGTCAAGCCCCAATAACAAGGTACGGGCTATGCCCCAGATTACCCTGCCCGTAAGCATTGCCGCAACAAGGCTTCCGTAAACAGAAATTATACCCTTACCTTTTGCTTTTCCGAATATAAACCCTGAAACAAATCCGTAGGCGGCAAGCTCAAAAGCCATTGCAACCGCATCAGGGTACATAACAGGCATACCGAAAAGTGCCGACCTCATAAGCGGAAGAACAAACCCCACAAGTATGCCGAACTGCGGACCGCATATAAATCCGCAAAGCAACACAGGTATATGCATAGGCAAAAGCATATTGCCGATTTTCTGAATCTGACCGGTAACAAAGGGCAGAACAAGACCTATACCCAGAAAGAGTGCCGCAAGTATCAGATTCACAAGCTTCTTATTTTTCATTTTTATTCCTCTTTACTTTGCACCCAGCAGTGCTTCCACAGAAAAAGAAGGTATTCTGCCAAGACCGTCGGGACCCACATTAAGCAGATAATTTATACCCATTGAGTTGAGCCTTTCCCTGCGCTCAATTATTTTTTCGGATGTAATCCAGTTCTGATCATAATATTTGTATCCCCAGGAGCTGTTGAGGGTGCCTGCGGTTTCGTAAAGCCCATAAGGTGAATACTTGATTCCGTCTATGCTGTTGGGGTCTGAATTTTCACTGACCCTGAATTCCGTGGGATATTCGTTATCCCCGAGAGAAACATAATCGTAAGCTCCGTTGCCGATTCTTGAATTGATAAGGCATCGGGGCTGATATTCCTTTACAAGGTGATTCAGTTCAAGGCTCTGCTCTTTGGTGATTGTATGAGGCACATCAAACCATATAAGGCACAAATCTCCGTAGCCCGTAAGAATCTCCTTGACCTGAGGTTTTATTTTTTCTTCAAAGCAGATTGAGAAATCCTTGCCAGCCCTGTCAGGAAAATCCCAGTTATTATCCCAGGATGAGCCTGAACATCCGCTGAGGTTTGTGTAGCCTCCGCCGTGAGGGTGATGCCAGTCAAGCTCCTGAGAATAATAAAGCCCGAATTTCAAACCGTATTTATAGCAGGCTTCCGCAAGCTCAGCTGTAACATCTCTGCCGAAGGGAGTTGCATCAACAATGTTGAACGGGTCTGCGGATTTGAACATAGCAAAGCCGTCGTGATGCTTAGAAGTGAAAACAAAATATTTCATTCCGCTGTCACGGGCAAGGCGTATCCATTCATCTGCATTGAAATATATGGGATTGAAAACTTTTGCAAGTTCTGAATATTCCGCATTTGGTATGGCAAGCCAGCTCTGAATCCATTCTGCATAGTCACGGACTCTTCTGCCTTTCCATTCGCCGCCGAGAAGAGAATAAAGCCCCCAGTGAGCCATCATTCCGTAGCCTGCATTTTTAAACCACTCTCTGTTATCCATAAACATTCATTCTCCGAAAAAAGCCCTCTTTACTGCGGTAAAAAGGGCTGATTTTTAAAGCAAATCGGCTATATCGAGAATCAGTCTTTCCGTCTTTTCCCAGCCCAGGCAGGGATCGGTAATTGATTTGCCGTAGATGCATTCGCCGATTTTCTGTGCACCGTCTTCAATATAGCTTTCAATCATAAAGCCCTTGACAAGTTTTTTCACATCTCCGTCATGGCGGCAGCTGTGAAGCACTTCCTTTGCAATTCTTATCTGTTCAAGATATTTTTTTCCCGAGTTTGCGTGGTTTGTATCAACAATAACACCCGGATTTGCAAGACCGCTGTTTGCATAAACTTCCGCAAGATGAACAAGGTCTTCGTAATGATAATTGGGCAGTGACTGACCGTGCTTATTAACATAGCCTCTGAGAATTGCGTGGGCAAGAGGATTGCCCTCGGAGTGCACCTCCCAGCCTCTGTAAATGAAGGTATGCTTATGCTGTGCGGCAGTGATTGAATTCATCATAACCGAAATATCGCCGCCGGTAGGATTCTTCATGCCTACGGGAATATCAAAGCCGCTTGCAGTCAGTCTGTGCTGCTGATTTTCAACCGAGCGTGCACCGATTGCAACATAGGCAAGAACATCGCTGAGATATCTGTAATTTTCGGGGTAAAGCATTTCATCCGCACAGGAGAAGCCTGTTTCTCTGAGTGCTCTTATGTGAAGCTCTCTTATTGCAACGATACCCTTATACATATCGGGCTTTTCGTTGGGGTCGGGCTGATGAAGCATACCCTTGTAGCCGTCACCCGTGGTTCTGGGCTTGTTGGTATATATGCGGGGGATAATAAAAATCTTATCCTGCACCTTTTCCTGCACGGTACGAAGGCGGGAAATATAGTCAATTACGCTGTCTTCATTATCTGCCGAGCAAGGACCGATAACAAGCACAAACTTATCGCTTTTACCCGTAAAGATATCTTTAATCTCTGCGGCTCTGCTTTTTACAATGGCTTCAAGCTCATATGTAAGAGGGTAACGCTCCTTGACCTCCATAGGTATGGGAAGCTTTCTTTCAAAAATCATACTCATAAAAAACACTTCTTTGCTGTTGGAATTTGCGGAGTATTATACACCTTTTATTCTGTAATTTCAATATTTTTATGAATAAATATACAGAAACTCAAAGATTATCCCAATCGATTTTTCTGTTTTTGAAATAAAATTCTCTGTCATGCTCATTTACTTCCCTGAGCACCTTGCATGGATTACCCACCGCAACAACATTTGATGGGATATCCTTTGTAACCACACTGCCTGCACCGATAACAACATTATCACCGATTGTTATACCCGGTACAATAACGACGCCTGCACCTATCCAGCAGTTTCTGCCGATATGCACGGGAATGTTATACTGATACTGCTTTTCACGAAGTTCAGGCAGAATGGGGTGCCCGGCGGTTGCAACAACAACATTGGGGCCGAACATAGTATAATCACCCACATAAATATGGGTATCATCAACAAGTGTAAGGTTGAAATTAGCATAAACACCTTTGCCGAAATGGCAGTGCTTGCCGCCCCAATTAGCGTGCAACGGAGGTTCAATATAGCAGTCCTCACCGATTTCGGCAAACATTTCTTTAAGCATTTCTCCCCTTTTATCAAGCTCCGTGGGTCTTGTCAGGTTGAAATCATAAAGTCTGTCAAGGCATTCAAGCTGTTCTTCCATTATGGAATCGTCATTGGGTAAATACAGTTCACCCGAGGTCATTTTTTCTTTCTGTGTCATTATTTTACTCTTTCTGCACCGTATGCAATGTCAATACTCTTTTTGAAAAGCATATAGTCATACTGAGGACGCCAGCTGTCACCTGTTTCAACAGCATCTTTAAAGTCTTCTTCACTGCGTGCAACGTTGATTACAGAAACACCTTTAAGCTCATCGCCCTCTTTATAGACGGTATCCCAGAATGCGTGGTGACCGATATGGGTAACGCTTTCGGGAATATAGACATAATTCATTGCCTGATTGTAGCTGAAAGCATCGGAGCCGATGTATTCAAGACCTTCGGGAAGTGAATTATACACCTTACCCAGAGCCTCCTGAGAAACAAAGTGTGACTCCGTAACATCTGCGGCAGGCTTGTAGCTGTAAATATTTTCAAGAAGAGGGATTTCAAAGAAGCCCAGAGTTTCAATAACCGTAACGCCTTCGGGAATATAAACATTTTTCATATTGGCGTAGTTGAAGCAAAGCTGACCGATTGTTTTAACCGATGAAGGCACAACAAAGGTGAGCACATCATTCACATACTGCTCATAGTCTGCATCCTCGGGCGAAGGCTCCATTCTGTATCCGTTTTCATCGTACTTTGCGTGACCGTATTTTTCTGCAAGATATGTATCGTGGTCGCAGGGACGGCAGATGATTTCGGTTTTATCTTTGCTGTAAAGCACGCCGTCAACATCGCAGTAATTGGGGTTGTTTTCGTCAACCTCGATCTGACGGAGCGCCCAGCAGGAATAGAATGCCTTGGGGTCAACGAATTCAACATCCGCGCCGATGTTGATAACCTGAACTCTTTCATCGCAGTTAAGAGCGTAACTGCCAACGGATGTTACTTTTTTTGTTTCATCCTTCACAATAATGTAGTTTGTGTTTACATCGGGGTTTTCGCTGTCATATTCAACAGATGACACATAGTCGATATCAAGAGCGGTAATATACCCCGTATTGCTGAACTTTGAAAGCTCATAACCCGTCTGAGTCTGCTTATATTCGTAAGTATCCTTCTGAACGGTTCTTACACTGAAATAGCAGGAAAGCGAAACCGCAATAATAATTATGATTGCAAAAACCACTTTCTTGATTCCGAAATGCTTATAAGGCTTGTTGATATGAGGCGGAGCAAGACCTTCTACCTGATAAGTCCATATTTCGTCCTCGGGAATATCAAGATGTACAGGTTCTTCAACCTGAATTTTCTTTTCTTTTTTACTCATAATTTTCACCCCTTATCCCAGATATCCGCCTGAAACTTTTTCGCCTTCTTCGGCTGCCTTCTTTTCGGTAACCTCCGCACGGCGTTTGAGAACTTCCATAACCATATTCTGCTTCTTACTGTCGTAATCCCAGAAGAAATAGGGAATTGTCATAAGAACGAAACCGATAACATCAACAATAAGAGGAACAACAATGATGTTGCGTCTTGAATCGTCAATAAACAGAACATCCCAGTTGCTGTTGAAGCCGTAATTGAGAAGCATAAGAGGGATGAGAAGACCTACAAATGAGGTAATGGGTCCTGTAAACCAGCCGAAAACACCTGCAAAGCTTTCAAGGCGTTCACCTGAAAGATACATCTGATAGTCACCGATGCGCACATTCATATCGTGACCTGCGGTTGTGGGAACCGTCTTTGTCATCTCCATAAAGAAAAGCACAACAACGCAGATTGTACCGCAAAGGGTAAGATTATCGCCGCAGAACCACATTGCCGCAGCAATAAGAGCATTACCGACTGCTCTTGTAAGCTGATAGAAAATCATAATCTGCTTATATGAAAAGCGTTTGAGGAAATAGGGTGAGAGAAGATCGGGCGGTGTGCCTGCAAAGGAAATAAGCATAACGATAAGGCTGTAAGGAAGACCGCTTAAACGGAAGGTATAGAAATAAAGAATCGTAACAAACGGAAGCATACCGTTGCCGAGAGAGTCAATAAGACCGACTATGGTATTTATGAGCAGATATTTGTTTTTGAGAACGCCGAACATACCGTCCCAGAACTTTATCTGAACCTTTTTCTCAACGGGAGGCTGAGGAATTCTTTCCTGAATTCTGCCTGCAAAAATCATTGTGAATGCGGCAAGAGTACAGAAGGTTATGGGGATAACATATCTGTAAACATTGATATCCGCCCATTCATATCTGAGCATACCGATAGCGGCAGGCATAATTATACCCACAATGGTGTTGAAGAAATGGGAAAGCTTGACGGGATAGCTGCGCACAAGAATTCTTTCCTGCAAATCGGGGCTGATGCTTCTTGTGCAGGTTTCAAGGTTATTGGCAAAGCCGAATACGTTGTATGTGGCAAACATCAGGTTTGCAACCCACACTCTTGTCGCAACATCAGGGATGTTATAGACAGGAAGCCAGCCGATAAGAATAACCATTATGCACTTGGGGATAACATCGCAGTAAAGCGAATATTTATATCTGCCGTATTTGGGCAGAAGCTTTTTGCGCCAGAAGATGTTTCGTGCACCAACCCAACCCGTATAGAGGAAATGGGTGCCGAAGGTTTTGAAGCAGGCAGTTGCATTCATACCTTCAAGTCCGTTGAGATATGTAATGAACGGACTTGTCTGATTGAACAAAAGAGAATAATCAAACAGTATGGTGGATATACCGAAAATCATCATCAGAACATAGACCAGATAGAATTTACGCTCGGTTTTCTTTGGCAGGAAGCCAAGGTTATCACATACAAACCACCACATAAGTGCCGAAACATAGCCCAGAGGCATATTGAGTATGCCGATAACCGAGAATGTGAGATAGGGCAGCTTATAGTGGTGCATAATGAGATAACAGGCTGAGAAAAAGCCGATATATTCAAGCACCTTTGAGCCTGCATAGTTGCTGCCGACTGCAAAAAGGACATCCTTATACTCCTTGTAGGGCACATACTTGCCCTCTGCCGGGGTATTCCAGTGAGTTTTTATTTCGGTAAATAAAGACTTCACCTTTCCCGTTAATTTGCTCATTTTATCACGCCTCCTTAATATGTCTATGTTACCATACATAAATAAAATAAGCAATATAAATTTATACAAATATAACAAAAAAACTCCCCTGAGGGAGCTTTTGGAATTATGAACGAACAAAACCGACTGCAAGAGGTGTTTCGGGCAAATTGGATTTTTCAGCTTCAACGCTGACTATCCAGCCGCCCATTGCGCTGTCCCCCGCTTCGGGGCCCGTTTTCTGTATATTCATATGCATAACGTGAACGTTATCGGGGTCGTCATCGCCATAAGTCTCATAGAAGTTGGTGAAGGAAAATTCCGAGGAAATACTGCCGTCAACTATGTAGCCCAGATACAGAGTGTTCTTCTCAAAGAATCTTTCGTTGTAACGGTTTGCAATCTTTTCAAAGGGCACGCTGCCGTTGAAGCCGCTCTGAAAATTAAAATGCTCACCTGCACCCTTCATAAAATCATCAAAATCGGCTTTGGTATCAATTCTGGCAATATGAAATGTGCCGTTATCCTGCTCAAAGGATTCGGTATACTCAATAAACATATACTTTTCAATGCCGTTCTGCCTGAAATATTCCATACCGCTTTCACTGTAACCTACGGCGGTGAAGGTGCAGGCATCAACCTTAACGCCCTGCATAATTTGTGCTTTTGTGGTGGCAGGTATTGTGAACCCGGCAATCTCCGCATTATAATGCTCCTCTGCCATTCTGTCACATTCGTCAAAAGGCTCGTTGCCCTTTATTGCGATTTCGGCACAGTCCGCAGGGAATTTTTCACGGATTGACTCCGCATAGCCTCTGCCCATATCGGGTTCCCAATATTCTTTGAGCTTGTAGTGAGAAGTATCCGTAACTTCAAAGGTCAGGGCAAGGGCACTGCCGCTGCCGCCTGTTTCAACCACCGTATTTGTTTCATACATATACTCACAGTAAGCCTGAACAAGATAAACCGTAACCTCTTTTATGTTGCCGTTCTTATCCTTCTTTGTGATTTCGGTTGAAAGGATTTCGTGGGCTTCGCAGACATAATCGCCGCCGTCGATGTAATTACCCTTGTTGTGCTCAACAATCGCCTCGGAAATGCAATCATCAAGAGAGCCTACGAAGGCACAAGAAATATTGATTTTTGTTTTGCCATCCTGGGTAAGATAATTGAATTTATCCGCCATATCAAGGGTTATCACATCCGGAGCTTTTACAAATCTTTCATCGTAAATTTGTGTACCGTCAAGAGCAAGCGTGATTTCGCCCGTTTGCAGATTGGAAAAGACAAGCGTAAATTCCGTGCCGTTTGAAAGCTCTGTATTCTGACCTTCTTTAAGGATAAGGTATTTTTCTTCGGTAACAAAGCCGTTTGTTTCGGCGGTTATTTTCACTCTCTGACCGTTATCGTAGAATTTTTCGCCCTGTGTTTCGGGGCTTGTAAGGAAGCATACAGCGGCAGCGATACAGAGAACAACCGATATGACTATCACCCAGAATGCAGGTTTTTTGTAATTCATAACGCTTTTTATTCTGCCCTTGACGCTGACTTCACCGAAGGCAAGAGGGCTTGCGGTTATGCGTCTGCGACCTGCGGCACATTGGAGAAGTGCGGTTGCATATGCCTTGCGTGACTCCCCATCCATTGAGTCAACAACCTTTTCATCGCAGGCTTTTTCAATATCCCTGCAAAACAGAATATAGGCAAGCCACACAAAAGGATTGAACCAGTAAACCGCAAGAACAAGAAAGCTGAGAGGCTTTGTTACGTGGTCAAAGCGGCTGATGTGAGCGTTTTCGTGGGCAATGACGTGGCTGCGTGTTGCCTCGTCAATATCAAAAGGAATATATACCTTTGGCTTGAAAATGCCGAGAATAAAAGGCGTTTTTACGGTTTCGCACTGCATAATATTGCCTTCAAGCAGAACTGCGGTTGAAACGCTTCTTTTCACACGGATATAGCTGATTATTCCGTAAAGAAGAATTATCACCGTACCCGCAAGCCAGAAACAGGCGAGTTTATCCCAGACTGAAGTAATTGCGGCTGCCGAACCGTCCATACCGAAATAGCTCTCTTCAGTTACAATAACTCCGTTTACCGCCGAGTCAACGGCAGGCACACCCGAATTCATACGCACCGCCCAGCCCGAGTACGGGTCAACGGTAAAGGTTTCTCTGCTTGGAATAAGGCTTATCGCACTTTCAATGCTGAAAGGCAGGGCAAGCCTTAACCCCGTTATACCCCAGAGAAGGCACAGATACTTTCTCGGCATATTCCTGAAAATCGTTCTCACAAGCACCGTTGCAAGAATGATATAAACTGCGGTAACGCTGATGTTAAGAAGGTTCGAAAAAATTTCGCCCATTAGTCGTCCCCCCGTTCTATAATGCGGCGGATTTCCGAAATTTCTTTATCCGAAAGCCTGCGGCTTCTTGCAAAAGCGGCAAGAAAGGCAGGTATGGAGCCTTCAAATTTCTTTTCCATAAGCTCGTCAATTTCCGAAACCTGAGCTTCATCCTTTGAAATAAGGGATGTAACAACCGCATTTTCGTTTTTCAGCACTCCTCTGTCTGAAAGACGCTTGATTACCGTGTAGGTAGTTGTCTTTGACCACCCCAGCTTTTCTTTACATAACTCGGAAAGCTCACGGCTGCTGACAGGCTCGTTTTCCCATAAAATAAGGCAAAAACGGTATTCGCTTTCAAAAATTTTGGGCGTCTGCATATAAAAATTCCCCCTTTCGTTTTATTCTAATGCATTAGAACAACTTCATTCTAACCCATTAGAACAGATTTGTCAAGTGTTTCAGCTCAAAAAGACAACCCACGGCATCACAAAATATAAATCGGAGCGAAGCGACCCTTCACTTTGCACTTGAACTTTGAACTTTGCACTAAAAAAAAGACAGCCGAAGCTGTCTTTTTTCTCATTCATATCTTTTTTTCAAGCCACTTGGCGCAAAGGTCAAACCAGCCGCGGATATGTGCGCAGTAATCTGCCTCCGCTTTCTGATAAACCACATTATCCGCAAGTGAAAATCCGTGATATCCCTTTTCGTAAATATGCATTTCAAAGGGAATGTTAAGCTTATCAAGTGCCGATGCATAGGCAAGGGAGTTTTCAATGGGCACAAGGTTATCCGCACAGGCGGAAACAATGAATGCAGGGGGAGTTTTTTCATCAACCTTGTCGTCAAGCCCCGGTGTGGGGAAGCAGAGGATTTTGCTCATCGATTCAAGAATGCAGGGATAAACAAGTATGCTTGCGGCAGGGCGGATATCGCCCATTACCGAAAGTGCGGCGCAGAGATGACCGCCTGCGGAGAAACCGATTGCGGCAATCTTATCTTTATCAATGCTCCATTCTTCGGCGTTGTCGCAGATAACCTTCATTGCCTCATTCACATCAGCCATAGGCATTGAGAAATTATATTCTTTACCAACGGTATATCTGAGCACGAATGCCGCATAGCCCTTTGAAAGAAAAGCAAGTGCAATAGGCTCTGCCTCACGGTCAGAACACATCGAATAACCGCCGCCGGGAATAACAAGAACGGATTTGCGGATATCCATATGACCCATTTCACGGGATTTATCAGGAAGATAAACGGTAAGCTTTGCAAGGTCGTTTGTAAGTTTTATATCAAATACTTTCATTCTGAACACCTCTTATTCCGGTCTGTTCATAGGGCAAACCTTCATGCATATTCCGCATACGGCACCCCTGCCGATTTTCTGAAATTTTGTTTTCATAAAATTGCTGCACGCTTCGGGGTCGAAAATTTCTTCTCTGGGCGTACCGGGAGTCCAGTCACCGCCCTTGATTGCCTTTGCAGGGCAGGCTCTGACGCAGATGTCACAGCCCGTGCATACACTTTCCGCAAGGATGTTATCGCATTCAAAGGGACAATCTGTAAAAATTGTACCAAGTCTTACATAACTGCCGTATTCCTTGTGAAGAAACAGAGAATTTCTTCCGATTGAGCCGAGACCTGCAAGGCAGGCACCCTTTTTGTGAGAATACCTTGCCATATAATTCCAGCCATCCTTGTTGATGCTCTGGGATGCGGCAACGGTTATGTATTTATACCCTTTACGCTGTAAAAACATTCCTGCTTGCAGAAGCATTGAATCGATAAACGCATTCACATTGCGGTAATGGTTGAAATAGGTATGGGTAGGCTCATCTTCAATTTCATCAATGATGCTTTCAGAAAGACGGGCAACTATGCTTATGCCGTAGGGCAAAGCTTCTTCGCCCTCGTCAACTCTGAAAAAGCCTACATCCGCAACGCCTTTTTCAAGAAGAAAATCCTTTATCTCCTGCTGAATGCTCATTTTGCCACCTTCGTTTCAAAACAAAGCCAGCCGCCGCTTTCGTGGCGTGCAATGACTTCAAGACCGTTTGCCTCAAATGCGGCAAGAACGTCCTGTTCTCTGGGAACGATGATACCCGAAGTGATGAACACTGCATCGGGATTCATATAATCCTTGACATCAACACAAAGATTGATGATGATATCAGCAACAATGTTGGCGGCAATAATATCAAACTTACCCGTTACCTTGTCGGTGGTCGAACCTTGAAGCACGGTGAATTCAGGCTCATCAAAGCCGTTGGTTTTACCGTTTTCCCTTGCGGTTTTAACGGCAAGGGCATCAATATCAACACCTACCGCACTGTCCGCACCCAGAAGAAGGCAGGCAACCGAAAGAATACCGCTGCCGCAGCCTACATCAAGAACGGTTTTGCCTTTTTCCGCATATTTTTCAAGGGTTTCAAGGCAGAGTCTGGTTGTATCGTGAGTACCCGAACCGAAAGCAAGACCGGGTTCAAGGTGAATAACTGCTCTGTCACCTGCTTCAAACTCATCCTCCCAGATGGGGCGGATAAGGAGTTTTTCGCCTACGGGCATAGGCTTGAAATACTTTTTCCAGTTGTTTTCCCAATCTGCATTTTTACATACAGATTCGTCAATTTCGCTTTCAATCCCCTCGGCGGCAAGCCTTTCGGTAAGGAAAGAAACTGCTTCCGCAGGATTTTCCTCGGGAGAAATATAAATATGCACAATACCCTTGGACCTGTCTTTTGCAAGAAGATCTTCATCAATAAGGTCAATGCGTGCTATCTCCCAGGCTTCCTCTTCAAGAGTGCGGTAATCTTCAATGTAAATTCCGTAGGGTACCGCCATATGAGCGATATCTCCTGCTCTGTCAACATCATCTGCGTTGACGGTAATTTTAATTTCTGTCCAGTCCATTTTTATCTCCGATTAATATTTATTGTGAACATCCTCAGCAAAGCAGAGGCAGTCTTTGACTTCGATAACCGTGCCGTCATCAAGAATTGCCTTGCCGTTCATTCTGCCGAATACCTGATGCTGGTCGGTAATGATTACTTTGATATCGATTTTTGCGGCTCTGTCAAGAATGGGCGTGAATTCCATTTCGAATCTGCCGTCGCTTGAAGTGAAGGTCCAGGGGTCCATATATCCCGTTTTGGGAATGTTGAATGTCACATCGTCAAGCTTGTGGCATTTGCCGTCGTAGAAAAGCATATTTTCGCTGGCGGCTGATGTATCGCCGAAGCCGTAGCCGATATTGAAGCCGAATGCGTGGCCGTCAATATCCATATTGCCTGAGCCCCAGTACCAGGTATTGTCGTATGTCCATACGCCTCTGCCCCAATCAAGAGTACCGAAATCCGTTGCAGGGTCAAAAACGTAATCCTTACCGTCAAAGGTTGCCTTGCCGCTTGCTCTCATACAGTTGATTTTCTGATTGTAGTAGAAAGCGGTTTTCTTCTCTTTCCAGGGAGTTGCGATAACCATTGTATCCATTTCGGGCTGTGCAAGGGTTATATCACAGGAGAAAGGCTTGCCGTCGCAGAAATTTTTGAAATTACAAATAATTCTTCGTTTGCCCTCGGACACCTGAAACTCCATATCAAGGCGCTTATCGTGATAAACTGTATTGCCCTCGGCACTGGTTGAAGGAAGCTTGAATTTACCCATAGGCAGAGCGTTGAGAATTGTTTCCGTATGCTCCCAGGGCTTTGAAAAACCAAGAAGACTTACGGATTGCAGACCGATATAACCGTCATCCGAAATAGTAAACGCAACGCCGAAATTATTCTTTTCGGAAATAACAAGGTAATAATCCCATTCCTTGATTCTGAATTTAGGTGCTTTGATTGCATTTCTGTCATAAACCTGAACAAGCTGTTTTGACCAGCCGGGCTCCCTGAGACTTCCGTCTTCTTTAAGCAAAGGCTGAACTTTGGTTACTTCGTGATTTCTCATTGGATTTCCTCCTCATTCATAAGCTCAACGCCGCCGTCATATGCCTTGCCGTGGTTATAGAGGTTGCGGTTTTCAAGCGCCCACTGACGGGGTGTGAAAGCTCCCTCATCAACAGCTTCAACGGCTGCGTGCATTTCATAAAGTCTTGCATCCATAAGGTCAAGCTGTGAAAGCAGCTCAGCCTCAATGAACATAGGCATTTTTGCGGCACCGAATTCAGGTGTGCCATGGTGAGAAATAAGCATATGCTCAACAAGAGTCAGGGTTTCATCGCTGATGCCAAGCTCTCTGCCGATTCTGTCAATATTGATTGCACCCATAACAAGGTGACCCAGAAGATTACCCTTGACGGTATATTCTGCGGCAATACCCGTTGCGGTTGCCTGCATTTCGTCAATTTTTGCAATATCGTGAAGAATCGCACCTGCACAAAGCAAATCATAATTCACAAAGCGGTAAATCGAGCACACTCCCCTTGCGAGCCTGAGGATTGAGAGAGTATGCATCAGCAGACCGCTTCTGACCGCGTGGTGAAGATTCTTTGCCGCAGGCCAGTAGAGAAGCTTTTCGCTGTATTTTTCAATCACTGCACCCACAAGGCTTTTAAGCTCCGCATCCCTGAATGAAGCAACAATCTTTTCGATTTCCGCCAGCATAACCTGACCCGTAAGGCAGGCTGAGGGCACATAATCCTCGATTGCCACATTATCCTCGGGAATTACGTTGCGGATTCGCTCAACCCTGAACTGCATTGTATCATTGAAGGGTACGTAAGTACCTCTTACTTTCACAAAATCAAGAGCGTTGAACTGATTTAACGGTGATTCTTTATAATCCCACAGCTTTGCGTTGATTTCGCCGCTGTTATCCGCAAGGGTCATATCAAGATAAGGTACGCCTTTTGCGGTAAGCTTCTTTTCGACGGTTTTGATAAGGCAATAGCCTTCGTGCGAATTCGTTGAACCGAGAGGTGTGAAATTCATATAAATCTCTCCAAAATGTTATAATCAATTTATTGTAGCATACATAACATAAAATTACAAACCTTAAATTTAATGTTTTTTTATTGACAAATCCGCGCAAAGGGCTATAATGAACTTAAATATGAATTCTCGGGGCGGGGTGAGATTCCCCACCGGTGGTAGAGTCCATGACCCATCAAAGGATGGCTGATACGGTGAAATTCCGTAACCGACGGTACAGTCCGGATGAAAGAGAATGCTGATATCATGCATTTCACGCCCTGCATTTTTGCAGGGCTTTTGTTTTTTATCGGCACTCCGAGCAAAGGAGAAATGACTTATGAAAAAGCAAGAAAAAATCATCCGTCTCTGCGTTATGGCAATGCTTACGGCACTTTCAATAGTGCTTGTCTACACGGTGCGTATGCCCCTGATACCTGCCGCACCCTTCCTTGAATACGACGCCGCAGATATCCCCGTGCTTATCGGTTCAATGATGCTGGGTCCCGTTTCAGGCATTATCATTCTGCTTGCGGTATGCATTATTCAGGCGCTTACCGTCAGTGCATCAAGCGGATGGATAGGTTTCGTAATGCACTTTGTTGCATCAAGCGTGCTTGTATTGGTTGCTTCGGGAATTTACAGCCGCAAAAAGACCAACCTTAGCCTTATCGTCGGTCTTGTTCTCGGTTCACTTGCAATGACTGCGGTTATGATTCCTCTTAATCTTGTATTCACAGGCATATTCCTTGGTGCAGGCACACAGACAGTTATGGGCATGCTCATACCTGCAATCATCCCATTCAATCTGTTAAAAGCGGGCATAAACTCGGCAGTTACCTTTGCCGTGTTTACACCCGTGAAAGAAATTCTCAAAAGAACAACAAAAAGGTAAAAAGCGCATCAAAAAAAGCACCCTCGCAGGGTGCTTTTCTTTTTGTTTTATTTTATAATTTCCTTTGCACTTGCGGCAAGACCTGCAAGACCCTGCAACTCACTGGGAACAATAAGCTTTGTTGCCTGACCGTCAGCGGCAGCTTCAAATGCTTCAAGCTTTTTGAGTGTAAGATAGCCTTCACCGGGTGCGGCTTCGTTGATAAGACCGATCGCCTGTGCTCTTGCCTCTTCAACTCTGCGGATAGCCTCAGCTTCACCTTCCGCCTCAATAATCTTTGCTTCTCTGATTGCTTCGGCAGCAAGAATTGCGCTCTGCTTATCAGCTTCCGCAGCAAGAATCTTACTTTCCTTCTGACCTTCCGCAACAAGAATCTTACTTGCCTTTTCGCCTTCTGCGGTAAGAATTGCTTCGCGGCGCTGACGCTCTGCCTTCATCTGCTTTTCCATAGCATCCTGAATCTCTTTGGGGGGCAGAATATTTTTAAGCTCAACTCTGTTCACCTTGATACCCCAGGGGTCTGTTGCCTCATCAAGAATACCTCTGATTTTGGCATTGATGATATCTCTTGAAGTGAGAGTATGGTCAAGCTCCATTTCACCGATGATATTTCTGAGGGTTGTTGCCGTCAGATTTTCAATAGCCGAAAGGGGTCTTTCAACACCGTAAGCAAAAAGCTTGGGGTCTGTAATCTGGAAAAATACGATGGTATCAATCTGCATTGTAACGTTATCTTTGGTGATAACGGGCTGAGGCGGAAAATCCACAACCTGCTCTTTGAGAGAAACCTGCTTTGCAATTCTCTCGATAAAGGGGATTTTGATGTGAAGACCCGTCTGCCAGGTTGCGCTGTATGTTCCCAATCTTTCAACTACGTATGCCTTTGACTGAGGAACAATTTTGATATTTGCGATAACAAGCGCGATGATGAACACCGCAAGAACGACAAAAATAATCCACATAAAAATTTCCTCCTTAATTCTTCTTTACAATAAGCTTTACGCCTTCAATTTTTTCAACAGTGACTCTCTCGTCTTTACCGATAACCGAGCCGTCTGCCGAGCGTGCGGTCCATACCGTACCGCCCACACTTGCCTGACCTTTTGCGGCAACATTGTCGATTTCCTCGGTAACAACCGCAGTCTGGCCGATAACACGGTCTGCATTGGTAGGCTGAACCCTTGTTCTGGTAAGCTTTCTCACAAGAGGTCTTGTGGCAATAAGAGCAATTACGGACACAATAATGAACACCGTCCATTGGAGCCACACCTGTGCACCGAGAAGCTCTGCCGCTATGGCGGCAACCGCACCTGCCGCAAACCAGATGGTTACCATCTGTGCCGTTACGGCTTCAACCACAATAAGAACTATGAGAAGCACAATCCAGAAAATCAGCATAGTAAATTCCGGCATTGTATCACTCTCCTTTCCTTGATTACATTCTATCACTGCCCAGATGAATTTACAATATCTGTTTGTGAATTTTTTATAAAATGTTCTCGGCAGAGAGTCTTTCGCAGGCTTTCAAGCTTTCTATAAGATTAATGCCTTCCACACATTTCAGCCTTACTTCCTCCGCAGAGCCGTACTCCGCCGTCAGAGGAAGTGATAAGATAAGCCGTTCAAGTTCATCGATACCATCGTGAAGAAAAACCGCGTGAAGAAAAAAAGAATACTTTTCCCAGGCATACACCAGATTTTCGGTTTTTTCATAAAAACCGTCATCGGACACTTCCAGCATATTTCTCATTTCGCTTTCAAAATAATTCATACGGCTTTCAAATATATAGCCCGACCACACCGCAATACCTGCCGAAAAAGTTATAAGAATAATCGCCGCCGCAACCCGTTTCAACCGTTATCATCCTTTCGCATAATGTAGGCAATCCCTTCACTGTCAACTGCCATAATCAGTATTTTCTCTATGGGTATTCTGGATGAAAGGGCAATTTTTTTGATTTTGCTCAGGTCACATCCTGCCTCCCCTGCCACATCCTCCATAACCCTGCCGTCGCAGATAACCGCAAAAGGCATTCCTTTATCTTTCGGATATACATTCACATCCGCCGCAGTTGACGGTCTGTAATCGGGTTTCAGAAGAATACTTATTTTTCCGTTGGTTTCAAATATTGCATAGGATACCTGGGTTATATCAAAAACATCCTTCTGCCTGAGAGCGCACACGAGGTCGTTGAGGGTCATACGCAGTTTTTTCAGAGCCTTGTAATCTATTTCACCGTTACGGATGACAATTACAGGGTGTCCCTGCATATATGTGCGTATTTTCGGACTTTTAAGGCTGATTGCAGATGACAGGATTTCAAAAGCAACAAGAGTGCACAGTGCGGCAACCGAACCTAATATAGGTACCTTGTTATCCTGAATGGGAATGGATGCAATCTCCGACAGTAATATTGCTATGACAAGCTCCGAGGGCTGCAATTCGCCTATCTGCCGCTTACCCATAAGCCTGACAAGAAGAATAATCACAATATAAAGTATAAGTGTTCTCACAAGCGTTACCGCCATACCGCCACTTCCTTTCTTCTTTTTATTTTTCACTGACTTGCCGCCGATATTACCTTTTTGTTGACTAAAAGAAAAAAAATATATATAATTTCAGTGTGAAAGGCGGTATCCATATGAAATATTACCTTGGTTTTGACATCGGCGGCACAAAATGCGCCGTTGTTCTCAGCGAAAAGAACGGAAATTCAATAAAGGATAAAATCAGGTTTGACACAAGGGTTGAACGGGGTTACGGAGAAATTATCGGTGAACTTATTTCTTCCGCAAAAGAAATACTCAGTCGCAGAGGAATTTCATCCGATGATGTACTTGCCTGCGGTGTGAGTTGCGGCGGACCTCTTAACAGCGACACAGGCGTGATTATGTGCCCTCCCAACCTGCCTGACTGGGATAACGTTCCCCTTGCGGATATGGTCAGAGAAGAACTGGGTATACCCTGCAAGGTCAGGAACGATGCAGATGCCTGTGCACTTGCAGAATGGCAGTTCGGTGCAGGCAGAGGAACAAAAAACATGATTTTTCTCACCTTCGGCACGGGTATGGGTGCAGGTCTTATTCTTGACGGTAAGCTTTATTCAGGCACCTGCGGTACGGCAGGCGAAGTGGGTCACATAAGACTTGATGCCGACGGTCCCGCCGCTTACGGAAAAGCAGGCTCATTTGAAGGCTTTTGCAGCGGTGCGGGTATTGCGGCAATGTCAAAGAGAATGCTCTCAATCTACAACGGTTCAACAATAATCCCCCGTGACAACGTTACGGCAAAAACCGTTGCGGATGCGGCCGTTAAAGGCGATAAGCTTGCAAATGCAATTTACCGCCGTTGCGGAGAAAAGCTTGGTCTGGGAATTTCAATTCTCATTGATATACTTAACCCCGAAAGAATCGTTATAGGCAGCATTTATCAGCGCTCAGGACACCTGCTTGCGGAAAGTATGAACGAAACAATCCGCAAGGAAGCCCTTGAAATTTCCGCACAATGCTGTAAAATAGTACCTGCAATGCTCGGCGACGAAATCGGCGATTTTGCGGCAATCGGCGTTGCGAAAAGTTTTGCGGAGGCAGAATTATGAGAGAAAATGTGATTTTCAATGAACTGCTTGAAAGATATCCTGCCCTTTCGGTGTGCGGTGAAGATATATATAAATCGTTTGAAATAATGGTTGAATGCCTTGAAAACGGCGGCAAGATACTCTGCTGCGGCAACGGCGGTTCTGCGGCTGACTGCGACCATTTTGCAGGCGAATTGCTGAAAGGCTTTCTCAAAAAAAGGCCTCTTTCCGATGAGGAAAAATCAAGATTCGGTGACAGCTTTATTGCCGATAATCTTCAAAAGGGTCTGCCTGTTATTTCTCTCAATGCTCACACTGCGCTGATGACCGCATTTTCAAATGACGCACAGTCATCGCTGGTATATGCACAGCAGGTTTATGCGTATGGAAAAAGCGGAGATGTTCTTTTGTGTTTCAGCACATCGGGAAACTCTGCAAATGTTATTTTTGCCGCAGAAACCGCAATCGCATCAGATGTGAAAGTCATATCTGTCACAGGTGAAAAAGTAAGCCCTCTCAAAAGATTTTCAGATGTGTGCATTAATCTTCCCGAAACGGAAACCTTTAAAATCCAGGAACTTACATTGCCCGTATATCATTGCCTTGCTGCAATGATTGAGGATAAATTTTTTGACAAGTAAAATTGCAAGGAGAAAAAATATGATTAATATACCCAGATGTGAACATCCCGATCCCCAGTGCGAAAGAGCTGATTGGCTCAATCTTAACGGCGAATGGGATTTTGAATTTGACTTCGGCAACAGCAAGCTGGAATCGGGTATTCTTGAAAAGAAGGATTGGGATAAAAAGATAATTGTCCCCTTCTGCCCCGAAAGCAAGCTTTCAGGCATTGAATATACTGATTTCATTCCCGCAGTGTGGTACAGAAGAACCGTGAATGTTACCGCCGCACAGCTTGAAGGCAGAGTTATCCTGCATTTCGGTGCGGTTGATTATGAAACAACTGTTTACATAAACGGCAAGAAAGCAGGCACACACAAAGGCGGCTATGCTTCATTTAAGTTTGATGTTACCGATTACCTTAACGAAGGTGAAAACACTCTTATTGTTCACGCCGTTGACGATGTGAGAAATCCCCTTGTACCCAGAGGAAAGCAGAGTGAAGAACTCAAATCCCACGGCTGTGACTACACAAGAACAACGGGTATCTGGCAGACCGTATGGTTTGAATTCGTACCCAAGGCATACATAAAGAGCTTCAAACTTTTCCCCGATTACGGAAACGGAGTTATTGCGATTTCGGCTGTTGTTGAGGGTGAAGGTGATTTCACCGCAACCGCTTCATACGAAGGCAAACCCATGGGCAGCTTTACAAAGGTCGCAAAATCAACAGTCACAGGTGAAATCAGACTTGATGAAATTCACCTTTGGGAGGTTGGCTGCGGCAGACTTTATGACCTTGAACTGACCTTCGGCGAAGATAAAATCAAGAGCTATTTCGGTCTGCGGAATGTAAAGCTTGACGGCCTTAAATTCCTTATCAACGGCAAATCCGTTTTCCAGCGTCTTGTGCTTGACCAGGGCTTCTATGCCGACGGCATCTACACAGCTCCCGCAGATGCCGACCTCGAAAAGGATGTAAAGCTTTCAATGGCCGTTGGCTTTAACGGTGCAAGACTTCATCAGAAGGTATTTGAAAAGAGATTTCTCTACCATTGCGACAGACTCGGTTATATTGTCTGGGGTGAATACGGCAACTGGGGTCTTGACTGGTCAAATCCCTTCTCACTTGCGGCAATGCTTCCCGAATGGTGCGAATGCGTTGAAAGAGATTTCAACCATCCTTCAATCATCGGCTGGTGTCCCTTCAACGAAACCTGGGATATAAACGGCAGAAAGCAGTATGACCACGTTATTTCCACAATCTACAAGGTCACAAAGCATATGGATGAAACCCGTCCCTGCATTGACACAAGCGGTAACTTCCATACAATCACCGATATTTATGACGTTCACGACTACGAACAGGATTATCATATTTTCAAGAAAAACTATGACAGGCTGATGTCAGAGGGTATACTTTTCGAAAGATTTCCCGAAAGACAGATGTACAGCGGTAAGGGCTGTGCCTGGATCAGCGAATACGGCGGACTTCAATGGTCAAGAGGCGACAGAGGCGATGCCTGGGGCTACGGCAATGCACCCAAAACAGAGGAAGAATTTTTTGAAAGATACGCAGGTCTTACCGATGCTTTGCTTGACAATTACAGAATGTTCGGCTTCTGCTACACCCAGCTCTATGATATTGAGCAGGAACAGAACGGTCTTTACTATTATGACCGTACACCCAAATTTGACCCTGAAATATTCAGAAAAATCAATTCACGCAAAGCAGCGATTGAAGATTAATTCATTTTGCATACTTTTTGAAACGGTAATCCTATAAGTCTGAGATGCGGAGCGGTTTTGAACGAGAAAATTTTCGTCGTATCAAGGCGGAAATTCGCAGGAATACGAGGCTGTTTCAAGAATTTTCAACGCAGATACGGCGGAAAGCTTCCATTCAAAACCTTATTGATTTCCGTTTCGAAAAGTATTGACTTTGAATATATTATGTGATATCATTTGTTATGATAAAATTTGACGGAGGTTACACCAATGAAACACATCAAGACTCTTGAAACACGCAATCTTTGTGACAGCGCTAAGAACGGTGGCTGCGGCGAATGCCAGACATCCTGCCAGTCAGCTTGCAAAACAAGCTGCGGTATTGCCAACCAGCAGTGTGAAAGCACAAACAAGGAAAGCAAATAATTATAATTGCTGAAATGCCGCCTTTATGGCGGCATTTTCTGTGAGGAGAAACTATGATACACCAGTATAAACTTAACGGTTACAACATCGTTCTCGACATTTGCTCAGGTTCCGTTCACGTCGTTGACGAGGTTGCATACGATATAATCTCGGTTTTTGAAGAAAAAGGCAAGGATGCCGTTATTACCGATATAAGCGGAAAATATGCAGACATCCCCCTTTCGGATATTGAAGATTGCTATGAGCAGATCTGCGAACTTAAAGAAAGCGGTAAGCTTTTTGCACCCGAAACCTTTGAGCCTATGGCAGGTCACCTCAAACAGAAAACCGCAGGTGTTGTAAAAGCGCTGTGTATGCACATTGCCCACACCTGCAACCTTAACTGCTCATACTGCTTTGCAAGTCAGGGCAAGTATCACGGTGAGCGTGCACTGATGAGCTTTGAAGTAGGCAAGCGCGCCCTTGATTTCCTTATTGAAAATTCAGGCACACGCCGTAACCTTGAAGTTGACTTTTTCGGCGGCGAGCCTCTGATGAATTTTGATGTTGTGAAGCAGCTTGTTGAGTATGCACGCAGTATCGAAAAAGAGTACGGAAAGAATTTCCGTTTTACTCTCACAACAAACGGTGTGCTCATTGACGATGATGTCATTGATTTTGCCAACAGAGAAATGAGCAATGTTGTTCTCAGCCTTGACGGCAGAAAAGAAATCCACGACCGCTACCGTGTTGACTACGCAGGCAACGGAAGCTGGGATAAAATCGTTCCCAAATTCCAGAAGCTTGTTGAAGCACGCGGCGGCAAGAATTACTATATGCGTGGCACATTCACCCATGCCAACCCCGATTTCCTCAAAGATATTCAGCAGATGCTTGACCTTGGCTTTACGGAGCTGAGTATGGAACCCGTTGTCTGTGCACCCGGTGAACCTTCGGAGCTTACCGCGGAGGATATGCCCGTTGTTATGGATCAATACGAAAAGCTTGCAGAGCTTATGCTCAGCCGTGACAAGGAAGGCAAGCCCTTCACATTCTATCACTATATGATTGACCTTACGGGCGGACCCTGCATCTATAAGCGTATTTCGGGTTGTGGCTCGGGTACGGAATATATGGCAGTCACTCCCACAGGCGAGCTTTACCCCTGCCATCAGTTTGTAGGCGAAGAAAAGTTCAGGCTGGGCGATATCTGGAACGGCGTCACAAACACTGCAATTCAGAATGAATTTGCGGAATGTAATGTTTATTCCCGTGAAGAATGCCGCACCTGCTGGGCAAGGCTTTACTGCTCAGGCGGATGCGCCGCAAACGCTTATCATTCAACGGGCTCGGTCAAGGGCGTATACAAATACGGCTGTGAGCTTTTCAAAAAGAGAATGGAATGTGCAATTATGGTTGCCGTTGCAAGAGCTTTCGGAGATGAATAAATGAAAACTCCAATCTGCGATTTCGTAAATGAATATGCAAAAAGCAAAGCTGAAAGACTGCATATGCCAGGTCACAAGGGTATGCCGTTTCTCGGCTTTGAGGCTTATGATATAACGGAAATCGACGGTGCGGACAGTCTTTATGAAGCAAGCGGAATAATTTCGCAAAGCGAGCAAAATGCAGGCACTCTTTTCGGATGCAAAACTTTTTATTCCACGGAAGGTTCATCCCAATGCATAAAGGCAATGGTACATCTTGCGGTGCTTTATGCAAAATCAAAGGGCAAAACTCCCCTTATTGCCGCAGGCAGAAATGCACACAAGGCGTTTATGAATGCGGTTGCCCTGACGGGGTGCGATGTTATGTGGCTCTGCCCCGAAGATAAAAATTCTTACCTTTCCTGCAAAATCACGCCGAAGGGTCTTGAAGATACAATAACTTCATCCGACGTGAAACCTGCGGCGGTTTATATCACAAGCCCCGATTATCTTGGTAATATCACGGATATCAAAGGAATATCAGAGGTGTGCAAAAAGCACGGAATTCTGTTGCTTGTTGATAACGCCCACGGCGCTTATCTTAAATTTCTGCCCCGAAGCCTTCATCCTATGGACTGCGGTGCGGATATATGCTGTGATTCAGCGCACAAAACCTTACCTGTGCTCACAGGCGGTGCGTACCTGCATATTTCAGAGGATGCAGACCCGTTTTTTGCGGAGAACGCCAAGGCTTACCTTGTGCTTTACGGCTCAACAAGCCCCTCATACCTTATTCTGCAATCCCTTGACAAAGCCAACGAATACATTAACGGCGGTTATTGTGAAAAGTTTGCGGATTTTTGCGTTGAGGTTGAAAATGCAAAGAAAAAGCTTAAAGTAAACGGCTTTGAGCTTTACGGCAACGAGCCTCTCAAAATCACAATAAAAACAAAATCTTACGGATATCACGGAACGGATTTTGCGGATATACTGAAATCAAAAGATTTTCTGTGTGAATTCTCGGATAAGGATTTCATTGTGTTTATGCTTACCCCAGAAAACGGAACCGAAACTATTGAAAAGCTTGTTGACGCTCTGATTTCAATACCTCAAAAAGAAGAAATCAACGAAAATCCGCCCGTTATTCCCGTTTTATCATCTGCAATGTCGGTAAGAGATGCGGTTTTCTCTCCCTGCGAAACGATTTGTACAAATCAGGCAAAAGGCAGAATTCTTGCCCAGGCAAATGTTGCCTGCCCCCCTGCGGTGCCCGTTGCCGTATGCGGCGAAGTCATAACAGAAGACGCAATAAACTGCTTTGAATATTACGGAATAAATCAGGTAAAGGTTGTAAAATAACACAAACCAAAGACGCTTTCGCATTGCGAGGGTGTCTTTTTTGTTTTTCTTTGATTTTCCTCTTGCAAAAAATCCGTTTATTTTGTATTATATGGAGTATCTGTGTAAAAATTATATTTATAAAGGAGAATTATATGCAGGATAACAAACAGTTCAAGCCGTATATCCCTGCAAGCAAAATCACACCCGAATTCACGGTTACATCAATCGTAATGGGTGTTCTGCTTGCTGTTGTTTTCGGTGCGGCAAATGCATACCTCGGTCTCAGAGTAGGTATGACGGTTTCGGCTTCAATCCCTGCCGCCGTTATAGCTATGGGCGTTATCAGAGTTGTTATGCGTAAAAACTCAATTCTTGAAAGCAACATCTTTCAGACAGTAGGTTCCGCAGGTGAATCACTTGCCGCAGGTGCAATCTTCACCCTCCCCGCCCTTTTCCTCTGGGCTAAGGAAGGCAAGATGGATAAGCCCGATATGCTTGAAATCACACTTATCGCACTTCTTGGCGGTCTTCTGGGCGTATTTTTCATGGTTCCTCTGAGAAATGCTCTTATCGTTAAGGAACACGGTGTTCTCCCCTACCCCGAAGGCACTGCCTGCGCTGAGGTTCTGCTCGCAGGCGAGGAAGGCGGTTCAAACGCTTCAACTGTTTTTGCAGGTATGGGCTTTGCCGCATTCTTCAAGCTTATCATCGACGGTATCAAAGCGGTGCCCGGTGAAATTTCATTCAGAATAAAAGGCTTTGCAGGTGAATTCGGAACTCAGATTTACCCTGCTGTTATGAGCGTAGGCTACATCTGCGGCCCCAGAATTTCATCATATATGTTCGGCGGCGGTGTTATCAGCTGGCTTGTGCTTATTCCTATCATCGTTCTTTTCGGCGAAACACTTACCCTCTACCCCGGCACTGTACCTATCGGCGAAATGTTCGCCGAAGGCGGTGCAAGCGCAATATGGAGCTCATATATCCGCTATATCGGTGCAGGTGCTCTTGCAGCAGGCGGTATCATCAGCCTTATCAAGTCACTTCCTCTTATTGTGCGCACTTTCAGAGATGCCATAAAAGGTATGAAGGGCGGTTCGGATGCAGGCAATGAACGCACAAATCAGAACCTCAGCATGAAGTTTGTTCTTATTGCAATCCTTGCTCTCACAATCATCGTATGGCTTGTACCCGCAGTTCCCGTTTCACTTCTCGGTGCGGCAATCGTTGTTATTTTCGGTTTCTTCTTTGCCACTGTTTCATCAAGAATGGTTGGTCTTGTAGGCAGCAGTAACAACCCTGTTTCAGGTATGGCAATCGCAACTCTGCTTATTGCAACCGTTATTCTTAAAATCACAGGCAGCACGGGTGCAGAAGGTATGAGAAGCGCTATTGCTATCGGCTCAATCATCTGCATTGTTGCCGCTATTGCAGGCGATACATCTCAGGACCTCAAAACAGGTTATCTTCTCGGTGCAACTCCCAGAAAGCAGCAGATAGGCGAGGTTATCGGTGTTACCGCAGCAGCTCTTGCCATCGGCGGCACACTTTATCTTCTCGACACTGCATGGGGCTTCGGCGGTGACGCTCTTGCCGCACCTCAGGCAACACTTATGAAGATGATCATTGAAGGTGTTATGGATAACAACCTTCCCTGGGGTCTTGTATTCATCGGTGTATTCATTGCCGTAGTTGTTGAAATTATCGGTATTCCCGTTCTTCCCTTTGCAATCGGCGTTTATCTTCCCGTACATCTCAATGCCTGCATTATGGTGGGCGGTCTTGTGAGACTTGCGGTTGACAAGATAAAGAAAAACGAAGAAGAAAAGAAAACGATCACAAATGACGGCATCCTTTTCTGCTCGGGTATGATTGCAGGCGAAGGTCTTGTAGGTATTGTACTGGCACTGCTTGCAGTATTCGGTATTGACAAGGTTATCGATATTTCAGGTTTCCTCAACCTTTCACCCGTTGTTGCAAAGGTTGCGGCTCTCGCAGTATTCGGACTTGTTATTCTGTCACTTCTCAGATTCTCCGTATGGAAGAAAAAGAAAAGCAAATAAGATATGAAAAAGCAGGAAACAAATTATCTTGATAAAATCCCCGTTCATCCCGAAGGTATCCCCTGGAAAGCGGATGAAAACGGCATAGTTACCCTTGAAATTGAAAACAAAGGTGTTATGAACAGAATTGCACAGAAGCTTTTTAAAAGACCCAAAATCAGCTACATTCATCTTGATAAAACAGGCAGCTTTGTATGGCCTCTGATTGACGGTAAGAAAAGCATAACAGACCTTGCCGCAGAGGTTGATGCCGAATTCGGCGAAGAAGCACATCCTCTTTATGAAAGACTGGTGCAGTTTTTCAGAGTGCTTGACAGCTATAAGTTCATTTCCTGGGTTGAATAACAATCAGTCAATCTCCGATATTCCATCGGGGATTGATTTTTTTTATATATGTGATAATATATTTATGTATCACGATTGTTCCGGAGGTTTTGCAAATGAACATTATCAAGAAAAAAGTTATGAAGTATGTGGGCAAGATCGTGAATTTTGTAACCACTACCACATCTCAGGGTACATCCGACGGTCAGCTTGGCAAGAGCTTTGTTCCCGATAAAAAAATGATTGAGCTTTGCCGTGAAATCGGTGCGGAAGGCATTGTTATGCTGAAAAACAAAGATGATGTGCTTCCCCTTTCCGATGAAAACGTGATTTCCGTTTTCGGCAGAGTGCAGAACGATTATTTCTATGTGGGCTACGGTTCAGGCGGTGACGTCAAGGCACCCTATAAGGTGAGCCTTATGGAAGGTATAAAGAACAATTCAAAAATAAAATACAATGAGCTTCTCGCAACCGCATATGTGAATTGGGGCAGGCAGAACCCCGTTGACGACGGCTTCTGGGGTAACTGGCCCATGTGCTACGACGAAATGCCCGTTGACCTTTCTCTTGCAAAAACCGCCGCTTCAATGTCAGACACCGCCGTTGTGGTTATCGGCAGGTCCGCAGGTGAGGACAGGGAAAACAAACTTGAAAAAGGCAGTTATTACCTTACCGACACCGAAAAGCAGATGCTTGATAATGTTACAGCCGCATTCAATAAAGTTATTCTTCTGCTTAACTGCGGCGGAATTATGGATATGGCGGAAATTGATGCATACGGCGATAAGATTTCTGCGATTCTTTATGTATGGCAGATGGGTATGGAAAGCGGCAACGCCATTGCGGATGTGCTTTGCGGCGACAGTTTCCCAAGCGGCAAACTGACTGATACAATCGCAAAAAGCTATGAGGATTACCCGGGCAGTGCTGACTTCGGCGCAAGAAAATTCAACAACTACACCGAAGATATCTATGTAGGTTACAGAGGCTTTGAAACCTTTGCAAAGGACAGGGTGCTCTATCCCTTCGGCTTCGGTCTTGGATATACGGATTTCAGCATTGAAAACACTGAATGCAAGTGCGAAAACGGCGTTATCACCGTTGAAACAACAGTAAAAAACATCGGCACACGGGCAGGCAAAGAAGTTGTTCAGCTTTATTACGAAGCACCCTGCGGCAGAATGGGCAAGCCTGCAAGAGAGCTTGGTGCATTCGCAAAAACGGGCACTCTCCTCCCCGAAGAAAGTGAAAGAATCACCCTCAGCCTTAACATAAACGATATGGCATCCTATGATGACGAAGATGCTTTTGCTTATGTGCTTGAAAAGGGCACATACAACATTTATATCGGCACGGATGTACGCAGTGCCGAGCTTTGCTGTACCTACGGTCAGGAACACAGCAATGTTATATCAAAGTATTCGCAGACCTGCGCCGTTGCGCCCGACAGTGCTTTTAACAGACTTAAATTCATTGACGGCAAAAAGGTTTATGAACCTGTACCCACAGCAAAATACAACCTCAAAGAAATAATTCTTGCAAATCTGCCCGAAAGCATTCCTCAGACAGGTGATAAAGGCTATAAGCTTGCAGATGTCAAAAGCGGCAAGGTAACAATGGAAGAATTTGTTGCTCAGCTTGACAACACCGAGCTTGAAGCAATCAGCCGCGGTGACTATGTTATGAACAGTCCCCTCGGTGCGGCAGGCAACGCAGGCACCTTCGGCGGTGTGCTCCAATCAATGAGAAAAAAAGGCATTCCTGCCGCAACAACAACCGACGGTCCTTCGGGTATCAGAATAAACGAAGGCGCTTCACTTCTGCCCGTTGCAACCGCACTTGCAAGCTCCTGGAACCCTGAACTTATCGAAAATCTTTATGAGCAGGTTGGTCTTGAAATGAAGCGTGTAGGCTCGGATATACTGCTTGCACCTGGTATGAATATTCACCGTAATCCCCTTTGCGGCAGAAACTTTGAGTATTTCTCGGAAGACCCTCTGCTGACGGGTATTATGGCGGCGGCATTTGTGAAAGGTGTACAGAAAGCGGGAGTTTCAGCCTGCCCCAAGCATTTCGCCTGCAACAACCAGGAAACAAACAGAACCCACAATGATTCAAGAGTTTCCGAAAGAGCGCTCCGTGAAATCTACCTCAAAGGTTTTGAAATCTGCGTTAAAACCGCAAAACCTCAGAACATAATGACATCCTACAATAAAATTAATGGTGTATGGGGTCACTACAATTATGAACTTTGCGAGAGAATTCTCCGTGGCGAATGGGGTTACACGGGCAGCATTATGACTGACTGGTGGATGCGTTCATCAGCATCGCCCGAATTCCCGTCAATCCGTGATCAGGCTTACAGAGTAAGGGCAGGTGTAAATGTGCTTATGCCCGGCGGCGGAAGAACAGGCAAACGCAAGCCCGACGGCACTCTGCTGAAAACACTGGGCAAACCCGACGGAATCACCCTCGGCGAACTTCAACAGAATGCAATGCATGTTCTCAATTATGTAATGAACAGCAGTGCGATGAAATAACATTCAAGCGGAATGCTTCGGAATTTACCGTTGCATTCCGTTTTATTTTGGTGTATGATATATTATGTATAAATATAATCAGGGCGGTGAGAATTTGGAACATTCGCAGTTTTTGCGTTCGGAAATGATACTTGGTGAAAAGTCAACAGAAATTCTGAAAAACAAAAGCGTTATCCTTTTCGGTCTTGGCGGAGTTGGCTCATACACAGCGGAAGCCCTGGCAAGAGCAGGTATAGGCAGGCTCACAATCGTCGATAATGACACTGTATCGGTTACAAATCTCAACCGTCAGCTTTGCGCACTCCATTCAACCGTCGGTATGCCCAAGGTTGATGTGGTGAAAGCAAGAATCCTTGATATCAACCCTCAGTGTGAGGTTACGGCGGTCCGGAAATTCTATCTGCCCGAAAACTCAGACGAATTCAATCTTGAAAGCTTTGATTATATTGCCGATGCCATTGACACTGTCAGTGCAAAAATCGACCTTGCGGTAAAATCCCAGACACTCGGAATACCGCTTATTGCCTGTATGGGCACCGGCAACAAGCTTGACCCCTCACGATTCACGGTTTCGGATATTTTCAAAACAAGCGGCTGCCCCCTTTGCCGTGTTATGAGAAACGAGCTGAAAAAAAGAGGAATTAAAAAGCTGAATGTTGTATGGTCCCCCGAAGAACCGGTAAAGCCTTTACAGACCGACGAAAACTCAGGCAAAAGGCAGACCCCCGCAAGCCTTCCCTTTGTGCCTCCCGTGGCAGGTATGATTATGGCAGGCAAAATTATCACAGATTTAGCAAGGTGACATAATGAAAAAAATTATCGCTTTGATTTTGATATTTACTCTTGTTGCAACCGCATTCTGCGGCTGTAAGAAAACTCCCGTTGACCCTGACGACCCTCAGATTATTGAGAATCTCAACGAAAGCAGTGCAAACACACTGAAACTTGCATATTCCAAAGCGGATATGCTTGACCCCTTCACCTGCACAATGAGTGCAAACATTCAGATTCTGGGTCTTATATATGACGGTCTTTACAAGCTTGACAAAGCCTATGAGCCCATACCCGTCATCGCAAAAAGCTCAATTGTCAGCGGCACAACGGTAAATGTAACTCTGAATTCCGTTAAGTTTTCAGACGGAACCGCACTCACCTCAAACGATGTTGCCTATTCATTCAACAAGGCAAAGAATGCTCCGTATTATGCCGAAAGGCTCAAAAACATTGCATCGGTAAGCATTTCTTCCTCCAATATGCTTGTTTTCACTCTCACAAGCCCTGATCCCTACGTGCTTGCCTGCCTTACTTTCCCCGTAGTCAAAAACGGTGCAAGCGGCGAGCTTCCCACAGGCTCGGGCAGATATGCTCCGAAAATATCAGGCGAAACAGTTTATCTTGTTGTAAACAGTAAAAAATCAGGCTTCAACCCTGCAATCAAAACAATAACCCTTGTGCCTGTCAGGGACAGTAGCTCTGTTGAAAGCAGCCTTGAAATAGGCAACACAGGCTTCTATTACGACGACCTGAGTGACGGCACATATTCAAGAATAAACGCCAAAACCGTTGAAATGGGTATCAACCATTTTGTGTATCTGGGCTTCAATTATTCAAGCGAAATATTTTCAAATCCGCAGATACGCCGTGCCGTAAACCTTGCAATAAACCGCAAAGAGATTGCTGTTACCGCATTTCAGGGGCACGCAAGAGAAACCTGTTCACCCTTCAACCCCGAATGGTGTAAGCTTGCATCAAAAGACCTTGTGATTCCTCAGGATATCCCCAAAGCAACTCAGTCAATCACGGAGTCTGGCATCGATATAACCTCAAAGGAGGTTTCGGTGCTTGTCAATAAAGAAAATCCGTTCAAGCTTGAAGCGGCTCAGTTTATCTGCAATTATCTTACCGCACTGGGCTTCAAGGTCATTCTTAAAGACTATGCTCCCAATTACTACACAGAAGCCCTTGAACTTGGCTCATACGATATGTATATCGGCGAAATCCGCCTTGCACCCAATATGGATTTATCCGCTTTGCTGGGCGGTGCGGCAGGCTATGGAGTTGACCCTCTCAGCCCTTCTGTTTCAAGATATTCCCAGCTTCTCGGCGGCGGCTGTGAGCTGATGGATTTTATCAACACCTTCAATGAAGATCTGCCGTTTATCCCTCTTTGTTACAGAAACGCGGCGGCATCATACACCAACGCAATGCAGGCGGATTATGCCTGCTGTGACGGCGATGTTTTTTACGATATAGAAACCTGGAGTTTTAAATAAAGGAAAATCTGCCATAATATATCCCGAAAGGATGATTATTATGGTAAATTCCGAAATACTTAAAAAAGCCTTTATCAGCGGTGCCAACGCAGTTGCAAAGCACACGGAACAGATTAATTCAATCAATGTTTTCCCTGTGCCTGACGGAGATACAGGCACCAACCTTGCACTTACAATGACGGGTTGTGCCGAAAAAATCAAAAACCTCTCCGATATGGGCGCAGGCGAGCTTGCAGACAGAATCGCAGGCGAGCTTTTCCGCTGTGCAAGAGGTAATTCAGGGGTTATATTTTCACTTATTTTCAGTGGGTTTGCCAGAAGCGTCGGTGACCTTGAAACCATTGACGCCGTAAGCCTTGCGAAAGGTCTTGAAGCAGGCTGTGACGAAGCATATGCCGCCATAGAAAAACCTACGGAAGGCACCATTCTGACGGTTATAAGACTTGCCGCATCAAAAGCGGTATCCTCTGCTTCAAAAGGCAAGAACGCCCGTGATACTTTTGCGGATGCAGTTGAAGCTGCAAAAGCCTCTCTCAGATCAACGCCAAACCTTCTGCCTATGCTGAAAAAACACGGCTGTGTTGATGCAGGCGGTCAGGGGCTTGTTTACATTATGGAAGGTATGCTGGAAATTAGCGATACTTCCGAAAAAGCTGAACCTGTAACAAAAAAACCAATTCAGGCAGAAGAAATAACTTATATTTACTGCACCGAATTTCTGATAAACAATGCCGCAAATGCAGATATCGAGAATTTCAGAAGTCGTATTTCCCGTATGGGCGACTGCACTGCGGCGGCAAAACATTCGGGGATAATAAAGGTGCACATTCATACAAACCGACCCGATACCGTTCTTGAAACGGCACTTGAAATCGGTGAACTCAGTGATATAAAAATTGACAATATGAAAATTCAGGCTGAAAACGGAGCTGCTAAATGGAACTTAACGCAAGCATAAAATATCTTAAAGGTGTGGGAGAAAAAAGGGCTGCCCTGCTTTCAAAGCTGGGTATTGCAACCCTTTGGGATTTGCTGACCTTTTATCCCCGCACTTATGAAGATTGGAGCAGCATTGTGTCCATTGCCGATGCTCCTATGAATGAGCCCGTCTGCATAAAAGCCGTTGTGGGAACCCGATGCCGTGAGCAGAGAATCCGCGGCGGTATGACCCTTTATAAAACGGAAATTACAGACGGTGATATGCTGCTTGACGTTACTTTTTTCAACAACAAATTTGCCGCACAAAAGCTTGAAGTAGGCAAGGAATATCTTTTCTTCGGTAAAATCACGGGCAAGGGATATTACAGGTCAATGAACTCCCCCGTTTTTGAAGAATACGACGGTACAGAGGCATTAAGACCAATCTATCCGCAGACGGCAGGTATGAATTCACGGGCTGTTCAGAAGCTTGTGAAAACCGCATTTTCGGTCTGCGGAGAAATCCCCGACCCTCTGCCCGAGGATATCCGCAACAGATATTGCCTTATGAATCTGAAAACGGCTTTGCATAATATTCACTTACCTGACAGCGAGGATATGCTCAGCGAGGCACGGAGAAGACTTATTTTCGAGGAGCTTTTTCTTCTTGAACTGGGTCTTTTAAGATTAAAAAGTAAAAACCGCCGTGCGGCGGCTTTCCCTATGGAAAAAGATTATACTGACGAGTTTATTTCATCATTGCCTTTTGAAATGACGGGAGCACAGAAAAGAGCAGTTTCGCAAGCAGCTGAGGATATGCTGGGCACCGTTCCCATGAACAGACTTTTGCAGGGCGATGTAGGCTCAGGCAAAACGGCGGTAGCGGCGGCACTGATTTATAACTGCGCCCGCAACGGCTGTCAGAGTGCCCTTATGGCACCTACGGAGGTGCTTGCGGCTCAGCACTATAAAACCCTTGCAAAAATGTTTGAAAACACTGATATTGAAATCGGACTGCTGACAGGCTCAACCCCTGCGGCAGAAAAGAAAAAAATAAAAGCCGCCCTTAAAGACGGCAGAATAAATCTTGTTATCGGCACACACGCACTGATACAGAAAGATGTTGAATTCAGAAATCTTGCCCTTGCCGTTACGGATGAACAGCACCGCTTCGGTGTAAACCAGCGTGGCTCTCTCACCTCAAAGGGCAATAATCCTCATACACTTGTTATGTCCGCAACACCCATACCGCGCACTCTTGCGCTGATTATTTACGGCGACCTTGACCTGAGCATTCTCGACGAGATGCCCAAGGGCAGGCAAAAAATCGAAACCTTCCTTGTTGGCAGCGATATACGCGAAAGGGCTTACGGATATGTAAAAAAGCACCTTTGCGAAGGCAGGCAGGGCTACATAGTATGCGCCCTCGTTGCAGAAAATGAAACAAGCGAGCTTACCGCGGCAACAGAGCTTTATCAGAACCTTGCAGACGGATTTTTCAAAGGATTCAGAGTTGGTCTGCTTCACGGAAAAATGAAGCCTGCCGAAAAAAAAGCGGTAATGGAGTCATTTGCTTCGGGCGAAACTCAGCTTCTTGTTTCCACAACCGTTATTGAGGTAGGCATTGATGTTCCCAATGCGGTTATTATGGTTATTGAGAACGCAGAAAGATTCGGTCTTTCACAGCTTCATCAGCTCAGAGGCAGAATCGGCAGAGGTACCGAAAAATCAAGCTGCATAATGATATCCGATGCTCACAACGACCTTACGGAGCAGAGGCTTAAAATACTTGCATCCACAACCGACGGCTTTAAAATCGCCGATGAGGATTTAAAACTCAGAGGTCCGGGTGACTTTTTCGGTTCCCGCCAGCACGGTCTGCCTGAAATGAAGATTGCGGATATGATGACCGACGGTGAAGCAATAAGAGAGGCTCACACTGCGGCAGTTGAACTGCTAAACAAAAACCCCGCCCTTGAAGGCGAGGCTTACTTGCTGCTCAGAAAGGCGGTCAACCGTCTTTTCAGCGGCGGATCAATGAACTGAGCTTATGTTCAATTCCTTGGCTTTTTCGATTTCCGATTTATCCACGGGAATTATTTTGTATTCATTTGAATTTTCATCAACCATCGTTACGGGAAGTTCGGGCAGTATTTCGTGAATTCTTGCAATAAAACCGCTGCTGCCCTCCGCAGGGAAGCCCGTCACAAGTGTTGCTGCATTGTTTCTTTTTGCAGAAACGGCAACGGTCAGCACGGGGCTGTCGCTGAAATAGACATCCATAGAAGCGTTGTATTTCCCTGCACAGTCAAAAAGTGTTTCAAGAGCACCGCCTTCATTGGCATTAAGTCCCTTACTTTCTCTGAAAACGCTTACAACCGCAAGAGGCAGCTTTTCACGCTTTGCAATCCTTGCACCTGCTTCAATAAGCCTCTGGCAGGATTGCTGAGGAGTTACACAGACCATAACACATGGCTGTTTCAGTTTTTTATTCAAAATATTCATTCCTTTCCTGATGCTATCTATATTTAATCTCTTTTATTCGCTGATACCATCTTAACATCCATATGTTTACAGGTTAAGAAATATAAATGTACGGAATGTAAATTATTTTCGGAGGTTTATATGACAGATAAAAAATACTATCTGGGCGTTGACGGCGGCGGCAGTAAAACAACCGCTGTTGTGTATGACGAAAAAGGCAATTTCATATGCAAAGCCCAAGGAGAAAGCATAAATTATTACTCCGTAGGCATTGAAAATGCAAAGCAGGCAATGAAAGAAATCATTGACAGTCTTACGGTCAGAAACTTTGAATGCGCTGTTATTGGTATGTCTGCACTCAACGGCAGGGCAAGTAACGAAGAAACGGAAAATTTTTGCGGCGGAATAATTGAAAGTAATGTAACCGTTATGGATTCAGACCTTTTTGTCGCCCTTGAAGCCATGAATTGCGAAGGTGAATGTGCCTTTGTTATAAGCGGCACGGGGTCAATGGCTGTATGCCGTGATGAAAGCGGTGAAATCAGCCACGCAGGCGGCTTCGGATACATAATCGGTGATGAAGGCAGCGGCTATTCAATCGCACTAAGCGCAATCAAAACCGCAATACGGGCGGCAGAAAATATCGTTGCGCCCACATCACTTACCGAAAAATGCCTCCGATATTTTTCAGTCGAAAATATATATGAACTGATTGATATATTTTATGAAAAAACCGTCAGCAGAAAAAATCTTGCCGCCTTTGCAAAGGATGTGTGCATCTGTGCCGAAAACGGTGACATAACCGCACACGAAATTCTGAGAAATGAAGCTATGCTGCTTTCACAGACGGTTTTAAGCCTTATCAAAGACAAGAAAAAAGATATTCCCGTAGGTCTCTGGGGCGGAATTTTTCAGCACAACAAAATTTTCAGAGATTATTTCTGCGGTTTCCTCAGAGAAAAAGGTTTTAATGATGTAAAGTTGATTGACTTTACGCCTGAGGCAGGTGCAATTCTTGCCTGCTACCGCTTATCAGGAATAAAAACCGTTGATATTATTGAGAATTTCAAAAACAATCAGTAATTTTATCTTGACTTGTAAAGTATAAAAGCTTTACAGAAATGAGCAGTAATGAAAACACAGAAAATTGCTTTAACGGGAGTTATGGCGGCAATAATATGCCTGCTTGCACCTCTTTCCGTACCGTCAGGTGTCATACCGCTTACTCTTGCCACCTTTGCGGTATTCATAATATCCTGCATTGCCGAGCCGAAAAGCGCGGCAGGTGCCGTTATCATATATATTCTTCTCGGTGCCGCAGGTTTACCTGTATTTTCATCATTCAGAGGAGGATTTCAGGTTATTGCAGGTGTAACGGGAGGTTACATAATCGGCTATATCCCATGCGCACTTACGGTCAGCCTGCTTGTGAATAAATTCCCCGACAAAAAATTTATTTACCCTCTCAGTATGATACTTGGCACTGCTGTATGCAGTTTCATCGGTGCATTGTGGTATGCACTGCAATCAGGTGTGGGATTTACTGCCGCACTGACAGCAGGTGTACTCCCCTTCATAATCGGAGATGTCATAAAAATCACAGCCGCTTCCGTGCTTGGTTTCACACTTCGGAAAAGGCTGAACAAAATAAGGAGCTGATACATAATGGAAATCATCAGAAAAGAATACACCGTGCCTTCAAAGTGCGGCGTTGCGGATATTTATGCAAGGTGCTGGATGCCTGCCGACGGCGTAAATGCGATTTTTCAGATTTCTCACGGTATGGCTGAGCACGGCGAAAGATATGAGGATTTTGCATCTTATCTTTGCAGTAAAGGCTTTGCCGTTGTTGTTGAAGACCATATGGGTCACGGAAAATCAATAAACACTGACGACGATCTGGGCTATTTCGGCGAAAACAACGGTTGGGATACTCTGGTTGAAGATGAAAGAGCCGTTACCGAACTTATAAAAGCTGATTTCCCTGATGTGCCTGTCATATTTTTCGGTCACAGTATGGGCTCATTTGTTGCAAGAGAATATATTCTGCGCTACGGCAACGATGAAAGAATAAAGGGTGCTATCTTCTGCGGTACAAGCGGCAAGAATCCTGCCGCCGCAGTGGCAATTCACCTTGCAGGTGCTATTGCAAAAGCAAAGGGTGGCAGGCATCGCAGTGAATTCATCAACAAAATGGCTTTCGGCCCCTACAATATGAAAACAGAAAAAAGAACTGCATTCGACTGGCTTTCAACCGATAAAGGTCAGATTGACAAATATGTTGCGGATAAATACTGCGGCTTTGTTTTCACCGCAGCAGGCTACAAAGATCTTTTCACAATTCTCACAAAAATTTCGGGCAAGGATTGGTATACAAAGCTTCCCGAACTTCCCATTCTGCTTCCCGCAGGTGATATGGACCCCGTCGGCAACTACGGTAAGGGCGTAAAGCAGGTATATAACGACCTGATTCAGGCAGGTCATAAGGATGTAACAATCAAGCTTTATCCCGGTATGCGCCACGAGGTGCTCAACGAGGTTGAAAACAAAAAGGTTTATGAAGATATCGCCGCCTGGGCACTGTCAAAAATCAAGTAACAAAAGAAAAAACGGAGACGCTTCCTGTGAAGTGTCTCCGTTTCAATTTAATACTTACTGGACAAGTGTTTCCTGCTGCTGAGTGGAGCTTTCGCCCTCATTGCCCGCAGGCTGTTCAGCCTGAGTTGTGGATTCTGTCTGCGCCTGGGTTGTCTGGGCTTCGGTTGTTGATGTTGCCTCCGCGGTTGTGCCTACTGCCTCTGTTGTTGACTGAGCTTCGGTTGTTGTTTCCTCAGCATCGGTGGTAGTGGGTCTCTTTGTGGTTGAAGGTCTCTTGGTGGTTGAGGGTCGTTTGGTGGTTGAGGGTCTCTTTGTAGTGGACTCTGTTGTTGACTCCTCGGTTGTGCTTTCGCTTGTGGATTCAAGAGGCCATGTTTCAATACCGCTTGTGGACGGAATATACTGGGGATAGGTAGCAACATTCTGATATGATGTTGTACCCGAGCTTGTGGTGTTATCGTCACTGTCGTTACCGCCTACAAAAGCCTTTATGAGCAGTGCCGCAATAACAACGAGTGCTATTGCTCCCACAACTATGCCTGCAATTTTAAGTGCCTTTGCCTTATTTGCGGTTCTGTCGTAAATTCTTGCATCTGCGTTGGCATAGGGTGAAATCTCGTTTTCGTCATCAGGCATTTCATTTGTACCGAAGCTGTTACGGTATTCATCCTCGTAATCAGCATCGCTGTCACCTACCATTGCCGCCGCAATGGGTGCAAAAATAGCGGTTTCTTCAACATTGAGGAAAGCCGTCATAACGGTAACATTATCCTTACCGCCGTTTTCAAGTGCTCTGCGGATAAGCTTACTCGCCGCCGCCTGAGAACTTTCGGCTGTTGAAAGAATAGCGGTTATTTCACCGTCATCAAGCATATCTGTAAGACCGTCACTGCAAAGCAGAATAACATCACCGTCGTCAACATCGTCAACAACGCTTATGTTGGGCGAAAGATTGCCCTCCTCGGGAAATACACCCAGATGGCGGGTCAGCCTTTTGGCATCGGGAATCTGACCGATATTATCCTGAGAAACCTCACCTGCATCAACAATTGTCTGAGCGTGGGTATGGTCAAAGCTTATCTGTTCAAGCAGACCCTTTGAGTAATGATACACTCTTGTGTCACCGATATTAACGCAGTAAACCTTACCCTTAACGGCATAGATTGAAGCAAGGGTTGTACCCATACGCTTGCCCTTTGCGTTGATTTCGGCGCAGATGCGGCTGTTGGCATCTTCAAGGCAGTTTGCAATAGCAAAGCTGAAATCCTCGCCGCTTTCGTAAACGTTTGAAGCGTGAGCCGCTATGGTTTCAACGGCAATACCCGATGCAAGCTCACCGTAGCTCTCACCGCCCATACCGTCACAAACGGCAAGGTGGAAGGGCTCTGACATACTCTGCACAAAAGCGGAACCTTTTTTAAGGTCGCCCGTAGAGGTCATTCTGCCGTTTAAATCATAGTTATCTTCATTTTCTTTTCTTATTCTGCCTGCGTGAGTTACCGCGCAGACAGATGCTCTGATTTTCTTCATATATCCCCCGTTATTTCAGGTATCAGTCCATGATGCCTGCTTCCTTAGCCCAATCGTACCAAACTTCGATTGAACGCTTTCTTGCGGCACCAAGCTCGTGTGAGCCTCTTGTGTACCAATTCATATCGATACCGCGAAGGTTCACAAGATACTTTGCGCTTGCCATAAAGCCTGAATCAATACAGTTGTCAAGTGCAATAATATGCTGATGAGTCTTTCTTGCTGCTTCGTTATCGCCCTTTGTGAATTCATCCCACATCTTTACGAAAAGATCTGCGCCGCAGGCTGTGGGAGTTGCAACAACACCTCTTGCGCCTGCAAGGTATGAATCATAAAGGAAGGGAATGTTAGCCTGAAGCACGTTTGAATCGCCCTGAACGGCAATCTTCTGCTTGATTTCGGTAAGCTTGCAGGTGGTATCCTTGATACCCATAAACTTGCCTGTTTCTGCAAGTCTGCCGTATGTAACGCTGTCCATAAGGTGAGGTCTGAGACCTGGGAACTCATAGAGAACGATGGGAAGTTCGGTATGAGAAGCAAGTGATGTCATATAATCATACATTGCGTCGGGCTTGTCGCACATACCCTTTGTTACGAAAACAAGACCCTTTACGCCCTGCTGTTCAAGCATTTTCATTTCTTCAACCTGAGCGTTGAAATCGGTTTCAAGGTTAGCGGTTGCAAAAACGGGAACACCGTCTGAATTCTTAACTGCAAGACCTGCACACTTGATTCTTTCTTCAAGAGTAAGCTCCATCATTTCTGATGAACCGCAGACTGCGAAAAGATGCTGAGGCTTAAATGCTGCCTGCCATGCAACATATTCCTCATATGTTTTGTAGTTGATTGTTCTGTCCCAATTAAAAGGAGTGAGAAGAAGTGAGTATACACCTGCAAATTCGTTGAACTGTGACATTTAAAGCACCTTCTTGTTGTATTTTGGCTTTCGCCCATTATTGATTGAATTATATCGCAGTTAAAAATAAAAATCAATAGTTTAACCAAACATTAATACATATTTCATACTTTATTTTATGTTGACTTTTGCACGCAATATCAATATACTTGATTGTAGCATAAATACTACGGGGTAACTATATGAATTCTCAAAACAGCTTTTTCAAAAATATGGTGAGGCTGGCACTGCCCATTGCATTGCAGCAGCTTCTTGTTTCCTGCGCTCAGCTTGTTGACACCGCTATGGTAACAGGTCTTGGCAATGTTGTAGTGTCGTCGGTAGGTGTATCGTCAAGATGGATATTCCTTATGAATCTTTTCTATTTCGGAATTTCTTCCGGCACTGCGGCAATGATAGCTCAGTTCTGGGGTGCGAAAGAAAAGGATAACATACGAAAATCCTACGGCATCGCCCTGATTTTCGGCGCGGTTGTCGCGGTTATATTCACGGCGGCAATGTTCTTTTTTCCTGCTCAGCTCACAAGAATTTTCACTTCGGAAAAAGCGGTTATTGACACCGCACCCCAATATATGAGAATTGCCGCTTTTATGGCACCCTTTGCGGCGTTCAATCAGGTAACCTGCGTTGCACTCCGTTCAACAGAAAGAGTAAATCCTCCCCTTTACACTTCTATAATTTCAGTTTCTCTCAACACCTGCCTTAACTACATTCTTATCAACGGAAAATTGGGTCTGCCCGCAATGGGAATAAAAGGTGCGGCTATTGCAACACTTACATCAACGGCAGTGCAGGCAATACTTCTTTTTGCGGTAATCCGCACATCCAAGGATATTTACAACGCAAAATTCAGTGAATTCTTTAATCTCACGAAAAGCTTCTTCCGCAGATTTTCGGTTGTTTGCCTTCCTGTTGTACTTAACGAGGTTGCCTGGGCGGCAGGCACCAACATCTACTCAATGGTATTCGCAAGGCAGGGAAGCGAAGCCTACGCAGGCTATACCATATTCAGCTCAATTGAGCAGATTGCCTTTGTTTTCTTTGTCGGTATATGTCACGCCTGCTCCATTATGACAGGCAAAACCATCGGCGAAGGCAATGAAAGCAGTGCATATAAGCTTGCAAAAAAGTTTGTTGTTATGACACCGCTCATCGGTGTTGCAACAGGTGCCGTGCTTGCTCTTTCACGCAATTCCATTCTCTCTCTGCTGAACATTGAAACTCAGGCGGCTTTCGACCTTGCATCAAGCCTTATTCTTATTTACTGTATGTGGCTGCCTTTCAGAAATATTCCCTATACACTTATAGTAGGTACATTCCGTGCAGGCGGCGACACCAAAATCGGCATTGTTTACGACCTTGTTTCTCTTTACTTTATAGGTGCTCCCGTTGTTGTGTATCTGGGTCTTGTTGCAAAAGTTGATTTTATTTACCTGCTGATTGCAATGTATCTTTGCGAGGATATCCCGAAAATTCTGCTCAGCCTGCACAGATTCAGAAGCAAAAAATGGATAAGAAATCTTACAACTCAGTGAGGTGTGACCAATGAAATTTCACTCAATTAAACTTATAAAAGAGCCCACTGCTGAAAAATACAACTGCGGCAAAGGCTGTGAAATGCTGCTTTTCGGCGGATGTACAAGGCAGGAATTTGACCGCCAGTGTGAAATAATTTCACAAAGCGGAAATATATTTTATACCGAAAATGAGATAAAGGGTAACATTTTCAGAACCTATATTTCAGATAAGCCCATGCATCAGATTCACGCATACTACTGCGAGGATGAAGGCAGAATGCGTATTGTTGCAGACCCCAACGGCAACATTTTCGCAAAGTCACCAGAAATCTGCCCTCACACTCATCCCACTACCCTCTGGCAATTTGAGGTTGACCACAGCCTGATTGACTGCGGAATGTGCCTGATTATCCGCTGCTGCGACGGCAGTTTCTTCATAATCGACAGTGCTCATATGTATTCGGTCAACGACGATGTAAGAATTATTGAATTTCTCAAAAAACAGACGGGCGGCAGAAAGCCTGTTGTTTCGGGTTGGTTTTTCTCTCATGCCCACGAGGACCACGTCTGCAAATTCCTTGATATCGTTGAATATCACCGCAATGAAATTGAGATTGAGAAGGTTTATTATAACTTTCCTGCGGCTGATTACAAAGATAACATTTTCTGGGGCGAATGCGGACTTGCGGTGCTTGAAAGATTCGAGGCGGTTATGGCGGCAAATCCCGATATAAAATGCATCAATCTTCATTCGGGTCAGCGTTTTTATGTGCGTAACCTTGAATTTACCGTGCTTTGCACTCACGAGGATGTATACCCCAAAATCTTTTCTGATTTCAACAACACATCAACCGCCCTTATGCTTTCGGTTGACGGAAGCAAGGTGCTTCTTCCCGGTGACTGCTCTGTTGAAAGCGACAAAGTTATGGTGCCCAGATGGGGTGATTACCTGAAATGCGATGTTGTTCAGGTTTCCCATCACGGTCATACGGGCACATCACCCGAATTTTACCGCCTTGCAGATGCGGAATGTGCCCTCTTTGCGGTAACGGAAATAAAATATGACGAGGAATATCCCCGTCAGGAATCAAACAGGGTTGCTGTTGAGCTTGCAAAGGAATATTATATCGCATCAAACGGTGCGGTTGAAATTCCTCTGCCCTATAAATACGGCAATCCAAAGCTTTATCCCGATGAAACCTTTGAGGACTTCAACGGAATCTTTCAGCTCTGGACATACGAATATACAGACGAATACAAAGAAAAGCTTTACAAGGAATTCCTTGAACGAAGCGGAAGATAAAAACAAACACGGGGTGCCTTCGGAATGAAGGTACCCCGTAATTTTGTGTTTTGAATTTTAATCGTGGGTGATTCTGAATTCGCTGAACATTACACCCATTTCATCCTCACTGAATTCAAGATCAACACAGCCGTTGTGAATAACATCTTTGGGTATCACATAGGTTGCGGTTTCAAAGCCCGGGCAAAGCATTTCGGAATCAAAGGCTTCATCCTTTTCGCCGCCGAACTGAACGCCCTTATAAATCACGGCACCATTGGCGGTGATTTTATGTGAGGTTGAATTTTCATCCTTTTTGCTTGCAAAGGTGATTTTCAGGCGGTAGTCGCCGTCATAATCAAGACCGCCCACCTTACACTTAAAGGTAAGATTATCGTAAATCTTGAATACGCAGACAGGCAGTGCCCCCGTATTGACATTGGGTCTGTCGCCCTGAAAATTCATATAGATTTCGCCCGTCTGCACAGCACCGCATTCTTCAAGACCGTTAAGTGCAACGGAGAAATAATATTCATCACTTCTGACCTTGTTACGGTTTATGACTCTGTTCATAAAGCCTGCGGGGTCAGTTGTGTTTTCTGCCGCATCAAGCCTGCCGAGAAGCCATTTTCTGTCCGTAACAGGCAGGTCGATTGTTTCAAGAATTGCGCCTCTCTCCCAGTTATCGGCACAGTAATTTTCAATATCCGTCTGCAAGCCGATAAGCTCAAAAAGCCTTTGGCAAAGGTTGGTTATATCCTTGCGCTGTTTCTTGTAATTATCTTCAAAATCCGTTTCAAGAACTCTGCGCGCATTTGAAAGATTACCGTTTCTGATTTCTTTTTCAGCAAGTCTGATAAGGTCAAGTTCAAAAAGCCTTCTGTGACGGATTACCCAGTCGCATTTTGCACGGAGAAGAAGTTGCAGGAAACGCCAGTTTTCCGAAAGGAAAGGATACTCAGCCTGCATATTTTCAAAGGCGGAAAGAGTTGTTTCGATTGTGGGATTTTCCGCAGGGTCACACTGCCAGTTAAGTTCAAGAGCAAGTATGCCGTCGGCTATTGCCCCGGGGTCTGCTCCGTAGAAAAACAGCCTTGCATAGTCCAGCAGAGAGGTTCTTAAATCACAGTCGGGGAAGTAATCCATATCCGCCCACACCATTTTGTTGACGTCATCCGTTACGCCCTCTGAGTAGCTGACCGAGCCCACAACATAACGACGGGTCAGACGGTGGATAAGTCGGTATTCTCGGGGTCTGGGGTTTGTGCATTCACGGCTCAGACCCGTTGTCAGTGCAAAATGCCAATCATCACGGTCAAAGTGAACGGGATATTCGCAACGCACATTGTGAGTGATATCGGGATAAAGTCTTATGGGATATTTTGAAGGCAGTCTGCGCCTCAGAACATCAAGCTCGAATGCGTGGTTGGGGCCTGTGATAACGCCGTCAATCTCATCGGGAAGCTTTTCCATTTCGGAAATAAACACTTCTCCCCAATCTGCTATGGAATGGGGCTTCTGCGCAGAAGGCCACATCTGTGATTCGGGATGCACCTTTTTGAGTGCTTTTGAAATCTCCCTGCATCTCAGAACAAATTCATCCGCATTGAATTCTCCCGGGTCACCTCCGGGAGGAAATACAACATCAAGTCTGGGCACGGTTTCGTAAAGTCTGCCGCGTCTTTCAGCAGCTTCCTCAACGGTTTCGCCGTCGTTATTGGGGTGCCACAGAGAAACATCAAGGTCAAATTCATCCGCCATTTCGGATGCTTTTACGAGAAACTCTTCCTCATCATATTTCATAAGGCGGTTACGCTTTGACACTCCCCTTTCGTAGGGAATATGCTCAACAATATTTGTGCCGAAAAACATCATATCAAGGTAGTATCTGCGGTAATCCTCATATGACCAGGCATCGTAGGTATTGGGTGTTGTGCGATATCCTATCTGATGTCCTCTTATGGATTTATCGGGTCTGTAACTGCCCGAGATATCCTCCGTCAGCACGGGCACACCGCAAAGGGGCACAATCTTACGCAGGAACATTCCGAAGCCGTAAACAAAGCCTCTTATACCCTTTGCACTGACGGTAACGGCATTGCTGTCACAGCAGATTGCATAGCCGTCACGGCAGATTTCACTACTCTGAATAAAAAGGAAATTGGCTTCGCCGCGGTTATCCGTAATTTCAGGCATATTGCCTGTGCGGAGCTTTATTTCATCCACAAAAAGCCCTGCCGCCTTAATGCCCTCTGTTGAATCCGCAAACACGGTGAATTTATCAAAATTAATCATTGCCGTTCTCCGTTTCTTCTGCAAGAGTCTGTTTTTTTGCCTCCGCTCTTGCGTTTCTGCTTTCGGTAAGCTCTATGAGCATACGCTCTTTATTCTTGCCGTGAATGTTGAAAAGGAACAGTGCAAGACCGTAGCCGTATCTTGCAACGGCAGGCGCAAGGCAGAAGATACCCCATATACCTTTGAGCACCTTGGGATTGGTATGAGGAACTATATTGCCGAATGCATCCTGCTGAGGTGTGAATTTAATCCAATCAAAAACCACACCTGAAAGCAGTGCGTGAACACTTGATGAAAGTTTGTTGACATAGCTCATAACCGCATTGACTATTCCCTCGTTGCGGATACCGTTCTGCCATTCAAGGTAGTCATACATATCACCTTTGAGCAAGGGGTCGCATACACCCATAATATGATTGGGAAGTCCGCAAACCGTAAGACCGATTGTAACAATAACAAAATCCAGCCAGTAATTACCCGTAGGCTTGTAACCTATAAAGTAAAGCACTGTATAAGCAAGACCGCTGAAAACGCCTGCTGAAATGGCTGTTGTTCTGAGTCCGAATTTACGGATAATTGAAGGTGCAACGGGAGTGATGACATAGTTGGGAATACCGGTGAAAAGGCTGCAAAGAAGACGGTTTGAAAGTCTGCCTGTGCAGTTAAGCCAGAAGAAATCTTCCGATGCGCCGCCTACGCCCTTTATTCCGCCGAAAAATCCCGAAACAAGCAGTGCCCACAAGGGTCGGCAGGTCAGAATTGATTTTGCAGATCTGAAAAATCCCACCTGCTTTATTTCGTCTTTCGAAGCTATGGTTACTCGTTCTTTCATAACAAAGAAACCGTATACCGCCGCCGCAGCTGCCGCAAGAACAAATACAATCGAAAATCCGCGGTATACCTCCGGCTGAGTTATGGCATTTTTTGTAACACCGGGCACAAAATCAACAAACACCGGCACAAGCGACGGAATCCAGGTAAAAAGATTCACAAACTTCTGGGTTGCAATCAGTGTGCCTCGTTCACCCGTGTTGGGAGTCATGTTGTAAAGAAGAAGCTCCCATCCGCTGAGATAAGAAAAACCTATACCGTAAAATATGGTTGCCGCCAGTGCATAGATAAAAAGCTGATTTGAGGTCAGACCGTGGGGCACTGTGTAAAAAAGAATTGAAGTTATTGCCCACAGCGGCATTGAAAGAATAAGAAACGGGCGGAGTCGTCCCCACCTTGTTCTGAATCTGTCAATAACAATACCTGACACAGGGTCATCAAGAGCATCCCATATGGTGGAAATTGTTCCCATCAGACCGTACTGCTTACCCGTCAGACCCATAAAGCTCATCATAAAGTATTGCTTTGTTGAACCGATGAAAGAGGTCAGGTTGTTGAGTCCGTAGGATGTGAGTGCATATGCCGCAATTTCACGGGGGCGCACATAACGCTTTCCCTTTTGCTCAACAGGCACTTCTCTTTCCTTTACTGCGGAGTTTTCAGACATTTTCATCATCTCTTTTCCTCAGATTAAAATGTATTGCTTATATAGAATAATAATATCATTTTGTACTGTTCAATGTCAATCGGCATAAAAGCATAACCTTTAAGGCAAAATATGTGCATAATGTCAAAACAACAGCATATAATATAACTGTACCCCATCCTTTCAGTCAAAGCAAAAACTTTTTATGTAATAAGCAAAAATATTTTTAAAAAAGCTATTGACAAATCCGTAAAAGCGTGTATAATTAATAAGCACTTGAAAAACAGATATCGCGGAGTAGAGCAGTTGGTAGCTCGTCGGGCTCATAACCCGGAGGTCGCAGGTTCAAGTCCTGTCTCCGCAACCATACTGAATACCCATAAGGGACTTGAAAGGTTCCTGTGGGTATTCGGTTTTTTACAGACCTTTTTGCATTATGCAATGCGGTCTGTTTTTTTATTTCCTAAACATTCCGAATATTCTTCAAGTTTTGAACGGCTGATTTGAGGTAATTCAATATGACCTATCATCTTATAGTAAATCTCAACTCGCTGAACCGTTTCGCCAAACCGTTTTTCTTTGTTATAAACAACGATTTTGTCTATAAACTCTCTTAAGATTTCCGGTGTCAGTTCTTGAAAGTTAGAGTATTTGCGAACAAGTGCCAAAAAGCCGTCTGCATTCATTTCGTTTTGCTTTTCTTCATCAACAATTTTTTTGAGGTTTCTTATTTTTTGCTTCAATTCAGCTTGCTCATCCTCATATTTTTGTGATAACTTGCAGAAACGTTCCTCGGTCAGATTTCCTAAAATCTTTTCTTCAAACAACTTTTCATAAAGCACATCAATTTCTTTACTGCGAGCTAATGCTGCCTGATATGCTTCTTGATTTTTCCTTTGTGCAAGAACTATTCGTTTATAATGCTCATCAACAACAATCTTTACAAATTCATCTTCAAAATATGAAGCGAAACGAACAATATCAGATATGCTTCGTGTTACAATATCTGTTATCACGTCAACTCTTATGTGGTGAGTTGTACTGCATAAACCATTGTTTGCTCTCTTGTTTCGGCAGGAAAAATAATGGTTGTTCGGATTATCGTGAGTATATTTGTAATTCAGATTCGCACCGCAATCAGAACACTTTAAAAACCCCGAAAACATATTCTTTTCAATATGTTTTGGTTTTCTGTATTTGGTATCTCCAAAGGTAGTTTGCACATATTCCCAATCTTTGCTGTCAATGATTGGTTCGTGAACACCTTTATGGATTTCCCATTTTTCTTCGGGATTTTGAAGTCTTTCTTTTAGTTTATAAGATTTACTGTATGTACGAAAATTTATTACATCACCGATATAAGCTTGATTCATCAGTATGCTTCTGACCATACTTGTATCCCAAAGATACTCACCTCTGCGAGGAGTTTTAGCTGCTTTTTTGAAGCCTTTATTCTGTGCATATATTGAAGGAATAAGGAATTTTTCCTTTTTGAGAATTTCGGCTATTTCGTTTATGCTTGTCCCTCTGATTCTCAAATCGTAGATGTGTCTTACAACATCTGCACCTTCTTCGTCAATAATCCATCTTTTCGGTTTAATAGGGTCGCACATATAACCTAAAGGCGGTCTGCCTATTGCGTATCCTTGTTTACTCTTTGTTCGTAAACTTGACCTCATTTTTCGGCTCATATCCTTTGCATACCATTCATTCATAATGTTGCGGAAAGGTGTAAAATCATCCTCACCTAACTCGCTATCAACGCCATCATTAACAGCAATAAAATGAATATCGTGCATCGGAAAAACAGATTCAGTCAGATGACCTACTTCGAGGTAGTTCCTTCCCAATCGGGACATATCTTTTACAATTACCGTTCCGACTTGGTCAGCTTCAATAAGTGCCATCATATTCTGAAAGCCTTCTCTTTTCATTGTTACTCCCGAAACACCGTCATCAATAAAAATCTTGACATTCGTCAGTTTATGCCTTTTAGCATAATCGGTCAGGAGTGCCTTTTGATTCGATATGCTGTTACTTTCGCCTGCGAGGTCATCGTCACGAGAAAGTCTTAAATATAATGCTGTAATTTTACTGTCAAGGTCTGACTGCTTCATTTCTTCCTCCTTTCTTGCAGCCAAACAGCAATGTAACAATATCATTTTACAGCACATTCTATTTAGTTGCAACTTTGTCAACTATATTAACTAAATTCTTTATAATGTCGCCTCTTAACAATCGAGTCATTATTTCTATAAAATCTTCACCATCGTCATCAAAAAATGATGAAACTTCATATCGAGTGTTTCTGATTTTATAGCTGGATGTTTTGTTTAACTCGGTAGGTAAACTCATAAATTTCACTTCCTTTTATCAAAAGTACAATAATGAGTAGGCAGAATTTCCATCTCATTATTCTGCCTTTGAGTAATTATAATTATGCTTCATTGTTCGGCTGTGATTTGCTAAATCACACTCGTTCATTAACCCTCCGATTCACTTACGAAGCCTCTCACTCTACTCAGTCTTTATGACCTTTCACAATGGGGAGTAGCCACTTTCTGCAGTCATCGCTCAATCGGTAGCATCCGATTTATCTGCCGTGATATTTCTCGCTCGCTTATTAGGTCTTGGCGTATCACACAGACGGCTATTTCAGAAAGATTGTTGCCGTGAAGCTATTCAGTTTTCAAGGTTCATTATCTCTATTTATATCATTTCTCCTTGTGGTTGAGATGAAAGGGGTTCCTTTTCATATTCAATGGAGGAGAATACAGATATCTATTTAGGTCTGGCGAAATCAATCAGAATACTACGTAATTCTGATATATTGGGCGGCAATCCATCTATTACATCTCGAATAGCTTTCTCTTGCTTATCTGACAAACAATTGGTTGTTATATATTCTTTCCTTTTGTAAAAACAACCTTTTTCAAAATAAACGCCGCCAGCCGGACCTCTCACAGTATAAATAGGAGAATACTCTATCAAGATCCTAATGTCCCTCATTATGGTGTATCGACTAACTCCAAACTCATCAGCCAAATTAGCAATCGTATCAAAACGTCGAATACTTAAAATCTCAAGAATCTTCTCTTGTCGCTTTGATGAATTTGAAATAGCCATACACCTCCTCTCCTATTTCTGTAAATGAAGCATAAACTTTATTGGTTGCAAACTTTTCAACAAATGTCAAAAAGTTAACGCCTTGTTCATAGATTGTTTACATATTTTCAAAAAGAGAAAAGCCAACAACAGACACCCTTCTGTGCAAGAAGTCGTCTATCGCTGACTTTTAAAAATCACATTATTAAATTGAATGTTTTTAAATCTGTCTATTCCTTGAATTTTTTGATATGATTAACATAAGTGTACCCACAAAACAGTAAGGAGTAGATAATAATGGTTAATCTGTCAAAACAAATCAAAGGATATATTGATTTCTGTGAATGTATGAAAGGTGTTTCAGAAAAAACTAAAGCAGCATACCAAACCGATTTGAAACAATTCAGAAGTTGGCACGGTAATGATTATGAATGGTGCAATAAACCTGTAGTATTGGATTTCATTAGTTTTGCTTATAAAACTTATAAACCAAGAACTGCCAAAAGGAAAATCGCAAGTTTAAAAGCATTTTTTCATTATTTAGAAACAGAAGAAATAATTGAATATGACCCTTTTCATAAGATAAAATACAAAAGGAAAGAAGCTCTAATTCTTCCAAGAACATTTCCATCAAGTGTGCTTTCAAAAATTTTAAACTACGCATATTCTTCTTTCAATTCAAATACCACTAACGACTATCAAAAAAAGAATATATTAAGAGATATTGCTGTGTTTGAATTGCTATTTGCTTCAGGGGTTAGAGTAGGAGAACTGTGTTCGTTGAAAAGCCACGATGTTGATACAAATCAAAAGCTAATCAAAGTAAACGGTAAAGGAAATCGAGAGAGATACATTCAAATAACTAATCCAAGTGTTTTAAAAGCTTTAAGACTTTATAAAAACAACTTTTCTAAAAGTATAGATGAAACCGGATATTTCTTTATAAATAACAGAGGACGAAGACTTCAAGAACAGTCTGTTCGCTGTATAATAAACAAATATGTAAACAAAACCGGTATTAAACTCCACATCACGCCACATATGTTTAGACACACCGTAGCTACCATGCTTACAGAAGAAGATGTTGACATTAGATATATTCAAGAACTTCTTGGACATAGTTCAATACAAACAACTCAGATTTATACTCATATAAGTTTATCTGCCCAAAAGAAAATACTCTCTAAAAAGCACCCAAGAAACAAAATACATATTAACATTTGATTTTTCTCATAGCTGCCATTATTTTGGCAGCTATTTTTATGCTGATAATATTTAATTATC
>JAXJTD010000136.1:0-19089 GCA_036309745.1 Acutalibacteraceae bacterium | reverse complement strand
GCGCCGAGCTCTCTTGCCTTCTTAGCGTCAGCCGGTGTGTCTGCGTTTGTTCTAACCTTAAGTGTTCTGAACTTGTCAGCCCAAGCCATAATTCTGCCGAACTCGCCAGCGATTTCAGCGTCCTTAGTTGCGATAGCACCGTCGTAGATGTTACCTGTTGAGCCGTCGATTGAAATATAGTCACCTTCGTTGTAGGTCTTACCTGCAAGAGTGAACTTCTTGTTTTCTTCGTCCATGTTGATTTCGCCGCAACCTGATACGCAGCAAGTACCCATACCACGAGCAACAACAGCTGCGTGTGAAGTCATACCGCCACGAACTGTAAGGATACCCTGAGCAGCCTTCATGCCGGTGATATCTTCGGGTGATGTTTCAAGACGAACAAGAACAACCTTCTCGCCTCTTTCGTTCCATTCAACAGCATCTTCAGCTGTGAATACAACCTTACCGCAAGCAGCACCGGGTGATGCGCCGAGGCCCTTACCTGCGGGAGTTGAAGCCTTGAGAACCTTTGCATCAAACTGAGGATGAAGGAGAGTGTCAAGGTTTCTGGGGTCGATCATAGCAACAGCCTGCTTCTTGTCGATCATGCCTTCGTCAACGAGGTCGCAAGCAATTTTAAGAGCAGCCTTAGCTGTTCTCTTACCGTTTCTTGTCTGAAGCATATAGAGCTTGCCGTCTTCAACAGTGAACTCCATATCCTGCATATCTCTGTAATGGTCTTCAAGGATAGCGCAAACTTCATTGAACTGCTTGAAAGCTGCGGGGAACTTCTCAGCCATCTCAGCGATGGGCATGGGAGTACGAACGCCTGCAACAACGTCTTCGCCCTGTGCGTTTGTGAGGAACTCACCCATAAGACCCTTTTCGCCTGTTGCGGGGTCACGTGTGAAAGCAACGCCTGTACCGCAGTTGTCGCCCATGTTACCGAATGCCATCATCTGAACGTTAACTGCTGTACCCCATGAGTAGGGAATGTCGTTGTCACGGCGGTAAACGTTAGCACGGGGGTTGTCCCATGAACGGAAAACAGCCTCAACAGCGCCCATAAGCTGCTCTTTGGGATCTGAGGGGAAATCCTTGCCGATCTTGCTCTTGTATTCAGCCTTGAACTGACCTGCGAGAACTTTGAGGTCCTCAGCAGTAAGGTCAACGTCCTGAGTAACGCCCTTCTCAGCCTTCATCTCGTCGATGAGTTCTTCGAAGTACTTCTTACCAACTTCCATAACAACGTCGGAGTACATCTGAATGAATCTTCTGTAGCAGTCCCAAGCCCAACGGGGGTTGCCGCTCTTAGCTGAGATAGCTTCTACAACTTCTTCATTAAGACCGAGGTTGAGGATTGTGTCCATCATACCGGGCATTGATGCACGAGCACCTGAACGAACTGAAACAAGGAGAGGATTCTCCATGCTGCCGAACTTTTTGCCGGTGATTTCTTCCATCTTAACGATGTATTCCATGATCTGAGCCTGGATTTCATCGTTGATCTTCTTGCCGTCCTCATAGTACTTTGTGCAAGCTTCAGTTGAGATTGTGAAGCCCTGAGGAACGGGGAGACCGATTTTTGTCATTTCTGCAAGGTTTGCGCCTTTGCCGCCGAGGGTGTTACGCATTGAAGCGTCGCCTTCGGAGAACAAATAAACGTACTTGTAAGCCATTGGTATCTACCTCCGTAAAATATAATAAACATAGTTAATACGGCAAATTCCCGTGGGTGGGAATGAGCCATTTCAAATTATAACAGATACTTTACCAAATTTCCATACATATTTGAGAAAATATATAAAATTTTTACAGCACCTTTTTAGTAACATTTTACATATTGGGCTGATTTTTGTGTTTTTATTCGGTTTTATGTCACTCTTGAAAAAAACTGCGGAATGGTATATAATCATTTGCAGTTTGTTTAAATCGGGTGATTGAGTGGAATTTGTTTCTCTTGCACTGTTTTGCCTTGCACTGCTTGTGTGTGTCATATTTGACATACCTGTGCTTTATGCACTGGGTGTGGGGCTTGTGGTTTTCAGTGCATATGCGAAAATAAAAAAGCATACTTTCAAATCAATATTCAGAATGATTTTTGACGGAATCAAAACCTCAAAAAACATTCTTATAAATTTTTTGCTTATCGGTTTGCTCACCGCATCTTGGCGTGAATCAGGCACCATAGCATTCATTATCAGCTCTGCCTCGGAGCTTATAAATCCGCAGGTTTTTGTGCTGATGACTTTTATTCTCAACGCTTTTGTTTCGTTCCTTATGGGTACATCCTTCGGCACATCGGCAACAATGGGTGTTATCTGTATGACAATGGCGAAATCAATGGGAATGAATCCCGTTATCGCAGGCGGCGCAATGCTTTCGGGCGCTCTCTGGGGCGACAGATGTTCACCTGTTTCAACAAGTGCACTTCTTGTTTCGGAGCTTACCAAAACCGATATTTTCATAAACATAAAAAATATGTTCAGAACGGCGGCGATACCAACCGTTGTAACCTGCATAATTTATCTTGCTCTCGGCATATCGGCAGGGGATTCGGGTGCGGTGCCCGACCTTAAAGCCCTGTTTTCGCAGGAATTCAATCTGCATCCTCTTACGGTAATACCCGCAGTTGTGATTCTTGCACTTTCCCTTTTCAGAGTCAAAACAAAATTTGTGCTTCTGGCAAGCCTTGTTTCCGCGTCGGTTATCGGTGTTGCGGTTCAGGATATGGAAGTTTTGCAGACACTGAAAGTTCTGATTCTCGGCTATGAAGCCAAAACCGAAGCGCTCAGCCACATGATGAACGGCGGCGGATTGGTTTCAATGCTCAATGCAACGGCAATAGTCTGCATTTCATCCGCATATTCGGGTATTTTTGCCGCAACGGGTCTGCTTGATTCAATGAGAGAAAAAATATCTTCTGTGGGCAGAAAAATCACTCCCTTCGGTGCAACAATGGTAACATCTGCCCTTACCTCGCTTATTTCCTGCAATCAGACACTGGCAATTATTCTTACCCATCAGCTTTGCGACGGAATGGAGAAAAACAAAGAAAAAGCGGCAATTAACCTTGAAAATACGGCGGTTGTTATATCGCCCCTTGTTCCCTGGTCGATTGCGGCAGCAGTGCCTCTGACATCTTCGGGCGCACCCGATGCATCGGTGCTGACGGCAGTATTTCTGTATATTCTGCCCCTGTGGTCGTTCCTGACTGCATTGCATAAAAGAAGAAAGGAAAATTGTAATGAACAGAATAACAAGCTTCACAGTTGATCACGACCTTCTTACGGAAGGCATCTATGTATCACGCATTGACGGTGATATCACAACCTATGATATGAGAACAAGAATCCCCAACGGCGGTGATTTTATGGATACCACAACCGCCCATACCGTTGAGCATATGTTTGCAACTTTCGTAAGAAATTCCGAAATAAAGGATGATGTTATTTATTTCGGACCCATGGGCTGCCGCACGGGATTTTATCTGCTTGTCCGTAATGCGGATAATGCAAAAATCCTTGAAATCACAAAGAAAATCCTTGCGGATATCATAGCTTATGAGGGCGAGGTTTTCGGTAACACGAGAAAGGAATGCGGCAATTATCTTGACCTTGACCTTGATAAAGCAAAGGAAGAATGCCGCAGATACCTTAAAGCTCTTGAAGCAGAGCAGACATTCGAATATAAAGCATAAAATAACCCCCGAAAGTCCGTGTGGATTTTCGGGGGGATATGTTATTTTGAAACAGTTTCTTTCTTTATTTCTTTGAGTGTGTTTGCATCTGCGTGGCGGTAGGGCTTGAATTTGATGATAAGATACGCAACGGCGGCGCCGATTGTGTTCATAACGATATCTGCCATTGTGTCCATAATGGGCCAGCGGGCATCAACTATGGGGTCAAAGAGAGTCTGCTCTTTTGGTGTGCCCAGAGCAAGTTCCAATGACCAGTGCTGTGCATCACCGGGGTAACCGCCCATCATACCTGCAACCTGGTCAAATGTGAATTCAAACACTTCCCAGCAGGTTGCCGCAAAGAACGAAAATCCTACGGATGTAAGCAGAATGAGTGTCATGGGTGCAGTGGATTTTTTGCATCTGAGAATGGCACAGGCAAGTTCATATCCGAAAAATACGCATGCCGCACCGCCCATAAAGTGAAGTGCAACATCCCACCATCTTGAATCATAATAAAGATTGAGGAATTTGCCGCCGAATGAGCCGCACCATACTCCGATTGAAAGCACGGTCTGCACCGATGAAGGTACATAACGGAAGGTGCTTTTTTCAGGGAACATCATAAATATTTCCCATACGAATGTGGCAAGGAAATTTGCGCCTACCTGCAACGGGTCAGTGATATCAAATGTTTCACCTGCCGCAGGGAAAAAGCCTTTGATAAACGCAAAAATAAGGCTTGCACGGATAATCCACCAGAATATGAATCTCCGCGTGGAACAGTTTTCTTTTAAACGGGCAATGTAATTTTTCATTTCTTCTCTCTTTCTGTGCGTTACATTATTTGTATCAGTGTAACTCGTTCAATAAACAGTATAGCAGAAAATAAATCTTTGTCAATAACGGTTTGATTTTGCGGCTGATTTGTGGTATCATTAATGCAGTTATTTAATATCAAGGGAGATTTTTATGACAGAAAAGCTTTATTACAAAGACCAATATATCAAAGAATTCACCGCAGAGGTTCTTTCCTGCGAAAAAGGGGAAAGAGGTTTTGAGGTTATTCTGGATAAAACCGCATTCTTCCCCGAAGGCGGCGGTCAGCCCGGAGATACGGGATTCATCGGCGGAGCTGAGGTTATCGATACAATCGAAAGCGGAGATGATGTTATACACATCTGCGCATCCGGAGTTTCGGGACGGGTTGAATGCAGCCTTGATTTTGACAAGAGATTTGCCAATATGCAGCAGCATACGGGTGAGCATATAATTTCGGGATTCATTCACGCAATGACGGGCTTTGACAATGTGGGCTTCCATATGGGAGAACACAGCATAACCGTTGATTTCAACGGAGTTGTGACCCGTGAACAGCTTGAAGAAGCAGAAAGACTTTCCAATGAGGCAGTGTATAAAAATCTGCCTGTAAAAGCCCTTTATCCCACCGATGAGGAGCTTGCAGATTACGATTACAGAAGTAAAAAAGAAATAAAGGGTCAGGTGCGTCTGACAAGTATTGAAGGCGTTGATTTGTGTGCTTGCTGCGGTACACACGTTGCTTATACAGGTGAAATCGGCATAATAAAAGCGGTTTCGATGATGAATTATAAACAAGGTGTCAGAATCACTCTGCAAATCGGCAGAAAAGCCTTTGAGGATTACTGCGAAAAAAATAAAAATGTGCTTCGGATTTCCAATCTTCTCAAAGCAAAGCCCGAGGAGGTTGCGGATGCGGTTGAGCGTGTTCAGGCTCAGATGCAGGAGCAGAAATTCAGATATAATCAGCTCAAAAGAAATTATTATGAGCTTGTGGCGGAGGATTGTGAAGGCGATAAATGCTGTTTCTTTGATGATAGCGGAAGTGCTGATGATGCCAGAATGCTTTGTGATATTCTTGCGGATAAAGCCTTTGTTGCCGCAGTGTTTTCGGGTAATGATGAAATCGGTTATAAGTATGCCGTTGCAAGCAGAACCTATGATGTAAGAAAGGTTGCAAAGGAGCTTAATTCCTGCTGCGCAGGCAGAGGCGGCGGCACACCGCAGATGGTGCAGGGCTCACTTGCCACATACAGGGATATGATTGAATGCTGTTGGAGAGAGATTGAGCTCAATGATGACTGATGACAGCAGACTTTTGCTTGCCCGTCTTGACGATAAAGCGAGGCAGTGCAGTGAAAATTCAATGATAACAAACAGTGATTTTCTTGATATGCATTCACGGTCGCTGGCGGCTCAGATGCGCCTGAATTATCCCGATGTTAAAATGGTTTTTTACGGTGTTTTTGAGGGTGCGGAAAGATGTGTTGCGGTATTTCTGCCCGAATATATTGAGGCTGAAAATGCGGATGAACTTGCCGCGTATTTTGAGGAAAATCCGTCTGACAATCCTCTTGCGGTGATTGAGGTTGAGAAGGACAGATTTTCACCTGATTTAAGCCACCGTGATTACCTGGGAGCCCTTATGGGGCTTGGGATCCGCCGTGAATTGACGGGCGACATAAATGTTGAAAAAAGCGGCTGTAAAATGGCTGTTGTTTCGAAGATAGCCCCCTTTGTCATTGATAATATGGACAAGGCGGGAAGAGGCACTTTAAAGGCGAAAATCATACCTGCAAATCAGGCTTCCGACAGTGCAAAGTCCTCAGGTGTTGCGGATAGCTTCACAGTATCCTCAATGCGGCTTGACAATGTTGTGAAAAACGCATTCAGGGTATCCCGTACCGATGCGGCAAATGCAGTTGAGAGCGGCACGGTTTTTGTGAACGATGTTGAGTGCGTGAAGCCTGATAAAAAGATAGGTGCAGGGGATAAAATTGTTTTTCGCCGTAAGGGCAGAATAATAGTCAACGAATGTTCTGCCGTGTCGAAAAAAGGCAGAATTATAGTTGAAATTACAAGATTTGTGTGAGAGGGTACTTCGGTACCCTTTTTAATTTTATGTGAACTTATATTATATCTTATTGACCTTGTGTAATAAAACTGCTATAATAAACTGAATTATTATAAGGAGGAGTGTCAGATGATCAAGATTTCTCCGTCGGTGCTTGCAAGCGATTTTTCGGCTCTCGGCGCGGAAGCGGCAAGAATGGAAAAGTGCGGTGCAGATTACCTTCATCTTGATGTTATGGACGGCAGATTTGTGCCTAATATTACCTTCGGTGCGCCCGTAATCAAGAGCATAAGAAACAAAACAAACCTGATTTTTGATGTTCATCTTATGATAGATGAGCCTTTGAAATATATTGAGGATTTTGCCGATGCAGGTGCAGACCTGATAACTTTTCATATCGAAAGTTCTTCGCCTGCCGATGAAACCGTGAAGAAAATCATAGACTGCGGATGCAAGGCAGGTATAAGCATCAAACCGAAAACTCCTGCCGAGGATGTTTTTGATTACCTCGACAGCCTTGAAATGGTGCTTGTAATGACTGTTGAGCCGGGCTTCGGCGGTCAGTCATTTATGCCAGAAACCATGGAAAAAGTAAAGACCCTGCGTGCTGAGATACAGCGCAGAGGTCTTTCGGTTGATATTCAGGTTGACGGCGGAATCAACGAAAAAACAGTTGAAACAGCCGCCGCCGCAGGCGCAAACGTGCTTGTTGCAGGCAGTGCGGTTTTCGGTGCAGCAGACGGTACAAAGGCTATTGCGGATTTGCGTACCCTTGCGGAAAAAGCATACAACTGAGTTCATCTGTTAAGCAGTAAGCTGACGGCGTTCTTGTGTGCAAGCAGATTCCAGTGCTCTTTGGTGTATTCGCAGGTAAGCCCGTCGCATTCCGTAACGGTACCGAATTCGGAAAAACGGCGGGAAATATTCCTGATATCATCGGTGCTTTTCAGGAACAGACGGTATTTTCCGCCTGATTCGTAAAGACTGCTTTCGCCTGAAAAGATGCAGTTTTCAGCGGCACGGTAAAGAATATCGAGATTGTCAAATTCGCATAGTATACAACCGCTTTGTTTTTTGAGAAACTGTTTCTGGGGATTTATGCGTTTGGCGGTATCGAGCAATGTGAAGTTGAGCACACAGCCTCCCTCACTTTTGGGTATGGCTTCGATTATCATTCTGCGTGAAGGGTCAAGCTCTCTGCCCAGTGCTTTGCTTGCTTCATCAAGCAAAGTCCATATGACACGCCTTGTTTCTATTGTGGAATAATCCATTTCTTCGTATGTAATGTCAAGTTCCGCCATATCCTGTTTTGTAAGATCAACGGTGATTCTGTTATCGGCAGATGAGTTGATTTTCATAATAAGCCTCCTCGGATGTGGTGTAATAATATATTATGCCTTTCACGGCAGGTATGCAATGTATAAATAATGGAAGTTCAGAGGTGAAAAACCTTGTCGGATAAACATAAAAAGCAGACGGCAGTGAAGCTGTCGGGTCTTTACGGCGATTATCTTGTTATGCTTATTGCACCGCTTATATTTGCAGTGTATCAGTACGGTGCGAGAGCCCTTGCGGTTGTTGCTGTCGGTGTAGCAGGTGCGGTTGTAACGGATATTATTTTCTGCCTCCTTCTGGGCAGACCCTTTCTGCTCAGGGATCTGAGCAATATTTTTACGGGTGCGGCAATGGCTCTTGTGATGCCGGCGGGTGTGCCTCTTTATGTGCCTGCTGCGGCTTCGTTTTTTGCGGTGGGCATAGTAAAAATTCCTTTCGGCGGTTCTCTCAGGTCGCCGTTTGTGCCTGGTGCGGCAGGTCTTGCCTTTGTATCGGTATGCTTCAAGGAACAAATTTTTGATTACTCATATAACTCTGCCGAAAAGCTTATGGGCGAGCATTCCCTGGGTTACATTCTTTCTCAGGGGAAATCCGTTCATCTTGATGCAATAAATATCCTTGATATTCTCAGCGGCAACGCAGCAGGTCCTATGGGTGCAGGCTGTGCATTACTTATGATTGCATGTTGTGCAGTTCTTTTGATGAAACGAAAAAAATCACTTCTTGCCGTTGTCGGTTTTGTTGTTGTATGCGCGGCGTATGCGGCAATATTCCCCAGAGTGAACGCTTCTGCTTTTACAAGTGTATTTCTTGAACTTTCGTCAGGGTCGCTTCTTTTTGCGGCAGTATTCTTTCTGACGGACTACGCTTCACTGCCTGACGGTGCGGTTGCAAAGCTTTTATGCGGAGGAATATGCGGCATATTCTGTATGCTGATGCGTACTATGGGAACCTACGAAGAAACCGTATTTTTTGCGGTGCTGCTTGCCAACGGATTTACTCCCGTCATAAACTCTGCTGCGGGTAAGGTCAAAAGCAGATTCGTTAAGAAGGAGGCGGCATAATGAACAAATCTCCTTCGTTCAAAGATATATTTCTGAAAAACGCAGTTATATTCAACCCTGTACTCATTCAGCTTGCAGGTCTTTGCCCCGTGGTTGCGGCATCAACAAATCTTAAAAGTGCGGTAATGCTTTCGGCGGTTGCTCTTGCCGAACTGATTGCGGTCAGTGTAATTGCAAGTGCATTGCTGAAAAAACTGCCCCGCTGGGTAAGAGTACCTCTTTACTTCGTAATCGGTCTGGTGCTTATCTGCCCTGCATTGTGGTATGTTGAAACACAGACTCTTGCAGCACTTTCAATGAGTATGAAAATTTTCATTCCTCTTATAGCAATAAACTCTGTTGTTGCGGTTCACTGTGAGCAGTTTGCGGTGAAAAACGATGTAAAAACCGCCTTTTTCAGTTCTGTGGCGGCAGGTATCGGTGCATCGGTTGTTTTCATAGTTGCAGGTGCTCTCAGAGAAATTATCGGTTTATCGTCACTCGGCGGAATAGAGTTGAATCTTCCTGTTGCATTCAGGGGGATGACACTGCCTTTCGGTTGCCTTATACTTCTCGGATTTATGTCTGCGGCATTAAAAACCTTCATCAGCAAAAAATACCCCGAATATTCCGTGACGCACTCTTCCGTTGCGGCAAAGCCCGCGGATGAAAAACCTGAAAAAGAGGATGTTCCTGCACAACAGCCCGAAGAAGTTTCTCAGGCTGTCGAAGAAAAAATTCCCGATCCCGTACAGGTGGAATCCGTGGAGGATATAAAAATCCGCACGGAAGAAGAAATAGAGGAATTTTTCAAATCCCTTGGTCTTGACTTTGGAGAAAAGGGGGATGAAGAATGAAAGCTCTGACAGAACTTTTCATAGTTGCATTTTACACCGTGTTTGTTCAGAATCTTGTGCTCAGTTCAGGGCTTGGAATAAGCGAAGCAATAAGAGTTTCTGCAAAACCGGGCACCTTCGGCAGGATAGCTGTTATGATTTCCGGCTTTTCAGTTGTGACGGGTACCCTGTGCGGACTTATTGATATGATTCCTGCTGTGTCGGGCATAAGCTTTGCTGTGCGAGGACTTATTTACGGCGGAGTTCTTGCGTCGGTTTTTGCACTTGTTGCGGTAATTGCAAAATTCATATTCGGTGCATCGGATAAATTTCTGAGCACTCTTGGTATTGCGGCACTGAATACCCTTGTTTTTGCGGTTCCCCATATCAACAATCACGCCGCTTATTCTCTTGCAGGCAGTATCGGTTCTGGTATCGGTGCAGGTGCGGCTTTTGTGCTAGCGGCACTTCTGATTAACAAAGGTTCACAGCTTCTGAAAGAGAATGAGGATATTCCCGAGGTGTTCAAAGGTACTCCCGCAATGCTGTTCTATGTAGCGATGATTTCGCTTGCATTTGCAGGTTTTTCGGATACAAATATTTTCGGTTAAGGTGCGGAATTATGCCTAAAATAGGAAAAATAGAAAAAACGCTCAAACCCTCTCAGCGCAAGAGCATAACGGATTTTTCGGACCGTTTCGGTGAAGGACCCAGTTACGAGGAGAGAGTGAGGAGCAAAAAAATTGTGTCGGGCGTGCTTATCACGGCAGGTCTGCTTGCCCTTATGGGCACGGGCTATTTTGTGACCGATGTTCTTATCGGAATCACAGAATTGCCCTACATTCCAATGTAAGGAAGTAAACGATGGATTTTATACCCTATAATTCAAGACTCGGTTACCACAAAAGTCCTTTCGGCGCAGTCTGTGAGGGCGAAAAGGTAACTTTCAGAATAGTTCTGCCCAGAAGTATATGCTGTACCGGTGCAAGCCTTGTTATCAACCCTGATGAAGGGAAGCCCGATGTTTACCCTATGGTCTGGGAGCGTATGGAGGGCAGGGATGAAGAATGGTGGAGTGTAAGCTTCACACCCGAAAAGCAGGGGCTTTATTGGTACCATTTTGCCATTGCGCAAAAAAACGGTGGCAATGTGATAACAAGATTTGACGGCTCAACGGGCAGAATTTCTCCTGACGGAAAAAGCTTTCAGCTTACGGTTTATTCAAAAGATTTCACAACTCCCGACTGGATAAAAGGTTCGGTTATATATCAGATTTTTCCCGACCGTTTCCGTGATTCGGGAGAGAAGAAATGTGAAATTTCCACCGACAGGGTTATGCGCTCCGATTGGGGTGGTGACCCTATGTGGCAGCCTGACGGTGACGGAAAAATCACAAAATACGATTTCTTCGGAGGCGATCTGAAAGGGATTGAGCAGAAACTTGATTACCTTGAATCGCTGGGTGTTGGCTGTGTGTACCTTAATCCGATTTTTGAGGCGCAGTCAAATCACCGTTATGATACGGCAGATTATGAGAAAATCGACCCCGTATTGGGTACTGAAAAGGATTTTGAAAATCTTTGCCGGGAAGCGGAAAAGAGAAATATAAAAATCGTTCTCGACGGTGTTTTCAGCCATACGGGTTCGGACAGTGTTTATTTCAACAAAGAAAAAAGATACGGCGAAGGCGGAGCTTATAACAGCAAGGAATCACCCTATGCTGATTGGTATAAATTCGAAGAATTTCCCGATAAATATGCCTGCTGGTGGGGTGTTGATATTCTTCCTGAAATCGATGAAGAAAATGACAGCTACATTGAGTACATTGCAGGTGAAAACGGTATTCTCCGCAAATGGCTCAGGGCAGGTGCCTCGGGCTGGCGTCTTGATGTTGCGGATGAGCTTCCCGATAAATTTCTTGATGCCCTGCGCAGTGCGGTAAAGGATGAAAAGCAGGATGCCTACATTCTCGGTGAGGTGTGGGAGGATGCGTCAAACAAAATCAGTTACAGTCAGCGCCGCCGTTATCTGCAAGGTGCACAGCTTGATTCGGTTATGAATTACCCTTTTGCAGATGCACTTATCGGCTTTGCAATCAGCGGCATTGCGGAAGGTTTCAATAACCGTATTTCTGAAATATGCGAAAATTATCCCAAGCCTGCGGTGGATTGTCTTATGAACCATATCGGCACCCACGATACCTGCCGTGTGCTCAACAGACTTGCAACCCTCGGTAACTACGAAAGCAGTCATCTTCAAAGGTACAAGGGCGGTCTTGATTCGGACTGCAAAGAATGGGGAAAGACTTTGCTTAAATTTATTTCTGTAATGCAGTTCACCTTGCCTGGTGTACCTTGTGTTTACTACGGTGATGAAGCAGGAACAGACGGCGGAGAAGACCCCTTCAACAGAGGGTGTTATCCCTGGGGTAAAGAGGATGAGGAGCTTATTGAACATTACCGTTTCCTCGGCAGGCTTCGTAAAGAACACAGTGTATTCAAAGACGGAGAGTTTGTTCCCGTTTCCGATGCGCTGGGCTGTGTTGCTTATGAGAGAAGAAACGGCAGTGAAGCGATAATGACGGTTGCAAACCGCAACAACCATTCAATAGTTTATGTTTTGCCCGAGGAGGGCTATGCTTCCCTGACAGGAGAAACCGTCAGGGGCAGAGAACTTTATCTTGAAAAAGAAACTGCGGCAATATTGGTGAGAAATTATGGCTAAAAAACCGAGAAATGTAAAATTCAGAACGGTCCGTCAGAGTAATGATGCGGAAACAAAAAGGTTTGCCGCTGTTCTTGTGGGATGCGTTGTGCTGATACTTGCGGTTTCCGTGCTGTTTATACTCAACAAACACGATTTTGATCTGAAAAGTGCGTTGGGCGGCGATGCGGAAACTGAAACAATAATTGAAGAAACTCAGAGTATACAGACAGATATTGAGGCTGATAAAACCTATCTTTTCTGGTGCGAGGACAGTTCAACCGGGGAATTCCGTTTTGCATGGACAGTCAATTTCAGACTTCCCAAAAGAACCGTATCAATTTGCACCCTTGACCTTGATACAAGAATTGAAGCGGGCGGCGAAAGCATCAGCATACGCAAGGCGAATCAGACCTCAGGTCTTAAAGAAATCGTGTCGGGTATAGAAAAGCTCTATGATATTGAGATTGACGGATATATCGGTTCCGATGACGAAAGCTTCAAATCAATGGTCAATTATTTCGGCGGATTTGATGTTACCGTGCCTGAGCAGACAGAATATAAAAGCGGCGACTTATCGGTTATACTTGTGAAGGGTAAGCAGAATCTTAAAGGCGATTCGCTTTTCAGATATATGCGTTATCTCTGCACTCAGGGTGAGCGTGGCAGAAAGCTTATGGCATCCGCACTGGGTGAGATACTTGACGGTGTGTTCAGACCTTCAAATACCAACCGTTGTGCAACCATTTTCTCAAGAATTTCAAACACTTTGGAAACAGACCTTACGATAGTTGATTTTTCATCGTCGGAAAAAGGGATAAAGGTGATTACGGAAAACGGCTTTGCCTCAAAGCGTACCCTTGAAACTCCCGATGATGCTGACTGAGGATTGTGTTTATGAAAAAATTACTTTCTCTTCTGGCAGTTGTGCTTTGCCTGACTGTTGCATTTGTGTTTTTTAGTGACTATATCGAAGATATGGGCAGTGCGCTTATTTTCAGACTTGAAGAAAGCAAACCGCCCGTTGAACTGAAAGATGAAGGCAGTCCGTATAAGTTTTATTACACCCGTCTTGACGATGCGGAAAAGCGGGCATACAACGCAATTCTTTCGGAGATTTATTCAATGCCTGACAGCATTGATGTGCCGAGAATCAACACAATGCAGCTTGACGATGTTTTTTCTGCATTGCTCAGCGATAATCCCGATTTGTTTTTTGTGGGCAGAAGCTGTACGCTGATAACGAGTGTTTTCGGTACAAATTGTTCAATAGAATACTGCATAGAAAAAGATGAATACGAGAAGCTTAAAGCAGAGCTTGACGGTGTTTGTGATAAGGTAATTTCGTCGCTGACAAATCCTCAGAATAAATGGCAGACAGAGCTTGAAATCCACGATTATATTGTTGATAACTGTGAATACCGTATGACCCGGGGAGATTACCTTTGTTCATCGGCATACGGTGCTCTTGTTGATAAGGCGGCGGCCTGCGAAGGATATTCCAGAGCTGCAAAGCTTCTGCTTGATAAGGCAGGGATTGAAAGCACGGTACTAAGCGGAGTTTCCACTGCTGCCGACGGCACAGAGGGTGCCCATATGTGGAACGCGGTGAAGCTTGACGGCGAGTATTATTATCTTGACTGCACCTGGGATGACCCCGTAAGCGATGACGGAAAGCCTGTCAAAATCTATTCCTATTTCAATATAGACGACGAAACCATTGCCGCTACGCACTCGGATTTTTCTTACGATTTCAAGTGTACCGCAACGGCGGAAAATTATTATATGAAAACAGGCAGACACTTTGAAACATACAGCCGCAGTGATGAAAAAAAGTTGGCTTCGGTAATTGCATCGGAGCTTGATTCCGGCGGCACCTTTGTTGAAGTGCGCTTCGGCTCAAAAAAAGCATATAACACTGCAATCAACGAACTTATAAAGAATGGCAGGATTTATAATGTGCTGTCCGAAACGGCAAAGCTGACAGATGCGGATATATCGGTGAAATCACTGAGCTACTATAACGACCCGTCACTGCTCACTTTGTCGGTTATGCCCGAGAAGAACTGAAAGGAAAATTGTAATTATGGATAAACAGAGAATCGAAGCGGCGGTAAGAGAAATTCTTATTGCCATCGGTGAAGACCCCGACAGAGAAGGTCTTGTTGAAACTCCGTCAAGAGTTGCCAGAATGTATGAGGAAATTTTCTCGGGTCTTGCAGATGACCCTACACGGCATCTGAAACTTTTCAACGAAAGCGGTAACGAGGAAATGGTTGTTGTCCGTGATATTCCTCTTTATTCCATGTGTGAACATCACCTCATTCCTTTTATGGGTAAGGCGCATATTGCATATATTCCCTCGGAGGGCAAAGTTATCGGTCTTTCAAAGCTTGCGAGAATTGTGGAGTCTTTTGCAAAAAGACCCCAGCTTCAGGAAAGACTTACGGCACAGATTGCAGATTTTCTTGATGAAAATCTCAACCCCCAGGGTGTTGCGGTTGTTATTGAGGCAGAGCATCTTTGTATGACCATGAGAGGCGCAAGAGCTTCGGGTGCGAAAACAAGAACATCTGCACTCAGAGGCACAATGAGAAGTAACGCAAAAACAAGAGCGGAGGCAATTTCACTTCTTACGGGAGGTGTATGATATGTTCAGAGCCCGTGATTTTGAATTCCCTCTGGGTAAGCGCACCTATGTTATGGGAATTCTCAACTATACACCCGATTCCTTTTCCGACGGCGGACTTTACAACACGCCCCAAAAGGCGCTTGAACACGCCTTGCTTATGCAGGAGCAGGGGGCGGATATCATAGATGTGGGTGCCAATTCAACAGGACCGGGTGCGGTTATTCTTACCGCCGAGGAAGAAAAAGAAAGAATTGCACCTGTGCTTGAAGCTTTGTGCAGAAGGCTTGATGTTGCGGTTTCGGCAGATACATTTTACCCTCTGTGTGCCAAAACAGCACTTGAAGCGGGCGCTTCGATAATCAACGATGTAAGCGGAGTGTTCAATCCCGAAATAGCATCTCTCTGCAAAAAATACGGTGCCGCATATTCGGTTACGCATAATCCCTGCGGTTCGGCACAGACATCTGAATATCCTCACGGTGTGGTTAACGATATCAGGCAGTTTTTTCTTGATTCGTTGACTCTTGCGGCACAGAGCGGACTTGACAAATCCCGTATTTGTCTTGACCCGGGTTTTGGTTTCGGGAAAAAATATGAAGATAATATTGAGTTTCTGCGTGAAATGCAGTGGCTTAAATTCAAAGGTGTGGCACTTCTTGCAGCAGGGTCAAGAAAAAGATTCATCGGTACTGCAAGCGGCGAAGAAAACAGCGCGGAAAGAGATTGGGGTACTGTTGCAGCGCATACAGCTGCCATTGCAGGCGGTGCGGATATAATACGTGTTCACAATGTCTTTGCCGCCGTGCAGGGTGCAAGAGTTGCGGATGCGATTTACAGAGGTAAAGCCAATGGATAAAATTTTAGTCAGGAATTTAAAAATATTTGCGTATCACGGTGTGAATCCCGAAGAAAAAGAGGATGGGCAGAATTTTGTGCTGGATATTGATGCATATGTGGATATTTCGGTGCCCTGTATTACGGATAATGTTGATGATACGGTGAGTTATGCAAAAATCATAAAAGAAACGGCAAAGATATTTACCTGCCAAAAAGATGACTTGCTTGAACGGGCGGCGCAGAGAATTGCAGACGGACTTTTTGAAAGCTTTGATAAAATTCAGAAACTCCGTATTCTGCTCAAAAAGCCCGAGGCTCCCATCAAGGCAGATTTTGAATATGTAGCCGTTGAAATTTTCAGAGAGAGGGGTAGCGTATGAGTGAGGCAGTTATTGCCCTGGGAACTAATGTGGGCAACAGAATTGAAAACATAAATCAGGCAATCAGAGCCATTGCTAAGCTTTCGGGTGTAAAAATTATAAAGGCTTCATCGGTTTATGAAACAGAGCCTGTCGACTGTGAAAGCGATGCGAAATTCCTTAATGCGGAAATACTTATTGATACAAGCGTTTCACCTGCGGTGCTTCTGGGCGAGTGTCTGGGTATCGAAGCGGCAATGGGCAGAATCAGAACAAAAAAGAATGAGCCCCGTATAATAGACCTTGACCTTATTCTTTATGAGGGCTTCAAGTCGGAAAGTTATGAGCTTACAGTACCTCATCCCCGTGCCCTTGAAAGAGCGTTTGTGCTCACTCCCCTTATGGATCTTTATCCGTCAGGCAGAGCACCCGGGATGTTTTTCGGTCCCCGTCTGCGTGAATTGGGAAGCGACGGAATAAGAAAAACGGAATATGAAATCATTATTCCCATCTACTGAGAGGTGAAGGTATGTCAGGCGGAATATGTGAAAACTGTGCTCATTTTGATTACAATGAAGAATATGAGTGCTACGAATGCCTTGTGAATCTTGATGAGGATGAGCTTTACCGTTTTATGCAGGGCGGAGAATTTGAATGCCCGTATTTTAACCCCTACGATGAGTATAAGGTTGTCAGAAAACAGAACTAAGGAGTATTTCGATGAGCAATAAAAAACAGACCAGAAAACCCGTGGCAAATGAGAAAAAATCTTTTAAAGGGATAATTATTGCCGCAGTTGCATTGCTGCTTGCGGCGGCAATAATCGTCGCTGTTGTTCTTGTCAAAAAAGAAAATGGTACAAACCCCTCGGGTACAGAGATTGAAACTCTCGCAAACGACGGCGGACAGTATACCTATGCAAAATATAAAGAAACAAGCCTGCCGGTTGAATTTGTTGAAATTCTCAACAAAGCAGAGGCAGACAGTGCTGCGGCCTGCAAAAATCAGGGCGTTGTCCTTGAAATCGGTGACAGAAAAATTTCGGTTCCCGAATTTGTTATGTACTACTATGATGAATATTCATATAAGGTGCAGTCTACTCAATATTCCATTGAGCAGACGGGCGCCAACAGAACGGGCTTTAACCTTGATATTCTTCCTTCAGAACAGAAATCCATAAATAACAACGAAACCTGGGAAGAAACATTCATCGAAGATGCAGTTACCAAGATGAAGGAAGTTTATATGATTTTTGACCTTGCAGTCAAGGAAGGTACGAAGCTTAATGTTATCACCATTGCTGAAATCATTCAGAATATGGAAATGATTGAAAATTCTGCGAAGGAAAAAGGTATGACGGCGGATGAATCTCTTGCAGAATTCTACGGCGAAGGTATGACGGCTGCGATGTACTGCGCAAGGGATATTATGATGTACTACGCCAGTGCATATGAGACCGAGAAATTAGCTGAAATAAGTGAAAGCTATACCGAAAAACAGCTTAACGAAGTAATTGAATACGACAGGCATGATTATACGGTTTTTCTGGGAAGAGTATATCCCATTGAAGGTATATACAATGAGGCAGAGGTTTCGGCTGTAAGCAACGAGCAGGAATTCCTGGATTATGCATCCAAAAATCATCCTGTTGAAGGCTATGATGCAGAAAGCATGACAAAATGTGTATATGTCACAAGGGAAAGAATTTCAAGTGTTTACGGCACAGAAGTGGGGGAATGGATATTCAACGACACACGAAAGGCGGGGGATATCGCTGTTGTTCAAGGTGCACTTTTCAATTATCTTTGTTACATTGAACAGCCTCCGCATCTTGCTACCAGCCGTAATATTATAACCTGCCAGCAGGGATATCCGGAAACTGCAAGTGAGGAAAAAAGAAAAAATATATATAATAGTATATCTGAAAAGTACGACGAGTGGAAGGAAAACGACGGTACAAAGCAAGGTTTCATCGATATGAGTCTGGCTATGAACGGTGTGGGAGAAGTCACTGTCAGAGTTGAGGAATACTATTACAAGATAAGTGATTGGATTTTTGACAATGTAAGAAGACCCGGAGACCATGAAATAATCGATACCGAAGTAGGCTGTGTCGCTGTTTACTATGTAGGCAACAATGAGAATGATTTCGATTGGAAATACTACGCAGGCGTTAAAAGAAGCGAGCTTGAACTTAAAGATTACTACGAAACATTGAAAACTTCCGATTACAGAGATAAGAGAGATGCTCAGGCAGTGAAAGATGCCTGCGACGGTGCGGATGTATTCATCCAAAGAAAAATAGATAAACTCAAAGCTGAGACCACTACACAGGCTTCATAAAAAATAAAGCGGATTGCAAATTTATTTTGCAGTCCGCTTTATATATAATGTATATTGAGAATAAAAAATGTGGTTTATTAAAAAGAAAAAAATAGGATTTCAAGCAGAAAAAAACAAACAAGAAAGCTGTGAAACCCATATATATCAACGGATTCAGAATTTTCAGCAACTCGAAACACACGGCAAAGTTGATAAGAGGGATAAAAAATATTGAAAAAAGGTGTTGACAAAAGTGAAATGATTTGGTAATATAGTCGAGCACTCCGCAAGAGAGCGGAATGCGATGCACCTTGAAAATTAAACAACGATTGATTAAAATAACCCTTGAAGATTAATTTGAGTATGTACTTCAAGTACAGCAGTAATTCTCGAATAAACGAGAAAAAAGAGATGTCAGATGACATCATGAGCGATTGATGCTCTAAGAATGATTTGAACACCTTGTGG
>JAXJTD010000135.1:0-2765 GCA_036309745.1 Acutalibacteraceae bacterium | reverse complement strand
TTTACAAATTGATGTTACAAGAGAAAGCCTGTAACTGCTTCACGGTTACAGGCTTTGCATTTATTCCTCGTCTTTGTGAATCTCCATCGTGAGTTTCGCTCCAAGGCGGAAAGCATATTCGAAGATGGCTGCTTCGGCAAGGCTTACGTACTCGTCCCAGCAATCGTGGAACTTTTCGAAGATTTCTTTCTGCTCGTCGGTAAAGGTCTTTGCCAAATCCTCGTGATGCCTTGCTATATATCCGAGGAGTCCCTTCATCTCTTTCGAGTTGTTTCTGCTGTCCTCTTGCGGAATGATGTTTCCGTGCCATAGCTCTTTTATCACGTTCATACGTAAACCACCTCCCGCAATACGATTTCTTCTGCGCTTGCCTTGATGTTGTTCATCTCGGCAACCCAACCGAGCATATCGTGGGTTTTCAAATCCTCGTCAATGCCTCTTAACATATGCTGACTCAACTCTCAGGGTCAATTCCCATTTTTTCTTTCATTTCAGCAATACCTTTGTCATATTGCCTTTGATCTATGGCGTGGCGTTCCAAGAAGAGATCTAACGTATGCTTCTGCCTTAAAAATAATTGTTTTTTCTTTTCTTCGGGTGACATCTTCGCCCATTCAAGATCTTCTGTTGACTCACTTTTCATCTTATATCTCCGCAATTATGGGCTTTTGACTCATAAAAAATACTTTGCTTTACAGCATTGTTTCAATCAATTCCTTCGGACTTTTCTCGCTCAAAAGCTTGGGAGCGATGTCAAAAGCAGTCATACAACCGCTTTCACCTTTTTCATAGAGTCTATAGGCTGCTCTCGCAAATGCCGTAAGCACGGAGGCTGTAAACTCCGGATTTGAATCTAATTTTAAGCTGTACTCGATGATGTGCTGATTCTCTCCGTTGATACCCGTTTTTCCACTTCGAATAACAAATCCACCATGCGGGATACCGCTATGGTCGGTTTTCATTTCTTCACTCGTAATAAAGTGAACCGTAGTATCGTAATCCGCGAAGTAATTCGGCATCGTTACGATATCGTTTTCAATTCGTGCTAAATCAGCACCCTCCTCAGCCACAACAAAGCACTCTCTTATATGCTTTTCTCTTGTAGATAGATCAGGTGATTCGCCGTTTCGTACCGATTCCAACGCTGCATGAACGGGAATCGTATACTGCTTGGCATCAAGAACCCCCGGGATTCTTCGAATAGCGTCAGAATGCCCTTGACTCACGCCTTTTCCCCAAAACGTATAATCCTTTCCGCTTGGGAGAATTGCAGAGGAATATATTCTGTTAATTGAAAACATACCGGGATCCCACCCAACAGATATAACTGCAACCTTTTTCGAGCTGCTCGCTACTCGGTTTACATTTTCAAAGTGCTCGGGAATCCTTGCGTGGTTGTCAAAGCTATCAACAACATTGAAGTATTTTGCCAATTCCGGGGTTTGACTGGGAAGATCCGTTGCGCTTCCGCCGCAAATGATCATCACGTCAATTCTGTCAGTCCATTCCAAAACGCTATCGGCTCTGACAATCGGAACACCAACAGAATTTGTTTTAATTATCGAAGGTTCCCGTCGTGTAAATATAGCTACAAGTTCCATATCACTTGCCGCATTTACGGCAAGCTCTACGCCCTTGGCAAGATTTCCGTATCCATAAATTCCAATTCGAATCATACTTTTTTCCTTTCACATTATTCCTCACCTGTCCAGCAATAGGTACAAATTTTATCGCGATCAAGACCGATTGCCTCAAGAATTCCATCTAAGCTCTGATAGCCAAGAGAGTCAAATCCCATTTCTTCACAAATAGTTCGAAGCAGACACTTTCCGCGTTCTGTTTTCGCATCCGCATATTCTGCGATATGCTTTTTTCCTTCCTCTCCCTCTTTCTCTTGTATGATTCTTCGGGCAATCAATTCCATTTCCGAGTTGCTACGTGAGAAGTTCAGATATTTGCACGAAAACATGATTGGAGGGCAAGCCGAACGCATATGCACCTCTTTTGCGCCTGACTGATACAGAAAATCAACCGTCTCACGCAACTGTGTTCCGCGAACGATGGAATCATCGACCAAAAGCAATTTCTTTCCGTTTATTCGCTCAGGAACGGGAATCTGCTTCATTTCTGCGATCAGATTTCGCATTTCCTGATTGGAGGGTGTAAACGAACGAGCCCACGTAGGTGTGTATTTGATAAACGGACGAGCAAAGGGCTTGTTTGACATATTGGCATATCCGATAGCGTGCGGAACTCCCGAATCGGGAACGCCGGCAACATAGTCTACGACAGGAATCCCACCGGCTGCCGCTTCGTTACGCGCCATTATCTCTCCGTTTTGACAACGCATAACCTCAACATTAACACCCTCATAATTTGAATTGGGGTAGCCATAGTACGTCCACATGAACGCGCACACCTTCATTTTATCTCCGGGCTTTGATAGCTGTTCAATTCCGTCAGAAGTGATTTTTACGATTTCTCCGGGACCGAGATTGTAATGCATTTCGTATCCAAGCTTTTGAAATGCAAAGGATTCAATACACGCACAATAACCCGTGTCCTTTTTGCCGATTTCGACAGGAAGTCTGCCAACCTTATCTCGCGCAACAATAAGAGAGTTCTGCTTCATTAAAAGAATCGTGCAAGAGCCGTCAATGACCTCCCTCGCATATCGAATACCGTCGACAATATTATCACATTGATTGATCAACCCTGCGATAAGCTCGGTAGAATTGACCTTTCCGGATGACATTGCCATAAAC
>JAXJTD010000134.1:0-1800 GCA_036309745.1 Acutalibacteraceae bacterium | reverse complement strand
GAGATAAACGATGCACACAACCTTGCGTAACAGTCAGCACAAACAGCACCTTCTGTCTTGTACACTGGAAGTTTACCGCCTTCAATAGGTTTAATTTTAATTTTCATTTTTTTTCTCCTATCCAATGAAATATTTTTTAACATTTCTTTTTTCTCCATACCGATTTTTAACAGATATGTTTTTAGAAGAAATGTTGACTCCCTTTTTCTTCAACTCAAAGATTCTGGCTGAAAGCCTAGTTTCTCCAAGTTCCACAAAAGAATCTAGGCTTGTGATTCCACCTTCTTCAAGCATAAAATCAAAAACCCTCTGTAATGACTTGCTCATTTTAATTTCCATTTTTTACCACTCCACAAGAGAACATCTTAGCCATAACACCATGACACAGATAATCACGCAATAGTTGCTCTGCGTTTTTCTTTGTCAGCCCTGCACCCTTGACCCAATAACATCTGTTATATTCATCATACACAGACACCCTGTAATAGTTCTTGTGTTGCACATATTTCACTTCTGCCAGTTTTTGCAATTCTGCGATAGGGAAAAGCCTTGTTTTTTTACCGTCAGCAGTTAGCCCCATACCTACAGATTGCAATTTTGCTTTCCGCACCCTATTATCAAGTGCCTTAGGATTTATCCCATAGTTCAGTGCAAAATTCTTAATTGAAATCAAAATATAAGTACCTCCACATTATACACAATTCCCATCTGCGTAAGTACATTCTTGATGTCGTGTATCTGTGAGTCACTGGCAGATACCTTGATAACATAATCACGGGTTAGCGGTTCGTCATCCATATCCAGTGCTTCGCAGGCAAGGCTTGTGTTACTAATGCAATCTTCCCGCAAGTCCGCTTTCTGTGCTTCAATCGCCTTGTTGTGTTCACGCTCTGCACGCTCTGCTTTTTCTTTTTCAGCCCGTTCCCTTGCCTGCTGGAGTTCATCGCCATACTGGAAAGTCTCCTCAATATCAAGGGATAACAGGTAGTGCGCTTTCAGCGTTTCTGCATCATCGGAAAAGCGTTCTATCTGCTTTAAGTTAGCAAGGATTTTTTCAATCGCTTCGTCAATCTCTGACGCTATGTCGCTTTCCTTGTATGACTTATTCAGCCATCGGGGATTGAAGATTTTTTCAAGCGAAACTATCGTTAAGTTGCGTGAGTTCCAAATCTCCGTTATGCGGATTTTTTTAGCGGTCTTTTCCGCTTCTTATTTTGTCTTGACAATATCGTCAAGTTTCCCGCTTGCTGTGTCAATCATCTTCTCAAGATTTTTGCATCGTGTTTCAAAATCCGAGTAAGGCTTCATCAGTTCACGCATCAACTGTATTCGAGCCTGTGACAAAACTTTTTTTGAATTGTTAAGTTCCGCCCTGTCTTTTCGAGCCATGTCAGCATCCCCGAAATAACTTTCAGGTTTGTATTCCTCAAGTTTTGCTGTGACATAGGCTTCAAGTTGTTCGATGTTTGTCTCAAGGACTCCCACGACATTTTTAGTCACCCTCAATTCGAGAGGGTTCAACGGCACAATCTCCGTTGCAGTTTCTTTTTCTTCAGCGATTTTCTTCTTTGCCATTTAGTTCACCTTAATCCCCATTTTTCCGAGATAATCACAAACTCTCTTGTTCATGGCTTCAACCTGCTCAACTGTTGTCGCAGAAAGAAGCGTTTCATTCGCAAGTTCCAATGGCTTGCCTTCCAACGGCTTTTCAAAAGTCTTTACAAGTGTCTGAAGTCTGTTCTTTGAATCTTCGAGCCCGTTCGGCTGTTGCATTGCAGGCTGTTGAATTGGTCGTGATGT
>JAXJTD010000133.1:0-2114 GCA_036309745.1 Acutalibacteraceae bacterium | reverse complement strand
GTACGACCAGTGGCGTTATCACTATCCGGAATTTGATACCACCCGGAAGTGGGTGAAGATGCCTTCTCAGGAATTGAGCGATGCAATGGTAAAGGCATTTAAGAAGAAACTCAAATAAGACAAAAAATGGCTCAACTGACCTTACAGAAAGTCAGTTGAGCCATTTGCTCGTTTATGGGATTTGGATGCAGCTTGATGCGTTACCTGATAGCCACCCGCAACCGGGCAGTAAAAATAAGGTAAGGCATGTTATCAAGTGCTATCAATCTGCTATCAAATCGGGAGAAAATCTTAAAAATCTCTGAGTTTTCCGGGTCTTGAGCCGGGGAAAACAGATTATTTCCGGATTTTAATTACTCCCACTCTAGCCCTCGTCCTTGATTTCTCGTTAAAAAACACACTTTTTAATATGGCTTTGTTCGTAAAAATCCCGGTTATTCGGGTAATCCGCCCCGTCCGCAAAGCTTTTGTAGCCAAAATGTAGCCGTGAAAATTACTGTATTTTCAGTACAAATAGTCCCGATAATCCCCATTTCAGCCCATTGCCCGAAAATAGGGGAATATGTAGGAATAGGGAAAATGACCGATTTTCTTCTCTTGAATCGGTTTTGGGAAAATATGTATCCATACTGGATATGGCGAGATGCAAACTGAAAAATGGCTACCAAAGTGGCTACATCCATGATTTTTGATTCACCTCAATCTAAAAATTCATGGAGGAAACAATAATGGAAAAATACATTTACAACGGGAATAATGGCCTTTGGTATGAGCTGCAAGGTGATTATTACATCCCTTGTTTGACCTTGGGCGAAGAAGAGAAACGGCCCATCGGAAAGTGGGGGAGAAAGCATCTGCGGTACCTTAAAGAACATCGTCCGGTTCTGTACACGGTATTGCTTCTCGGCGGTAAGCTGAGTAGTCATCTGGCGGAGATTGATATCAGAGCCACAGAAATTTATGACCAGCTCATGCAGCAAATGGTTCAGCAGAATGGCATCAACGAGCAGTTAAAAGCGAAAGATCCGATGGCCTGGGTGGGTGCTATGAATAACATCCGAAGCGCTGCAGAAGAAATTGTCAATGCGGAGGTGATCTTTGCATGGTAGAAAAATATATCCAGGCGCTGAAGAAATTAGCGTTGTCTGATGAAATAAATTTGGGTGGTGCAGATACGGTGCTGGGAATGCTTTACGAGTGCTACAATGAAAATCATCCTTATGACAACGAGGAAATCAAAGCTGATTTCAATGAACTGTACCATCAGATGAATGGAATGCCCCTGCGGGAAATGGATAAGGTCATCTATCCTGTCTGTAAGCTGTGCCGAGATCATGAAAAGGCTGGATTTACAGAAGGAATTAAAATTGGTATCCGGATAGCAAATGAATTAGTATAGTAAATGACCGCTGATGCATGGTTGCATCAGCGGTCACATTTTTCGGAACGGTGTTCATCGTCTTTTCTGATATCTATATGTTTGCGGGATATGGGGAAACCATATCTGCTAATCTTAGATACTATTATGTATATCTGTTTTTACATAAGCGGCGCAAACAGCCGCAGAATTTCCTGAAACAGTTTCGCGGCAGGATTTTTCGCACAGTCCTTTTCCTGAATCTGCTGGCAGGTCGCAAGTGTGTCCACAAAATCCTGTTTTACCTGTATCACAGCACGGCTGCCGTACATCCAGGTACCGCACTCGAAATGAAGGTACAGGCTTCGGAAATCCAGATTCGTTGTGCCGACGGTGGCAATCAGATCGTCACTGACAAAGGATTTTGCGTGAATGAATCCGCTGGAGTATTCGTAGACCTTTACACCGGCCCGGATCAGTTCCCGGTAATAAGAGCGGGTGGTCATGTGTATTAGAAATTTGTCCCACCGGTGAGGGGTAACGATCCGCACATCCACACCTCGCTTTGCTGCAAGACACAGAGCGGAAACCATACTGTCATCCAGAATCAGATAGGGGGTGTTGATATAAACATACTCCTGTGCTTCGTTCAGAATCTGGATGTAGACATGCTCACCCACATTTTCAGTATCCATGGGGCTGTCTGCGTAGGGCATTACAAGGCCATCAGCTTCTGTTGTGCAGGCAGTAAATTGCC
>JAXJTD010000132.1:0-4725 GCA_036309745.1 Acutalibacteraceae bacterium | reverse complement strand
TTGATAATCTTTCGCACAGAGTCTTTTCATCCGCTACAAGTGATACGCATTTCACCTCACAGTTCTGTGTATCCAGCTTCTCAAGTATGGAATCGATAATTCTCTGCTCGTGCATCACCCAACAAAAAATAATAGTCTCGTATGCAGAACACTTCAGAAAATTATTGAGTACATAACAAATATTATTTGTCACCATTGCTATTGTTTCATCGGTTACTTGGAACGGACTTGCATCCCAACACCAATCTCCGTCAAGAAATACACTATTCGGTAAATCCTGTTTGAGCTGTTGGCACACAGTTGTTTTTCCAACTCCCATAGTGCCACCAATCATATATAAAGTTTTCATCATTCACACCTACAAATTCTTATTTTCCTAACTGTTCGACCTATTGGAATTGGGTTAATTCACATTTGTAGCGGATAACCGTTTCACCGTCATAAATTTCAGAGAATTCTGTAATACTAAAATTGTTCTTCTGATAAAAACCGACGGCATCATTATCCGTTTCAGCATATACAGACAATAAATCATAATTATTTATCACTTGTTTTATCATATAAGAACCAATGCCTTTGCCACGAGCAGATAAATCAACCGCAATTCCTAATATCTCAACTTTCTTCTGTTCAATAAAAGAAACAGCCATAACACCCACAATCTTTCCGTGACTAAAACAAGCAAAGATTTTTACAGAGTTATTATTCAGAAATTGTTCTACTTTCTTATTAAACTTTTCTTCGGTAGGCATAAACATACAGTGTTTGTAAATCTCATATGTTTGTAAAATATCGTTCTTGTGAGTTAATTCTATTAGGTTCATTGCACGCACCTACAAATTCTTGTTTATCAATCTCATTATAATTCCCTGCGATTATTTTTGCAACTCTTGAATTATGTCACCAAAAGTGATGGTTGTATAAATATATGAGCCGTATTCCGAAGTAACAAAGCGGATTACGGCTTTTTATTTTTGCAATTGTTTGTAACCTGGCAAGCAGGGCGAGTGGGTCCCCATTTTTAAAAATCCCTTGCTTGCTCATTATGCCGTTTAACACCGTTACATAATAGCAAGCAGGGCAAGTGTAAATACACTCTCGCTTTTTTGCTTGCCGACTGTTCATACTTTGTAATCACATTATCAGCAAGCAGGGCGAGTTTGTATATTTACACTCTTAAGGAACCTTTGGTGAATTTTTCTTATGAAGCCAAGTCAAGACCGTGGCAAAGAACCGCATATTTTGCTTTTATCAGCGGTATGTCAATGGAGAATGAAGCGGGAATGTCAATCTCATCAACGAAGTTGAAGAAAATGTATACTCTCTGATATCTTTTTCCGTCTATCTTTTCCGCTTCGAATACAACGATTTTCTTTACGAAATCGTTGATTATCTTCGGCGTAAGTTCAGGGATATCTACATATTTCTCAACCAAGCTGAGGAAAGAATCTATGTTGCTGATTACTGCTTCGGCTTTTTCAATCTGCGCCTGCATTACTGAAAATTCCTTTTCCAGTTTCTTCTGTTCTTCCTCGTAATTCTTTGCGAATTTCTCGTATCTTTCCTTACTCATTATGCCGAATGCCATATCTTCATAAAGCTTTTGCATCAGAAAGTCAATCTCATTAATCCTTTTCCGTATCTGCTCGAGTTTCTTTTTCTCGGCACTTATGCTTTTGTCTTTTTCAAGCTCTTTTCGGGCAATCCATTCTTCACGGAAACCTTCAACATCTTCTCTGATGTATGCAAGCACTTCTCTCAGATGCTTATGAACAAGCTCTTTGATTACAATTTCACGAATGAAGTGACAACTGCATGAACCTCTGCCACTTCTGTATTCGGAACAGATATATCTACCTTGATCTTCGTCATATCTGCGTGCTGTCATAAAGTTCAGCTTGTGACCGCAATCACCGCAGAAAAGCAATCCCGCAAATAAACTCTGTCTGCCCGTGCTCGTCTGCCTTCTTCTGTGCTGACGAAGTTCCTGCGCTCTGTCCCACTGCTCCTGTGTAACAATCGGTTCCTGTGCATCGGGAATGATAACCATATCTTCGGTTTCATTTTTGTATCGCTTTTTCAGTTTGTACGATTTGGAGTAGGTTTTGAAATTGCAGATACATCCCGTATATTCCTGCCTTGAAATGATGTTTCTGATTGTTTCAGTACACCATAAGTACGGATTCTCAGGTTCGGGTGTTCCTTTTCGTCTTGCATACAATGCTTTCGGAATCGGAACGCAATCGTTTTGCAGAATTCTTGCTATCTGCTCAATGCCTTTACCGTCAAGAACCAAATCAAAAATTCTTTTTACAACGGGAGCTGCTTCTTCATCGAGCAACCATACTCCTTTTTCATCAGGGTCATCAATGTAACCGTAGGGAGCATTGGAAATATGTTTGCCGCTGTTTGATTTGTGCTTGTATGCCGCACGGATTTTTCGGCTTGTGTCTTTCGCATAGAAATCGTTGAACAGATTTCGGAACGGTGTGAAATCATCTTCACCTTTCGCACTGTCAACACCGTCATTTACTGCGATAAAACGGATATTCTTGCTCGGGAAATACAACTCAGTGTATTGACCGACCTGAAGATAATCTCTGCCGAATCGGCTCATATCTTTAACAATGAATGTTCCGACAAGTCCTTGCTCCATCATATCAAATGCCTGCTGTATTGCAGGTCTGTTGAAATTGGTTCCGGTATAACCGTCATCGGCAAGAATTTTTGTGTTAGTGAATCCGTGATCGGCTGCATACTTGGTAAGGAATTCTCTTTGATTATGTATTGAATTTGATTCGCCATCCAATGAATCCTCTGAACTGAGGCGGCAATAAAGGATGGTGATTTTTTGCTGACTCATTGTGTTGTCCTCCTTTTCGGGTGAGTCAGCTGACGTTTTTATTGTGTCCGTTTCGATTATATCATAAAGATGTTCGTTTGTCACCCGGAAACCTCCTCATTATCATCAAAAATCATTCTCTTAACTTTATCGAGAATTTTTTCTGTGCCTGAAAATTTGGTTGTTACGATATATGTGGTGTGACCGATTTTGTGCTGTGAAACCCTTCGCATAATTTTACTGATGTTTGACCAATAAATCTCGCATTCTTCTATGAAACTTTCGGGCGGTTCAAAAATCGGTTCATAGAGTTCACATAAATCGTATGGGTCATAATTGTATTTGGTGGGTTCGTAAATATTTTCTTTCATAAAAATCTTCCTTTCATTATTCAATATTCTGTTCCTGCTTTTTGTAAGCGGAACGGTTGTTTTGAGCCGTCAGTTTCTTCGCTTCTTCAAGGCGTTTGAGAACAGACGGCTTTTCGTTTTCTTTATGTTCCATAGCTTGATTCACTATGTATCTGATTTCTTCAAGCTCACGAAGTTCGGATTGATGGATGGATAGGTTGGCGGTTGATGATTTCTGATGTTCCGTTAATGCAGATATTTCAGATTCCATTTCTGCTTTTGCACTCGGTTTACATTCGGGATTTGCTTTCATATATCGCACAGCAGTTTTGTATTTCTCAATTTCGGATTCATGTTCGGAATAATATTTTTCTTTGCTTTTCTCAAAAAATATTTTTGAATATTTATCATAAACAGCTTTGTGTTTTTTATAATCTTCAATCTTTGAAATGTGCTGTTTTAACCGTTTGATTTTCTTTTCATCCGCCTTAATTGATTTTCTAGTTTCGTCAATCGGTTTCAGAATTTCGTTCAGTTCATCAAGAGTGCAGATGTTACGGTTTTGCAGTATCATAATTGCCTGCGATATTTTCTTTAAATCTGCGACAGCACCCTTTGTCTGTGCAGATTTGTTCCAATCACTTCTTTCGTCCTTTCGCATATCGAGATATGTGTTGAGAATATCAACAAGCGTTGTTTCGGGTTGATTGAATTTCTCAAGTTCCGATTTGATTTCTTCAATCCAGCTTTTAAAGATTTTGATTTTCTCTTTGATTTCTGTAAGCAGTGCATTTGTAGATTTTATCAATCTGTTCTTATCTCCCTTATCGGTTTTTATGCCTTTGCTTTCCATCTGACGGACTGCAACCCCTTCGTGAACTGTCGGAATTTTATCAACACCTTGTCGCTCATAACTGCGGTAATCAATTCTTTCTGCAAGTTGTTTTTCTTCAAATTTTTCATTGCACATTCTTGCCCATTCCGATCGCCAATGTTCAAGAGTTTCGGATTTACCCCAATCGGTTGTCGGCACGGCAGAGAAGATGTAATTTCCGTTATGGTCGGTTACTCTTTCACCGTTTCGGTCAAGCTCATAAACCCGTTTTTGTTTGTTGCCCCATTCACCGTTTTCTTCAATCGGTCTTATCGGACACATCACATGAACGTGAGGATTTGCGATGCCGTTTGTTTCGGGAGAATGAATTGCAAAGTCGGCAATCATCCCACGTTCAACAAACTGCTCCCGTATAAATTTCTTTGCAAGTGAAATGTTTTCTTCCATTGTAAATTCATTCTGCAATGCAAAATCAAAACTGTAAGCAAGCTGAGCCTTTTTACCCTTTTCAATTTTCTCAACTTCATTCCACAGAGTTTCTCTGTCGGAAAGATTTTGCGGAACATACTCAGGCAACACAATTCCCGATTCAACAACACCGCTTTTTCGGGTATAGTCGCTGACTTCGCCGTAATACTCACTCCTCAATTTTTCGCCTGCACGGTAAGCTGCACACGCAACAGCACTCTGACCTGAAC
>JAXJTD010000131.1:0-2677 GCA_036309745.1 Acutalibacteraceae bacterium | reverse complement strand
GTTTACATGTCTAAATGCGAATCTATACGTGATCTATATTCAGTTTTCAAGGTTTTTAGAAAAAAGGCGTTTCACGCCTAAGGGTTTTGACCCTTACATCATACTATTGAAATGTCACAACAGAGGCTCTTTCCGGATCGGAAAGGAGTTTGACAATGCCGGTAAAACGGACAGATCATAAAGGGCGCAGACTGCGCGAGGGAGAGAGCCAGAGAAAAAATTTATTGTATCAGTTTCGATATACGGATGAGAACGGAAAGCGACGTACGATCTATGCTTCTGATTTAAAAGAGCTGCGGGAGAAGGAAGCAGCTATAAAGAAAGACCGGGAAGACGGGATCCGCTTTTCCGGCGGTCAGATCACAGTCACTGAACTTGCGGAGCGCTATATCGATCTGAAACAGGGAGTTCGTTACAATACAAAGGTCGGATATCGGTATGTTCTGAACTTGCTTAAAAAGGAAGAATTTTCCGGACTTTCGGTAGAATCTGGCTGGATGACCGGGACACTTTTGGGACAATTGAAGATTGTGATATGGCTCAGAACAGCCGGTGCAGGCTCCACAGCAGTGAGCTGCACCGGTTTTTATGATTGGTATATAACTTTCGGCAAAAGCATATTTTAAATGGTTCGCCGAAAAATATAATTTTATCCAACATTGACGAGGCTCTGGATTAACTATATAATTTTCGGTGAAAGCAGTGAATAATGCGTTGACCGAAAAATATAAAATATGGAGATTGTCATGATAATAGGCAGGAAGAAGGAACAGAAGAAGCTCAGGGAACTGTATGACAGCGGACGGGCGGAATTTGTTGCGGTATATGGGCGAAGAAGAGTAGGAAAGACTTATCTTATTGATGAAGTTTTTTATGGTGATATTACGTTCAGACATGCCGGTTTGTCTCCGGTCGGCACAGACGAAGGCGGCGTTAAAAAGAATCGTATGAGAGAGCAGCTTGCTCATTTTCACCAGTCACTCATGATGCAGGGAATGAAGAAATGCGATCCACCGAAATCCTGGCTGGAAGCATTTTATATGCTGGAGAGTTTTCTGACTGAAAAAGATGTCACTAATAGACGACTTCTGGTTTTCCTCGATGAAATTCAGTGGATGGACACACCCAAAGCAGGTTTTATAACAGGACTTGAGGCATTCTGGAACAGTTGGGCATGCCACAGGCATAATATGATGCTTATTACGTGCGGAAGTTCCACCTCATGGGTTCTCGACAAACTGGTAAACAATTGCGGGGGCCTTTATGGCAGGCTCACATATGAGATAGATCTTCAGCCATTTAATCTGTATGAGTGTGAGCAGTTTTTCCTGTCAAAAGGATTTTCGCTATCCCGCTATGACATCGCTTATGCTTATATGATGGCAGGAGGTATTCCATTCTATCTGAATTTTTTTGACAAAGCTTTAAGCGTTACACAGAATATACAGGCTCTCTTTTTTGACAGAGGCGCCCCTTTGAAAGATGAATTTGAACGTTTGTTTTACTCCCTTTTTACAAATCCGGAGGTGATGAAGTCAATTGTAATTGCCCTGAATTCGAAAAACAGGGGATTGACGAGAAAGGAGCTGCTGAGCAAAACCGGCATTACAGACAGCGGTTCACTCAGCAGGCAGCTTAAAGCGCTGGAATCCGGAGCCTTCATAATGAAATATGATTCTTTCGGGAATGGTAAACGGGACAGCTATTATAAACTTACAGATCCCTTTTGTATTTTTTACTTAAGATTTGTAAGTGACAAATCTTCAAGAAAAAAGAAAGAATGGATTGGTGCTGCAAATACGCAGGCTGTAGTGAGCTGGAATGGCCTGGCGTATGAAAATCTGTGTTTCAACCATATCAAGCAGATCAAAGCTGCTCTCGGGATCAGTGGAGTCAGTACGGAAGAATCACTTTGGTCCAAAAAGGGTACAGAGGATGCAGAGGGAGCACAGATTGACCTCATTATTGAAAGAAAAGATAATGTGGTAAACATGTGTGAAATTAAATTCTATAACGATGAGTTTACTGCGGACAAGGACTGTCATTTTGCGCTTATGCGAAGAGAGCGTCTTCTTCGGGAAATCCTTCCAAAGAAGGCTTCGATTCACAATACGCTTATTACAACATTTGGTTTACGACATGTGGAGTATTTTGGCGATTTTATCAACACAATAACACTGGATGAGCTGTTTCAAAATATGTAAAGTTCGGGGATGTAATGAAGAAAATCAGAAATTTATTCTTCATCGCGCAATACCCGTGACTTCAGTCGTGGGATACGCGCGCAAAAAGGGAAACTCGCTTCATCGTGGGTACAATCCCGCGATGAAGAATAAACGCTCCGACACACCGAAGGTGTGTTGGATGCAGCACGGATGCGGTTCGGAAGATGTTGACATGTCTTTGAAAAACAAGACATGTCAACCCGCATCCGGCGCGCAAGACTCGCGAGCGAGTCTTGAATTATCTGCCACCGGATGAAATATGTCCGGTTCAATTTGCTTGCCGCTGTTCTGCTTGCTGCTGTGACAATGCTGCTTTCTGAAATTACGCAGAATCAACTGGCAACCATCTGCGGATAAAGGGATATCTCCTGATCGATCTGTTTGCGGAGTTCCCGGATCGATACAGCTTATTACAAAAGATATGGCTTCTCAGGCCGAATGCGATCCTGATG
>JAXJTD010000130.1:0-4251 GCA_036309745.1 Acutalibacteraceae bacterium | reverse complement strand
CCGTCTGCAAGTGTTGCATAGTCTGTGTATGTGCCTGCAGAAGCATCTGAAGTCTGAAGTTTTCCAGCTCCGTCAGCAACTACAACAATAGTAGCAGCAGAACCTTTAGCGAATGCTGTTTTTCCGTCTGCAACAACTTTAATCTGTTCAAGAAGTTTAGATCTAGTCATTTTTTCTACCCTCTAATATTAAGAATAGGAGCGGGAACTTCCCGCTCCATTTAAGCCGACCGCTTACGATTACTGTTCTGCGAATGTACCGCGAACAAATGCTTTTGGCTGTCTGCAAGCGAAGTCACATTCAGTGATAAGACGGATAAGTGTCAAATCCTGGTCAAATGCGCTGATTGTGTTTCCACCGCTCTGGAATGAACCTTCACGGCTGATTTCGATTGTGATGTCACGGCCAACACCGAACATCATTTCTGCGAAGTCACCAATCCAGAAGTCAGCATAAGCAGAAGCCGGAGAAGCAGCAGGAGTATATGCTACTGTGCTTGAAGAGTGGAAGTCGAATCCACGGAGTTTTCCAGTACGAGCCATTTCATCAGACCAAGCGAATGGACCTGATGTAAATGCCTTGTTACGGAGCCAAGATTCACCGATAGGGTTCAAGAGCCAGTGTACATTTTCCATGCGAACGTTAGCCTGTTCAAGCAATGCTACCATGTCGTTAGGAGTTGTGAGAGCCAATGCAGTAGAAGAAGAACCTGTTGTCTGTACAGCAGCATTGTTCTTCAAACCGAGTGGCTGGTAAAGTGTACCTGTACCGTTGAGCATTGCGTCATCAAGAGCAATGCGAGCCTTGCGCATAAGATCTTCTGCAATCCAGCCTTCAAGGTTTACACCGCTTTCGTTCAAGAGTGTATTTGAAATTGCTGTAATTGCTTTAAGTTTCTTAGCACGCATATTTACTTCGCCGAATGTTGGCTGTGTGTCGCCACCCTTTGAAGTTTCGCCAACCCATGAAACAGCAGAAGTTGTGTCCATGCGTGGGATAGAAAGGTTACCGTGTACAAGTGGAACCTTGCGGATATTGAGCTTGTCAATAAGAGTGTTTGCAGTCAATGCGTCAATGTATTCACCGCTGAATGCAAGTGGTACAGTGAAACCACCTTCTGAAGGTGTACCTGCGTTGAGTTCCTTTTTCTGTGCAAGCACGTTGTGAAGTGCTTTAGAATAAGGGAAGTCTTTCTTTGCCTGAGCAAGGATTTCTTCATTAGAAACCTGAGCAACATTGTGAGCGCCCTTTGTTCCCATTGCAGAAGCAGCAGAAGCAATCATCTGATTAACGATTGTTACTGGAGTTTCTTTTACGAATGATTTTTCGTCTTTTGAAACAGCTTCTTTGAAGGCTTCAAGATATTTTACGTTTTCGTTCTTATCTTTTTCTGCCTTTGCGTTGATTTCTGAAACAGCCTTTGCAACAGCCTCATCAATCTGAGCCTGTGAAATGCCGTTAGAAAGTTCTTTCTGCAAGTCTGCTTTTACTGCTTCAACCTGCTTAGCCGAACGTTCGTCAATGATACGTTCAAGTTCTTTCATTTCCATAGCCATAGTGTTTTATCTCCTATAGTTTATTTTTTTTATATTTATATTTACAAGATTATTTCTTCTAACCTTGTTGCGACCTTGTTAGGTACAATATAAGCCCCGAAATACTCCGGGGCTGTCTTTTATTCAGACTTTACAAACTGATTGCAAACTTCAATTGCAGCAGTTCCAACAATACCAATAGAGGCATTGATTGCAATAATGTTTTCAGGTGAAATGTAAGTCACAATAGCAATTGCAAGCACCTGAACCCCACCGATAATCCCTGTTACAAAATTGTATGTTTTTTTAGACACTGTATAACTCCTTATGTCTAGTATTATACACATATTTTTTTTGTTGTCAAAATTGGTAAAATAACCGCCTGAAATAACTCCAAGCGGTTTATTAATTGGTATTATTCAACGTCAGGAAGTTCAATCATCGGAACATCAGGAAGTTCAAACGACTTGTTATCGTCCCGAGGCTCTTCCGGTTCGTTATCGTCCGGCTCGTCACCGTTGTTATCGTCACCACTGATAACTTCTTCAGCTTCATCAAGTTCTGCAAGGAGTTCATTCATGTTCTTAGCGATGTTTTTAAGCTGGTCCCGACACTTTTCAATTTCGTCACCGCAAGCCTTAATCTTGTTCAAGACTTCTTTTGTTTCTGCACTGATACGCTTACCGCTTTTTTGAGTTGTAAAGAAATCTTTGACAACTGATTCATCAAGTCCGAATGATTTTACAGCTTCGGCAATAGCGTCCTGATTAGCAGGTACGGCAACGGCAGAGAACTCAAGAAGTTCCCACTTTGTAATGTCGTACCCTGTTTTAGTTTCAGTCCATTCAAGCGGAATAAAACCAACAGATACGGCGTTCATTAAACCGTTCTTGTATGCGTAATAACTGAAATCAATTAATTTTGCTTTTTCGCTTGCAAGTGCAGGGTCGCTTGAAAGTTCTTCAAGAGTAGGGAAGTAAACGATTGCCTTAACAGAATCGCCTTCTACCCAAAATTTAGTTACTTTGCCAAGCGGAAAGTCGTGCGAATTATGAAACCCTAAGAATACAGGATTTTTCATATAATTGGTAAAATCAACACCGCCAGCACGCAAAATATCACCGTCACGATCTACTACTTCTTTTGAGATTGTAAACTGTACCGAACGGTCGCCCAGGTCTTTTGTTACAATGTCAGTTTTAATTTCTGACTTTATTCCTTTTTCGATTTTCATTTTTGTCTCCTTAAATTAATTTAATTATTAAATATATAGTAAGGCACCAAACAAAACGTCTGGCTCTCACCTAAAACCTAACCATCGGTGCAGTTACACAACGGCAATTCACGACCTGTCCCGCCGGAGCGCTTGCGTCACCCGGATAGTCCATAAATGCACCTTCACTCTGACTTGTTGCAGGCACTTCAAACTTATCTTCAATCGGAATTACTACGCCGTCCATAACTAAATGAGCGTCACGGGTTCTGTCGTCCTGTACAGAAATCCATTCTTTCATAGTTATCCCTTCTGCTTTATAAAGTTCAGTAGAGCCTGCATTGATTGTTGTACAACTTTCAGTCCTTGCGATAAGTTCGGCTCTTGTCTTACTCATATCAAAGAATAATTCATCGCTTGCAGCAATCATTTTTTTAATCTGAACCTGTAAGCCGTCACCTTCTGCAATAGAAGCACCAAGCACACGACGGAGTTCTTTAACCGTTACTTCGTCCATATCACGGCACAACTCTAAGCCTTTTGTATCAATCCAGTTATTAAAGATTCTCTGTAAGATTTTAGGAAGTTCAGGCTCGTTGTCTTTTTTATTCAAGTTTTCAAGTCCGAACTTAGCACCTGTATTCAAGCCGTTCAAAAATGCGCCCGCCATTGTCTGCTTAAACTTTTCGTGCATATCATTATTGTATACACGCTGGATTTCAGTCATAACATCTTTATTGTTTTCAAGCGCTTCTTTAATGACTTTATTTACGACTTCATTCTGTTTTGCAAATGCAATTTTTGCAGATGTCTTAAATGGTCCCTCAATGCTTGTTGCCCTTGCGTCAAAGACTTTCCACATCTTATAGCGTTTTTCTTTGTCGCCTTTTACAATCTTGTATTTTTTTGCATAAGCGCTTTTTAATGCGTTAAACTCTTCTTCAGACAGTTCTGATTCTTCTTCCGGGGCTTCGTCAGGTAACTCTACCACTGCAGGTTCTTCTTCTGGAACATCAGGCAATTCAATTGGTTCAGAATTAAACGGCACTTCCATTGTTGCCAAGCCCCGCAAATATACATCACCGCCTTTTTCATCAATCTCATAACCCATTGCACGGCGCCAGTCATTTACAGTAAGTGTACCACGGCTCAAGCCTTCATTTACAATCTGCAATTTCTGTGCAATATCTTCTTCGACTGTGTTTTCGTGTCTAAGAATAAGTGTATGTTCAGGGTCGAAATCTTCCAACAAGAGCTGATTATTCATAACTCTTTCAAACATTCTTAAATCGTCTGCAAGAACATTTTTATTCAAAAGATAAAAAGCCGAGTCAATTGTAGAACGGTTAGAAGATTCAAGAATACCGACGATTTCCGGCGGAATATGGAACTGCTGCAAAGCACTGTCACGCAAATAACGTCTTGATTCTACAAAGTCTAATTCTCTAGGCGATTCTGCAATTTTTTCAAACTTTGTATTTTCGCCCGTCATTACCATAATAT
>JAXJTD010000129.1:0-2483 GCA_036309745.1 Acutalibacteraceae bacterium | reverse complement strand
TTTCTACATAATGGATTTGATAAAAATGCAAATTCCACTTGTAGAAAGCAGATTAGCTCTGTCGTATTCAAGTTGGTTTAGCGACTCGGAGTTTGCGTTTTTTGTGCGTGGCTTCGGTCACGCACTTTTTATATTTTGGAGGAAAAAGCAATGAAAAAAGCAAGTAGTATTTTATGGGGCTTGGTATTAGTGGCGGCAGGAGTGATCTTTGCGCTCAATGCCTTTAACATAACAGATATTGATGTGTTCTTTGATGGATGGTGGACACTATTTATCATCATACCGTGTGCGATAGGCTTATTTACAGAGCGTGAAAAAATCGGAAATATAATCGGCATAGTCGTCGGAGTATTTTTGCTCTTATGTTGTCAAGATATTTTGAATTTCTCTATGCTATGGAAACTGCTCATCCCTGCCATTATTGTTGTTATCGGTTTGAAGATGGTGCTTACGGGATTGTTCGGTAACAAAGCAAATGAAATAATGAAAAAACTGAAGTCGGAAGGAAAAGAACCGAAGGCGGGATGTGCTACCTTCTCAAGCTGTAATCTGAATTATGACGGAGAGGTTTTTGAGGGCGCAGAGCTTTCCGCAACCTTTGGCGGCGTAAAATGCGATTTAAGGAATGCTATAATCGAAAAAGATTGTGCTATTCAAGCATCTGCTATCTTCGGTGGAATTGATATTTTAGTTCCAACTAATGTGAATGTCAAAGTGAATTCCAATAGCATCTTTGGTGGCGTTTCTAACAAAACGGCAATAAACGCAAACGCTCCAACAATTTACATAAGCGGTACTTGTATGTTTGGAGGCGTGGAGATCAAATGACAACATTTCAGAAAGTAATCAAATATCTTGCAATAGCGTTTGCAATATTTCTTATCGTTACAATTATCGGTGGGATACTTAGTGCAATAGGCTTGTTTGGCGGTTTCTTTACGGGTGATGCTGTTACCGAAGATATGCAGACATATTCCGTAAATACAGGAATCCGTAATCTTGATATCGAAATCAACGCTGCTGATCTTTACATTAAAGAAGGAGAGGCATTTTCGGTAGAAAGCAATTTAAAGAATCTCAAAGTAGATGATAAGGACGGATGCCTTACAATAAAAGATTTGACAAAAAACAAACTCTTTGGCGGGGGCTCATACGAAAATGCCGTACTTACAATATACGTTCCCGTGGGGACTGTATTTGAAAATGTTAACATTACTACCGGCGCAGGAAGATTGACGGTTGATAATCTGTCTGCCGAAACGATTGATTTTGAACTCGGTGCGGGAGAAGTATCAATAGGTTCGCTTGTTGCTACAAAATCTGCCGATATTGAGGGTGGTGCAGGTCGTATTACCGTATCAGGCGGCGCACTCAAAAATCTTGATATGGATATGGGTGTAGGAGAACTTAATCTTACCTCGGCATTCAGCGGCGAATGCAAGTTAGATATGGGCGTCGGTGAATCCAATATTACCTTGATTGGAAATAAGGATGACTATAAATTAGACCTTGAAAAAGGTCTTGGAAGTATTACTGTTGACGGAAAGGATGTATCCGATTTCGGCAGTAGTGGAAATGGAACAAACAAAGTTGACATTAGCGGTGGAATAGGCGCTATCAACGTAAGGTTTGAGGAGGAAAAAACAGAATGATACTTGAACTAAAAAACATTGACAAATCCTTTGGCGAGAAAGAAGTCCTCAAGGGTGTATCTTTCACGGCAGAAGGAGGAAAAGCGTTCGGTCTGCTTGGCAGAAACGGCGCGGGTAAAACAACTTCTATCCGTATATTGATGAATGTATTCCCGGCGAATGGCGGCGAAGTGCTGATTGACGGAAAGCCTATTGATTACGATAAAATCGGCATCGGTTACCTCCCCGAAGAAAGAGGACTCTATCCGAAGAAGCTCATCATAGATCAGCTTGTGTATTTTGCGGAGCTGAAAGGTATGAGCGCAAAGGATGCTGTAAAAGCCGTTGACTATTGGCTCGGCAGACTCGGTATGAGCGAATACCGTAACAAGCGTCTTGATACTTTGTCAAAAGGAAATCAGCAGAAAAGTCATCTTATTACCGCGCTTGCGCACGATCCCGATATCGTTATCCTCGACGAGCCCTTCTCAGGACTTGATCCCGTGAACGCAATGCTTCTCAAGGACGTGGTTAAGGAGCAGATTGCCAAGGGCAAGATCGTTCTGTTTTCAAGCCATCAGATGAGCTACATAGAGGAATTTTGCGACAGCATTGCCATCATCAACGCAGGCAAGGTGGCTATCAGCGGAGATCTCCACGAAATCAAGCGAACATATCCGCGCGATAAGATCGTGGTAAGCACCCAAGTCCCCGAAAAGATAATGGCAGACCTCGGAGATATTTGCACCGAGCGTGAGGACGGAACCTTACTCATTCAGCTTGCAAGTCCCGATGAAAAGCAGTCTATGATGAAACGACTTGTAGAAAGCTACGATATTGATGAGGTAAAGG
>JAXJTD010000128.1:0-2620 GCA_036309745.1 Acutalibacteraceae bacterium | reverse complement strand
TTTCTATGTCGTCATCCTCATCGAATTCGGTGTTGATGTTAATTCTGTAAGTGGTTGTTGCACCTTTACCGAAAAGGCTATTTTCAACAACTGCCTTGCCTATGTTTTCACAAAGAATTTCTTCATCTGTTTTGCTGTTCTTGATGTTAGATTCGCGGATTTCTTCTCTTGATTCAATATAGATAGCTGATACATACTTTCCTTCTTTTGGATTGCTCTGAGCAACCGCCTTTCCCTTATCTGTTTTTTCATTGCGGAAATACATATATACCTTATCATAAAGAACCGCTTTTACATCCTCAGAGCTTAAACCGCCCAATGTTGGACGCACACCGATAACTGCATCACCGTGTGAAGGAACAATATTTGCAGGCTCAGCACTGTTACCTATCATACAGATAACAGGTGTGAAGTTTGAAGGAATTTCACTTGTACCCAAAGGTGTTTTGGAAAGGATAATGTCATTTACTGTAAGAGGTGTTCTGTTTGCCTGATAACCCGAAAGGTAAAGTGCACTCATCTTGCTGTTATATAACACCTGAGTGATATCCTGATTGAAGACATATTCCTCTGAGTGTACTGCTGTACGCTGCGAAACTTTTCCGGGCAGATCCTTATACCATGCATCAGCCTTGCCGTAGCTGTTTTTTGAGCTATAGTAATTATTAGTGCTGTTTTCATGTGCCAAATAAAAGGAATAATAGTTTCCGAACTCGTTTTTATTATTATCGCCCTTATAGGGGAATTTATATCCTGTATAGAAGCTACTGTTGTAGCTGAGTTCAGCAGCTGCAAGCACATAACCAATCTGAGCGTATTTTACTGAATCTGCAAACCTATCGAGACCGTTACTCTTATTAGCCGTAACGCCATAGATTGCACGGTAGGGGTTTTTGGTAGTGGTGTATTTGTATGCCAGGTTGACATAGTTGTTGGAATCTTTGCTGTTTCTTGCGGCAAAATAGAAGTATGTCTGAGAGTCGAAATCGAAGAACTGCTCTCTGTAGGTCTGAGCCTTATAAGCTCTGTAGCTGTCAACACTGTTTTCAAACATATCAGTCTCATCATAATATGTAATAGGATGACTGTAACCGGTCTGTGATGTGAAGGTATTGTAGTAATAAACGTCACTCTTGATACCTGCAAGATAATCGGGACCCGTTGTATAGGTAGTTTCGGGCATAAAGTAAAGTCTGTAATCAGTTCTGCCTAAAGGATGTGCCATACCGCCTGAGAACTCATTTACGGGTTCATATCCGAGATTTGCATCGGGAAGGACATTTCTTTCATAAACTGCAAGATGCAGAACGGGAGGCGCAGGATTAGAGCTTGTTGAGCTTACCATAAGTGAGAAATTACCGATGGTGCCCATTGCTCCGTAGTTGAGATCACCAAAAGTTACACTGGAGCTGTTGCAGTTGTAAAGAAGACGGATATCTCTTACAGCATCATTTGCATTTGCAGTAAGCTTATAACCGATAAATGTTGATTCGCTCTCTTTGCAACCGAAATCATGGTTAAACACAAGGAACCCGCTGTTTGTAAGCTTCTTTTTAGCTTCATCCTCATGCTTAGCACTTTCAACACGGATATGGCTGATATAGTATTTTTCGCTTTCAACGGGAGTAGTCTTATCCTGAGAATAATGAAGGTAAAGTGCAGGATACTTTGAAGATACCTTATCAGCGTAACCGTTGAGGTTTTCAGCAACAGTTTTACCGAACATTGCAAGAGGCACATAACCCTCCTTATCAGTACCCGTTTCGGTTACAAGCAGAAAATCTGCCTTAATGGGATTACCTAGACTTGACTTATTTGAAGTATAAAGAGCCATCCACCTGTAGCCTTCATTTGCGTTGATATCTGAGCCGCTTTCGTTATCCTCTGTATCAAGTTCCAGCTGTTCATCAGTTCTGACATTATCCACTCGTTGGTAATATGCATAGGTTGAAATACCTTCTTTATTTATAGCCTCGTCAACCATATACTTAGGTATAGAAGTTCGATCGTAATCCTCAGTAAGCATCCAAGCTATGATATCTTCAAGGAAGAAGGTAATAATAATTGAACAGACAATGCTTACAACAGTAAAGGTTATACCAAGAACCGTGAGAAGAGTAGTTACAATCGCTGACGATCCAAAGGCCGTAATAGCACTAGCTATAGCAAGACATCCGAATTTACTGAAAATTTTCGGAGCTAAAACCAAAGCACATTTTGTAACAAGAACCGAACATGATGCAATTGTAAAGGCACTTGATACCACACTTGCGATATCTCTGTATTTCTGAGCGAGAGTATCAACATCTTTAGCAAAAATATCATACTGCTTACCCGCAGCGATACTGCGCTGAGCTTCGTTTGTAAGACCTACCTCCTGCTCAAATATATCAAGATTGACACCGTCCCAGATAGGAACTTTTTCGTCTGTATCAAGATTTTCAACGATTGCTTTTCTTGCTTCTGCAAGCACTTCCTCAGTATTCTGTGAGCCGATAATGAAATTATAGGGGCCTGTCAGACGAAGCATAATTTCCTGACCGGGTGTAAGACACTCAATAAGCGCATAGCTTTCATAGAGATTCATTGTATTATTAAGACCGATTGTAAACATATCCTC
>JAXJTD010000127.1:0-1601 GCA_036309745.1 Acutalibacteraceae bacterium | reverse complement strand
CAACATAGCCCTACTATATGCGATAATAAAACAATATAAATTTATTATATACTGTGGTAATAATAATGTCAACAGAAAAATCATTTTTAAGTTTCCCCAAAACCTGCGAGCAAAAGCTGAGGTGAAGGCGTGGAAATAGCGAGCAGGCGCTTCAGCCCCGACTTGACGTACTTCAAGGTTTCATAGATACCGTCTGCGATGGCGTAATAGACGAAATCAGGCGCTCCGAACAGACGCTTTGAAACCTCGATGATCTCAAAGCGCATACGGGTAAAGAACGGCTTGTCGGACAGCATGGAAATATAACCGATGGCAAGCGTCAGAAGCAAATCGAGAGTACGGATAGATTGCAGAGAACGCACCCTCAGATTCTCGTAATCGAATTTTTGCTTTTTGAATTTGAAGTATTCCTCGATTCTCCAGCGCATCAAATACGCCTTGCAAACCGAAATCCCGATTCGTTTATCGTCCGATGACAGATTGGTGATCAACAGCATTGGTTCCTCGCCGAAACCGTATACAACCACTAATTGTAATTCAACATTTTTGTATTTAGGCAGTTGAATCGAAATAATACTGATTTTGACGTCTACTTGTTTGCCGCTTTTGTTCTTGAATCTCAGGCTGTATTTACCCTTGAAGCGATTGGCGACAGACATGATGTTTTCGGTTTTTCCATTATAGATAACATTACGGTTCTTTTTGGCTCTGATAATGAACTTTTCGTTGTTTCTGATAAAGTAACGGTAGTATTTGTTGTTGTCAAAGCCTCTGTCCATCGTCCTGACATTGTCTTTGGAAAAGTGTCTGCTGATATATTCAAAGCAATCAAGATATTCCTCGATTTCGCTGACAAAGTCTTCATCCTTGGTTGAGTAGATACGGCTGTATATACCGAAGGGCAGCTTGTTTTCGCTTGAGAGAACCGCTGCGCCGATAGTATGGTAACCGATCCCGATCTCACCTGTGCTGCCGTCGCGTACCTCGCAGAGCTTTTCAAGGTGTTTGCTGGCGGGCTTGGTGATGTCGGAACCATCGACAATTATCAAGCTGTCATCATTATACCGGCGTTTGATTGCTTTGAGATAGTTTTCACGCACGGTTTCGGCGTCTGCTGCTTCAAAGTCCGCAAGATTTCTCGACAATCTGTTGACTGTTTTGATCAGCTTGATGTTTTCATGCAGGCTGCGGCTGATTTCAGACAGCATACAGCTTCCCGAGGCAAGCGTTCCGTACAACATATCTGTTACGAATTTCTTATCAGGACGGTTCAAGCCTTTTGAAATTTTTTGAGAATAATTCAAAATACCCCTTTTCAAATTACCGTTGAGTGTGTTATAATTCAACATAGTGCAATACGCTCCTTTGGTATGGTTTTGTTCCAATTTAATTATACCATTTTTCGAGCGCTATTGCACTTCTTTTTTTACCCGATTTTCATTTTTTTATTGCCGAGTTTTCCCTTAACCACGCCATTTTTTCAACATTCACGATTGCGTTTTGGGGAAACTTAAAAAACACAACAATCTGCCAAAAACGCAGGCGTTGCCGATAAAATGAAAATACCTCTTGACAAAAGGAAAAATGTATGGTATTATAAT
>JAXJTD010000126.1:0-1912 GCA_036309745.1 Acutalibacteraceae bacterium | reverse complement strand
GTGGCTATAGCACAAGGGTTCCACCTCTTCCCATTCCGAACAGAGAAGTTAAGCCTTGTCACGCCGATGGTACTGCGTTTGTGGGAGAGTAGGTAGCCGCCGTTTTTAGTGAAGCCTTCGATACAGAAATGTATCGGAGGCTTTTTTTATTGCTTTTGTGTTATCGTACTATAACGTGTTGTAAAACATCTAAATATTCTTCTCAATCATCACCTCTTACTCGCTTTTATTTAGTAATTTTGAACCAAATTTGTTTGAAAGAAAATAGGATATAAACATATAAAAATCTTCGAAGATGATGGAAAATAAAATTCAGGAGCTTACCGATAAAATTTATCGTGAAGGCGTAGAAAAGGGCAATGAAGAAGCTCAGCGTCTGGTAAGCAATGCACGCGAAGAAGCGGCAAAAATTCTTGAAGAAGCACGTAAGGAAGCAGAAGCCATTGTTGCAGCTGCCCGTAAGTCGGCTGTTGAAACAGCAGAGAACACTCAGTCAGAACTCAAGTTGTTTGCTGGTCAGGCTGTTAATGCCTTGAAAACAGAAGTTGCTTCATTGTTGACAAATCAAGTGGTGTCAAAGGCAGTGAAGGATTTTGTTGCTGACAAAGATTATTTGAATAAGTTCATTGTATCATTGGCTTCTCAATGGGCTGCTGATGAAGCAATCGTTATTTCAACAGCGGATGCAGAAGGCTTGAAGAAGTTCTTTGCTGCCAATGCAAAAGCAGTGTTGGATAAGGGTGTAAAGATTGAACAAGTAAACGGTAACAAGACTTTGTTCTCAATCTCTCCGGCTGATGGCTCATACAAGGTGAATTTCGGTGAAGAGGAATTTGAAAATTATTTCAAGGACTTCCTTCGTCCACAATTAGTAGAAATGTTGTTTTAATCTAGCTTATGACAAACTATTATTGTCTGGTAACCGGTTTACCTGAATTGTCGCTTGAGGATGGTAAGCTGAGCTATACAGTATCCAATTTTAAGACAGAAATCTACCCACAATTGTCAAAGGCTGACAAGAAATTGGTGGACATGTTCTACCTGAAATTTGACAATCGTAATCTGTTGACTCTTCTGAAGGATAAGGAAGCGTCGGTAGATACTTCGTTGGGTAATTATTCTGCTGATGAATTGCTGAGTGTAATCACATCATTGAAAGAGGAAACGGCTCCGGACAAGAAATTCCCTCCTTATTTTTATGAATTTGCCAAGCTTTATCTGGAAACACCGGACGAAGAACGCTGGGGTTTGGAAGATAAGTTGCATGGTTTCTATTATAATTATGCAATCAAGTGTGGTAATTCGTTTGTGTCGGCTTGGTTTGAACTGAACTTGGACGTGAACAACATCTTGGCAGCATTGGCTGCACGTAAATACAAGATGGAAGTATCGAAGGTTCCTGTAGGCGATAATTTTGTTGCGGAAGCTTTGAGAAGTTCAAATGCCAGAGATTTCGGTTTGGCCGATGATTTGGAATACTTCGAACAATTGATACGTATCAATGATACGGTTGATTTGGTGGAACGTGAAAAGAAAATCGATTTGTTGAAGTGGAATTGGATGGAAGACAATACATTCTTCAACTATTTCACGATTGAAAAGATTTTCGTATTCCTCATGAAGCTGGAAATGATTGAACGTTGGGTTTCATTGGATAAGGAAAAGGGTAATGAATTGTTCAGACAGTTGATTGACCAACTGAAGGATGAAGTGCAAATCCCTCAAGAATTCAGAAAATAAATAACTAAATAATATATGGCAACAAAAGGAACTGTTAGTGGCGTAATTGCCAACATGGTTACACTTGCTGTGGATGGTCCGGTGGCTCAGAATGAAATCTGTTACATTCTGACTGGTGGCGACCGTTTGATGGCAGAAGTAATCAAGGTGGTAGGCAGCAACGTATATGTTC
>JAXJTD010000125.1:0-2126 GCA_036309745.1 Acutalibacteraceae bacterium | reverse complement strand
GAGTAACACCCAACATTCCTCGATAGGGAGATCACACATTTTCGGATAAAAACACTCATATACATCCTTCGATGATACAATGGTTTTCCGCTCTTCTACCTTTTCCTCCTTACGTCGTTTTCCCAATTCGGATGCAGCCAAAATACTGATAGCTTTTGCCGAGCCGAGACCTTTATATCTACAAAGGTCGTCTACAGTAGCCTTTCCCAACTCACTCAAACTATTGTGATAATCCGCTAATATTTTCCGCATCAGTTCTACCGCCGATTCTTCGTTACTTCCCGAGCCGATCAAAATAGCCAACAACTCCGCATTGGAAAGTGCCGAAGCACCATGCAACATCATCTTTTCCCGAGGGCGATCTTCTTCCGCCCATTGAGTAATGGTCAATCGTTCAGTCATATTCGATTCTTCCTTTAAGGTTATTGATAAAAGTTCTTTTCAAATGCCGCAAACTCCCTCTTTCCAAACAAGCATCGTTTCCACCATGCCCGAAGAAAACCAGTACCATATCCTATCAATTGGATAAACGAAGCAGCAATAGACAAAAGACCTATTTTGAAACTCTTGTTTTGCAAAGAAGAGTCCACACACACAATCAAGGCAAAGAGCACCAACAAAGACAAGCTTCCTCCCCAAAACAAAGAAGCCAACAACAAGAATGCTACTCCTAACGTAAACAAGGCAGGAAGTGTATGCACCAGCTTCAATGATTCCGGATACTTTTTATACAAGTTGATACGCGCAATCCCCGAATTATGCACGTGCTTGAAAAACTTCTTCAAATCCGTGCGTCTCTTGTGCCATACCCATGCTTCAGGGAATAATCGGCAAGCATATCCTCTTTTGAAAATACGGATACTGAAATCTATATCCTCACCAAAGCGCATCTTCGAAAAGCCACCCAATGCTTGATATACTTCTTTCCGTACCCCCATATTGAAACTACGTGGATAAAACTTATCCAATTTCTTCTTACCTCCACGGATACCTCCCGTAGTAAAAAAGGAAGTCATGGCATAATTGATAGCTTTCTGTACATCCGTAAAAGATTCATGTGCTCTGTCAGGACCTCCAAAAGCATCGGCCTTTTTGCATTGAAGTTCAGCCTCAACCTCCTTCAGATAATTTTCAGGAAGGATGCAATCCGAATCCAAAATCAACATATACTCGCCATTGGCACGCTCCACTCCATAATTACGGGTTTGTCCGGGACCTGAATTCTCCTTATTATAATAATGTATAGACAAACGGTCTGCATAATTGTCCACTACATCTTTACAAGGTATAGATGATCCATCTTCTACCACCACGACTTCAAAATCACGGATTGTTTGTCGAGTCAAACTATCGAGTAACTCATCCACTTCATCTGGACGGTTATATACGGGTATGATGAAAGAGTATTTCATAGATTATCTTCATTAACGAAACAAAGAAACACAAAAAAGGCGGAACTTGCAATAAGTTCCGCCTTTTCATATACGTTATCTTTCAAATTATGCCTTTACACGACCAACGTATGAACCATCGCGAGTATCGATTTCGATAGTTTCACCTTCGTTGATGAACAAAGGAACGCGAACAGTTGCACCTGATTCAACAGTTGCCGGCTTCAATGTGTTAGTAGCAGTATCGCCCTTCAAGCCCGGTTCTGTATAAGTGATCTTCAACTGAACCTTTACTGGCAATTCACCATAAAGGATTGTTTCAGTAGAAGCATCAGATACTACATCGATAACCATACCTTCAATCAAGAAGTCAACACCAGTAATCAATTCCTTACCGATAGGCACTTGGTCGAAAGTTTCTTGGTTCATGAAGATGTAATCAGCACCTTCCATATACAAATATTGATAAGGACGACGTTCTACGCGTACATCTTCCAACTTTTCACCGATGTTGAAACGACGTTCCAATACGTAACCGTTAACAACGTCTTTCAACTTTGTACGCATAAATGTGTTACCCTTACCTGGCTTTACGTGCAAGAAGTCAATGCAGAAATACAATTTGCCTTCCATACGGATAGCTGTTCAGATTTTAATGTCTTGAGCGTTAATCATAATTTTTTCGCTTATATTTTGATTATTATTTTGATTATATTCGCTTTTCAGCCTTAATTT
>JAXJTD010000124.1:0-2488 GCA_036309745.1 Acutalibacteraceae bacterium | reverse complement strand
GCTTTACGGTCAGATGGTGGCAATGAGCGTTGCAACCGAGAAGAGCTCCCGAGCTATGGAGTTGCTTATCACCAGCGCCAAGCCTATCAATATGTTGTTTGGTAAGGTGTTGGCGGCTTGTATGGCAGGTCTTGTTCAGCTTGTTGCCATCTTCGGCTCGGCACTTGTATTCTACAACGTGAACAAGTCCTATTGGGGAGATAACGGAATCATTGACTCTATCTTTAATATTCCGCCCGAGCTGTTTGTATATATGCTCGTCTTCTTCCTGCTTGGTTTCTTGATTTATGCGTTCCTCTACGGCGCAATTTCTTCCACAGTTTCAAAACTTGAGGATATCAATACTGCGGTTCAGCCTGTAACATTCTTGTTCATTATTGGTTTTATGGTGGTTATGTTCTCAATGAGCAGCGGAAATGTTGACAACATACTCATGCAGATTTGCTCCTATATTCCGTTCACTTCACCAATGGCTATGTTTACAAGAATTGCTATGAGCACTGTGCCTTGGTATGAGATTGCGATTTCTATTGGTATTTTAGTCGCATCCACCTTTGGAATCGGCATACTGTCCGCAAAGATTTACCGTGTTGGTGTTCTTATGTACGGAACATCTCCAAAAATCGGCAACATCATCAAAGCTGTTTGGAAGGCGTAACGCAACTAAACGGTGTCGCTTCGGCGGCACCGTTATTTTAGGTGAAAGATTAACAAGTTGATGTTATAATATCTGCGGAAACTTTGAAGTTTCTGTTAAGTTTTTTATTGAATATTCGTTATTTTACAGAGATTCCCCCCATGTTCTACTTACAAGGGATTTTATTTCAATGATGAAAGAAGTACCGTTATATCATCAAATAAATGGAGGAATACATATGAACCAATTAGTTACAGGAAAATTTATAGCATTAAAGAGAAAACAGAAAAATCTAACACAGGAACAATTAGCAGAGAAACTTGGGGTTTCCAATAAGACTATTTCAAAGTGGGAAACTGGTAAGTGTATGCCAGACTATTCCATTGTAAAGAGCCTATGCGAAGAACTTGAAGTTACAGTGGCAGAACTGATGGATGGTGAAATATCCGAAGAGAAAAGTGTTCGTACTTATGATGATGAACAGATTATAGATTTACTAGGAAGAACACAAGAGTTAGAAAAGCAAAAAAATATGTTATATGGAATTATGCTTATTGTAATGGGTATTGCATTACAGGCTCTTTCATATGCAATTGGCGGTTCGGATTTTAAGGACTTTATTTCTGGCTTACTATTAGGATTATCAATTGGAGAAATGTTGGCCGGAGTTTATGTTGTTGGAAAATCCTTGGCTAGAAGATAACTTTCAGTTTTACTATGTAACAACATCAAAAAATATCAATGCAACCCAAAGTTTACATTTAGAAACGTCGAATTGGTGGTATGTTTTCGCTGAGTATTCTACAATAAATGCAACGCAGCGTTAGAAAACATAAGGAGAAATGATTATGACACTTGGCGAAAAGCTATCAAAATTAAGAAAAGAATATAACTACACACAAGAACAGCTTGCTGATATTCTTGGCGTTTCCCGTCAGTCGATCAGCAAATGGGAGTCGGATATCGCATATCCCGAAACCGATAAACTGATAAAAATGGGAAAGCTGTTTGAATGTTCGATGGATTATCTTCTCAATGAGGATATTACCGAAAAGCAAGGGTTACAACCTGCAGAAAAAGAAAGCATTTGGGATAAGTTCAAAAAGCAGCTTCACGAACGCAAGAGCGAAAAGATGATTTTCGGTATGCCACTTTATCATATCGGAAGAAACGCCCACGGATTTTTTGCAATAGGACTTAAGGCACGTGGAGTATTTTCCTTCGGTCTGCTTTCACGAGGTATTTTCTCGGTTGGCCTGCTCTCACTTGGAGTAATCTCTATTGGACTTCTGTCCCTGGGATTGATTTCCGCAGGCGTGTTCTCAGCCGGACTACTTGCTGTTGGTTCGATTGCTTTCGGTTTATTTGCTGCAGGAGCAATCAGCGTAGGACTCATATCCTTCGGTGCGCTCTCGGTTGGTTACTTCTCATCCGGTGCGCTTGCTATCGGTAAATATATCGCCGTTGGCGACCACGCCCACGCAATGATTGCTATAGGTCAAACATTGGCTGACGGAAGTATTTACAGCCACATTGGAGATCTGACAACGGCAGATATACCGAAGGTTGTAGAATGGCTTGACGGCAACGTTCCGTCTTGGCTCGGTTGGGCAAAAGAGATTTTCAAATTCTATATACAGTAAAAAACAGCCCTCGTTCTGTGATGGAACGGGGGCAAACTACCTTAAATAAGTATGTAAAAGCTCTTTTGCATCGTGATTTGGGCAAATGTAAAAGGCGTTTGATAGACAGAAGAATGAAAACCGTAGCATTTACAGAAGGAAAAAGACTTGACGAGATCGAACAAGCAAGGGAAAGCGGCAAACGCCCTTATCAAAGAATCCTCTTGGT
>JAXJTD010000123.1:0-2201 GCA_036309745.1 Acutalibacteraceae bacterium | reverse complement strand
TGCTTATATCTGTGATTCTTATGGGGTCACTCAGCTCAAAAAGTGCCTTTTTGTGTTCAGCTGCAATTGCTTGCCACAGCTCATAATCAACCACACCCGTGTCTGTCTGACCCTTTTTACGCTGAAAGCTTTTTACACTGTCTTCTGTTTCTTCACCGAAAATGCCGTCAGGAATAACGGAAATAATGTCGCTGTCGGTTTTTGCAATGTCACGAAGCATTTGTTGAAGCTCTTTTATTGCAGTCATTTTTTCGTTCATAGCCTTACTCCTTTAACAGTTCATAACCCGGGTACTGATTTTCAAGGCGGGTCTGGCCTTGTTTTACAACTGAATACACATCGGCAACAGTGTTCCATGTCTGCTCATTCACCTGACCTGTCTGAGCAAGGGAAAATATTCTTTGAAATTCCGTAACCGCTTCCTGTGTTCTGCGGTCAAAAACTGCACTTTCCGCAAGAGGGGGAAGTTCATAAAAAAATCGCGAAAGATAATTGAGATAGGTTTTGATCACTCTGACTGAAGGTCCTGTGTCGCCACGCCTGAGAACAACTCCGGGATAAGGCTCAGTACCCACACTTTCAAGTATTTTCTGCATATCAAGATAATCAACCACACCTGCATAGGCACTGTAAAGGCTGTTCCAGGTTCTTTCGTCAACTTCACCTGTCGGTTCAAGGCCTTTATATTCCTGAAAAGCCTTTACGGCTCTTACTGTCTGAGCACCGTAAATTCCGTCAACGGTAAGTGTCGGTATAAAATCCACAAACTGTCCCAGCAAGGCAAGGAAATACTGAAGAGATACAACCTGACCGCCCACTGAACCCTCTTTCAGCGCACCTTTGAACTGTTTGGGCAGGTTTTCATAGCCCACACCCTCTGCGCTCAGCTCTGCAAGCTTTGTCACCGCATCATAAATATATATGATTCTGTACCAGGTTGCTTTTCCCACAATTCCGTCAGCGGTCATTTTAAATATACGCTGAAAGGCTTTTACGGCATTTTCGGTGTTTTCGTCAAAGCGGCCCGTTATGGCAGGAATTTTGGGTATGGACGGATAATTTGCTGAAATTCGGTTGAGATAAATCTGCATCCTTCTCACATTTTCGTTAAGGTCGCCCCTTGTGAGCACTGTGCCGGGATAAGAAGGAACATTTTCTGAAACGGGGGCATTAACCACAATTTCAGTGTCGTTGCCGTAATAACTGCGCACAATTTCTGCCGCACTCTGCCCTTCTTGTGCAAGAGGCACTGTGCCCCACTGTGAAAGTCCCTGACACTGCACTTGCACACCGTCGCAGTACTGGGCAAAAAGCGGATTCACCGTGCCTTCTTTGCGCAGATAATCGTTAAAAAGCTCGTCGGTTATTCTGCTTATGTTTTCATATATGCTTCTGCCGTTTATAAACTTCTGGTCAAAGCCTGTGTTATTTGTTATGTCAAAATCATAACCCATTGACCTGTACCATTCCGAATATACACGGTTAAGAGCAAAGGAAACCTCAGCCAGAATGTTGGCTCTTATTGCTTCTTCAGGCCAGGTTGAATAAATCTCTGAAGATGCAACATTTTTGATGTAATCGGGGAAAGGAACTGTGACATTGGGTGCATTCTGTGAGGGTGCACCAAGATGAACCGTGATGTATTCGGGAATAACGGGAATTGGCATTCAGTTCATCCTTTCCTGTAAGGGTATAAGATCGGCAAGAAGAAAAACCTCAGTTGAACCCACTGTGTTCACGGCAAGGTTATTTTTTTCTTCAAAGCCTTCGGCAACAACATCTGCTGTATATTCAACCACCCTTGCCGTCTGTGGAGAAAGACTGTCTTGCGAGGGAAAAGCGGGAAGAACAACAGACGGGGTTTCTCCGTTCCGGTCAGTTGTCAGAAAAGCATAGAGCCTGCCGTCTTTTTTAATAATAACCTTTGCACCCTCAACGGGATATGCACCTGAGCCTGTGCTGACCTTTGCGGAAAATGCTGCCTCAGAGCTCGGCTCTTCAAAAGGTAAAGACTGCTTTTCTGCATCGGCACTTTGCTGTAAAGATTCTTCAGGTGTCGGGTTTTCGCTTGCTTTTTCAGTCATCTGCACTGCAGCGACGGCGGAGCTTTGGGAAGTTGTTTTCTCAACCGTTTCATCATTTAAAAGCGGACTTCTTTTTTTATATGCACTGAGAAGCTCTTTTTCATACTGCTTTATCAT
>JAXJTD010000122.1:0-2898 GCA_036309745.1 Acutalibacteraceae bacterium | reverse complement strand
GTGTTCCATAGGAATCTTTGATTCCGTGATGGGTCAGGTTCTTATTTGTCTGCAACAGCTGTCTTACCGCGATTACTCCCTATATAACAAATCATCCCGCCGAAACCGACGGGATGAACTGTTTAGTCAACAGATTATTTGTTTGCAATAGCTGCCTGTGGTGCTATCAACCTTGGTTGGAGAAACAGAACTTTCTGACACTACAGAGGTGTTTTTTCGCCTTTTCCCTTCGGTTTTCAGGTGAAGCGGGTCATTCGGATCACCGTCAAAGCGGAGATACCAATCATAGCCGTCCGGTTTAGCCACAATCTTCACAACAAATGCTTCAATAACGCTTTCGGGGATGTCATTGTCATCTGCGTTGGTATATTGCTCAAGAGCGTACTGAAGAACCGTCAGCTTTTCCTTATAATCCGGCACTGTTTCTGTCGGTTCACCCGCCAAGGCTTCCATTTCACTTATTTCAGCCTTGAGCTTTGATATTGCAGCTTTGGTATCAGCAGTTTTGGCTGTGAACTGCTCTTTACTGATTTCGCCCTCTGCTCTCATTTCAATATAATTATCTATCTTCCTTGTAAGCTTTTCAAGCTCCTGTTTCTTCTCCTCAATAATTTTGGAATAATCAATGATTTCGTCAGTATCATTGATATGAGCCTCAAGCATTGAATTTGCAAGAGCTAACACCTTTTCTTTGTCAGCAAGGTATTCTCTGAAGATGTGATTTGCCATAAGCTGCAGCTTCCATTCGGGTATCATCGGTGTTCGGCATATACCCTCAAGAGGCAACCCTCTCTTTTTTCTGCTTTCATAAGAGCCTGTACGAACAGAACTGTAACACTGATACCCGTAGCTTCTCTGTCGGTCATCTCTGTCCCAAAGTCTTGTGTTGAATTTATGACCGCATTCACAAACGAGGAGCTTTCCCCATACTGTTGTTCTCGGTCTTTTGCCTGTTTCTGTTCTTCTTCCAGTGTTGAGATTTTTGAGCTTTGCTGTTTTACTTGCCATAATTAATTGCACCCTTTCAAAGTCTTCTTCTGATATTATAGGCTCGTGTCTGCCTTTCACCTGTACTAATTCAATGTCGCCGTAATTCTTTATCTTTTTCTGTGTAAGATAATCAGGCGTAAACTCTTTATGGTAGGTTATGATACCGCAATAAAAAGAATTTTTCAGCACGTGACCGATTACAGTTTCGTACCATCTGCTTTTACCTGTGGCTGTTTTACGACCTTGGCGTTCAAGCTCATCTTTTATCTTTTTCATACCGTGACCCGCAAGATACATTTCATAAATGAGCTTAACCGTTTCTGCCTGTTCAGGATCAATAAAGAAATCAACCTTTTTCTTATTATCAGGCAGAAGCTCCTGATGTCTTTTGTAACCTAAAATGTTTCCGTTACCGTAGAAGGTGCCGTTTTCCATTGAGGTCTGCTGACCGCTTTTTACACGGATAGAGGTCTTACGGCTTTCATCCTGAGCAAGAGTAGCCATAATGGTAAGACGAAGCTCACCGTCGCAGTCAAAGGTTTTGATGTTATCGTTCAGGAAGAACACCTCTACACCGTTTGCTTTAAGGTCACGGGTAAACTGCAGAGTATCAACGGTATTTCTTGCAAAACGGGAAACCTCACGGGTAATAATCAAATCAAATTCACCCGACTCTGCATCCCTTATCATTTGCATAAACTGCGGTCTCTTTTGTGCAGAGGTACCGGTGATACCCTCATCAACATATACTCTCACAAGCTCCCAATCAGGATTCGTTGCAAGTATAGGCTTGTACCAATCAAGCTGATTTCCGAGAGCTGAAAGCTGAGCCTCATGCTCGGTAGAAACACGGGCATATATAGCCACCCGTCGTCGCCTCTGATATTCAGGACTTTTTAATACATTAGGATTTAACAAGTACATTCCTCCTTTTTCTGATTGTGATTCCCTTTGATGAACTCAGTTACATCAACAATGTCCGCATAATCATTAAGGATATTGCGGAACATAAATTCGGGGATTTTCCCATCTCTGAATAACTGTTCAATAAGCTTCAAAGCCGCAAAACAGTAATCAGGATTTTTGCTTATATCTATACTATTCATATATTACCTCCTTGACAAATGTGCGGATTATCTCGCATCCCTATTTCGCTGTCGCTGAAGGTACCTGTAATAGTGTTCACAGGCTTTCAATACGAAATCTTCAAAATCTTTATCCTTAACCTTAGGTGCAACCTTCTGCAACTTTTCAATAGGAACTTTACACATAGGCTTCTGATTTGCCTTGTCCTCCTGCATAATTGTTTCAATATCATTGTCAGAAAGCTTTCCCGCCTGACTTAACTTTTTGAAACGGACTGCCTGAGAAAGCGAGGGTGTTCTGTCTTCTTCCTCAATCGTACCGAGAAGAGAATACTGCTCTTCATCGGTGAGATACGAAAGCTCTACCGCAGGTGTAAGAGCAATCTTCTCTTCATCAACAAGCTCAAGCAGTTCGGGAATGAGATTTGTCAGACGGATATATCTTTGTACCTGTCTGCCACTTTCGGATTCTGAAACACCATCTCTTGACTTGTGGCCAACTTGTCCACAAGTTAAATCTGTTCTCTGTCCTTGACGGCTCATTGCCTCCATTGTCAATTTGTAAGCAAATGCCTTCTCCGACGGTAAAATATGCTCACGGTGAAGATTACTGTCAACGAGCATAATAGCCGCTTCGTCACGGGTGACGGCATAAATAAAAGCAGGGACTTCTTTCATCCCTGCTTTGACTGTTGCGTGTAAGCGACGGTGTCCGCTTATCACCTCATATTCATCTGTGCTTTCAATAGGTCGGATAATTATAGGAGTAAGAATACCTTGCTCCTGAATACTGCCTATTAGAGTATTCATTTCATCATTATCC
>JAXJTD010000121.1:0-3977 GCA_036309745.1 Acutalibacteraceae bacterium | reverse complement strand
TTCCTCGTTAAATTCCCGTATCTTGAAGAAGAGCAGAATGCTCCGATGCAGTTAAACTCACATAACGGTCAGGAATTTGATGTTATCGTCAAAGGTTCGCTCAAAGTTCAGGTTGGAAATCATGTGGATGTGCTCCACGAAGGCGACTCTATTTTCTATAACAGCCTTATCCCTCACGGAATGGTTGCAGTATCGGAGGGCGGTTGTGAATTCCATGCTGTTGTATTAAATCCGCATGACGGAACAGTTTCCGAGGAATATCCCGAAGCACCAATGGTTGCTGCAAAAGCTGCTGCTAAAAAGAAAAAAACAGAAACAGTTGCAGATAAATTTGTTGAATCATCTTATGATGAAAATGGCGTTTTCAATGGTATCAAATTCAAGAACGCAGATAAATTCAACTTTGCATTTGACTGTGTGGATGCTATCGCCGAAAAGAATCCTGATAAACTTGCTATGATGTGGGTTGCAAATGATAAGACCGACAGACGCTTTACTTTCAGCGATATGAAAAAGTATTCTGCAAAGACTGCAAACTACTTTGAATCTCTCGGTATCAAAAAAGGCGATACCGTAATGCTCGTACTAAAAAGACATTATCAGTTCTGGTTCTGCATGCTTGCACTTCATAAAATCGGTGCAATCGCAATTCCTGCAACAAATCAGCTTGTAGAACACGATTTTGATTACAGGTACAAAGCGGCAAGAGTAAAAGCAGTCGTATGTACTGCTGATGGAGATGTATCTAACGAGGCAGAAAAGGCAGCAGTAAACTATCCCGGTATGGTTAAGGTTTTGGTTGGCGGAGAAAAAGAAGGCTGGCACAATTTCAATGTTGAAATGGAACGCTTCAGCACTCATTTTGACCGCACAGAAAACACTCCTTGCGGTAACGATCCGATGCTGATGCTCTTCACATCAGGTACAACCGGATATCCGAGAATTGCAACTCATTCATATAAATATGCACTTGGTCATTATCCCACTGCAAAGCATTGGCACAATGTCAATCCTGACGGACTTCATTTTACAATCTCTGATACAGGTTGGGGGAAAGCTCTTTGGGGTAAGCTCTACGGACAATGGCTCTGCGAAGCGGCGCAATTTACCTATGACTTTGACCGTTTCCATTCAGAAGACATTTTACCGATGTTTGCAAAATACCATATCACAACATTTTGTGCACCGCCTACAATGTACCGTTTCTTCATTAAAGAGGATTTGTCAAAGTACGACCTTTCTTCTATCGAGTATGCAACAACTGCAGGCGAAGCATTGAACCCTGAAGTGTTTAATCAGTTCAAAAAAGCAACAGGACTCACTATCATGGAAGGCTTTGGTCAGACCGAAACAACACTCTCTATCGCAAACTTTGTTGGTTCCACCCCGAAAATCGGTTCAATGGGCAAACCAAGTCCTCTTTATGATGTTGTTGTCCTTGATCCGGACGGAAATGAATGTAAAACCGGTGATACAGGTGAAATCTGTATCAGAGTTAAAGATGAAGTTCCTTGCGGTCTCTTCATCGGTTATTACCTTGATGAAGAAAAAACAAATGAGGTATGGCACGATGGATATTATCACACAGGCGACCAGGCAACGATGGATGAAGACGGATACCTTTGGTATGTAGGAAGAATCGATGATGTTATCAAATCATCAGGTTATCGTATCGGACCTTTCGAAATCGAGAGTGTTATCATGGAACTCCCATATGTGCTTGAATGTGCAATCACACCTGTGCCTGATGAAGTGCGCGGTCAGATTGTAAAGGCAACCATCGTACTTGTAAAAGGAACAGAAGGCACTGATGAACTCAAAAAAGAAATCCAGGAATATGTTAAAACACACACAGCTCCTTATAAATACCCAAGAATCGTTGAGTTCGTGGATGAACTTCCGAAAACAATCAGCGGTAAAGTAAGAAGAGTTGAAATCCGTAAAAACGACTTGGAAAAAATGAATAAATAAATCTAAACATAGCATATATAAACGAGGTGATTTAAGTGAAGAAGACATATGTAACTTCCATGCCAAATCATATTGGCGCATTTTTGAAAGCAAGTAAATGCTTTTCTCAACTCAATATAAATATTACCCGTGTAAGTTACAACAAGGCTGTTGATTCACACACCTTGTTTATAGATGCGGAAGGCACGGAAGAGCAATTAAAAAAGGCAGATATCGAGCTTGAAAAAATAGGATATCTGCAGAGCGACACAAATAAAACAAGTATTGTTTTGATAGAATTCCGTCTTTCTGATGTTCCGGGAAGCGTAACAAGTGTACTTGAACTTATCAACGAATTCAATTTCAATATTTCATATATAAGCTCCCAAGAGAATGGAACAGACTATCAATACTTCAAAATGGGTTTGTATGTTGAAGATTATGATAAGGTTTCAGAGTTCCTGAAGGAAGCGGAAAAGCTTTGCAAGGTTAGGGTGATAGACTATAACAGTTCAGAAAAGGTTTATGACAACAGTATATTCTATAATACCTATGTTTTAGGTTTGTCACAGACAATGGGACTTTCAGAGGATGTAAGCCGTGAACTTCTGGTACATGTTAATCTTGCAATGCAAACTCTTGATGAACAGGGTTTGTCACCATACAGAACTTTTGACAGCATCAGTAAATTTGCAGAGCTTTTAGGTGCATCCAAAGGGAGTAGTTTTAATCCGCGCATAAGCACACATAAGATTACTGATAATACTGAAATAACTTTGATTGAGCCTCCGTGCGGAAGCAATACGATTATCATAAAAAGCAATGATAAGATTTTGTTTGTAGACAGTGGATATGCTTGTTACAGCGATGAGATGATCAGAATTTTCAAGAAAATTGTTCCGGATTTTAAAAATATGGAAAAAACTATTCTTGTAACTCATGCAGATGTTGACCATTGCGGATTATTGCCGATGTTCGATAAAATAATTGCAAGCAGTAAAACCGCAACCTGCCTGCAGAGAGAATATGAGGGAAAGAATGGCTACAGAGAAGAGAACCCTTTGCATAGACCATATATCAATATCTGTAAAATTCTCACTTCATATAAGGCAGTAAATCCTGAAAAGATCACGGCAATGTGGAATGATGTAGAAAATCCATCAGAACCGCTTACACAAATTGGATTTTTTGATTTTGAAGAATTACATTTTGAAGTATATGAGGGAAAAGGCGGACATTTGCCCGGTGAGATTGTGCTGATAGATTATGCTAAGAATATCGCAATTACAGGTGATATTTATATTAACACACACGGTTTGACAGCCGAACAATCAGAATACAATCAGTATGCACCAATCCTTATGACTTCTGTTGACACAGACTCTAAATTGTGTTTGGAAGAAAGAAAAGCAATTATGCAAAGACTCGGTGTTGGTAATTGGCAAATCTTTGGTGCTCATGGATTCAAGAAAGATTATTCGCTTAGTTTATAGAATATAATATCAAAGGGCGTATCTCATTCATTTGAGATGCGCCCTTAAATTTATTGTAAAAAATCATTCTCCATTATGTAATTAAGTAAAGTTTTAAGTGACTTTGACAACCACTTGTTTTTATGATAGATAAGCTGCTTCCAAATTTCTATATTCATATCGTACACATCAAGATAGCAAAGCTTACCTGATTCAACCATTTCTTTTGTTACGAAATCAGGCAGAAATGATAGCACATCATCCTGTGCAATGAGTGATGTTATCATATCCGTTCTTCCGATTTCAAGTATTGGAGTTATTTCCAATGATTTTTTAGCAAGTTCTTTATCAAAAACTCGTCTGTACCCCTGACCGTATTCGGTTAATATAAATGGTTCGTTTATAATATCTCTGACAGATAAATTTTTCTTTCCTGCAAATTTTGATTTTGGGTTTGCCACAAAGTGCATAGACACCGGTTCTTCTTTTGCGATAACATAGTCTTTATTATACGAGTGACTATCAAGAGTGATAATGACATCCGCCTCGTTATGG
>JAXJTD010000120.1:0-1935 GCA_036309745.1 Acutalibacteraceae bacterium | reverse complement strand
CGGCAGATTTATTTTCCCACACAAAACTGAGCGAACACCTCGTCAACCACGGCTTCTCTTGCTTTTTTGCCTGTCAGTTCAAGCAAAGCTTCAATGGCGTCTTCAAGGCACACATTTACGGCATCCATTGTCATTCCGATTTCAAGGGCACTGTGAGCTTCTTTTACGGCGGCAATCGCCTTTTGTGCACAAGAGCGCTGTCTTTCTGTTGTGAGCATTGCCTGCGATGTGTCAATCTTATCTGTGCCGAGCGATTCTTCAATAGCTTTTGTAAGCTCGTCTTCACCCTCGTTTGTTTTTGCACTGATGAAAACTGTTTTTGAAAGTATGCTCTGCAGGTACTGAATATCTGTTTTTGAGGGAAGGTCAGTTTTGTTGATGATGCCAATAACATCACGTCCGCGGCAGAGGTCAAGAATCTGCTTGTCGCTTTCTTCAAGACTTCCCGAGCCGTCAAAAACTGCAAGAATAAGGGTGGCACGTTCAATTTTTGTTTTTGCCATATCCACGCCGATGCTTTCAACGATATCCTCACTTTCTCTTATGCCTGCAGTGTCTGCAAGCCTCAGAACAACATTGCCCACACGAACAGTCTGCTCAACAATATCGCGGGTTGTTCCTGCAATGTCTGTTACAATTGAACGGTTAAAGCCTGAAAGCATATTCATAAGTGCAGATTTGCCTACATTGGGCTTGCCCACAATGGCAGTTTCAACACCGTCGGTAATTGCTTTGCCTGCATCAAATTTTGAAAGGAGGCTGTCAAGTCCTGCTTCTACAGCAATCAAATCATTTTTAAGGTTATTGTTGTCAAGTTCAGGTATTTCATCGTCGGGGTAATCAACCCAGGCAGCAATGTTTGCACAGGCAGAAAGAAGTATTTGGCAAAGCTCGTTAATCCGTCTGCTCAAAGCTCCGTCAAGGGCGTTATAAGCAGCTTTCATACCCTGCTGACCCTGAGCACCGATAAGTGACATAACAGCTTCAGCCTCACTCAGGTCCATTTTGCCGTTGAGAAAGGCTCTTTTGGTGAATTCGCCTGCTGTGGCAGGTCTTGCACCGTTTTGAAGCACTGCACGAAGAACCTGCTTTGTAACAAGCACACCGCCGTGACAGGAAATTTCCACAGTATCTTCACCTGTGTAGCTTTTAGGTGCGCGGAAAACAAGGGCAACACATTCGTCAACAGCCTCGTTTTCAAAATATACTTTGCCGTGTGCGGCAGTGTAGCCTTTCATTGAAGAAAGTTTTTTGCCTGAAGATGTGCAGATTACTCTGTCTGCAATTTCAAGGGCGCAGTCTCCGGATATTCTTATTACACCGATGCCTCCTGCAGAAAGCGGCGTGGCAACGGCAGCAATTGTATCTGACATAGTGTTCTCCTTTCAGAGTCTTTCTGACTATTATACAGCACAGTAAAAATTATTTCAACCTGATATGTTCAAATGCGAAACAATGCACAAAAAAACATAGGATATATTAAGTAAACTGACGAATATCTGTTCTATCGGTTGACTTGAAAGAGTGCTGATGTTAAAATGTTGTTATGTCATAAAAGGGCTTAGGCTCAATAAGAAAAGGAGATTTGCTATGAAACAAAATAAAAACCCATTGTGGCAGACCAACAGCATTGAAAGAAAAAGCTATTACAGCTATTTCTTCGGTCAGAATATGATTTACAACATGCTGGCTGCTTATCTTACTACTTATCTTGTATTCAAAGAAATTGACCCTGTAAAATCAGGTCTGATTGTTACAGTTGTAAAAATCTGGGATGCTGTAAATGATGCAATTTTCGGCGTTATCTTTGATAAAGTAAAATTCAAAAGCGGCAAAAAATACATTCCATGGCTCAAAATTGCCTGTGCTCTCACTCCAGCGGCAACTGTTGCAGTGTTCATCATTCCCTCTGCAGCAAGTGAAACTGTTAAGCTG
>JAXJTD010000119.1:0-1762 GCA_036309745.1 Acutalibacteraceae bacterium | reverse complement strand
GCTGTGCCATGCACCGTTGTTGTCACCGGGCAGCATTCTGCAGAAGTGCCACACATAAGCACCGTTTTTTATTCCCCATTTTGTTGTCATAGTTTGAAGAATTGCAGGAGCGATGTCGTGGCTTGTTGCACCCACCATATAATGAATTTTTGCAGGGGCGGCATTTTCTTTAATCAGAATGCCGTCTTTAACGGGAACAGCAGACATACCGCTTCCTTTTGTGGCTTTCCATGCGCTGAAAAGCTCTTGGGCCGGTACTTTGCGGAATTCTTCAAGGGTGGTTGCACCTGTTTTTGCCATAACTTCCTGCCAGAACTGAAATTTTTTCTGCGGAGTTGAAATCATAAAGGAACCGAGCCCTACACCGCTTGACATAACTGCACCTCTGAACAGTTCAGTTGCATAATCACTCTGACAAAGGTGCTGAACACTCATAGCACCTGCGCTCTGACCCATAACAGTGATTTGTTCTCCGTTACCTCCAAAAGCAGAAATGTTGTTTTTAACCCATCTGATTGCAGCAAGCTGATCAAAAAGTCCGTAATTTCCTGTGTGTCCCGCTTCTTTTTGAAGCTGAGGAAGGCAGGCAAAGCCAAGAGGCCCGAGTCGGTAGTTTATTGTTACAGCAACAACACCTTTTTTTGCCCAGGCGGGGCCGTCAAAATGTTTTTCGTGTCCGCAGCCTCCCGTAAATCCTCCGCCGTGAATGTAAATGAGCACAGGCAGAGCGCTGTTTTGTAATGCGCTTTCAGGTGTCCATATATTAAGGAAAAGGCAATCGTCATCATAGGTGTAGGTTTCACCTTTGCGGAATTCGTTGTAATAGAAGATTTTTCCCGGATTTTCTTCTTCATTATAAAAGGCTCGGGGCTGAAAAGAGCAGTTGCCGTAAGAGGTGGCATCATAAGTGCCCTGCCAGGCGGTGACAGCTTCGGGATATTTCCATCTTTGTGCTGTGGCATAGCGTATACCTTTGAAAGAAGCAATGCCGTTGCAAAGAGAACCTTTTATTTCTCCGCAGGCAGTGGTAATTGTTGTGTTCATACTCACTGCTCCTTCTGTGCTTTTTTGAATTCATCAATTTTGCTTCGGGTTTCCTTGTCCATATTCCAGAGGAATCTGAAGGCTGCCCAGGAGCCGAGAACAAAAATGCCGGGCAAAAGTACGCAAAGAACTTTTATACCTGAAACGGTGCTTGCTGACTGAACTGTAAGGTCTGCATTGTAACCGATAAGACCGAGCATAAGAACTGCAGAGGAGTTACCGATGGTCTGGCCCACACGGCGCGAAAGATTGAAGGTGCCGTAAATGGAGCCTTCCGTTCTTTTGCCTGTTATCATTTCGTTGTAATCAATTGCTTCACTTACAAGCCCCCACTGCATATAAATTGACATACTTGCAAGACCGAGAGCACAGTTGCTTATAACAATGTGAACATAGGGGTTCACATCTGTTACCATATGAAGACCGAAAAGACCTATGTAAATAACAGCACCCATAAGAAGACCGAAACGGATAAATTTTTCAAGGCCGAATTTTTTTGCGAAGAAAGGACCGCCGAGAAGGGTTATCATCATAAACGGTGCAGAAATAATTGAGCCGTAGGTTATGAGGGCAAGGTCGCCGTAAAGAATTGAGAACAGATAATTTGTAAGAGTGTTGCTGACATACTGCATGGTGCATATGCAAAGACCGTGTATGCAAAGGGCAAGGAAAGGACGGTTTACCCTGAAAACATTGAGGATATCTGTGATTTTTATGT
>JAXJTD010000118.1:0-1880 GCA_036309745.1 Acutalibacteraceae bacterium | reverse complement strand
CATGTTGACAGACTGCACGAATATATTAAGACTGTTATGAAATCAACAAAGTCAGACAAAATCTCTCTTACTTCAAGATGCATCGGTGGCAGCCTTCTCAACGCATATCTTCAAAAGTACGGTTCACTGGGCCACATCAAAAATGTTATGTACTGTGAAACTCTTTCAGACGGCTGTGCCCTCATAAGCAAAGGTTTCAGCGGACAGGTTGTTATTGACAGCAAGAGTATGCAGAGATACACAGGTCAGCTTGAATTCTGCGATGACATCGGGTTCGGTGTGGGATTCGGTGTTTCTGAGCTTGCAAGCGAAATTGCTTCAAAAACAATTGATCTCCTTACTCAGATTAATTTTATGGAGTCTGTTGCAGACACAATTGAAGCTCTTTATGCAAAACTTTACAAAGCTCTTATGCCTGCACTTTTCCATTCATTCGGTTATGCTTCACAGCCCGTTTACTGGTCATTGGTTGAAGAAGAAGACTTTGACCTTGCCCTTAATGTAATGTTCGGTGAAGAAGGTTCAGAAAGCCGCATTTACTTTGCAGGTCTTATTGAAAAAATCCGCAATTACAGAACACTTGTAACTTCAAAACGTAATGAGCTTTACAAAAAATGCAGTGAAGAATACGGTATTCATATGGGCGTTATTGCAAAGTACGGTTTGCTCAATGCTCCTTTCACAGTAGGTCACGATGACCTCGCTGATGCCCTTGTAAGCCTTAAGGATTCTTCACTGGGTGCAACCTGTGCAAAGGTTGACTCAACACTTCCCGATGATTATATTTCAGAAAGAATCAACGGCGGATTCAGCAAATATATCTCACCTGACAAACAAGTTGACGCTTCAACCTGTATGTTCCCTGAAACAACCTGGTTCATCAAAAATGTACATCACGACGACTTTGACAGAGTATGCAGAGAACAAGCAAACCGTTTCCTCAACGGCACAGGCGTTACTGTTGAAAATTCAGGCTATGCAAGATTCCGCATAAACGACTATGAAACTCTTACAGTAACGGAAATGACTGAAGAAAACTGCGGTGATCTCAGCTTCATTTCTCTTGCAGAAAAAGAGCCCACAAAAATCACAATTTTTGTAGCTCTGATGAACTGGATAAAAACAATCATTGATTTCTTTGCAAGACTTTTCAGAGGCGAACTTTAATTTAAAACAGCCATTCAGCTGCACACTCCCTTTGGTTTGTGCAGCTGTTTTTCTTTGATGTTTTTAAGAATATTTTTCTTAATATAAACTTGCTTTTTTAACATTGAAAATAATCAGAAGTCGTGTTATCATTATGAAGTCATTTATCAAAAGGAGGGGCAACCCGTGAACAAAACCTTAAAAGCAACTCTGTGCTGTCTTCTCGGATACACAATTTACGGCTTCAGCTTTCTTTTTTCAAAAATAGGCTTCGATCTTGCTATGCCCAATATGCTTCTTGCCATTCGCTTCACCGTGGCTTTTTTTGTTCTGAGTCTGTTTGTTATCGCCGGCAAAGCAAAAGTGTCAGTAAAAGGGAAACCCGTTAAAAAGCTTCTGCTTATGGGGCTTATACAGCCTTGCCTTTATTTTGTGTGCGAAGCAAAAGGAATTGCTATGACAACTGCCTCTTTTTCAGGTGTTATTATCGGCCTTGTGCCGGTTGCAGGCCTTGTTCTGGGTGTGATTTTTCTCAAGGAAAAATGCAGCATTTTTCAGATTGTATGCACTGTTTTGTCTGTTGTTGGCGTAGCACTTACAACAACGGGCGGAATGGGGGAATTTTCCGCAACCGGATTCATTCTACTTATTGTTTCTGTTCTTGCAACAACAACATTTTCCATTCTCAGCAGAAGTATTTCAGAAGAATTTTCAGCCTTTGAGCGCACTTATGT
>JAXJTD010000117.1:0-350889 GCA_036309745.1 Acutalibacteraceae bacterium | reverse complement strand
GTTTTCTTTATGTTCCATAGCTTGATTCACTATGTATCTGATTTCTTCAAGCTCACGGAGTTCGGATTGATGGGTGGATAGGTTGGCTGTTAATGATTTCTGATGTTCCGTTAATGCAGATATTTGAGATTTAATTGAATTTATTGCACTCGGTTTGCATTCGGGATTTGCTTTCATATATCGCACAGCAGTTTTGTATTTCTCGATTTCTGATTCGTGTTCTGAATAATACTTTGCTTTCAATTTTTCAAATCGGATTGATTTGTATTTGTCATAAATCGGTTTGTATTTTTCATAATCTTCAATCTTTGAAATGTGCTGTTTCAACCGTTTGATTTTCTTTTCATCTGCCTTGATTGATTTTCTCATTTCGTCAATCGGTTTCAAACTTTCGTTGAGTTCATCTAAGGTGCAGATGTTACGGTTTTGCAGAATCATAATTGCCTGCGATATTTTCTTTAAATCTGCAACAGAACCTTTTGTCTGTGCAGATTTATTCCAATCGCTTCTGCCTTCTTTTCTCATATCGAGATATGAATTCAGAATATCAATAAGCGTTGTTTCGGGTTGGTTGAATTTCTCGAGTTCCGCTTTGATTTCTTCAATCCAACTTTTGAAAATTTTGATTTTCTCTTTGATTTCTGTAAGCAGTGCATTTGTGGATTTTATCAATCTGTTCTTATCGCCCTTATCCGTTTTTATGCCTTTGCTTTCCATCTGACGGACTGCAACTCCTTCGTGAACGGTAGGGATTTTATCAATGCCTTGTCGTTCATAACTGCGGTAATCAATTCTTTCTGCAAGTTGTTTTTCTTCAAACTTTTCGTTGCACATTCTTGCCCATTCGCTTCGCCAATGTTCAAGTGTTTCGGGTTTACCCCAATCGGTTGTCGGCACGGCAGAGAAGATGTAATTTCCGTTATGGTCGGTTGCTCTGTCACCGTTTCGGTCAAACTCATAAACACGTTTTTGTTTGTTACCCCATTTGCCGTTTTCATCAATCGGTCTTATCGGACACAACACGTGAACGTGCGGATTTTGTATGCCGTTTATTTCGGGAGAATGAATTGCGAAGTCTGCAATCATTCCTCTTTCAACAAACTGCTCTCGTATGAATTTCTTTGCGAGAGAAATATTTTCTTCCATCGTAAATTCATTCTGCAACGCAAAATCGAAACTGTACGCAAGTTGAGCCTTTTTACCTTTTTCAATTTTCTCAACTTCGTTCCAAAGAGTTTCTCTGTCTGCATATTCTTTTGGTACATACTCGGGCAACATAATTCCCGATTCAACAACTCCGCCTTTACGGGTGTAGTCGCTGACTTCACCGTAATATTCACTCCTTAATTTTTCACCCGCACGGTAAGCGGCACAAGCAACGGCACTTTGTCCTGTACTCCGTTTTATTTGTGTTACATGGAAATGAAAAAGTGACATTACAACTCAAACCTTTCCATGTACTTTTTCACTTCGGGCAGATCGAAAATGAATTCGGCAAGCTGATAAAAATCTGCAGAAGTCATATCCTTTGTTTCGGGGCAAACACTTTCAATTGCACCGCCTTTTTCACAAAGACGGTGAGTGCGTTTTGCTCTGTCGCCTTTAGTGAGATATTCGATGCGATTCTCAAGCCGCTGTTTCTGATGTTCAAGGATTTCAATTTCCTTTTCGTTTTTTATTTTCTCTTCAATTAATTCTTCTTTTGATTTACTCATAGAACCTCCTAATTTATTTTTGGATACAAAAATCCCGTTGCTTCAGATGAAACAACGGGATAATTTGTTGGGATAGCTGCAATGCAACGCAAGGGTAAAACCCTTGTTTAAAATCTTCGATTTTTCATTAGCGGAGCTACGCACTCATACATTTCTGAAAGATATGTATAGAAGTGCGCCCTTCGGGATTAGGAACAAAATCTTATATATGATATAATTTTATGTCTTGACTAATCAGTTTATTTGTTTCTTTGATTAAGATATATCTCGAATTGCTTTTTTGCATTGCTTTCCGACTCCGATATTCCTTCGCTGGCATTTATAATTTCATCAAGCTTTGCCGAATAATCAGAAAGCTTTTCTTTTGAAACGCAATCCAGCAATTCACACAGTCTGTTGAATGGGATTTTCTTCATTTCTTTAATGTTATATATCTCTTTTATTGCATCGTTTGTCAAAGCGTGTGAGAACATCAAAGTGTCTATTGATGCATCAAGTATATGCTTTTCTTCTGAAGATATTCCACCGTCACACAACGCAAAATAATACATTAAGGCTGAGATTGCAATGCAGTAGTTTTCATCATCGGTAAATCCGCAAGTGATATTTGAATTACTGCCGATATTCATATTAAAATTGTTTTTTAACAAATCTCTTGCTGTATTTTGTGCTTCTGAAACCTCACCTTTGTTAATTTTGTTTGAACTGTTCTTGCTTTCTGACTGAATAACCAGTTTTACCTGACACATTTTGAATAACAGACGAACTAAAAGAACTGTGTTTTGAGTAATTAATTTTTCTCCGTCTGTAAAGTCATTCCAAGAAGTTTTACCACAATCGATAACAGTATTTTTAAGACTGTTAAGATTTCTTCTGTAAACATAATTAACTTCGTTTAGTGTTCCAGTATAATTTGTTGCCACACGTGACAGGTCATCCAGATATTTACAGGTTGTATTAATTGTTTTTTCAGCTTTTTCCATCTGTGCCCAGGCTTCATCGGCTTTATTGGACAGAGTTGCGCCTGAAATGCTAAAAATTACTCCTCCGATCAAAAGACCAACACCTAATGTTGAAGCGCCTAAAATGGTTGTACCCAAGGCTATTCCGCCACCGCCTGCTGCTATTGCACCGCCGCCGATAGCTGCTAAAGTTGCGTTTGTTGCCGCAGCGCCACTTAAGGAAGCAATCGCCGTGCCTGTTGAGGCGGTTCCCAGAGCCATAACAGCAGTGGTTGTTGCACCTGCTGCCGCTATTCCACCTGCAGTTCCGAGAGCTGCACCGCTGATTCCGCTCATAAGAACTCCTGCACCAACTGAAACCTTTTTAATTTTTGCACCGTTGTATTCAGGCAGTTTTACACTTGAAATATCAACATCGTCAAAAGACGGTTTGTTTTGAATTTTTTCAAAAATATCGGAAAACTCTTCAAAGCTTTTCATTATTTCTAATTCTTTATTTCCAAGAGCATCCATATTTTTTGAAGCAATCTTGTTTTTTTCCTCAAAGCGCTTCATGTTTTGCTGATGCCTTTCGTTTGCGGATTTCATTGTTTTGCTTGCTTTTTTCATCTTAACAGCACCATAAGCTCCAGAACCTACTCCGCCTGCCGCAGCAACTCCTGCTGCAATTCCAAGAATTAAAGGTAATGGCATAATTATTTTTCCTCCAATTTTTTTATTAATATTTCACAAGCCTCATAATTAAGCTTGTAATAGGTTTCGATAGTCATTTTCTCGCTAAAAAACACATAGTATGATTCATCAATCCGACATTTTAACGGTCGATTTTCGTATATGCTGCATAAGTTGTTTTTGAGATGCTTGCAGATACCATCGCCTCTGTCCAAATCGGCATAAATATTTGATAAATGTAAATTCTTGCAACACGCTCCACATTTTTTACATTCAAACATCAGTTAAACACCAACCTGTTGTTTTTATCACTCATAAAGCTGTCAAAATCGCCTTCCCAAGGTTTGTCGATATTTAAATCATCAAGGGTTTTCAGCAACAGACAATTCATATCGTTTTGACTTGTCACATCTTTCAGCGAAATCACAAGACTGTTGTATTTTTCGGTTTCTATTTTATATTGTGCGATGTCCAATGTTTTTAATTGTGTAAGATAATCCTGTAAAGCAAGGTTTACTATTCTGTAAGAGTCAACATATTCATCAAAATCTGCAGAAATACCAAGACGAATAAAAATCTCCTGAAGCACGAGCATTACTAGCCTGTTCCAGGCAACTAGATTCAATCTTGTGAAAAGTACAAGCATATTCATATCGGATTTTATTAGTGCATCGGCACCATCAACAACACACAGGGTGCCATTGCCTACCAACAGCATCATTCTTAATCCGCTGCGATTGCCGGGGAAAATACATTCTTTTATCGGTCTTTTAAATTGAAAATGCTGCCTGAAAGCCCATATCACTCTTATCAAAAGTTCCGTAAGCAAAACAGGTATAGAAAGCGCCATTCCGAATCTGAAATCATAGCCATCCTGAAAAGCTCTTGTTGCAATTTCGGCTAAAGTTTGCTTATCTTTTCCAACGTTAAACTTTCCGAAATTGCAAAGTCCCAGAAGCTCATAAAATGGCATTACTATGCCCGAACCTCTACCGCTGTTTCCTCTGCTACCCGAACTGCCTGCAACATCAGACATCAGATGTCCGAGCCAGTTAATAAAGCCGCAAAACAGTTTGGCGATAAAATTTCCACCCATAAGTTCCTGTGTTTCGGTATCGATTGTTATAATTTTACCATTTGAAATAAAGGTTGACGTTGAAGTGAACTGGTTAAGTATTGAAAAAAACAGACCTATAATATCCGGCGAATGTGCAAGCGATTTCATATGATGATTTGTTGTTCCCATTTTAAATTTTCCACCAACATCGGTTGTATACCGCTGGTCATAATTTACCCTAAACTTTTTTTCAAGAAAACCGATAGCACTTGCAACAGAGTTTTCCTTACCGGCTCGTGAGCTCCACCCCATTGCCTTTGCAAATTTCATGACAGCCTTGTCCGCCAGTTCGTCGGTCCATTTTCCCAAAACACTGTCTTCTGGTGAGCCGACAAGAAAAACATCAACAAGACCGCCGACCGTACCGCAGGCAACAGAAATCATATAGTCATATTTATCACACTCGTTAGGATTCTTTACCAACCAAATATTTTCTTCATTAGGAATAATTAAATCTTTTGAATTAAAGTTTTCCATTATTAATCACCTACAGATTTTTATTAATTCTCCTTGACTTCTGAACCACATATCAATTCCTTTTCCGAAAACTTCTGCCGTTAGGGTATAGACCCCATTTTCATCAACAGAGATTATTTTCGCCGTCGGAATTCTGTCGAGAACAGCATCTATATCCTTACCTGAAAAGGTAAATTTCACCTTTTGAAGATTTCCGCCATACATAAATTGTATTCTTTTTCTGAATTCGCCTTCTTCAAATCTTGTGCTATAGGGAACATTGAATTTTTCTTCTAAAATACATATGCTTTTTATGCGGTCAATTCTGTAAATTGTCGGAAACAAATCATCAGGGTTTTCAAAATGTTCTGTTTTATCTATGTTATCAATAAACGCTGTGAGATAAAAATAAAATTCCGAAACCATTATTCCCACTGGCTTTAGTCTTCGTGTAACTGTTTTATTGTCAGAAATACGATTATATGTAATTTCAACATAACGATTTTCATGAACGGACATTCCAAGACTCCACAACTTGTCCATCAGTTTTTGGTTGTGCCTTGGTGCTATATAGTGAAAAAATTCATTGCTTAACAAGTCGGAAACCGTTTTTTGATTATTTTGCGAAACATTATTGCGAATAATTTTTTCAATTATTGGCATCATCTCCGACTTGATTAAAGAACGGCTTTCCAAAAGAATCTTGCAAGCAGCCAGAATCTCGCTGTCGCTCAACATATCATTTTCAGAACCTGTAAGTCGGTATCCGTTATTTTTCCTATCAAATATTATTGATTTTCCAAAACCAATTTGATAAGTATTATTAGAGAAAAACGCTCTTATATCTTCAATATCTCTTTGAATGGTTCTTTCAGTAACTTCAAATTTGTTTGCCAAATCAGGTTTTTTTATAATTTCTCTTGAATTTAACATTGAATATATAGTAAGAATTCTGTCATACTTTGATTTTTTCATACTTTCTTCCCTTTCTATATCCATTATATCAAACCACAAGGACATATTGTGTCATTGTATAAAAATTTTGAAATGACAAGATTTGTCTATGGATAAAGGTATAATAGAGAGTGTTCGTAGGGAAACAACAAAAATGCGCCCCATGAAGGAGCGCACGAAAAAGTGTATTCCTTCAATGGACAAATGTCCTGTTGCTACACAATCTCTGCCCAAAGGGTATGAGAAAAAGAGGAAACACCTTTTGCTAAGGTATGTTTCCCTACGGGCAAAATTTTATGATTGTGTAGCAATTATGATTGTATCACATTAAGCAATAAAAAGAAAGGTGTTTTTCTAATTTTATACTCAAAAATCTGTGGAGAAATTTATACATTGTAAAAAACAAACATATTTTTTGAAACTTCCTCTTACTTTCGTTTCACCCACACAATATCGTATCCCATAACATCAGCCATTTCGACTGCTTCGGAATATCGTAGAGAGCCTCGACTTAGTTTGCCCGAAAAGTTCGGTACGCTGTCGCTCCAGCCATATTCAAAGGAAAGCATATCAACGAGTTCACGCATTGTCATACCTTCTTTTACTATGTAAGATTTGAGTTCATTTCGTATATCCATTAAATCACCCCTTTCAGTTTTTATTTATGATGCACCGTTCAATATCGGTACTGTTCATATTCGTTGTTTTGTGTGTTTGTTTGCCGTTTGGTGAATTGTCACGCTTTTCCGTGAACCGTGTTCGCTTTTGAGCGTATCGCTGTTCTGTATGGATTCCCACACAAAACCGTTAATTAATTCGCTGATTTCACATCCTTTCATAAATTAATCGCCGTTCTGCCCGAAGTTCGAGTTCCGACAGGCATTCCTCATATCTCTATGGGCGCTGTGCCGTCAGCCTTTCGGCTGCGCTCGTTCTTTTTTCAAGAAGTCATGGCGGTTTGTTCTCGTCGGACGGTCATTCAATTGTATTGTTCCGTTACCCGTTGATTACATTTTAGCGAAAATGTTTGCTGTTTTCCGTATTTCCAAGAGGATGGAAAAGCAAAAACTCTTGCCGCTTTTAAAGTGACAAGAGTTTGTAGACAGATTGAAAATTATTATGTTGGTATGGTATAATCAGTTAAATTTCAGAGTGTTTTATACCGATGAGACACCCAAAATGACCGAACAGACAAAACTCAACATTTCTTCTTTTTTATTTGCTATGATGGTACTGCAAACAAAAAGGAGGATAACATAAATGCAAGAGATAAAAACAGTTGAGCTCATAAAGCACTACAAAAATCTGACTGCTGTAAACAAGCTCAATTTAGAAATACGGCAAGGTGAACTGTTTTCACTGTTAGGTGTCAACGGTGCGGGAAAAACCACAACAATAAAAATGTTAACCTGCCTGACAAAGCCTTCCAACGGTGATGCGTTTGTAGGCGGATACAGCATAACAACGCAATCGGAACAGGTGAAGCAATTAATTGGTGTTTCCCCTCAGGAAACCGCAGTAGCCCCGAACCTTACCGTAAAAGAAAATTTAGAGCTCATTTGCGGAATTTATGGCTTTTCCAAAGAGAAAGCAAAGAAAAGAATTGAGAAACTTTGCGGGCAATTTGCTCTTGATTCTGTTCTGAAGAGAAAAGCAGGCAAGTTGTCGGGCGGTTGGCAGCGGCGTGTCAGTATTGCAATGGCACTTATCAGCGAACCGAAAATACTTTTTCTTGACGAGCCGACTCTCGGTCTTGACGTTATTGCACGGCACGAGCTTTGGGATGTGATTCGCTCTCTGAAAGGTAAAGCTACTGTTATCCTGACAACGCACTATATGGAAGAAGCGGAAGCTCTTTCGGACCGCATCGGCATTATGAAAGACGGTAAGCTTCTTGCGGTGGGAACGGCAGAAGAATTGAAACAAAAAGCAGGCACAAACGATTTTGAAGCAGCCTTCGTTTCAATCGTAAAGGAGGGCACAGTATGAGAATGCTTACTTTTGCAAAAAGAAACGCAAAAGAGATTTTGCGTGACCCTCTCAATCTCGGCTTCGGTCTAGGATTCCCTTTAGTATTGCTGGTGCTTCTGAGTGCATTGCAAAGGAACATTCCCGTAAGCTTGTTTGAAATTGATACCCTTACACCGGGTATTACCGTATTCGGTCTGTCATTTATGACGCTTTTCTCCGCAACGCTGGTTGCCAAAGACCGTGAAAGCGCTTTTTTGCAGAGATTATATACAACACCGCTTAAGGGATTTGAATTTATCATCGGTTATATGCTTCCTCTTTTGCCGATTGCACTCGCCCAGACGGTCATATGCTATCTGTTTGCGATTCCTTTGGGATTGACTGTGAGCGCAAACATTATATATGCCGTTATCGGCATAATTCCAATGGCCGTATTCAATATTGCATTGGGACTTTTGTGCGGCAGTATTTTCGGCGTCAAGCAGGTCGGCGGCATTTGCGGTGCATTGCTTACCAATCTCTCCGCATGGCTTTCGGGTGTGTGGTTTGATTTGAAGCTTGTCGGTGGTTTTTTTGAAAAGTTCGCTAATGCATTGCCGTTCTTTCGCGCAGCAGAAGCAGAAAAAGCATTGTTCGGAGGAAACTCTGAGCTTGCGTTTTCACACATTCTTCCGATAATTATATACTGTATATCTATAACAGCGGTTGCCGTGTTCTTCTTCCTTAAGCAAATGAAAAAACAGTAAGGATTTGATGCGATGAAATATAAACTGATTATCGACAAAAATGCAGATGAAGAGATAATTGCCATCGTTCATGAGTCTTCTTCTCTGACACAGCAGATAGAAAACCTTGTCTGCAGCTATTCAGGTACGGACAGTATTATGGGGCACAAGGACGATGAAATGCGTAAATTAACATTTCAGGAAATAGAGTGCATTACCGTTCTTGACAGAAAAGTAATTGCAATTGATGTGAACGGGAACCAATATCGCATTCAAGACAGACTCCGTGATTTAGAGGATGTTTTGCCCTCCTATTTTATCCGTATCAACAAATCCACCCTTGCCAACGAACACCGTATTCTGCGGTTTGATGCTGCGTTCAGCGGCGGTGTTGACGCCGTGTTTCAATGCGGTTACCGTGAATATGTTTCAAGACGTTGTTTTTCACAGATAAGAAGGAGGTATGAATGAATATGAAAAGGTTTGTTTCGGAATTTTTTCGCCGAGGTTTAACAGCCTGCGGTTTCGGTCCAATCATTCTGGCGGTTTTATATCTGATTTTACATTATAAGGGTGCTGTTGAAACGCTGAGTGTAAATCAGGTATGCATCGGCATATTTTCAATAACTCTCCTTGCTTTTGTTGCAGGCGGTATGAATGCTGTCTATCAAATTGAAAGGTTGCCTCTGATGGTTGCAATTCTGATTCACGGCGCAGTCCTATATGTCAGCTATTTAGCCACTTATCTTCTCAACGATTGGCTGGATTGGGGTTGGATTCCCGTTCTCGTTTTTTCGGGTATTTTTGTTGTGGGCTATCTTGCGATTTGGGCGGTTATTTATTCCGTAATAAAGAGAAATACAAAAAAACTCAATAAAATGCTGAAAGAAAAACAACAAACTATAAAATGAATAAAAATCAAACATTCAACTGCTCTCCTTGTGAGGGCAGTTTTTTCATTCAATAACTGTAAATTTACCGAAAAATCGACACAAAGTACCACAAAACGGACAGCAAATACTATATAATTGAGATAAAGGAGTGATAATATGTATTTAAAATTAACAATACAAGAACGATTAAAAGACTTGAGAACAGAGCAAAAACTGACCCTTGAACAACTTGCCGAGAGAACGAGTATTTCCAAATCCGCACTCGGCAAATATGAAACAGAAGAATACAAGGATATGAGTCCGTTCAATCTTGTCACACTTGCAAATTTCTACGGTGTTTCAACAGATTATCTGCTCGGTCTGACTGAACAAAAAAATCACCCGAATGCAGACATCAACAATCTGCATTTGAGTGATGATATGATTGATTTGCTTGAAAGCGGAAAGATTAACACAAGGTTACTTTGTGAAATTGCAACCCATGAGGATTTCAGAAGATTTCTGACCGATATTGAAATCTATGTTGACCGAATCGCTGATATGAGAATCAACGATTTGAATGCCGTTCTCGGTGTTGTAAGGAATGCTGCAATGGAGAAATGTTCCGATGAAAACGATTTGTATGTCAGAACATTGGAACTTGCACAGATTGATGAAGATGAATATTTCAGCCACATGATACATAAAGACCTTGACTGTATTATCAGTACAATCCGTGAAAACCACAAAATCGACAGAACAACGGCGGACACAGTTTCACCTGCGGCAGATGCACAAAAGCAATTGCAGGATGCATTGAATTTTGAAGGCAGCGACGAAGAAAAGAAGGTCAGAATGTATCTCAACTCGCTTGGCATTGACTACGACTCGCTCACAAAAGAGGAACTTGTAACACAAATAAACATCCTCAAAAAATCAAAGCATATGAAAAGCCCGTACAGTCAAAGAGGTAAAACCAGAAAGAAACGGAAATGAGTAAAGCCGGTAACACCCGTAAAATTGCGGGTGTTACCGGCCGAAATTTTATCTCATATCAGATAATGGGGTGTAGTCGGTGCTGTTTCGTAAATATTTTTCCATCTTACCGCTTAACAGCAATTCAACATAACTTAATGGCTCGTTGTAAATAAGATAATCAAGTTCCGATACTTCGTACATATTATTGGCATATTCAGCCTCAACAGTATCGCAGTTAATTGATACCATAGAGCCATCAATAAGTTTTACTTCAACACAAGCGGTGTCGATGTTGAATTCACAAGATAAATATTGTTTTTCATAAGTGTTCAAAACCTTTCAAATTATTATAATTAGCACAATAAATACCGTCAACTGACTCGATTTTTATAAAAGGTTCCTCTACACAGTTAATCTGTACACATTTTAAAAATCCCTTGCTTGCAAACCGTTCCGTTTCACCGTTCACTAACTTTGCAAGCAGGGCAAGTGGATATCCACTTTTCAAAAATGCCCCGCAACCCTTACCGCTTGTTGGTGAAATATTTTCCCCAAACCCCTAACAAAATCGGAGAAGAATTTTTAAAAAATTCTCTCCGAGCAGCGCCACAGTGGTTTATAATATTTAAATAAAGGTAGTTTAAAATAAGCAAAAACTAACTGTTTCTTTACAAGAAAGGAATTGTTTGCTATAATCAAACTATCTTTAATAGAAAGGTTGATAAAATGTCTACATTTTTTGCGGTTTTAGGTTTGATTTCATTTTTAGCGTTTCCAATAGTATTAGTTATATTGCTTGTAAACAAGATTAGAAAAAATGACATAAAGAAATTTAAAATTGCTCTTTTTGTGTCCGTTCTTGGTGGATTTATCTTATTTTTATTGAGTTATTTAACCGCTGAATCTACTTGGTGTGAACATAAATATAAACTTGTTGAAGAAAAAATGGCATCATGTACGATTGATGGTGAAATTATATATCATTGTGATTTGTGTGATACACCAAAAATTGAAACAATAAAAGCGAATGGACATAGAATGATCGAAGTTTCAAGAACCAATCCCACATCAAGTGCTGATGGCTTTGAAATATCTAAATGTGAAATTTGTGGTTTTGAAGAAACAAAAATTCTCGAAAAAACGGTTGTTGAAAAAACTACCTTTAAAGATATAATAACAGAAAAAGAAAAAACTACGACAAAAGAGAAATCTACTCAGCCGCCTACACAACCGATTGTTTCGTTTGAAGAAATTTATAACGAATACAAGTCCAATGAAGTACGTGCTGATGAAAAATATAAAGGCAATCGATATGTAATTTCTGCAACAGTTAACGCAATAAATAACGGTGGTGGATTGCTTAATTTCGATGAAAGCATTAATATTACTTTGGAGAAAAGAGTAGGCAATACAATTGTTTTCTTTTATGCATCTTTTGATAAATCACAAAAGGATTCTTTGATTAATATAAATGTTGGCGATGAGATAACGTTTGAGGGTACGTGTTATAGTGCTGGAAATTGGGATGATTGTGTACTGAAATAGATATGTAATATTAAATTTATATAACGATGAAAATAATTATTGATGCAGATGCGTGTCCGGTGGTTGATATTGCCGTTGGCATAGCCAAAGAACGCAATCTTGAATGTATACTCGTTTGCGATAACACTCATTTCATTCAGAAAGACGGTGCTGAAACCATTATTGTTGACAAGGGTGCTGATTCTGCCGATTGCAAGATTGCAAACATAACCGAAAAGGGTGATGTTGTTATCACGCAGGATTACGGACTTGCAGCTCTTGTACTCGGAAAAGGCGGTAAAGCGCTTAATCAGAATGGTCTGATTTACTCTGATACGAATATCGAAAACCTGCTTTTCACCCGTTTTATCGGCAAGAAAGAGCGTATGGCAGGCAACAGAACAAAAGGACCCAAAAAGAGAACGGCTCAGAATGATACGGATTTCATTAAAGCATTCAATCTGTGTCTTGACCAAATTTAAAACAGCAAAGGCAGGGACGAAAATCCCTGCCTTAATTTTATCTGTAAATTATTTCATTTAGAATGATTTCTTCGATGGAGATGATGGTATTATTCATTCTTCCGACCTGTTCCATCCGTTAAATATATCATAAAAAAGCCGAAAATAATCATTAATTCCCGGCTTTATCAGTTCATTTGATTTTAAATATCAAATTTATCTATATCGTATTTTGTGCAGGGATAGTTTGCAACACCGTTTTCATCGGGGAAGGGAGAAAGATTGTCATTTTCATAAAGTTTTCTTTCTTCTTCCTTTGAAAAATCAGGAATCTTATACTCTGCGCCGTTATGAAGGCTGCTTCTCCAACCAAGGATAGCAACAGCACTCATTGCAGCTGAACGATAAGCATTGAAATAAGGCTGTTTTCCTTCAAGAATACAACTGATAAATTCATGAGCAACATAGTAGTCGCCGCCTGAATGGCCGCACTGTTTTGCCCTGTCCTTATCAAACGGATAACCTACGGTTGAAACTTTTTCGGGTTCAACTCCTTCGGGAACTTCCCAATCGTTATAAACAATTCTGATTTTTCCGCCGTCGCCTCTGACAGTTTCCGCACTGCCCTTGGCACAAGCAAATCGGTACCAGTTACCGTGACCGCCGAATTTAGCCCAACCCGTTATTCTTGCAACTGCACCTCTGCTCATAGTGCAGAGCATAATGGATGCAACATCTTTGACAGGCTCACCCTCACGCTCCTGACGCATTCCGTCTGTATAAATGCTTCTTGCATTAACCGAAACAGGAACATCGTTTGTAACTCTCATAAGAGGTGCAAATGAGTGGCTGAGATAAAATCCCGAAGGCATCTGTGCACGCCAATGAGTTGTTGTGGGTGTGTAGTGAACATATTCTTCATGGCTCATAGGATGAACATATTCGCCCTCACAGTAAAGAGCTTCGCCTAGTGTACCGCTCTGATAGATTTCTGTAAGTTTGCTGATAACTGCAAAGTATGCGTAGTTTTCTGCAAGCATATAAATTGCGCCGCTCTTTTCAGATGCACGGCAGATAGCAACGCAATCAGCCATAGTAACAGCCGGCATTGTTTCACTTAAAACATGAATACCTTTTTCAAGAGCGATAATCGCATATTTTGCATGCTGATGGAAGAAGTTTGTAAGAACAACAGCATCCATACCGCTTTCGATGAATTCCTCGAAATCTGTAAAGAATTTTGTTTCTTCGCAACAGTACTTCTTTATGCCTTCATATGTTGATTCATCATAATCACAAACTGCACTTATATATGCTTTGTCAGTGAGGGTAAGTCCTTGCGAAATTCCGCAACCCCTTCTTGCACCAAACACACCAATTCTGAGTTTTTCCATATTTTCACCTGCTTATTTATTGTTTGATTATATTATAGCAAAACAAAAAGAGAATTCAAGATGGTTATTGAAACAAATTTAATTTGACATAATTATTCAAATAAAAGAGAGGTTGCAGAATCGGCAGGAAAAGGTTTTACTGTCACAACAGTTTTTACAAATTATTATTCGTACGTATGTTTAATATAATCTTTCAGTGCACTCCAATTATTAACTGTAAGATATTTTTTACAGATGTCATCATTGCGGAATTCAAGAGGCAAAGAAGAATTAATGTCAAGTAATACGGGTGTTATTCCGCAGGCGGATGCACCGTAAACGTCAGGCTTTAATCCGTCTCCGCAGTACCAGCAATCTTCGGGTTTGAGTCCTGCATATTTCAGTGCAGTGACAAAAATATTACTTGACGGTTTTGCGAAAAGAATGTCCGCACTTGTAAGGCAGAATTCAAATTTTGCATACGGAATCCATCTGTTTATTGCAAGCGAAAGGCTTTCTCCGCTCATCATATTGTTGCTGATGATTGCTGTGCGGATTCGTAGAGAATCAAGTTTTTCAAGAAGTTCAGGTACTCCGTCAAGGACTTGTCTCGAAGAATTATATCTGTCAAAAATCTCTTCCTGTACTGCCATCGGAATATCAAAAACAAGACCTGTATTCATAGCTGCATATTTAATAATGCAAGACAGAGGAGTATCAAGATTTATTCCTGATTCTGATTTAACGCCCGAAACTTCCGACAGAAATTCGTTCCAGTATTCAGAGAGAGTTTCTCCGTTTGTTACGTCAGGATTTGTGGCATAATGACGGAGCTTTTCAAAGCCATTGGCAGGATTGCATTTACCGTCAGCAAAAAGTGTTCCGCCAACGTCAAAGAGAATCATTTTTGGTTTTTGGTTGTATGACATATCTATCACCGTAAATTTGTTTGATAAATTAATTTTAACACACTTGTGCTAAAATTACCACAGTTTGTTTGACATAACTGAATCAGAGAATTATAATCATCATATAAGATTCAAAGGCGGTGTCGGTATGAGATATATTGCAGATCACGATTTTCATATTCATTCAACTGTTTCACGTTGCTGTCACGATGAAAATCAGACTCCCTGTACAATACTTGATTATGCAAAAGAAAACGGATTAAAAAAAATCTGCCTTACAAATCATTTCTGGGATGAAAAAGTCAGTAGCGAAGCGGTTTGGATTGATGAACACAATTTTTCTTACATTTCATCTGTTTTGCCATTGCCGAAAGATGATAACGTTGAATTTTTTTTCGGCTGTGAGACCGATATGGATTTCAATAATGTGCTTGGTGTAAGTAAGGAAAGATTCGATGCATTTGATTTCGTAATAGTTGCAACAACTCATCTGCATCTTGACGGCAACACCGTCAGAACAAAAATCACAAACCCCGACGAAGCAGCTTATCATTGGATTGATAAAATTGAAAACCTTCTCAATAAGGATTTGCCTTTTCATAAAATCGGAATTGCTCATCTTACTACGGGTCACATACTGAAAAATCATACCGCAGAAGCACTTTCTGTGATTTCCGATGCAACGATGTATTCTATTTTCAACGAATGTTCACGCAAGGGGGTAGGAATTGAACTTAATGTTAAAACCATAAATATGACCGATGAACAAAGAGAAATTTTTCTTCGCCCTTATTTTATTGCCAAAGAATGCGGATGCAAATTCTATCTGGGAAGTGATTCACACAAAGTTTCTGCATTGGCTTGTGCAAAAGAAAATTTTGAAGATGTGATTACAAAGCTTAATCTGAAAGAAAACGATAAATTCATATTTAGAAGTATATCATAAAATGCAACAAACCGAAAACAAGCAGTATGTGCGGAATCTGAAATGCAAAAAAGAGGGGACAAGCCGTGTTTTTACGGTTTGTCCCCTTAACTGTTTATTTTTAAAAAGTAGAGTTTGCTGTTTTGTACAATACAGGAAGGTCAGGTTTTTCTACATCGCAGGCTTCGGCAATTACCCATACCGATGCATCGAAATGCTTATCATAATTAAGATGTGTGTCCGCAATGTGCAATATTTTAAGCTTACCGTCGGAATTGAACCTTATTGTTGTGTCGGTTACATTCTGTGACTCAGCAGGATTAAAGCTTACATTGGTATTTTCAGGTTCAATTTCAAAATAAATTATTCCTGTTATCAGAATAATAACTGCCACTGACAGTGCAATTAAAACAGTTTTCATTATGATTTTTTTGTCATTTTTATATCCTGCTTTCCTGTTTTTTATTTGAATTCAGCTCTGTCCACTGAACTCTTATTTATCAATTATAATGACTTTAAATTGATTTTGCAACACCTGAATTAGCTTTGGAAATGATTGATATTGTTTCTTTTCTTATTGTTTCACCGTTGCTGTCGGTAAAGACAACTTCAATTGCATCATCGTTAAAAATATATCCGCAACCTGCAAAATATACTGGCTTTTTCTTTTTGATTGTGCTGCCGATTACAACAGGGCAAACGCTGCCGTTGTTATTCCAATCAATATTTTCGGGATAATAAATATTGAGTTCGTGAGCGTGACCGCAAATCATAATTTCAGGTTTTACGTTTTCTCTGAGAAGCTCTGACCATTCAGCAAAAATATCCTGTTCAATGTCAAACGGGGGAGTATATCTGTGAACAAAGGCATTGTGTGAGATAACAAGCTTATGCCTGACTCCTGCTGCATCATATTCATTCTCTTTGTTTTCAATTATACTCTTAATGAATTCTGCCTGACGTTTCCTGAAATCGTGGCAGGCAACTGTGAAGCCGTATTCGGGGTGATCGTCATTCTTGTCTTCACCGCAGTCAAGAAGAATGCCCCATATATTTCCAAGACGGAAACTGTAATATGTATTGCAGAGGCATGTAGGAGTATAATCGGCAAATTTCTCGGCAAAATTACCCCTTAAATCGTGGTTGCCTCTTGAAAATACGGAGGGTTTTTCGCCTTTGGTCAAACGGGAACATATTTCGTATATGTTCATAAATTTTGATGGGTTACTGCTGTCCTCAATAACATCGCCGTTAAGAATCAGAAAATCGATTTCACCGAAAGTTTCGGCGGCTTTTACAGGCTCAGTGATACTGTTATGAGCATCGGCGATATGATAAGCTCTGATATTGTTTTCGGGTATGGGATAAAATTTATATGTTTTTTCAAGCACTTTTTTTGTTTTTGAAAAATAAGCTTTTCTTACAATGATCGGGCGGATGCAGATTGTATATTCTTTGGCATTATCAAGTTCATCAGCAGGCACTTCAACCTTATGTATCTTGTTTCTTGAACACATAATGCCGTTGGATTCATCATAATAACATTTATCGCCGACCTTGACAAAAAACAAGCAGGATTTTTCACAAGGCATCATAATCTGATAATATTTATCCACAGCAAAAACCGCAGGGTCATGTTTGAAATATCTGTTCATATACGTTTCTCCTAGTGATAAATATTATGCTTTGGCATATTGCGAAAGCAACCCGTGGTCATTCATCGGTTTGCAGCAGATTTCCGTTCTGACGGATGACCATTTGCGTTCAATTTCAGCAGCTGAATCATTATTTATATCAACAATATTATCAGGGTCATCCGAGCCCATCATAAACCATTGGCTCGTTTCTCCCTTGGGGCAATGTCCCTTGTATGTCCAGGTCTGCCAATTATATGAACATTCATCAAAGAGCTTCAATATATATTCCCAGGTTGCAGTTCCGCGGCAGGGAGAAAATTCACCTGCAAGAACGGGTACATCAAAATTTTTGCTTGCATGGTCAAGAGTAACGTCTTTGAAGCTTTCGTTTGAATCATCATAAAGGTGATACTGATACATAACATTTTCCCATCCTCTCTCTGACGGATGAGGAATGTCATCGGGTGTCCAGATAGCTTCAAGTGTTATGATATGATCAGGGTCATTAGCTCTGACTGTGTTGTAGAGCAAGGAATATACATCATGATACTTACTGTTGACTTTATCCTCGCCTTCGTAATCGCACATAGGCTCGTTCATAAGGTCATAGGCTGCAACTGTTCCGTTACCTGCAAAATGACGGGCAATTTCGCTCCATAATTCGCAGGCAAGGGAACGGAAACGAGCACCTTCTTCGGTTTCATCATAAAGTCTGCAATGATTTAAACGACAACTGTGATGGGCGATACTCTGATGACCGGGTACACCGTGCATATCAAGAATAACATACATTCCTCTTTTACCGCATTCCTCAACAACCCAATCAAGGCGTGAAAAATCTATTTCGCCGTTTTCTTTGCGTTTCCAGGTGCCGTTATCATCTGTCTGGAAATTACGGTACCAGAAAGGAACACGTACACAGGTGAAACCCAGTGAATGAAGATAGTCAAGATCATATTCTGTGATGTAGTTGTCCTCGCGGATTTTTATAAGTCGGTCGGCTTCCTGCTTGCCGAAACGACTTTCAAGTGCGGTCACGATATCCCATTGAGCTTCTCCGCCCTTGAAAAAGCCCATCCATAATTCATCCAGTAACCATCCGCCGAGATTTGTTCCGCGCAGAAAAACCTGTTTTCCCTCGGCGTTGATAATTCTTTCTCCGTCACAGTGCAACATACTGAGGCTCATAACGTATTCTCCCTTTACAATGAAATTGAAATCAAGGTTATTATGCAGATTTTAATAATTACTTAACCACCATTCGGTATAGGCATCGGGGTAATTTGTTTTGAATCCTGCTATTCCCATATCGCATATCTGCTGCCACCATTCGGGATAATCGCCGAGATTTGAAAATACTTTGATTCCCATAGATTCAAACATTTCTACATCATTTTTGGTAAATGCCTCATTATTGAGACCGACTTCCCAGAGGTCAGAGCGTTTAACGAAATCCATTGTTTGTTCATTGATAAAGCGAATATTCGCTCCCAGACGCAGTCCTTCGGGTTTTCCGTGTTTACGGTAATGTTCCTGCATTTCTTCAAGAACTTCCCAATCACCTGAGAAAAATATGTATCTTGAAACATTTTGTGATTTTGCAAGAATTTCATCCATACGGGGACACATACCCTTGCACTTGAATTCAACCTCAACGGTGAGGTCATAATCAACGGTTGACAGCCAGGCATCAAATTCAGGGAAGGTTATCAGATGGGTTACTCTGTCTTCAACATAATCGGGAGGTGTAATCATACGTCTGCCTCCGAAATGCTCTGTCCAGGGATACGGAGGATATTTAAGTTTAAGTGCATTACGGTAAGGAATATCAAATTTCTTGATTTGTTCAGCTGTCATATCTTTGAGTACATCACGGTGCTTTTCAAAGGTCATATAACCCATATTACCGTTATGAGTTATAATTATTTCTCCGTCTCCGCACATCTGAATATCAAGCTCAATGCCCTCTAAGCCGAGTTCAGCAGTTTTTTTGAATGCTTCCAATGTGTTTTCGGGTGCAAACTGTGTAACACCTGTGTGTGCAATTCTCATGGGCATTCCGCAATATTCTTTTTTCATTATTTTAACCTCCTGAAATCTTTCTGATTGTATTCAGTGTTAACAACTGTGGCTTTTCCTGTCGCAGAATTGAGCATTTTTTGATCAGGAAACTTACATCAAAGGTCTGAATCTTTTTTGATTCAACCATTGGTTACATTATAGTGTAACGGAATGTTCAAATCAATACCATTAAATGCATTTTTGAAGATAATTAATCAAAGTTTCTTTTTCTTGCAGCGCTTGATTTACTGTTGATTTTATTTAAATAAAATGTTAAAATAGAAAAAATATTAACGGATATGTTCCGGTGCATATATGATGTCGGAAATTATGTTCAGTATCAGTAAGTTTTGTGGGTTTATCCGAAAATATATTTTATTGAATAATTGTGAGGGAGTGATTTATGTGAAAAAAGGTGTAAAAATTATCATTGCTTTTGTTCTGACAGCGTTGATCAGTGTGGGCGGTTTTGTGATTTTCAAAAGCTCGCAGGGCATTTTCTATGATATTTCATCAGTCGATAAATTAGAGAGTGATATTGAAATTGTTTCCGAATCCGAAGACGGTGTTACAATAAAAAAGAAAAGTGACAGCGAATTCAAAGTGCTGATGTTTACCGATACACATCTTAAAGGCGATAAGGAACTTGACAAAATGACGGTTTCCTATATGGTTAAAAACATCAGGGAGCAGAATCCCGACCTTGTAATCTTAGGCGGTGATAATGTTACATACGGCTTCAACAAAAAAAGAAACGTTCAGCTTGCAGAACTTTTTGAAAATCTCGGTGTTTATTGGGCAACCGTGCTCGGTAATCACGAGGGTGACGGATTCCTTTCTTATGGCAGAGGGGATGTTATAAAGCTTTTCTCCTCTTATGACCATTGCCTTGTAAAAGAAGGTAAAGCTGATGTGGACGGCAACGGCAACTGTACAATTAATATCCTTAATGCTGACGGCACACTCAGAGAGGTGTTTTTCCTGATGGATTCAGGCGACTATATGACTGATGAATCAAAGCTTGAATACGGTGTGACAGATGAAGATGAGGTTTACGACGGCGTTAAAACTTCTCAGGTTGAATGGTACAAGGAAAAGCACGATGCCCTCACTGCCGAATACGGAAACTTCAAATCCATAACGGTTGTGCATATTCCTCCGTATCAGGCTGAAAGAGAATACATTGAAGGGGATTTCCTTTACGGTGAAAAAAGAGAGGGCGTGTGTGAATCAGGTTTTGATGCAGGTCTTTTTGATGCCATGAAAGAAAAAGGCAGTGCGCAGGCAGTTTATTTCGGTCATGACCACGTTAACGATTTCGGTGTTATGTATGAAGGTATTCTTCTTTCATATATTCAGCCCTCAGGCTATTCCGCTTATAATATGCAGACCAAGTTTGATGCACCTGAAAATGAGTGGATTCAGGGCGCAACACTTCTCAATATCAAAGCAGACGGCACTTATAAAGCAGAAAGAATATATAACCACAAGTAATTTTAAGGAGAAAATAAAATGGGAAATTTCAAAGAAAAATTTCAGGAATTTAAAAATAACCCTGATGTTGCTCTGAAAGAGCAGGTTGGGTATGTGTCGGGTGTTTTCGGTAACTGTATGGGTCAGGATTCCGTAGGTACATATACCGACCAGTTTATGTATGACTATATGGGACTTAAATCCTCTCATATAGTTACTATGAAATCGGTAACAACAGGCGTCAATATTCTTATTGCACCCATCGTAGGCGCTTTGCTTGATAATAACCATTCATCCAAAGGTAATGCAAGACGCTTTATGATGGCTTCCGCAATTCCTTTTACTCTGTCGTCAATTCTTTTGTTTGTTGTTCCGTCGGCATCTCTTACTTTTAATTTGATATGGAGCTTTTTGTTGTTCCTGCTTTTTAACATAGCAGATACTTTCTTTGATGTTGCTCTGTCAACACTTTCTGTCAGAATGACACCCAACGCAAAATCAAGAAAGAATTTCTATACAATTGCACAGCTTGCTTCTACTCTCGGTTCAATGCTTCCGGGCGGTATGGTTCCCATAATCATTGAGCTTCAAGGCAATGACTATGCAAAAGAAAAGTGGGCGTTTTTCACTGTTGCATTAATATTCGGAGTGCTTGGTATGTTCACAATGCTTGTGCCTTGCCTTACCCTTAAAGAGCGCAATATGGTGCTTCCGCCCAAAGAAGAAAAAAAGAAAATCAAGATTGATTACAAGCTTATTCTTCTCAACAGACCTTTGCTCCTGCTTTGTCTGAGTCAGGTTATCGACTCAGTCAGACAGGTATGTTATAACTCACTTCCTTTCTTCTACAAGCAGACTCTTAATAAATACAGTATGAAAACTTATGTTGAAATGGGCAGCTCTGCACTTTCATACGGCGGACTTCTTTCAGTGCCTTTTGTAGGTAAGAAGTTTTCATCAAGAGATATTGTTGTGTGGGGTTATCTTCATACAGGTATATGCTATCTTTTGCTTTTGCTTTTCGGTTATAAATCCCTTTGGCTTGTCGGTATACTTATTGCACTCGGCGGTCTTCCCAACGCAGCTATGAGTGCGGCAAGAAGAATTCTTCTTGCTGATTCAACAGACTATATGGAATGGAAAAGCTTCAGGAAGTACGGCGTTGCACAGCGTAACGAGGGTATGGTTTTTGCTTTCAGCACAATGATTTCAAGGATTTCTGCTCTCTGGAAAGAACTTCTTGTTAACGGCGGTCTTGCACTTATCGGTTATCAGAGTGCACAGATGATTAACGGTGAAATGGTTGAGGCTGTTCAGTCTGCGGAAACTCTTCACGGCATTTTCCTTCTTGTTGCCATCCCCGGCATTATAGGTAACCTTCTTCCCGGTATCATTATGATGTTTGATAACTTTACAGGTAAGCGCAAAGAAAAGATTATGGCAGAGCTTGAAGTTATAAGAGCTGAAACAAAAGCAAAGTATGAAGAAGTCAAAACTCTGTAAAACCGTTTTGTGTTGATACGATAAACTGAAAATAAATAAAAAGCAGGGCTGGTGATTATTGTGGAATTCGGTTTTACTTCCACATCTTTCCGTCAGATAAAAAGTCTTGAAAAAATAGTTGAAACAGCCGCCAGAGCTGAAATTGATTGCATTGAGTGGGGCGGAGATATTCACGTCAGAAGTATTGCTGATGCAAAGCGTGCGAAAGAACTTTGCGATAAAGCCGGTATCCGAATTAATTCATACGCAAGTTATTATCGTGTTGGTTGCAAAAATGCAGACGAATGGAACGAAATCTGCAAAATCGCAAGTGCTATGGGTGCAAGGTCAGTGCGTGTGTGGCTTGGAAAAAACGACAGTGAAAAAACTGATGCCGCAACCTATAAAAATCTTGTTGAGGATACCAGGGATATCTGTGCAGTTGCGGCAGAATATAAACTTGTTGTCTGCCCTGAATGTCACGACAACACATACAATAACAACACGGATGCTTTTTTGAAAATTCGTGAAGATGTGGGATGCGACAATTTCAGAACCTATTTTCAGTCACGGTATAAACGGCTTGAATATGATCTTGACCGAATTGAAAGAACTTTGCCGTATATTGAAACCGTTCATATTTCATATTCGGAGCAGAGCAGGGAACAGTTTCCGAAATTCAATCCGACCTATATTGATTGTCTGCTTGATAAATTAAAGCAGGTTGGGTTTGACGGTAATATGCTGATTGAATATACATATCTTTGCGGTTATTTCGGTTTTCCGTCATCAATGATAAAAGATATTTCAAAACTTAAAGCAAAGTCAGGTGAGAAATAATGAGAATTGCTCTTTTTGGTGAAAATCAATTACAGTTTTCAAAGGTTTATACTCCCAAGGTGCTTGAAAAGTTAAGTAACTGCGGTGAGCTTTCACCGAGAATAAACAAAAAAAATATTGAGGAACACAAAGATTTTCTCAAAGGATGCGAAATTGCTTTTGCAACCTGGGGAATGCCTCAATTCACAAAAGAGGAAATTGCTGAATATATGCCCGACCTGAAAGCGGTTTTTTATGCCGCAGGTACGGTGCAGTATTTTGCACGTCCTTTTCTTGAAAGCGGAATAAAGGTTTACTCCGCCTTTGCGGCAAACGCCGTGCCCGTTGCGGAATATACTTTTGCACAGATTGTACTTGCGGCAAAAGGATATTTTCAGGCTGCGAAAAATTATCGCATTCTGCCCGTTCGGGCTCTTGCTTATGCGAATTCCTGCACGGGAAATTACGGATGTAAGGTTGGTCTTGTTGGTCTTGGTGCAATCGGAAAAATGGTTGCAGAAAGGCTGAAAGTCCTTGATGTTGAGGTTTATGCCTGTGACCCGTTTGTTGCAAATGAAATTGCAGATGAATTGGGTGTTACACTTGTGGATATGGAAACACTTTTCAGTGAGTGTGATATCATCAGTAATCATCTTGCCAATAAGCCCGAACTTGAAAATATTTTCAACTATAAGCTTTTCAAAAAGATGAAAAAGCGTTCAACTTTCATTAACACGGGCAGAGGTGCACAGGTTGCGGAATATTCTCTGGCACTGTCGCTCCTTCTTCATCCGTCAAGAACCTTTGTCGGCGATGTCATCAAGCATGAATTCTTCCCATATATTAATCCGCTTTTCTGGGTACCGAATGCAATTCTTACACCGCATATAGCAGGCAGTACAGGTAATGAGCCTCAGCGAATGGCTTACTATATGATGGAAGAAATGGAAAGCTTTCTTTCAGGAAAAGACACACGCTACGAAGTAACGCTTGAAGCACTTGAAAGGATGGCATAAACCTATGACGGTTTTATACGTGTTGACTGCCGTAATTATCTTTGCAGTTCTGTTTACGGCGGTTGAGCTTGTTTATCTGCTTCGTTTAAAGTCTTTGCCTGATTTGCCCGATAAAGCTGATGCCGACAGATATTCTCTCAATATAAACGGTAAAAGCTTTGAGGATTTATATTTATTTCTTGCAGGCAAACAGAAGGAGCCTTCATTCAGTGAAGATGAAGTATTTTTATTGCTTTCAAAACAGGCTGAATATATGAATAAACGCTTTGACTGTGCAGATTTCAGGGCACAGATGCTTTTTAAAATTTATAAAGACTGTAAGCTTAGTGACAGGTGCTCGCTTCTGATAAAGAATGCTTTCCTTGGATTTAAATATTTTATAAATGAACCCGGTGACGACAGTATGTGCTACTGGTCTGAAAATCATCAGATTTTGTTTGCGGTCAGCGAGTATCTTGCAGGTCAGGAGTGGCCGGATGAGATTTTTGTGAATGACGGCAAAACGGGTACAGAGCATATGCAAACGGCAAAAACTCGTATTGATGCCTGGATGAAGCAACGCTTTGACTACGGTTTTTCGGAATATCTGAGCAATAATTATCTTGCCGAGGATATTGCCCCTATGGCTGATTTTATAGCCTATGCCGACGATAAAAAATTTACAGATCGCATGAAGATAATTATGGATATTCTTTGGCTTGATGTTGCTCTTAACAGCGTCAACAATCGCTTTGTTGCAGTCAGTTCGAGAATGTACGGCAACAATAAAGCTGCAAACTGCATCGGTAACAGCATACAGAGTGCAATGAATATTCTGTGGGGTAAGGAAATAGGGGAAAAGATATTTTCACACTCTGATATTTCAGATACGGAAAAAAAGCTCTTTGGAGATTCAATGTCAAAAAAACCGAATTATATTGTTCTGTGTTTTACGGATGCGGTTGAAAAAGGGCTTTATACTTTGCCTGATGCCATAAAGGATATCGCTGTTTCAGACGATACTTTTGTTTCAAAAATGAGCTGCGGTTTGTCACCCGATGATATGGTAAACGAAAACCTGATAGGGCAGAACGATGCCTGCATTATGGCGCAAACCGGTGCTGAAACTTTTACAAATCCGCAGGTTATCCGTAACACCCTTGAATATATCAGAAAGAACAGACTTTATACCAATAAATTTCTCGGATATTTCAAATTTCTGAATCTTACAGCTTTAAGATGTGTTAACTGGCAGAAGTTTGCCCAAAGACACAGTATTATGCCTCACGGAATAGCCCTTGGCAGAGGTAATGTTTATACATACCGCAATGCTCATTATTCAATGTCAACCGATATCTGCAAGGATGTGGGTGTATGTGGTGCACAGGATCACGTATGGACAGCAAACATTGCAGAAGAACTTACGCTTTTTACAACTCATCCTGCCGGCAACGGGAACGGTAAATACGGTGCATCTCCCGGATATTGGGTAGGTAACGGCAGGCGTCCCATGAGTGTTCAACACGAAAGCGTAAACATAACTGTATACAAACTGCCGGAAAAAAAGAGGCTCGGTGAGAGCACCGTGTGCGACATTACACATGCTTATATGCCGCGGGATTTATATGATGAATTTGAGCTTGACGGAAACACTGTTTTTGCAAGAAAAAACGGAGTGTTTGTTGCACTGATTTCAGACGATATTCTTCAATATAAGCCGTATAATTCCGATTCAGCCAGGGGTTTGTTGAAGGGCAGAAATTTGCCCGGAGGACTTTCGCTTGAAAACGGCTTTGATTTATACCGCAAAGGCGGAAAATACCACACCTATATTACCGAGCTGTCTGATTCGGATACCGAAACTTTTGAACAGTTCAGGCAGAGGATCAGGAAAAACAGCATTCGCTTCGGTGAAGGCTGCGTTACATATAAAACAAATTGCGGTGAGATATATGTGTCCCACGATGGTGGTTTCACGGTTGACGGCAAAACGGTGAAAACCGTGTTTGACCGTTACGACAGTGTTTTCTGTAATGCCAAAAGAAAGGACAGTATAATCCGTATCAATACCCCGTTACACAGTCTTACACTTGATTTCGGGCAAGGGTTAAGAATTTCAGAATGAAATTAAATAAATCAGAAGAGGGTCATTTATGCTTAAAAAAATTACAGAAACCGTTAAAGAGGCAGGTAAAATCATTCTTTCGGCTCACAATCAGGAATCTGCCGTAACTGCAAAAGAAGGCAAGAAAAACTTTGTAACAAAATATGATGTGGCAGTTCAGGATTTTCTTTTCAATGAGCTTGGTAAGAGTTTCCCCGAAGCTGAATTTGTCGGCGAGGAGGGCGAAAATAATATCGCTAGTAAAGCTCTTCGCTTTATAATCGATCCCATTGACGGCACAACAAATTTTATGCAGGATTTTCGTTGCAGTTGTATTTCTGTTGCTCTCTGCGAAGGAAATGAAGTTATTGCAGGTGTTGTGTATAACCCTTATACCGATGAAATTTTCAGCGCAGAAAAAGGCAGGGGTGCATATCTTAACGATAATAAAATAACGGTAAGTGACCGCCTTCTTTCAAACGGACTTGCTCTTTTCGGAACATCTCCGTATCATCCTGAAAACACAGATGCAACCTTTGCACTTTTAAGAAAAGTGTTTGATTTTTCAAGAGATATCCGTCGAAGCGGTTCCGCTGCTTATGATATATGTACGGTTGCCTGCGGAAGATGTGAGGTCTTCTTTGAAAAGGGTTTGCAGCCCTGGGATATTGCGGCTGGAACTCTGATTTTAAAAGAAGCAGGCGGCAAGGCGCTGAATTATGAAGGCGGCGAAATAGATTTTTCTAAGCCTGCTGATGTTGTTTTTGCCAATCCCAAGGCATATGACGAATTTATAACTTTGCTGTAAATACAAATGAATTAACCGTATTCTTTCGGGAATACGGTTTTTCTTTGCAAATAATGTATTTCTTATCTCAGGTTGACACCTGACAGTCAAAAGTATATTATTGTATCAATATCAGCTTTAATCAGATTGAGAAAAGGAAAAAATATGAAGGTTGTTATTGCTTGTCTTAATTCCAAATATGTTCACGCCTCGCTTTCTCCCTGGTGTTTGCTTGCAGGTATTCGGGAATTTTCAGAAATAAACTGCGATGCCGTAGTAATGGAAAGCACAATCAACGGCGATACAGAAGACTTTGCCCGTAAAATTATAAAAGAAAAGCCTGATGTTCTGGCTTTTTCGTGCTATATCTGGAATATAACAAAAACTCTTGAAATATGTAGTATTATAAAAGAAAAATCCGACTGTAAGATTATTCTCGGTGGTCCAGAGGTTGCATACCGTTCCAAGGATATTCTTGAAAAATATAATTATATCGACTTTGTTCTTTCGGGCGAAGGTGAGTGGACTTTTCCTGATTTTATTGACAATATGAACAGCAATTTATCCTTTGTGTCAGGTCTTGCTTACAGAGAAAACGGTGAAATTATTACTGTTCCCGAAAAAGAATATAACGACACTCCTCCTTCGCCGTATTGTGACGAGTTTTTTGAAAGCCTAAACGGCAGAATCACTTATATCGAAACTGCAAGGGGATGCCCTTACCGCTGTGCTTTCTGCCTTTCGGGAAGATGTTCTTCCCTTCGCTTTTTTGATTTGGAGAGAGTTAAAAAAGATATAATCAGGCTTTCGCAAAGCGGCACACAGACGGTGAAGTTCGTTGACCGTACATTCAATGCAAACGCTGAAAGAGCCAATGAAATTCTTCTCTTTATCAAAGAACATTACGGCAAAGAAATACCTTGGGGTATATGCTTCCATTTTGAGATTTCAGGAGATATTTTAAAAGAAAGCACACTTGAAATTCTTTCTTCAATGCCTGTCGGTGCCGTTCAGCTTGAAGTTGGAATGCAGTCATTCAATGAAAATACTTTAAAGCTTATTAACCGAAAAACAAACACAGAAAAGCTGGTTGAAAATATCAGGAATCTTGTTAGCTTCAATAATATGCATATTCATATTGACCTTATTGCAGGGCTTACTGGTGAAGATATTGAAAGCTTCAAAAACAGTTTCAATACAGGCTATTATCTTAAAGCGCATATGCTTCAGCTCGGATTTCTTAAACTTCTTCACGGCGCAGATATGCGTGAAAACAAGGAGAAATATCCCTGCGCATTTACCGATGTACCGCCTTACGAGGTAACATCAACTCCTTGGCTTTCGGCAGACGAAATTAAAATGCTTAAAAACTGTGAAGATGCGGTTGACAGGCTTTATAACAGCGGCAGATTTTTGCTTACTCTTGAATATCTTACAGATGAAGTGGGTATTTCACCGTTTGATATTTTCAACGATTTCGGAAATTCCGTAAACGGCAATAAAATGCGGCTTTCCGATTATGCAGAAAACCTTTACAATTTCTTTTGCGATAAATGTGACAAGGAAATATTGAGGGAAAAACTCCTTTGTGATTTGCTTTGCTGTTCCTCATCGGTAGAAATTCCGGAGGTATTTAAAATCAAAGATCCGCTTTATAAAAAAATCAAGAAGTATTTTATCGAAAATGTTGATAACAACATAAAAATCGCAATTCTCTATTCAACAAATCAGGTTTTTGCCGTCAATCAGAGCAAAGAAAAAAATCTTCATAACAGATATGAAGGAGAATATTATAATATTGATTTTTGAGATTATGTGAACTATAATTTTATCAGAATTTTTAATGATTTTACAAAGGAGTCGTTATGGATTTTTTGAAACTTGCAGCTGAAAGATATTCGGTGCGTAAATTTGCCGATAAACCCATTGATAAAGATGTGATTGATAAAATTCTCAGTGCGGGTCATATTGCGCCTACGGGCGGCAATTATCAGCCTCAGAGAATAATTGTTATGAATAATGAGGAGTCACTCGAAAAGCTCAGGGAATGTACCCGTTGTCATTTTGATGCACCTCTTGCAATGCTTGTCTGTTACTGCAAGGATGAATGCTGGACCAGACCTTATGACGGTGCTCAGAGCGGTATTGTTGACGCAAGTATTGTAACAACCCATATGATGCTGGAAGCTGCGGAGCTTGGTGTAGGTTCAACCTGGGTTATGCATTTCAATCCTTTCAGTATGAGAGAAGCTTTTGATATTCCCGAAAATATTGAACCTGTTGCCTTGCTTGTTATGGGTTACCCTGCACCTGATGCAGTTCCCAATGAAAGACATACGGTTTTCAGACCTATGGAAGAAACAGTGTTTTATAACGAGTTATAATTGAACAGAAAAGAGTGATTTTATGAAATCGGATAAGAAAATTCTTGTTGCATTTATTCTTAATCTGAGCTTTTCGGTTTTTGAATTTATCGGAGGTATAATCACAGGCAGCGTTGCCATTTCATCCGATGCGGTTCATGATCTTGGTGATGCCGTGGGAATAGGAATATCGTATTTACTTGAAAAAACAAGTAAAAAACAGCCTGATGAAAAATATACCTACGGTTATGCAAGGTATTCCGTCATAGGAAGTGTCCTTACAACTTTCATTCTGTTGTTCGGTTCGGTGGCTGTGATTTTTAATGCCATCCGCAGAATAATCGAGCCTTCTGAAATCAATTATGACGGTATGATTATATTTGCCGTTGCAGGTGTTGCCGTTAATTTTTGTGCCGCGTTTTTTACCCGTGACGGTGATTCACTTAATCAGAAAGCTGTTAATCTTCATATGCTTGAAGATGTTCTGGGCTGGGCAGTCGTTCTTGCAGGTGCGGTGGTGATGAGAATAACCGATTGTGCTGTGATTGACCCTGTTATGTCAATCGGTGTTTCGGTTTTCATTCTTATAAATGCCGTCAGAAATCTGAAAGAAGCGGTTGATTTGTTTCTTGAAAAATCACCTGACGGAATCAGCGTGAATGAATTGGCTGATCATATATCTGAAATTGATGGCGTTATCGGTATTCATCATATCCACATATGGAGTATGGACGGGCAGAGCAACTATGCGACCATGCATATTGTAACAAATTCTGATGCACACAAAATCAAAGAAAAAATCCGAGAGGAACTGCGTGAGCACGGTATAAGCCACGCAACCCTTGAACTTGAAACAGAGAACGAACACTGCCACGAAAAGAAATGCATCGTTGATTCAGAACATTCTCACGGGCATCATCATCACCATCATCATTAAAACTTCATAAGCAGGTGAAATATATTGGAATACAAAAGATTTTTGAAAACTGATTGGAAAGCCAGGTGGATATGGCTTTGTGAAGCTGAGGCGGATAAAAATGCCTGGCTTTGCTTCAATAAAAAAATCAATATATCCGAAAAGCCTTTAAGCCTTATGGCAAAAATTGCGGCAGAAAATAAATATTGGCTTTATATAAACGGTGAATGTGTTGTCCGTGAAGGCGGCCTTAAAAGAGGTCCTACACCCACGGGTATATATTTTGATGAGGTCGAGATAGCTGAATATCTTAACGAAGGCGAAAATATTATCAGCATTCTTGTCTGGTACTGGGGTAATGAAGCAAGTTATTCAAGCACCGATGCAGGTCAGGGAGGTCTTCTTTTTGAGGCTGAAAACGGCATGGTTTCAATTCTTTCTGACAGGAGCTGGAGCGTTGCCGTTAATCCTGCGTTTAAAGAAGATAAAGGTAAAATGCAGCCTAATTACAGACTTCCCGAAAGCAATGTATATTATGATGCACGGTGTGAAGTGGCTGATTGGAATAGGCTGAATTATGATTTTTCACATTGGTCAGAGGCAACCGAATATGCCGTTGGCGGTGAAGGCTGCTGGGGTGAAACATACAGCAGAGATATCCCTATGTTCAAGGATTTCGGCTTGAAAGATTATGAAAACAGCAAAGATTTTGAAGGAAAGAGTTATCTTCTCAAGAAAAAAATCACCCTGAAAGTTCCGTATAACGCTCAGCTTACACCATATCTTGAAGTTGAAGCAAAAGCAGGCAAGAAAATTGTTATTACAACCGAAAATACCGACACAGGTTCAATTCACAGCACTTATATTACAAGAACAGGTGTCCAGTCATTTGAATCACCTGCCTGGTTCAACGGTGAAATGATAACCTATGAAATTCCGTCGGGAGTTAAAATTATCAGTCTGAAATACAGAGAAAGCGGATACAACACCGAATTCTGCGGAAGCTTTACCTGTGAAAACAGCGAAATGAATACACTGTGGCAAAAATCTCTTAGAACTCTCTATGTAACAATGAGAGATAACTTTATGGATTGCCCTGACAGAGAAAGAGCGCAGTGGTGGGGTGATGTAACAAACGAAATGATGATGACTGTTTACAGTCTTGCTCCCTCGTCATATCTGCTTTACCGTAAAGGCGTAAGCACATTGCTTTCATATATTGACCCTGAAACAAAGGTGCTCCAGACCGTTGTTCCCATAAAGAATGATTATTTTGAGCTTCCCTGTCAGCAGCTTGCAGGTGTGTGCGGATTCTGGACATACTATATGTATACGGGTGATGTTGAGTTTATAAAGTCGGTTTACGGCGCGGCGGTTGAATATGTTAACCTATGGAATATGCAGGAAAACGGGCTTGTTGAGCACAGAAGCGGTTCGTGGGACTGGCAGGATTGGGGCAACAAAATTGATGTTGCGCCTCTTGAAAATGCCTGGTATTATTATGCTTTGTCATCGGTTAAAAAAATGGCAGATGTTCTTGATGACGGTAACACTGCTACCGAACTTGAAAGCAGAATGAAATCCCTTTATTCCGCTTATCAGACCTTGTGGACGGGAGAAGGATACAAATGCTTCGAAAATGAAGGTTATGATGACAGAGGCAATGCCGTTGCGGTTCTATCAGGGATATGTCCCGAGGAAAATTACGGTGCAATAAAAGAAATTCTTTTCGGCACAAGGAATTCAAGCCCTTATATGGAATATTATGTTCTTGAATCTCTTTGCAGAATGGGAGAGTATTCTCTTGCAGAACAAAGAATGTGCGAAAGATATGCCGAAATGATTGATGAAGATTATTCTACTCTTTGGGAAAACTGGATTAAGAAAGACGGCACATCGAATCACGCCTGGACGGGTGGACCTCTTGTTATTATGAGCAAGCATATTGCAGGAATCAGACCCGTTAACGCAGGCTATGAAAAGGTTGAAATTAATCCGCAGTATGAACTTCATAACAGTATTTCCTGCACCGTGCCTACAATCAAAGGTTATATTAATTTTGATTACAGAAATGAAAACGGCAAGCGCATTATTAATCTTGAATATCCCGAAAATATGGAAACATTTTTGCATATTCCCGAAAATGCTGTTGTTACCGTAAACGGAAAATCCGTTGAATCTGTAACACAAAATATTTGCTGAAAAAAGCCGCCCGTTTCAATCACGGGCGGCATAATTATTTTTAAATTTTTCTTTCATTTTATTCATCCGTCTTTTATGCGTGGATGAATTAGTATAATTTGTTTTATTAAAACTCTTATTATTATAATTACCTACGGTTTTTCCGAAGTCTTGATTTCGGTTTTTCAGAAATGACAATTCGTTTTTACCGAAGTCTCAATCCGGATTTTCCGACACTGTAATTCCGAAGCATAAAGCTTTTACCACACAAAAGGAATAAGACGGTATTTCACTTTCTGTTTATATTCCTTATATCCGTAAAGTTCTTTTTCGAGGAATTCTTCTTCATTTTTTATTCGGTTTGCTATTATAAACGGATAAGCAAGGAAAATAACAAATGAATATACTGAGCCCAACACAAGGGGAATTGAGAGAAACAAAAGAAGTGTTGCACTGTACATCGGGTGTCTTACAATTCCGTAAAGACCAGTGTCAATAACCTTCTGATTTTCCTGCACTTCTATGGTGCGGCTCAGATATGTATTTTCACGCATTACCTCAGCGTAAAGAACATAAGCCGCAAGAAAAATAACGGATGCAGCTATTACAACAGGTTCGGGTAAAGTGTACCATCCGAACCGATAGTTCAATCCTGCCAGAATAAATCCTGCAAGAAACATAAGACCGCTCATTTTGACAACAAGGTTTTGTTCTTTTTGTTTTTCTTTTGCGTTCAGTCTTTTTTCAAGTAAGAGGGGATTTTTAATCATCATCACAATTCCCGCAACAAGCATTGGTATAAACAGAATACCCATAAATATCCAACCGTTTATATAAGACAGACTGCCTGCGGGAACAAATATAAGTAATCCGACAAGAATAATACCTGCTATGAATTTTAAAAATGCCTCAATAAAAAACTTCGGTTTCATATTATTACTCCGATTCAGGGAAGTATGTTGCCTGCTGCACTGTAAATTTCATACCATTCTTCACGGGTTAATTCAATTTCGCTTGCTTTAATACAATCCGTAAGACGGGTAAGGTTTGTTGTGCCCGTTACAGGTTGCATTTTTGCAGGGTGACGAAGTATCCAGGCGAAAGCAACCGTTGTTTTTGATACACTGTATTTATTGCCGATTTCCTCGAGTTTTGCATTAAGCTCGGGGAATTTTTTATTGTCAATAAAACAACCCTCAAAAAATCCGTATTGCATGGGTGACCAGGGTTGAACGGTGATTTTACGGAGTCTGCAATAATCAAGAACTCCTCCGTCACGGTTTACTGCTGAATCATTATACATATTAACATTGATTCCTGATTGAATCATAGGTGCATGCATAATTGAAAACTGTAATTGATTGGCGCACAGAGGCGTATCAAGGCAGGATTCAAGAAGCTGAATCTGATAGGGGTTATGGTTTGATACGCCGAAATGACGTACTTTGCCCGATGCTTTAAGTTCATCAAATGCTTTTGCAACCTCTTCGGGCTCAACAAGGGCATCGGGCCTGTGAAGAAGCAATACATCTATATATTCCGTACCAAGTCTTTTAAGGCTTCCGTTAACGGATTCGGTGATGTGTTCATATGAAAAATCAAATCTGCCTGAGCGTATTCCGCATTTTGTCTGAATTATTATGTTTTCGCGCATTGAGGGTGTTACAGCGTTGCCGAAAACGGTTTCGCTTTTTCCGCCTCCGTAAATATCAGCGTGGTCAAAGAAATTTGCACCGTTTTTAAGTGCGGTATCAATGAAAGCGGAAACTTCTTTTTCATTCATATCACTTATACGCATACAGCCCACAGCAACGGTGGGTACGGTTAATCCTGATTTGCCGAGCTCAATATTATACATTTTATTTTCTCCTTTGTTGAATCATCTTGACTCAGTTTAGCATAGTTTATTTAAAAAAACAATAAAAAGAAAATATATGTTGTTATATCAGAGTTTATATGGTAAAATCGAAATATAAATTTGCTTGAAAGAGAGTTTATGAAAATGAATATGGGGAAAATAAGATTCGGTATCGTGGGTACAGGAACCATTGCTCACCGTTTTGCCGAGGCAATAAAAAACGTTCCCGATGCTGAGCTTGCGGCAGTTGCGTCAAGAACAAAAGAAAATGCAGAAAAATTCGGTGATGAATTTGATATACCCGTTCGATTTGACGGCTATGAAAAAATGGCTGAATCCGATGCGATTGATGCGGCATATATAGCAGTGCCGCATTCGGGTCATATCGGTTGCTCCTGCCTTATGATGAAAAACGGCAAGCATGTTATTTGTGAAAAGCCTATGTCGGTTAATGCTGCCGAGGCAGAAGAAATGTTCCGCTGTGCAGAGGAAAATAATGTGCTCCTTATGGAGGCAATGTGGGCAAGAATTGTGCCCGGAACGCTCAGAATGCTTGAAATTGTTGAAAACGGTGTTCTTGGTGAAATTCTCGGTGTTGAGGGTAAATTCTGTTACACAATGGATGAAGATGAAATGGACCATCATGTTTTCAAGCCCGAACATGGCGGCGGTTCACTTCTTGATGTGGGTGTATACGGTCTGAATTTTGCAAGCTGGTATCTTGGTAAGGGTGTGGAAGATATCAGTGTTCAGTCAGATGTCCGTAACGGTGTTGATAATCACACCTGTGTTTTGCTGAAATATAAAAGCGGTGCTGTTGCGGATATTTCAAGTGCGATTCTTCTTCGTAAACCCAACGAGGGTTATATTTACGGAACCAAAGGATATGCATATCTCCGCAGATTTTACGCACCCCGGGAAATTGAGATTTTTCTTAACAGCGGTGAAACCGAAAAGATATCCGTTCCTTATGCAGGCAATGGCTTTGAAGAACAGATAGATCATTTCTGCAAATGTATTTCTCTGGGTCTGAAAGAAAGTCCCGTTATAACCCGTGAACAGACCCTTTATATTACTCGTCAGATGGATGAAATAAGAAAAGCCGCAGGTATTGTATATCCGCAGGATAATTAATCAGAGGTAGATTATTATGCTCTTTAATGAATCAAATATTTCAGGTATTACCGTAAAAAACAGAATAATACGCAGTGCAACTCACGACGGTCTGGCTGATGAAAACGGTGCTCCGAACGATAAACTTATATCCAAATATGAAAATCTTGCAAAGAATGAAATCGGATGTATTATAACAGGTTATGCGGCGGTCAGCCGAAACGGGGTTTCTCCTTATCTTGCAATGATGAAAATTTACGATGACGGTGTTATTAATAAATACAAAGAACTTACCGATGCGGTTCATAAATATAATACACCTGTTATTTTACAGATTGCTCATTGCGGAAGACAGACTTCATCAAAAGCAATCGGTATGCAGAAGGTTGCGCCCAGCAGTGTGCTTCATACATTCTATCCCGACAAGGCAAAAGAGCTTGCCGAGAATGAAATTAATGAGATAATCAATGATTTTATAAATGCGGCTGTAAGGGCTGAAAAAGCAGGCTTTGACGGTGTTCAGCTTCACGGTGGTCACGGATATCTGCTTCACGATTTTCTTTCTCCTTACGGCAACAGAAGAAAAGACAGCTGGGGAGGAAGCCTTGAAAACAGGTGCAGAATTGTTGAACTTATCATAAAAGGTATAAAAGAAAAAACAAATCTTCCTGTATGGATTAAGCTCAGTGCTGAGGATAACAGAAAAGGCGGTATGAATATTGAATCATCCGTTGAAATCTGTAAAAGACTTGAAAAAGCAGGTTGTGATGCAATTGAGGTATCTTGTGGCACAGTCGAAGACGGAATGTCAACCATGAGAAGTGAGCTTTTACCTATGGATGCGGTGTTTAAATACAGAGAACCCTGCGCATCTTTCCCGAAGCTTCTCAATAAAATTGCTTTGCCTGCCGCAAACCTTATAAATCCTTTAATTAAACAGCCTGCACCGCTTGAAAATTTCAATGTTAAAAACGCAGGAATTATCAAAAAGGATGTTTCAATTCCGATTATTGTTGTAGGCGGTATTCATAAAACTGCCGATATGGAAAACATTCTGAAAGAGGGGAATGCTGATTTTGTTTCGATGTGCAGACCCTTTATCTGTGAGCCTGACCTTGCCAAGAAAATGAAAAACGGTCAGACCGAAGCAAAATGCATTATGTGCAATTATTGTGGACTTGTAATTGAAAAAGAAGCAACAAGATGTTTATACGGTAAGGTAAGATAACATAAAAAAGAGCTGTTTCAGAAACGAAACAGCTCTTTAAGTTTATTTGTGGTTTTTGATGTAGTGCTTATAGAATTTAACGCAGTGTGCAACTTCCGTTACACCGATGCTTTCATTGGCGGCGTGCATTGCATTAAGCTGCTCGTTGCTCATCTTAATGGGGCAGAAACGAAGGCAGTTGTCTGCAATTTCTTCATAGTGACGGCAGTCTGTACCGCCAGTCATAAGATAAGGAATAACACCTGCCTCAGGGTAACATTCGTTAAGACACTTTTTAAGATACTTGAATTCTTCACCGTTATAATCTACGCAGTTTGATGCATTTCTTGCGTGAATTATTTCAAATTCGAGGTCGTATTTATCCGCATACTTTTTAAGTACGGCAAGTGACTGTTCTGCATTCTGATGAGGTGATGGGCGAAGATTGCACATTACATAAGCTTCCGAAGGAATAACATTGGGGGAGTGTGAACCTTCTGCCATTGTGCAGCAGAATGTTGTTTTTACGAATGCGTTGCACATAGGTGAAACAACGGGCAGAACTCTGGTAAGAAGACCTTTGAAAAGCCACATATTGCCCAGCACCATTCTGAGAGGGAAGCCAAGCAGGGGTGCCGCCTGGTCAAGCATTGCATAAACGGGACCTGAAATTTCCGCTTTGAAAGGTTTATCCTTTTCAACATCTGCAACAAATTTTGAAAGTCTCGCAAGGGGAGTGTTGCTCTTGGGGGTTGAGGAATGTCCGCCCTTACCTTTTGCGATAACTTTAAGGTCTATATATCCTTTTTCGAGAATACCGATTGCGGCACACCAGCCTGCCATTGTTGGCAAAGCGTTTTTGAGGATTGCACCGCCTTCGTCCATTGCTACATCAAGGTGTACGCCATTTGATTTGAGATGGTTAACAAGTTTCTGTGCACCTGTACCTGAAATCTCTTCGTCAACGGATGTGGCAAGGTATACATCACAGGCAGGCTCAAAGCCTTCGGCAAGAAGTTCTTCAATAGCCTGAAATTCGGAGAAGAAGGTTGATTTGCAGTCCATTGCGCCTCTGCCGTGAATGTTACCGCCTGAAATTTCTCCTGAAAAAGGATCACGGTCCCAATTAGGCTCGTCTGCTGTTACAACATCCTGATGTCCCATAAGAAGAACACCGTTTCTTTCGGGGTTCTTGCCCGGCCAACGGAAAAGAAGGTTGCCGTCGATTTCAGTGCATTCAAGCTTTGAGAAAACAAGAGGAAAGTTCTTTTTCATAACCTCGTGGAGTCTGTAAAATTGAGTAAGGTCTGTGTTTCCTCTGAGAGAAATGGTGGGAATCTGCACCATTGCGGAGAGCTTCTTTGCGTATTCTTCGGCTTCCTGTTCTGTGGGGTTGATTGCAGGAGCGTCAGTGCTCGTTTTAGCCTTGATTTTTACTGCTTTGATTGCTGCGATGGCGATAAGGAGAATCAAAACCGCAAGAACAGCAAGCAGTGTGAAACCTACATATTTCATTTGTATCATTTCCTTTCGGATTTTTTTCATCATATTATAACATCTGTTTCTGAATAAGTAAATACATCAAATTTCAAAAAACATACTGTTGATGAAAAATAATATTTATGATAAAATGGGAATATAGAGCAATTCTATTTTTCATAGGGTGACAAACAGCGGGCTTTGAGCTACAATTTTTTCGGAAGGAGGCGGTTTTACGGATAAGATAACCGTCGGAAATTTTATAGCTGAACAAAGAAAGCTCAGGTCACTTACACAGAAACAGTTTGCAGATAAGCTCGGTGTTACCGATAAGGCTGTTTCACGCTGGGAAACCGGTAAGGGTTACCCTGATATCGAAACTCTCGGAGAGATAGCGAAAGTGTTTAATGTTTCGGTTAATGATATTCTCAGCGGAAAGATAATTGAACCGGAGGAAAAAGAATCGGAGGCAGATAAAAATATTATTGCTGTTCTTTATGAAACTCAGAAAGAAAAACTGAAAGGTATGAAACGGCTTATCATAACCACAGTGATATTTTCGTTTATTATCTGTATTATTTTTCCTTCGCTGTATTTAATTCTGATACCGGAAATATGCTACGGCAACCGCGTTGACTATGAAGGAAAACATTATAATTACATTGTCGAAGAATATTTGCCTTCGGGCTTTGTGCTCTACGACAGTGAAGCCGGTTATTCAGGCAGTATAATCGGCAGGCACGGTATTGACCTTATCAGAAGAACATCATCAGAAAGAACAGTATACAACAGTGAAATTCTCGGCAGAAATTCCATTTACGCTTTGTTTGATGAAGAAGATGTTCCGTCTTCGACGGATGCTGTCGGATACGGTGCCGAGGTTAAGTATTATTTCTGGTCTGATAATAAAATAGCATTTACCGAAGATACAAAAAAAGTTATGGATTATCTTAACGAAATAAAACAAACGGCACCGATAAGCATCAGTGCCGAAGAATACAACGAGTATGACAGTGTTTATATACGCTTGGACTGCCCTGCGTTTGACGGATATTATCTCGTAGGCGATTTAATTTATAAAGGCGACACATCGTATTTTATTCCCCTTGAAGATTCGGGTAAATGTTACAGAGTATCACTTGATGAATTGATGTGACTTAAACAAACAGTTCGTCGAAGCTTACGGATAAAATTTCTTTGAGGAGCTTGATTTCATCAGGGTAAAGATGCCTTTGACCTGCTTCTATTTTGGCAAGCGCACTTCTTGTTATATCACATCCGTTTACTTGAAGCTTCGCTGAAAGCTGTTCCTGTGTCAGACCTGATTTTTCACGGAGATTACGGATTCTCATACCTAAATTCTTTTCATATTCTTTATTCAATCTTATCACCCTTGCACCGATATGGGAACAAAAATTCCTTGACATAATTTTAGGCGAGATGTATAATAAAATTGCACCTGTATAGGTGCAAAACGTGCTGTTATTACTCGGTTTTTAAAATATATTTTACATTTATATATTGTAAAAAAGCAAAATCAGCTGAAAAGGAGGTACCGCAATGAAAAAATATGTATTAAAGTTTGTTTCATTTATATTGTCGCTTGTTTTGCTTGCAGCAGCGGTGCCTGCAATACCCGTTGAGGGTTTAACCGATTCTGTAATTTACAGCTTTGAAACGCTTGAATCAAGTGAAAGCGGCTATGCGCAGCTCCGTCTTGTTGATGAAAATCTTAACGAAGTATCACTCGCAGGAATTGCAAATAAAAATTCGGCCGATTATATTTCATCGGTGAGTGCAGAGAGTTATGTTTTGCCCGAAAAATACGATTCAAGAAATTTCGGGTTTATTTCTTCTGTTAAAACTCAGCAGGGAAGTACCTGTTGGGCACATGCCGCGACAGCCTGCCTTGAAGCTTCTTATCTGAGTCAGGGTCTTACCGCAATAGAAAATCCTGATTTTTCAGAAATGCATATTGCATGGTCATATTATATGCAAAAAACCGATGATTTAACCGATTCTACGTACGGTGACGGCTCTAATCAGCCTGCGATTCCACTTGAACAGGGCGGTAACGAGCAGGCGGCTTTCAGCGTGCTTGCCAGATGGAGCGGTGCTGCATTGCAGGCGGATTATCCTCAAAGATCAACAGTAACCGCTACAAGAAACTATTATATCAACAATATGACTGATGATGACAGATATGCCTCTGCGGTTCGCCTTGAAAACTATATAGAACTTCCGAATTCGGTTTATGAAATTAAGCAGGCCATTATTGATAACGGTGCAGTATGCGTTTCGTATTCTTCGGCAGGTACAACATACCCGTATTATTATCCCGAAGGTGTAATTGACCACACAATTATAATTGTCGGTTGGGATGACAGCTACGGTAAAGAGAATTTTACCGATGAATACAGACCTGGTCGTGACGGTGCCTGGATTTGCAAAAACAGTTGGGGTGTCAGACACGGCGACAACGGTTATTTTATGATGAGTTATGACCAGACGCCTCTTTCAAAGTTTTTCTGTTATACCGCAGATGCTGATTATTATGACAATAATTATCAGTATTGCGGTTCAACACCTTCGTTTTATTCTGTATCAGGCACTGAACCTGTGCTCAGTGCAAATGTTTTTACTGCTGAGGGCAGAGAAGTTCTTGAAGCGGTTGGTGTTTATCTGCCTATAAGCAATACTGATTATAAGATTGAAATTTATACAGGTCTGCCGTCGGTTTGTACCGACCCTGTAAGCGGCGGAACTCTTTCTTCTTCTGTTATGGGAACAAAAGAGCACTCAGGATATTATACTGTTGAGCTTGAAGAACCTGTTATTCTTGAAAACGGTGAAAGGTTTTCTGTTGTTCTGACTGCTGATGCATCCTGGACTTCAAGCGGATTTGTTACTATCGGTAACGCATATTATGAGCACTATGAAGCAGGCAGAGGTTTTATATATAAATCAGGTTCTTGGCGTGACAGTGCAAGGCTTGTTTCAAATGATGTGTATATCAGGGCATTTACCCGTAATGCATCATTGCAGAACACATATAAGGTTAATTTCGTAAGCTGTAACGGTGAAAATATTTCGTCTGCTGAAACTGATATCAACGGAACGGTTGTTTTACCCGATGCACCTTCGGGCTGGTCATACAGATTTATGCTTGACGGTGCTGAATTCAGCGGCAGAGGTATAAAAGGTGATACGGAAATTACAGTGCATAAACTTAATGAAAGTGTAATGCATACACAAGGCTGTATCAGAACCAGTGTTTGTGACGGTTGTAATAAAATTTTCGATGATGTTCCGTGTCATGAATTTGATGAAACGGTTATATTTGACTGGAACTGCAAACGAACTGAAAAATCCTGCAAAAAGTGTGGTTTTTACGAAACCGATTTTGATTTTCCTGTTGATTCATTAAACGGTGTTATCGGTAAGCACGCAGGCTGGTATATAGATACCGTAACGGGAACGTTATATATTGTCGGCAGGGGAGAGATATCAGGTTCATCCGCGTCGGCAGTTGCGTCGTCATACGGCTGGAAAATGTACCTGAGCAGTATCCGTAATTGCTGTGTCGGCAATGAAATTACTTCTTTGCCGTCGGCTTTTCTCAGCGGTGCAACTTTCCTTAAATCCGTTCAGATAAACGCAGATATAAACGAAATCCCGTCTGATGCTTTTTCCGGATGTATTCAGCTTTCTACGGTTGAACTGCCTGAAAGTATTGTCAGAATCAACGAAAATTCATTTCTTAATTCCGGGCTTACTGAAATTTATATTCCGAACAGAGCTGAGTTTATCGGTAAACAGGCATTTTTCGGATGTTCAAAGCTTGAAACGGTAAACGGAATGAACGGAATAAAGAGGATTGATGAGCGTGCTTTTATGAGCACGGCGCTCAGAGGCTTTGTTTCTCTGCCTGCCTGCATTCAATATCTGGGTGACGGTGCATTTTCCGAAACATTCAATCTTGAAGGTATTCAAATTCCTCCTGAATGTAAAAGCTATATTTCCTGCGGCGATTATGTTGTTTCGGCAGACGGAACGGAATTTGTTTATTACAGTTCCTGTTCCGATAATACTGTTTTTGCAATTCCCGACGGTGTAAAGAATATTGGTGCCTACACATTCAGCAATAACATTTATCTCAGATACATTGAATTACCCGATGTAACATCTGTTGATGTTTATGCGTTTCAGAATACCAAGCTCGTTGCAGCAGGCTTCGGAAGTGACGAGAATATCACCCTGGCAAACTCTGCATTCAGAGGGTCTGTGGGTATTCTTTCGATGTATCTTCCTTCAAATTTTACATCGTTTGAGCTGTATTCGGTAGGATTCAATGCATCTTCAACTGTTAACAAAGCGTTTACGCTTTATTGTGAAAGCGGTTCACCTGCTGAAAAATATGCAAAAACCTATGGTGTGAAATATTTAACAGATCATAATGAACACACCTTTGAGCATATCTCTCTTGTGGAGGCAACCTGCCTTGCAGACGGTGTCGGCTATGAGCTTTGCACTGTGTGTAATCAGGTAAAGGATGCGAATAAGGTATACAGTGTAAACGGTAAGCATACATACCGCCGTGTATATGATATTGAGCCTGATTGTATTAACTCGGGCATAAGCCACGGTATTTGTATTCATTGCGGTTTCAAAGGTGAAGAAAACACATATGTGCCTGCAAACGGGCACAGCTATGAATGGGTAAAAGATATTGCAGAAACATGTGATGAAAAGGGCATTATGCACGAAGAGTGTTCTTCTTGCGGAGTAAGACGCAACGAAAACACTGAAATTGCTGCGGCGGGTCACAGCTTCAAATGGGTTATTGACCTTGAAATGACCTGCGGTGATGACGGTATAAAGCACGAGGAATGCACTGTCTGCGGATTTGTTCAGTCTGAAAACACTCCCATTCCGTCAACACATCAGCATTCTACATTAAAGAAAGACTGGTATGGTTGCAGACCTTACGGTCTCATACGCGGTTCAAAGGTGTGCGTTGACTGCGGCACTGCTGTTTCCGGTGATGAACGGATTGTCAAAAATACTCCTCATGTATTTGAATATCAGATAACCGTTGAGCCTACCTGCACAAGAAAAGGTGAGGAGAGACGGATTTGCAAATACTGTTTCGAGGTTGACGATGTTGTTAACGAGCTTCCTATGGCACACAAATACGAAGATAAAATCGTTAAAGAAGCTACCTGTTCAAGCTACGGAATTCAGAAAAGTATTTGCGTTTATTGCGGTGAAAGCCTTTACGGAAGTGAAAAAACAATTTCGCCGAATAAGGTTCATACTTATGACTGGGTTACCGATACGGAAGCAGACTGTCTGACAGACGGATTAATGCACAAAGAATGTATCGGATGCGGTAATATTACCTCTGAAAATACTGTTATACCTGCTTTCGGTCACAATTATGTATGGATTACGGATAAACCCGAATCGTGCACTGAAAACGGAATCAGGCATCAGCAGTGTACTTCCTGCGGTGACAGTATTTATCAGAATACCGTTATACCTGCCTGCGAGCATTCGTATATCTGGGTCGTTGATTCTGAACCTGTCTGCGGTGAAAACGGTCTGAAACACCGTTTTTGTACCGTGTGCGGTAATATTTCATCTGAAAATACGCCTGTTCCTCTTACAGGAGAACATTCATACAACTGGGTAACCGATAAAGAGCCGGATTGTTACAGTGCAGGTTACAAGCATCTCCATTGTGAAATCTGTAATGGTGTTTCAATGAGAAATACGGAAATACCGATTATCCCTCATTCGGGCGGTGAAACGGAATATTCAGGTAACGGCATATTTGCAAAGAAGTGTGTATACTGCGGCACTGTTCTTGAAAGTGAAAAGGTAAGCCTTTCATTCAAAGAAACCGATATTCAGATTGAAAATACCGCAGTGACATATCTCCATGCAATCGTAAACAGCTCAGCGGAACATACTGTTTTGTATTCATCATCAGATACAAAGGTTGTTACCGTTGATTCCTGTGGCAAAATTGTTGCGTCAGGTCCGGGCAAGGCAGTTGTTACTGCTACAGTTGAAGGCAGTGATATTAAAGCACAGGTTAATGTTACTGTAATTCCGAGAAAATTCAAAGTTACCTGGTATATTGACGGCAATCCCTGCACGGGTGATTTTTATGAAGGCGAAAAGCTTGTTATGCCCGATACACCTCAGTCAGATGGTATGTATTTTGCAGGCTGGACCCCATCGGTTCCTTCCCATATGCCGTCGTATGACCTGGAATTTACTGCACTGTTTAAAAAATATGATGTAAGTAAAATCAAGCTTAGAATTATTGAACCATCCGTTCTTACTTTGCGTTACGGCGAAAGTGTTAAAATTTATGCCGATGTATCGGGGCTGCCCGAGGGTGCAACCGTTAAGTGGTATACAGAAGGTAAAGGAATCAAAATAACAGGAGATAAAACAGGGCGTGTATGCACTGTGACCTGTGTTTCAACTGGTGATGCGGTTATTCACGCATATGCCACGGAAAAGGGCGGTGTACCCATTCTGAATCTTGATGGTAAAAGAATAACTGATTCTCAGCATATCAAGGGTAACGCTAATCCGTGGTATATTATTCTTTGGTTTATCAAAAAATTATTTTCTGTTTCAAAGTAAAAACACCCGTTTAAACGGGTGTTTTCATTTTGTAGTTGAAAAATTATCAAATCTTTGGTAATATATAAATATAAAAATAAACAGGAGATGCAGGATGAAAAAAATTATGTCTGTTATTTTGAGTGCCGTTATGACGGCTCAGGTTGCGGTAAGTTCTTATGCCGCTTTTGATGCACCCAAGCTTAGTGAAAGTGAGTGGAATTCCCTTTATACCTCATCGGTTGAGGATAACACTCTGCCTATGCTTAATGTAGGCGCAGATGAAACTCAGGTCAGCCTTTGCTGGCATGCTGACAAAGCTTCGGCAAAGCCTCAGGTTCTTTTTTCAAAGAACAGTGATATGTCGGATGCTGTTGTTTTTAACGGTGCAACAACACCTGCCGAAACCGATTCTCAGCTTGTATGCCGTGTTACGGTTACCGGTCTTGAAGAAAATACGGTTTACTATTATCAGTGGAACAAGGGCACCGAATGGAGCGGAATTGAAAAATATGAAACAAAATCATTCGGCGACCACAAGGTAATGGTTGTTGGTGATATTCAGATTGCCGAGGATTGGCGTGAGGATTCTGATACTCAGGAGCAGATAGGTCATAACTGGAACAATGTTCTTGCGGAAGCACTTGAAAAGAACCCTGATATCAGCTACCTCATCTCACCGGGTGACAATACTTCAACAGGTGAAACCACAAAAGAATGGCAGACTCTTCTTATGCCCAAGTCAATCAGAAGTCTTCCTCTTGCACTTGCAATCGGAAACCACGATAAAAAGGGTATGATGTATAATTACTACACCAATATGCCCAACGAATATTACGGAAATTTCTTTGCAGGACTTGACAGGGATTTCTGGTTCCGCTACGGTGATGTTCTTTATCTTTTCTATGATTCAACCTCGGGTAATGCCCCCGATCATATGGCAATGACCAAGAAGGCAGTGAAAGAAAATCCCGATGCAAAATGGCGCATAGGTGTTGTTCATCACGGCATTTACGGTGCAGGTGATGCTATCGGAGATACGGAAACAGAATTGCTTCTTACAACAATTTTTGCACCTATCTTTGAAACATATGATCTTGACCTTGTTATAACAGGGCATACCCATTCTCAGGGTCGTTCACACTTTATGCAGGATACAAAGGTTGTTGGTCTTGCAGAAAACGGTAAAATCTATACCGACCCCAAGGGTGTTGTTTATCTTAATTCAAACTCTGTTTGTGAAAAGGTTATAATGGATTACGAAGCTGAACATCTTGCATACAGCTTTATGGAAAATGACGTAACTACCTATACTACCCTTGATTTTAAAGGTGATACCCTTGTGGTTGAAACAAGAAGGGGAGACAACAGTCAGCTTCTTGACAGTATTACTCTTGTCCGCACAAAGGAGCATAATGAAAATTCCGCAGGAAATATTATTAAACGAGCAGCTTACAAGGTGGTTGAATTTGTTGGTCTTATATACACACTGATTGATAATCTTGTAAGAAAATTCGGATAATTTTCGGAGGAAATGAAAATGAAATCAAAGGTGTATTTTTCAAGAGAAATTACTCCTGAAAAAGTTCTTGACCTCTATAAAATTCTTGGTGTTGAGCTTTATGGAAAAGTTGCGGTTAAAGTTCATTCTGGTGAAAAGGGCAATCAGAATTTTTTGAAACCTGATTTCTGGAAGCCTGTTGTAAATTATGTGGGCGGTACTGTTGTTGAGTGCAACACAGCCTACAACGGAGCAAGAAACACAACAGAACGTCATCTTGATTTGTTTAAAGAACACGGTTGGACTGATTTTTTCAAGGTTGATTTGCTTGATGCAGAAGGTCCCGATCTTGTTCTCGATATTCCTGACGGCAAAAAAATCAAGAAGAATTATGTGGGCAAAAACATTGCGGAATATGATTCAATGCTTGTCCTTTCGCATTTTAAAGGTCATCCTATGGGTGGCTACGGCGGCGCAATCAAGCAGCTTTCTATCGGTATTGCCTCATCATATGGCAAGAAGTATATTCACGGTGTGGGCGATACAGATAATTTCTGGGGCTCAGATCACGATTCATTCCTTGAATCAATGGCAGATGCAGCGTCATCGGTTGTTAAGTTTTTCAATGGCAGGATTGTTTATGTGAATGTAATGAAGAATATGAGCGTTGACTGTGACTGCTGTGCCGTTGCAGAAGACCCCTGCATTGCGGATATCGGTATTCTTGTTTCGGATGACCCGATTGCCATTGACAAGGCTTGTATTGATCTTGTATATGCCTGCTCCGATGAAGGCAAACCTCATCTCATTGAAAGAATTGAAAGTAGGAACGGTATTCATACCATTGATGCCGCTGCGGATTTAGGCTTCGGCACAACCGATTATGAGCTCATAGAGGTCTGATTTATGATGCAACCTGCGGTTGACAGATTTTAAACTTATGTTGATAGACAAAACAGCTCCCTGATGATATAATTTCATCGTGAAAGGAGCTGTTTTTTCATGGTTAATTCAGGTGAAATAATTTATAATCTTCGAGTTAAAAACAATATGTCACAAGGCAACCTTGCCGATAAGCTGAATGTATCAAGACAAACCGTTTCTAAATGGGAAAACGGAATATGCATGCCCGACACAGAAAAGCTGATACAGTTAAGCGAAATATTCAATGTATCAACAGATTATATCCTTAAAGGTGAAGATAAAACGGCGGAACCCGTATATATTTATTTAAATGAATCGGAAAGCAGAAAAACTGCTGCATATAATGAAAAAATAATAAGAAAATACATCGGAATTGTTCTTGCGGTTATCTTTTCAATTCTGACATTACTTTCACTTCTGTTCAGAGGGTATGTTCTTTCAATTATTCCTGCCGCCGTTGTATTGTTGGGAATATTATTTGCCGTAAACGCAAAACATCCCTGGCTTATTACCTTGTGGAGCGCATATATTGTTACTATGGCAATTTTACCCTTTATATCAGCAATAAATCTGTTTTATATTTTTGACCCGATAATATACAGAGAAGGCTACACCGAGCATCTTCTCCTTGCCTGGGGAGCGTGGGTTGTGCTTGCTGTTCTTGTAATTTGTACTGTTTCAGCCTTTAAAAAACGAAAAAATAAACATAAGTAATAAAGATCAGAAAAAGCACCATGATTGTTTCACAGTGCTTTATTGCTACAAGTACATTTCTGCGTATGATTTGAAAATTTCTTTTGCTCTTATATCTGTTTCAGGGTCATCTTTCAGTGAGTGAGATGAGTTTTCATAAATCAGGAAATCGTTTTTTACTTCTTTGTCATTCAGTAATGTTATGAAATCAAGAATATGATCCGATGGGATTAATTCATCGTTTTTTCCGTGGAAAACGGCAGTGGGAACACAATCTGATGAAACATAATATTCGGGAGAGATTCTGTTAAGTGCCTTTTGCTGCGGCAGATTCATATAATCATCTTTGGTTATTCTGAAACCGCAGCATTTTGAAAGAAGTCCGTATTTCCAGTCGTCAAATTCAGATGATATTCCGCAAAGAAAATCAGGCTTTGAGCAGTTGACAGGCGGAGAGTATGCGCAAACCGCAACAGGCTTTATCGGTGACTCATCTTTTCTTGTATAAGCATAGAGCAGTGACAGATGTCCGCCTGCTGAGCCTCCCGATAAAATAAGTTTGTCAACGGTAATTCCGTTTTCAGAGCATTTCTGTTTTACCGTATTGAGTGCCGATGTAATATCATCAAGTTCATTGAAAACGCTTATATTATCAGCAACATAACGGTAATTCATTGTTGCACATACATAACCGAGATTGCAGAAATATTCTGAATCGGAGTAATGGATTGATTTGTCACCTTCGTGCCATCCGCCGCCGTGAATAAAAAGAATAAGACCTGAATCTGATTTAAGATTTCCGGGAATAAAAATATCAACCTTGTTTCTTTCGTAATTACCGTATGATATATTTTCAAGAAATATAAATTTATTATTCATAGATTAATCAATCCTTGGTAAAAACATCTTTTATTGCTTCAAGGTAGCCGTAGCCATAAAGATCGTCAGGTTCAAGGTAACTTGTTTCAGTCCACTCATTCCAGCTGTTTACGGTAATGAAGGGCGATTTCATAACACCGTTTCTGAGTGAATTATCTGCAAATTCTTTGATTTTTTCGCAGGCAAGTCTGAAATTCAGGGGAGTATTGTTTTCAATTACACCCGGAATGAATTTGTTGAATCTTACATTATTATCCCAGCCAACGGAAATATTGGGATAAAAGGGGATAGTCAGTTTAGTTGATTCTTCGGTAATTGCATTTATGTAGTTGTCTGTTACTTCGGTGAAATCACCGTCAAAGTCAGTTGAACATCCCCAGTTATAGCTTGTTACAGAATCGGCACCGAGGAATTCATACATCTCAGCAGAAGAAACACCTTTCTGTGAGTCGTTGTCATTAAGCCAATTAAAAACACGGTTACGCCAATGCACAAACTGAATGTGAAGACCCTTGTATCCTGCGGCAACAGTTTTTCGGCGAAATTCTTCGATACCCTTTTTGCATCTGTCGCTTGTGCCGAAAGATCGGATGAAGTTATCAATATCAAAAATCATATACACGGGGCAGCCGTCAATGCAGTAATAATTTTCCTCGGAAAAATATTTTTCTATTGTTCTGTCGCATATATCTGAGAATATTTCGGGCGTTACAACACCGCTCCATATTACGGTTGAAAGATCGGAATCCGAATTGCGTTTATCCCAGAGATGTGTTGCATCGTGATTTGCCCACATAAGACAAAACTTCATTTTTTTATTGTTTGATGCTTTAAGGAAACCGTCGTTAAGGCAGTTTTCAAGAAATGGTCTGTTGTCATACCAATACCAGTCATAAATAAACACATTAACACCGTGAGAAACTGCACAGTCAATTTGTTTTTCCATAACGTTGCTGTCGGCTTCGTTTTCATATCCCCATAAGGGTATACGGGGCCAACGGCAGCCTTTGTAGCCTCTGTCTGTCATAGCTTTTACGGTTTGCCATTCTCCGATGCCCTCGGGCCAGAAAATTCTTGTACGGGGTTCATCACCTGTGTATGAAGGCCACACAAAAGCTGCTATATCGTATTTTTTACCCATAACTTTACCTCGCTTACAAATTAAAAACACAGATAATCAGGATAATTTATCAATATTTTCTTGAAAGAAGTTTTTTGGCTTCTTCTTTTGTGATTTTACCAACATTGCAATCTGCCATAATCTGAACATCCTTGTCGTTGAGTTTATAAAAACTCCAGATAATCAGTGCAATGACAAGACCGATTATAGGCACAATGTTATAGGTGAACCAAAGTCCGTCAAGAGCTTCGCTTGTCTGCTGAGATATAGCGTTAATTGCTTCAAGGTCAGCAAAGTTGCTGACTTCCTGCTTTATGCCATTGATTTCAAACTCTGTTTTGAAGCCGAATATACCGAGAAGCGCAAGACCGAGTGAACCAGATATTGCGGCAGCAAGCTTAACAGCAAAGGTCTGTATCGCAAAGGTGATTCCCTTTGCCTCGGTACCTGTTGTGTACTGACCGTATTCGGCACAGTCGGGTGTGAATGTGAAAGACAGAACACCGACAATACCAAGGGGGATTGAACGGAGCATAAATGTAACAACAAAAAGAATGAAGCTGTTTCTGGTTGGGATAATGAGAAATGAAAGTATAACGGTTGCAACGGCACTGATTGCAAAAAGCTTTGTTTTGTCAATCTTTCTTATAATTTTCGGAACAAGAAGTGCCATGATAAGCTGAGGAACAGCTGCAACAGTACCTGTGATAAGGGATGCAAGGGAGTTTTCATAGATGTAGTAAGCTGTAATCATATGCAGAGCATTATAGGTCTGCGCACCCGAATAAAAAATGTATCCGAGATAGTAGATAAGAAGATATTTGTTGCTGACAACATATTTTATCATTTTTCTGACTGTAAACTGCTCTTCATCGGTTGATTTGTTTCTTTCCTGACAGTATTTACATACGGGGAACATTGTTGCCATTGCAACAATCGCAACAATAACAGAAACCGAGCCGTATCCGAGACCCACAAACTCGCTGATAAGAACAGATACAAGAACAGTGGTAAGCGCAGAGCCGATACCGCCGGTTATACCTTTCAGAGAAAGAATTGTATTTCTTTCCTCAATATTGCTTGTCATTGCAGTGATAATACCGAAAGCGGGAACATCACAAACGGTGTAAGCAGTATCCCAGATAACATATGCCAGCGCAAACCAGATAAGCTTGACAGTTTCGCTTGCGGCTGTTGGAATTATAAAAATTGCAATGGTTGCAACAGGTGTTGCCGCACAGGCAATTTTAAGCCACGGAATATATTTCTGATTGCTTCTGAATTTGATTTTATCAAAAATAACACCGAAAATAGCATCGTTAACAGCATCCCATACCTTAACTGCAAGCATAACCGCCGCAGATTTAACGGGATTTATGCCGATGAGAAGAAGAAAAACGCTGAGATAGCCCGCTATCATATTATATATCATATTCTGACCGAAGAAATAAGTGTAATAGCTCTTTCTTTCGGCTTTGTTTGTCTGCCACAAAGGGTTCTGAGGTTTCGGTTGTTTGTTGTTCATAAAAATCTCCTCTCTTGTTCTGTTTTATACAGTATAACACAAATTAATCGGTACATCAATAAATTGAAAATATAAATACAAAAAAGACAGTCCTAAGACTGTCTTTTGTGGTGGAGACGGAGAGGATCGAACTCTTGACCTCTTGAATGCCATTCAAGCGCTCTCCCAGCTGAGCTACGCCCCCATATCTTTTTGCTCAAACATATTACCACATTTGTTTTAAAAAATCAATACCTGTAATAAAATATTTTTTGTTAAAAAATAGTAAATCATAGCAGGATTTATCTGTTATTTGCATATTATAACATTAATGTTGACAAAATTTATTGAAAGTGATAAAATAAACAAATTATAAATGTATTTCAGGGGGATATTATGCTCGCTTTATTTGATGAAATGATAACAGATATTGGCGCAAACGGATTTTTAATAATCAGGATGTTGCTTTCAGCAGTATGCGGTGTGTTTATCGGATTTGAAAGAAGCCGCCGTCAGAAGGATGCAGGTATAAGAACTCATATGATTGTTGCATTAGGTGCAGCTCTTGCAATGATTGTTTCAAAATATGGATTTTTTGATTTGCTTCAATATGAAGGATTAAGAGCAGATGCATCCAGAATTGCGTCAAATGTTATAACAGGTGTCGGTTTCCTCGGTGCCGGTGTTATTTTTGTTAAAGACGTTTCAATCAAAGGTTTGACAACCGCCGCAGGTATATGGGCAACTGCAAGCGTGGGTCTTGCAATCGGTGCAGGTATGTACACAGTCGGCATCGGAGCAACACTTGTTATGATTTTGTTCCAGCTCTTTTTCCATAAATTCTTCCGAAGCTTTGAAAATACGGTTAATGAGTTTACGGTTGTTATCAGGGACGATAATTCCGCCATAAAGAGTTTCAGAGATAATCTTGAAGCAAATAAGGTTCTTATCGAGAAATGTAAAATGACAAGGAATTCGGATTCAACAGTTACTCTTGATATTACAATCAAAAAATCAAGAACAACCTCTATGGATGAAGTTCTCCTTGTTGCCGAACAGGATGATGATGTTCTTTCGGTAGAAATCTGAATAAAAATATTAAATCCGCTTACCGGTCTGGCAAGCGGATTTTTCATGTTAATTTTTCTTGGGTTTTTTGTTTTCAATAAGAACAAGTATAAGGCACCAGAGTGCGGCAAGAAGAACGAAAAGAACACAAACAAGAATTATGTTATCCATAGCAAAATGAAGAAGTCCGCCAAGAACAGGGATATAGGAATTAACAACACCGAATGATTCTGACGCCATAACCGTTGCGATGTATGACTGTGATGATGTTATATCCGTAGTGGATATTTCAGCATTTTCGCTGTAATATGAATTGATGCTGTTAACAATGTGCACATCGCATCTGCCTTCTTCAAATGCAGATGGAACTGCAATCATTGAACCTGATGTATATTCGTTGGGTTCAACTTTTTTTGCAATAACAAGGTCGCCCTTGGAGAGGATTTTATCACCGGCAGAATCAATAACATCCGCACTGATTGTGTTGAGAGTAAATCCTCCGATATCAGAACCGCCGTTATCAAGGAATACGGTTACAAAACACCCGAGAACAAATACAACGATTGTTGCCGCAAGAAGAACTATTGCAACTATTCTTCCCACAAGAGCACCTGCGCCTGATTTTTCTTTTACAGGTTTTTCATCCTCGTCATCACCGAAATCATCCTCAGAAATAGGTTCAGCAGGAGCACCGACGGGGGAATATGCGCTGTTCTGACCGATGGGAATAAGAGGTCTCGGAGTTTTTACAACTTCTTCCTGGGGAGCGGGAACGAATTCAGGTTCAACATTGAAATCCGTAGCAGTCTTTTTGAAATAATTATTCTCGGCAGATTCTTCGTCATCCGAAACAGGTATTACGGTTTCGGTCTGTACCTGGGGTTCTTCTTCTGACTCAGCCTGTTCATTGAGCATAGCGACAAAGTCAATGTCAAATTCCTCAATGCTTTTTAATTTGAACTGTTCCATAAATTAATCTGCCTTTCAATTATTTAGAAATCAATGAACGCAAAACAGCATTTTCGTTTGCAAGTTCTTCACAGAGAGTTGCAATCTTTTCTACGCTTGCAGAAAGTGAACCGTTGTCACTGACTGCGGCAGCACCGTTTGCTTTAAGTGATTTGTTTTCTTCTGAAAGTGAACGGCAGATGTTTTTGAGTTTTTCGTTATTAGCTTCTGTTGCTTTTGCGTACTCAAATACTTTTTTGTATTCAGCTTTAAGAACATTTATGTACTGCTCAACCTGAGCACAGTTGTAACCGTTTTCAACAACCTGAAATAAATCTTTGTTTTCCATTTATAATTCTCCTTGTGTATAAATTATTTATTTTCCATTCAAATATACCACATATGCGAAAAAATTACAATATATAAATTCAATTTTGTTCGGTAAGCTTATAACTTTATTATTGATAAAATGGTGGTTGGCGAGTATTATCATTTTTAATAAAAAGTCGAGTTTAATGATTTTAAAAAAAATCTGAACAATATCCTTACTGATTTATCAGGGAGGTTATTCAATTTTTAGACAAAATCGTTCTATTGAATATACAATATATACTTGAATTTAAATGCGTTTTCTGTTATAATGGCACACGGTTTGTCAAAATTTATTAAAGGAAGTGAATGGCAATGGCATCAATTTCAGATCTCGGTGTGTTGCTCGGTGATGTTTCTCTTGCAGAGATCGAGCATTTTACCAAAGATCCTATGAAGGCTCAGAAAAGCACACTTAAAAAGATTATCGGCAGAAACAAAAACTGCGAAATCGGTAAAAAGTATAATTTTAAAGACATTCATTCAATAGAGGATTTTCAGCGTATGGTTCCTCTTTCAACATATGAGGATTACGTTCCTTATGTTGAAAGAATGATACATTCAAAAGAAAAAAATCTTATGTTTACCGGCCCCAACATCCGTTACTGTTCATCATCGGGCAGCGTCGGCAAGCCTAAGATTCTTCCCAAGGGCATAAAAGACCTCTGGAATATGCAGTGCATCGGTTTTTCATGTACCGTTGCCACAGCATCACATTATCTTAAAAAGGTAAAGAATAAGAAAATGCCTCCTCAGATGGGTCCTCTTGTTCTTATTCTTACAGGTCATCCTCTTGAAGACGGTAAGATGTGTAACGGCGCTGCGCAGATTCCTCTTACATATCTTAAAGCGCTTACACCTTTCTTCTGCACATCACCCAATTCTCTTCTCTATCCTGAACACGAAGAACTTATTGATACTTCATATCTCCAGCTTCGTTTTGCTCTTGAAAACAGTAAGGTAAGCTACATCGGTTCGCTTGTTATTACTCTTGTAACAACAATGTTTGATTATCTTAAAGAAAATTGGGAAATGCTTTGTGATGATATTGAAAAGGGTATTATTAACCCCAATGTCAAAATAACTCCCGAGCTTTACAATGAATATGCAAAGAAATTCAAGCCTAATCCTCAGCGTGCCGCAGAGCTTCGCAGAGAATTCGAAAAAGGCTTTGAAGACCCCATTGCTCCCAGAATCTGGCCTAAGCTTACCTGGGCATACGGTATGGTTGGCTCAAACCTTAAAGTTTATGTTGAAAAGCTCCGTAAATATATCGGTGATGATGTTCCCATTCACGGTATGGGCTTTGCAGCGGCAGAAGGCTTCTTCTCAATGGCGACAGAGCTTGATTCAGACAGCGGTGTGCTTCTTCCTCACTGCCTGTTCTTTGAGTTCCTTCCCGTTGACGATGATGCCGAAGATCCTGATGAGAACGTAACACCTCTTCTTATTGATCAGCTTGAAGTAGGCAAGAAGTATGAAATTGTTGTTTCAAACTTCTCGGGTCTTTACAGATACCGTATGGAAGATGTTGTAAAGGTTACAGGTATGCATAACAATACTCCTATGATTGAGTTCCTTTACAGACGCAATCTGGGTATGAACCTTGCAAATGAAAAAACAACAACAGAAATGGTTGACCTTGCAGCAAAGCAGACTGCCGAGGAAATGGGCAACGAATTTGTCGGCCACAGCCTTTATGCCGATTATTCAACGAATCCTCCACGTTACTGTATGCTTGCAGAGCCTGTTAACACCGTTTCAGAGGAAGACAGACAGAAATACATTGATATTCTTGATGAAAAATTCAAGGGCTTCAATGAGAAATATTTCAAATATCGCCGTTGGGGTATGATTAACAGACCCGAGGTTCTTTTCCTTAAACCAAAAACCTACTGGGATTACAGAGAATATCTCAGAAGTCAGGGCAGGGTTCTTAATCAGATTAAGCCTGTTACAATTATCAACAGCGAAGAAAGATGCGAATTCTTCTTCTCGCATGTTGCTACGGAAACAGAACTTCCTTACAAGTGCAAAGAAACAGAGTGATTTTTATGGGGTGGACAATGATGAAAAAAATTATATCAATTTTACTTTGTTTTGTTATTCTTGTTTCGGCTGTTCTTTGTGTAACCCCGGCTTCATCTGCGGTTGAGGATGGTATTGATATACCTCTCATTTACGTTGAAGGTCAGGGAGCAACACTTTATAAAAATATCGGCACTCCCGAGCAAAAGCAGATTTATCCCATTCAGATACCTGAGGGATACATTGAAGATAAAATCGACCAATATCTTCCCGTGTTTGCAAAAGCATTTTTTACACAAAATTGGGATGAATTCTGTGTAGCTCTTTATGACTGCATTGTTCCTCTTTTCTACGATGTCCGTCTTGATAATAACGGCGATGCAGAAGAAAGATGCGGAGTAGATTGGAATTGGCAGGGTAACCTCCGGGACAAGAAAGTAAACGGCAAATATCAGATTCAGGATTACGTTTTCAAATACGACTGGCGTATTGACCCTTGGGAAACAGCAGACAAGCTTCACGATTATATTGAAGCTGTCAAGGCTGTCACCGGTGCGGAAGAAGTTGCTCTTTTGGGCAGATGCCTCGGTGCCAGCATTGTTGCCGCTTATATGACAAAGTATGACGGCGAGCATGTTGGAGAATGCATCTTCTATGCGAGTGCATCCCACGGCGCTGCAATGGCGAGCAAGGCATTTTGCGGCGAGCTTTACCTTGAGTCATCGGGGATTGAACGCTATGTATATGATATTCAGCTTTTTGAAGACGAAAGCCTTGAACAGCTTATCAAATCATTTATAACAATTCTTCAGAAGACATACGGTCTTGATATTGCTTGTTGGGCGGTCAACAATGTTTATAAAGATATTTACCTTGATGTTGTGCCTCCCATAATCAGCGAAACCTTTGCAACATTCCCCGGTTATTGGAGTATGGTTACTGAAGAAGATTTTGAAAAGGCAAAGGATGTTGCATTCTACGGTTATGAAAACGGCGAATATGACGGAATGATTGCAAAGCTTGATAATTACCATGTCAACACAAGGCTTAAAATGGATGAAACATATATTCAGAAAAGCAAGGAAGGTATTGAGTTTTCAAACATTGCAAAGTACGGCCGTCAGATTATTCCTGTTTCATATATGAATGATGTTATTTCGGACGGTACCTGCGAAATTACTCAGAGTTCAATGGGAGTTACATCAGCAACCGTAGAAGGTAAATTGAGCGATGAATATATCGATGCCGCCAAAGAAAACGGCACATTCAAATATATTTCACCCGACAGACAGTTGGATGCTTCAACATGCCTTTTCCCCGATTCAACCTGGTTTGTAAAGGACCTTGAACACGAACATTTTCCTGATTATATTGAGAAAATATTTACGCAGATAATCAATATCGACGGGTTTACCGTGTTTGATAATCCTGATTTTACGCAGTATCTTGTGTATGACCATTCTACCGATACCGTTGTTCCCATGACAGGAGCAAATATGAATACAACAGTAAGATGGGATGTAACTTTCTTTGAAGCACTAAAGAAGTTTTTTGAAAGTTTTTTTGTTGTTTTAAAAAACCTTTGATTTTATCGGATAAATAAGAAATAAAGCCGTCGGTAAAAATTTATCGGCGGCTTTTAAATTTAATTTAAAAAAGACTTGATTTTTTTAATGCTGTTATGTATAATATATAAGCATTTGATGCAGATATACGGAGAGTTGTCCGAGCTGGTCGAAGGAGCACGATTGGAAATCGTGTAACGGGCTATAACCTGTTCGAGGGTTCGAATCCCTTGCTCTCCGCCATGAAAAAGGCAGTTACACCTTTGGTGTGACTGCTTTTTTTTGCAGAAGTTAAGAGGAGATTCGAAGGACGAGCGGTACAGAGCAACAGTCCGGTGGACTGTTGTGACCGCGAGCGACCAAGCGACCGCAGTCGCGCGAATCGAATCCCTTGCTCTCCGCCAGAAGCCATAAGAACTAAGGTTCTTGTGGCTTTTTTCTTTTGTTTTCACATCAACTAAAATATACTCAAACCCCACTTTTGACGACGAATAGACGACGGCACACCGAGCATAAATATCACCAAGGTCGCCAAGAATATCCGTCACCGTCGTCAGGTGTTGTTTTATAGTAGATTTTTTGATATGAGTATGGTATAATTTAAATCGAAAAAGAATTTGTAGAGGATGGATAAGATGCAACACAATATTGAATTTTGGAATGCATTAGATAAATTGGTGAATAATTCAGAAATAATAATTGATAGACCAAAAGGGACTTCACACCCTAAGTTTCCTGATTTCATTTATCGGGTAGATTATGGATATTTGAAAGACACAACCTCTATGGATGGTGCAGGAATAGATGTGTGGGTTGGAAGCGACGAGAAAAAGGTTGATGCAATAATGTGCATAGTTGATTTGATGAAGAAAGATTCAGAAATTAAAATATTGATTGGATGCACAGATAAGGAAAAGGAAATAGTGTACGAAACACATAATGAAACACAGTTTATGAAAGGTGTTTTAATACGTAGATAAATACCAATTTGTCGAACTAAATATAATAACATTCAGGTGCAACAGCATACTAAATTCTGTTGCACTTTTTCTGTTTTAAAGGAGGTTTTGAATGAAACAAACAACACTTGAAGATTTATACTATGGCAACATAAACCCTAATGAAATAAGCTTTGTCAGGGGTTCTGAATACGGCAAATAATTAATAATTGTTATACGGAAAATAGATGTTGTTTGTAAAGATAAAAGTTAATTTATAATAACATTATTTTCTGTAACAATGTTGAAACGATTTTATTGAAATGATATAATATATAAAAACTGTTTTTTAGGTCGTGAAAATATGTCAACAAAACTTTGGTATAACGAATTTGTAAACGATTGGATGTGGGCGTTGCCTTTGGGTAATGGCAGAATCGGTGCTATGCAATACGGCAACCCTGATTGTGAACAGATTGAAATAAATGAAGAATCTCTTTGGAGCGGAAGGCAGATAAAAGAAAAATATCATGCTTCACCTGAAGCACTCAAAGAAATCCGCCGCCTTGTCAGCGAAGAAAAGCTTAAAGAAGCAGCTCAGCTTGCCCGACAGACGTTTTTATCCGATCCGCCTGTTGTCCGTTCATATGAAAGTTTTGGCGAGATTTTTGTTGATTTCCTTGATAAATCACCCGTCTCAGACTACCGCAAGGAATTGGAATTAAGCGAAGCAGTTGCCCGTATCTTTTGGACGAAAAGCAAAATAAATTTTAAAAGTGAATGCTTTATCAGCGAAGATTTTGACGGATTTGTATATAAGGTTAAATCTGACGGTAAACCTTTTTCCTGCAACGTGAGTATTAAAAGAAAGCAGGATGCTTACAGTTCCTGTGTTAATCGTGATACAATTATTATGAACGGCAGAGTTACTTACAACACTCATCACTATTACGGTGAAGGCGGCGAGGGTATGTCGTTCGGCGCAAAACTTTGCGTTAAAACAGACGGTGAATTGACCGCAGACCACAGCACTATAACCGTTACTGACGCGACCTACGTTATTGTCTACGCTGCTTTCGAAACAAATTATAACGTTAATAAATATGATATTGACGAAACAATCGATTTCAAGAGCAAGTTAAATAAAACAATCGAAAATCTTGTAAACGCTGATTACGAAAAAATCAAAGAAACTCATATTTCAACTCATAAAAATTGGTTCGGCAACGTTCAGTTTGAATTAGAAGAAACCGAAATCAGTAAATTGCCCACAAACCAAAGGCTCAAAGAGCTCAAATGGGATGAATACGATCCAGATTTGTTTGCTCTTTACTATAATTTCGGCAGATACCTTTTGATTGAAAGTTCAGGCAAAAATGCCAGACTTCCCGCTAACCTTCAGGGTATCTGGTGCCACGATTTCAATCCACCCTGGGGAAGCGATTTCCATACTAACATAAATCTTCAGATGAATTACTGGCCCAGTGAAAGTGCAAATCTTTCCAAAACTTCTGCGCCTTTCATTCATTTTATGAAAATGGTTAGTTCATTCGGTTCTGAAACTGCAAAAGAGCTTTTCGGTGCAAGGGGATGGGTGATTAACCATACTACCGATGCGTTTGGCAGAACGGGCGTTCACGACAGCGTTGATTGCGGATTCTTCCCGATGGCAGGCCCGTGGCTTTGCCTTAATCTCTGGGAACATTATGAATACACTGACAGTACTGAATATCTTGAAGAGATTTATCCTGTTTTAAAAGGCGCCTGCGAATTTGTTCAGGACTATTTAACAGAGAACGAGAACGGTCAGCTTATTACTTCTCCGTCCAATTCTCCCGAAAATGAGTTTTATTATGTTGACGCTGACGGTGAAAAGCATGAAAGTATGTTTACTGAGGGTGCAACAATAGATTTCCAGATTATTTATGCTCTTTTCACCCGTACTGTTCACGCCTGCAAGGTTCTTAACAAAGATGAAGAATTTTCAAAAACTCTTCTCGAAGTTCTGGAAAAGCTTCCTCCTATGGAAATAAGCGAGCGTTACGGGACAATTCGCGAATGGATCAAGGATTACGAGGAAACTGATCCGGGACATCGCCATATTTCTCATCTTTTCGGTCTTTTCCCCGGTGACCAGATCAACGAAAGCAATCCTGAAATCTATGAAGCGGCAAAAAGAACCGTCGCACGTCGAATTGAAAACGGCGGCGGTTCAACAGGTTGGTCAAGAGCCTGGACAATCTGCTTTTATACCCGACTTAAAGACGGTGAGAATTCGTATAAACACCTTAAATATTTACTGGAAAAATGTACTGCCAATAACCTTTTCGATATTCATCCGCCGTTCCAGATTGACGGCAACTTCGGTGGTGTTGCGGCGATTACCGAAATGCTTCTTCAAAGCCATCTCGGTTCTCCTGACAGCAGAGTTGCAGAGGTTTTGCCCGCTTTGCCGAATGACTGGAACAAGGGTTGCATTAAGGGGATAAGAGCAAGAGGAAATCTGACCTTTGATATTTCCTGGGAAAATTCAATTCTTAAAATCGCTTCGGTAACTGCAGAAAATGACTGCATATTAAGAATTAAATTGAATAACAAAACAGAAAATCTCAAAGCAAACAAGTATTATATTATAGAAGATAACTGTCTTAAAACAGAGCTTTCTGCAGGAGAAACAATAGAACTTACAAACTGATAATAAAGTGCAATGGGTAATCCTATTGCACTTTTCCTTTTTATTAAGATGATTTTGAATGAAACATACAACATTTGAAGATTTATTCTATGGCAATATAAACTCAAATGAAATAAGCTTTGTGAGGGGTTCTGAATACGGTAAATATTTTGATAAAAGCTGAAATACTTGTATTTTGAAGAAAAGATTGTATAATTAAGCTATATAATCGGCGGAGGTCTGAAATGATTTACACTAAATCTTTGAATTATAAATATGAAACGGACGTTTTTGTTGCAGGTGGCGGCCCGTCGGGTGTAGCTGCGGCTGTTGCTGCTGCACGAAGCGGTAAAAAAGTTTTTCTTGCCGAAGCAACAGGATGTTTCGGCGGTCTGGGTACATCGGGACTTGTGCCTGCATTTGCCCCTTTTGATGATGGAGAAAATATCCTCGCAAGCGGAATCGGATATGAAATTCGTCAAAGACTTGATCGCAGCACTCCATTGAGGAACTGGACAACACTCGATATTGAGGAACTTAAAAGAGAATATGATAAAATAATTGTGGAGTCAGGCGTTGATTTTTCATTTTTTACATCCGTTTATGATGTTGTTGTTGAAAGTGGCAGAGTTGATAGTGTAATTCTCGGTTCAAAAAGCGGTCTGTTCGCTGTTAAAGCTAAAATTTATATTGATTGTACGGGTGACGGTGATTTATGTGCCTTTGGCGGTGCCGAGTATGAAATAGGGGATGAATGCGGAGTTGTTATGCCGCAGACACTTTGCAGTATATGGACAGATATTGACAGAGAAAAATGCAACGAACCATGGAACAAATATGTTGAACAGGCTCACCGTGACGGAGTGCTGATTAATGAGGACAGACATATACCTGGTTTCTTTCATCGGAAAGATGGTTTGAGCGGCGGCAATATAGGGCACACATTCGGCATAAATCCAATCGATGAAAAATCACTTTCTTCCGCAATGGTTGAGGGCAGAAAATCTATGCTTGAATTTGATAATTATTTCAAAACATATTTTACGGGATATGAAAATATGAAACTTTGCACAACCGCATCTTTGCTTGGAGTTCGTGAATCAAGAAGAATAGTTTGTGACTATATGCTTAATGTGAACGATTTCATATCACGGGCTGTTTTTGAAGATGAAATCGGGCGATACTGCTATCCTGTTGACATACACGTTATGAACACCGATAAAGATGAATATGAGCGTTTCAGAGAAGAATATCAGCAAAAGCTTCGCTATAAGAAGGGGGAATCCTACGGTATTCCTTACCGCAGTCTTATACCGGTTTCATTCAGAAATGTGCTTGTAGCAGGCAGATGCATCGGCACTGACAGACAGATGCAGGCATCCGTAAGAGTTATGCCCGGATGTTTTATAACAGGTCAGGCGGCGGGTGTTGCGGCATCTCTTGCCTGCGAAACCGAAGATGTAAGAAAAATATCGGTAAAAAAACTGCAAGAGAATCTTATAAAACTCGGTGCATATATTCCGATTACTCAAACAAAGAATGACAAATAAAAAATGCAAGCTGCTGAGAACAGTGAATTCCCGGGGCTTGCATTTGTATTTTAAAAATATGATTCAGTCAATAGGAAGTGTAGCATTGTCATCATCAATATCGCTGTTGTAAAGAAGCGGTTCGATAAATTCGGATAATGAATATCCGCCAAGCGTTTTTTTGATATCAATTTTAAAAACGGAAATAAATTTTTCTATTTTTCTGACAGTACCCATTGTAATTTTATATTCAACAGTATCAGGCGAGTATGGAGCATTTCCGCGATAAAGATTTGCTATTGCTTCAAGCAGAAGATTCACAAATTTTTTGTCTTTGACATCACAATAGTCTTTTTCTTTCAAATCGTGATATTTCTTTGAAAATTTAGCAACTTTTCCGTATGTAAGTCCGTTAAGTTTTTTGCCAAGAAACATTACTGCTTTGGGATGCTTTAAAATCAGCTCTTTCGGCAACGAAACACCACCCTGAGTATTTGCAAATGCCTCAACATCGTGCTCCATATTATATGGGATTTCTTCGATTATTCCGAGAAAACCTTTTCTGGCATACTCGGTAAATGTCATACCAAGGTCAGGAAGATCAATGTCTATTGTGCGGATATCAACAGTGTTCTTTTCCGTATCAACAGTAATCTTTCTCATTTTCGGCGGAAATCCTGAAAGAGAAGATGTCTGTACACTGTAAATTCTGTTTCCGTTATCACTTGTAACATCTCTCATACATTGAACATGGGAGTGTCCGCTGAAAAACAGCCTTACACCCATATCCGCAAGCTCCTTCATCCTTTTCTCACCGTCTGCGAACGTGTGTCCTTTACCGATGACTTCATAGGCAGGCGAAGGTGCAATAATGGGGCGGTGAGTACTGCATGTAACAACAGCACCTTTTTCTTTTGCTTTTTCTGTATGTGATTTAACCCATGCCATAAGTTCATCAGAGAAAGCAGGGGATTTTACTCCGTTTTTTTCAATGTGGTCATACCCCATAGCTATGTGATAAAGACCGGGTAAAATTTCGGCGATATAAGTTATACCGTCATCAAAGGTGTCAAAAGCTTTACCTCTGCCAAAGGGAGCATACATAGCTTTAACTTCATCTTCGGGCAAATGTTCCGTAGGAACTATTTCTCCGTTTTTGCCGTAGCCATGAACGGGGAAATAAGGGTAATCGTGATTATCTGTATAAACGAAAGGATTTCCGCCTTTTTCAGTGAATTCGTTCAGCAAATCCCTGAATTCTTCGTGGCTGTAACCTTCGCCGTGGTTTGTGAGATCTCCGGTGATAATAACAGTTTTTGTGTCGTTATCAGCTTCAATAATTTCCAAAGCTTTTTTAAAAGCTTCCTCACTTTTTGTAATGCATATCTGTGTAGCAGGCTGAGGGAAGGTAGTGTAGTCGCAGGCAAAGTTTCTTTTGCTGTAATAATGTACATCTGTTATGTGATAAAAATTATAAACCATTTGTTTCTCCCTTCGAATTAACTTTTATTGTTATTCTGCCATAAATTATGCTGACTGACAGATTCAAACATTGTATTTTGTATATTATAGCATACAGAAAAAACACTTACAATAAAAAATAAAAGAGAATTGTTTAATTTTACTAAAAAACTTGAAAATATTAAAATTTAATGTTACTATTAACTAAAATCTTTTTCGGAGATGATGTTGATGTCAATAAATAAAAAAACTTCACCAACCTCAAAACCCCTGAATGCGCTTCCTGATAACAATGGCAAATATATTACAAAATTTGAATATGTTTGTATAGTACTTGCAAGAATAGGTGGTCAATTCGGGTCAACCCTTACAGGCACACTTGCAGCTGCATTCCTGCACGAGCTATATTTCGGACCTGCCGGAGTAAGCTCGGATGAGATTGCATCAATTCTTGCAGTTCAGTCTACTCTCACAACTGTTCTCGGTATTGGAATCGGTGCGATTGCAGGCATTATAGTCCAGAAATGGAAAACACGCTGGGGCAGATACCGTCAGTGGTATATCATTTGCCTTATTCCCATTTTTGCTCTTACTGTTCTTTATTTCTATGTACCCGAAGGCTGGACAGTTCAGCAAATGACACTTTTCCGCTACGGAATTGCTTGCTGTCAGACAATATTCAACACCTTTAATAATTTCGGTCAGAATGTTGTTCAGGTTATTTCACCCAACCATAAAGAAAAGAAAACCGTTGCAACCATATGGCAGCTTTCATATTATCTTGGTTACGGTGCAGCATACCTCTCAACATTCATTTACGGTCTATTCAGTGACGATAAGAACAAGATGTATATGACACTTGCTATTGTTGCCGCAACCGTAACTATGTTCGGAAATCTTATGTGTGGTCTTTTCTGTCAGGAAAGAATCGAGCTTCCGAAGAAAGAGAAAGTCAAAATTTCAAAAGCTCTTTTCACCTTGTTCAAGTATAAAAATTACCGTGCATATCATGCAATGCAGTGGGTAAATGCTTTTGCCTGGTTAGGAAGAATGTCAACATACTTTGCCGCAATTACTGTTGGTTCATCAAAGAATCTTCTTCTCACGCTTCCTACCGCAGTCGGCACTGTTGTCGGTAATATTATTACCACTAAGCTTTCGAAGAAATATGAGCCTACCAAGCTTCTTAAATTATGCGGACCCTATTCACTTATATCCGCTTTTGTGCTTTTCGGTATCTGTTTTGCCGAAGCGAAAATGGGCATTCGTTTCTTTGAAGGCTGGAACAGTATTTTCTTCTATTTGTTCTACTTTATTTTCGGTATAGGTATAGGTATTCAGGAGCTTTCGAACTCTCATTTCAATGTTGAATTCCTGGATTATCTTGAATGGCAGTGCGGAGAAAGAATGGAAGCTGTTCAGGGTATTGTTCCCGGTTGGATTAATTCCGGTTTTAATTTTCTCAAAGAGCTTGCCATTCCCTTTATGATTGCTTGGGCAGGTTATCTGTCTTCTGCAGAAGGTGACCTTGTTGCAACCATGCAGGCTCAACCCAATTACCTTGATACTTGCCTTAAAATTCTCGCGTTCCTTCTCTTCGGATACACGCTGAGCAATGTTCTTAAAGCTATAATTCTCAAAGTATCTTATGATATTGAAGGCGAAAAGAAAGAGCAGATGTACCGTGAGCTTGATGTAATCAGAGCTGAGCGCCATAAAGAAAATGAATCTGTTAAAATCAATTCGGAGGTATAAAATGAGAAGCAGATTTATAAAAATTATTTCACTTATACTTTGCATTACTCTTCTTTTTTCAGGAATATCCGTAGGCTCATATGCGGTTCAGATACAGTCTTCTGCTACACAGAACGAATCTGTCGGTGACGGCATTATGAAAGGTCTTTACAACACGCTTAACGTTGTTGTTGAAGGTCTTGTAAAATCAATCTGCGGAATTTACATCAATCCGAAGAGTTGGGAAAGCATAGATAACTACGATTCAGATGAAATCGGTTTTATGCCGGGCAGAGATACATATCAGACATCTGCCGGTGAAAAAAATGTATGGCAGTTGGGCTACTCCAAAATGAGTATTGTTCCCGATGATATTGACAGCGGAAAGTATAACCTGGGCAGAGATTTGCTTAACAAATTTGCTCAGGGTGTATATGACGACCAGTGCATCCGTGTGGCTGTAATTGATGATAACAGCGGCGAAGGAGCTGTTGTGCTTGGCGCAATTGATTCGCTGGGTGTTACATCAACCGATATCCGCACAATCCGTAAAGCAATTATCGGATACTGCGAGGAGCAGGGGGTTAAGGTTGCAAGTATCAACATAAGTGCAACTCATGCTCATTCCGCACTTGATACACAGGGCGTCAGCACAGAATTTTTCAGAAAGCTTTTTGGCGCATTCTGGTGCAATCTTATCGGTTTTGAAGGTACTATGGCAGGTCTTGAAACAGCAGAAAATTTCAAGCAGCATTTCATTAATGTGTCAATTGAAGCTATCAAAGATGCATTCAGCAAAATGGAAGAAGGCAAACTGTATTTTTCATCCATTGATATGAGTGAATATTTCAAGGATAAGCGTGGTCTTATTTCCAAGGAAGATCTGCCTGAAACTGCAAGCTTCAAGTTTGTTCCTGCTTCGGGTAAGCCTGCAACCTACATCAGTGATATTACCTGCCACGCTACGTCTTTCAGTGCAGGTAACGGACTGGTCGGTTCAGACTATATCTACTATGCCGATGAATATATAAAAAATACCGAAAACGGTAATTTCATTATGATTCCCGGTGCGGTGGGTCAGGTTTCACGTGATATTGAGGTTGATACAACCGGTATGACCGAATACGAAGAAAAGGGCGCAAGTGCAAAAGCACTTGGTAAATTTGTAGGTAAAAAAATTGTTGATGCTGACTATTCAACAGAACTTTCGCCTGTTATCAATGTTAAACACAGAGAGCTGTTTATTATACCCGAAAACAGTATTCTTACTCTTGCCTGTGAAATCGGACTTGTTAATAATAAAATTTTCTACGACGGTTTAATTTTTAAAGAATACAGTATGGCAACTGAGATGGGATATCTTGAATTTGGTAATAAAGTTGCACTTGCTCTTTTCCCCGGTGAGCTTTATCCCGAGGTTTTCTGGGATGATGATATTACCGGCGGTGCAAACTGGGACGGCACAGAATGGCCTTACGATGATCTTTCAACTGCGGTTAAAGGTGTTACAACTTATGCGGTGAGCCTTACAAATGACGCTATCGGTTATGTTCTTACAGATAATAATTTTGCCTTTATGGGTCATATCATTGGTGACGGAATTGCCGATGAAACACTTTCCGTCGGTAAACATATAGGCTCATATCTTGTTACTGAATATCTGGCACTTATTGATTCACTTTAATAAATAAAAAAACAGAGGGATTTTTTCCTCTGTTTTATTTATTTTATAAAAAGTGAAGAAAGATATAAAAAAATACAATTAATGTATCTAAACCGATTGAAGAATACTCCTTAATGTGTTAAAATAGCAGAGATAAATGGTGGGATGTGCCTGAAAAAACGTTCAGAGAAAATACTGACTAATATAATTTAGTTTATGCATTACCCTGATTTGTTTTTCTCAATCGGTGTTCCAATATTTTTTGAATAAGAAATAAATATTAACATAAAAGGAGTTTACTATGAAATTAAAAAGTTTTGTATTAAAAATAACCTCAGTTATACTTGTTGTTTCAACACTGTTGGGATTGTCTTTTTCATCATTTGCAGCAAATAACAACAGCTTATCTGCCGTAGCAGTTCAGGAAACAGAAACCGTGTCTGGTACAGATGAAACAGAAAAACTTCCCATTACAGATGAGATTGTAAATGTTGCCAGATCTAAAATAGGATTTTATCCAAGTAATATTAATGAATTCACAACCTGGTATTATGGGTTGGAAACAGATGCATATTGGTGCTCCATTTTTGTTTCGTGGTGTGCTGCTCAGGTTGGTGCAATAGGAACTGCGGTTCCGAAGAGGGCATCCTGCGATACAATGAGGCAGTGGTTTATTAATAAAGGCGAGTATTATCCAGCATCAAGCGGTTATGTACCGCAGAGAGGCGATATTGTATTTATTAACACTGCCTTAGACGGTACGGATGATGTTCACCATGTTGAAATAGTTACGGAAAGCGGATTTATAGATGCCAAAAAGAATCCTAAGGTAAAATGTATTGGCGGCAACACTTCGGATATTAATTATAACGGCTCAGAGTATGTTACTGAAAAAACAAGACCGGTTAACGGTTCCAGAGCAACACTTGTCGGTTATGCCCATCCTTCATATGAAAACAGTGAGGGTCTTATGGGTACACTTTATACGCTTTCTGATAGGCTCAGTCCTTCATTTGTAACATACATTTTTTCAAAATTCATTTCAATTTTACCAAAGCTTCAGATAATTGCAGATTTGTTCAAGGTGCTCCTGACAGTCCAACCTGAAACACCGACAGAGCCCGCAGAACCTACGGTATAATGAATAAACCCCCGACATAGTCGGGGGTTATTTTTTATCTTTCTTCGCGGAAATATGAAAGACCGAGACTGGCAGGCGGGAGGTTTTCGCGTTTGCGACGCATACTTACAATTACAAGAACAATTATTGTAACAACATAAGGTGTCATTTTAAATATTTCCTGTGATGCCATTGTAAGGTTAGGGATATAATTGTGAACAACAAGAAGTCCGCCGAATAATATTGAACCGAGAATACTGAGGTTGGGTTTCCATACAGCAAAAATTACAAGTGCAATAGCAAGCCATCCTCTGTCACCGAAACCGTCGTTTGACCAGACTCCGCAAGCATAGTCCATAACATAATAGAGACCGCCTAATCCTGCTATGATACTGCCTGTGCATGTAGCGAAGTATTTATATTTTGAAACATTAATACCTGCCGCATCTGCGGTTGCAGGATTTTCGCCGACAGCTCTCAGACTGAGACCGGCTTTGGTTTTATTAAAGAAGAAAGCTGTAATAAGTGCAATTGCAATAGCGACATATGCAAGAAAACTGTATGAAAGAAATATATCGCCAAACCAACCGAGATTATCTGCGAAAGGAATTTTTGTTTTAAAGCAATTGCTTGTAGCTGTAAGTGTAATCGAAGGAAGTTCGCTGTTTGTGAGTTTGATAAGTGAACCTCCAAAGAAGTTTCCTACGCCGACGCCGAATGTAGTTAATGCAAGACCTGTAACATTCTGATTGGCTCTGAGTGTTACCGTAAGAACAGAATAAATCAGTCCCATAATTAATGAACCGATGATCGATGTAACAACAGGAATTATGACGGCAAGAACAGGATTAACAGTTTCAACGGAGTTTTCATACATGAAAGCACCTATTACACCAGCAATACCGCCCACATACATTACACCGGCTGTGCCGAGATTAAGATGGCCTGCTTTTTCGGTGATTATTTCACCTGTTGAACCGAACAAAAGAGGTATGCCCTGAACAATTGCTCTTTGAATAAATGCAATAATCATTTGTTTACCTCCTTATCTTTATGCCTGAATTTAATTGTATAGTTGACAAAAAATTCACTACCGATAATAAAGAAAATAATTATACCCGTAAGAATTTCGGCAAATGAATCGTTAAGACCGAAATCCGTAGAAATCTGGCCGGCACCTTTTTCGAGAAATACAATTAAAAGAGAGGTAAGAATCATATATATCGGATTGAATTTTGCGAGCCAGGAAACCATTATTGCCGTAAATCCTCGGCTATCAACGGTTTCTTTGGCAATTGAATGGTCTGTACCCGCAACAAGAAGTAAACCTGCAATACCGCATATTGCGCCAGAAAGGAACATTGTTCTTAAAATAACTTTCTTAACGTTTATGCCGATATATTTTGCCGTATTTTCGCTTTCGCCTACAACAGAAATTTCATATCCGTGCTTATTATATTTCAGGTAGATATACATTCCGATTGTAAGAATTGCAACAATGATAATATTGAAAAGATATGTTTTTTCGCCTATTTTCGGAAGCCAGCCTGCCTCAGTTGCACTGTTGATAATACCGATTTTGCCTGATCCGACAGGATTTGAATGAAGAAAAACAAAATATGAAACCAACTGCATTGCAATATAGTTCATCATAAGGGTAAAAAGTGTTTCGTTTGTATTCCAATGCGCTTTAAAAAATGCGGGAATGATTGCCCATATTGCCGAAGCAAGTATGCTGGCGATTATCATAACGGGAAAAAGGATTACCGGGTGAAGGGATTCTCCAAAGTAAATCATACAGGCAGCAGTTGCAAGACCGCCCATAAGAACCTGACCTTCCGCACCGATATTCCAGAATTTCATTTTAAATGCAGGTGTTACTGCCAGTGAAATACAGAGCAGAATAGCTACATTCTGGAAAAGTGACCATATTCTTCTTTCTGAACCTATTGCGCCCTCAACCATTGTTGTGTAGATTTTAATAGGATTTTCGCCTGTTAGCACTATTGTTACAACACCGCAGACGATAAGTGCGGCAACGACTGAGAGAATTCTTATAAGCCATGATAACCACATTGGAAGTGCGCCGCGTTTGACAATATGAAAAAGCGGTTCATGAATTTTATTGTTGCTCATTATTTTCACCTCCGTGTTTAGTCATAAGCAGACCTAATTCTTCTTTTGTTGCTGTTCTTGCATCTACAATGCCGGAAATTCTGCCTGAACTTATAACCATAATTCTGTCACAAAGCTCTAAAAGAACGTCAAGATCTTCGCCTACAAAGATAACTGCAACTCCACTTTCTTTTTGCTGATTAAGCAGGTTATAGATAAGATATGATGAATTTATATCAAGACCTCTTACGGGATAAGCTGCCATAAGAACAGTGGGGGATGCAGCGATTTCTCTGCCTACCAGAATTTTCTGAACGTTACCGCCGGAAAGTTTTCTGACGGGAGTTGATGTTCCGGGAGTAACAACACCGAGATCGTCAATAATCTTTTTGGCAAGATTTTTAGGCTGTTTTCTGTCGACGAAAAGGGATTTGCCTTTCTTGTAGCTTCTGAGCATCATATTATCAACAATATCCATATTGCCGACAAGACCCATGCCTAATCTGTCCTCAGGAACAAACGAAAGTCTTACACCAAGATCACGGATCTGAACCGGAGTTTTGTCGCGAAGATTATCAATTTTTCCGTTTTTAGGATCATGATAAAGAATATTGCCGTCGTTAAGTTTTTGCAAACCGGCTATTGATTCGAGAAGCTCGCGCTGACCGCTTCCAGCTATACCTGCTATACCCAATATTTCACCTGAATTAGCAGTAAAAGTGATATTATCAAGAACCTTTATTCCTTCGCGGTTGATACAGTTTATGTTAAGAACTTCAAGCCTTTTTTCAGGATTTTTCGGTTCTGTTCTGTCAATATTAAGCTCAACTTTCTGACCAACCATCATTTCAGTGAGTTCAGCTTCATTAGTGTTTTTGGTTTCAACGGTACCAATATATTCGCCTTTTCTTAGTACCGAAACACGGTCTGACAGCGAAAGTACTTCGTGGAGTTTATGAGTAATTATGATAATCGCTTTACCGTCGTCGCGCATTCTGCGAAGAACAGCAAAAAGCTTTTGTGCCTCCTGAGGAGTAAGTACGGCAGTGGGTTCGTCAAGGATAAGGATATCAGCCCCTCTGTAAAGAACCTTTATAATTTCAACAGTCTGCTTTTCTGAAACAGACATTTCATAAATCTTTTTATTAAGGTCAATTTCAAAGCCGTATTTTTCAGTTATTTCTTTGATTTTTCTGGTCGATTCTTTAATATTGTATTTTCCTTTTTCATCTATGCCCAGAACAATATTTTCGGCAGCACTGAAAACATCAACAAGTTTAAAATGTTGATGAATCATGCCAATCTTATAATCAAAAGCATCTTTGGGGGATTTGATTACAACTTCTTTTCCGCCAATAAGGATATGACCGCTGTCAGGATAGTATATACCTGAGATCATATTCATCAGTGTTGTTTTGCCGCTTCCGTTCTCTCCGAGAATAGAAAGTATTTCACCACTGTAAACAGTAAGTGAAACATTTTTGTTTGCAACAACACTTCCGAATGATTTGGTTATATTTTTTAATTCAATAGCCGGATTGCTCAATGTTTAACCCTCCTGCATTTTATTTTCAAAAGGTTTTTCAGATAGTGAAAAATCTTTTCAGAATAAAATAATGTTTAGGCGGAGAAAATCTCCGCCTAAACTGTTATAAAATTTAAACTTAATATGCTTCGTTAAGGAGTTTGATGCCATCAATTTTAAGGTCGAAGTAGGGTGCTGAACGCAGTTCTGATTCTGAAAATTCACCGTTCTTGATAACTTCGTTTTCTTCAACAAGATATGTGTTTACAGGTGCACCGTTAACTGTGAAAGTATTTGTGTCAAACACTTTGATTGAGCCGTCTGCAAGACCAGCCTTAACTTCTTCAATCTTTTCTGCTGTGCCTGCTGCGGCTGCATTTGCATTGATTTCACTGAGTTCAACGGAACCTTCCTGGATACCGCCGCACCAGTCATCAGCAATTTCCGTGCCGTTCTGAACACATTCAATCATATATTTGAAGTAAGGTTCCCAGTTGATTCTTGAAGAAATAATGAATGTGTTGGGGCAAGCTGCAACTGTACTGCCGTTGTATGATACGTTGGGAACACCTGCTGTTTCACAAGCTGTGGGAGCGCCCCATGAGTCAGCATGCTGGCTGATAAGAACGCACTTGTTGTTAATAAGAAGCTCAGCTGCTTCCTTTTCAGCCATTTCATCGTACCAACTGCCTGTAAACTGAACTTCCATTGTAACTGTGGGGCATACTGATTTTGCGCCGAGATAGAATGATGTGTAGCCTGAAACAACTTCTGCATATGTCCAGGCACCTACATAACCCATCTTTGCTTCATCAGCTGTAATTTTGCCTGATTCAATCATTTCATTAAGTTTAAGTCCTGCTGCAACACCTGCAAGGTAACGACCTTCATAAATTGATGCAAATGCATTATGGAAGTTGGGAAGATCACTGAGGTGGGCATTGGTGCCGGTAGCATGGCAGAACTGAACATCGGGGCATTCTTTTGCAGCTTCCATGATATAAGGTTCATGGCCGAAACTGTCTGCAAAAATAATATCACAGCCGTTATCAACGAGGTCAAGAGCTGCTTCTTTACAGTCAGCAGATTCGGGAATATTAACCTTTGCAACATATTCAACACCGAGAGCATCGCAAGCAGCTTTTGCGGCTTTAATGAAGTTGTTGTCATAAGTTGAGTTTTCATCGTGAAGATAGATGAAACCAACTTTAAGGTCGGAAGCGGCGGGGGGAGTTGTTCCTTCATCGTTGGGCTCTTTTGATTGATTGCCGCAAGCAGCAAGACCGAATACAAGAGCGAGTGAAAGGATGATTGCGAGAATTCTTGTGAGTTTCTTCATTTTGTTTACCTCCTGAATTTTATTATCACCCAAAGACTACTTTGCCGTTGTCAATGGATTTAATAACCGCAAGTGATTCAACACGGTAACCGAGAGAACGAAGGGCATCGCCACCGGGCTGAAAGCCTTTTTCGATTACAATGCCTATGCCTTCAACTGTTGCACCTGCCTGATTGATAATGTTAATCAGACCGTGCACCGCTTTACCGTTTGCCATAAAATCATCTATTATAAGTATGTGATCATCTTCGCTTATGTAATCCTTCGATATGCCGATTGTTGTGGTAATGCCTTTTGTGAATGAATATACATCGGCTTTATAGATATTATCTCCCACATTTCTGTTTGCACCTTTTTTGGCAAAAACAACAGGTACAGAAAAATACTGTGCTGCAATGCAGGCAATTCCTATGCCCGATGCTTCAATGGTAAGTATTTTATTGATTTTTTCAGAATCAAAAATTCTTTTGAATTCTTTGCCGATTTCACAGAGAAGTTCAACATCTATTTGATGGTTAAGAAACATATCAACCTTAACAACATCTGAACCGATTGCTTTTCCTTCGTTAAGAATTTTTTGTTTAAGAAGTTCCATATTATCATCAACACCCTAAATTTTATGAAATAATTATAATGTAATAATAAGTAAAAATCAAGATTATTTTGTTATATTTTGTACATATATTATCTTATTCTGGATGTACTGTAGTTTATATTGTTTGACTTTAAAATTTGCTCCTATACTATGACCGACATAGGAATCAATTTTCCTTTTGCAAAGTTAATTTAAGGCATAAAAATCAGCCTCCGTCAACTATGACAGAGGCTGAAAATTTTATTTTATTTCATCTCTTGTAGGTATGGAGCAGCTTGCTCCTTTTCTGCTTACGGTGATTGCCGATGCCTTGGTTGCAAGGTCAATGCATAATTCCAAATCCATTCCTTCTGCAAGACCGCAGCAAACTGCACCTATGAATGTATCACCGGCAGATGTGGTATCAACAACTGTTGTTTTTTCTGCACTTCTGAAACGGATGATGTCACCGTGATTATATACACATCCTTTGCCGCCAAGAGTAATTATAACCGTTCCGATGTCTTTATCTTTCAGTATTTCAATCGCTCTTTTACAACTATCTTCCGTATCAATGTTAATTCCCGTAAGCAACGATGCTTCGTGTTCATTAGGAACAATTATATCAATATTTTCAAGAAAATCATCGGGTAATTCCTTGCAGGGAGCAGGATTCAGAACAACAAGTGTCTTGCTCTGTTTTGCAATTTCAGCCGCTCTGATTACGGATTCAAGAGGTATTTCAAGTTGCATAACGAGTATATCTGAATTTTCAATAAGATTTGAATATTTATCTACAACAGCAGGTGTGATGCAGTTATTTGCTCCTGCATTAAGAATTATGAAATTATCTCCGTTTACTACGGTTATGCTTGCTGTACCTGTCGATGATTCTTCGGTTATAAATCCTGAAAATTTAACACCTGATTTCTCTAAATTATCCAGAAGCATTTTGCCGTTTGAATCATTTCCCACAGCACCGAGAAACCGTACATACCCTCCGAGTTTTGCCACCGCAACAGCTTGGTTTGCACCTTTACCTCCGGCGTTTATTGAAAAATCAAATCCTTCAACTGTTTCACCGAGAGAAGGCATTCTGTTGGTGTGAATTGTGAGGTCTGCATTCGTACTGCCGATAACCAGAATTTTTTTCATATAAGAACCGCTTTCAGTTTAAATTTGCAAGGTCTTTATAGTTTGCTTTGAGAGAAGTGTAAAGAGATGAATATATGTTGTAGTATTTACGGTATGAAGCGGTATTATTACCGTCAGGCATTATTTTATCAGATACCTGAGGCACCATTACATCACAAGCTTCTTTTACGCTTCCGTAAATTCCTGCGGCAACAGCTGCAAGCACTGCAACACCCAAGGCAGCTGCATCCGATGACTTTGCGGTTTCAACAGGAATTGAGAAAGTATCGCAGATCATAGTTTTCCAGAGCTTGCTTTTGCTTCCGCCTCCGCAAAGGAGCATTGAAAGGGGAGTGATACCCATTTCTTTAAGCACTATCAGACAATCATAAAGTGAATATGTAACACCTTCCATAAGTGCTCTTACAAAATGCGCCTTGGTATGCATAGCTGACAAACCAAAGAATACACCTCTGCAATCGGGATCAAGATGAGGTGTTCTTTCACCCATAAGATACGGGAGATAAATAAGCTTATCGCAACCGATAGAAATTTCTTTTGCTTTTTCGTCTGTAATCTGATATACGTCTTTACTTTCTGCAATTGCCTGCTGAATTTCTTCATAACAGAAGTTGTTTTTAAACCACTGTAATGAAAGACCTGCACCCTGAGTAACGCCCATTACGTGCCATGCACCGGGTACGGCACAACAGAAAGTATGAACTCTGCCTTTGGGGTCAATAACAGGTTTGTCTGTATGTGCAAAAACAACACCCGAGGTACCAATTGTTGTGAATGCTTTACCTTCTGTTACAACACCCATACCAACAGCCGCTGCTGCATTATCACCTGCACCGCCTGCAACGGATGTTTTAACCGATAAACCTGTTTTTAAGGAAGTTTCATCGTTTATGTATCCTGTTATCTCAGGTGATTCATACACTTTTGCAAGATATTCTTCCTTAATGCCCAATGCGTCAATCATTACATCAGACCATTTTCTTTCGGGAACATCAAGAAGCTGCATTCCCGATGCATCGGATACTTCTGTTGCGAATTCACCTGTAAGCCTGAATCTGAGATAATCCTTAGGCAGAAGGATATGTCTGCATTTTCTGAAATTATCGGGTTCATTGTTTTTTACCCAAAGAATTTTTGAAGCGGTGAAGCCTGTAAGTGCAGGATTTGCTGTGATTTTGATAAGATTTTCCAAACCGAGTTTTTCAGTAAGTTCTTCACATTCTTTGCCTGTTCTCTGATCGCACCAGAGAATGGCAGGTCTGATAACATCGCACTTTTCATCAAGCATAACAAGACCGTGCATCTGACCCGATATACCCAAAGAAACAATATCATCAGGATTTATGCCGCTGTTTTTTAAAACATCGGTAAGGGTAGAAATTGCGGCGTTATACCAATCCTCAGGATTTTGCTCAGCCCAGCCGTTCTGAGGCTGATATAAAGGATATTCAACGCTTGCAGATGAAATTGAAACACCGTTTTCATCAAAAAGCACAGTTTTTGTTGCCGATGTTCCGAGGTCAATACCAATCAAATATCTCATATTATTCTCCAAATAAAATACTGTTCAGAGCTGATTGCAGATATTCCTGACTACCCGAACCGGGATCGTTGCATTTACCAAGTGAGCAAGCATATGCCGAAAGCTCTTCAAGGCTTGTTTCACCATCAACAATCTTTTTGCCGATTCCGCTGTTATAGCTTGAATATCTTTCTGCTTTAAATTTATCTATTCTGCCGTCTTCAATGATTTTTGCCGCCTTGATAAGGCCGAGAGCAAAAGTATCCATACCGAGAATAAATCCAAGAACCATGTCTTTAAGTGTGTTACTGGGTCTGCGGTTTTTAGCGTCAAAGTTAAGACCGCCGTTCTTCATACCGCCGGCTTTGAGCACTTCATACATACACATTGTTGCAGAATAAACATCAAAGGGGAATTCATCCGTATCCCAACCGAGAATCGGGTCGCCCTGGTTTGCATCAATTGAACCAAGCATACCGTTGATAGCTGAAATCCTGAGTTCATGCTCAAAAGTATGACCGGCAAGTAGAGCGTGGTTTGCTTCAATATTCATCTTGAAATCTTTGTCAAGACCGTACTGACGAAGGAAGCCAATGGCGGTTGCGGCATCAAAATCATACTGATGCTTCATAGGCTCCTTGGGTTTGGGTTCAATGTAGAAATCACCTTCAAATCCGATACCTCTGCCGTATTCAACAGCCATTTTCATAAGTCTTGCAATGTTTTCCTGCTCAAACTTTACATCTGTATTAAGGAGTGTTTCATAGCCTTCTCTGCCGCCCCAGAAAACATAGCCTTTACCGCCGAGTTTAACGGTAAGGTCAAGTGCTTTCTTTATCTGTGCTGCTGCAAAACAGTAAACCTCTGCACTGTTTGTGCTTCCAGCACCGTTCATAAATCTGGGGTTTGAAAACATATTTGCAGTACCCCAGAGGCATTTGATACCTGTTTCCTTCATCTTGATGAGGATATAATCCGTAATTTCATCAAGACGGCGATTTGTTTCATTGATATCTTCTGCTTCGGGAACAAGGTCAACATCGTGGAAACAAAAATATTCAATGCCAAGTTTACTCATAAATTCAAAACCTGCATCAACCTTTGCTTTTGCATGCTCCATAGTACCTTTTTCTGCACCGAAGGATTTATCGGCGGTATCTCTGCCGAACATATCTGTTCCCGCAGCACCAAGGTTATGCCACCAAGCCATTGCAAACGAAAGATGTTCTTTCATGGTTTTGCCCATAACAATTCTGTCAGCATCGTAATATCTGAAAGCAAATGGATTTTTGCTTGCGGCACCTTCGTATTTTACTTTCTCAATAAAATCAAAATACATAATAAAAACTCCGTTTCTTTAAATATATGTTTAATTATATATTTGTGAAGCGTTATATGCAAGAGAAAATAAAAAGTTTTTATAAATAATTGCAGGTATACTCTTTTTCACTTGAAATAAGCGAAGAAATATTGTATTATTGTATTCGGTATAACGATAATCTGAAAAGGAATGTTTATATGCAGTTTATTGTAATGGATCTGGAATGGAACAATACATATGCCAAAAAAGCAAACGGTTATATTAATGAGATAATAGAAATCGGTGCAGTCAAGCTTGATGATGACCTTGAAACAGTTGATACTTTTTCTTGTATTATCCGTTCGCAGATAGGTAAAAAACTCAGAGGCACTGTTAAAAGACTTACTCAGCTTACAAATGCTGATATAAGCTCCGGTATGCCGTTCACAAAAGCTTTTTCGGTTTTCCGGAAATGGATTGGTAATGATGACACAGTAATTTTTACCTGGGGTGATGGAGATATAAGAGTACTGCTCGATAATTTCAAATACCTTAACGGTATAAAAGTAATTCCTTTTTTAAAAAAATATTGTGATTTGCAGAAAACCTTTCAGAAAATCAACGGTAATACAAAAGGGCAGCAGACAGGGTTGCTTGCGGCTGCGGAATATCTTGGCATTGACCCTGAAATGTATATTCATCACCGTGCTCTCGGTGACAGTATGCTTACTGCTGATATTCTGAAAAAAATATATTCTATGGGTATTATTGAGTCTGATATTCTTGACTGCAACGATGATTTTTATTCAAAGCTTCTTTATAAGGCAAAAATAATAAGAAATATTGACAATCCTCTTGTTGATAAAAAGAGGCTTAACCACACCTGTGAATCCTGCGGTACACCCTGCACACAGCTTACACCCTGGAAATTCCATTGTCAGTTTTTCAGAGCTAATTTTTATTGCAGTGAATGTGATCTTACATATTCAGTAGGTGTAAGATTCAAAAAACTTTTTGATCAGGTAGAATTCAGAAAAATTGTATCGGTTAAAGAACCGGAACCTAAAATAGAGCAGGAGGAAACCGAAGAATGAAACTTCTTGTTACAGGCGGAGCAGGTTTTATAGGCTGCAATTTTGTTTACTATATGCTTGACAAATATGCTGATTATGAAATCGTTTGTCTTGATGCGCTCACATATGCCGGAAATATCAAAAGCCTTTCAAAGGCACTTGAAAATAAGAATTTCAAGTTTGTAAAGGGAAGCATTGCCGATAAAGAACTTGTTTATTCGCTTTTTGAAAATGAAAAATTTGATATTGTTGTTAACTTTGCCGCTGAAAGTCATGTTGACCGCTCTATCGAAAATCCCTTTATTTTTCTTGAAACAAATGTTATGGGTACTGCCTGTCTTCTTGATGCAAGCAAAAAGTTCGGGGTAAGAAGATACCATCAGGTTTCAACCGATGAAGTATATGGTGATCTGCCTCTTGACAGACCTGATTTATTCTTTACCGAAACAATGAACCTTATCACTTCAAGCCCTTATTCAGCATCAAAGGCATCAGCAGATCTTCTCACACTTGCTTTTCACAGAACTTACGGTCTGCCTGTTACAATATCACGCTGTTCAAACAATTACGGTCCTTATCAGTTCCCTGAAAAGCTTATTCCCGTTATGATTATGAAGGCGCTTGCAGATGAAAGTCTTCCCGTATACGGTCAGGGGCTTAATGTCCGTGACTGGCTTTATGTTGAAGACCACTGCAAAGCTATCGATATGATTATTCACAAGGGTAAAATCGGTGAAGTATATAATGTAGGCGGTCATAACGAAAAGCAGAATATCGAAGTTGTTAAAACGATTCTGGGTCATCTTTCAAAACCGGAAAGTCTTATAACATATGTTAAAGACAGAGCAGGACATGATCTGAGATACGCCATAGACCCGACTAAAATTTCATCTCAGCTTGGCTGGGAACCGGAAACTGCTTTTGAAAACGGTATGAAAAAAACAATAGAATGGTATCTTGATAATCAAAGCTGGATGGATGACAACAAAAGCGGAGAGTATCAGAACCACGGACTGTAAAATATATCAGGCTTACGGGTTTTTACCTGTAAGCCTGATTTTTAATAGATCATTGTGTAAAATGATTTGATTATATCCCTAAGAAGAAATGCTGCAATCTTTTCAAAAAAGCTAAGCTTGCATTCAAAAACAATATCTCCTTCTGAATAAGTTCCGTCGATGTTTTCAACGGTAAGATGCACCGTTGCCGATCCGTCACCGATACACCTTACATAGCCTGACGGCGAAACAAGAATAACATCTTCATTGTCTGATTTCCATACAGCATTTTGATAAAGTACATCGGCCGGGCTGAATACAGTAATAATTCTTTCTGCTTCCAGAAACCTGAGATTTGTATTTGAAGCATAAAGATTGATTGTTTCAACAACTTTAAACTCGAGATTTTCAAGAGCATCCAGAATAGCCTTGGTTTGCATGTCAACAATATCTTGTTCGCAAGAGTATCTTCCGCTGACATTTTCGACAAGTGCCGCATCAAGCAAAGAAAAATCTTTATATAATGTACGGTCAACAGAAAGTGCAGCATCAACAGCCTTATTATATTCCGTATAATCGGCAGGCACTGTATCCTTGGTGATTATATCGGTTGTTATCTCATTAATAACACCAAGATCATTCTGCGTAATTTTGCAATAATAGTAAGGTGCAGAGTCAGCATGGGTGAATGTATATGAAGGGGTTACAGCACCTTCGATTGCAGTTCCTCCGGTTGTTTCGGGAACGGTGTTCCAGAACCATTGATATGTAAGGTCAAAGCCTGCTGCCAGAATATAAACCGTTTCACTGTTTTCTGTTACATATTCGGGAACATCACTGTATATGAGTGGGATTTCAATAAAATCATAACCTTTAAGTTTTGCATAACGCTCAACAAAGGTATTTTTTGTGCCGTATACAGTCATACTCTCACCTTTGTCAGTTGATTCAATAAAATTATTTGAAAGAAGAATACCGCTGCTATCAGGCATATCGTCAGTCGTTACAAGGTTTCTTGCATCGATAAATTCTATTGAGCAATCATTGAATGCACCTGCCGTTATATGTGTGATTGATTCAATGTTAAGTGAGTAAATATTATGACATCCCATGAATGTATTTTCAGCAATATTTTCCGCACCGTTAAGACCTATAATGTATATATCAGGAACGGTAACAAACATTCGGGGAACAGTTTTTATAAGCTTCGGAGCATAGAATCTTTCAAGATTTGACGGAAAATAAATCCGTGAATCTGATTTGATATATACATCATCCTCAAAACCTGTCATTTCAGGAAGATTAAGAACTGTAAGAGAATCACAGCCGTTGAATACATTGGAATAAACTGTTTTTGCCAACGGAAGATTAATTTCAGAAAGAGAAACACAGCTTTCAAATGCATTTGAGAAAATATATTTTGCATCAGGGAATGAGGCGGTAAGAAGACTTTCACAGCAGCTGAATGCGCCGGAAGGGATATATGCAAGGCCGCTTATGTTAACATAGATAAGCGAGGCACACCCTTTGAAACAGCCGTCAGGCATATTTGATAAATAATTAATGTTTACATTGACCAGCTGATTGCAATCACGGAATGAAGTTGCACCTATGGATGTTAATTCTCCGAGCTGAATGTATGAAATTGCTGATTTTGAAAATGCTCCGTCAGGCATAATTTTAAGCTTGGAAAGTCTGAGAGTAAATGTAGCACCGGTAAATATATTCTGCCTGTTACCCACATTATAGAATGAAAATTTACCAATGGATTCAAGTTCTGAAAGGAAAAATACATTTTTAAGCCAATCGCAGTTATAAAATGAATATTCACCGACGACTTTTACATTTCTGCCGAATACGGTTTTCAGCTTTGTGCAGTTGCGGAATGAATAATTTCCTATTTCATTTACTGAGTCGGGGAGTATCACCTCAGTTATATCTAAATCTTCAAATACACCGTCACCGATTTTTTTGATTTCCGTTCCGTTTACATATTGAGGCACTGTGATGCTTATTGAATTTCCGGTATAAGCAGTCAGTGTTCCGTCAGAAGAAACCGAAAGTTCATTTTCTTTTGCATACGGAGCAATAATTGTTCCGAATGATGAAATTGAAGAACGGTACATACCGTCGCAATAGGCAACAGCTGTTATAATTATGGTTTGAGATGCATGTATAGGCTTTCCGTCGTAGAGTTTGGTGTTTTTACCTCCGACCACGGGAATTGATCTGTCGGTAGTATAATAAATCTGTGCATCTGGAGTTTCGCAAAATATTTCAACATCAAGCTCAGTCTGACTGAATGAAGTTTCGTGTGAAAAATACGGTGTTGCCGCTACTTCTTTCAGTTTGGTTTTATCAGGATGTTCGGGTGCTCTTATTATTCCGTTGCCGTATTTGATTGCAGAATTATGCTCACTGATCTGAACGCAGGTGTTACATATGATTTCATATATTTCCTCACTGAGAGCATTGGGTCTGTATGAATAAACAGCAGCAACTACGGCGGTAACAAAAGGTGCGGCAACAGAAGTGCCTCTTGTTTTTATAAAACCGCCGCCAAGATTTGTTGTTCTGATTTCAAAACCGGGCGCAGCAAAAGAAACTCCGTTGTCATATGTACTGAAATTTGTTACGATACCTGATTGATTCACGGCGGTAACTTTCAGTACATTATCATAAGAAGCAGGATAATATTTTTTTGTTGTACCGTCATTACCCGAAGCGGAAATAACGGGAATATCGTTGAGTTCAGCATTATCTACTGCACTTTTGAGAACGGCAGAATCTTCTTCAAAACCAACACTGATATTGATAACATCAACACCGTCTTCAACGGCACAGTTTATGCCTGCTGCAAGAGAAATAACTGTTCCTGTACCGTGTGAATCAAGAACCTTATAAGGCTGAACTAAAACATTATCCATTGTACTGTCAATAATAACGCCTGCAACCTGTGTTCCATGACCGTTATCGTCCATAGAACTGTTTCTTGTTCCGCTTGTGCTTGTGTTTATTCTCGTTGGAAGAACGCGGTCTTTGAGATAAGGATGTTCGTGGTCAACACCTGTGTCTATAACCGCAACAACTGTATCAAAAGTTTCGGTATTGCTGATTGAGATGTTTCGGTTAAGTTTATCAATTCCTATGTATTCGGGACCCCATGATAAATATGTGTGTTCTTCTTCGTCAGAATATGACATGCCTTCCGATAAAGTTGCATCAGAAAACAATGCATATACTTCTTTGTCTGTTTCCGTATATTCAATTTTACTGTCTGATAAATAAGAGTAATAAGCATTTCGGGCATCGTCAGGGTTATCGAATTGGAGAACCCAAAGGTCATCATATCCGCAAACAACCGAAACAGCATTCATAGTGTCGATTCTGTATTTGCTTTTGACAATCAGTCTTGCAGTGCGGAATTCATCTGAACCCGTTCCGTATTCAGAGCCGAAAGCACCTTCCGTCATAGCGGATGATTTAAGCATACCGCTTATTTCTTTTGCGAATTCGTCAGCAGATATTTCATCGATATCCGTTGCAACAGCATATGATAAAAATGACAAAGCTGATGATGCAACTGCAACAAGAGACATTATGATGCACAGCAGTTTTTTCATTTCATTTCCTCCTACTACATATTGTATACAAATATTATACAAATCTTTTTATATTATACAGTTTTGATATATTCAAAGCAAGCGAACACAAAATAAATCCTATATATACCAAAAATAATACTTATATTATATACAATTTGTAGAGCGGGCGTATCATATATGAATACTTTTACCAAAATAGTGTTGAAAATATACTGTAATTGCATTATAATTTAACTGAGGTGATAAAATGATTAAAGAAATCGTAATGAAAAACAGGTCGTACAGACGATTCATAGAGAATAAAAAAATTGATTCGCATATTCTTACCGAACTTATCGAGCTTGCAAGATATACTCCATCATCTGTTAATTTTCAGCCTATGAGATTCAAAGTCATAAATGATGCTGAAAATAATTTTAAAGTTTTTGAAACACTTTCATGGGCAGGACTTTTAAAAGATTGGAAGGGTCCTGAGGAAGGGGAGAGACCTTCTGCATACATTATAATTTTAACAGATTTATCTGTCGCAAAAAATATGAAAATTGATGTAGGAATTGTTGCCCAGACGATTATGCTAGGAGCAGCCGAAAAAGGTTTCGGCGGTTGTATGCTCGGAAGTATCAGGAGAGAAAAACTGGCGGAGAGTCTCGGAATTGACCCCGAAAAATATTCAATCGACCTTGTGCTTGCTTTGGGCGATCCTGCCGAAGAAGTCAGAATCGTTGATCTTCCCGAAAGCGGAGCAACTGCATATTACAGGGATGAAAACGATGTGCATTGTGTTCCTAAACGTAAACTTGGTGATTTAATAATCTGATATAAAAAACGACCCCGCAGTTTAGAATACTGTGGGGTCGTTGATTTTGTTATGCAAGAATATCAAAGATAACTCTGATGGGAGTTTTGAGGATAGCGACAAGGATTTTAACGGGAATATCACAGAGTGCCGATGCGATTGTGCCCCAATCAAAGAAGAAACCGTCTTTTTCGGCAACAGGAGCACCTTCATAATCAAGCACAAAAGCCTGAGTATAGATTATACCGCCCTTGCCGAGAGATTCAGCTCTTACGTATTTACCAATTTTGTCTGAATAATCGTCAAGGTCAATTGTGTTTCCTACATGAATTACTTTACCGTCAGCAATCCAGTGTGTTACAAGAGCATTTTCTGTTGCGAGTGTAATTGTATCTTCTGCTTCATCAACTGTAATATTGCTTATAACAGGTGCTGCGGCATCAGGGTAATCGGTTGCATTGAATTTATCGTTGGCATCTATTGCATTGCCGAGGATGCCTGCAAGTTCAAGTGCATCAGCAGTACCGATTTCTTCAAGGGAAGCTTTATATTTTACCTGTTCATCATAGTTGCCCAGATATTTACTTGCCGCAAAAAACTGACCGTTTGCAAGGCTTGTTCTGAGATTGTCTGACGTAAGTTCAGGCATAAGCATAACGGTATAACCAGAATCAACAATATCAAGGTTATGAGCATCTGATGTTGCAATGGCAAAAACGTTTCTTTCGCCCACAGGAAGAATCTTCTGAAGAAGAATATCCCAGAGCTTTCTGTCATAACGGGTTCTGCTGTCACCCTTGCTGTTGATATCAATACCGATGCAGGCATCATATGTGTTGAGAACATTTATAAATTTATTGATTTTATATTCGTATGTTGAATTTTCAAGATTGTATGCATCAGCAGTATTTTCTTCATCTCTCGCATTAGTGTATTCACCGGGATGATTGATAACACATAAACCGCCAAGCTCATCAATTTTGCTGATAGGGCTGATATAATTGCTTGTGCCGCCTACAACACCGTGTCCGTAATCAACAAACCAGGAGTTAACATGTGCATTATTGAAAGATGTGGGGTTCTGCTCGTTTGCATAAGGTACTCTCAACATTTCCTGACCGTTTTTGCCGTCGGGAAGTTTCTGAGAATAAAATTCATCTGTTCCTTTATTTGATACTGTGTACTGATTGCCGTTTGCGGCAACACCGTTTGCAGAAAGAACGTCTCCGACATATTCGCCGTTATCAATCAGTGAAAAAACAAGCATGGGCTCATTATGCCTCTGTGTTGTATAACCGTAGCTTACTGTACCGTGGTCTGAGATTGCAAGGATATCAAAACCAAGTTCATAATGTCTTTCAACCATTTCAGGCAGTGAATTACCGCCATCACTGAATGTTGTGTGGCTGTGAAGATCAGCTTTATATCGGTTATAAGTTGAAAAATCAACACCTTCATAAGGGCTGTTGATTGTGTAGTCAACATCGTTGCCTGACGCAAATGAGAAAGGCACAACGGTTAACAGCATTACAGCAGCAATCATAACTGCAAGAGTTTTCTTTAACATTTTTATTGCCTCCTTGAAATTTATGCTATAATTATAACAAAAATTTATAAATTGTAAATAGTCAGCGGAAAATTTTTGGATATTTTGTATATCAAATATCTTAAACAAGTTGATATTTGCGTTATATTGTGTTATCATCTAAAAAGACAAGGAGGTACTTTTTATGTTTATAATCAGAAAAATATGGTCAATACTTACGCTTCCTTTGCTGTTATTGACGTTACTTACAAGTCCTGTTGCAAAATCAACTGAAACAGCAGAACTTGTATCAAAAGATACATTTGTACTTGAGAAGGCTCTTGTTATGGGTCAGGGTATTGCGACAGACGGTGAATACTATTATACCAGCGGTTCTATTGCCGCTCTTAATCTGACAGCCCTTGCAAAATTTACTTTTAATGATTTTGAACTTGTTGATACCAATATTAATCCTTTGCCCGATAAATGCACAGACAGAGACGATGATCATATCGGCGGAATCAGTGTTTATAACGGAAAAATCTACGCCTCCGTTGAAGACAGTGCCGAATACCTTTCGCCCTGCATAGTTGTTTTTGACTGTGAAACACTTGAAGCAACAGGTGAAATATATGACCTGCCGAATAATTTATATGATGACGGCGTTCCCTGGTGCGCAGTAGACGGTGAAACAGGTTATCTCTACGCATCAAAATGGAACGACATAGAGACAATATATGTATATGATACGGCAGCATCAATGAGCCCGGTCAAAGAAATTCAGCTTTCCGAAAAAATTCACAGAATTCAGGGTGGTGAATTTTATAACGGAACACTCTATCTTTCAAATGATATTAAAGATAACGGTAATTATAAAAACATTCTCAGTGTTGATACTGAAACAGGTAAAGTTGATATTGCGGCAATCCGTGATGTAGGCGGTGAAAATGTTGAAGCAGAAGGCATTACATTCTGGCCTGCTGAGGACGGTTCTGTTATGCACATTCTGGATTATAATAAAATAGTCGGTGTTTTTGTTCATCATTATAAAACAGATTTTGCAAATTAAAGGGGAATAGATATGAAAAAAATAATCAGCTTAATTCTTGCGTTTTCTTTGATTTTCTCTCTTTCAATTCCAGCTTTTGCAGGTGAAGAAAGCACTTCGGAAACCTGCGATAATGTACCTGTAATTGTTGTCAGAGGTATGGATTTTGCAGGTATGTATGTTGATTACGGAACCGAAAATGAGCAACCTGTTCTCAGCATTGATGCAGGAACAATAATCAAAGGAATTTTTAAAGCTGTTGCTTCGGGTATAATCAATTTCAGCCTTGATTCGGCAGTAAAAGAAATTGCACTTCTTGCAAAAGATATTTTCAAATACTTTTCAATGGATGAAAACGGAGATTCTTTATACAATGTAACAATGCCTGCATACCCTGACAGTGCGGATAAATATGATAATCTTCGCGAAGGCACTGCATTTGAATACGGAATCGTAAGAACCTGCATTGAAGAATTCGGCGAAGGCCATACATATTATATTAATTACGACTGGCGACTGGATCCCTTTGTTGTTGCTGACGACATCAATGCAGCTGTTGAAGCAGCAATGGAAAATACCGGCCACGATAAGGTGAACATTATCTGTTGCAGTATGGGAGGTCAGATGACTCTTGCCTATCTTACTGAATACGGATATGAAAAAGTAAACAGATGTATTTTCTTATCATCAACGTTCTGCGGTGCTCAGGTAGCATCCGATTTACTTAACGGCAGAGTTAACATCAAAGCCGAAAATCTTTATAATTTCCTTATGAACACAGTTAAAGATAATAAAGCTCTGTCTGTTCTTATCGATGTGCTTTACAAGGTAAAAGTTTTTAATTTACTTACAAAACTCACAGATTTTATCCTTGAAAACTATAAGGATGCAGTGTATCAGGATGCCATAATACCTGTTTTCAGTCATATGCTTCCTCTGTGGGGTCTTGTTCAGCAAGAAGATTATGAATCAGCCATTGAATATGTTTTCGGCGGCAGGGAAAATGCAAATGCGGATTTCATTGCAAAAACCGATAAGCTTCAGAAAATGATGAAGGATAAAACAGCACTTCTGAATGAAATGGTTGATAACGGTGTTGAAATTGCAATTGTTGCCCATTACGGCATTCCCGTAATACCTGTTTATGAAAATTCAGATTTCAACGGTGACGGTATACTTGAAACATATCAGATGTCGGGATATGCAACCGTTGCCCCTTACGGAAAAACTCTGGGTGATGATTATGTTGCTGCAAATCCCGAACTTGTTTCACCAGATAATACTGTTGATCTTTCCACCGCTCTTTTTCCTGAGTATACCTATATAATCAAGGGTGCTGACCATGTCGGCGGTTCCTACGGAACGGATTACAGTGATTTTATTGTCTGGCTTCTTACATATGACGGTGAATTTTATGCAGGCGTAAGCGAAGAATATCCTCAGTTTATGGTTTCGGATTCTTCACAAAGCCTGAGCAAATTTAATTAAGGATTGATAAAATGAGCATTTGCTGTATAGTCGGAGCAGGGGATTGCAACAAATTTGATTATATAAAACAACCTGACGATTTGGTTATAGCTGCCGACGGAGGATATAACCACCTGAAAAAATACGGTATTGAACCCGATATTATTATAGGTGATTTTGATTCGCTGGGATATGTACCTGACAATACAAATGTAATTAAGCTCCCTGTTGTCAAGGATATAACCGATATGTTTGCAGCAGCTGAAATCGGGCTTAAAAAAGGGTTTGATGAATTTTGCATTTACGGTGCTTGCGGAGGAAGACTTGACCACACAATAAGCAATATCCAGCTTGCAGTATCCCTTGTTCAGAAAGGTAAAAAATGCGTTATATATGATTCTGAAACTGAAATTACCGCCGTTCACAACGGTGTAATTGAACTTCCTGTAAAACCCAAAGGATATATTTCAGTTTTTTCTCATTCTGATAAATGCACGGGAGTAACCATAAGAGGATTAAAGTATAATGTTGAAAATGTAACTTTCGCCAATTCATTTCCTCTGGGCGTAAGTAATGAATTTATCGGAGAAAAAGCATCGGTATCCGTAATCGACGGAACTCTTGTAATAATTTATTGATTTTTAACCGATCTTGAAGTTTTCAAGGTCGGTTTTTTCTGACATTTCGGAACAAAAAAATATATTTGTTGACTTTTTTGTTAAATTCAGTAAAATTTCATTAAGAAAGAAATAATTTAAGGTGCAGATATGAAAAAATTTATTTCAATTTTACTTTTGTCTACATTTTTATATTTGTCTGCCATCACAGTGTTTTCTGCTGATATTGACGGCTATGACAAAGGCGAAGAATGGGCAGGTGCTGAAACATTGCTCCTTCTTAACGGAGAAAGTAACTGTAATGTAAATTTCGGTCTTATAAAATGGATTATTGACTCCGATACAAACGGCATATATTTTTGTGTTATGTTCAAAGAACCCGACCTTGCAGCAGACAACACAAATGTAGGTGCATCATTAAAAATTGAAAACTCTGATTTTTATACTGTCCGTGCAACTTCTTCCGGTAATATAATTGATGAAGACCGATATTCTTTTGAAGGTTCTCTTTCTGTTGATTCAAATAACGGTGTTACCTGTGAAATCAGACTCGGTTTAAAATACGGAATACCCGATATCATTAACGGTTCCGTAAGATTTATCGATTCAGAAGGTGTTCCGTCAAATATCTATGATTTTTCAATTGATAATATAAATGATATAACAGAGTATCATAACAATCATAATTCAGACGGCTCAGATTATACATCTCATTATAAAACAACAACTCAGAAGCCCGAAAAAACCACAAAGAGAGCTGAAAAAACTACAAAAGTCAAGTCAACTGATTCAAATGATGATTTTTGGATTCTTGATATGTTTTTAAGTGACATTACAACCAAACAGCAAACAACATCCGTAATAAAGTCAAAATTAGAAACTGAAAAGAACACCGATAAAAAGAATAAAGTAACAACTAAAAATCGCAAAACGTCTGTTTCCGAAACCGTACTTGAATTAAATCAGCACAGTGATAAAACGGCAGATTTCAATTTATCCGAAAGTCAACCTGAAAACAAAATATCTCTAAATCTTGAAAAAGGGGATAAATATAAAACAACAACTCTTATCGGAGGTGTTGTAACACTTGTTGCCATATCAGTTCTCGGAACAATGAAATCAAGAAAAGAAGAAAAACCATTTGAAAAAGAAAATGACCCGAAGTCATAAGACCTCGGGTCTGATTTTTTATTTTGCAGGCATCATATAAAAGCTGAATTCAAGTTCTTTTCTGCCGTCAACAACAAACTGAGGAAGAACATCAGGTCCGCAACTTGCAGTACCCGTGCCTCTTGTGAAACCGTCAATATTGACTGCGACGGTATTTTCACTGTGAAGATCTTCCTGGTGCTTTGCATTCTGTAAAAGCTTCTGGCTGAATTCTCTTACATTGAAATTGAAATAATCATCATCAAATGCAAATTTAAGACCGTTTCCGTTCTCATCAGTCAAAGTAAGATATCTTACACATGTTCTGTTACCTGCATCCTGAGGCTTGATATAGGGTTCGTGCATATCCGTGACTGTTGTGTTATAAACACCAACGAGAGCCTGTGCATAAATATCTGAAAGATTTTCATCGGGACCCATACCGTAATATTCAACATTAGTGAAGTTTTCGGGCATTTCAAGGGTAAGACCGAATCTGGGAATATCTGCTGCTGCTCTTTTCTTAGCAATTGTTTCAAGTTTTGCTTCAACTTTAACAAGACCGTCTGAGTAAACTGAATATTCAAGTTCAACCTTTGCAAGAGGAAGAATGGATTTTTTGCTTTTGAGGATATATGTAATTTCAACCTCTGCTTTATTCTTTTTAAGTTCAACTTCAAAATCAATGCATCTGCATTCATAATTGTCATAACCTGCGCCATACCATCTGTCGCGTCTGGCATCGTTATCAAGGGGAGCTCTGAATATATTCGGCATAAAGCCCTTGAATGAAGCAGGAGAGGGATTGATAAGCTCAACATCACCGGAAATATAGCTTTCAATCATACCTGTTTTGTTAGAGAATGTTACGCTGCCGCCGTTGAACGAAACAGTGCTTGTTTCTCCGTCACTTGACATTGCAAGCTTATCCGCTGATTTTTCGGGTTTGAATTCATATTCTTCTTTGAGAGCTTTCTGCTCAAAAGCTATTTCATCATCACCGTCATAGTAGTAGATATTAAGATGGCAGTCGCAGTCACCCTCAGGGATTTCAAGTTCTACACTGTGTTCAAGCTTCTGCTCGGGCTCAATATCAAGAACAATCTCATCAGCAGCAAGAAGAATATTTCCGTTTTTGACAAGCTCCCATACAGAGGTAATGTATGATGTGTTTCTGAATCTGTTGGTATTTGTGAATGTTATAATACCGTCATTATATTCTGCTCTGACAGGTCTGTAAACATTCTTCATTTCTTTTGCACCGGTATGAAGTCTTCTGTCGGGATAAAGAAGTCCGTCAACACAGAAATTACCGTCGTGACGCCATTCGCCGTGATCGCCGCCGTATGTGAATTTAAGTTTACCGTTTGCGTGATATACAGCGTGGTCAGCCCATTCCCAGATGCAACCGCCCATAAGGTTATCATACTTGTAGAAAAGCTGCATATATTCTTCAAGTCCGCCGGGACCCACACCCATAGCATGAGCGTATTCGCAAAGGAAGAAGGGTTTGGGGGTATATTTTTTACCTCTTGTGTGCTTGCCTGTTTTCTCTACATCCTTATGATTTGTATACATTTCAGAAACAACATCATATGAATGCCTTTCGTTACGCACAACACCTTCGTAGTGAACGGGAATTTCAGGGCATACTGCGTGAAGGAAATCGTAGCATACATCCTGACAGGCATATCCGCCTGCTTCGTTACCCAACGACCACATAATAATACCTGCACGGCTTCTGTCACGCATATACATTCTTTTTACTCTGTCAAGATATCTGGGTGCCCATTTAAGGTCGTGGCTGATAAGGTCGAAATTATTATGAGGGTCACAAGCACAACCGTGGGTTTCGATATCAGCCTCATCAACAACATAAAGACCGTACATATCACAAAGAACAAGGAACTGTGCATCAGGAGGATAGTGGGATGTTCTTACGGTGTTTACATTAAGTGATTTCATAAGTCTGATATCTTTTTCAAGATCATCATAGCTCATTACATAGCCGTTTTTGTAATGTGTATCGTGGTGGTTTACACCCTTTACTTTAATTTTCTTACCGTTAACTGTAAAGATATCTTTTTTGATTTTAATCGTTTTAAAACCAATGTAATTTCTGGTTGTCATAATTTCTTCGTCACCCTTATAAAGAGTAACAAACGCAGTGTAAAGTGTGGGAATTTCAGCATTCCAGCTTATAACATCAAGGTTTTTGAAACTGATAAGAGCTTCTTTGTCTGCGCTGACGGTATTTGATGCAATAAGCTTATTTTTACTGTAAATCTCGGCACAAACTTTATATCCTTCGGTTTCACCTTCAAGGGCAAGATTTATATCAAGATTCCAACCCTTTGAAGTTTCTTTGGTTCTGTAATACACATCATAAAGATATGTTTCAGGCATCTCATAAAGAAGAACATCCCTGAAAATTCCGTTTTCTCTGAACATATCCTGACATTCAAGGAATGTTCCGTTTGACCACTTGTGAACTACGGCAAGAATTTCATTTTCGCCTTTTACGATATATTTTGTAATATCAAATTCTGCGGTATTATGAGCACCTTCACTGTAACCGACGAATTCACCGTTTACATAAAGATCAAGGCAGGAAATGACACCAAGAAATGAAAGGATATAAAACTTGTTTGTATCTTCAACATCAAATGTTTTTCTGTATACACCCACAGGCTGTTCTTCGGGAACATAAGGAGGCTTGTCATCAAATGCATAAGGACAGTTTATGTATGCGGGCGCATCATAACCCGTTCTCTGCCAGGTTGAAGGAACTTTTACCGAATCAAAAGCCTCTTTATCCGTATCAATAACATCAGGAAGATCGTTTCTGCTCTTGTAGTATCTGAACTGCCATTTACCAGAAAGAAGCTTTACGATATCTGAGGAAGCTCTTTCTTTTTTGAATGTAGTTTTTCTGAGTGTCTCCTTTGATGAATAGGGGATTGCATATCCTCTGCCACAAAGTTTGTTGATTTCAAAAACCGAGAAATCATTGTAGTTTGTTTTGTTAACGGTATACTTCATATTTTCACTGCCTTTCTTCAAGCATTTTTATCATTATTTTAGCCGCTTTATATATATCACCGCAGCCGAGGGTGATAATAAGGTCGCCTTTTTCTGCGTTTCTGACAGCATATTCCGCAACTTCTTCAAAAGTATTGAACCATACACTTCCGGGAATTTTTTCAGCAAGTTGAGATGTGTAAATACCGTAAGTGTTGACTTCTCTAGAACCCATAATCTCAGTCATAATACATTCATCCGGTATTTTAAGAACTCTGACAAACTCATCAAAAAGAATAGATGTTCTTGAATAGGTGAAAGGCTGAAACACAGCCCAAACCTTATTAAAGCCCATTTTCATAGCTGTACTGAGTGTAACTTCAAGTTCTTTCGGGTGATGTGCATAATCATCGGCAACCGTAATTCCGTCAATTTTTGCAAGAATCTCAAATCTTCTGCCTGCACCTCTGAAATCAGCAATACCTTTTACGCACCGCTCAAAGCTTACGCCAGATTCCATAGCAGAAGCCGTAACCGCAAGAGCGTTGTAAACATGATGTTTACCCGGAATACCAAGCGTGATTCTGCCCAGATTTTCTCCGTATCTGATTAAATCAAACGATGCAAATTCATTATCAAGCTGAACATTAACCGCCTGATAATCGTTTCCCTCATTAAAACCGAATGTGATTAAAGGTTTACCGGATTTTTCGGCAGCAGGTAAAACAGAATCGGCTGAATGAATATCATCACCGTTGTAGATGATTGTCTTTGTTGCCATCGAAGCGAACTTTGTAAATGATTTTTTTAAGTTTTCAAATGTTTTGAAGTAATCAAGGTGATCTTCGTCAACATTAAGCACAACTGCAATATCAGGTGACAAATCAAGAAATGTATCAACAAATTCACAGGCTTCACATACCATATGCTCACTGTGACCTACAATGCCGTTTGAACCCGTCAGAGGTAACTTGCCGCCGATTACAGCGGTGGGATCAAAGTCTGCTTCAATCAGTACCTGGGTGAGCATAGAGCAAGCCGTTGTTTTACCGTGAGTGCCGCTTATGCAAATACTGTTGGGGTATATTCTTGTTACAGCACCGAGAAGCTTACTTCTCTCAAATGTGGGTATTCCTGAGGCTTTTGCTGCAACAAGCTCAGGATTATCAGGGAGTAAAGCAGCAGTGTAAACAATCATTTCGGCACCTTTGATATTTTCTGCCTTCTGACCCATTGTAACGGGAATACCCAAGGAACGGATACGGGCAAGAGTATCTGTTTCGTTATTATCCGAACCGCTGAGTAAATATCCTTCTTTATGAAGAATTTCAGCAAGAGGACACATTCCTGAGCCGCCTATTCCGATGAAATGAATACGTCTGACCTGCTTTAAAAGAACATCTATATCAAACATTTGTCGTTCTCCTTCCGATATATTATTTCTATTATATAACAAGAGTTCTGAAAAATAAAGAGGAATTTTACCTAAATATTATGATTTTCCCTTGTAACAGACATTCATTACAAACCATAAAATGATAGTAAATTACAGGGAGGTGTAAATATGAAAAAAATAAACAGTTTTATTATTGTCGGCGGTGACGGAAGACAGCTTTATATGGCCGATTATCTTTCATCTCTGGGCTATAAAATTACGCTATACGGTTTACCCGAAAAAAATCATAAATGTGCAGAAAACATAAGAAATGCCATTAATGAATCAGACTGTATAATTTTTCCGCTTCCGGTCACAAAAGACAATAAATATATATTCTCCATTGTACCGATTAAAGAAACGGCTGATGAAATATTTTCTATGATAAATGAGAATCAGCTTGTTTTTGCAGGAATGTTGGGCAAAGGATTTGAAACAAAAATCAAAAAGAAAACCGATTCTGTTTATGATTACTTTAAGTTTGAAGAGGTAACCGTTATGAACACGGTTCCTACTGTACAGGGAATTATAAAGGCTATGATTGATAACATTGAGTATACAATTCATTCAAGCAGTTGCGCCGTGTTCGGATACGGACGGGTGGCAAGGCTTACAGCGGATACACTTTCAGCTCTTGGTGCAAACGTTACAGTCGCAGCACGTAAAAGCGGAGATATAGCAACAGCAAAAACAAAAGGTTATAAAGGCATATATATTTCCGATTTCTGGAAGCACGCAAACAAGTTTGATATCATTATCAACACCGTTCCGTCACTTGTAATTAATAAGAAAATTCTGGAATCAGTAAAAAATGACTGTCTTATTATTGATGTTGCTTCCGCACCGTTCGGAACGGATTTTGCCTGCGCTTACGAGCTCGGTATCAATGCAATCCAATGTTCATCACTGCCCGGCAAAGTTGCACCGAAAACCGCAGGAAAAATTATTGCCGACGGAATACTGAACATTATAACGGAGGGTGAGTATGAATAAAATTTGTATCGGATTTGCACTTTGCGGGTCTTTTTGCACATTTGAAAAAGCAAAGGAACAAATAAGGTTTCTTTGCGAAAAAGGAAACACAGTTATTCCGATTATGTCTTATAACGCTTGTTCAACAGATACACGTTTCGGTAAATCCTGCGATCATATATCGGAAATAGAAGAAATAACAGGAAGAAAAATCATTTCAACAATTACTGACGCTGAGCCTGTGGGACCCCAAAAAATGCTTGATATACTTGTTATTGAGCCATGTACCGGTAATACGCTTGCAAAGCTTGCGAACGGTATTACGGATACTCCCGTAACCCTTGCCGCAAAAGCTCATTTAAGAAATGACAAGCCGCTGCTTATTGCTGTTTCAACCAATGACGCTTTATCATCATCGGCTGCGAATATCGGCAAGCTTCTCAATACAAGGAATATTTACTTTGTTCCCATGCGGCAGGATGACAGTAAAAATAAACCAAGATCTGTTGTTGCCGATTTCTCACTGACTGATGATGCAATCACAAGTGCATTAAACGGCAAACAGTTACAACCCGTTATATTCTGAAAATCTCACGGAGTATTGATTTTTTCACTACTCCGTTTTTAAATTTTAGCTGTCTGTACTTGAAAAGTACATTTTTTGTTGATATAATGTTAATTATTATAGTGTAATATGGAGGAAGTATGGACGGAAAGCTTATTGTAATTGAAGGCCTTGACGGAAGCGGAAAGTCAACGCAGGAAAACCTGCTGAAAGAAAAGCTTGCGGATTTAGGTATAAAGGTCAATTTTATAAAACTCCCCAACTATGATGACCCTGCCTGTGAACTTGTCAAAATGTATCTTGCGGGCAGATTCGGAAATAAACCGGGTGATGTAAATGCATATGCAGCATCATCTTTTTTTGCTGTTGACAGATATGTGAGTTATAACTGTTTCTGGAAGGAAAAATATCTTAATGGCGAAACATTTCTTGCAGACAGATATACAACCTCCAACGCATACCACCAGCTCACAAAAACCCCTCGTGCAGAATGGGATTCATACCTTGAATGGCTTGAAGATTTTGAATATAACAAAATGGGTATTCCTAAACCTGATGCTGTTATCTATCTTGATATGCCTATTGAAGTTTCACAAAAACTTATGACAGGCAGATATAACGGTGACGAAAGTAAAAAAGATATTCATGAAAAGGATGTTGAATATCTTAATAATTGCCGTGAAGCAGCCGATTACGCATGCAGTAAGCTGGGATGGTACAGAATAAATTGCAGTGAAAACGGTGAACCTTTATCGGTTGAAGTTATATCTCATGCGGTTCTTGAAGCGGTAAAATCAGCTTTGAACATATGATAAGATTTAATAATGAAAACGATATAAACGGAATAATCAGACTGTGGAAAGAAGCGTTCGGAGACAGCGAAAACGAAATCCGCTTTTTTCTTGACGGTTGTCGTAAGCCGTTGAATACATTGATATATGAAATCGACAACGAAATTGCATCAATGCTCTTCCTGCTTGAAGGCGATATGCATTTCGAGGGTAAAGATTATCCTTCATATTATCTTTACGCTGCCTGCACATTAAAAAAATACCGTGGCAGGGGATTGATGGCGGAACTTTTAAGCTTTGCCAAAGAAACCGCAAATAAAAATGGAAAATACTTTATCTGTCTTAAACCTGCCGAAAAATCGCTTTTTGACTTTTACGGAAAGTTCGGATATAAAACAGCATTCTTTGTAAAAGTAGCGGAATACAACAGAAAAAATACATCAGTTAATTTATCTGACCGTAATGTCAGTCCCGAATATCTCCGTAATACAGCTTATGATGGACACAACTATTTTAAGTGGGACAAGCAATCGGTTGATTTTGCATTTCTTCATAACAAATTCTTTGGAGGAAACGCCTCTGAAACTTGTAAAGGATACTCACTTTACACATCTGATGACACAAAAATCATTGTAAAGGAAACAACTTTTACACAAGTTGATGATGTTTTAAATTCAATTGACAATATTAATAATGTTGCAGAAATAGTTTTTCCGCCGTGGATTGATGTCGAGGGTGAAATCAGACCATGGGCAATGATAACCGCCATTAATGACGATGGTAAAAAAATGATTGATTTTATTGATAATGCCTATCTGGGGCTTACTCTGGATTAGAAAGGTGATTAATATGCTTTATATGTTTTTTGCTGACGGTTTTGAAGAGGTGGAAGCTGTTGCTACGCTTGATGTTATCAGGCGTGCAGGTATCGAAATCATAAGCGTCGGAGTAGATAAAAAAGTAATAAGAGGTTCTCACGGAATTGAAATAATATGTGATACAGTTGTCTCTGAGGTAACCCCCGATAATGAATTGTCAGGTATAATTCTGCCTGGCGGAATGCCGGGCACAACCAACCTTATGAACAGCGATAAAGTTAACGAATTTATCGATTTTTGTTTTGAAAATAAGCTCCTTCTTGCAGCAATCTGTGCTGCACCTATGATATTGGGACGGAAAGGAATTCTCGACGGGTGTAAAGCGATTTGCTTTCCCGGTTTTGAAGATGAACTTTCAGGTGCTGTCATTTCGGATGAATTCGTATGTACTGACGAAAATATAATCACCGCAAAAGGAATGGGCAGTGCAATTAATTTCGGTCTTGCAATCACAACCTATTTCAAAGGTAAATCCTCTGCCGATTCACTTAAATCAACACTTCAATGCTCATGATTGAAAAGAAGAAACTCCGTAAACTTTTTAAAGCTGTAAGAAATGGTATCGAATATTCATTGAAGAAACAATTCGATTCCTCCATTTTTACAAGACTTATTAACTCAGACATTTATAAAACTTCGCCCGTGATACTTATATACATCTCATACGGCAGCGAAGTTGATACCTCAGAAATAATCAAATACTCACTTTCTGTCGGAAAGAGAGTTGCTGTGCCTCGTTGCATCGGCAGTCAGATGGATTTTTATGAAATATCCGATTTAAGTGAACTTGTTACCGGCAGATTCGGTATACCAACCGTAAGTTCCGGTAACAATAACCTTGTGACGGAATTTGAAAATTCACTTTGTATCACTCCGGGGCTTGCATTTAACCTTAACGGAGGAAGATTGGGCTATGGCGGGGGATTCTATGACCGATTCCTCTCAGATAAAAATATCCGTACTGTTGCTCTTACATATGAAAGATGCATATGTAACTGTATTCAGGCAGAAGAATTTGATGTATCCGTTTCGGATATCATCACCGAAAATACACACTACTCACTTTAAAGGGGAGGTTAATACATATGAACAATGATGCCAACAACAATATGAACGGAAGAAAAAAACCGTTTGAAGTTCATATTGAGGATGACGGATTTCTCAGTCCAGAGGCACTGGAAAATGTTAAGCCCGTTGAAAATTTACAAAAGAAAAAATTTGAAGTTCATATCGACGATGATGCGCCGATGCCTGAAACAGATGATCATACACCGCAGTATAAGGGTGAAGTATATTTTTCAAACAGAAAACCAATGAGAAGAAATACACAGCCTGCACAACCCTCTGTGAAAAATCAGAATCAACAGAAAAACAAAACAGTCGGCACCAAAGCATTCAATTCGGTTATCGCAATTTTTATGGCAGTCGTTCTTGTTTTTACAACAGCTTTTTCGGCTATTGCAATAACTTGTATAAACGATGTACTCGCACTGAACAGAAGCGAGGAGCTTGTTAAAATCACAATTCCTCAGGGTTCAACAACCGACAGTATAATTGATATTCTCAGTGACGAAGGGCTTGTTAAGCAGAAAATGTTCTGTAAGATTTATTATAATCTTGTAACATTCCTGAAGAACCTTAACAAGGACCCAAAACCCGGTGCACCCGAATATCTCAGCGGCGTTTACTATGTTCAGAAAAATCTCGGACTTGAAGGTTATCTGAACAAATTTATGGAAGTTCAGAAGACTGCCGATACAATATCTCTTGTTTTCCCCGAAGGTTGGACAATCTATCAGATGTTTGATAAGATTGCCGAATTCGGTGTTTGCAGTAAAGAACAGCTTATTGAATCCGTTCAGGGTACGGATTTTGAAAATGACTTTATAAATGAAATACCCAACAGCCAAAACCGCACTTTTACTCTCGAAGGTTACCTTTATCCTGCAACTTACGAGTTTTATGAAAAAAGCGATGCAAATTCAATAATCAGAAAATTCCTTGAAGCTTCGGAAAATAAATGGACCGAAGAATACGAAGCAAGAAGAGTTGAACTGGGCCTTACAAGGGATGAAGTTATCATTATTGCATCGATTATCCAGCGAGAAGCAGCAAGTAAAAAGCAGATGGGTCTTGTTTCCTCTGTTATCCATAACAGACTTGATAATTCCGTATCATGGCCTTTGCTTGGATGTGATTCAACAACAAACTATATTTCCAGCTATGTTGCTCCCAATGTTTCATCATCACTGGCTATGGCATATGAAAGTGCTTATGACACCTACACTCAGCAGGGGCTTCCTCCCGGACCTATCTGTAATCCCGGTGATGACGCAATCAAGGCGGCGCTTTACCCTGATGATACCGACTATTTCTATTTCAGACACGATAAATACGGTGAAATTTATATGGCAAGAACTCAGGCTGAACACGATGCAAACGGCAGAGAAGTTCTTCGTGTAAACAGCCGATAGGAGATAATTTATGTTTCAGATTTCAAAACCCGAATTACTTGCGCCGGCAGGTGATACCGAAAGGCTCGTGGCGGCGGTTGAATACGGCGCCGATGCAGTTTACCTCGGTTCAGATTGCTTTGGCATGAGAACAGCTGCTGCAAGTTTCGGCGGAGAAGAATTAAAAAAAGCCTGTGATTATGCACATTCGAAAGGTGTAAAAGTTTATCTTACCTGCAACATCGTACCTCGAAATAATGAGCTTGAAAATCTTCCCTCATTTCTTGAATATGCTTCATACAGCGGAGTAGATGCATTCATTGTCACAGATATAGGTGTGATGAAAGCTGTTCAGAAATATGCACCGGGCAAAGAAATTCATATTTCAACCCAGGCAGGTATTACAAACTATGCCTCTGCTTGCGCCTTCTATGAAATGGGTGCAAAAAGAATTGTTACTGCAAGAGAGCTTTCACTTGAAGAAATTGCCGAAATAAGAGCTAAAACACCCAAAAACCTTGAAATTGAATCGTTTGTCCACGGTGCAATGTGTGTATCGTTTTCAGGTAGATGCCTTCTTTCAAACTATATGACAGGCAGAGATTCAAACAGAGGTGATTGCGCTCAGCCGTGCCGTTGGAGATACGCTTTGCTCGAAGAAAAGAGGCCCGGTGAGTATTTTCCCGTTGAACAAGATAACACGGGTACATACATAATGAATTCAAGAGATATGTGTCTTATTGAACATATTGCCGCACTTACCGAAGCAGGTATAAACAGCTTTAAGATTGAAGGCAGAGCCAAATCCGCGTATTATACCGCTGTTTCCGTCAACGCTTACCGTTGTGCCATTGACGGCTATGAAAAATCAGGTTTTGCAAGTGACTATAAGCCTGAGCAGTGGATTCTTGATGAGGTAAGAAAAGTCAGCAACAGGCAATATTGTACAGGTTTTTATTTTTCGACGCCTATGGATGACGCTCAGATATTCTATAACGGCGGCTATGTCCGCGAATGGGATGTTGCAGCCATTGCAGAAAAATGGGAAAACGGTGTGCTTTACGCTTCACAGCGCAACAGATTTTTTGACGGCGATGAATTGGAAATAATGATTAAAGGCGTTGAGCCTGTAAGAGTTACTGTAAAAAATCTTAAAAATGAGGAAGGGGAGCTTATTGACAATGCACCTCATCCCATGATGAAGCTCAGTTTTGACTGTCCTGTCAATGTGCCCGAAGGATCTTACCTGAGAATGCAGAGAAAGAACGGTGTTATACTTTGAGTGCATACTTGCCGATAATATTTCTCTGGATAATTGTTCTTGTTTCAATGCACAACAACAATTCACAAAATACAAGAATCATTGTTCGCAAACGTAAGACAAGGAGAAAAGTTTATATGAATGAAATTTTCATCAAATACATAAATAAAGACTGCATTATTTATATGTCAAACGGCCTTTCAAATGTAATCCAGGGCAATGTTACCGGTGTTTCTGATAACTGGATTACCATAAGAACAAAAGACGGTGATGAAATTGTCAATATCGATTATATTACGCACATAAAGGAACATCCTGTCAATAAGAACGGTAAAAAGAAATCCATTATATTCTGATTTAATGCCCGCCATAATCGGCGGGTATTATTTTGTCCGTTTTATCGGTCATGACACAATATATAATATCGGATAAATCATTAAATATTAAACAATATGTTGTCGCAAAACTTGACTTTGATTCAAGATGTGGTATAATAGTATCGGTAAAAATTGCGCATTTTGGGAGGATTATCTTATGGCGAAAAAACCCGGCTACAATGACGAGAGTATAGTTGCGCTTAAAGGTAAAGACCGAGTAAGAAAAAAGCCTGCCGTCATATTCGGTTCAAGTGGTATTGACGGATGCGAACACTCAATTTTTGAAATTGTTTCAAACTCAGTTGATGAAGCAAGAGAAGGATTCGGCGATAAAATTGTTGTTACCCGTTTTGCAGACAATTCTGTTGAGGTGCAGGACTTCGGCAGAGGTATTCCTGTTGACTATAACCAAAAAGAAGGCCGTTTCAACTGGGAACTTGTTTTCTGCGAACTTTATGCCAGCGGTAAATATAATAACGGCGAAAACGGAAACTATGAATTTTCACTGGGCACAAACGGTCTTGGTCTTTGCGCTACTCAGTATGCCTCCGAATATATGGAAGCAGAAATTCATACCGGCGGATTCAGATACCTTCTCAACTTTAAAAAAGGTGATCCTGACGGCGAAATGCTTAAAGAAGCGTACACTAAAAAGGATACAGGATCAAGAATCAAATGGAAACCTGACCTTGAAGTTTTTACAGACATAAACGTTTCGCTTGAATATTTGCAGGAAATGCTTAAAAACCAGTCTGTTGTAAATGCCGGTGTCAGATTTATTCTCAGAAATCAGGTTGGTAAGGGCTTTGAAACCTATGAATACTACTATGAAAACGGTATAAATGACTATATTAAAGAAAAGGTAGGAGAAAACGCTCTGACAAGCTTCCTTTCATGGAGCGGAGAAAGTATGTGCCGCGACCGTGATGACCTTGACGAATATAAACTCAAAATGAGCTTTGCACTGACTTTCTCTAATAAAGTTCAGATGAAAGAGTATTATCACAATTCAAGCTACCTTGCAAACGGAGGTTCACCCGACAAGGCGGTAAGACAAGCGTTCCTTTCGCAGATTGATTTATATCTGAAACAAAGTAATAAATATCAGAAAAGTGACGGCAAAATAACATTCCAGGATATTGAGGATTGCCTTGCAATAGTGGTTTCGGCATTTTCAACTCAGGCATCCTATGAAAACCAGACAAAAAAATCAATTAACAATAAAGGCATTCAGGATGCAATGACCGCTTTTATAAGGCATCAGCTTGAAATTTACTTCATAGAGAATCCTATGGAAGCAAATAAAATCGCGGATCAGATTCTTATAAATATGCGCAGTCGTGTCAATGCAGAAAAAACAAGGCTCGGACTTAAAGAATCGCTCACAAAAACTGTAAGCAATCTCACAAACCGTATTCAGAAATTTGTTGATTGCCGCAGCAAGGATGTTGATATCCGCGAGCTCTTCATAGTTGAGGGTGATTCAGCGTTGGGTGCTTGTAAGCAGTCAAGAAACTCTGAATATCAGGCTATCATGCCCGTCAGAGGTAAAATCCTTAACTGCCTTAAATCTGAATATGACAGAATTTTTAAAAGTGATATTATAACCGATCTGATAAAAGTTATCGGATGCGGTGTTGAAATCGGTTCAAAACAGAAAAAAGGCAAAGATATGATTTCATTCAATCTTGATCTTCTTCGCTGGAATAAAATTATTATCTGTACGGATGCCGATGTAGACGGCTTCCATATCAGAACCCTTATTCTCACAATGATATACAGACTTATGCCTACACTTTTTGAAGAAGGCAAAGTTTTCATTGCAGAATCTCCTCTGTATGAAATCACTTGCGGTGATGAAACCTGGTTTGCATACACCGAAAAGGAAAAAACAGATGCACTTGCTGAAATCGGCAACAAAAAATACACCATCCAGCGTTCAAAGGGTCTCGGTGAAAATGATCCGGATATGATGTGGCTTACCACAATGAATCCTGCAACCAGACGACTTATTAAAATTGAGCCTTCTTTCGCTCAGGAAACAGCAGATAAATTCGATCTTCTTCTTGGCGATAACCTTGCAGGAAGAAAAGAGCATATTGCTCAGAACGGCCATCTTTACATTGATATGGCTGACGTTTCATAATAAAGTAACGGAGTAATAATATGGCTAAAAAAACAAAAAAAGGCAGTGGAAAACCCGTTGAAACCCTGGATGCCAAAACTCATATTTTAGGTGCAGGTGAGGTTGTAAACCAGCCTATCACAGATACACTCGAACTTAACTTTATGCCTTACGCCATGAGCGTAATTATGTCCCGAGCAATCCCTGAAATTGACGGCTTCAAGCCCTCTCACAGAAAGATTCTTTTTACAATGTATAAAATGGGTCTGCTTACCGGAAATCGCTCAAAATCAGCCAATATCGTTGGTCGTACAATGCAGCTTAACCCTCACGGCGATGCTGCAATTTACGAAACAATGGTTCGTCTTTCAAAAGGTTACGAAGCGTTGCTTCATCCTTACGTTGACTCAAAGGGTAACTTTGGTAAAGCATATTCAAGAGATATGATGTGGGCTGCATCAAGATATACCGAAGCCAAGCTTGATAAAATATGTACCGAACTCTTTTCGGATATTGATAAAGATACGGTTGATTTTGTTGACAACTACGATAACACAATGAAAGAACCGGTTCTTTTGCCTGTAACATATCCCAGTGTGCTTGTAAATGCAAATACAGGTATTGCCGCAGGTATGGCAAGTTCAATCTGTTCTTTCAACCTTGAAGAAGTATGCAATACTACCATTGAACTTCTCAGAAATCCCAAGCACGATGTTACCGAAACCCTTAAAGGTCCCGATTTCTCAGGCGGAGGCTTCCTTGTATATAAACGCGATGAAATGGAAAGCATTTACAGAACGGGCAGGGGAGGATTCAGAGTAAGGGCGAAATATACTTATGATAAATCCAATAACTGCATTGATGTTACCGAAATTCCGCCTACAACAACATCAGAAGCTATCATTGACAGAATAATTGAAAAAATCAAAGCGGGTTCAATAAAGGAAATAAGTGACATCCGTGATGAAACAGATAAGAACGGTCTTAAAATCACCATTGATATCAAAAAAGGAACCGATCCCGATAAGCTTATGAAAAAGCTTTATGATTCGACTCCGCTTCAGGATACTTTCTCCTGCAACTTCAATGTTCTTATAAACGGTATGCCCAAGGTGCTTGGTGTAAGTGAGCTTCTGAAAGAATGGATTGATTTCAGAAGCAACTGTATCAGAAGAAGAACGGCATTTGATTTAAAACGTGCATCTGACAGGCTTCATCTTCTCAGAGGTCTTGAAAAAATTCTTCTTGATATAGATAAAGCCATTAAGATTATAAGAAATACCGAAGAAGAATCCGAAGTTGTTCCCAACCTTATGATAGGATTCAAAATCGATAAAATTCAGGCAGAATATGTTGCTGAAATCAAGCTCAGACATCTCAACAAGGAATATATTCTCAAACGTTTGCAGGATATCGAAAAGCTTGAAGAAGCAATAAAAGATCTTAATGACATCCTTGAAAATGCAAAAAGAATCAAACAGATCATCATTTATGAACTTAAAGAAGTTATAAAAAAATATTCATCTCCCAGAAAAACAGAAATCATCTATTCAACAGAAATTGATGAAGAAGATATTGAGGAAGAAGTACCCGATTACCCCGTACACATCTTCTTTACTTCCGGCGGATATTTCAAAAAAATCACACCTCTTTCACTTCGTATGAGCGGTGCACAGAAGCTTAAAGAAGGGGATGAGATTTCCCAGACTTTTGAAACAACCAATGCAAAGGAGCTTTTATTCTTTACAAATAAGTGCCAGGTTTATAAATCATCTGCCGCAGCTTTTGAGGATACAAAAACAAGCGTGCTGGGTGATTATATTCCCGCAAAGCTTGAAATGGAAGATGGCGAAACACCAATCTATTTGGCCGTTACAGGCGATTACAAAGGTTATATGCTTTTCTTCTTTGAAAACGGAAAGGTTGCCAAAGTAGACCTTAAAGCATATCAGACTGTCACCAAACGAAAGAAGCTTATTAAAGCTTTTTCGGACAAATCTCCAGTTTCCGCAATTATGCATATTGAGCAGGATACGGAGCTTGTCGTCACATCAAGCGCAGGCAGACATCTTCTTATCAATACGGCAGTAATCACCCCAAAAACAACAAAAGATACAATCGGCGTTGGTGTTTTAACTTTGAAAAAAGGTCACAGACTTATGAGTGCAAGACCTTACAGAGAAGGCGAGTTTGCAAAACCTTACAGATACAAAGCTAAAAATCTCCCTGCGGCAGGTGCGCTTCTCAGCGGCGAAGACGAGGCGGAACAAATAACTTTTTCAGCTGAATAAAACAAAGCCGTTCAAAGTCGGGCTTCCCCACCTTGAACGGCGTAAACAGAGATAAAGCAAACGCATTTTAAATTATCTCTGCAAAAATATCATTACCCGCTTTACTGTTTAAATTACTTATAATATTTTCCAAATAAATTAAAAAAACATCTTGCATTTATCAACAATATATGTTAAAATCCATTAGTACAATAATTTTTGGAGGTCATTTACCTATGCAGTGGTATGAAATCGTTGTAGGCATCGTCCTTATTCTTACATCTCTTGCACTTATCGCTATCGTTCTTCTTCAGGAGAGCAAGACCCAGGGTCTTTCAGGTGCAATCGCAGGCGGAGTTGATACTTTCCTCGGCAAAGGCAAAAGCAAAACAACTGAGCAGAAGCTTGCTAAGATTACAAAGATTCTCGCTATCGTATTCTTTGTTCTTGCTCTTGTTTCAACTCTCATCGTTCTTTTTATCAACTGATTTAACAGAATCAACGGAAGCTGTTCCTTTACGGGAGCAGCTTTTTTCATTTTCTTTTAAATTTATTTCTGAGTTTGTCAATTACACGTTTTTCTATTCTGCTGACATATGACCGGGATATATCAAGTTTTTTTGCGATTTGCTTCTGGGTAAGAGGATCAATTCCGTATAAGCCGTATCTGAGTATTATAATCTCTTTTTCCCGTTCATTTTCAAGTTCTTCAATGTATTCATAAAGTTTTTTTATTTCAATTTTATCACTTATATCATCTGCAATGGTATCTTCTGTACAAACAATATCCATTAATGTCAAAGGATTACCTTCGCTGTCCGAATCGATAGGCTCATTTATAGAAATATCCTGTGCAGATTTTTTTTGACTTCTGAAATACATAAGCACTTCATTTTCAATGCACTTTGAAGCATATGTTGCAAATTTGGTACCCTTTGCACCGTCAAATGTATTAACCGCCTTTATGAGTCCTATGGTTCCTATTGAAATCAAATCATCCTGATCATTGGGATTTGTGCAGTATTTCTTTGTAATATGTGCAACAAGCCTCAGATTATGTTCGATGAGTATGTTTTTTGCATTCAGGTCGCCTTCCTTGAATTTTATGAAGTATTCTCTTTCATCCTTTGACGACAGCGCCGAAGGAAATGAGTTTCCGTTCTTTATGTGCAAAGCAAAAAACAAAAAACCTTTTGTGATAATATCAATCAGCAATCCAAACATCAAATCACCCCCATAATCAAAAATATATTGTAAATCATCTGAAAAAATGCCATCAGTAAAAAAATAGGTAATTTATAATCAATATAAACTTGCATAATATATAAATAAGTTATATAATGTAATAAATATATCGAAGAGGTGAGTGTAAATGAGTTCAATCAAATTAGGCGCACAGCTTTATACACTGCGTGATTACATCAAAACTTATGAGGATTGCGAAGAAACATTCAGATATCTTAACAGTATCGGTATCAATGTAATTCAGATTTCCGGTATAGGTCCCATTCCTGCCGAAAAAGTTGCGTATCTTGTTGAAAAATATAATATGGACGTATGTGTCACTCACACTTCTTTTGACAGAATGCAGACAGACCTTGACACCGTACTTAACGAACATAAAATGCTTGGATGCGATACATTGGGCATCGGCGGTATGCCTGATATCTATAAAAAAGATGTTAACGGTATAAAGGAATTTATAAAAATCACAAGCGAAATCGGCAAAAAAATGCATGACAAGGGTTTTCAGTTTGCATATCATAACCACGCATTTGAATTTGCCAAGCTTGAAAACGGCAGACGCATTTTTGATATGCTTATCGAAGATACCAAACCTGAGGAATTCGGCTTTATCGGTGATACATACTGGTTCCAGTTTGGCGGTGTAAATCCATGTGACTATATAGAAAAAATTGCAGGCAGAATGAAGGTTTGCCACTTCAAGGATTACGGCATTACCGACCACACACCGAAATTTGTTGAAATCGGAACAGGAAATCTCAACCTTGATGCTATCTATAAAAAATGTTTGAGCACTGGTGTAAAATACATTGTAATCGAGCAGGATATCTGCGAAATCGACCCAAGAGAATCAATGGCGATCAGTTATAAAAACCTTGTTGATATCGCCGAAAGGAACGAATAATAATGACATTTTCTCCTATTACGCTTACCGTGTTGACAGATACTCATTATTACTGTAAAGAAAACGGAACAAGTGGCAAGGCTTACGACACGGCAGACCTTAAAAGCCAGAAGCTCCTCGCCGAAAGTCCCGAGGTTCTTGCAGAGGCATTCAGTCAGATTGAGAATGATGCCGAAAGCAACATTGTGCTTATCAGTGGCGATGTTACAAACAATGGCGAACTTAATTCTCATGCTGAATTTATCTCTATGCTCCGCAATCTGAAATCCAAAGGCAAAAGAGTTTATGTTATTACGGCAACACACGATTTCCGTAACGGGGGAGTAACAAACGGTTATAACGGGGATAATGTTTATGATGTGCCTACGGCAAAAAGAAGTATGCTTTTTGATTTGTACCGTGAATTCGGTCCCGATGAAGCACTTGATGTCCATTTACCCAGTATGTCATATATTATTCAGTTATCAGACGGATACAGGCTTTTTGCACTTAATGATGACACAAATCTTAACGGAAAAAGCGGTTTTTCTGATGAATGCTTTGACTGGATTTCAAAACAAGCGATTAAGGCAAAAGAAGAAAATCAGTTTATTATTGCAATGACGCACCATCCGCTTATTGCACCTTCGCCTATTTATGAAATAATCGGTAAAGGCGATATGCTCGGTGATTATAACGAAAGAATACACCAGCTTGCAGATTTAGGGATTCAGTTTATTTTCACCGGTCATACTCATATCCACAATATATCCGCTTATCAGAGTGAGCAAGGCAATGTACTTTATGACATTTGCGGTGCTTCGCCCATAGGTTATCCCGGCGCATACAGAAAAGTTATCTTTAAGCCGGAAGAAAACACTGTTGATGTTGATACGGTTTTTGTAAACACACCTGAGATATTCAGCAAACAAAATATTTCTCTGCGTGACCGTCTTGAAGAACAAATGATAGGTGTTATCAGAGGAATGATAAAAACCGCAGGAGAAGATATAGATAAGCTGGCTGATATGGTTACCGCAATAAGCATAAAGCCGAAGGCAGTCTATAAATTCGGATGGATAATAAAGCCTGTATTTAAATTCCTTAATTCTCTTAAAATCGGTACAGTTGCAAAATGGACAAAGGGTGAAACAGGATTAAAGCCAGCAGACTACGCCCACATAAAAGACAATAAAGTTGTTGATTTTATAACAGAGCTTGTTCTCAATCTTTTTGGCGGTGAAAGCAAATATCCGCCTGAAACTGCTGAATACAAAATTACAATGGGCCTTCTCAGTATTGTTGACAGCATTCTTGATGTGCTTCATATTGACTTGAAAAAGATAATTAAAGTTGTGCCCGACGCATCTTCACTTGTTGAGCCATTACTTTATAACGCAAAATTCGACTCGTATTTTGAAGATCTTAAAATTTTCCCTTATATCAAAAAAGGGGAGTATTCTTTCGAAAAGCTTATTTTTGCACAGAAAGTTTCTACCGTTAAAAAAAGCAAAAAGGGATTGGCAATTATAATTGCTGTTGCTCTTGCAGTTGTCGCTTTTCTTCCCATATGGCTTATCCTTATTCTGTTCGGTATAACTTCAAACCACATCAGATACGGCAAAAAAGCAAAATAAATTAATAAACGGATTATAATTCGTTCAATATTCAGTTGTAATATAAAATTAACATAATCTTCTTCGAGGAGGGTTTGATCATATTGGCAAAAAACAAAAGCAAAATAAAGAATATAAACGATTTAAGCAAGACAGGACTTGCTTTTCTCGGCATATTCAGTGTAGTCGCACTGACAGCGGTTGTTGTTATTACTTATATGCTGATAAATGTTATTTCAACCATAAAGGGCGATTTGATTATTAATCTTGACGAACACAAAGCAAATCAGAATCAGACTTCATTTATCTATGCATATGACAAAAACGGCAACACCGTTGAAATCGCAAGACTTCACGGTGAAGAAGACCGTGTCTGGGTTGACCTTGATGATATGTCACCGTATATGTCCAAGGCTTTTATTGCACTTGAAGATGTCAGATTCAAAAAACATCACGGTGTTGACTGGATACGAACAGTCGGTGTTATAGTCAAGCCCAAGCAGATCGGTCAGGGCGGTTCTACAATCACACAGCAGCTCATTAAGAATCTTACAAACAACAAAGAAGTAACAGTTGTCCGTAAATTCAACGAAATACTGACCGCTTTAAATCTTGAAGAACATTATGACAAAGATACTATAATAGAAGCATATCTTAACACACTTTACCTTGGTAGCGGATGCTACGGTGTAAAAACAGCAAGCGAAGAATATTTCGGCAAAGATATAAGTGAACTCAATGCCGCAGAATGTGCAGTAATCGCTTCAATTACACAGGCTCCCACAAAATGGAATCCTCTCCTTAATCCTGAAAACAACAGGAAACGTCAGCTTGACTGTCTTGAAAAAATGTATAAAGAGGGTTTCCTTTCGAAAGAAGAATATGATGAAGCCTGCAATTTTGAATTGATTTTTACTAACAGTGATAATTATGTTCCTGATGAAAAAGAGGAAGAAAAGGCAAACAAAGATACAGAAAATAATGTTGACAGTTTCTATGTTGACTATGTAAGGCAGTGTGTACAGAATGACCTTATGGAAGAATACGGTTATTCAAAGCAGCAGGCTCAGGATAAAATTCTTTACGGCGGACTTAAAATCTATGCAGCGGTGGATCTTGAAGTACAGGAAACGCTTGAAGATATATATGTTAACCGCAAGTCTTTCCCCGACTTATACAGTAAAGATGAAGACCATGAAGGTGAAGCTGTTCAGTCTGCTATGACCATTATGGATTACAGCGGCAGAATAGTTGCAATCGTCGGCGAAGCAGGACCCAAATCAGGTCCTATGTGCCTTAACAGAGCTGCCAATTCACCCAGACAGCCCGGTTCAACCATAAAGCCTCTGGCAACCTATGCACCTGCAATCGAAATGAATATCTATAACTATTCAAGTATGATTAAGGACTATGCAATTCCCGTTCAGGGTAAGCTGTGGCCTCATAATGTAGATAAAACTTTCGGTTCAGGCAAGGATGTCAGTGTTGAATATGCAATTCAGAAATCACTTAACACCGTTCCTGCAAGAGTAATCAATTATGATGTGGGTATAGACAATTCATTTGAATTCATAAGAGACAGATTCAAGCTTTCAAAACTTGATGAAAAAGAAGACAGAACACTGGCACCTCTTGCAACAGGTTCATTGACAAACGGCACAACAACTGTTGAAATGGCGGCTGCATACGCAACATTCGGCAACGGCGGATATTATTATCAGCCATACACATATTACAAAGTAACCAACAGCCAGGGAACAGAAATTCTTCTCAGCAATGAAAATCCATCAGAAAAGGCTCAGCGTGTATTATCCGAAGAAACTTCCGATATTATGTGTGAACTTCTCCAGACTGTCGATACAAGCTATTACGGAACAGGAAGCAACGTTCGGAAGTTCCAGATTATGGCCAAAACAGGTACAACCACCAGCGATAAAGACCGTTGGTTCTGTGCGGGTACACCTTATTATGTTGCAGCGGTATGGTTCGGTTTTGACCATCCCGAAACTCTCGGCGTTTCAACAAACCCCGGCGGCAAGGTATTTATCAAAGTTTTTGATGAAATACACAAAGGATTACCTGAAAAGGAATTCCCCAAGAGCACAAAAACTATCGAAAAACGATATTGCCGTGTAACCGGTAAGCTCGCAGGAACAAACTGTTCTTCAACAGGTGTCGGATGTTACAAAATAACAGCATTACCCTCAACCTGCACATCCTGCACATTTATGCCTTCAACGGATGAACTTGTAAGTAATGTTGTAGGCGGTGTTGTTGAAAACCTGGATTCAATACTTGAAAATATTGTTGGTGAAAGATAAATATATGCGGAGTTTGTATTTTTGTGCAAACTCCGCAATTTTAAAAGGAATGATAATTTGATTATAATGTCAGTTGATTACGGTGATGTAAGAACAGGTATTGCCGTATGTGATAAATTTGAAATGCTTGCTTCACCTGTATGTGCAATTACACAAAGAAATCCCGATTTACTTATTGATGAAATTATAAAACTTGCAAAAGAATACAAGGCCGAACAATTCGTTGTAGGACTTCCCAAAAATATGGATTCATCATATGGTTCGAGAGCTGAAAAATGCGAAGAATTTGCTAAGCAGCTTTCTGAAAAATCAGGTATTGAATATGTTATGAGAGATGAACGTCTTTCAACAGTCACTGCACACAACGCACTTAACACAACAAACACTCGCGGCAAAAAAAGAAAAGCCATTGTTGACCAGGTTGCTGCTGTTGTAATTCTTCAGGATTACATAGATTTCAGAAAAAATCAAAATATATAATTAGGTTTCCGCATATTATTTTACCATATTGATATGCGGAGTGATTGTATGAGGATAGTTGCATCCCGGAAAATAAAAGTTAAGTTTATTTTATCAGCTTCACTTGTTTTTATTTTTGCATTTATAGCCGTGGGAACAAGGTATGTTTATAAAAAATCTGCGCTGGATGTTCTGAATAACTCAGTTGCTTGTACCGTAGTAATTGATGCAGGGCACGGGGGAGTGGACAGCGGTACTTCTGCTGCTGACGGAACACCCGAAAAAGAAATCAACCTTCAGATTGCACATAAATTAAACGAAATATTAACATCGTTCGGCATAGAAACTGTTATGACACGAACAGAAGATGTTTCAATTCATAATGAAGATGCAAAAACAATAAGGCAAAAGAAAGTTTCAGATATCAAAAACAGACTCAGTATTATTAATAATACCGATAATGCTATTTATGTAAGCATACATCAGAATCATTATTCAGACGCTAAATACACAGGCACTCAGGTGTTTTATTCAAAGAATAATCCTGATTCCGAAATTTTTGCAAACAAAATAAGAGGTTCTGTTGTATCAATTCTTCAGAAAGACAACACAAGAGAAATAAAACAAAGCGGTAAAGAAATTTACCTTTTGAACAACGCGCAGGTTCCTGCCGTAATGGTAGAATGCGGTTTTATGTCAAACCCTAATGAAACACAGCTTCTTAAAGAAGCGGATTATCAGCAAAAGCTGGCTTTTGTTATTGCATTGGGAATATGCGATTATATCAATTCATCGAAGGATGTGTAAAAATGGCTCCTAAATCAAAAACATTATATATATGCAGTCAGTGCGGATATGAAAGTGCAAAGTGGTTCGGATGCTGTCCCGGCTGTTCGGAATGGAATACGATGGAAGAAGAATTCCGAACTGCTCAGCAGCAGAAATCCGTTCATTCCTCTTCAAAAAGTATAACCGCACAAACAATCAACGAAATAGATGCTGATGATGAAATTAGATTCAAAACCGGAATGGATGAACTTGACAGAGTGCTCGGAGGCGGAATTGTCAAAGGTTCTCTTGTTCTGCTCAGCGGTGATCCGGGTATAGGCAAATCAACGATTCTTCTTCAGATTTGTGAGTATCTGGGCAAAAACCTCAGGATTCTTTATGTGTCAGGCGAAGAATCAGCAAGACAGATAAAGCTCAGAGCAAACCGTCTGGGAGTAAAAACAGATAATCTGCTTATAATGTGCCAGACCGATGTTGAAGCCATAACTGAATATATCAAAGCCGAAAAGCCTGACCTTGTTATCGTAGATTCAATTCAGACAATGTGTGTATCTGAAATTAACTCCTCACCGGGAAGCATTACTCAGGTCAGAGAATCAACCAATCTTTATATGCACTGTGCCAAAGGTCTCGGCATACCAACAATTCTTGTCGGCCATGTAAATAAAGACGGTAACATCGCAGGACCAAAGGTTCTTGAACACATAGTGGATTGCGTTCTTTATTTTGAAGGTGAAAGACATCTTTCATACAGAATTCTCCGCGCCGTAAAAAACAGATTCGGCTCAACAAACGAAATCGGAGTATTTGAAATGCTTGATAAAGGGCTTGTTGAAGTGGAAAATCCATCTCTCATGCTTATTTCAGGTAAACCTAAAAACACGGCAGGCACCTGTATAGCTTGTGTTATGGAAGGCAGCAGACCAATCCTTGCTGAGGTTCAGGGACTGGTTGCAACATCAAATTACGGCAACGCAAGACGAATGTCAACAGGATTTGATTACAACAGAATGTCAATGCTTCTCGCTGTGCTTGAGAAAAGATCAGGTTATTTTATGAGCAATTGCGACGCATATATTAATATAGTTGGAGGATTAAGACTTGACGAACCTGCTACCGACCTATCAGTTGCTTTGGCGCTCATTTCAAGCTTTAAAGATACACCAATAAGAGATGATACGCTTGTAATAGGAGAAATCGGTCTTGGCGGTGAACTCAGAACAGTATCATACTGTGAACAAAGGATAAAAGAGGCAGAACGCCTTGGATTCAAGCGTTGTATTATACCAAAACATAACCTTAAAACTCTTTCAGACGGCTTCAAAGGTAACATAGAAATAGTTGGTGCAAACAACGTTAACGAAGCATATAATGCAGCGGTATAACCATATGAAGTTTATTGAAAAACCAAATTTGCCGCAAGGGAAGGTAACACTTGCGGCAATTAGCGAAGAAGCAGGGGAGGCAATAACCAGACTTAACTCCCTTGGTGTAAAAACAATCAAAATCATAAAATATAATAATTTACCTGAACCTGTATCTTCACACGCTGATATTCAGATTCTGCATACCGGTAATAATAGTATTTTTTGCTATGAACATTTGTTCTCAGGGGAGTTTGAAGAAAAATTTAATTTAATGAGTATACCTGAAAAAGCAGATAAAAAGTATCCTGATGATGTAAGACTTAACTGTACAATTATAGGTAATAAGCTTATATGCAATACTAAAACAATTTCTCGGTCAATCCTTGAATATGCAGATTATAATGCTATGACCGTTATAAATGTTAATCAGGGTTATGCAAGATGTTCAATTTGTGTAGTTAATGAAAATACAATAATTACTGATGATAAATCCATCTTTGCAGCCGCTGGAAATTTTTTCAACGATACTCAGTATGTTTCGAAAGGCTCCATCGGATTAAACGGATATGATTACGGATTCATAGGCGGATGCTGCGGGAAGATTGATAAAAATATAATTGCATTTAACGGGGCAATCGAAAGTCATAAAGATTATAAGGTAATTATAGATTGTTTTGAAAGAAACAATACAGAATGCATTGAACTGAGCAGGAACAGGCTCTACGATATTGGTGGTATAATACCGCTTTGCGAAGTTGTATAGTCTATTTAATTGATTTTCACTCCCCCTAATTACACAAAACATTTATTTTGTGTAATTATATTGATTTTTTTATAAGGGTATGTTATAATATGATTATGACATACCCTGCTTTATTTGAGGTGAAAATATGAGACAAGAAGAAATTGCAACACTTCCGTCACTTGTGAGAATTTATCTGAATTATCTTATGTCTATAAAAGCCAAGTCTGAATTAACTGTTCTGGAATATGGATCTGATCTCAGACTTTTTTTCAGATACATATCGCTTATAAAAGGTCTTTGTGATAAATCAACACCTTTTGATGAAATTAATATTTCGTTATTATCCAATGATATAATCTTTAATGTAACGCTTGAAGATGCATATTCTTTCCTCGCCTATTGCAGAAAAGAAAGAAAAAATGATACAAATGCCCGTGCACGCAAGGTTGTTGCAATTAAGCGTTTTTACAAATATCTGGAAATTAACGGATATATAGAAAATAACAGAATTGCTTTTCTTGAATCGCCTCAGACAAAACGAGGTTTACCCAAATATCTTTCTCTTGAACAAAGTGTTATGCTGCTTCAAAGTGTTGACGGTAAATTTAAAGAACGGGATTACTGTATTCTCACTCTTTTTCTGAACTGCGGTCTTCGTCTTTCTGAACTTGTAGGAATAAACTTATCACACATCAAAGACAACAACACTCTCGTTGTTCTGGGTAAAGGCAATAAAGAAAGAACTATTTATCTGAACGATGCATGCATATCATCAATAAAATCTTATATGACCGTACGTCCGGTTGACGGTGTAAAAGACAGAGATGCTCTGTTTATCAGTAATCAGAAAAAACGTATAAGCAGAGAAAGTGTTCAGAAGATGGTCGAAGGATACCTGAAAAAATGCGGACTTGACGGTATGGGATTTTCTACACACAAGCTGAGACATACCGCAGCAACGCTTATGTATCAACACGGAAATGTTGACCCTTTGCAACTTAAAGAAATTCTTGGTCATGAAAATCTTTCAACGACAGAAATATATACTCATATCCATGATGAACAACTGAAAAAAGCAGTTGATTCAAACCCCTTAAATAACCCATCAAATTTTAAAAAATCCGGTGAATAAAGCCGTAAATACCGCATCCGTCGCAGCCGATGCAATACATATTGACGCAAAAATCATTTGTCTTGTCAAAAAATATTTAGTTTCTTCTTTTTCAAACTGACCTCTCCCCTTTATCGCCTTTGCAAATGCATTTTTTGAATATTCGCAACTGTCATTACAAGCCAGCAAGAAAGAAAAAACAGATACAATTGCACCGGGATAAACAGTAAGTACACAATAGCCGAGACCCGTCATTCTGTATACTGAGTACAAGTATCCGCTTAATGCACCGAATCCCAATCCGCGCAAAAAAGGCAACCACATAATAAACGGGTATCCTATAAGCGAAAAGCCCAAAAATATAGTTATAATATTAAATGACAAACAAACTTTCAATGAATCAATAAAATTTTCACCCATCCCCTTTTCAGCTCGATAATGCATAAAATTTTCTGCTATTTCAGTTATTTTTTCAACCAAGCCAAAAGGTTTGTTTATCAGAACTGCACCAAATATTATACCAACAGCAAAAAATACGGCAAGGAAAAATATTCTTGAATTTTCAAATATCTTTTTTAATGCTTTGCCGTTATACACCTTATAATTCAATTTTGACTTGCTCATTTTTAACCTCCGAAAGCTTTTTTGTAAAATATATGAGCAAGTCCATTTTTATATTACAAAAGACGGATGAGTAATCATCCGTCTTTAAAAATTATTTCTTTTCAACCTTAGCATAATTTGCCATAATCTTTTTTGTTCCTGAGGCGGTAAATGCTATTTCAAGCAAGGTATCGTTACCCATTGGCTTTGCACTGAGTACAACACCTTCACCGTAAGCTTTATGTATTACCGTATCGCCAACATTAAATACAACTGTATTCTTTGAAGGAGCAGAAACCGAAGGTGCAGATGTGAAGCCTCTTGACGGAGCCTGAGGTTTTGATGGGGCTTGTGAAAATCCTGATGCAAATGAAGTTTTTAAGGTTTCACCGGTTCTTTCCATAAGATCCTCAGGTATTTCCCTGATAAATCTTGAAGGCTGATTAAAACGAGTCTGTCCGAAAAGCATTCTTGTTTTTGCTCTTGTAATATACAAGCGCTTTTTGGCTCTTGTAACCGCAACATAAGCCAATCTGCGTTCTTCTTCAATTTCTTCCTGACCTGCCATAGATGACATATCCGAAGGGAATATGGATTCTTCCATGCCCACAAGAAAAACAACAGGAAATTCAAGACCTTTTGCTGCGTGAACAGTCATAAGAACAACAGTTTCAGCCTCAGCATTATAATTATCAATATCGGTCATAAGTGCAACTTCCTGCAAGAAATCATTAAGGGTTGCATCACCGTTATCATTCGAAAAACGAATAAGGTTATTGGCAAGCTCATCAAGGTTAGCAAGTCTTTCTTCTTTTGTTTCCGGTTCGTTTGAAAGGGATTCAACATAACCGGATACATTTATAACCCTTTTAAAAAGCTCGGATAATTCGATGTTTTCCATTTCATCAATGAAATCTTCAATCATCCTTGCAAATTCAAGCATCTTTTTTGCACTTCTGCTGAGTTTAGGAAACTGGTCGGCAGATTTAATTACATCAAAAAGACCGATTCCAAGGCCGTCCGCAATCTCCTGTGCGGCAGCAACCGAAGAATCACCTATTCCCCTTTTGGGAACATTTATAATCCTTTGAAGCCTTACACTGTCGTTGGGATTAACAAGCACGCTGAGATAAGCGAGAGCATCCTTGATTTCTTTACGGTCATAGAACTTATGACCTCCTATAAGTCGGTAAGGAATACCCATTCTTACAAATGACTGCTCAATATGGTTTGACTGGGAGTTCATTCTGTAAAGAACAGCAAAATCACTGTATTTTTTTCCGTTTCTTATGCCGTCATAAACTTTATCGGCAACATAAAAGCCTTCATCCCTATCTGAATCGGCAGTGTGATAAGTAATAAGATCTCCCCTGCCGTTATCAGACCAAAGATTTTTACCTTTTCTGTTCTGATTGTTTGAAATAATCTTGTTTGCAGCATCAAGAATATTCTGTGTAGACCTGTAATTCTGTTCCAGGCGAATTACTCTTGCGTTTTTATACTGATGTTCAAAACTGAGAATATTCTCAATGGTTGCGCCTCTGAATTTATAAATACTCTGGTCATCATCGCCTACAACACAGATATTCTTATATCCGCCTGCCAGCAATGAAGTAAGGAGATACTGTGCATGATTGGTATCCTGATACTCATCAACCATAATATACTTGAATTTACGCTGGTAATATTCAAGCACCTCGGGGTTATTTTGTAAAAGACGGACCGTATTTACGATGATATCATCAAAATCCATTGCATCAGCTGCTTTAAGACGTTTCTGATACGCCTCATAAACCGAACCGATATTTCTCTTTCGGATATCCATATAATTTTCTTTTATGTATTCTTCCGGAGAAATAAGCATATCTTTTGCACTGCTGATTGCACCTAAAACACTCTTGGGTGTAAGAATATTATCCGAAAAGCCAAGCTGTTTCAGACAATCTTTTATTATACGCTTACTGTCGTCCGTGTCATAAATAGTAAAATTCGAAGAATAACCGATATAATCGGCATTACGGCGAAGAATTCTGACACAGGAAGCATGAAAAGTGCTTGCCCAGATATCTCTTGCCTGCTCACCAAGCATTCTTTCAAGTCGGTCTTTAAGCTCACCTGCCGCTTTATTGGTGAAAGTAATAGCAAGTATTTCCCAAGGTCTTGCAGCATCAACTTTAAGAAGATGCTCAATATCGAATGCATTATCAATAATGCCATCTGCATAGGCACGCATCAATGCAAGTTCATCGTTTGAGGGTTCATACTCAACGGTATCACTGTAATAAGCCTTACCGTATTTTATTAAATTTGCTATGCGGTTAACAAGCACGGTCGTTTTACCGCTGCCTGCACCTGCAAGCACCAAAAGCGGTCCCTCCGTAGAAAGGACCGCTTTTTTTTGCATATCATTAAGGGATCCGAAATCCCTTTCAATAATTCTTTTTCGTAATGAAAGAAAATCGTTAGAAAGCATTTGATACCTCAGATTGAAATTTCGTGTGCAATCTTATAAAGCTCGTGGTTAACTTTGCGTTCCATGCTGAGAGCTTCATAAATATCATAATCAATAATATGATCATCCTTCTGAACAACAACTCTGTTACCGATACCTTCCATAAGAAGCTGAACAGCCTTGTAGCCCATCTGGCTTGCAGCAACACGGTCACGGACTGTGGGTGAACCGCCACGCTGAACATGACCGAGAACAATTGCTCTTGACTCAACGCCGCATTCTTTCTCAATCTTTCTTGCGAGCTCTTCAACACCGCCGATACCTTCGGCAACCATAACTATGAAATGCTTTTTATCAGTCTTCTGAGTTCTTCTGATTCTTTCAATAACATGCTTTTCAATCTCAGAAGGAATCTCAGGAATAACAATTGCAGTAGCACCTACGGCAATACCTGCGTTAAGTGTAAGGTCACCGCATCTGTTACCCATAACTTCTACAACAATACATCTGCTGTGTGATTCAACAGTATCTCTGACTCTGTCTACCATCTGCATAACAGTGTTAAGACAAGTATCATAACCGATTGTATAATCTGAGCTTACAATATCGTTATCAATGGTGCCAGGAACACCGATGCAGGGAATTCCTCTGAGTGAAAGATCGCGTGCACCTCTGAATGAACCGTCACCGCCAATAACAACAATGCCTTCAATACCAAGCTTTTTGCAGTTTTCAACAGCCTGCTGAATACCTTCTTCTTCTCTGAACGCTTTACATCTCGCGGAATAAAGCATAGTTCCGCCTCTGTGAATTATATCGGAAACACTTCTGATGTTAAGTTCACGAACGTCTCCGTCAATAAGACCCTGATATCCTCTGTTAATGCCTAAAACCTTGATGCCGTTTTCACATGCAGTTCTTACTACTGCACGAACAGCAGCGTTCATACCGGGTGCGTCACCGCCGCTTGTCAAAACGCCGATTGTCTTCATAATTAATACTCTCCTTGGAAAAATGTTCAAGCTATATAATACACTTTTTATTACACATTGTCAATGAAATAAACGTTTTTTGATAAAAAACTTCCTTGTTCTGCACGGTTATTCATTGTAAATAACATTCTGATCTCCGAGAATTTTTCTGAGTTCACGAAGAAGTACGGGATTAACATCAATCCCCATATTCAGAGGGTTCCTTTTATACTCTCCGGAATCGCTGAAATAATAAAACAGCGGTACATTTCCGTCAAATATTGCAAGTAACCTGCGGCAATATTCAATCTGCGGAGAATTAGCATTATCAAACCTGAGAAATAACCCTCTGACTTTTTTCTTTTCAGTTTTTTTGCTTTTTTCAACCATATTTTCAGACGGGCAGGGTTCAACAGATTCACATACGATTTTAGTGTCTTCATCCTCACGCATACTTATTCTTCCGCGGAGAAGAACGATATTGCCTTCATAGAGCAATGACGGATTTTCAGCAAGAGTTTTCGGGAATACAATAACCTCGATACTGCCGTAAGTATCTTCAAGATTTATGAAGGCCATTGTGGAATCATTTTTGGTAATTTTTCTTTTAAGCGAACCGATAAGACCAAGAACCTTAACTCTGTCGTTATCCTTATAAGCAGCACCTTCGCTGATTATATCAGATATTTTTGTACATTTATGTGCTTCGGATACATCTCTGTATCTTGACATAGGATGACCCGAAAGATACATACCAGAAACCTCTTTTTCATATTTCAGAAGAGTTTCATTCGGGTATTCGTCAACATCGGGGTAGGTAAACGCTACTGACGGTACCGATACATCCGATGAACTCATAAGGTCACCAAAACCAAGCTGACCTTCAACATTACGGTTTTTCTCACTGTCAAGCTCTTCAATAATTTTATCAGTAACTGTAATCAGCTGATTTCTGTTAGCACCGAGGCCGTCAAATGCACCGCATTTGACAAGACTTTCAATTGCCCTTCTGTTGAAATCTTTACCGTACATTCTGCGACAAAAATCATAGAAATCAACAAATCTGCCGTTCATATCCCTTTCTGCCGTCATTCTCTTGATAAAATTCCTGCCAAGATTCTTAACAGCAAGAAGACTGAAATGAATATTACCGTCTGAAACCTCAAACGATTCAGAGCTTCGGTTAATATCGGGAGGCAGAATTTTTATACCGAGACGGAAACATTCACCGATATATTGAACAACTTTATCTGTTTTATCAAGAAAGCTTGTGAGCAAAGCTGCAAGAAACTCACAGGGATAATGGCATTTCAGCCACGCAGTCTGATAAGCAACATACGCATAAGCCGTAGCATGGGCTTTATTAAAAGCATACGATGCAAATGACATCATCTCATCAAATATTTCATTTGCCGTTTTTTCATCAATTCCGCGTCTTACTGCACCTTCACAGATAACATTACCATTATCATCAACTATACCGTAAACAAAGTTATCACGCTCTCTGAGCATAACATCATGTTTCTTTTTACTCATTGCACGGCGAACAATATCTGCTCTGCCGTAAGAATAACCTGCAAGTTCACGACATATCTGCATTACCTGCTCCTGATAAACTATACAGCCGTAGGTAACATCAAGTATACTTTTCAGTTCAGGTGTTTTATATGTGATTCTGTGAGGATTATGGCGATTTTCAATGTAAGTTGGTATGGAGTCCATCGGACCGGGTCTGTAAAGAGATATAACGGCAATCAAATCTTCAAGGCTTTCGGGTTTTAATTGCGAAAGTACACTTCGCACACCCGCGGATTCAAACTGAAAAACGCCCTCGGTCTGTGCTGAACACATCATTTCAAAAACTGCCTTGTCATCCATATCAACATTGTCGATACAAAAATCAGGGACCGTTTTACGAATCAGTTTTTCAGCCGATTTGATAACAGTAATTGTTCTCAGACCAAGAAAATCCATTTTTAACAAACCGAGGTTTTCGAGTGTCGTCATCGGGAATTGAGTCACAATGGCTTCATCGTTTCTTGCCAAAGGAACATATGACACAACAGGATCATATGTGATAACAACACCGGCCGCATGAGTTGAAGCATGCCTTGGCATACCTTCAACCTTCTTTGCCATATCAATAAGCTCACGGGCTTCATCGTCATTCTCATAAAGAGATTTAAACTCCGATGAACGCTTCAAAGCTCTTTCAATTGTAATATTAAGTTCATTCGGAACCTGTTTTGCTATATTGTCAACCGTTGAATAAGGCATTCCCAATGCTCTGCCAACATCCCGTATGGCAGCTTTTGCTGCAAGTGTACCGAATGTAACAATCTGCGCAACATGATCAGAACCGTATTTTTTTATTACGTAATCAATTACTTCGCTTCTTCTCTCATAACAGAAGTCAACGTCAAAGTCAGGCATACTGACTCGTTCAGGATTAAGGAAACGTTCAAAAAGAAGATTATATTTCATAGGGTCAATGCCGGTAATCCCTATGCAATAAGCACATATACTGGCAGCACCTGAACCTCTGCCGGGGCCAACAGGAATCCCCTCTTCTTTTGCGTGTCGGATAAAATCGTGAACTATGAGATAATAGTCAACATAGCCCATTTTATTTATCACTTCAAGTTCATAATTAAGCCTGTCCACATATTCAGCAGGCGGATTTTCACCGTATCTTTCAACAAGACCTTTACGGCAAAGATGTGAAAACCATTCGAAATGCCCATAACCCTCCGGCACATCAAAATGAGGAAGCTTTGTTTTGCCGAATTCGAACTCTACATTGCAACGCTCAGCGATTATTGCAGTATTTTCTACTGCTTCGGGACACTGAGGGAATGATTCAAGCATTTCGTCTTCACTTTTAAGGTAAAACTCAGAAGTACCGAATTCAAGTCCTGTATCCTCTCCAACCGTATGGTTAGTCTGAATGCAGATAAGCACCTGCTGCATTTTAGCGTCGTTTTTATCAACATAATGAGCATCGTTTGTAGCCGCAAGCGGAATGCCAAGCTCTTTTGAAAGCCTTATAAGCTCGGGATTTATTCTGAGCTGTTCATCGAGACCGTGATTCTGAATTTCAAGATAATAATTGCCTTCACCAAAAGTATCACGGTACCACAGAGCAACTCTCTTTGCTTCATCATAGTCACCTTGCTGTAATGCTTTTGCAACCTCGCCTGCAAGGCATCCCGAAAGAGCAATAAGCCCTTCGTGATATTTTTCAAGTATATCCTTGTCAACTCTGGGTTTGGTGTAAAAGCCGTTGACCCATCCCTCAGAAACAAGCTTTATAAGGTTTTTATAGCCTTCATTATCTTTACAAAGAAGAACAAGGTGATATCTTTCACTGTCAATTCCGTGTACCTTATCAAATCTTGACCTGGGTGCGACATAAACTTCACAGCCTATAACAGGCTTGATGCCTTTTGCCAATGCCGCTTTATAAAAATCAATAACACCATACATTACACCGTGGTCTGTTATGGCAACAGAGGTCTGACCCATGCTTTTGATTTTATCAAGCATAGGTTCAATTCTGCAAGCACCGTCAAGCAGACTGTATTCACTGTGTACATGTAAATGTGTAAATGACATTATTTTTCTCCGTTTTTAAGATTATCGGCAATCTGAACGATTCTGTTGAGTCTGTGATTTATTCCTGAACGGGATATAGGCTCATCAAGAAGTTTTCCAAGCTCATTCAGACTTGCTTCACGGTTTTCCACTCGCAATTTTGCGATTTTCTGAAGAACATCGGGTAAAAATGAAAGACCCTTTTTTTCTTCAATATATTCAATAGCGGCAATATGAGCATTGGCCGCCTCAACAGTTTTGCTGATATTTGACATTTCAAAATTAAGCTTACGGTTGACTTTATTTATAACATCTTTCTCAATTTTTATTCCCATAACATAAAGAGATGCTTCTTGTGCACCGATAATGGCAAGAATATCTTCTATGCTTTCACTGTCTTTAAAATAAATTACATGATTGCCTTTTCTGACTATGTATTTGGGGTTAAGATTAAGTTCATCCATAAACTTCATCAGATCGGCAGAAAGACGCTTATACGGAACAACAAATTCAAGGTGATATCCCCTCTCCGGTGCAGTAACCGTACCGCAAGAAAGAAAAACACCTCTGAGAAAAGCACCTGCACAACATTCATCGGATAAATTTGCTCTGTTAATCCTCAGAGTAGGCTCTTTAAGTGTATGGCCGAATTTATCAAAAACCTTCTCTTTTTCATCATCTGTTCGGAGATAAGCGGTCATTTTCTTTGTGCCGTTTGCGCTTATTGTAGGTTCTACACCGCAATAATCTTTAAGATATGAAAGATACAGTGAAAAAACATCCTGATTTTCTGTTGTTATGGAAAAATTATACTTGGAAAAATGAGCAAAAAGCACAAGCCCGTAGACTTGTGCGTGCTGACAGCAAGGGGAAAGATTCTCAAGTTTTGAAATATCACTTTTTACGTCTGACGAAAACGACAATCAAATCCCCTCCTGCCCGATAATTTTAACCTCAGGTTCAAGTTCAACACCCGTTTGTTCAAGAACCGTTTTTTTACAATGATTGATGACTTTCATTACATCTTCCGCGGTAGCACCACCCTTGTTTATAACAAAACCTGCGTGCTTTTCGCTTACCTGTGCGCCACCCGATGCGTAACCCTTCAAACCGCACTGCTCAATAAGTGCACCTGCAAAATAACCTTCCGGGCGCTTAAATGTGCTGCCTGCACTTGGATATTCAAGTGGCTGTTTATCCTTTCGTCTTGACATAAGGTCATCCATTTTAGCTTTAATTTCAGCTTTATCGCCTTTTTTAAGTTCAAGAGTCAATGATAAAATTATATAATCTCTGTCGGAATACACACTGTGACGGTAAGCCAAATCAAGCTCTTCGCCACTGAATTTGCCGATTTTACCATCTGAACTGATATGGGCGCAGGATACAAGCACATCCTTCATTTCACCGCCGTATGCACCCGCATTCATATAAGCCGCACCGCCTGCTGTTCCGGGTATGCCAAATGCAAATTCAAGCCCGGTAAGAGATTTATCAAGAGCAAAACGGCAAAGACGAGAAAGGGATGCACCGCATTCACAGTAAATCGTTGTATCGTCAAGAGAAACAATTTTATCCATTTTGCAGGTATTTACAACAATTCCTCTGAATCCGTTATCATTTATAAGAAGATTGCTGCCTTTACCTATAATCAACATACGGATTGAATTATTATTTGCATATTCTGTTACGGAAACAAGCTTCTCTGCCGTATCAGGAAAAACAATCACATCGGCATTACCGCCGATTTTAAAACTCGTATAGTCCCTCAGTGGCATATCAACAGAATATTCACATTTAATTTCATCACAAAGTGCGCAAAATCCGCTATACGAGTTCATTATTGCCTCCGAAAAAATAATTTATTCATCAAGAAGTGCTGCACCGAAGATACCTGCATCGTTACCGAGTTCAGCGGCAACAATTTTGCACTGTGTTGAAGAGTGAACTGTATATCTTTCATCCTCAGCGTGCTTTCTGATGGGTGCAAGAAGTGTTTCACCTTCATGGCTGATACCGCCGCCGATACAAACGAATTCAGGCTGGAAAGTATTGATGATATTGATAACACCAACCGCTACATAATAGATATAGTTGTCAACAACTTTTTTGGCAGTTTCATCGCCGAGACGCATTGCATCAAAGGCTGTTCTTCCGCTTGCAGCGTCAATATTACCGTTTACAAGCTGCCACATTTTGCTGTCTTTATCAGCCTGCATAGCCTCTTTTGTCTGTGAAATAAGTGCAGTTGCGGAAGCATACTGTTCCCAGCAGCCTTTTCTGCCGCAGTTACACTGCTTACCGTTAACCATAATAACTGTATGACCCATTTCACCGCCGGCATAGTTTACGCCGCTTACGATCTTACCGTTAACAATAATACCGCTGCCTACACCCGTACCGAGAGTAACAGCAACAAAATTGCCGACACCTTTACCTACACCTGCAATAGCTTCACCGAGAGCAGCACAGTTTGCATCGTTATCAAGGTATACGGTTTTACCGATTCTTTCTTCAAGCATTTCTTTTGCAGGCACCTGATTAAAACCAAGATTATTGGCAAATTCAATATAACCGTTATTTTTATTTACCGAACCGGGAGTACCGACACCAACTGAAATAACTTCATCCATCGAAATGCCTGCATCTTTCACAGCCATTTCAACTGCAACAGCAATATCGTCAAAAATTTCAGCGGCAGGTCTGGGACATTTTGTTTTAACTTTTCCTCTGCCGATTATTTTAAGCTCCTCATTAACAACACCTACGGCAATATTTGTACCGCCAAGGTCAACACCGATTCTATACATAGTTTATTACCTCCAAAAAATATTATCCTATATTATTAAAAATTATGCCATACTTCAAGTTCCTGCTGAGCAGGTATAACATCATCCGTCATACCAAGACTGTGCAGAAGCTCTCTTGCGGCATTATAGCCCATTTTCTTTTGTCTGTTATTCATTGCAGCAGCTTCAATTATAATCGAAAGATTTCTGCCGGGCTTTACGGGAACAGTTGTTACGGGAACTTTTATATCAAGTATTTCAGTGTACTCGTTATCAAGTCCCAGTCTGTCATAAACCTTTTCACTGTCCCAGGGTTCAAGCTGAACAACCATATCAACTTTTTCAGTCATCTTAACAGCACCCATACCGAAAAGACGTCGTGCATTAAGTACACCCACACCTCTGAGTTCTATAAAATGGCGGATATTATCAGGTGCGGAACCAACAAGGGTTTTGTTGGATACCCTTCTTATTTCTACCGCATCGTCTGCAATAAGTCGATGACCTCTTTTGATAAGTTCAAGCGCTGTTTCACTTTTACCTACACCGCTGTCACCCAGAATAAGTACACCCTCGCCGTAAACTTCAACCAGAACGCCGTGGCGTGTGATACGCTGGGCAAGTTCAACACCTAAATATGATATTGCAGCCGCCATGGAACCCGAAGTTGATTCGGATGTGCTGAGAACCGGAACTTCATATTTTTCGGCAAAACTGAGAAATCTCTTTCCGCATTTTAAGTCACGCGTTACAACGATGGCAACGGGACGCTTCGAGAAAAATCTTTCAAGACAATCAAGGAAAGCTTCTTTGCTCAGACTTTTGAAATATTCAAGCTCTGTTAAACCGAAAAACTGAATTCTTGCAGGGTCAAAATAATCTTCAAAACCTGTAAGGATAAGTCCGGGACGGTTAACATCCTGAGCGGTAATATAAATATCAGCAATATCTTTCGGTGAATAAATAACCTGAAACGAAAGGTCTTTTACAACCTTTTCTAGAGAAACGGAATATTTACTGCTCATAACATTCTCCTTATATTACGGGTTAATCTTCACGCACAAACCCATATTAATGTTATTATAAAGCATATCCGATAATTTTCCAACCCTTTTTAAAAATTTTTATTAAAATTTTATATAAAAATACAGCGGCATCTGCAAAAAGCCGATGCCGCCTTCAATCAGAGCTGAGAAGCCATATTCTCGTATTTTGTTTTTGTCTGATCAATCATCTGTGCTTCTGCGGCAGAAGGGCTGTACCAGCCTCTTTTCTGCATTTCACCGAAAACACTGAACTGAATGGTATGCTCCTCTTTAAGGATGTTGAGCATATCGGTCTGAAGCTGCTGATTTGTGCATTCATTTGAAAAAGTGTTATAAACATCGGTAATATGCTTCTGCGATGAAAGAATATCATCCATAATCTCTTTATCGGTGAAGCTTGCATCCATATTCATCATAGTATAATCCCCCGTTAATATAAGTGACCCATAAGCGTGTTATAATGCTGCTTGTGCTGGTTAGCAAGCTGTTCGCAGGTTGATTTGATCTGAGGGTCTGTTGCAACCTGAGCATATGCTTTATATTTTTTTATGAGCATCTGTTCACAGTTAAGCTGATCCTCGATAGCTGAAAGTTCTTTTGCAGTAAGATTTGCCATTTTGATTCTCCTTTACTGTTTGGTAATAACAGTATTTACAAAATGCACAAAAAAATACATAAAAAAACGGCCGCTACCTTTCGGTAACAGCCGTAAAATTATTTGATTAGTTGTTCATCATGCTTGCAACTTCTGCTGCGAAGTTATCTTCTTTCTTTTCGATACCTTCACCCTTTGCAAGACGTACAAAACCTGTAACCTTGATATCAGCACCAAGCTTCTTAGCAACATCAGCAACATATCCTGCTACTGTGCCATCAAAGAGGTCTGAACGAACAAAGGTCTGGTCAAGAAGGCAGATTTCTTTAAGCTGCTTCTTGATACGGCCTTCAACTGCGCCTGCAAAAATCTTATCGTTAACAAACTCCTCTTTACCTGCTACTGCAAGCTGTGCAAGAGTTGCAACTGCTTCCTTTGAAAGGAAGTTGAAAAGGAAGTTATTATTCTTCTGCTCTTCATAAGCAGCGATATCTTCATCACTGAAAAGCTTCTCGCTGACAGCCTTATCAAAGAGCTTTCTGAGAATGGGCTTGGGAAGTGACTCGGGCTTGTTGAGTGAACTGTCAATTGTAATTGACTTCATCTTAGCAAGCTCGTCTGCTGAAATATCTTCCTTGCTGAGATATTCGGGGCTCATAGCTGCAACCTGCATTGCAATATTCTTACCCATAGCAACAAACTCATCGTTATCAGCGGCGTTTGTATCAAAGCTTACAAGTACGCCAACTGAACCGCCGCCGTGGATGTATGAAACTGCTGTACCATCAACAAGTACAAAACGGCGAAGCTTAAGGTTTTCACGAATTTTAAGGAAGAGCTCCTGAATTGCATCTGCAACTGAAATACTGCCTTCTGAAATTGTTGTTGCAAGAAGTGCATCAAGATCAGCAGGCTTAGCTTCAACAACAGTCTTAGCAATCTGGTTTGCAAGAGCTTTAAATTCGGGACCGTTGCCAACGAAGTCTGTTTCGCAGTTAAGCTCAACAAGAGCTGATGCTGTACCGTCTGAGTAAAGACCGATAACACCTTCTGCTGCAACTCTGCTTGCCTTCTTTGCTGCTGTTGCAAGACCCTTCTCACGAAGGATTTCTATTGCTTTATCCATATCACCGTCAGCTTCTGTGAGTGCCTTTTTGCAATCCATCATACCAACGTTTGTCTTTTCTCTGAGAGCCTGAACGTCTTTAGCTGTAAATGCTGCCATTGTATTATTCCTCCTCTGATGCTTCTGCTGCTTCAGGAGCTGACTGCTCGCCCTGTCTGCCTTCGATAACTGCATCAGCCATTGCGCCTGCAATAAGCTTAACAGCGCGGATAGCGTCGTCGTTGCCGGGGATTACGTAATCAACTTCATCGGGATCGCAGTTTGTGTCTACGATAGCAACGATGGGGATACCGAGCTTCTTTGCTTCAAGAACAGCGATTCTTTCTTTGCGGGGGTCTACTATAAACATAGCTGCGGGCTGCTTCTTCATTTCTGTGATGCCGCCCATGAACTTTTCGAGCTTTTCAATTTCAAGGTTGAGCTTTGTAACTTCCTTCTTGGGAAGAAGATCGAAAGTACCGTCAGCTTCCATAGCCTTGAGCTGTGCAAGTCTCTTGATTCTCTTCTGGATTGTGTTGAAGTTTGTGAGCATACCGCCGAGCCAACGTGCATTTACGAAAGGCATACCGCAACGGATTGCTTCTTCCTTAACTGAATCCTGAGCCTGCTTCTTTGTACCTACAAAAAGTACTTCGCCGCCGTCTGCAGCGATTTCACGGATGAACATGTAGGCTTCTTCGAGCTTCTTAACTGTCTTCTGAAGGTCGATGATGTAGATGCCGTTACGTTCTGTGAAGATGTACTCAGCCATTTTGGGATTCCATCTTCTGGTCTGGTGTCCGAAATGAACACCTGCTTCAAGCAATTGCTTCATTGATACTACTGACATTTGTTTTTCCTCCTAAGTTAAATTTTGTATCTAATGTCAGATACGAACCGCCGCAAAGCCTGATATTACAACGGATTTCAGCTCCGCACTCATAATAAAAATAGCCTTGCGTGTGATTTGCCTTGGAATTATATCACAACACGGATAAAATTGCAAGTATAATTTTAATTATTTTTATTATATATCAAAATTTTATGTTATTCACAAATTAAGCCGTATCAATACGAAATTGATACGGCAATTTGCTTTATAAAGTTATTCTCTGTGCCACTTAACACCCTGAGCTGTGTCTTCAAGAACAATGCCCATAGCTTTAAGTTCATCTCTGATTCTGTCTGCCTCAGCCCAATTTTTGTTCTTTCTTGCTTCGGTTCTTGCCTCAATCATTGCATCGATGTCTTCGTCAAGAGTTTCGGTTTTGCGGTTATAAACAAGACCGAGAACACCTGTAAGTTCATCAAAAATCTTTGCAGCATATTCAGCAGTAGCCTTTGAACCGCCTTTACCTATAACAAGTGAATTGATGTCCCTTACAAGCTCAAACACTGCGGCAATACCGTCAGCGGTGTTAAGGTCATCGTCCATAGCCTCAATAAACTGTGCAACTCTCTTGTCAAGCTGTTCTTTGATTTCGGCAGAAAGTTCTCCGTCACCTGCATTTTTGATTTCAAAATCAAGGCTGTCACGGCAGGTGTAAAGTCTTGCAAGGGAAGCTTTGCACTGTTCAATGATATCGATGCTGTAATTGATGGGGCTTCTGTATGACGATGAAATCATAAGGTAACGGATAGGCTCGTAGCCGTAAACATTTGCTACATCACGAACGGTTTTAAAATTACCAAGTGATTTTGACATTTTAACATTATCAACATTGATATAGCCGTTATGCATCCAATAATTAGCAAAAGATTTGCCCGTGAAGCACTCACTCTGTGCGATTTCATTTTCATGATGTGGGAAAATAAGATCCTGACCGCCGCAATGAATATCAATGCTTTCGCCGAGATATCTGCAAACCATTGCAGAACATTCAATATGCCAGCCGGGTCTGCCCTTGCCCCAAGGAGACTCCCAATAAGGTTCACCGGGCTTTGCTGATTTCCACAGCGCAAAGTCCATAGGATTTTTCTTTATATCGCCGACCATAATTCTTGCGCCTGCTTCAAGTTCTTCAAGAGGCTGATGAGAAAGCTTACCGTATTCATTGAAAGTTGAAGGGCTGAAATAAACGTCACCGTCAACTTCATATGCGTGACCGTTATCAATAAGACCCTGAACAATTTCAATAATCTTTCCGATGTTTTCCGTTGCCTTGGGATGAATTGTTGCAGGTCTGAAATTAAGACCCTTTGCATCGGTCCAGAATTCCTCAATATATTTTTCTGATACCTCGGCAAAAGTCGAACCTTCTTCATTTGCACGCTTGATAATTTTATCATCAATATCCGTAAAATTCTGAACAAAGGTTACATTGTAGCCCCTGTATTCAAAGTATCTTCTCAGAACATCAAAAACGCAAATGGGACGGGCATTACCGATGTGGATGAAATTATATACGGTGGGACCGCAGGCATAAATCTTAACTTCGCCTTCTTTGATAGGTCTGAACTCTTCTTTTTCTCTTGTGAGTGTGTTGAAAATTCTCATTTATTTACCCTCCGAGTCAATTTGTTTTTTCAATTCATTTATTTCATTTTCAAGCCTTGCTATTTCCTGAGCAACAGGGTCAGGAATATGAACCTGATCAAGGTCATCAACCCTCATACCTTCGCGTTTTACAACTCTTGCCGGAACACCGACAGCAGTTGAATCAGGCGGAATATCATTCAAAACAACCGCACCTGACGCTATTTTTGAATTATCACCAATATTAAGCGGACCGAGAACCTTTGCACCTGCACCGATCATAACATTGTTTCCGATTGTGGGATGCCTTTTGCCGGTATCTTTACCTGTACCACCAAGAGTTACACCCTGGTAAATAGTAACATCATCGCCGATAACAGTTGTTTCACCGATAACAACACCCGTTCCATGGTCAATGAAAAAGCGCTTTCCGATCTGAACAGCAGGATGTATTTCCACACCTGTCTTTTTAGATGCTCTTTGTGAGATCCAGCGAGCGGCAAAATACATCTTTTTTCTGTAGAATCTGTTGGCAAGTCTGTGCATTCTTATTGCCTTCAAACCGGGATAAAGCAATAATATTTCAAGTGCAGATCTTGCCGCAGGGTCTCTGTCCTTGACACAGGCAATATCTTCCCTGAGCTGTTTTAACATTACATCACACCTTATAAATAAAAAACTCCGCAGTCCCGAAAGACTACGGAGGCGTTAATACGCGGTTCCACTCCAACTTATAACTCAAAAAGCTTTAACGCAGCCATACGCACAGAGATACTGTAAATTCCCCCTGTGTGCCGTCGGGCGCACTTCACCAGACGTGTATAAGAAGCATTTTCAGCTGCCTGCTTCCTCTCTGTTATACATTGAGTCGGTTACTCTACCCGCCGATTGCATTTAATCTATCATCGGTATTATATGTTATTCACATTGAAAAGTCAATTATTTTTTTGCCGTCAGCCATATATTTGATACCTGAAATGACAGTCAGCACCGCTGATATTGACATAAAAATATTTGATACAAGTGAAACTGTGCCAAACTCAACACCAACAACCGGTGCAAAATGGATAAACAGCATTATAACAATTGAAAACACCATCTGACTTACTGTTTTAAGCTTACCCAAAATCCCTGCCGGAATAACAATTCCCTGAGCCGAAGCAACAAGGCGGAATGAAGTAACAAGAAATTCTCTTGTGAGAACAACCATAACAATCCAGATGTTGCAAAGCTCAAAATGCATAAATGCAAGAAGTGCTGCTGTGGTAAGCATTTTATCTGCAACAGGGTCGCAAAGCTTACCGAAAGTTGTTACAAGATTATTTTTTCTGGCAATTTTACCGTCAAGATAATCTGTCACCGAAGCTGCAATAAATATAATTGCCGCAACAAGAAAATGATAATCAAACTCAATAAGCATTGCAGCAAGATAGAAAGGAGTGAGAATAATTCTCAGAACCGTAAGTTTATTGGGTAAATTCATAATAACTCCTTAATTTACATCTTTTCCTATTAAATCGTAATCATTTATTCCTATAATCTCGATATCAGCAAAATCACCGGGTTCATAGTCATTTTCACTCGTAAATGATACAGTACCGTCAATTTCAGGTGCATCCATATATGTTCTGCCGCTGTAACTGTCGCTGTATCTGTCATAATCCTCAACAAGAACCCTGTATGTTTTACCAATTCGTTCAGTATTTTTCAGGGTAACAATTTCAAGCTGATCCTGCATAATAATTTCTCCTCTGCGGAGCTTGGTATCACTGTCAACATTATCTTCCATATCAAAAGCAGGCGTACCCTCCTGAGGTGAAAATTCAAAACAACCAAGGCGGTCAAATTCAATCTCATTCACAAACTCAGCAAGGTTTTCAAATTCTTCTTCACCTTCACCCGGGAAACCGACTATAAATGTTGTACGGATAACGGCATCGGGCATTGCTTCACGGATTCTGCCGATGGTCTGCCTGAGATATGCACTGTCACCTCTTCTGTTCATAGCTTTAAGAATATTATCGTCAGCATGTTGAAGCGGAAGATCAATATAATGAAGAACCTTAGGCTGTCTTGCCATAGTTTCAAGAAGTTCATCGGTAATCTTGTCAGGATAACAATAAAGCATTCTTATCCATTCAATACCTTCAATTTCACAAAGTGCATCAAGCAATTCAGGCAGACGGATTCTTCCGTAAAGATCTGCACCGTAATTTGTTGTGTCCTGAGCAATAAGGACAAGCTCTTTTGTTCCCGCAGCAGCCAGTTGCTTTGCTTCTTCGATAAGTGTTTCAAATTCAACGCTTCTGTAATTTCCTCTGATTGAGGGAATAGCACAATATGTGCACCTGTTGGAACAACCGTCGGCGATTTTAAGATATGACCAATATTCAGGTGTAGTAAGAAGCCTTTCCCCCGTTAAAGGAAGAAGCTCATTATCGGGCATTTTATAAACATTTTCACCCTCAATTACATTCTTTATAAGTTCTGCGATATCGCCGTTTGAGCCGATACCCAAAACGGCATCAACCTCGGGCATTTCAGAGAAAATCTCATCTTTATAACGCTGAGCAAGGCATCCTGTAACAATAATCTTTTTGACCGTACCTTCTTCTTTAAGCTGAGCCATTTCAAGAATATTTTCAATAGCCTCCTGTTTTGCAGCATCAATGAAGCCGCAGGTGTTGATTATAACAGCATCAACGCCTTCATAACAATCCGCTATTGTAAAACCGTTACCGTCAAGCTGAGCAAGCATTCTTTCGGCATCAACCTGATTTTTGGGGCAGCCGAGAGAAATCATTCCGATTTTATACATCATCCGTATCCTCCGTTTCTATTTCCAATCTGCGGAAAGCAGTGTTGATATCCGACCATTTGTAACCGAGACGCTGCAACGATGCAACCGTTCTTTTAACACCTTTTTCATCGGATATTTTACGGGAATATTTTGTATTCAATAAGTCTATAATACGTAAAACAGGGTCAATGTCAAGTGATTCGACAACATTATCTGAAATTTCTCTTGAAATCCCTTTACGAAGAAGCTCGCTTCTGATTGCATTCGAGTTCATCCCTTTACGTTCCAGCAAAGAAGATGCAAGATACAAAGCATAACGCTCATCATTAACATAGCCGTATTCAGAAAGCTTTTCAACCGCAGATTCGGAATATTCACGCTTATGACCTTTCTGAACAAGCTTTGTAACAAGCTCCTTTGAACTATGGTCACGATAAGACAGAAGGTGAAGGCCTGCAATGAAAGCACAGCGGGAGCCGACAGCCTCATAAAAGGCTGTCAACTCCTCATTATCTTCAATAAATTCTCTGCCGTGATACGGACTGCTGAACCAATATTCAGCATCAACCGTAAACATATATTCACCGTCACAGGAAATATGGATTTTATTCTGTTTTCCTTTGGAGACAGATATTTTCATAAATTATTCGTCATCATCCACTACGATATCAAGCTTTGCTCTTGCACTTGCTTTGGTTGTGGGTTCCGGAGCGGGCGGAGGAGGCGCAACGGGTCTGGGTCTTCTTACAACCTTTGATGCTTCATTTGCCTCAGCCATTGCGACAACGATTTTCTTTTCAATTTCCTCAGCAAGTTCAGGATTTGAAATGAAAAGTTCCTTTACATTATCCCTGCCCTGACCAAGACGCATATCACCATATGAGAACCATGCACCGCTCTTCTGGATTACATTGTATTTAACGCCGATATCAACCATTTCACCTTCCTTGGAGATACCTCTGCCATACATAATATCAAATTCTGCATCCTTGAAAGGAGGAGCAACTTTATTTTTTACAATTTTGCATCTTGTTCTGTTGCCCACAACCTCACTGCCTGAGCCTTTAAGTGACTCTGTACGACGAACATCAATACGCATTGTAGCATAGAATTTAAGAGCTCTGCCGCCGGTTGTAACCTCGGGATTGCCGTATACAACACCCACCTTCTCACGAAGTTGGTTAATAAAAATAATAATAGTGTTTGATTTTGCAACAGCACCTGCAATCTTTCTGAGAGCCTGAGACATAAGTCTTGCGTGTGCACCAACGTGCGAATCGCCCATTTCACCTTCAATTTCAGAACGGGGAACGAGAGCCGCAACCGAGTCGATTACAACCACGTCAAGTGCACCTGAACGAACAAGTGCCTCTGCAATTTCGAGCGCCTGCTCACCGTTGTCAGGCTGAGATACAAGAAGTGCATCAACATCTACACCGAGATTTGAAGCATAGGCAGGATCAAGAGCATGTTCTGCATCGATGAAAGCTGCCTCTCCCCCGTTTTTCTGTGCCTGTGCAACAACAGAAAGTGCAAGAGTAGTTTTACCTGATGACTCGGGACCGTATATTTCAATAATTCTGCCCTTGGGAAGTCCGCCTATACCCGTTGCGGCATCAAGAGTAATTGATCCTGTTGAAATTGCCTCAACATTCATACCGCTGTTTTCACCAAGACGCATTATAGTACCTTTACCGTAAGCCTTTTCAATTTGCGCAAGCGCAGTTTCAAGTGCCTTCTTTTTATCTGCCATTTTTCTACCTCCGCAGTAAATCAAACAAATGTTCTATCAGTATTGTATAACATATTTACAAAAAATGCAATACTTTTTTCAAAAATATTTATTTTTCAAATATCTTTGCAAAAAAATAAAAAAAAGCTTGCATTTTCTTTAAAAGTCTGTTAATATATCATCTGTTAATGACTAAAAAGGAGGTTGTGTCACATGGCAAAATGCGAATACTGCGGTAAAGACGTTGCATTCGGCATCAAGGTTTCTCACTCACACAGACGTTCAAACAGAACATGGAAGCCCAACGTTAAGAGAGTTAAGGCCGTTGTTAACGGTACTCCCAAGAGAGTATACGCTTGCACACGTTGCCTTCGCTCAGGTAAGGTTACAAGAGCCGTTTGATTAAAACAGAATGATTAAGAGACTGCTTTCCGGCAGTCTCTTTTTCATTTGTTACTTTTGACAAACAGATTGTTAAAAGTATGAAATATATCCACAATATCTTGTGATTAATTACATTATAATATAGAACTTTCCACGAAGTTGCTTTTTTTAGAAAAATTATGTTTGTTTTTCATCGCGGATAGTGTATAATAATGTAATGTTTTAATAATAAAGATGGAGTAGTATGATGAGTTATTCTGTAAATCCCGCTGTATTCAGATCAATATTCGCCGTTCCTTCCGATATAGTTGACAAACATATACGGCTTGCTAACGGGCATCAGCTTAAAGTTTTGCTGTGGATTCTTCGCAACACACCCGATAATCCGGATTTGAATGAAATGTGTAAAGCGTTGAAAATCACAAAAGACGACGCAACCGATTATCTTCAATATTGGGTTGAAAACGGTATACTCAGCGGAAATGACAATACATATACCGAACCTGCAAATAAAAGCACAACATCAGCAGAATCAGAATCAACAATAAAAACAAACGATGATTCAAACGTTGATAAAAAAATGATAAACACCGAAGCTGTCGTTCCTTCCAAGCCTTCAAGCGCAGAAATTCTTACAAGACTTGAAGAATCGCCTGAAATCGGCCATCTGTTTAATGAAGCACAAATGAAAATGGGCAAAACCATCGGATATGACGGACAGTGCACTCTTCTGCTGATTCACGATCATTACGGTCTTCCCACCGAAGTAATATTTATGATGATTGATTACTGCGTATCCATAGGCAAAACAAATTACAGCTATATTCAGGCGGTCGGCAAAGACTGGGGACTTCGTGAAATTGATACGATAGATAAAGCCGCAGAACAAATTGAAGCTCTGAGAAACACTCAGACGCTGTGGACTGAGTTTTCAAAAGCCGCAGGAATCACAAACACAAGACCGACAACAAAGCAGATGGATATTGTCCGCCGTTGGAGCGAAGAATTCAAATACAAAGTCGATATTATTCTTATGGCATATGAAGCAATGGTTGAAAACACAGGCAAATTCAATCTGAATTATATGAATAAAGTTCTGACAAACTGGTATCAGAAAGGATATAAAACCCACGAAGATATTGAAAACGGCGAGAAAGAATTCCAAAAAGCAAAAAACAAGCCCTCAAAAACAGTGTCTACCGATGCTGCCTCTTATGACCTTGATAAATTCAAAGAGCAGTCACTTCATTCGGAATTAAAATATGAAAGGAAGAAAAAGAAATGAGTTACAGCAAATCAACCCTTTCAAAAGCAGCTCAGATTCTTGAATCCAGACGTAACAAAGCACAACGAATTCAGCTTGCAAGACATCTTGAAGTTACCGAAAAAATCCCTGTTATATCCGAATATGAATCAAAACTTTCGCAAACCGGTCTTGATGTTGTAAAAGCCATCGGTATGGGAAGCGATGCAAAAGAATACATTGAACAGCTTTCTCAGCTTAACCTTTCATTTCAGGAAACAATAAAAAACCTGCTCAAAGAAAACGGATATTCCGAAAATTATCTTGAAGTTCCTTATACCTGCTCTGTTTGCAGCGACACAGGATTTTCAGGCGGATATGTATGCGAGTGTCGCAAAGCGCTTCTGAAAGAGCTTGCCAAAAAAGAGCTTGCATCGGTATCGCCCAGTGAAAAATGCAGTTTTGAGAATTTTGATATTAACTATTACCCTGAACCGATTGACAGTTCACTCGGAGTTTCACCACGTAAAAGGATGAACAGTATACTTGAATACTGTAAATGCTATGCAGAAGATTTTGATACAGAATCCGAAAGCCTGTATATGCACGGTGCAACTGGTCTTGGCAAAACACACCTTTCACTTGCAATTGCAAATATTGTAGCTGAAAAAGGGTACAGAGTTATATATGATACTGCACACAACATTCTTTCTTCTCTTGAAAGAGAAAAATTCAGCTATTCAAACACAGGTGAAAGAGAAAAAGAAATTCTTGACTGCGATCTGCTTATAATCGATGATCTTGGTTCGGAATTTTCAACTCAGTTCACGGTTGCCGCAATATATAATATTGTTAACACAAGAATCAACCGTTCAAAACCTGTTATAATCAGCACAAACCTTACCGAAAAAGAACTTGAAGAAAAATATACGCAGCGTGTAACTTCAAGAATAATAGGCAACTATGTTTCTCTGCTGTTCATAGGCAAAGACATCAGACAGATAAAAAACAATTTCTAAGGAGATACCAATGGATATTATTCAGCAACTTACAACTCAGTTTGCTCTGCAAACATGGCAGGTTGAAAACACAGTAAAACTTATTGACGAGGGTAATACAATTCCCTTTATTGCACGATACAGAAAAGAAGCTCACGGCACTCTTGATGATCAGGTCATCAGAGAGCTTTCAGAAAGACTTGAATATCTTCGCAATCTTGAAAAGCGCCGTGAAGAAGTACGCGCATCCATAGAAGCCCAGGAAAAACTTACAGATGAAATTTCAGCTGCACTTGATAAAGCTGCAACTCTTGCTGAAATTGAAGATATTTACAGACCTTTCAGACCCAAAAGAAAAACAAGAGCATCCGTTGCAAGAGAAAAAGGTCTTGAACCCCTTGCAAATGCAATTTATGAACAGAACGCCGAATCTCTCTCCCCCATTGAACTTGCCGAAAGCTATATTGATACAGAAAAAGGTGTTGAATCAGCAGAAGATGCACTGAAAGGTGCACTTGATATAATCGCCGAAAACATTTCGGATGATGCAGATATCCGCAGAAGACTCCGTAATCTCTTTACTGTTATCGGTACGGTTACAACAACTGCAACAGACAAAAACGCAGACAGCGTATATTCGATGTACTATGAATATTCCGAACCCGTCAATAAAATTGCTGGCCACAGAGTTCTTGCCATTGACAGAGGTGAAAAAGAAAAGTTTCTTAAAGTCAGCGTAACAATCGACGCAGTCAAAGCTGCCAATGTTATTACAAGTGTTACTCTCAATCCTCAGGGCTCACCCACCACCGAAGCAGTCCGTGAAGCCGGTGAAGATGCATACAACCGTCTGATTTACCCTTCCATTGAGCGTGAAATAAGGAATATGCTCACGGAAAACGCTGCCGCCAGTGCAATCAAAGTCTTTGCTCTCAACACCAAAGAACTTCTTCTTGCTCCTCCCGTAAAAGGTAAAGTTGTTATCGGTCTTGACCCCGGTTACAGAACAGGTTGCAAAGTTGCTGTTGTTGCTCCCACAGGTAAAGTTCTTGATACGGGTGTTATCTATGTTACACATTCAGAAGCACAGAGAAACCAGGCAAAGGAGCTTATCAAAAAGCTTATTACAAAGCACGGTGTAAACTGTATTTCAATCGGTAACGGAACAGCATCAAAAGAAACAGAAATATTTGCCGCAGAGGTTCTTCGTGAAATCAAAGCTCAGGTTTCATATATGGTTGTAAGCGAAGCAGGTGCATCGGTTTATTCCGCATCAAAGCTTGCCGCCGCAGAATTCCCTCAGTTTGATGTATCACTCAGAAGTGCCGTATCAATCGCAAGACGTCTTCAGGATCCTCTTGCAGAGCTTGTCAAAATAGACCCCAAAGCAATCGGCGTAGGTCAGTATCAGCACGATATGCCTCCCAAAGAGCTTGATGCCGCACTTGACGGTGTTATTGAAGATGCGGTTAACTCCGTAGGTGTTGACCTTAATACGGCATCTGCTCCCCTTCTCTCAAGAGTTTCGGGTATAAATTCAACTGTTGCAAAGAATATTGTTGATTACAGAGATGAAAACGGCGAATTCAGTGAACGCTCACAACTCAAAAAAGTTCCCAAACTGGGTGCAAAGGCGTTTGAACAGTGTGCAGGTTTCCTCAGAGTTCCCGAAAGTAAAAATGCTCTTGATAATACAGGTGTTCATCCCGAAAGCTACGCAGCCGCAAAAGCACTTCTCAAGCTTTTCTGTTACTCAGTTGATGATATAGGAACAGATAAAATTGCTGAAATCAAAGAAAAAGTTGAAGTTCTCGGCGAAGATAAAGTTGCCGATAAACTCGGTATAGGTGTTCCCACTCTTAAAGACATTGTCAAGGAGCTTATTCAGCCTGCAAGAGACCCCAGAGATGAACTTCCTCCTCCCATGCTCAGAACAGATGTCATGGATATTGATGACCTCAGACCCGGCATGGAGCTTAAAGGAACCGTAAGAAACGTTACCGACTTCGGCGCTTTTATCGATATCGGTGTTCATCAGGACGGTCTGGTTCATATATCACAAATCACAAACAAATTTATTAAACATCCTTCCGAAGTTCTCAAAGTCGGACAGGTTGTAAACGTATGGGTAATTTCGGTAGAAACAACCAAAAAGAGAATATCTCTTACAATGAAAGAACCCAAAAAGCAGGAGAACAATTAAAATGGCAGATAAATTCAGACAGGACTTAACAAAAGGAAGCGTCGGAAAGCAGCTTATGAAATTTGCAATTCCGTTTCTTCTTTCAAATCTTCTTCAAGCATTCTATTCTGTTGCGGATATGATTATTGTCGGCAGACTCTACGGAACAGTCGGAATAACAGCAGTAAACATCGGCAGCCAGATTAACATTCTTGTTACCGGTGCCGCACTTGGTCTTGCTGTCGGAGGCACTGTTCTGATTGCACAGTACGGCGGTGCAAAAAAGTTTGATAAACAAAAGAAATCAATCGGAACACTTTTTACAACCTATATGATCCTGAGTGTAATATGCACAGTTGTAATGCTTCTTCTCGGAACAACGCTTCTTGAAATTCTGAAAACTCCCGAGGTGGCAATGAATGACGCAGAAAATTACTATAACATTTGTATGTCAGGTCTCATATTTATGTTTGCATACAATGTTATAAGTGCTATTCTCCGCGGCATGGGTGACTCAAAAAGACCTCTTTATTTTGTGCTTATTGCTACAATAGTGAATGTAATCGGTGACATAATTCTTGTAGGACCTTTTAATATGGGTGCCGCAGGTGCTGCCTACGCTACTGTCGGAGCTCAGGCGCTCAGTGTAATTCTTTCACTGATATATCTTTTTAAAAATCACTTCTTTGAAGGATTCAAGAAAACTGATTTTAAAATTGATACCGAAAAACTCAAAATGCTTCTTAAAATCGGCTTGCCCTCATCGGTTCAGCAGGTTGTGGTTTCCTTCTCATTCCTTACATTGACTACACTAATTAATTCATTACCCAACGCAGATATTGCATCGGCTTGCCAGGGAATCGGTGGCAAAGTTAACTCCTTTGCAATACTTCCTGCTCTTGCAATGAGCAGTGCGGTTTCATCTATGGCAGGTCAAAATATAGGTGCCGGTGAAACCGAAAGAGCAAAGAAAACAATGCTGACAGGCATGGGTATTGCATTTGCAATATCAGCCGTTGTTTTTGCAATTGTTGAATTATTCCCGCAACCGATCATTTCACTTTTTGACACTAATCCCGATGTAATTTCAACAGGCGCAGGATATCTGAGATTTATTGCACTTGATTATATTTTCGTTCCTTTTGTATTCTGTATGAACGGTCTTGCAATCGGTGCAGGATACACAAACATCGCACTTTTCAACGCTTGTTTCAGTTCAATTCTGGTAAGAGTGCCCTTTGCGTATCTTGTTGTGCATTACACCACTCTCGGTTTTAACGGCATCGGTCTTGCAACCGGTCTTGCTTCACTGGCATCAATTATCGTAGGTATAATTTTTGTTTCAAGCGGAAAGTGGAAAAAACCTAAAATCAGAATTTAAGCGTATTGACAAATACATTTTTAAATGTTAAAATTTACATGTAAAATTTAAGGGTTTTTTGTAACTGACGGAATTATGCAGAGCACTGCAAAGGAGCAAAAAATCTGTTTAAAAGCCGACCGTCTGGGCAGTCTTATCTCGGATAGGGCTGCCCTATTTATTTTGGAAAGGATGAAGAAAATGGGCATTTACGAAATCAACAACATGGGCCAGCTTATCAAGGATAACACATATGTCGGCAGAGGCATTGTTATCGGTAAAAGTGCAGACGGCAAAAAGGCTGTTACCGCATATTTTATTATGGGTAGAAGCGAAAACAGCCGCAACAGAGTATTTATCAAAGAAGGTAATGAAATAATCATTCATCCCTTTGATGCATCAAAAGTTGAAGATCCTTCACTCATTATCTATGCACCTGTAAGACAGTACGAAAACAAGCTCATTGTTACTAACGGTGATCAGACAGATACAATTTATGATTTTATCAAAGAGGGCAAAACATTTGAACAAGCTCTTGAAACAAGAGAATTTGAACCTGATATGCCCAACTTCACTCCCCGTATCAGCGGTATGATGACTTTTGAAAACGGTGATTTCGCCTACAAAATGAGCATCCTCAAAAGCGCCGATGAAAACGGTACAGCCTGCAACAGATACACATTCTCATATGCTCCTCTTGCAGGTCTCGGACACTTCATTCACACTTATAATCACGACGGTAATCCTATTCCCACATTCACAGGTGAACCTGAAAGAATAGCAATCCCCGATGATATCGATGAATTCACAAACGACATCTGGGCAAATCTTAACGAAAACAACAAGATTTCTCTTTATGTTCGCTATGTTGACCTTGAAAGCGGCGAATATGACAGCAGAATGATTAACAAGAATAAATAAGGAGAATAAAGATGAAAGAATTTGAACTTAAATACGGCTGTAACCCCAACCAGAAGCCTGCAAAGATTTATATGGCTGACGGCACAGAGCTCCCCATTGAGATTCTCAGCGGCAGACCCGGTTACATTAACTTCCTTGATGCATTCAACAGCTGGCAACTTGTAAAGGAGCTTAAAGAAGCTCTCGGTATGCCCGCTGCAACATCATTCAAGCACGTAAGCCCCACATCAGCAGCAGTAGGTATCAAAATGAGCGATACTCTCAAAAAAGCCTGCTTTGTTGATGATATTGAAGGTCTTGACGAATCTCCCCTTGCAACTGCATACGCAAGAGCAAGAGGCACAGACCGTATGAGCTCATTCGGTGACTGGATTGCTCTTTCAGATGTTTGTGATGTAACAACCGCAAAGCTTATCAAGAGAGAAGTTTCAGACGGTGTTATTGCTCCCGGATATGAACCCGAAGCACTTGAAATTCTCAAGAGCAAAAGAAACGGCAACTACAATATCGTAAAAATCGACCCCAATTTTGTTCCTGCGCCTATCGAAACAAAGCAGGTTTACGGCATCACTTTTGAGCAGGGCAGAAACAACTTTGAAATCAACAATGCACTTCTTGAAAACATTGTTACAGCTAACAAAGAAATGCCCGAAAGCGCAAAGCGTGACCTTATAATTTCACTCATCACTCTTAAATACACACAGTCAAACTCAGTTTGCTATGCAGTTGACGGTCAGGCAATCGGTGTTGGTGCAGGTCAGCAGTCAAGAATTCACTGCACAAGACTCGCAGGAAACAAAGCTGACATCTGGCATCTCAGACAGCACGAAAAGGTTCTCAACCTCCCCTTCCTTGATACAGTCGGCAGACCTGACAGAGATAACACAATCGACGTTTACATCTCTGACGAATACGAAGATGTTCTTGCCGATGGAGTATGGCAGACACTTTTCTCAGAGAAGCCCGAACCTTTCACAAAGGCAGAACAGAAGGCATACCTTGCAACAATCAAGGGTGTTGCACTGGGCAGCGACGCATTCTTCCCCTTCGGTGATAACATTGAAAGAGCTGCAAAGAGCGGTGTAACTTACATTGCTGAGCCCGGCGGTTCAATCCGTGATGACAATGTTATCGGTGCTTGCGATAAGCACGGAATGGTAATGTGCTTCACCGGTATGAGACTTTTCCACCACTAATATAAACACATAATCCCCACGGTTTGTTCCGTGGGGATTAGTTTATCCTTCGATTATTGCTCCGCTCCAACTGAATTTATTTATCCAATATCGTGTACCAATAAAATGTATTCTTTCTGTTATTACACCGTAATCAGCGTGTTCATATGTAACATCAAACTCTAGAAATAATTTTCTGCCATTATCTTTACCTTGCTGTGTTCCTTTGATAGGCTCAGCCCATAAAATCTTATCATTATCATATTCCATTCCGTCAACAAATTTATCAGTTAACTCATCACAATATAAATCATAAATGCTTGTAATATAACCTCCCCTACAAGCACCTATTTCCCAATTTACAGGACACAGATGTATAACAAGAATAATGCTGGCAGTAATAACGAATCCGAGGACAGACAAAATCCATATAAAGATTTTTCTTTTTTGTTCGCGGGAAAACTTTTTGCGTTTTATAAAGTTATCACTGATATTGTAATTGATTTTTCCTGTTAAAATATAATCTATGTTCGTACCAAACAATTCTGTAAGCTGAATTATATTGTCTGTATCAGGTTTGGAAATATCCTTTTCCCATTTTGAAACTGCCTGACGGCTTACACCTAATTTTTCTGCAACATATTCCTGAGAATACTTCATTTGTTTTCTCAAAGTACTGATACGGTTTCCGATAGTCATAATAATTACCTCCTTGCAAGAATTATAACAATACAAGCAATCGATTTCCACCAACTATTTGTCAACCTGTGGTTGCATTTATAAAAATCCGCATAAAAAAAGTAAAACAGCCACAGAAAATCCGTGGCTGTCATAATAATTATACTGTTTCAACATCAATGCCAAGAATAACCACATCTTCAACGGGTTTATCAGCATAACCTGTCTTGACACCTGCAATAGCATCAACAACATCCATACCTTCAACAACCTGACCGAAAACAGTGTGCTTAAAATCAAGCCAGGGTGTACCGCCGAGAGCCTTATAATCTTCAACACATTCTGTGGGAAAGCCTCTGTCTGAAAGCTGTTCCATCTGTGAAAGAAGACCTGCATCAACTTCCTTTGCCTGAACAATAAAGAACTGGCTTCCGTTGGTTGAAGGACCTGCATTGGCCATTGAAAGTGCACCTCTGATGTTATGATAATCCACGCTGAACTCATCCTCAAAGCTTCTGCCCCAGATGCTTTCGCCGCCTCTGCCTGTGCCCGTAGGATCGCCGCCCTGAATCATAAAATCAGGAATTACTCTGTGAAAAATAATTCCGTTATAGTAACCGTTTTTGGCGTGGGTTGTGAAATTTTCAACGGTCTTGGGTGCTGCATCGGGGAAAAGAAGGATTTTGATATCGCCCATTGTTGTTTTCATAAGGGCAACAACATCACCCTGCTGAATTTCTCTAATCTGTTTGCTCATTTTTGTTTATCCTTTCTTATTTTGCTTTGGGGTCAAATGAATCCGAAAGCTTCATAAAATCTATCTTTGCCATTTTTGTTCTTGGAAAGCTGTCCATAACCTCAATTTTTCTGGGGCAAGAAAATCTGGCAAGATTCTTTTTGCAATATGCCTGAATCTTATCAGCGGCCTCATCCTTATTCATATCACAGTTAAGGGTCACACAAAGCTTTACACAAGGCTTGTTTTTCAGATAACCCTGAACCGCACAGGCTTCACTGACAAAAGGAATCTGTAAAACAGCATTTTCAATATCAATGGGATATACATTGTAACCCGATATAATAATCATACGTTTCTTTCTTCCTGTGAAGAAAATGAAACCGTCAGAATCTTTATATCCAAGGTCGCCCGTAGGAACCCATCTGTTACCTTTGGCGTCAATGTAAACACCTTCATTAATTACCGTGTTATCGCCATTGAAGTAGCCAAGCATTGCGGTGTCGCCTTTTACAACAATTTCCCCCGTTGTTCCAGCGGGAACTTCATTCTTCATTTCATCCCATATCTGAACAACAATATCTCCGAGAGGCTTGCCTATTGAATCTTCTCTGTTGTTTTCATAGGTATTAACAGAACAAACAGATGATACTTCTGTAAGACCGTAACCTCTGAAAAGCTTACCTTTACCGCCGTTTTTGGCAACGGTTTTGTTGAATTCCTTAACAAGTCTTTCAGGAAGGACATCACCGCCGCAGAAAACAAGCCTGAGATTTTTAAGATGAGGACCGTCGAAATTCTTATCTTCCATCATCTTTTTAAACATGTTGGGAACACCCAGAAGGAAGGTTACCTTATGCTTTTTAAGATGTTTGTTTGCTGATTCTGCGTTAAACTGAGGCATAGGAATGGATGTAAAGCCGTGAGTAAGAGGGAAATGCATAGCAATTCCAAGACCAAATGCATGGAATATTGGCAGAACCATAAGTGAATATTCATCCCCTGCCTTATGAGGAATATCAAGCGTATTCAGTTTCTCGGCAAGATTGTTGAGATTATCACTTGAAAGCATTATAGTTTTGCTTTTGCCCGTGGTTCCTCCGCCGTGAAGATAAACTGCAACCTTTGAACCGTCATGACATTCAACACAGCTTTTCCTTGAACCGATTGAAATTGCTTTGAGATATTTAACTGAATTCTTAAAGTTGTCAAGCCCTTTACTCTTTACTTTTTCAAAAATTCTGAATGCAGGTACAACAGGTGCAACAACGTAATCTGAATTTGAACAAATTATACAAGGTATATCAAGATCATTAAGAGTATCGGCATATCTGGCAGCAAGAATATCAAGAATAAAAATCGCCTTTGATTTTGTAAGTTCAATGCTTTCTTTAAGAACATCCGGTGATGTAAGAGGGTGAACAATATTTGCAATTACACCTATTTTATTGAGTGAATAGAATGTAGTAAATGCATGTACAACATTAGGCAAAAATATTGTGACCGAATCCCCTTTGACGATACCGATTGAATTAAAATAAGCCGCAAGGGCGTCAATATCACTGATAAGCTTTGAAAGTTTTATTTTACTTCCGAATGCATAAACAGCGGTAAAGTCACCCGTCTTTTTTGCGCAAACTTTAAGATAATCGTAACAAGTTAAATTCATATAATTCCCCGTTCATTTTAACTCTGGCATAAAATCACGTGTTTTTTCATTTTAACAAAAACATGTTATTTTGTCAATTTTAATACTGCCGATTTAATAAATATTTAATGTATATTGTTTGTCAGAATAATTTTATCGTCTGCAAATGTTGCAATAATTCCGTTATTATCATATGTGGCATAAAACGGAACCTTAGCTGACATTGTAAGATTCCACTTTACGTTAGGATACACCTTGCCAAGCTGATTTGTAACAATAGCAATTTCAGGCGAAAGAGATTCAAGAAAGCTTTTTGATGATGAACCGTAATAGCCGTGATGACCTATTTTAAGCAAGTCAACATCTCCAACCAACGGAGCAACAGTATCTTCAAGACCCGTTGAGGCGGTGATATCAGCAGCAAGGAAAGCTGTTTTATTTCCCTTACTCACAACAACACCTATACTTGATGCGTTTTCACCTTTGCCTTCAAACTCATCAGATGTAACCGTATTTACAAAGCGAAGAGTAAAATCTCCGAAAAGAAATTCTTCATCGGATATATCACTGATTACCTCAACATTTCTCTTGTTGAGTGCATCAATTATGTTTTGGTATACCTTATCGATTTCCCATCTTTCAATTTCATAGTTTTTCGCAATTTTATCATTAAATTCTTTAAAAATTGCTTTACCTATTCCTATTTCGCTATCGGATATAAGTGAAAGATATGATCCTATATGATCATAATGGCAATGTGTGCCCATAATAAAATCAAGATAAACACTGCCGTCACTCTTTTTGCAGACCTTTTTTACATAATCAATAACTTCCTGCTCATAGCCTTTATATGCAGTTTTTCTTCTGGGATTTGAGTTTCCTTCACCTGCATCAATCAAAGCGTAAAGGCCGTTACTTTCAATAAGAATTGAGTCCGAATTGGCAGTGTTAAGAAAATGAATTCTGTCGTCACCATCGGAATAATCAAATTTTTCTTGTGTAACGGTAAAACGCCTGCAATATGAATTCCCTATGACAACGGTTGCTATATCAAGCAGGAATATTGCCGCCATAAGCGGAACAACAATCCAGGTTGCTATTTTTTTGACACGATTTTTGTTCATAAAACGCTCCGTAAGATTTGATTTTTTCATTTTATCACATTTTTGTACTTTTTACTATACTTTATTAAAAAGTTTTTCAAAAGGCTTGTATACTCGTAAATTTTAATGTAAACTATTACACATAGTTCTGAAATGAGGTACTGTATTTTGAATAACAAAATAAAAAATATTACACTGGATACCATTTCAAGGTTTACGGGAATATTTCCCCTTGTGCTGAGCATGTGCGTTTGTGCAGGCATCGGAACAATGGCCGGAGTAATATTTGCCTGTATTGCGATTTTATTATCTGCCGGATTTGAGCAAAAGAAAATGATGCCCGTTTATACATCTTTTCTGATTGCAGTTTATACATTTAAAGTGTATGGCCCGTCTGCACTTTCTGCGGCTGTTATTTTCTGCGGAATAATGATGGTTATTTCTGCACCTGCATATAAAAAAATAAATGAATATTTCCGCTCTCCCGCCATACCCTCTGCAATGCTTGCAACCGCATTGTCCGTAACCATTCTTTTCACAACCGATTATTTCGGAATCGGCGCAACCGGTGAAATACCTAAAACAATGATTGAGTCATATCTTTCTCTCGGGTTCCATCCCAACTGGCGCGGAGTACTTTACGGAACAATTGTAATGGTTATAATGATAACTTTTCCCAGGAAATTTAAAAATGTATGCAAAATATTGAATGCATCATTTCTCGGTCTGACGGTTACCGTATTGCTTAACCTTTGGCTGAATCCGTCTGATATGATTACCGCCATAAAAGAGGTCGGCGCATTTTCGTTTACAGATTATAAAGACACATTCATTTTACCGCTCGTATCTCACCCTTCGGCTGTTCTTAACGGAATTATGTGCGGCTTTGCACTGTATTTTACTGTATTTTATTCTTTATATTTAACATCGGCTGATAAAAAAGATTATATTTTATGCGGTACTGCAAATGCAATTCTCGGTTTTGTTTCCTGCGGATTTATTCCGTCGGTAATTAACAAAAAGAATTATGTTTCTTCTTTCACCGCCGCCATTCTCACAGGCTTATTTGCATTTATTTTTAAGGATTTCATAGCACGGATTCCCGTTCATTCGTGTGCAGTTATAATTATAGTCGGTGCCTGGAACAGCGTTAAATGGAGTGAACTGAAAAATATTTTCAAAAACATCAAAGGAATCGCTTGTCTTGCAGCAGTTATATCCGGTTATCTTTTAACAGGTGCCGTATACGGAACATTAATTGCGGTTGTAATATCGTTTTTGTATGTAAGAATTTTCAATAGTAAATCAAAAGTATAAAAATCGGCTTGTATCGGTTAAAAACCTTTACAAGCCGATTTTTATTATGGAATAAAATCAAGCGATATTTTAGTAATGAACCAACTGATAAAACCGCAGGCAGGAAATGTTATAAGCCAAGCACTGACCATTTCACCCGCTATTTTCTTATTCAGAGATTTTATATTGTCCGCAACACCTGAACCCATTACCGCAGAGATTTTTGTATGAGTTGTGCTGACAGGCATACCCATTAATGTTGATATAAGTAAACATAACGCTCCTGCAATATCAGAGGAAAAGCCCTGAGCATTATTCATTTTTATCATATTACTGCCTACTGTTTTTATAATTCTTTCTCCACCCATTGCCGTGCCTGCGGCTATAAACAAAGGGCAAAGAGCATATATCCATCGGGATCTATCTGCATTAAAATCCAATCCCGAAAAAGATATTGCAAGTAAAATAATACCCGTAAATTTCTGCGAATCCTGAGCACCGTGCATAAATGACATAAGTGCACCGGAAGCAACCTGACATTTACCGTAGAAACGGTTTATCCTTTCATTTATAAAGAAAATTGTTGTAAGCTTTGAAACAACATAACCCGAAGCAAAACCAATAAAAACAGAAACAAATAAACCTGAAAAAACTTTTGACCACGCACTTAAATTTATCGAATTGAAAGAATTATTCAGAGCAACACCTGCACCTGCAACAGCAGATATCAAAGCGTGACTTTCACTTGTCGGAATACCGAAATACCATGCCGATACAGCCCACAACACAACACAAAACATTGCCGCAGATAAAGCAACAAGTGCCTTTTCTCCACCTTTATCAATCGATGCAATCTCTATAACGGTTTCAGCAACTCTTCTGTTGAACACACCAAAAACCAATGAGCCGGCAAAGTCGGATACAGACGCAATTATAACTGCTTTTTTCAGGCTGACCGCACCCGTCGAAACACAGGAAACAATAGCATTGGGTGCATCGGTCATACCGTTTACAAAAGAAACAGCCAGGGTTATCATTACAGTTATGATTGCAGAAAAGTTCAACAACAATCTCCTCTCAAAAAATAAAGTGCCTTCATAAGAAAGCACTTTATAAATCCTATTTAAATAAATTACCGCCCCTTGAATCTATACCCACAATCACAGGAAAATTTTCAAGTTCAAGACGCTTTACGCTTTCACAGCCAAGGTCTTTAAACGCAATTTCTTCACATTTCTTTATCTGTTTTGCATAAAGAGCACCTGCACCGCCGATTGCACAGAAATAAACAGCCTTATTTCTTATAACAGCATCACAAACTTCTTTGTTTCGTTCACCCTTACCTATCATTGCTGCAAGACCCAGATCAAGCAAACGAGGTGAATATACATCCATTCTGCCCGAAGTTGTAGGACCGCAACTGCCGATTACCATTCCCTGAGGAGTAGGTGTAGGACCTGCAAAATAAACACAGGCACCGCAAAGGTCATACGGTAATTCTTTACCGCTGTCAAGAAGTTCAAAAATGCGTTTATGGGCAGCATCTCTTGATGTATACACCGTTCCGCTGAGAAGAACTCTGTCACCGGCTGTAAGAACAGACGCATATTCCTTTATCTGATTTATATTTATGTTGTATTCAGCCATTTTATACTTCCTTAATATCAACAGAATCAAGTTTTTCAGAAGCCGAGGAAAGTGTTTCAAGTAATCCGTCGGTACCTGATTTCAATGAAGAAAGCGAACTCTCAAAATTAACGCAAACAGTTTTAAGTCTGTCTGCTGCCGCTGAAACATCATTACGAACAGAATCAACCGAGCGTTTAGCATCAGAAGTAATTTTAAAAACAGACTCTTTGGCTTCCGATACAAGCTTGCTTACATCGGTAACTTTTGAATGTTCATCACACATTTCTTCATACTTTGCCTTATATTCAGCTGCTTCTTCTTTACTCTTTTCAAGAATTGCATTAAGCTGTTCGACTTTAAGAGACAGCGATGCATTTTTTTCAATATAAGATGCATTTTCAGCCTTCAACGAATCATTCTCTGCTTTCAGACTTTCTGCCGCTTTATCTTTATCTGCAACGGATGACTTCAAAGCTTCTGCTTCTCTTTTATATGCGGTGCAGTCGCTTGCATCTCTTTTAAGAGAAACTATTTCTTGTTGAAGCTTTTCTATATAATCAAGCACATCTTCTTTTTTGAATCCTCCGAATGCGGATTTTTTTAATATTTTATCTTTACTCATATCAGTACCCTTTCCTTTTATTCAAAAAGCAGAATCTGACTTGCATTTTCACAAACGGGTTCTGCTTTACCTTTACCGAAAATGCAAAGTGTTCCGTCTGATGTGATATACGCCGCTTTACCTTCTTCGGTATAATTAAAGCTTTCAACAATGATATCACTGCCGATAAGATTTTCTTCTCCGTCAATACAGATAAAATAATCTGCCGTCTGTTCAGCGGAAGACACATCATTATTTTTCAAAACAATTATGTCTTCAAAATTTTCAACTGTAAAGGCATTAACCGCATTTGAAACCTTTACACTCTTTTCACCGTTGAATGAATATACATCACCGGTTATCTTATTTATATCTGATTTAAGATAAATAACACCTTCGTCTGAAAATCTGTAACCGGATATTCCTGTATCAACACCCGTTATTCCCGACGGTCTGAGTTCATCACCTATACTGTTGGTATAAAGGCTTAATCTGTCACCCTGGGTATCGCGGACAAACGCAAAAATACGTTTGCCGTCACGTGAGAAAGAAAACAATGTTCTGGTTTTATCGTACCCTTCAAGAGGATATATTACCGAACCTTTGCTTCCGTATGCCGCATATGCCATACCGTTTGATTTGACACTTTCAGCCACAACCGTTCTGGCGTACTTTATAACCTCTGCCATAGTACTTCTCTGAGCAATTTCAACAAGAGTGCTCATATCTGTATCAGAAGAAAGAACCTCTGTGCTTTCAAAAACTATCTTCGGTTCACCGTAAGCTGAAACAGTATAAACATTTTTGGGGTCTATATTTTCCGCAATTCTGAATGAACCGTTACTGTTATAGGCAAACGCATTGAAAACAGGAACAGAGAATTCTCCGTTTTCAACAGATTCATTAAGAGCTGCTCTTATTTCATCCCTGACAAGTTTATCCTGATAAAGTTTCAGAGCCTCGTTATATTCCGATGATATACCGAGAAATGCAAAAAAATCGGTACGTTTTGGCTTTTCAACCGTTTTATCGCTTTCGGAATACTTATCTGCAATAACATAACTCCATGAAATGCTTTCGGATGACGAGGTGAAATAATACAAATTACCGCCGGCGGAATAATTATCATACATAACAGTATAAGCATTATCGCATATCATTTCATTTTCGCCGTTTGAGTTAATAATATAAAGTTCTGTCATTCCATTATGAACCTGAGATTTTTTTTCATAAAAAATATGCGGATTTTCACTGTCATTATAACAGCGGATATTCATAAGATCCCTGCATATTTCAGACGCCGTATCATCCTCATATTTATACAGCACTCGGTTACTTGAATGCATTTTCACAAAATAAACCGTATCCGATTTTTCAAGAGCATATATTGACTCAACATTACCTGAAAATGTTTTGATTTCATTGTTATCAATATTACAAACAGTGCCTTCAAAGGCACCTGCACCAAAGTTCTTTTTAAGATAATACAACTTACCGGAAACAACACTGTAATCACCGGAAACACCGATATCTATAATTTTAGGCGAAGTGATTTCACTGCGTTTCTTTTCAATATAATACAAGTCATAGAGTCCGTCTGAATAAGATGACTCAACAGTATAAAAAACTCTGCCGTTTTCTGCATCACACTTAAAACCCGATGCAGTAGAATCAGAAACAACCGTTTCAAGATTATCTATTCTGACACCAGTCATACTGCCTGTTTTATAAACAGTAATACTGCTGTTTGCAGGATTTGACATACCTGAAACACAGGCAATAATAATCACAGCAGCAACAACCGCAATTATTGCCGCAACTGATACAATAATAGTTTTTACCTTCGACGGTATTTTTTTCTCCCCTGAATTATACAAAAACAGCACCTGACCCTTTTTAAACAGGCGGTTGCCCCGTCAGGAGCAGCCGCCCAATAAATCAAATTTATTTCATTGAAACTGCCTGCTTTGCCTTCTCAACAATATTCTGTGCATCAAGACCGTAAATATGAAGAAGTTCAACCGCAGGACCTGATTTACCAAATACATCGTTTACACCAAGTCTTACAACAGGCACGGGATTATCGCCTTCACAAACAGCTTCTGCTACTGCACTGCCAAGACCGCCAATGATATTATGCTCTTCCGCTGTAACAATCGCTCCCGTCTTTGCAGCGGATGCAAGAATTGTTTCTGCATCAAGAGGCTTGATGGTGTGAACATTGATAACCTCAGCGCTGATTCCCTGCTCTGCAAGAATCTTCTGAGCTTCAACAGCCTCTCCGACCATAAGACCGGTTGCACAAATGGTAACATCTGTACCTTCTTTGAGAACAACAGCCTTGCCCCACTCAAATTTATAATCTTCATCAAAAATTCTGGGTACTGCAAGGCGACCGAATCTCATATAAACAGGTCCGTCATAATTTGCAGCAGCAAGAACAGCAGCTCTCGTTTCAACATCATCGGCAGGATTAATAATAGTCATGCCGGGAATTGCACGCATAAGAGCAATATCCTCACAGCACTGATGGCTTGCACCGTCTTCACCAACGGAAATACCTGCGTGAGTTGCGCCGATTTTAACATTGAGGTGAGGATAAGCAATTGAGTTTCTTACCTGCTCATATGCTCTGCCTGCGGCAAACATAGCAAATGTGCTTGCAAATACTGTATAACCCGAAGCTGCAAGACCGGCTGCTACACCCATCATATTACCTTCTGCGATACCGCAATCAAAGAATTTTTCGGGATGAGCCTTTTTAAACATACCTGTTTTTGTTGCCGCAGCAAGGTCGGCATCAAGAACAACAACCTTATCATTTATATCGCCAAGCTCAACAAGAGCTTTTCCGTATGCGTCACGGGTTGCGGTTTTAATAATATCAGCCATTTTAATTCACCGATCCTTTCTTTAAGCTTCAAGCTCTGCAAGTGCAGCGTTAAGTTCACTCATAGCCTGCTCATACTGTTCCGCATTGGGAGCTGTGCCGTGCCATGAAACCTGATCTTCCATAAATGAAACGCCCTTGCCCTTAACACTGTTTGCAACAATCACCGAGGGCTTACCTTTGAACTCTGCCGCAGCACAGAATGCCGCATCAATCTCATCAAAGCTGTGAGCACAGATTTCAATTACATTCCAACCGAAAGACTTGAATTTTTCAGCAATGGGATAAGGTGAGTTAACCTCTGAAATTTTACCGTCAATCTGAAGTCCGTTATTATCAACAACAGCACAAAGATTATCAAGTCCCTTTGCAGAAGCAAACATTGCGGCTTCCCAAACCTGACCTTCCTGGATTTCACCGTCGCCGAGAACGGTATAAATTCTGTTGCTCTTGTTGCTGAGCTTTGAAGCAAGAGCCATACCGCAAGCGGTTGAAATTCCCTGACCGAGCGAACCCGTACACATATCAACACCGGCAGTGTACTTCATGCTGGGGTGACCCTGAAGCATTGAATCGCTCTTTCTGAGTGTTTTGAGTTCTTCAACAGGGAAAAAACCTCTGTGCGCAAGAACAGAATAAAGCGCAGGTGCTGCGTGACCCTTTGAAAGAACAAATCTGTCTCTGTCCTCCATCTGAGGATTCTGAGGGTCAATATTCATATGATTAAAGTAAAGATAGGTAACGATATCAACGCAGGAAAGTGAACCGCCGGGATGACCCGACTTAGCATTGAAGACACCTTCAATAATTCCCATTCTTGCTTTGCAAGCCTTGATTTTCAACTGCTTTCTGATAACTGCATCCATTGCAGCCACCTCCTATTAATTATGGTTTAAAGGACCTCGGTGCTTATCGCTCCTTGGACTCAATATATTCCAGGAAATCCGCAACTGCCCCTTTATTGCAATGGCAGGAAACAAACTGCGAAACTTCCTTCAATTCATCAGGTGCCTGACCGCAGCAGGCGGGAACACCAACGGTTTTAAGCATATCAAAATCATTAAAATAATCGCCGATTGCACCTGTATGAGATTTGTCAATGCCCAATATTTCGGCAAGCTTCATAAGCGCTGTGCCCTTATGGGTATCCCTTGCAAGTATTTCAAAACTTGCGACTGATGACGACATAAGAGTAAGATCGGGATCTGTCATGGATTCAAAATGCTTTTTTACCTTTGATATATGAAACGGAATTCCGGAAAATATAACTTTGCCCCAGTTTTCTTTGGGAACATCTTCAATATTTTTATAATGCTTATGAGGGAGATTATCAGGTGCAACAAAAAATCTGCCGAACCAGCCAAAACCTGTCAGGTAAATTATATCCTTTGCAACTACAATTACATCAACAGCAGGAAACTTTTTGGCAGCTTCAACAGCGAGTTTCATTCCTTCATCGCTCATTGAACTGAAATAAATCATTTCATCATTCTTAAAATCATAAAGACCTGCACCGTTTATAACAACAGCCGGTGTGCCGTCTATCGGCAACCGTTCAAAATGTTTTTTCATTGACAAAGGGCTTCTCCCCGAAGCAAGTGTAAATCTGCCTCCAAGTGAAACAAATCTGTTTATAGCCTCTTTGTTGCGACGTGGTAACCTTCTGATTTTATTGTTAAGCGTTCCGTCAATATCAGAGGCTATAAGCCACTTGGAAAGCGATTTTTTATTTTCCATTTTTATTAATTCTCCTGAGAAAATCTGTAAAATATTCAGGCAACGGTGCTTCTTTTATAATATGTTCTCCGCTTGACGGATGAATAAACCCCAGAAGCCCGGCATGCAAACATTGACCGTTAAGGGAGGTCACACCGTTCTTTGGACCATAAACAGGATCCCCGGCAACGGGATGCCCCAAATAAGCCATATGAACACGGATCTGATGAGTTCTGCCCGTTTCAAGCTTCAGCTTAACAAAAGAAAAATCTTTGTATTCTTCAAGAACAGTATAATGTGTAACAGCATTTTTGGAATTCTGATTTGTTACACACATCTTTTTTCTGTCGTTGGGATTTCTGCCTATGGGTGCATCAACAGTACCTTCAATATCTTTAAGATGGCCGTGAATTACAGCTCTGTACTCACGGTCAAGGGAATGAACACTTATCTGCTGTGATAATGAAATATGAGCTGAATCATTTTTGGCAACCAGAAGCAAACCGCTTGTGTCTTTATCAATACGATGAACAATGCCCGGTCTTATAACGCCGTTTATCCCCGATAAATTACCTTTACAATGCCACAAAAGAGCATTAACAAGAGTTGAAGAATAATTTCCGGGAGCAGGATGAACAACCATACCACGCGGTTTATTTACAATCAGCAAATCTGCGTCTTCATAAATAATATCAAGAGGAATATTCTCAGGTTCGAGAGATATTTCCTTAGGTTCGGGAACAGTGAATGATATAACATCACCCTGTTTAGGCTTGAAGCTTTTCGAAATGTTCTTACCGTTGCAGAATACAAGTCCGTCATTTAAAAGATTCTGTATGAACGAACGAGAATAATCGCAAAGAACAAATGATAAAAGCTTATCAACCCTTTCTCCACTCATATCATCATCAATCACAAACGAAACGGGCTCGTTATATTCTATTGATTTAATCTGCTCAACCATTTTTTTCAGCCTTTTTCTTTTGCTCGCATACAAGCTCATATATTTCGTATGCAATCATCATAACCGCGCCAACTGTTATACAGCAATCAGCAAAATTGAAAACCGCAAAATCAATAAAAAGAGGTTCGATAAAATCAATAACATAACCAAGTTTAATCCGGTCAATAAGATTACCGATACCGCCTGCAACAATAAGCAAAAGACAGATATTCATAAAAAGAGGTCTGATTTTTTTTGACAGAAGTATAATCAGGCAGCCTGCAAGAATAACAGCAGTTATAACCGTAAGCAACAGTGTGTTATCAGAAAATGAACTGAAAGCAGCACCCGTATTTTCAACATACCGGAACTGAAATGCACCGAAAAGAAATTCAAAGGGACCTTCGGTCTTGATTGTAGTTGCCGCAATATGCTTTGTAAAAATATCAACAGCGGTAAGAACTGCAATAGCAATTAATGAAACTGCCTGAAACATAAAAACCTCTCAAAAATCAATCATCAAACATAGAGTCAAAAAGTGAAGATATATCATCTGTGTCGCCGTCATCATCACCGTCATCGTCGGTTATTGAGTCGAGATCAACTTTAAAACCGAAGAAATCATCATCGTCATCATCGTCGGGCACATCAACAGGCTCGTCTTCATCTTCAATCGAAACAGCATCACTTTCATCATCAGTTTCGGGTTCAGATGAAATCTCGGGTACGATATCGTCAATACTTGCTGCAACGGAATTGGGTGCGATGATATCTTCAAAGCTCATTTCATCAATAAGGCTGAACAAATCTTCAACCTCTGCCTCACCTGTTTCTTCGGTAGAATCTTCTTCTGCGATTTCAGGTTCTTCAGGAACATAAATTACCTGTTCTTCCTCAGCTTCATCATTGAGTTCATCGGCAGGTGCTTCAATCTCCTCAGCATCATTTTCTTCAATAGCGGCAATTTCATTTTCAATTTCAGCCATAATATCCTGAGTGAAAGGAAGTTCTGATTCGGTTTCTTCAACTTCCTCGTAATCTGTTACATCATCTTCTGCAACAGCAATTTCTTCTGCAAATTCTTCAACAGCAGGAACAAATGCAGGTGCAGTTTCTTCAATTACAGGAACCGATTCAAGTGATGCAAGCTGATCATTGCAAAGTGAAGCCATAGCAGTTTTGAATTCTTCTGCCGATGCTTTAAGTCTTGCAATTTCAGCTACATAATATTCATAAGTTTTTTTGCTTTCACCTATAATATTTTCACTTTCGGCAGTTGCATCCGCAACAATCTGCTCTGCCTTTTCTTTTGCAGCTGAAATTGTTGAATCTGTTTCGGTCTGTGCTCTTTCGGTAAGTGAGTTAACCGCTGCTCTTGCATTTTCAACAAGATTCTTTGCTTCTTCTCTTGCTTCATCCACAAGCTTTGCAGACTGTCTGTTAGCACCGTCAACAATAAGCTGAGCTCTTGTTTCGGCGTCACCGATAAGTGTATCGGACTTGATCTGCGCATTTTTATTTATGGTTTCTGCCATTCTGTGAGCATCAAGTAGAGAAAGCTTGATTGCTTCTTCATCTTTTCTGTAACTTTCAATTTTATCAGCAAGAATGCTGATTTTTTTAATAAGTTCCGTTTTTTCACCGCTGAGTGCATCATATGATTCTGCAACTATTTTAAGAAATGCATCAACCTCATCAGCGCTGTATGTACCCTTGCTTACGGGTGTGAATTTAGCGTTTAAAATCTGTTCTGTTCTAAGCATAACAAATCACCTTCTCTTTCTTAATACTGCTGATCGCCGCTCATACCGCTGAGCTCATCAAGAAGCTCTCCTGAAACGGGAACATTGTAAGGCGTTATAATATATGCTCTGCCTGCAACTTTTTTGAAGTCGCCATGATTTGCATATGCAACACCGTAAAGGAAATCAATAATTCTCTGTGAAACATCATTGGGACATGTTTCGAGATTAAGAATAACAATTCTCTTTTCATTGAGAATATCGGCAACCTCGCCTACTTCTTCAAATCTGTCAATCTTCTGGAATACAACATGGGGCTTGGGCTGACCTGCCGACGCCTTTGATGTTGAATTGATATTCACAACATTACCCTGGTTTGAAGATGTTGTTCTTTCTGTTCTTGCGTGCTGTGACTGGCGTGACACCGAAGGAGCAGGCTCATAATCAAAATCATCCTCATAAGCAGGCTCGGTATCTTCGATATAATCCTCATCTGAAACATTAATAAACTTCTTAAGCTTTTCTTTTAAACCCATTGGTAATTCCTCCTTAATTATCTGTAAATCCTGGCGCCAAAAATTGCAGAACCGACTCTTACAAGATTTGCGCCTTCAAGGATTGCATATTTGTAATCACCCGACATTCCCATTGAGAGAACATTCATATTTATATTATCTATTTTTTTTGCTCCGATGTCAATAAACATACGGTGCATATTTGAAAAAATTGAACGAATTTCGGCTTCTTTTTCGCAAATAGGTGCAACACACATCAAACCGTCTATTGAAATACCGTCAATTTCTGATATTTCACAGCTTCTTTCAAACAGCTCATCGGCTGAAAAACCGAATTTACTGTCTTCGCATCCTGCATTGACTTCCAGCAGAATTTTTGTTATTATCCCCGATTCAACAGAGCGTTTACCTATTTCCTTTGCAATTGACACAGAGTCAACAGACTGAATCGTATCAACATGACCCACGATTTTTTTTACTTTGTTGGACTGCAAGTGACCAATAAGATGTGCCTTGCATCCGTCAAGATTAAGTTCCGGTTCTTTTAGCAAAAGCTCCTGAACTTTGTTTTCACCAATAAGATTGACACCGCAGGATATTGCATGGTTTATAAACTTGCTTTCTACCGTTTTGGTAACTGCCATAAGTCTGACATCCGCCGGGTTTCTGCCCGATTTAAATGCGGACTCCGAAATATCGGAATTAATATATTTCAGATTTTCCTCAATGGTCAAAAATCTTTCGTTATCCGATAACCATTCCATCTCTTAGCTCCTTTCCCGAAATAATAACCTCATCATATAGTTTAAGATGAGTATATTCAAGCTCAATTCCGCTTTCTGCTGACGGTTTTGAAGCTATAATAAACGAATCTTCCGAATAAATAATGTTAACGCTTCTGAAATTAATTATATTTCCTCTGCGTACATAAACACCCTGATTACCGTCTTCATCAAGCCTGACAGCATCTCTGCTGACTTTAAGACCGGTATAATCATTGACAACAATCTTACCGTCAACAATTCTGAGCTCTGCCAACGAATCATTCATAAGGTTACACCTGAAAACAATAAGAGATTCGTCTTTATCAACAGCTTTAACCGAGTGAATATAAGTTTTAACCGTATCTTTATCAGAATCGTTAAGAATAAGTTTTACAGAAGAACCTTTTGAAAGCTCCGAAACCTTTGCAGAATCAACAATGGTTGCAATATACCAGTTGTAACCGTCAATAATTTTGCCGATTGATCCTTCCGGAGTATCGTTTTTCTTGGCTTTGAAGGCTTCTTCAAGAATTTCTTTTGTAAGAGTGTCAATATCTGCACTTGTCAGATGATTTTCATACCCGTCAAGCTTACTGACATAATACCCCGCTTCCTGTGCGGTGAGTATATCTGTGGGAGTTGAAGCAGATTGCAATGCAGAAATTTCGCTTGAAAGTTCATCAATCTGCGATTTACAGTCAACTTCGTTGCCTAATGAAATCTGCTTTCTGGAAAGTTTTTCAGCAAATGAAAGTTTAAATTCACCGAGAGATGAAAAATCATTATTGTAAGCGGAATTCAACATTGAAATAAAATCATTTCTGATTTCACCGTTAAGCTTGTTGAGGTCTACATTTGCAAGTTTTAACTGACCGTCAATCTTTTTATAAGCCTCAAGCTTCTGTTCAAGGGATTGAGCTTCAACATAATTTTCAGCTGATGATTCCGAAGGGAAAACAGCTGCAATAGTACTGCCTTTGCTCACTCTTTCACCATTATCAGCTAAGGGTACGGTTACTCCTGTTGCCGTTGTGGAAAGCGGAGTTTCGTCGCGGATAATATACATTTTCGCATCAACAGTTTCAAGCACAGTCTGCTCATACACCGTCTGCGTTGTGAAGGCTTTATTGGCTACGCCGTACATCTCCGCAGCAAAGTAAATAACTATTACCACTGCCGCAAGAACAGCAAGCACTTTAAGAAGCCTGTCCTTATTCTTCATTATCCGCACTCCTTTCTATAACCTCACAAACAGCATCAAGAAGTTCCTGACCGTTTGAATAGTCATCAATGTAAATAAAATTTATCCTTTCATCACGCCTGAACCATGTCAATTGCCTCTTAGCGTAGCGTCTGGTCTGCATTTTAAGATTTTCAATGCAATCATCAAGACTTTTTTCGCCTTTAAAATAGGGATCCAGTTCTTTATACCCTATTGCCTGACGGGCCGTTGAACCCAAAGGCGAATCAAAGAACTGCTTTGCCTCATCGAGAAGCCCTGATTCAAGCATAATATCAACTCTGCGGTTTATTCGATCATAAAGGAACTGACGGTTCCTTGCATCAAGGCAGATTGCAACAGTTTTGAACGGAGTAGGGTTCTTGCGGGAAAGTTCATTCTGCATTGTTTTTGTTTTACCCGTTGTATGATAAATCTCCAACGCCCTTATAATCCTTCCCGAATTATTTATATGCAGACTCGTCGCTGCCTCAGGATCAACTCTTTGAAGTTCATCAAGAAGAACCTGAACGCCCTCTGTTTCCGCACGTTTTTTCAGATGCTCTCTGTATTCAAAATCTGTTTCATCAGGAAGAAATTCAACGTTATCGGTCAAAGAGGAATAATATAGACCTGTTCCTCCGACAAGAACAGTCTTTTTGCCTCTGCGGTTTATATCGGATATAACATCCTTCGCAAGCTCGCAGTATTTTGCAACACTGAACGGTTCGTCGGGATTGACAAAACCGATTAAATGATGGGGAACACCCTGCATTTCTTCTATGGTGGGTTTGGCGGTTGCGATATCCATTCCTTTATAAATCTGCATTGAGTCACACGAAACTGCTTCTGCACCGTAACGCTTGCACAGTTCAACAGCAAGGGAAGTTTTTCCCGAAGCCGTGGGACCTACAACTGCTATAATCGGGATTTTAGATTCTGCCAAAATTTTTCTCCAGCTCTCTTTTAGTCATTTCTATAAGTACGGGTCTGCCGTGAGGACAGTAACGGATATCAGGCATTGATAAAAGCTGTTTTGCAAATCTTTCCATTTCAAGTCTTGACGTAAAATTACCTGCTTTGATTGCACTTCTGCAAGCAACGGAATGGAATATCCAATCAAGCTTTTCAAACATAACATCCTGTTTTTTTTCAACGAATCGTCCTGCAATTTCACAGATAACATCCTGAACATCATCTGCCGAAATCTCCATAGGACACTCTCTCACAATTATACAGCCGTTGCCGAAATCCTCAGCATCAAAACCAGCATCTTTCAGCAATCCTATATTATCAAGTATCGCAGAATATTCTTCCTTTGAAAGAGTAACAGTAACGGGCAAAAGAAGAAGCTGAGGTGTTCTTTCTCCGTTTTCCCGTTTGAGTTTTTCATAGATAATGCGTTCGTGGGCAGCGTGCTTATCAATGATAACCATTTTACCCTTATATTCGCACATAATATATGTTTTGAATGCTTCACCTATAAGATGAAATTCTTCTTCTTCAAAATTCTTTTTTTCTGTTTCACAAGGCACTGCAACGGGTTCCGGTTTCGGTAAGACAGAAGGTGATTTCAAAAGAATATCTTCTGTTTTTTCTTCAACAACCGGCTCCGGATCGGGTGAACTTGCAACAACGAACCGCTTCGGTTCAACGGTTTTTATTTCAGCAACCTGCTCAACAGGTTTAACCACGGTTTCGGTGAACACAGGAGCAGATTCGACAGGCTTTGCAGGAATATGCTGCCAGAAATCATTTGCAGGTTTCGGAGGCTGAATTATTTTCAACTGCTCAGCAGGCTTTTCAGGTTCTTTATAAAAATCCGCAACAACTCTATGAACCTGCTTGGGAGTATCACCTCTTGAAAGAGCATTTTTGCAGGCATAGAATACTGCGTTGAAAACAGCTTTTTCGTCAGAAAACCTTACTTCTGTTTTAGCAGGATGAACATTGACGTCAACAAGGGACGGATTAATTTTAATATTCAGCACACAAGAAGGAAATTTACCCACCATAATTGAGTTTTTATAGCCCTCACTGAGTGCGGCAGTTCCCGTTCCTGTCTTGATAAGACGGTTATTAAGGAAGAAGAACTGCATATTACGGTTGGGACGGGATGCAACGGGTTTTGAAACATATCCGCTGACTTCAACACCGTTACCCGAATACTCGGCAGGAATTAAATCCGAAGAAAAATCCTTGCCGAAAATTTCACGGATACATGTAAGTAAATCACCGTTGCCGCTTGTAACAAGCACCTGCTTGCCTTCTCTGATAAATCTGAATGAAATTTCAGGATGAGAAAGAGCAATTCTGTCAACAACACCTGCAACCGCATTGGCTTCGGTAACATCCTTTTTAAGGAACTTCATTCTTGCGGGAGTTTTACGAAATAAATCACGGACAACTATTGTTGTGCCCTTGGGGCAGCCTGCATCATCAAGCAGAATTTCTTCGCCGTATTCGATCACATATCTTGTGCCGATTTCGTCTTCGGCGGCGCAGGTCATAACATCAACCTTCGCAACAGCACTGACGCTTGCAAGGGCTTCGCCACGGAAACCGAGAGTGAATATGCTTTCAAGGTCATCGCTTGTTGAAATCTTGCTTGTAGCGTGACTGACAAAGGCGTTACGGATATCTTCACGCAGAATTCCGCAGCCGTTATCGGTAATTCTTATGTAAGAAATACCGCCGTTTTTTATTTCAACGGTAATACTGTCTGCACCCGAGTCGATTGAATTTTCAAGAAGCTCCTTTACGACAGATGCGGGGCGCTCTACAACCTCGCCGGCGGCAATAAGCTCAGCAAGATGCTTGGGAAGAACATTGATTTTAGCCATAACGAAGCCTCCTTTTCAATCAGGTATTTGCCTGCTTTGCAAGCTCATAAAGAACACTCATTGCTTCAATGGGTGTAAGTGTATTAACATCAATCTTTTTTAATTTTTCAACAATATCGTTGGCATTTGTTGAACCGAATGACATCTGCATATCATACTGAGGTTCAGACTCAACACGCACGGGAACTTTAAGGCCTTCACCTTCAAGCTCTTTAAGCACAATCTTTGCACGCTCAACAACGCTCGAAGGAACACCTGCAAGCTTTGCAACTTCAATACCGTAGCTGCCGTCGGCACAACCAGAAACAATACGGCGAAGGAATGTGATGTCATCCCCTCTTTTTTTGACGGCAATGCTGTAATTTTTAACACCCGATACCGAATTTTCAAGTTCTGTAAGTTCGTGATAATGAGTTGCAAAAAGGGTTTTTGCACCAAGTTTGCGTTTGTCTGCGGAATATTCAAGCACTGCTCTTGCAATACTCATACCGTCAAACGTGGAAGTACCTCTGCCGATTTCGTCAAAGATGATAAGGCTCTTTGATGTTGCATTTTTCAATATGTCGGCAACCTCGGTCATTTCAACCATAAAAGTTGATGAACCCGATGCAAGATCATCGGATGCACCTATTCTTGTAAATATACCGTCAACAACACAAAGCTCTGCACTGAGTGCAGGAACAAAACTACCCGCCTGCGCCATAAGGCATATAAGCGCAACCTGACGCATAAAGGTTGATTTACCTGCCATATTGGGGCCTGTAATGATTGCACATCGGTTATCTGAGCAGTCAAGCACTGTATCGTTTGGCACAAAAGGAAAATCAATAACTTTTTCAACAACGGGATGACGTCCGTCGGTAATAACAACCCTGTCACTTGCATTCATTGAAGGACAGCAATAATTATTTTCGTTTGCCACTCTGGCAAATGAACAAAGCACATCAACTGCGGCAACTGCGGCGGCTGTTTTCTGAATTTCAAAAAGATGCTCTGCCGCTTTATTTCTTACTGTATCAAAGATTTCATATTCAAGTTTAACGATTCTTTCCTGTGCACCGAGAACTTTTGATTCGAGTTCTTTAAGTTCCTGAGTAATGAATCTTTCACAGTTTGTGAGGGTTTGCTTTCTTATGTAATCTTCGGGAACAAGCTCTTTGAATGAATTTGAAACCTCAATGTAGTATCCGAAAACACGGTTATAGCCGATTTTAAGTTTCTTTATTCCTGTTCTTTCCTGCTCACGGAGCTGAATATCGGCAATATATCCCTTACCGTTATTAAGAATATCACGAAGCGAATCAAGTTCGGTATTGAAGCCGTCTTTAATCATTCCGCCCTCTCTTATAGAAAACGGAGGTTCTTCAATGATTGCACCGTCAATGAGTTCAACCAGTTCTTCAAGGGGAACAATATCACCGCAAAGCTCAGCAAGAAGACTGCTCTTACACGAAGACAGGTAAGCCTTTATTGCGGGAAGTCTTGCAAGAGTTGACGAAAGACCTTTCAGTTCTCTTGCGTTTGCGGTTGAATAAGCAATTCTTGTAATAAGTCTTTCAAGGTCCTGACAACCGGATAAAGACTCAATTATATCATCCCTGAGAGAAGGATTATTCACAAATTCATCAACTGCATTGTGACGCTTTGTTATTTTTGCTATGCTGAGCAAAGGCTGTTCAAGCCAGCTTCTGAGCATACGTTTACCCATTGAGGTTTTTGCTTTATCAAGCACCCAGAGAAGTGAACCGCGCTTTTCTCTGTTTCGCATGGTTTCGGTAATTTCAAGATTACGAAGGGTCGAAACATCAAGACGCATAAAACTGCCTTCGCCGTAATAATCGATATTTCTGATATTCTCAAGCTCTGATTTCTGAACCTCCCTAAGATAATCCATTACGGCACCCAACGCAGAAACCGCACCGTCGGCACCGTCAAGAGAAAGCTGAGAAAGTGATGTTACATTAAAATGTCTGAGAATTGTTGCAGAAGCTTTTGAAAGGTCAAAGCATGAATCATCAAGCATATCACAAGAGGAGCGAAGCCTTGTTTTGACAAAGTCAGTCACCTGTGTAAGCTCAACAACATCAGAATTAATTATAATTTCGCTGGGATTGAATCTGCCCAGTTCATTTATAATTCTTCGCTGTGAATTCTTTCTTTCAAACTGTGTTACATGAACACTGCCTGTGGAAATATCGGCAAAGCAAAGACCTACTGCATGTTTTGAAGCAAAGATGCAGGCAAGGAAATTATTCTTTCCTTCATCAAGCATTGTACTTTCAATTACCGTACCAGGAGTAAGCACCCTCGTTACATCACGCTTAACAATACCCTTGGCAAGCGCAGGATCTTCAAGCTGTTCACAGATAGCTACCTTATAGCCTTTTGCAACAAGGCGGGCAATATAAGAATCTGCGCTGTGAAAAGGCACTCCGCACATAGGAGCACGTTCTTCCTGACCGCAATCCCTGCCCGTAAGCACCAGGTCAAGTTCAGCAGAAACCTTCTTTGCATCATCAAAGAACATTTCATAGAAATCACCCAGACGGAACATAAGAATTGTGTCGGGATAGTTCTCCTTTATCTGGAAATACTGTTTCATCATCGGGGTAAGCTCTGCCATGAATTTACCATACCTTTCAAAAATTCCCGTCGGGGCTGATTTTACTCAGCCCCGCTGATTCAAAACTTAGTGGCAACCGCTGCATGAGCTGCATTCGCCGCCGCAGTTATGCTCCTGGGGAGGCTCGCAGGTTGCAGGGTCTTCGCCCTGAAGGCAAAGTGCGAAAATGCCGTTGATATACTGCATAAGGCTGTCAATCTCAGCTCTTGCAGCTTCATAAGCCTGCATATTGGGATTAGCCATAATCTGAGTATAGATTTCGCCGAATTCCTTATCGTAAGCCTGAAGCTTCTGCTCGTTCTTATCTTCCTTCTGTGCTTCGTGCTGGAATGACATCTGAACAAGCTGAATTCTTGCGATAAGCTCATTGAGAGCTGTATCCTCTTCGTTAGCCTTCTGTGCTTCCATAAGCTTTGTGTAGCGCTCATCCTGCTGAAGGGCTGCGCCGAGTTCTCTTGCTTTTGCAATTACGTCCATTTTTGTTTCTCCTGTCTGTGAAAATTATTATAATACGTTTTACCGTCGTATTAACTAAATGAGTTCACCTTTTAAAATCCAGGTGAGGGATTCGGTAACCTTAACTTCTCTGAAAGTTCCGATTACAGATTTATCCGCAGGGAACTCTATGATAATATTCCCCTGTGTTCTGCCTTCAATAAGGCCGCCTTTGCTTACGCTTTCGCAAAGCACCCTGTATATCTTACCAACCATTGATGCAGTACGCTTTGCGGCAATTGTTTCCTGAGCGTCAAGAAGCTCTCTGAACCACTTGCCTTTTTCTTCTCTGCTGACGGGGTCGGGCATCTTTGATGCAACAGTCCCCTCTCTTGACGAGAAAATGAAAGTATACATTGATGTAAACTTCGCTTCTTCAACAAGGCTTACGGTTTCACAGAATTCTTCATAAGTCTCGCCGGGGAAACCTACGATGACATCGCTTGTAACCGAAAGCTCAGGCATTTTTGAATATGCATAAGTGAGAAGGTCGAGATATTTTTCTCTGGTATACCGTCTGTTCATAGCATCAAGCACCCTGTTGCTGCCGCTCTGGAAAGGCAGATGAAGATGCTTTGCAACCTTTTCGCAGGATGCCATTGTATCAAGAAGTTCATATGTGCAATCCTTGGGATGGGATGTCATAAAACGGATTATGAAATCTCCCTCTATGGCATTTATACGCCTCAGAAGTTCCGAAAAATTGCAGCCATAATCAGGATTTTTGCCGTATGAATTAACATTCTGCCCAAGAAGTGTTATCTCTTTATAACCCTGCTCCACAAGCTGTTTTGCTTCGGCAACAATCAGCTCGGGATCTCTGCTTCGTTCTCTGCCTCTGACATAAGGCACAATGCAGTAGCTGCAAAAATTATTACAGCCGTACATTACGGGGAGCCAGGCTTTGAAGTTGCTGTCACGGTGAACGGGAAGTTCTTCCGCAATAAACCCCTTTTCATCAGGAATTTCACACACTTTTTTACCTTTGCTCAGATTGATATAAAGAAATTCGGGGAGTTTATGAATTACATGGGTACCGAAAACAATATCCACAAAGGGATAACTTTTCCTGATTTTCTGAGCAACATGTTCCTGCTGCATCATACATCCGCAAAGAAGAATTTTCATATTCTTATTGGCTGACTTCATACTTTTAAGAGCACCGACATTACCGAAAACTCTGTCTTCCGCATGTTCACGGATTGCACAGGTATTGTAAAGCACGAGGTCTGCACATTCAAGTTCGTTAACAAGCTCATAGCCCATTTCTTCGAGCATGCCTTCAAGTCTTTCACCGTCGGATACATTTCCCTGACATCCGTAAGTATGAACAAAAGCCTTGGGAGACTCTGAAAATTGACTGTCAACTATGTTTCTTACAAGCTGCATATATTCACGCTGTTTCTCAATTTCTTCAAACGGAACAGCTACGGATTTTGTATTTTCAACTGACAGCAAGTTATATTCCTCCATATTGAGCATATATTTTGTATTATATAATAAAAAGCAGGATTATTCAAGAGCAAAATGAATAATCCTGCATATTTTTTTAAAGTTTAAAATTTATTCATCAAACAGACTTTCGGCAAGAGCAAAATTCTCACTTCTGCGCCTGATTTCTTCTTCTGAGTCAACAGTATATAATCCGTCGTCTGTTTCTGTGATAACACTGCCTTCACAATAACTTCCGACAATTCTGTCAACCGACAAGAGAAGAATTTCCTCATCATCGCCGATACAAAATGCAACTTCTTCGACAATTCTGTCAATGCTGTAAAACATAGATTTCACCTCACTGATTTTCATATGTAACAGAAAGCGTTGAACCGTCACCTGTTATAACAATACTGCCGCAGATATCCGTTCTGTAAATATCTTGTGTATGCTTTTTGATACGCTTCAAGGCTGCATCATGAGGATGACCGTAATCGTTATCGGCACCACAGCTGATGATGCAGATTTCGGGCGATACCGCACTGAGAAACTCCTTTGAAGATGAGGTGTATGAACCGTGGTGACCTGCATGGTAAACATCACAGTCAAGATCAGCGCCTGTGTCAACCACTTCTTTTTCTTCATCTGTTTCAGCATCACCTGTAAACAAGAATGTATTTTCGCCGTAGGTCACTTTGATAACAACAGACATACTGTTGATATCTTCTGCATCATTTGTAACAGGTCCCAGAATTTCAAAAATTGCACCGCCGAGCGTATATTCAGCACCAACCTTAGATGCAATAACTTTTGCCTGCGAATTCTTAATGGCTTTGAGAAATGCGGTGTATGTGCTGTTGGTAGGTGTCTGCGCTTCGGTTAATCTTGGCATAATTAAATTATCGGCATCAAAGTTTTCAAGAACTTCGGGAATACCGCCGATATGATCCGAATGCTGATGTGTGGCAACGATATAGTCAAGTTTCCTGACTCCAACAGAATTGAGGTAATTTATCACCTGCTGCTCGTGACCGTTTTCGCCTGCATCAATAAGCAGAGTTTTACCTCCGCAGACAATCAGAGCAGAATCACCCTGACCAACATCAATATAGTGGACATTTATCATATCCGTTGTATCAATCTGACTTGACTCCCAAGGATATTCTTTATCAAAAAACTTGTCATAATTATCCAGACCTAAATAGGATATAAGAGCAAGGACAATTACAACGATGGTATAAATAAGCTTTTTATTTATTCTTTTTCCTTTTGCCATTGAAACTCTCTCTCCTTCCGTTACTCTGCGGTGATGACTGTTTTTTAGGAATAACAAGACATTTATCACCGAAGCCTATAAGGTCATTTCTGCCCGCCTTACGAAGAGCTTCACGGACAAGATCTGCATTTTTAGGGTTAAAATATTGCAGAAGTGCCCTCTGCATAGCTTTTTCGTGGGGATCTTTTGCAACATAAACTTCCTTCATTGTGTAAGGATCAAGACCGGTATAGAACATACAAGTGGAAACTGTTCCCGGGGTGGGATAAAAATCCTGAACCTGCTCGGGTCTGATTCCGATTTTTTTCAGAAAAAGTGCAAGCTCAATCGCTTCTTTCAAAGTGCTGCCGGGATGTGACGACATAAGATAAGGCACAAGATACTGTTCCTTACCCTCTTTTTTTGTGTATTTGAAATAACGCTTTGAGAATTCAAGATATGCTTCTATATGAGGCTTACCCATCTTATCAAGAACAGCCGCAGAACAGTGCTCAGGAGCAACTTTAAGCTGACCGCTGACATGATGAGCAACAAGCTCCCTGAAAAACGAATCATTTTTATCTGCAAGCATATAGTCATAGCGTATGCCCGAACGGATGAAAACCTTTTTCACCTTTGGTAAAGCACGCACGGTACGGAGAATGTCGAGATATTCTTCGTGATTTGATTTAAGGTTCGGACAAATCGTGGGAGCAAGGCATTTTTTACCTTTGCAAAGTCCCCTTTTCTCCTGACCGTCGCAGGAAGGTCTGCGGAAATTAGCGGTAGGTCCGCCGATATCGTGAATATATCCTTTGAAGTCAGGAAGCTCCGTTAAAAGCTTTGCTTCGTTCACAATAGATTCTTTGCTTCTGACAGTGATATATCTTCCCTGATGAAAAGCAAGTGAACAGAAATTACAGCCACCGAAACATCCTCTGTTGTGAGCTATCGAAAAGCGTACTTCTTCAATACCCGGTACACCGCCCTCAGCTTCATAAACGGGATGGTATGTCCTCATATAGGGCAATGCATACACTTCATCAAGCTCTTGTTGTGAAAGAGGAATCGCAGGCTGATTCTGAACCAGCATACGGCTTCCGTGACGCTGTCTTACAGCTTTCCCTCTGAAAAAATCCTGTTCATCCTGCTGAATTCTGCAAGATACTGCATATTCTTTTTTGGAATTACACACATTTTCAAATGAAGGACATTCCGTTCCGTAATAAGGAGTTTCACGTACATCAACACTGTAACAAGTACCTCTGACATCACGGATATCAGCTACATTCTCTCCTCCGTCAAGACGGCGTGCAATTTCAAGAATTGAGCGTTCGCCCATACCGAAAGAAAGCAAATCCGCCTGTGCATCAAGAAGAATTGATCTGCGGATTTTATCGTCCCAATAGTCATAATGGGCAAAACGGCGCAGAGAAGCTTCTAAACCGCCGATAATAACGGGAATATCACCGTAAGCTTCTCTTATTCTGTTGCAGTAAACTATAACTGCTCTGTCGGGACGCAGCCCGAATTTACCACCCGGACTGTAATAATCGGAGCTTCTTTTTTTCTTGGCGGCAGTATAATGGGCAACCATAGAATCAATGTTGCCGCTGCTTACAAGAAAGCCCAATCTGGGTCTGCCGAAGCGCATAAAATCAGCAGTGCCGTGCCAATCGGGCTGAGCAAGAAAGGCAACTTTAAAGCCTGCATTTTCAAGCACTCTTGTGATTATAGCCGCACCGAAAGCAGGATGGTCTACATAAGCATCTCCGCTGACATAAACAAAGTCAACCTCAGACCATCCTCTTTCGTCCATATCTTTTTTTGTAATCGGCAAAAAGCCGTCAGGTTTATACAAAGTCATCATCAGACCCCGCAAAATCGTCGTCATCTGCAAAAACATCGTCTATATCGGGCACTCCTGCACCGTCACCCAATGCCTGCATTTCATACCACTGCTGTTTTGAAATAAGAACAGCTCTGGGTTTCGCACCCTCAGAAGGACCTACAATACCCTTTTCTTCAAGCTGATCCATAACTCTCGATGCTCGTGCATAACCGAGTTTAAGTTTTTTCTGAAGCATTGTTGTTGATGCACCGCCTGCGTTAACAACAACCTCAATGGCATCGTTAAGCATAGGATCCCAATCTGCATCATTATCATCATCGGCAGCCTTTTTCTTTGAATTTTCAACTGCCGCAGCTTTTGCTTCAATTTCATGAATTGTTTCTTCGTTATAAGTAGTCTGTGCCTGGGATTTGATATGGTTTACTACTCTTTCAACCTCTGCATCAGAGATAAAGCAGCCCTGCACACGGGTAGGCTTGGAAACAGTTACGGGATTGAACAGCATATCACCGTTACCAAGAAGCTTTTCTGCTCCGGAGGCATCAAGAATTGTTCTTGAATCCACCTGAGAGGAAACGGAAAGTGCAATTCGACTGGGAATATTCGCCTTGATAATACCTGTAATGACATCAACAGAAGGTCTCTGCGTTGCAATTACAAGATGAATGCCTGCCGCACGGGCTTTCTGTGCAAGACGGCAGATTGAATCTTCAACCTCTTTGGGTGAAACCATCATAAGATCTGCAAGCTCATCAATAAAAATTACAATCTGATGCATTCTTACAAGATCATCTCTTGTATCACAAAGTCTGTTGAAACCCTTGATATCTCTTACACCGCACTCGGAAAACTGCTTATATCTCTTATCCATTTCACCTACTGCCCAGCCCAGTGCGCCAGCCGCCTTTCTCGGATCAGAAACAACGGGAACTTCAAGATGTGCAATACCGTTATACACGGTGAACTCAACCATTTTGGGGTCAATCATAAGAAGTTTTACTTCTTCGGGAGAGGCATTGTAAAGAATACTTACAATCATTGAGTTAAGGCATACGGATTTACCTGAGCCTGTTGTACCCGCAACAAGAAGATGGGGCATTTTCGCAAGGTCGGCACACATAATGTTGCCCGTAATATCCTTACCAAGGGCAACATTGAGCTTGCTTGTCGAATCTCTGTATTCAGGGGTATCAATGATTTCACGCATCGTTACCATTGCTTTAACACTGTTGGGAATTTCAATACCGATTGCCGCCTTACCGGGAATCGGAGCTTCAATACGCACGCTTGTGGCAGCAAGACGCAGAGCAATATCATCAACAAGGCTTGTTATTTTGTTGATTCTGACGCCTGCATCGGGAAGAAGCTCGTATCTTGTAACCGAGGGACCGCGACAGATATTTGTTACCTCTGCTCTGATATTAAAGCTTTCAAGAGTTGAAACAAGCTTCTTTGCTCCTATTTGCATTTCTGCCATATTGTCTGCCGAACCTGATTTTTCAGAATAGTTAAGAAGTTCAACTGAAGGATAAATATAAGCCGGCTTTTCTTCCGTAACATCATCAGATACAGCACGCTCGGGTTCGATTTCCTGCACGGGAGGCTCAACTTTTTTACGCCTTACAGGTTTTATTTCTTCAACCGCTGTTTCTATTGTTTCTTCAATTATATCGGTCTGTGATGAATCGGGAAGTCTGACAACGGGGATTTCAGGCATAGGCGGTTCTTCAACCGGTGCAAAAGTTGATTCATCGGTAATGAAATTATCTTCAAAACTTTCAACGGAATGGGTAGGCTGTTCGGGAGGACTGAAAGGCTTCTTCGACTCTTCTGCCCTTCGTTCTTTTTCCTCCTGTACACGCTGATTATGCTGTTCAATTTTCTCTCCTGCAATTTCTCCAACTTTCTGGACAGGCTTTTTAACAGCAGCAAAAACCTTGCCGAGTGAAACTCTTGTAATAAGCATTACACCAACGGCAACAAGAAGAACAAAAGTAAATGCCGCAGGACCTTTACCGAAATACGCAGCAACAAATCCGCCGAAAATTGCTCCGAAAATTCCGCCGCTTGCAAGGACGGGTGCATTAGCCCAGATATCGGAAAACTGCTGAGAAAGCTCAGTATCCCTGAGATAATCGTTTGTATTGGCAAAAATATGTATTGCACCGCTTAAAAGTGCGGTGAAACCGAAAATAATAAGCAAATTCTTTGCTATGCTGCTTATGGGTCTGTCCATAGCAAGAATAACAACCGCATAAATCATTGCGGCAGGTATAACCCAGGCAAAAAAGCCAAACAAAGCAAACATGCCGTTATGCATATTCATCCAGACGCTTTCGCCTTCAATGAAAACAACTGCCGCAAGAAAAAGTGCAACTGCAAACAGAATAACCGCATAAGTCTGACGACTTATACCCTGTGATTTGGCTTTGGACGCCGCAGATTTTTTAGCGGAAGAACTTTTTGAATTTGCCGCAGGTTTCTTTTTTGCGGTAGATTTTTTATTTTGGGAATTTGCCATTTATTTCATCCTTTCGGAATTATTATTCCTTTTTATTTTCTATCATTTCATACAGACAATTCAGTGCATCGGAAAGACTGCCCAAAGAGTCAATCAAACCTTCATTAACAGCCGCTTCACCGCTTAAAACAGTACCTACATCCATAACAAGTTCACCTGTGGCAAGCATCATTTCACGGAATCTGTCAGGTGAAATATCCGAATTATCCGACACAAAACGTACTATTCTCTCCTGCATCTGCTCAAAGTAAGAAAGTGTCTGCGGAACACCGAGAACAAGACCGTTCATTCTGACGGGATGAATTGTCATAGTAGCCGAAGGTGTGATAAAAGATTTATCCGTTGACACTGCAAGAGGTACACCGATTGAATGTCCACCGCCCAGCACAAGGGAAACTGTGGGAGTTTTCATGCCCGAAACCAGTTCAGCTATTGCAAGACCTGCTTCAATATCACCGCCAACGGTATTCAGAATCATAATCAAGCCGTCAACCTCATCGCTTTCTTCAATAGCGACAAGCTGGGGAATAACGTGCTCATACTTGGTGGTTTTGTTTTGAGCAGGCAAAATGTAGTGTCCTTCAATCTGTCCGATAACCGTAAGACAGTGTATAAGTTTATCACCTTTTCTTACGGTTACACTCCCCGATTCAACTATGCTGTTGAGTGCAGAAGAATCATCACCCCCGGCACTTTCACCACTGGTTAAATCAGGAGCCTGCCAAGGAGGAGAAGGTAAGAAAAAATTGTTACTTTTGTTCTTGCTTTTATCTTTGTTTTTGCTCATTAATCTGCATCCTTTCAAAAAATAAAACAAAAATATTATTCCTGAAAGTGCAGATAATAAACGCAATAATACACGATAAATATTATACCATTATCCGAATACGTTTGCAACAAAAAACTCAATATTTTGTAAACAAAAAACAATTACATATGGTATTTTGTATTGTTTATTACATTATATTTGTACTTTTCAATAAAAAACCGTCGGAACAAACAGCTGCTCCGACGGTAAATATTCTTATCTTTTAAAAAAGTCCGCTGATTTTGCCGTTTTCATCAACATCGATCTTTTCAGCGGCAGGCACCTTGGGAAGACCGGGCATAGTCATAATGTCGCCCGTGAGAACAACAATGAATCCTGCACCTGCTGAAATTTTCACATTTTTGATTGTAACGGTAAAGCCTTCGGGTGCGCCCAGCTTTGCAGGGTCATCCGAGAAACTGTACTGAGTTTTTGCCATACAAACGGGAAGGTTGGCATAACCCATAGCCTCAATGGCAGCTATCTGCTTCTTTGCAGCAGGAAGAACACTGATTCCGTCACCGCCGTAAACTTTCTTGACTACTGCTTCAATCTTACCTTCGATTGAACCGTCAAGTTCGTATGAGAAAGTGAAATCATTGGGCTGCTCACAAAGCCTTACTACTTCCTCGGCAAGTTCAACACCACCGTTACCGCCTTCTGCCCACACATTTGAAAGGACAACATTTACACCGAGTTCCTTGCATTTCTCAATGATAAGATTAACCTCTGCATCTGTATCGGTGGGGAAACGGTTAACCGCAACAACTGAAGGAAGCTTGTAAACATTTTTTATATTAGAAACGTGACGAAGAAGGTTGGGAATACCCTTTTCAAGTGCTTCAAGGTTTTCGCCTGCAAGCTCTGTTTTGGGAACTCCGCCGTGCATTTTGAGCGCTCTGATTGTTGCAACAACAACAACAGCCGAGGGGGTAAGACCTGCATATCTGCATTTGATATCAAGGAATTTTTCTGCGCCGAGATCAGCACCGAAACCTGCTTCTGTAATGGCATAATCGCCAAGCTTCAAAGCAAGTTTGGTTGCCATAACAGAGTTACATCCGTGAGCGATATTGGCAAAAGGTCCGCCGTGAACAAGTGCAGGAGTACCTTCAAGTGTCTGAACAAGGTTGGGTTTAAGAGCATCTTTGAGAAGTGCAGTCATCGCTCCTGCCGCTTTAAGCTGACCTGCGGTAACAGGCTTTTCATCATAAGTGTATCCTACTATTATTCTTGAAAGCCTTTCTTTAAGGTCTGTAATTGATGTTGCAAGGCAAAGAACAGCCATAATTTCGGATGCAACAGTGATATCATAGCCGTCTTCTCTGGGCACACCGTTGACTCTGCCTCCGAGACCGTCAGTTACAAAACGAAGCTGTCTGTCATTCATATCAACACAGCGCTTCCAGGTAATTCTTCTGGGGTCAATGTTAAGAGAATTGCCCTGATATATATGGTTATCAAGCATAGCTGCAAGCAGATTGTTTGCTGCCCCGATTGCATGGAAGTCACCTGTAAAATGGAGATTGATATCCTCCATAGGAACAACCTGAGCATAGCCGCCGCCTGCTGCACCGCCTTTCACGCCGAAAACGGGACCGAGAGAAGGTTCTCTGAGTGCAACCATAACATTTTTTCCGATTTTCTTCATACCGTCGGCAAGACCGATTGTTGTTGTTGTTTTACCTTCACCCGCAGGTGTAGGTGTAATAGCGGTAACAAGAATAAGCTTGCCATCTTCCTTCTCATTTTCACTGAAAATTGAAAGGTCAACCTTTGCCTTGTAGTTACCATACTGCTCAAGATATTTTCTGTCTATACCCGCAGCATCAGCTATATCGGTTATGGGTTTCATTTCAACAGACTGAGCTATTTCAATATCTGTCATCATAGTTTTCAGCGTCCTTTCGCTTTTTATTATTACACTATATTTTGCATTAAATTTCGCGATTTGTCAATATATGCTGTGATATTTTCAAAACCAAAACAACTGTATTTTCCAAGAAAAATTTGTGCAAACACATATATTTGTCTGAAAAATGTGTTGTTTTGAATAAAACATTGTGATATAATGTTAGGCGGTAAATTATTTATGACGGAGGTCTTGTCAATGAATTACGATGTTGCCGTAATCGGTGCAGGTGTAATCGGCTCGCTTATCGCCCGTGAACTCAGCCGGTATAACCTGAAAATTGCTCTTGTTGAAAAATGCAATGATATGGCAATGGGTACATCAAAAGCAAACAGTGCCATTGTGCACGCAGGTTTTGATGCAAAGCCCGGCTCAATGAAAGCAAAACTCAATGTTGAAGGCACTGCACTTATGCCTGAATTATGCAAAACATTGGGCGTACCTTTCAAACCGGTAGGTTCGCTTGTTGTTGCCTTCTCTGATGAAGAAGTTGAAACACTCAAAGCACTTCTTGAAAGAGGCAATATAAACGGTGTTCCCGGTCTTGAAATATATGACAAACAAAAGCTGAAAGAAGCAGAACCTTACATCAGCGACGAGGCAAAGGCTGCTCTCTGGGCACCCTCCGCAGGTATTGTCTGCCCTTATGAACTCACAATCGCCGCAGCTGAAAACGCTGTTGTAAACGGCACTGATTTCATCCGTAATTTTGAGGTAAATAAAATAGACTTCGACGGCAATATATTTACTGTTTCAGACGGTAAAAACGAATTCACCGCAAAATATGTAATCAATGCCGCAGGTGTGTTCTGCGATGAAATCGCATCTCTTATCGGCGATACATCAATTCATACAACTCCCCGCAAAGGAGAATATATGCTCTGTGACAAATCAATCGGTCACCTTGCAAATCACACCATATTCCAGTGCCCTTCAAAAATGGGTAAAGGTATTCTTGTTACTCCTACCGTTGACGGCAATCTTCTTCTCGGCCCCAGTGCAATTGACATTGATGACAAAGAAGATGTTACAACCCAGGCTGATACACTTGCAAGCGTTCTTGACATTGCAAAAAAATCAGTTCCCTGTCTCACAACAAGGGATGTAATCACTTCATTTGCAGGTCTCAGAGCACACTGTGACAGAGATGATTTCATAATCGAGCCCAGTGCGGTAAATTCTCAGTTTATCAATGTTGCAGGTATCGAATCACCAGGTCTTTCATCTGCCCCCGCAATAGCGCTGTATGTAAAGGATATTGTTGTTGAAGTTCTTGGTGCAGATGAAAAGGCAGACTTCAACCCCGTAAGAAATGAACCCGTCAGATTCAGACATATGAATAACGAAGAACGCAAAGCACTTATCAAGAATAATCCTGCATACGGCAGAATTATCTGCCGTTGCGAAACTATCACAGAGGGTGAAATTCTTGATGCAATCAATGCACCTGCCGGTGCTCGTGATGTTGACGGTGTGAAGAGAAGAACAAGAGCTGGTATGGGACGCTGTCAGGGCGGATTCTGCGGCTCAAAGGTAGTCGAACTTCTTGCCCGTGAATTGGGTGTTGAAATCAACGAAATCACCAAATTCGGCGGAAACTCAAAAATACTTTATGACAGAACAAAGTGAGGCGGAGATTATGCTTAATTATGATATAGTTGTTATCGGCGGCGGTCCCGCCGGTATGGCCGCTGCTCTCAAAGCCAAAGAATGCGGCGTTGACAGCATTCTCATTCTTGAAAGAGCTGAAACACTGGGCGGTATTCTCGAGCAATGTATTCACACAGGATTCGGTCTGCATTATTTCGGTGAAGAGCTTTCAGGTCCTGAATATGCCGACAGATTCATCCAGCTTGTTGATGAGCAAAAAATTGAATACAAAACCGATACAATGGCACTTGAAATAACCGAAAACAATGTTGTTTACGCAGTAAATAAAACAGACGGTCTCCTTGAAATTCAGGCCAAAGCAATTATTCTTGCAATGGGTTGCCGCGAAAGACCCAGAGGTGCTCTCAACATTGCCGGTTCAAGAGCATCCGGTGTTATGAGTGCGGGTACAGCACAGAAATATGTCAACATAGACGGCTATATGCCCGGTAAAAAGGTTGTTATTCTCGGCTCAGGCGATATCGGTCTTATTATGGCTCGCCGTATGACACTTGAAGGCGCAGAAGTCAAGTGTGTATGCGAACTTATGCCCTATTCAAGCGGTCTTACCCGAAATATTGTTCAGTGTCTTGATGACTTTGATATTCCTCTGCATCTGAGCTGCACCGTTGTAGGTATACACGGCAAAGACAGGGTTGAAGGTGTTACCATTGCAAAGGTTGACGAAAACCGCAGACCCATTCCCGGCACAGAAGAATACATTGAGTGCGATACACTTCTCCTTTCAGTAGGTCTTATTCCCGAAAATGAGCTTACAAGAGCCGTAGGAATCAATCTTGACCCTGTCACAAGCGGTGCAATAGTTGATGAGTACAGAGAAACAAGCCATAAAGGTGTTTTTGCCTGCGGTAACGTACTTCATGTACACGATCTTGTTGACTATGTTACTCTTGAAAGCCAGACCGCCGGCGAAGGTGCCGCAAGATATGTTCTCGGCAAAACAGAATCAGCAGAATACGTTACAACCAAAGGTGTTAACGGCGTAAGATACATCGTTCCCCAGAAAGTAAACATAAAGAACGAGGGCGACATTAAGCTTTATTTCAGAGTCGGTCAGGTGTATAAGAACGCAAAAACCGTTGTAAAATATAACGGTGAAGAAATTATCAGCAAAAAAAGACCCCGACTTGCACCCGGTGAAATGGAAAATGTCATTATTAAAAATGACATGCTTAAAAAGTTTGCCGAGGGCGGCATAATTGAAATTTCGGTGGAGGTGTGATTTATGCAGAAGAATATTATTTGCGTAGCCTGCCCTATGGGATGTGGCGTTACGGTTGATATTGCAGATAACGGTGAGATTCTTTCTGTAACAGGTAACACCTGCAAACGCGGCGACACCTATGCAAGAGCAGAATGCACCAACCCCGTCAGAAGCCTTGCAACAACAGTGAGAGTCACAGACGGTATCTATAATGTTGTTCCCTGCAAATCGTCAGGTGCGCTTCCTAAGGATAAAATTACGGAGTGTATGGAAGTTATCAACAAGGCCGAAGTGAATGCCCCCGTCAAGCTCGGAGATGTTCTTGTTGAGAATATTCTCGGCACGGGAATCAACATCGTTGCAACCAACCATTGCCCCACAAAATAACCGATTAAAACCTGCAAAGATTGTTCTTTGCAGGTTTTATTGTTTTTTGACGAAAAATGTAATAAATTGTTATAAATCTGTAACAAAATATCCATTGAATTATTATAAAGTATATTGTAAAATACATTTTGGATTATTATGAGATTCAAGGTGAAATATGTAACAATGCAAAACAAATTAATATATATCATTTCAGCCGTTGCGGTAATAGCTGCACTCGGCTTTGCCGCTTCGAAAATTTCTTTGCCCGTAGCGGTTTCCGAAACAACCGGAACCAGCGGAACAACTGTTTCTGCAGAGTCAACTAAAACGGTTTCGCAGCCGCTCACAGCTACAACAAATCTTACGGAAAAGATTACGGAAGCTCTTTCAACATCAATATTCTCATCAACAGAAAAATCAACAGCCGCAAAAGAAACTTCTGTCAGGACCACAGCTTCGGAAACAACCGTTGCTGCAACTCAGAGCAGAACTCTCCCATTCACAATTCCCGTTCCTACAATTCAAATTCCCGATTTCAGACCTGAAACAACAACCGCCGTGCCCATAACAAAACCGATTAACGGTGAATATGATTCAAGCTGTTTTGATTCTACTGTTTTCATCGGCAATTCAAGATTCATTTCTTTCAAGAATTACGGTCTTGCAAAAAATGTTTATGCCGTTGTCGGTCTTAATGTTGATACGGTATTTACAAAAACAGTTGCGGGAAGCACTGTTATGGTTATTGACGAGCTTAACGGCAAGGATTTTGAAAAAGTCGTTCTGATGTTTGGCGATAACGAATGCGGATGGTCAAGTTATGATTCTTTTGTTGTTAAGTATTCAAAGGTTATTGCCGCTGTCAGAGAAAGACTTCCCGAAGCGGAGATATATCTTCACGCCGTTCTTCCTGTCAGCGTAAATGCTTCGGCAACAAACGAATTCGGTTGCAACAACACCAACATCAACGCACTTAATACCCGAATCGAACAGCTTGCCGCAGAAGAGGGAATACACTTTATTGCTCAGCCCGAAGTTCTCAAAGCTGAAGACGGCACTCTCATTCCCGAAGCCGCAAGCGACGGCATTCATCTTAACAAAAAATATGCAAAGACCTGGATTATCAGCCTTGCCGATAAAATTATCTATAAAACGGGTGGTTAATTTATGAAAAAGATTTTTTCTTTCCTTATTACATTTGCGCTTATTTTTTCTTTTGCGGGATGCGCTGACAACAAAGCAAAATTTTATGAAGCAAACGCAGTTGCAGATGCGCTCAATGCAAATCTCGAATTCGGTGAAGAGCTTGAAAAAAGCACTGCTGATATAGCCTACAGCATCTACGGAATTGATTCTGCTCTTTGCACAGACGCCGCGTTCTACAGCGGAAGCGGTGCAACCGCTGACGAAATCGCTGTTTTTAACTGCGTTGACGAAAATGCGGTTAGCAGCGTTGTAGAAGCCGTTGAATCAAGACTTGATTATCTTCACGAAGGCTACAGCAGCTACGGCCCTCAGGAAGTTCCGAAAATCGAATCCGCCGCTGTAATTACCGAAGGCAACACCGTTATTCTCTGCATCTGCAACAATGCGGAAAACGTTAAGGCTGTTGCTGATTCTGTTGCCGATTAATTTCACGGAGTTTAACTATGGTTTTTTCCGAACCCGTATTTTTATTTATGTTTTTACCTGTTGCGTTACTGCTTTATTATGCGGTACCGTTCAGGTTCAAAAATGCAGTTTTATTTTTAACCGGTCTGCTCTTCTATGCGTGGGGCGAACCGGTTTATGTGCTTATAATGATTTTGTCCACTTTTATCGACTACTGTGCCGGCAGAGTTATGGACAAATATGACAGCAACAAATCGATAAGAAAAGTTGCATTGATAGTTTCCGTTGTAATGAATCTTTCGCTTCTCGGAGTGTTCAAATGCAGCGGTTTCTTCGTCGAAAGCATAAACTCGGTATTCGGCAACGTTATGAACAATCCGAATCTTCCGCTTCCCATCGGTATCAGCTTTTTCACCTTCCAGTCAATGTCCTACACAATTGACCTTTACAGACGCAATATCAAGGTGCAGAAAAACTTTATCAATTTTGCGGCATTCGTTACGATGTTTCCTCAGATTGTTGCGGGACCGATTGTGCTTTATGATGATGTTGCACGAGAGCTCGAAAACAGAAAAATCGATATTGATTCAATAAGCAACGGTATTTCGGTTTTTATTTGCGGTCTATGCAAAAAGGTTCTTATCGCTAACTCCGTAGGCGAGCTGTGGACAACAGTCAAAGCAAGCGATTATTCGACCCTCCCCGCCGCAACGGCATGGCTCGGCATAATCGCATTCACACTTCAGATTTATTTTGATTTTTCGGGCTACAGCGATATGGCAATCGGTATGGGCAAAATGCTCGGATTCAATTTCCCGAAAAACTTTGATTATCCTTACATATCAAAAACAGTCAGCGAATTCTGGCGCAGATGGCATATGACCCTCGGCGGCTGGTTCAAGAGCTATGTTTACTTCCCGCTTGGCGGAAGCAGAAACGGCAAATTCAGAACAATCAGAAACCTGCTTATTGTTTGGTTCCTTACAGGTATGTGGCACGGTGCGAGCTGGAACTTCATTATCTGGGGCGTATATTACGGAATCATCCTGATTCTTGAAAAGTTTGTTTTCGCAAAGGTAATCGATAAACTTCCTGCTGCGGTCACAAGAACATATACTCTGCTGATGGTTGTTATCGGATGGGTTATTTTTGAAATCTCCTCCCCTGCCGCTGAGCTTGAATTCATCGGTTCAATGTTCGGCGCATCGGGTGCATTCTTTGACATTTCAACCCTCAATATGCTTCACAATTATGCAGTCATAATCATAGTTGCGGCTGTTGTTGCAAGCGGTATACCAATGAAAATCTGCAAGAAGTTTTTTGCAAACAACAAACTCGGTGCAGTTCAGATTGCAGGCGAAGCGGTCGGCATGGCAACCTGCATAGCATATCTTGTTGATGCATCATACAATCCGTTCTTATATTTCAATTTTTAGGAGCTTCTATGAAAACGAAGTTGATAAGAGTTATACTCTTTTTTACGATTGTTCTGATTATTCCTTTTTTCACCCTTTTCGGAGAAAAAGAAAAGGTCAGCTATAACGAAAATAAAGTGCTTGCCGAATTCCCGAAATTCAGCTTTGCAGGATATAAAAGCCGTTCTTTTATGAACGGAGTAAGTGATTTTTTCTCGGATCATTTTGTGCTCCGCGAAACATTCATAAAGGCAAAAAACTCAATTGAAAAAGCTATAGGCAAAACAGAAATCAACGGCGTTATTGAAATAAACGGCAATCTTATCCAGACATTCCGTGATGTTGATTATAAGCTCACAGATAAAAATCTTATTGCTCTCAATAAGCTGAAAGCAAAGAATGCCGATACTCCCTTTTATTTTATTCCTGTAATCACGGCGCAGGAAAAAATGGAATCCGAAATCCCCTCATATCTTGCCGTTGAAAGCGAAAAAGATTATATTGATTACTGTTTCGGAAAACTCAAAGAAATAAATTCGGTTGATGTTTCCGATGCCATTATCTCCACCGAATATGCATTCTACCGCACCGACCATCATTGGACAACCGAAAGTGCATTTAATTCATATTGCGTTGTTGCCGACGCTTTGGGATTTACTCCTAAATCAAAGGACTTTTTCTCAATTGAAACAGTTGCAGATGATTTCAATGGCACTCTTTATTCAAAAACACTGAACGAAAAAATCGATCCTGATTCCATTGAGTTTTACCGTTCGTCAACCGATTTCACTTTAACAGTCAAGGATGAAACCTACAGCTCTCTTTATTTTAAAGATTGGCTGAAAGAAAAGGATAAATATTCATTCTTTCTCAACGGCAACCACGGTGTTTGCAGAATCGAAAATAAATCGGCAAACGGAAAACTGCTTGTAATCAAAGACAGCTATGCAAACTGCATACTCCCTTTCCTTGCGGAGCACTATGCCGAAATAACCGTTGTTGACCCGAGATACTGCAGCCATTCACAGATCAAAGATATCTGTGTCGAAGATTTTGATGCGGTAATTACACTTTTCAACGTGTCGGGGTTTTCTCAGGAACAAAACTTCTCACTAATTGAATTTATGGGAGGAAAATAAAATGATTGGCGGCAGCATAAAAAACGATTCAGTTCTTACCTTTTGCAAAATTATTGCATTGGGTTTCATTGCCGTTTTTATTTGAATAACTTTTTACCGCCTTTGCTTTTGCACGGGCGGTTTTTTTAAAAATATTTTTTAAAATCCTCTTTAAAATATTGTAATAATATGTTATATTATATAGGATAAAATGGTGTGTAGTGAAACTTGCACTAAAAATCGCTTTTTGGTTTATGTATATATATGCTGTTTGGCATTGATTATTTTGCATAAACAGTGTATAATTGCTGTAAATCGTGTATAATATTGTAAATTTTTGTTTTGGAGGAATATATGAAGCATTTACTCAAACTTATGGATTTGAGCACTACTGAAATCAACGAGATTCTTAATCTTGCCGATCAGCTCAAATACGAAAAAAGAAACGGAATCGAACATCATCACCTCAAAGGTAAGACTCTCGGTATGATTTTCGCCAAATCATCAACAAGAACCCGAGTTTCTTTTGAGGTTGGTATGTACGACCTTGGCGGTATGGCACTTTTCCTCAGCTCACACGATATTCAGCTGGGCAGAGGCGAACCTGTAAATGATACCGCAAGAGTTCTTTCAGGTTATCTTGACGGAATTATGATAAGAACCTTCGACCAAAGCGATGTGGAAACTCTCGCCGAATACGGTTCAATTCCCATTATTAACGGACTTACAGACTACTGTCATCCTTGCCAGGTACTCGCTGACCTTATGACTATCCGTGAATTCAAGGGCAGCATCAAGGGTAACAAGCTCTGCTACATCGGTGACGGTAACAATATGGCAAACTCACTCATTGTCGGCGGTATTAAAATGGGTATGTCAGTCAGCATCGGCTGCCCTGACGGATACAAACCCGATCCCGAAATAATGAAGTGGGCAAGCGAAAACGGTGATTTCGTATGTACTCCCGATGTTCTTGAAGCAGCAAAAGATGCAGATGTTCTTTACACTGATGTGTGGGCATCAATGGGTCAGGAAAGCGAAGCAGAAGAAAGAAAGAAAATATTTACAGGTTATCAGATCAACGACAGCGTAATGTCTGTTGCAAAACCCGACGCAATGGTACTTCACTGTCTGCCTGCTCACCGCGAAGAAGAAATCACCAACAAAGTATTTGAAGCACACGCAAAAGAAATTTTTGAGGAAGCCGAAAACAGACTCCATGCACAGAAGGCTGTTCTCGTTAAACTTATGAAGGATTAATCAATACTAAGGGGGTTTATAAAATGCCTATTGACAAAAGCATAAAAAAAGTAATGGTTATCGGCTCAGGTCCCATCGTTATCGGACAGGCTGCCGAATTTGACTATGCAGGAACACAGGCTTGCCGTGTTCTTAAAGACGCAGGTCTTGACGTTGTTCTTGTTAACTCAAACCCTGCAACAATTATGACCGATAAGGCTCTTGCGGATGAAATTTATCTTGAACCGCTTACTGCCGAAACGGTAAAAAGAATTATTGAGAAAGAAAAGCCCGACAGCCTTCTTGCAGGTCTCGGCGGTCAGACAGGTCTGACAATCGCTATGCAGCTGAGCAAAGACGGTTATCTTGACAGAATGGGCGTAAAACTTCTCGGAACAAACGCTGAAGCTATTGATAAAGCTGAAGACAGAAAGATGTTCCGTGATACAATGGAATCAATCAACCAGCCCGTTATTCCCTCCGAAATAGCAAACGATGTTGAAACCGCAGTTGAAATTGCTGCTAAAATCGGTTACCCCATCATCATCCGTCCTGCATTCACACTTGGTGGCGGCGGCGGCGGTGTTGCCAACAACGAAGAAGAACTCAGGGTAATTGCAAAAACAGGACTTGATCTTTCCCCCATCACTCAGGTTCTTGTTGAAAAATACATATTCGGCTGGAAAGAAATCGAGTTTGAAACCATGCGTGACAGCGCAGGTAACTGTGTTGCTGTCTGCAGTATGGAAAACTTTGACCCCGTTGGTATTCACACCGGTGACAGTATTGTTGCAGCACCTGCACTTTCTCTTAAACCCGAAGAACTTGAAATGCTCCGCAAGGCTTCACTTGACATCGTTGATGCTCTCGGTATCATCGGCGGCTGTAACTGCCAGTTTGCACTTGATCCTCACAGCATGGATTATGCAGTTATCGAGGTTAACCCCAGAGTTTCCCGTTCATCAGCACTTGCAAGTAAAGCAACAGGTTACCCCATCGCAAAGGTAACCGCAATGCTTGCAATGGGTCTTACACTTGATGAAATCAAGAATGACGAAACAGGTCTTAACTGCGCAAAGTTTGAGCCCGATGTAAAATATATCGTTGTAAAACTGCCCAAGTGGCCTTTTGATAAATTTGTTAACGCTAGCAGAAAGCTTGGTACACAGATGAAGGCTACCGGCGAAGTAATGTCAATCGGTCCTACATTCGAAATGGCAATTATGAAAGCTGTCAGAGGCGCTGAAATCTCTCTTGATACTCTTAATGCCGCACCCAAGACTGATGCATCTCTTGAAGAAAGACTCAGAGAAACAGATGATATGCGTCTTTTCGCTGTGTTTGAAGCAATCAAGAGCGGAATGTCTATCGAAGAAATACACAATATCACCAAGATTACCGAATGGTTCCTTGAAAAGCTTAAAAACCTTGCTGATTTTGAGAAATCCATTGAAAACGGCAATATTGATGAAGAAAAATATAATCAGGGTAAGCTTTACGGCTATACAGATGCTGCACTCAAACGTCTTTCAGGCGTTAAAGAGCTGCCTGCACACAAGGAAGCAGTTTATAAAATTGTTGACACCTGCTCAAACAATATGAACACTGCTGCACCTTATTTCTACTCAACATACGACCGTGAGTGTGAAGCAAGACCTCTCGCAAAGAGCGATAAGGAAAAGATTATTGTTCTTGGTTCAGGTCCCATCAGAATCGGTCAGGGTATCGAATTCGACTATTCATCAGTTCATTGTGTATGGACACTCAAAGAGCTTGGCTATGAGGTTGCTATCATCAATAACAACCCTGAAACTGTTTCGACAGACTACGATACCGCAGACAGACTCTATTTTGAGCCTCTTACTCCCGAAGATGTTATGAACATCATCAAGGTTGAAAACCCCATCGGCGTTGTTGTTGCCTTCGGCGGACAGACAGCTATCAAGCTTACAAAGTTCCTTGATGAAAACGGCATAAGAATTCTCGGTACATCTGCTGACGGTATTGATACCGCAGAAGACAGAGAACGCTTTGACGCACTTCTTGAAAAGTTTGCAATCCGCAGACCCAAGGGTATGGGTGTTATGACAAAGCAGGAAGCTCTCAATGCCGCAAACACCCTCGGCTACCCCGTTCTTCTTCGTCCTTCATACGTTATCGGCGGTCAGAATATGACTATCGCTCACGAGGACAGCGACGTTGAAAGATATATGGATATTATCCTTTCAGGCGAGATCGAAAATCCTGTTCTTGTTGATAAGTATATGATGGGTACAGAGCTTGAAGTTGACGTAATCTCAGACGGCAAGGATGTTCTTATTCCCGGTATTATGGAACACGTTGAGCGTGCAGGCGTTCACAGCGGTGACTCAATTGCTGTTTATCCTCCCTATAACCTCAGCGATAAAATGCGTGAAAACATTATTGATGTTTCAGAAAAGCTTGCTCTTTCACTTGGCACAAAGGGTCTTGTTAACATTCAGTACCTTATTTATCACAATCAGCTTTATGTTATTGAGGTTAACCCCAGAGCATCAAGAACAATCCCCTATATCAGTAAGGTAACAGGCGTTCCCATGGTTGACATCGCATCAAAGGTAATGATCGGTCAGCCTCTTAAAGAGCTGGGTTACGGCACAGGTCTTTATAAGACTCCTCCTTACTTCACTGTTAAGGTTCCCGTATTCTCATTTGAAAAGCTTTCAGATGTAAACTCAATCCTCGGCCCCGAAATGAAATCAACCGGTGAAGTTCTCGGTATCGGTAAAACAACCGCCGAAGCTCTTTACAAGGGTCTTACATCGGCAGGCTTCAAGATTCAGCTTCCCACTGCCGAAAAGAATATCGGTATTCTTCTCAGCGTTGACAGCCACGACCTTCTTGATGCAGTTTCACTTGCAAAGAAGCTTGATGACCTTAAAATAAACATTTACGCTACAAAAGAAACAGCAGATGCTATTTCACAGCTCGGCATTGATGTTGAATGCGTTCAGAGCAGAAACGATGACTCCGAAATCTACAAGCTTCTCGAAAGCGGTAAGATTGACTACGTTGTTTATACAGGTGCACTTCACGATTCAACTATGGGTGACTACATTGCACTTCACAGACGTGCAATTCAGCTTTCAATAGCTTGTATTACTTCGCTTGACACCGCAAATGCTCTTGCAGACATTATTGCAAGCCGTTTCAATCAGCAAAACACAGAGCTTGTTGATATCAACAATATGCGTTCAGAAAGACAGACTCTTAAATTTGTTAAGATGGATGCTTCGGGTAACGACCACATTGTTATCGAAAACTTCGACAACTCAATCACCTGCCCTGAAAGCCTTTGCGTAAGCCTTTGTGACAGAAACCACGGCGTTGGCAGTGACGGTATTGTTCTTGTTGAAAAATCAGATGTTGCTCAGGTCAAAATGAGAGTATTCAACCTTGACGGTTCCGAAGGTAGAATGGGCGGTAACGCAATGCGTTCAGTTGCAAAGTATGCATATGACAACGGCTATGTTGATACCGAAACAGTTACAATCGAAACTGCAAGCGGCGTAAAGAGTGTTGAGCTTTACACAATGAACGGCAAGGTAAGTTCTGTATGCGCAAATATGGGCAAGGCAGACCTTGAAAATGCAGTTACCGGTTCATCAGGTCAGAATAAATTCATCAACTACCCTGTTGAAATTGCAGGCGAAACACATAACATTACCTGCGTATCTATGGGCAACCCCCACTGCGTAGTATTTGTTCCCAGAGTTGATACAATAGATATTGAGAAGGTTGGTCCCAAGTTTGAAAAGGCTGACATCTTTGCACACAGAGTCAACACTGAGTTTGTAAGAGTTGTTAATGAAACCACACTCAAAATGAGAGTATGGGAAAGAGGTAACGGCGAAACTCTTGCCTGCGGTACAGGTGCTTGTGCTGCTGTTGTTGCAGCAGTTGAAAACGGATTCTGCAAAAAGAATACCGATATCACTGTTAAAGTAAGAGGCGGCGACCTTATTGTTAACTATTCAGACGAAGGCGTTCTTCTCACCGGTGCAACAAAGCTTGTATTCGAAGGTACAGTTGAATATTAATAATTAAAAAAGGCGGTAATCGTAAGATTGCCGCCTTTTTATGTTCTGTTATTCTTTAATTCCGAAGACCAGTTTAAGTATGCCTCTGAGTGCCTTTGGGCTGCGTACAACAACAACCTTCATACCTTATCTCCTTTCATCAGTATCTGCAAAGGCTCAGACCTGCCACTATAAGCACTGCGGCAATAATAAGCACAGCCGGAATATAAGGAAAAAGTGCAGCAACAATCATTCCAACCCCAAAAGAAATAACTACATTACCGCTTAATATACATCTCAAAACAAATCACCGCCCGAATTATACAGCATGAGTCTTTGCTCAATACAGTATAATCAAAGGCGGTGTATTTTGCTACTTATTGTGTTTTTTAAGTTCCCATTCTTTTATATTCTTTGCCTGCTCCATCATAAAACAGTAGCTTTCATGACGGCTTACGGGAATATCGCCTTCCTCAACTGCCTGAATAATGCGACAGCCCTTATCTTTTGTATGAAGGCAGGATGTAAACTTACATTGACCTATATACTTTTCAAATTCTTTAAATGCAAAAGGCAAACTGTCTTTGAGAATGGGCTCCGTTTCATCTGTTTCAAAAGAAGAAAATCCCGGTGTATCAGCAACATAACCGCCTTCAACCTTAAAAAGTTCACTGTGGCGTGTTGTGTGCCTTCCCCTGCCCAGCTTATCACTGATTTCACCGGTTTTAAGACCGAGTTCAGGATCAATCGCATTAAGAAGTGACGATTTTCCAACACCTGAGTTGCCGCAGAATGCACTTATATGACCTTTAAGTTCTTCCTTGACATCTTCAACACCGTCTCCGTTTACACAAGAAACAGAAAAAGCTTTTATACCTGCTTTACGGTATATCTCGATGTATTCGTCGGCACTTTCAAGATCATTTTTTGTAAACACAACAATGGGTTCAATTCCCTGATTTACTGCAAGTGCTGTCATTCTGTCAATGATAAGAAGAACCGGCTTAGGTTCACAGACAGATGAAACTATAAAAAGTCTGTCAACATTGGCAACAGGAGGTCTGACCAGAACACTGCTTCTTTCAGCAATTTCATTAATTGTATTTTCGGCATTATCATTAATGCTGATTCTGACCCTGTCACCTGCCAAGGGCTTTATTCCTGACTTACGGAATACTCCCCTTGCCTTACATTCATATATCTGACCGTCGGCTTCCACATAGTAGAAGCCGCCGATACCTTTAATTATTATTCCTTCAACTACGGGCATTATATGCCTTCCTTCTGTCCCACAACAATGGTTACAACCGTATCAAGGGAATAGGTCTGGGTTATACCGATTATTGTGCTTGATGTTGCAGAGGGTGTCTGCGAAAGAACTCTGCCGTTTTCCGAATCATTGTACACAGCCTGCTGCTGGATTCTGTAATTTTTAAAGCCTGCTGATTCAAGCTGAGCCAACGCAGCTTCCATTGTCATACCGACAACGTTGGGAATAGCACGCCTTGAACTGCCTGATGAACCGTAAGAACCGTTCAGAACAACAGGAGGATCCTGAGTAAAGTCAACTGTGCAGGAATAATATTCTCTGTTATCAATAAATACCTTTACAGATGCTGCTTCGCCGCTGCCTTCAACCTCAAAAGGATAATTGCTTCCGTCCATGAGAAGGGTTCTGCTGAGCTTGGACTCATTATTTACAAAAACTTCAAAGCTGCCCCTTGTTGAACCTGATGCAGGGAGTGTAACTTCAAGATTTGCCATTCTTGATTCGGGAATACCATTACTTACCGTAAGCTTAACCTTCGTACCGGGAACTACCTTTTCGCCTGCTTCGGGAGACTGAGCTATAACAATACCCGCAGGCTCATTACTGTCTTCCTCAACAATTTCAGGGTCAACGGTAAGCTGAACCGATTTAATCATCAGCTCTGCCATTTCAAGGTTAAAGTTCATTCCGACAACATTAGGTACTTCAATAAAATCTTCATCACTGGCAAAATAAACAATAACTATTGTATCGCTGTCTGCCTCTTCGCCAACCTCAGGTTCAATTTTGATAACATCGCCGAAGTTTTCAGTGCTGAGCATAGGCATAAGCTTGACATTATTAAAGCCCTTACTGGAAAGAGTTTTCTGTGCAAGTTCGTGACCCATTCCCAAAACATCGGGAACTACAATTTTCTTTGCATTGCTTGCAACCGAAAGAGTAATGCTGTTATTATCTTTGCTTATTTTCTGACCGCTTCCGGGCTGCTGGAAGAAAACATCACCGTTTTCATAGGCACTGTTTGCTATCTCGTTGATTTTAATATCGAACTCACTGTAATCGGGGTTATTAAGAATTTCTTCCTCATAATTCTTACCGATAAACTGCGGAACAACGAGTGTATCACCCTTAAAAACATCTGTAAAGAAGAAAAGAAATGCAAACACAAAAACTGCAAGTACAGCCGCTGCAATTGAAACACCTATTGCAATAAGTCCGCCTTTTCCTTTCGGCTTTTCTTCTGTATCAACATAACTGTCTTCGTATTCGTCCGTAAAAGCAGGCTTAACGGGTTTCTTTACAGGAGGTGTTACAACAGGAGGAGCTGCAACGGGCTTTCTTGTGGGAACATATTTTGTAGGGTCATTATCAACAAAATAATCTCTTTGGAAACGGATGTTGGGGTTACGCTTGAATTCTTCAATATCAAGAAGCATTTCAGCCGCAGACTGATATCTGTTTTTGGAATTCTTCTGCATTGCATGCATAACAATCTGTTCAAGACCAACAGGTATGCTTCCGTTAAGCTCTCTGGGAAGCTTGGGATCATTCTGAAGCTGCATAAGTGCAACAGAAACGGAATTATCAGACTGGAAAGGAAGCTGACCCGTAAGCATTTCATAAAGTACAACACCAACAGAATAGATATCTGCTCTTGCGTCTGTTGCATCGCCTCTTGCCTGCTCGGGGCTTATATAATGAACAGAACCGATTGCACTGTCAGTCATTGTTTTGGTGTCACTGTAACTGAAACGGGCAATACCAAAATCCGTTACCTTTATGTTACCGTTTGAAAGAAGCATAATGTTCTGAGGCTTGATATCTCTGTGAACAATACCCTTATCGTGAGCATGTTGGAGTGCTCTGAGAATCTGCATTGTAAAATGCACGGTTTCTTTAATTCCCAGTTTACCCTGCTGCTCAATGTATTCTTTAAGAGTTATACCTTCAACATACTCCATTACGATATATTGAAGTCTGTCACCATAGCTCACATTATAAACCTTAACAATATTGGGGTGTGAAAGCACGGCAATTGCCTTTGATTCATTCTTGAATCTGCGGCGGAATTCTTCATTTGCAAGAAATTCCTCTTTAAGAATTTTAACTGCAACAATTCTGTCATCAATACTGTCGTATGCCTTATAAACAACCGCCATACCGCCAACACCGATTACTTCCTGAATCTCATATCTGGCGTCAAGTCTTTTACCTGTATAATTATCCATATTAACATTCCTTTCAGTTCACAAGTTAAAATGTAATCAGTAAGCAACGGCTACAACGGTTATATTGTCTCCGCCGCCGTTTTGATTTGCGAAATTAACAAGCTTATCGGCAAACTCAAAAAATGTTGCTTCTCCGATAATTTTTAGAATATCTTCTGTACTCACAAAGTTTGTGAGACCGTCTGAACAAAGCAGCAGCATTTCATTTCTGTCGAAATTCTCCTGACAGAAATCAACTTTAATCTGTGAATCCACACCGATTGCACGGGTGATAATATGCTTGCTGGGATGGTCTTCAACTTCATCTGCGGTAATTTCACCGTTTTCAAGCATACGCTGGACAACCGAATGATCTTTTGTAAGCTGACTGAGCTGACCGTCAGATACTATATAAGCTCTGCTGTCACCTGCATGTGCAATATAAACATATTCATCGGAAATTATAGCCGCCACAACGGTTGTTCCCATACCGTTATATTTTTCGTCTGTAAGTGATAAATCATAAATAAACTTATTGGCACCTTCAACGGCAGAAACCAAAAGACTTTTCATGGAGATATCACTCATTGAGCTGTAATAGCGTTCTGCGATGCGTTCTTTTATTACCCTGACCGCTTCGGCACTTGCAAGAGCACCCTCTTTGGCACCGCCCATACCGTCACATACAACGGCAAGCACTGCACCGCCTTCAAGCTCGCAGGCAAAATATGAATCCTGATTATTCTCTCTTACAAGACCCACATCTGTTCTCGCTGCAATTTTCAAGCTATTCATCCCCCTTTTTCCGATTTTTATTTTCTTTAAGACGAAGCTGACCGCAGGATGCATCAATATCTGACCCAAGCTTTCGTCTGACAGTTGCATTAATTCCGTTTTTGGCAAGTATAGAAACAAATCTTTCTACCCGTTCAGGTGAACTGGGTTTGAAAGGACTTTCCGCAACTTCATTAACAGGAATAAGATTAACATGGCAAAGCATACCTTTAAGCTTTGAGGCAAGAAGCTTTGCACATTCATCCGAATCATTCATACCTGAAAGCATTGCGTATTCAAATGAAATTCTTCGGGATGTTTCTCCCGCATATTTTCTGCATGCGGAAAGAAGAGCATCAACATCATATTTTTTGTTGATTGGCATTATTTTACTTCTCAGCTCATTGCTCGGAGCGTGAAGAGAAATTGAAAGAGTTAACTGCATTTTCTTTTTCAGCAGTTCATCAATCTTCGGAACAATTCCGCAGGTTGAAAGAGAAATATTTCTCATTGAAATATTGAGGCCTTTTTCATCTGTAATAAGTGCAAGAAAACGCATAACATTATCAAAGTTGTCAAGAGGCTCTCCCATTCCCATAAGAACAATATGAGAAATTCTTTCACCGATATCTTTTTGGGCTGTATATAACTGCGAAAGTATTTCGCCTGCATTAAGGCTTCGTTTGAAGCCGCCAAGCGTTGAGGCACAGAACGCACATCCCATTTTACAGCCTACCTGGGAAGAAACACAGATTGTGTATCCGTACTTATACTTCATAACAACACTTTCAACAAAATCTCCGTCGTGAAGTTTAAAAAGATACTTTACCGTGCTGTCAATTTCAGACACTTGCTTCCTTGCAATCTCACAGTTATAGAGAGGAAATTTATCATTAAGCTCTTCCCTTAACGATTTGGGAAGGTTGCTCATTTCATCATAACTGCCTGCAAGGTGACGGTGAAGCCATTCATAAACCTGCTTTGCCCTGAACTTCTGAATTTTTAATTCTTCAAAAGCCACCGTCATTTCTTCAAGCGTCATTGAAAGTATATCTCTGTTCATTCTTCGCCTCCGTTCTTACGGAATGCGGCAATAAAGAAACCGTCCGTGTTATGAATATGAGGCATCAGTGTAAGATATTTATCGTTTTCACTGTATCTCTGCAATTCAGGAAGAACATCAACCGCACTGAAATCCGGATGCTCTGCAAGAAACTTATCACAGATTTCTGAATTTTCCTTGGGGTTAAGTGTGCATGTTGAATATACAAGCCTTCCGCCTGATTTAAGATACTTCGTTGCATTGCAAAGTATTCTGTACTGTATTTCGGGAAGGCAGTTAATTTCTGACTGATTTTTGAATCTGATTTCTGGTTTACGTCTTATAATACCCAGACCCGAACAAGGAACATCACATAATACTCTGTCTGCCATACCGTAGTTTTCATTGAATATTGCGGCATCGGACAAATATGAATAAACATTATCAAGAGAGAGTCTTTTTGCTCCGTTTCTGATAAGTTCAACCCTTGACTGATATATGTCAAAAGCTCTGATAACACCTGTATTATTCATTTTTTCGGCTGTTGTGAATGTTTTGCCGCCGGGTGCGGAACATAAATCAAATACTGTTTCGCCCTCTTGTGCATCAAGTGCGGCACAGCAAAGCTGAGAAGCAATATCCTGAGCATGGAAAAGACCTTGTTTATAAGCTTCAAGTTCTTCAACTGAACCAGTATTGCTCATTATAAGAGCTTCGGGTACAATATTGGATTTTTCTGCAATAACGCCCTCTTCCGCAAGCTTCCATATAAGCTCATCGGGGGATATTTTAGTTGTGTTTACACGAATAACAACTGGGGCAGGTTCAAGTGCTTTTTCTGCAAGCGCAACCGCATTTTCCAATCCGTAAGCATCTGTCCAAAGGGATATAATCCATTGGGGGCAGGAATACTTAACAGCAAGGTATGCAGGGTCATCCTCTCCGCCTTCGGGAAGTCTGACACCGTTATCAGATACACGGCGCAAAACAGCATTGACAAGTGATGCCGCAAATGAGGATTTATTGACCTTAGCAAGATTAACACTTTCATTTACAGCTGCTCTTGACGGTACTTTATCCATGAATAAAAGCTGATATGTACCCATTCTGAGAATGGTGTGAAGCTCGGGTTTCAGCTTCTTGACAGGCTGATTGAGATAAAGACCAAGATTATAATCAATCAGAATTAGCCTGTCAAGAGTGCCGTAAACAATATTGCACACAAAAGCCTTATCCCTTTCATCCATATCGGGATTTTCTTTCAGCAAACTGTCAACAACAAGGTTTGAATACGCACCGTCACGGTGTATTTTAAGCAACGCTTCAAATGCGACCTGCCTCGCACTTTTCATAAATTATACATCCTTTCGGAAAATCATCTTCTTCTGTTACTGAACCTCAGAACAAGTCTTATAAGGTTTGCAAGTGCAACAATCATTGATGCAACATAGGTCATTGCTGCCGCAGAAAGCACCTTTCTTGCACTGCCCACTTCATCTTCATACAAAAGATGTGTATCTTCAATAACTTTCAGTGCTCTGCTGCTTGCATTGAACTCAACGGGAAGTGTTGCAAGCTGAAAAGCAAATATTGCACCGTATAGCACAAGACCGATTGTGATAAGGGGCTCAAAGCCTAAAAACAGACCGATTAACGCAAGAGGAATTCCGAGTGTTGAGCCGATATTGCAAACAGGCACAAGAGCTGTTCTGATTTTAATAGGAACATAATCCTGTGCGTGCTGAGCGGCATGACCTGCTTCGTGGCAGGCAATGCCTACCGCTGCAACAGATGTAGCATTATATACACCGTCTGAAAGGCGTATAACCTTTGCTTTCGGGTCAAAGTGGTCAGTAAGCTTACCTGAGGTCTGCTCAATTCTTACATCCGTTATACCGTAATGATTAAGCACAGCCTGAGCTGCATAAGCACCGGTAATACCACGGGCATTAAGAACCTTTGAATACTTACTGTAAGTTGATTTGACCTTATACTGTGCCCAACCTGCCAGTATCATTGCAGGTATAACAAGAATTATATACCAGTAATCAAAAAACATACCATAATAATAAGGCATAATTATTCTCCTTTATCATTCAAAGCAACTGCCTTTTTCCAATGCGTTTCCTCTCAGAAAATCAGCGGCAGACATTGCTTTTTTACCTTCTGCCTGAATATTCAGAATTTCAATGCAGTTATTATCGCCGCAACAGACAACAAGACGCTTATCGCAAACAACTATTTCGCCTGCCTTACTGCCTTTTTCATTTGCGAGAATACTTTTGTGAATCTTCACCGTTTTACCGCAAAGCTTTGCATTTGCAGACGGCCAGGGTGAAAGACCTCTTATCTTATTATGAACCTCCGATGCGGTCATAGTCCAATCAATGGGTGAAAGTTCCTTGGAAAGCATTGGGGCATAAGTGAATTCATCGTGATTCTGTTTTTCAGGTTTAAGTCCACCTTTTTCAAGTGCATCAACGGTTTTTTCAAGAATATCTGCACCGAGAACGGAAAGTCTGTCGTGAAGCTCACCTGCTGTTTCATTTGCACCGATTTCAATTTCACCCTTGATAAGCATATCGCCTGTGTCAAGACCTTCATCCATCTGCATTGAGGTAACACCTGTTTTTTCAAAACCGTTTATGATTGACCACTGAATAGGTGCCGCACCTCTGAGCTTGGGAAGAAGGGATGCATGAATATTGATGCATCCGTATTTGGGATATTCCAGAATTTCTTTCGGCAGAATTTTACCGTATGCTACAACAACTACAAGCTCAGGATCAGCTTCTTCAAGCATTTCAAGCGCTGTGCCGTCACGCATTTTAACAGGCTGATACACTTTTATTCCGTTTTCAGCGGCAAGAACTTTTACAGGCGGTGGAGTTAAAATCATTTTTCTGCCCTGAGGTTTATCGGGCTGAGTAAAAACGCCCGAAACTTCGTGACCGCAATCAATAAGCTTTTGAAGGCAAGGCACCGCAAACTCGGGTGTGCCCATAAAAACTACTCTCATTCGGAAATCTCCTTTTTAACTACTCTCTGTGTGAATACAACACCGTCAAGGTGATCAAGCTCGTGGCAGAAACAACGGGCTTTTAATTCTTCACCCTTATAAATGCACCATTTGCCGTTTCTGTCCTGAGCCTTGACTCTGACAACGGCAGGACGGCAGGTCACACCCACTTCACCGGGAAGTGAAAGACAGCCTTCCTCTGCAAACTGTGAGCCTTCACTGCTGATTATTTCAGGATTTATAAGCTCAATATATCCGTCGCCGCAGTCAATTACGACAACTCTTCTCAAAATGCCTACCTGCACAGCCGCAAGACCTACGCCGTTTGCTGCATACATAGTTTCTTTCATATCGTCAAGAAGCTGCCAGAGACGTGCATCAAAATTTTCTACTTTTCGTGATGTTTTAGCCAGAATCGGGTCACCGATTTTAACTATGTTTCTGATTGCCATAAATGTCAATCCTTTCAATGGGGTATTATGTTTTATACAGCCGTATCGGGATTGATATCCGCATATACGGTAACTTTTGAATATCGGGAATCTGTTCCTGTTTTCACAAGAATTTTTGAAATCATCTGCCTGAATCTTGATGTATTCCGACATTTTATAATAATTCTGTATCTGAATTTTTCGCTGATTTTTGCAACTCTTGCGGGCATAGGACCAAGAACAATGATCTTTTCACCTTTGAATTCATCCGACACAAAATTTTTAAGCAAATCAAGAGTTTCTCTTGCTGCGGATTTCACCACAGTTTCGTTTTCACCCACAAAACCGATTATACAAAGGTCACAGTAAGGCGGATAAACAAGAGCTTTGCGAAGTCTGATTTCTGTATTGAAGAATTCATTGTAATCCTGCTTTGCCGCAAGACGTATTATTTCATTCTCAGGGGTAAGAGTCTGGATAATTGCTCTGCCTTCAAGTTCGCCTCTGCCTGACCTGCCAACAACCTGAGTAAGCAGAGAAAAGGTTTTTTCAAGGCTTCTGAAATCGTCATTATACAGTTGCTGATCAACCGAAACAACGCCAACCAGAGTTACATTGGGGAAATTAAGCCCTTTTGCAACCATCTGAGTGCCGATCATTATATCATATTCACCTTTCGAAAAGCTATCCAGAAGCTTTTCGTGTGAATTCTTGCCCGATGTGGAATCAGTATCCATTCTCACAATTTTTGCATCGGGTAGAAGTGCGGCAAGTTCGTCTTCAATTTTTTGGGTTCCGAAACCCGAATATCTGACGGCATTTTCGCCGCATTCGGGACAAACGCTTGAAAACGGCACCGAATAGCCGCAGTAATGACACATAAGGCGATTGTTAGCATTATGATAAGTCATAGAGATACTGCAATGAGGACAGCATATAACCTCACTACACGCATTACATGCGGCAAATGTATGGAATCCTCTTCTGTTAATAAGAAGTATGGACTGCCTGCCGTTTTCAAAATTTTCTTTAAGCGCTTCAAAGAGAGTAAGGCTGAGTGCTTTGCTGCCCTGCGCTTTTTCAGCGGTACGCATATCAACGGTTATTACCTCGGGTAAAACTGCATTACCGTAACGCTTTGAAAGTGTGCAAAGCTCATATTTACCGCTTTGTGCGGCTGCATAGCTTTCAACGCTTGGGGTTGCTGATGCAAGCAGAAGCAAGCATTTATTATAAGCTGCCCTGAACTTCGCAACATCAATCGCATTGTATCTCGGAGTCTGCTCGGATTTATATGTGTGTTCCTGCTCCTCGTCGATGATTATAAGACCGACATTTTCAACGGGAGCGAAAACCGCGCTTCGTGTACCGATAATAATTTTTGCCTTGCCTTTTTTTACCCTTTTCCACTGTTCAAGGCGCTCTCTTATAGAAAGTGCACTGTGAAATACCGCGATATCGCCGCCATATCTTTTGCAGAAAAGAGAAATCGTCTGAGGTGTAAGACCGATTTCAGGAACCATTACAATTACGGATTTTCCTTCATCGAGAACTTTATCAATCACACTCATATAAACAGAGGTTTTTCCGCTTCCAGTAACACCGTAAAGAAGAGAAACCGAAGGCTTACCCGAAAGAGAAAGCTCTGTAAGTCTTCTGTAAGCAGACCGCTGTTCCTCCGTAAGCTCAATACGGGTTTTTACACCTTTTTTATCTGCAAAATCAGGCAGCTTCACAACTTCCTGCTCATAGAATTCCGCTGCACCGTTTGCAACAAGAGCATTGGCAACAGCAGGTGTCAGACCTGTAAAATAACAAAGCTCTTTAACGCTTGCTACTCCGGTATCAAGCAGAACATCATACATCTCCTGCTGCTTTTTTGTAAGCTTTTTGGCAGGCAATTCAGATAAAGGACGAAGCATCTTCACAGTTAAATCACCAAGGTTACGCACTGCATCATAACTGCACAGAAGCGCACCTTTTTTTACCATACCGTCAAGCACTGAAAGTGAATTTTTCATTCCCAGTGAATTCATAACGGTATCTGCTTTCACAAATACAGAGCGTTTATTAAGATATTCGTAAATCTCTCTCTCTGTTGCATCAAGCTTTTCTTCAATGTTTTCTGAGCAATCCGAATTAACTGCATATGAAGCTACTATACGGTGATTTATACCCGTAGGAAGCATTGCCTTTGCCGCTTCATAAAGAGTACAGAATGTTCTTTCTTTAATCCAGACGGCAAGCTCCAGCATTTCATCGTTAAGAAGAGGACTTTCATCAAGCACATCAAGGATTTTCTTGGGCCGTGCACTTTCGGTTGTATCGGATATTTTAAAAATTATTCCGACACATTTTTTATTTGACCTTCCAAAAGGCACTGTTACCCTGCAACCTCTCTGTACCGATGCTTCCATTTCCTCAGGGATAGCGTAATAAAAGGCTTTATCAAAGGTAAAAACTGCTTTTTCAACTGCAACCTTTGCATATTTCATTTGATTTCACTCCCCTGTCAGATAGTTAACGGATAATCAGATGTTTCTGATTTCCTCAGGCTCAACAATTACATAATCGCCTGCAAGAATTTCTTCAAGTGCAAGGCTTACGGGCTTTTCGGTAATGATAACCTTATTTTCTTCTGCATCTTCTGCAATTTCTCTTGCTCTTTTTGCAGTTGCAGTTACAAGTGAATAACGGCTGAGATGGTTTTTGAGTACGCCTCTTAAATCGGGATTAAACATTGTTTATTACCTCACTTAAAAATATTTTATTTCGTGATGCTTTGAGTCTTTCAGCATCAATGATTGTTTCAACATCCTTAACCGCAGAATCAAGTTCATCGTTGATAACGATAAAATCATATTCGCTTGCCATTTTCATTTCACCTTTGGCAATAACAAGTCTGTGGTTAATTGTTTCTTCATCCTCAGTGTTTCTGCCTCTGAGTCTTCTTTCAAGCACACTTGCAGAAGGAGGCATAATGAAAATACGGATTACATCAGGATAAATTTCTTTGATTTTATCCGCACCCTGAACATCAATTTCAAGAATAACAGCTTTGCCTGCTTTGAGCATTTCATCAACAGGCTCTTTGGGAGTGCCGTAGTAGTTACCTGCATACTGGGCATATTCCAGCATACTTCCCTCGCTAATTTTTTTCTCAAAATAATCTTTTGCAACGAAATAATAGTTTACTGCATCAATTTCACCGTTTCTTTTTTGGCGAGTGGTCATTGATACAGAAATTTTTACATCATCACGTTTCTTGATAAGCTCACCCAGAACCGTTCCTTTCCCCGAGCCCGAAGGTCCCGATACGGTTATAAGCATTCCCTTCTCAGTCATTTTCATCCTCCTCATCTTCAAGCTCGTCCATTTCATCGTTGAGTCTGTTTGCAACGGTTTCACTTTGCAGATAAGTAAGAATGACGTGGTCACTGTCGGTAATGATAACAGCTCTTGTGCGTCTGCCGTGGGTAGCATCAATAAGAGTGCCCTTTTCCTTGCATTCCTGAATAATACGCTTTATGGGTGCAGATTCGGGGCTGACAATAGCAACAAGACGGCTTGCGTTAATCATATTACCGAAACCAATATTTATCAGTTTCATATTGCCCTCCGTTATTCAATATTCTGAATCTGCTCACGGATTTTTTCAATTTCAGCCTTGATTGATACTACACGGCGTGCAATTTCAACATCCTGAGCTTTCGAACCGATTGTGTTAGCTTCTCTGTTAAGTTCCTGAACAAGGAAATCCATCTTTTTACCGACGGCATCACTCTGTTCAAGGAAGGAACGAAGCTGAGAAATATGGCTGCGAAGTCTTACCGTTTCTTCTGCAACGGCAATTTTATCAGCGAAAATTGCAGCTTCGGTAAGAATTCTCTGCTCATCAATATGTGTTTCTCCGAGAAGCTCCCTGAGCCTGCCGAGAAGCTTTTCGTTATATTCGGCAACAGTCTGAGGTGAACGCTCCTCAATAAACTCAACATTGCTTATAATCTCATCAAGTCTGTAAAGAACATCCGCTTTGAGTCTTTCACCTTCACGCTCTCTCATTGCAATAAAGCCGTCAAGTGCAGCCTGAGCAACAGTCTGAACTGCTGCCCAGATCCTGTCTTCATCCGCCGCCTGCTTACGGACAGAAAATATATCGCTTACTCTTGATATATCAGAAACTTTTATATTGTTTTCAAGTCCGTAGATTTCGGCAAGCTCTTTATAAGCATCAAGATAGCCTTTTACAAGTGAGTGATTAAGGCTTATTACGGTATCGGGTTCTTCAACCGCCTCAATCTGAACATAACATTCCATTTTACCTCTGGTCAGCTTACCGTTGAAAAAGCTTTTGAGCTTTTCATCAAGAAAGCCGTAGCTTCTGGGAAGCTTTGAGGAAAATTCAAAATATCTGTGGTTGACACTTTTGATTTCAACCGTGATATTCATTCCGTCTGCAAGCTGCTGGCTTCTGCCGTAGCCTGTCATACTTTTTATCATTGGATTAACATCTCCTGTTTTATATTCCGCAGCAGTTACATCCGCCTGCAAGGGCTTCAGGTATTTCAACGCTGAGCATATCATTACCGCTGAAGCCAAGCCTTACAAATGCGGCAGATGAAATATCACTGCTGATTTTTGCTATATACGCATTTCTGTTTGCGGCATAATTCATTGCTGACCTTGCAAGACCTTCGGTAATTATATCATCGCCACAATCAACCGAATTGAAAATCATAAAATATCCGTCTATTGTAAAAGTACAGCTTCCGATTGCATTATCACCGTCAAGTGCAGTAATGCCTGTTGCACCGTCACGCTCAAAAGGTATAAATTTTATCATTTCTTACCTCCGCCCGTTTTCATGCCTGCCGCCTTGAAAAGACTTTCAACCTCGGCAGGTGTAAGATCACGCCATTCACCTGTCTGAAGCATTCCAAGCTTTACAGAACCGATTGAAACACGGCGAAGCCTTGCAACTTCAAGATCAACAGCTTCACACATACGGCGAATCTGTCTGTTCCTGCCCTCATAAAGAACGATTTCAAGCACTGCCCTGCCCTCATCTCTCGAAATAACCCATACATCGGCAGGGGCAGTCATTCTTCCGTCAAGCTCAATACCCGTTGAAAGCAAATCAACCTTTTCAGCGGTAACATCAGGTCTTACCGTAACCTTGTAGGTTTTGGGAACATGGCGTGAAGGATGCATCATTGCATTTGCAAATGCTCCGTCGTTTGTAAGAATAAGTGCACCTTCCGAAACTCTGTCAAGCCTGCCTACGGGGTAGACACGCTCCTTGACATCCCTGACAAGTTCAAGCACGCATTTTCTGCCTAATTCATCATCTGTTGTTGTTACATAGCCTCTGGGTTTATTAAGCAGAATATAGCGCATATTGCTCTCTTTTCTGACCTTCTTACCCTTAACCGTAACCGTATCTTTTTTGGGGTCAACACTGTCACCTATCTGAGCTGTAACACCGTTAACCTTAACCGATCCGTTTCTTATCATTTCCTCTGCCTTGCGTCTTGACGCAACGCCTGCCTCTGACAGAAACTTCTGAAGCCTGATTTTATTATCGGCCAATTATTTCACCTCTGAAACATTTAAAAAATCTTTTAATCCGTCAATTAATCTCCTGAATAAATTCTTTTCGGTTTTACTGTTTATCACCGGAGCAGGTTTTATATCTGAATTTTCAGCTGCATGGATAAAAACTTCCGATATAATTCTTCCGTCTGAACTGAACACAGCCTTACCAACTATATCACCGGCTCTTACAGGTGCATAAACCATAGGTCTCAGACGTACGCTGACAGTAATACTGTCATCCGACAGCCACTGAACTGTATCCGAAACAGTAACAGGAATCTGCTGCTTCACTCCGCCTGCAATATTAAGCCGAACATTGCTTAAATCACAGGTATACTCTGAACCCCTGCACTTTGAAAAGCCATACTCAAAAAGGGTAATATGGTCGTTCCAGTCATCGGGAGCTCTTAATGTGACCGCTACAAGTGTAACACCGTTTTTTTCTGCCGCACTTACAAGACATCTGCCGCTTTTCTTTGTAAATCCCGTTTTTATTCCGACAGAGTATTTGTACATCCGAAGAAGCTTATTATGATTTGTAAGTGTACGGAGATAAGGCGGATTACCGTATGTAAGGCTTGCACGCTTCTGAGAGCAGATGAATGCAAACTCGGGATTTTTTATACATTCGCAGGCAAGCAAAGCCATATCGTACGCTGTCGAATAATGGTTATCATCATCAAGACCCGACGGAGTAACAAAATTGGTATTATTCATACCTATCTGCTTCGCACGGGCGTTCATCATTACAGCAAAATTTTCTTTACTGCCTCCGATAACACAAGCAACCGTATTTGCAGCATCGTTACCTGATTGAAGAAGCATTCCGTATACAAGCTCACGCATTGACACACTGTCACCCGATTCAAGACCCATTGACGTGCCCTCTACCCTTACCATTTCATCCGTAACGGTAATTTCTTTATCAGGTTCAGGATATTCCAGTGCAAGTAAAGAAGTCATAATCTTTGTTGTGCTTGCCATTGACAGCTTTTTATCACCGTTTCTCGAATACAGAACTTCGCCGTTATTGACACAAATCAGCACTGCCGCATGCGAAGATAAATTCAGCTCTGATGCGTTTGCCGAAATTTCAAATGAAATCGCCGCAAGTAAAACTGAAAAAAATATTATTATTCTTTTTGCCAATCATCTCATCCCCACATATTATTGATGGTTAAATATATGCAGGTGAGATGTTTTTAATAATTATGCTGTGGGTTCTGTTGTTGACATATAATCATTGATTGCGTTATCAACAGTGTTATCCTTATTTTTAAGCTGGCTGATTACATCTGTTGCCTTGTCAACAAGATCGGGAACCATACCGATTACTCTTTCAACTGAGCCTTCTGCTGCGTTGATGTACTTAACGGTAACACTGCCGTTATTAACTACAAGGAATGCAACGGGAGAAATTGTGATACCTGCTCCGCCGCCACCACCGAAAAGCTCCTGGTTATTCTTTGAAGGGAAATCGGTACCGCCTGATGCAAAACCGTATGTAACCTTTGAAACAGGGATAATCTGAAGAGTTTCGCTGATCTTGATGGGATCGCCGATTATTGTACTTACATCAACGAGATCCTTGATCTTTTCAATTGAAGTGCCGAGAATACCTGATGCTGACTGTTCTTTCATTTTGTTTTCCACCTTTCAGTTATTTGGTAATTATTTATTAATCTGCTTTTCCACATCAGCCTTCGGAGCTTTGCTGTGCTTAAGCAGTTTTAATACAACTTTGAACAAAAGCTCAAATGCAACAATAATGACAGCATTTATAAGCTTTATCGGTCTTACGGAAATACAGGTATGAAGTCTTGCAACATTCTTTCCGTAAATGAAATCGGGGTTGATTTCAATATTATATTTTTTGACACGCATTGTGTCCACTATAAGTCCCATTGCAGGAAACGCAACAGAACAGGTTTTTCCGTATTTGATTGCAGTTTCTGCCGAATCGCCTGCACCAACCGTAAGAGAAATTATAAGTTCTTCAAAAAGGAATGCTCTGCCGATTCTCCTGAACATACCGCCCACTGCGTTTGCCGTGTCTTTAAGAAGCTGAACAACGCCCTCAACTCCTCTGTTACGGTAAAAACGGACAAACATATTATCTTTTTTCTTTTTCTTGGGTTCGGGGATTACTTCGCTTTCTTCTTTGGGCTTTTCTTCTTTTTTCTTATCCTTCTTTTTCTTTTCGGGTTTTTCTTCTTTTTCAGGCTTCGGAAGAATGTTGAATTTCAGAAAAAGCCATTTAACGGAAACAGCAACATCATCTTCATAGTGAACAGTCACCGCAACCTTGACAGAAAGCAAAATCACAAAAAACGCTATAATTCCGAGGATTATATAAAGCGCCGTCAAATTACCGCCTCCTATTCTTCACTTTCAGCCTGGAAGAAATCTCTTATCTGCTCACCCTGTTCATTATCAATTTCATCATCAGTTTCCATATCCGCTTCTGTTCTTTCGGGAAGCTCCGGCAAATCTGAAAGAGATGACAGACAGAAACATCTGAGGAAATCAGGAGTTGTACCGTAAAGCAAGGGTCTGCCTGGAAGATCAAGCCTGCCTTTTTCTTCGAGAAGACCTTTCTGGCAAAGGGTTGCAACTACACCTGAGCAGTCAACGCCTCTTATCTGCTCGATATACGCTTTTGTTACGGGCTGATTATAAGCAACAACCGCAAGAACTTCAAAAGCGGCAGGTGAAAGAGGAGCATTCTTCTTTATATCAAGAACATTTCTGACCTGCTGTGCATACTCCACACGGGAACATAGCTGATATTTACTGCCGAGTCTGAGCAGGCATACACCGCTGCCTCTGTCATCAAGACTTCTTGAAAGCTCCCATAGTGCACCTGAAACGACATCAGGTTCGAGCTCCAATGCCTGAGCTATTCGTGAAACCTCAACCGGCTCGCCCGATGCAAAGAGTATTGCCTCGCAGGCGGCACGTATTTGTTCATTCGTCAATTTCTATCTTCTCCTCTCCGCCTTCAAGCAATGTTATACTGACATCATCACCCTGACCATCAATCTGAATACGCTTTGCCTTTGCCATTGCAAGAAGTGCAAGGAAGGTTGCCACCATTTCAGAACGGGATTCAGACCCCTCAAAGAAAGAGAGAAATCTGTGATTCTTTTTCTGCTTGAATTTATCCACAATAAAGCTGATTCTTGAAGCCACGGAAACAATCTTGTGTGCAACGATTCCTCTGAAAGCTTCAATGGGCGGCGGAAGCTTACGCTTGCCTTTACCCACAGCTGCAATATACGCTTTAAAAATTTCGGCAGGCTCGTGAATTCTTGTGTAGGTCATATCAACTTCAATTTCCTCGGGCGGTCTTGAATAAAAATCAAAACCTTTCGCCTGATTCTGAAGTTTACCTGCAACAAGCTTACAATCCTGATATTCGGTAAGTTCACCTCTCAACTCTTCAACCAGTTTTTCAGCCTCTTCGTGAACGGGCAGAAGCGAAACTGTTTTGATATATAAGAGTCTTGCCGCCATTTCAAGGAACTCACTTGAAATATCAAGATTATCCTCCTGCATCTGACGGACAAAATCAAGGTACTGCTCAATGATTTCCATAATCGGAACGTCGTTTATGCTTACCTTCTTTTTGGCAATAAGCTGAAGCAACAAATCCATAGGACCTTCAAATACTTCAAGCTTATACTGTAACTTTTCCAAAAATTTAACCCCTTTCGGCTAATCAATAAAACATCATAAACGGAAGTCGTGCAACAAAATTTACAAATTTCATCAGAAGCCCTGTAAGAAAGCTGAGCGGAATATCAAGAACACCAATGAAAATCAAAGCAAAAATTCCGAGAATAATATATCGCTCATACTTCATTATCTTGAAATAATACTTTGCAGGTATAATGAGATTAACAATTCTTGAACCGTCAAGAGGCGGTATGGGAAGAAGGTTAAAAACAGCAAGGCTTGCATTTATTCCTGCTGCCGCTACAAAAAATGTCACTGCCGCATTGGCAAAAACAAATCCCGTATGTGCATAAATAATACTCAGACCGTTTGCAAGAATCATAAAAATCAGTGTCATAAGAATATTGGAAACAGGGCCTGCAAGGGCAGTAAGAGCCATTCCTGCTTTGGGATTTTTGAAGTTTCTCGGATTAACGGGAACGGGCTTTGCATATCCGAAACCAACAAGCAGAATCATCAGGGCACCGATAGGGTCTATGTGAGCAAGAGGAGCAAGAGTGAGTCTGCCTTTAAGCCGTGCAGTGTTATCACCAAGCTTCGTTGCAATAAGCGCATGGGCATATTCGTGAACGGGAAGCGTGCAAAAGACTACAAATATGCTTGCCATAAGGCTGATTACAACTTCAAGTGAAAATCCGTATCTGAATAAATCCAAAAGCATTTTTATTTCCTTTCCTTACCGACAACAACTCTTTCAATTCCGTTGAAATCCTTAACGGAATAAACATCGGTAAATTTTTCTGAAAACAGTTTAATTATTGAATCTGCCTGACCCTCGCCGCATTCGACTGCCACGGCTGAACATTCATTAATCCATTTTTCGGATATTGCATTGTAAAAAATCATTCCGTCACTGCCGCCGTCAAGTGCCATAACGGGTTCGAAATGCACCTCGGATTGAAGTGCCGCTATATCGTCACTTTCTATATAAGGCGGATTTGAAAGAATCAGATCAGGCTTCGGCAAATCAAACGAATCAAAGCCGAATAAAACATCTCCGTTGATAACCAGCACATTGCCGCAACCTGAATCCGAAACATTCTTTTTCAGGTATTTCAGTGCGTCAGGTGATTTCTCAATGAGAACAACTTTTGCATCAGGTTTATTTCTGGCAACGCTCAGACCGATACATCCCGTACCTGAACATAAATCAAAAACAACGGGATCGGTTTTATCTTTAAGAAAATCAAGTGCGAAGTCAACAAGAAGCTCTGTTTCGGGTCTGGGGATAAGCACACCCTCACCCACCGCATAACTATCTCCGTAAAAATCCCACGCACCTATAACATACTGTACGGGAACACCCTCTGCACGGCGGTTTATCTTTTGAAAATAAATTTCTTCCTTTGCAGAATCGGCATGACCTGATGAATTAAAAACAAGATATTCTCTGCCGCATTCAAACACTGCTTCAAAAATCCATCGCGCTTCATTTTTGAAATTTTCAATACCTGCGTCTTCAAGAATACGGCATCCGTTACCGTAAAGCTCGGATATCCTCATTCTTCATTCTCCGCTTCTGTTTCGGGCTGTATTTCTTCGGGAACCTTGCCTGTAAGCGCAGCTTTCATTGCTTCAATGGCAACTTCGATAATTGCATCATCAGGCTCAGCAGTGGTAATTCTCTGCATCAGAAGTCCGGGAGCCGAAAGAAGCTGAGTAAATTTATTGGGATATTTGCCTGCAAGCTGAATGAATTCAAATCCGATACCCATAATCAAAGGCATCATAAGAAGCTTAACAGCAATCCACAAGGCTCTGATTTCTGTAAGAGAGGGAAACGCAACCGAAACAACCGAAGAAATAATTATACTGAGAAGAATAGTTACGAAAATAAAGCTTGTACCGCAACGGGGATGACAGCGTTTTTCCCCTCTGACATTTTCAACTGTAAGCTCTTTACCGTGTTCAAAAGCAAAGATTGTTTTATGCTCTGCACCGTGATACATATAGACTCTGTGGATTTCTTTCATTCTTGCAACAAGAGCCATATAAACAACAAAAATCACAACACGGATAAGCCCTTCAAATATCGCTCTGAAATCGGATATTGCTCCGCCTGCAAGTTTATCGTTAACAAGGTCAAACGCAAAACTGGGAAGCCACATAAACAGAAGAAAAGCAAGTCCAACACCAAGCACTGCGGAAATACCGCCGATAACAGCCATCATCTTGGGGCCGAAATGCTCAGTAATCCATTTATCAAGCTTTGATTCACTTTCTTCTTCCATATCAAGAGAAGTCTTTTCAGCAGACTCCATAAGAAGCTTATAGCCGAAAATCATTGACTCAACGAATGAAACAACACCTCGTACGACAGGTATATTGAGAAACTTGTATTTTTTTCTGACTGATACAAAATCCTTCATTGTTGTTTCTATTGAACCGTCAGGAAGACGCAGGGACATTGCAGTACCTTCCGGTCCTTTCATCATTATGCCTTCCATAAGCGCCTGACCGCCTACGGCAACATAACTACATTTCTTTTTGCTCATTTACTGTATCTCCTTCCCTTTCGGGTAAATCATATTCAACGGGTTCAATGGGGAGTGTTACTCTCACCGTTGTTCCCTCTCCAAGAACACTGTCAACATCAAGCTCACCGCTGTGAAGCCTGATAATTTCATCCGCAACTGCAAGACCTATTCCCGAACCTCTGACCGTTGTATTGGCTTTATAGAATTTTTCTTTAACGTGAGGAAGATCCTCAGGAGGTATTCCCTTACCCGTATCGCTGAGTGTAACAATAAGGGTTACGGGATTGGGCATTTCGGCATAAATCACGATTTTACCGCCTTGCTCCGTGTATTTCAGAGCATTGTCAAGCACATTTATGAATACCTGCTTGATTCTTGATGCATCTGCATTTGCAGGTGCGGGAAGGTCGGGAACATTGTAGATAACCTCCACACCTTCTTTAACAGAGCGTTCTTTGAACGCAAATACAACTTCATCAAGTTCTGCAAGAACATCTATCTTTTCAAAATTCAGCTTCATTCTGCCGCTGCTCATACGCGAGAAGTCGAGCAGTTCTTCAACCATATCGTTAAGTCTTGAAGCCTCGTTTATGATTACTCCCATACCTCTTTTGGTCATTGCAGGGTCTGTATCATCAATCTGCAAAAGTGTTTCGCCCCAACCTTTGATAGCTGTAAGAGGAGTCCTGAGTTCGTGAGAAACGGTTGAAATAAAATCATTTTTCATTCTGTCAGATTCAGAAAGCTTTGTTGCCATATCGTTTATCGTTGCACAAAGCTCACCGATTTCATCATTGTACGGGTAATGATCTATTCTTGCTTCCAGATCACCGCCTGCTATTCTTTTTGCTGTTTCACCAATATCTTTAACGGGAGTGACGATAGAGCGGATAAACACACTGCCCGAAACAAGAACAAGAGCAAACATTATGATGCACACAGCAGCAATAAGAACTGCAATTCTGCCAAGCTGAGCATCAACAGCTTCAAGTGAAATCATATATCTTACGGCACCGCTGATTTTACCACCTGAATGGTTATAGGCACAGGTCGAAGACATTATCTTTTCTCCCGAAGGAAGTCTGCCTACCCATTTTGAAGTTCCCTCACCGCTTACGGCTGAAACGAAATCAGGCATATCAACCTTTTCATCAATTTCAAATCCGCTTGTTGAAAGAACAACATTACCTCCGATATCGATAATCCACACCGCCATAATGTCTTTATCGGGAAAATTATCAATATAATTTCTGCCTGCATCCTCAAAACTACCCGCGGAAGAATCGATATAGAGATTGAACTGGGTTGCAACCTCATCGGCAGAATGCGCATCAAGCGCCATATCCGCAACACCGTAATAATAACTTCTGAGCGAAAGGAACAGAATGGTTGAGGCAACAACAAGGATAATAACTATGATTGATGCAACAGTAAGAAACCATCGTTTTGTTATCCCCAGAAATTTCAACCTCAACGCTCCTTTCACTTAATTGAATCAGATAAGCCACTTATAGCCCACACCCCATATGGTAATCAGGTGCTTGGGCACTGAGGGTTCATCCTCAATCTTCATTCGTAAACGTCTTATATTTACGTCAACAATTTTTTCTTCTCCGAAATACTCGGCACCCCATACTCTGTTGAGTATATCTGTTCGGCTGAGTGCCGCTCCGTTGTTTGTGAAAAAATATTCCATCATCTGAAATTCCACCTGAGTAAGTTCGATAAACCTTCCGTTTTTGGTCAGTGTTCTGCTTCTCAGGTTAAGCTTGAATTCACCAAGCTCAATTATATCATCTTTTTCAGGTTTGCGAACCGTATTCATTGCAACACGTCTGTATATTGCATCAACCCTTGCCACAAGCTCGGTAGGCGAAAACGGTTTGGTTACATAATCATCGGCACCTGTCATAAGACCCGTTATCTTATCCATTTCCTGAGTTTTTGCAGTAAGCATTATAATTCCTATGTTTTTATTCTGGGCTCTGAGCTGTCTGCAAACTTCAAGTCCGTCAACATTGGGCATCATAACATCCAGCAACACAACATCAAAATCGCCGTCGCAGGAATTATAAAGTTCAAGCGCTCTTGCACCGTCTTCCGCTTCAACAACTTCATAACCGCCTCTGCGCAGATTGATTACTATAAACTCTCTTATGGCAGCTTCGTCTTCTGCAATCAGAACTCTCTTCATTTCAATTCTCCTTATGGAATTTTTGTAATCCTGCTCTTTAAATATTCCTGTGTAATTCCCGAATCAGCACCTTTATCAGTTATATACGCACAGATAATACTACCATCTGATTCAAGAATCGGAAAATATGCACTGAACTCGTCGTCAGCCCATCTGTCGGCAGTAACGTTAAGCACCGAGTAAAGCTCAGTCTGAGCCCCGTCTTTATCAATTCTGCACACAACCCAGCAATTCTGCGTACTGTAATTGATTATACCCGTAGTTTCTGCCTCGTCATCGCTGAGGGTTATCATATAGTTATCTGAAAAATTAGCAACAGTATCGCTGACCGTTACAGCCTTGCCCGATGAATAATCAACCCATCTGGTGAGATAAATTCTGTTAACACCGTCATCATACATTGCCCTGCCCTGAATGGGAATATCGATGGTGCCGTCATTATTTATGTCACTGCTCAGAAGTAAATTATCGCGAAGTGTTTCGATGTTTGACATAGTGCTCATATCAAGAAACGGTGCACAAAGCTGGGACTTTGCGGCATCCCAATATATCAGTTCGGTAATCATCTGCGTTTCGCCTTTAAGGGCATCGATATAAAATCTGAGAGGAGATTCTCCCGATGACTTTTCGGTTTTGACGGAAACATAGCTGCTGATATTAGGGTCAACCTTTGCCTCACCCATTATCACCACACTGTTCCCTGAAAGTCTGACAGCCCTTGCCACTCTCTGAATAACACCCGAGGAAGTGGTCTGATTAATGTAAAAAAGTTCTTCCTTTGAATCACCGTCTATATCGGCAAGTTCGCATACGGAACAAGTTTCGTTTGAGAGTTCTTTATAACTGTCAAGATTATGAGATGTTCTGTAAACCGACATAATGTTACTTGTCAGCACACCTGACACACGCCAAATAACAATAAGTTCACTGTTACCGTCGCCGTCCATATCGCTTATCAGAATTTTTTCAACCTCATTACCGTATCCGTTAAGGTCAGAACGTGAAATCCACTCACCGTCAACAATATTGAAATAGTGAAGCTTCGCAACGGAGCTTTCAATTTCATCTTTATAAAAAATCAAAGCCTCGTTTTCGTTATCTCCGTCAAGATCTTCAATTATTATTGCTGATGTATATTCTCCGCTGCGCGGACTGCAAAAGACTGCATTCTTATTCACTTTCTCACGAAATGCGTTGACAAGAGATTCATACTCCTCGTGATAAAGCGGAGGCGAAAGCAAAGAATCAACCGGTTTTATTAAATCGGATGATTTACAGGAGGAAAGCAAAATCACAAAACAAACCAACATTGAAACAAGAGAAAATATATTCTTCTTCAATTATGCTACTCCCCCTTTTAAATATTTTATGTTATTATATCATAGTGGGTATATATAAATCAATAACTATTTATTAATATTTTATTATAAATATAAAAAAGAACCTGTGCAAAACACAAAGCACAGGTTCTTAATTCTTTTTACGAAATTGAAACCGTTGCGGTGTACTCTCCGTACGACCAGCAATCATCATCTTTAATCATAACCGGAACGGTTATGTTACCCTTGGTATCGGAAGAAATACCGCTGAGGTCTGCGGTGACGGTAACATTATCGGCATTCATTGCTTCAAGTGATTCAGAAGGACCGATAACTGTCATTTCTGAAAAGTCAAGTTTTACAAGCTCAACTTTTGAACCTGAGGGTTCATTTACAAAACTTACATTATCAGGCGCACTGATTTTTGCAGATGTCATTCCGTGAACATTTACCGTTACTTTAAATTCTTCAACATCGCTTACCACAACGCCTCCCGTAACAGCAGACGCAGGTATGGTAAACACATTAAGTCCCTCTTTGATTTCAGAAAAATCAAAAGTTGAAATTTCAAATGCAGAAAGACCTTCAAGCTTCTGCTCAGGAACACCTATTTCAGCTATCGAAGGTGAAAGCGACATCGTGAAAGGATAAATCTCAACATAATCGGACGGTTTATTTGTGAATCCGCAAGTCAGAGGCAGATTAACAACCTTGTATACCGGAAGAGTGATGCGGATTGAACCGCTTTTTCTGCTGAAAGTAATATTACGAAGAACTTCACTTGTTTCGGTGATTGCAACAAGTTCAGCATCAACAGTTTCATTTTGTTTCAGCCCGCCTTTAACCTTTGCTTTCGCAACAATACCTGTTATTTTATTAACCTCTGTTTCGGGTCCGGTTACGCGTACCGTATCCGATTCGGGGAAAATAAAATCACCGATATGATAACCTTCTGCAACCGCTTCGCCATCAAATTCCAGCTCGGGAGTAACAACAAATTCCTTATCCCCAGGATAATCAAAATAAACCGAGACATCATCTGCGGAATATCTGATAACATCGTAAGCGGGATTGGTATTTTTTGAACTGATTTCAAGTTTCAATGTAGAATTTCCCGCAGAATTAACATAACTTGTGTTCGCTTTTACAACAAGGTCATCGACCATATCCGACGATTCAACGATATATTTTTTACCTTTTACGGTTACATCAACCGTAAAGTTTTTCTCTCCGAAAGGTTTAAGACCGAGATTTTCCTCAACCGATGCATAATCAATCTGAACCGGAACATTTCTGACGGTATTTTCAACCTCAACGCCCAGTTCAACAACCACAACAAGCCAGAAAACCACTGCAACCAAAACGGAAAAAAACAGCAGAAACCGATTGTTATAGAACAAATCACTTATCTTATATTTCTTCTTCATTTCTTTTTACCCTTAAACAGTTTAGTGAATAATCCGCCGTCTGCCGAGGAAGCTTCGGTATCAACATCATCAAGAATATAATCAATAAGCTCTTCTCGAAGTTCGGCTTCAGAAAGATTTCTGATAAGTTCGCCTTCTACCGCAACGGAAATTGTTCCCGTTTCTTCGGAAGTGACGATAACCATAGCATCGCTCTGCTCACTCATACCGAGAGCTGCTCTGTGTCTTGTACCGAGATCGCTTGAAAGTTCGCTGTTTTTTGAAAGCGGAAGAACACAGCCTGCACAAAGTAATCTGCCATCACGGACTATTGCGGCACCGTCATGAAGCGGAGAATTCGGAAAGAATATATTACCAACAAGCTCATGGGTAATCTTTGCATCAACTTCTTTACCGGTTTCAATAACATCACCGAGAAGAAGCTCTTTTTCCATAACAATGAGAGAGCCTGTTTTACTGTCACTCATACGCTGAACAGCTTTGGAAATTTCAATAATCGCCTCATTGACAACCTTATATTTTTCAGAGCTTCCGCCTTTAAGGAAATGGCTGAGGTTGGAAAGCTTGCTTGTTCCCACCTTTTCAAGCACATGCCTGATTTCCTGACGGAAAAGAATAACGAGAATAATGAATATGTTCTTAAAAATAAACTCAAAAATGTACGAGCTTGCCTCCATATTAAGGGCATTGATAACAAAATATCCGACACCCAGCAGAAGCAAACCTTTAACAAGCTGAAAAGCTCTTGTATCACGGATGAGCTTTATTCCGTTATATATTAAAAATGCTACAAGGCAGATATCCAGAATATCCGTAACCCTGAAATTGATTGACGGAATTTTCGAGAAAAAATCCGCTGTATTTTCAAAAAAGGACATATCCCTACCAACCCTTCTTATGTATGAATCTATGATATCACATCAGATTGCAGGTTGCAAACAATATTTGTATTCTTTACAAAAAATTAATTTTCTTTCTCAATAAGACACACTGCATGGGCCGAAATCCCCTCACCGATTCCCGTGAATCCGAGCCCTTCTTCGGTAGTTGCTTTAACGCTTACAAAGCTTATATCCGTTCCGCAAGCAGAGGCTATATTGGCTCTCATTTCGTCAATATAAGGACGCATTTTAGGCTTTTGAGCAATAAGAGTAGCATCGATATTTACAACAGAATAGCTTTTACTCGCAAGCAAAGAAGCGACTTCACGAAGCAGCACTAAACTATCTGCATCCTTGAATTTCGGATCATTATCAGGAAAAATGCAGCCGATATCACCAAGTGCGGCAGCACCCATAAGAGAATCGCCTATTGCATGAAGAAGAACATCCGCATCAGAGTGACCCAGCAGACCTTTTTCATAAGGAATATCAACGCCGCCGATAATCAGCTTTCTGCCTTCGACAAGTCTGTGAACATCGTATCCGTGACCTATTCTGAACATTCAGCCATCTCCTTTTCAATTTCTCTGACATCTTCAATGAATCTCTCGTAAGTAGTTATACAGTTAAGAACTTTTATGAGTGAATTCGAGGAAAGACGCTCAGGAAAGGAATAATATTTAAGCAAAGCCGCTCTCTTTTTTGAACTGTCCTCGCAGCCTGTAAAACCTAAATCATACAAATCAATTTTGGTTATGGGTCTTTTGGGTTCAGGCGCAGTTTCACAAAGCACTCCCGCATTTGAAAGCGCCTGCATTATTATCTCCTCCGAAACCCCTTCAACTCCGATTTTTCCTTCTTTTGAAGGCTCGGTTTTGCGGCTTTCCTTTCCGAAAATATCGGGTATATATGCATGAATAATATTTTTCTGATCAACCGTAGAACCGATAAAAGAACGGATTTTGAAACCTGCGGAATCACTGTCCGTAAGCACAAGAATTCCTCTTTTTTCAGCAAGCTTCCTGATAAGAAGTTGTAGTTCCTTATCTTTGAATATCCCGAAACCGTCGGTCTGGATTATGGGGGCATCAATTATCGAAGAAAGCTTAATTTTGTCATATTTACCCTCAACGATAACCGCCTGTTTTATCTTGATCATTACCTATCTTCCCACCCTCGCAAGTTTGACAACCGTCTGTTCGAGCACAAGACGCTTGCTGAGCGCTGAGCTTTTAAGTGTTGTATCCGCTTCAAGCAGGATTTCAATACACTCACCAACATCGTCAAAAGAAAGTGACGAACCGCTTCTAGCAGCATTTGTCAGTCTGAATTCCTTTCCTGCATAAGCATAATATTTAGCAACATCCTCTGCTCTGCCACCTGACTTGACGGCAGCTTTTGCTCTGTAAATATCCGAATACTGTGCTATGAGCGCACCAAGGATCTGAAACTCATCTTCGCGCTGCTCAAAAAGAACAGAAAGCTTCCTGAACGCACTGTCAAACCTGCCTGACGTAAGGTCTTTTATCATATCAAACACCCTTGCATCAAGACTTTTTATACACACGGCATCAACATCGCTTTTCTGAATTTCTTCTCCTTGTGCGTATGCGCAAACCTTTTCGGTTTCGTTAAGCAATGTGTTAAGATCGCTGCCAACGCAGGTAATAAGATACGACGCTACACCTTTTGCAAAGGGTTTTCCTCTGCGTTTTGCTCCGCCTTCAAGCATTTTGGCAAGCTCAACAGAGGTCTTTTTATCAAGCTTTACAGCATAACCGTATTTTTCAAAAAGCTTTACTGCTTTTGTCCATTTTGCTCCTTTGGGCTCATAAGCAATAACCGAAAAAACAAGTGCACAATCATCGGGATTTTCTCTGATCACCCTTTCAAGCTGCTCAAAGCCGCTGTCATCAATAGTATCAAGAGGAAAATCCTTAACAAGCACGCACTTCGTTTCTGCCATCATAGGAACAGCTTCCGCACTTTCATACACATCTGAAAGAGTACAGTCTTTGCCGTCAAAAGTATGAAAATTAAAGTCTTCAAAAGACGGGTCAACCGTCTTGGAAACTATTTTGTCAACGTATGTTTTTTTTAGATATGCTTCTTCACCGTAAATGAGATAAACACCTACGGGATTTTCTCTGAGCTTATCTTTAAGAGCAGATTCATTAAGGCCAGGCATAAAAACTTCCTTTCCGGGAAATTACTCCCTTTCTGCTTTCAGAGCACCTTTATCGGCATAAAGCACAACATTGCCTTCACCGCCGGTTATAATTACGGTTTTGCCCGTATCTGCATAATATTCCGCTGCTGCCTGTCCCCTTGTTTCTTCTGCATTCAATATGCAAAGCGACCCTGTATCACAGAAAATTTCCTTCGGAATATTTCCTCGGGAAATAACAACATCAGGTTGAAACTCACCGTCTTCAACCACACTGAAATCAAAGCAAGGGTCAAAACAAACAGCAAGAGAAATATCATCAGTTTTTATTGTGTTACAATAATTATTGTTGTATTTATATGATTTTACCAAAATATTTTCGGTGTTATACATCTCGGTAAAATTATAAAAATCGCAAGAAGAGGTCAGCAAAGATAAGCCTTCGGGCAAATCTTCACAATAAACCGCTTTCGGACTGCAAGATGCAAAAACATCAATAAGATAGGAACTGTCAGTATTTTCACAGGTTGGAAAAAACACTGCATCAAGCCCGCCTGTGCACGAAAGGAGAGCATTGTTAATTTTGTATGCGCCGAGAATATCATCCCCGCCTCCGCCGATAAGAATGTTTTCTCCCTCAGTACTGACAAGCACCGATGTACCGTTACCGCAGTCAATAACCGTAATCTTCGTCTGTGATGACTCGTTTATTGAGAATGTAACAAGGCAAATGCAGAACATCGCAGCACACACTGCGGCTGCAACCGAATAAACGGGTTTGCGGAACGATGAAACAAAAACCGCCATTATGCAAAGCATAAAAATTCCGATGAATATGAGCAGAATTTTTTCGGAACTGACTTTGAAGCTAAGAAAATCAAAATCAGCAAGTCTTGATGAAAATTTTATCAGAACAGCGCAAAAAGACTTTGCCGCCCAAGCAGGTAAATTGATAAAATCCGGTACAACACATCCGAATGCCGCACCAAGGGCACTGACTGTCATACAAAGACCCGCAAGCGGCACAGCAACAAGATTTGCACCAAAACTCATAAAATTAAAGCTTCCGTTAATGCTGAGTGCAACAGGCAAAGTAAACGCAGTTGCTGAAACGGTAACCATAAAAGGAAAAATCAGTTTTTTCACTGCTCTGTTTAATTTCTTGCTTTTGATTTTGTCGATAATATTTTTTACATCAGGCTCAACAAGAAGTGAGTATAGTATTATTCCCAAAGTTGCAAGCGCAGAAAGCTGCAATGACACTGAGCCTGCCGAAAACGGTCTGCAAACAGTCAGTATTGAAAGCGCAATACCGAGAGAATTCAGCGAATCACGTTGACGCATAAAAATGTTACCCAAAAGGAGAACAATCATCATAATGCCTGAGCGGACAACCGAGTAAGTAAATCCTGCAACAAACATAAACAGAACAACACCTGCAAGTGCCGTTAAATTTGAAAGTCTGTAATCAAGACGGCTTTTTCTCAGAATAAACAGAATCAATGTTGACCACAGGGAAAGATGATATCCCGAAACACAGATTATATGAGATATGCCTATATCTCTGAAATCGGAATAAATATTGTCAGAAAGATCGCTTTTATCACCTATAAGAAGTGCAACTGCCAGTGCACCTCTTTCATCAGGCATAATCCGATAAACCGCGTGCTTTATCCCTTCTCTTAAATCAAGAATCTTTTTTTCAAACGGTTTTTCTGACTCGTCAATATTACGGATAACATAATCATCCGTTTCAGGATATGCTCCGAGAAAAACACCTTCGGATTTATATGACTGAATCAAATCTTCACTTGATGTACCAAGTGCAAAAACACTGAATTTTCCTTCGACAACATCATAGGGCTCGACTTCAAGAGGAGAAGGAAACACAAGACGCAGTTTCAGCTTTGCATTATCACCGTTAACAGTAAAAGTTTCAGCCTCATAGTAGCAGTTTCCATACCTGATTTCAGGCAAAGACGTAATCTGCGCATTTATCTGACAACCTGTTCTGCCATCATATTCCATTGCAGGATTATACACAAATAAAGTTTCGTTTATAAGCAATATACATGCAACAGCGGCAGATGCAAATAACATTGGTAAAAAGCGGTTTTTTCTTATATTCTTAATTATCAGCGACACAATCAGAGCGGCGGCAAATACCGCAAAGGCAGTCACCGTCACTCCGATTTCAAATTCAAACAGTAATGCCGTTACGAAAGACAAAGTAAAACCCGTAACGGCAAAAGGTCTTGACATTTAACCTATCACCTTAATTATTTTTCAATAAGAGGAATAACACCAAGGAAGACTATATCGTCTCTTTCAGCGGCATCTCCCTCTGCAAGAACTGCGGCTTTTGCAACAATATCAGCATCAAATCTTGCACAAAGCTCCTCAACAGCTTTAAGAGATTCGCCCGTGCTGATAACATCATCAAGAATCACCACACGCTTGCCTCTTATCTGTTCGCCCTCAACACCGTCAAGGATAAGCGTCTGTTCGGAAGCGGTTGTGATTGAACGTACGTTAACTGTTACGGGATCCTTCATATAAAGCTTTGCCTTTTTACGGGCAACAAAATATTTCTTACCACTCTGTCTTGCCATTTCGTATGCAAGAGGGATGCTTTTGGCTTCGGGAGTTACTATATAGTCAAATTCGGGAAGCCTTTCAAGAAGCTTTTCGGCAGAATGAACTGTAATTTCAACATCTCCGAAAAGAATAAATGCGGCAATATCAAGTTTATCACTGATAGGGCATCTGAGCAAATCACGCTCAACGCCCGCTATATCAACTCTGTAATATTCAGACATAATAGCTATACCTCCATTAACCTGCCGGCCAGCCGAAATCACGGCCACTCATAAGGTGAAAATGAATGTGTTTTACTGTCTGACCCGCACTGTCACCGCAATTATTTACAATTCTGAATCCGTCAAGATTCATATCCTTTGCAATTTTTGCCGCAATCTCAAAAACATGAGCGATGAGACCGCTGTTTGCACTGTCAATCTCCGCTGCTGATTTGATATGCGCCTTGGGAATTATAAGAATATGCACGGGTGCCTGAGGCTCAATATCGTTAAATGCGATAACTTTATCGTCTTCATAGACTTTTGTTGTAGGGATTTCTCCGCTTATAATTTTACAGAAAATGCAATCCATATAAAACACTTCCTTATATTATTTAATCATTCCGCCAAGGATATCTGCAACTGCATCCATAGCAGCCTTAACATTTGAAACATCCTTTGTGCCTGCCATTGCGCTGTCGGGTCTGCCGCCGCCTGAGCCGCCTGCAAGCTTTGAAACTTCTCTTACAATATTGCCTGCGTGAGCTCCCTTTGCAACCGCATTCTTACCGCACGCACAAGCAAAGTTTGCACTTGCACCGTTAATGCCGCAGATAACTGCAACCGCATCGTCATTCTCCTTAACCTTATCGCACATTGAACGAAGGTCACCGGGGTTTACACCCTCAACGGTTGTTACGACAAGGCTGATACCGTTAACATCAACGGCATTGCCCATAAGGTCACCTGTTTTAAGCTGTGAAAGCTCTGCACGAAGCTGCTCAATTTCCTTATCCTTTGACTTGATGTCATTCATAAGTGAGTTAGCTTTTTTATCGAGGTCACCTGCATTTGCAAGTTTCATTGTTGCGGCTGTTGCATTGATAAGCGCATTATTTCTGGCAATATAATCAAGCACACCGTAGCCTGTTACAGCTTCAATTCTGCGAACACCCGCTGCAACAGATGACTCAGAAATAACTTTGAAAAGACCAAGTTTGCCTGTATTATCCACATGTGTGCCGCCGCAAAGCTCTGTTGAGAAATCCCCTGCCTTTACAACGCGCACAACATCTCCGTATTTTTCGCCGAAAAGTGCCATTGCACCAAGCTTTTTAGCTTCATCAATAGGCATTTCAACGCTTGAAACTTCAAGTGCTGAAAGAATAATATCATTAACTTTTTGCTCAACAACTGCAAGTTCATCCGAAGTAAGAGCCGAGAAATGAGTAAAGTCAAATCTCATTGAATTTGAATTGACAAGCTGACCCGCTTGCTCAACATGGGAGCCGAGTGTTTCACGGAGTGCTGCCTGAAGAAGATGAGCCGCAGTATGATTTCTTCTTGTTGAGGCTCTTGTTTCTTCATCATAAACTGTCACGACAATATCACCGACCTTGATGCCGTCACCTGAAAGTGTGCCGTGATGAAGGTATGCACCGTCAGGGTCTTTGGTTGTATTTGTAACCTCAAAAATGCTTTCGCCGATTCTGATTATACCGGTATCGCCTACCTGACCGCCGCTTTCAGCATAGAAAGAAGTTTTGTCAAGAACAACAATCGCACTGTCACCGTCATTGATAAAATCTTTTCTTTCGCCTTCGCAGACAAGTGCAAGAATATGACCTTCAGTACCGTTTTCGGTATATCCGGTAAACTCAGTTTTTGCTACATCTTTGAAGGAAACTCCGTTGTTTCTCCAGTCAGAATCCGCAGCATTTCTCTTTGCACTCTTTGCTTTGAGTCTTGCTTCTTCAACAAGCTGACGGAATTTTTCTTCATCAACCGTAATATTTCTTTCGTTGGCAATTTCCTTGGTAAGGTCAATGGGGAAACCGTAGGTATCCTGAAGTTTGAATGCATCATCACCTGAGAGAACACCGTTTTCAGCCTTTTCCATCATCTCATTGAGAAGCCCGAGACCTGAATCAATTGTTTTATAGAAGCTTTCTTCTTCTGTTGAAATAACTTATTTGATATAGTCGCTCTTCTCAACAAGGTTGGGATAAGCATTTGCATTTTCAGCAATAACAGTATCGCAAACCTCCGCAAGGAAAGGTCTGTCAACACCGATGAGTCTTCCGTGACGTGCAGCTCTTCTGAGAAGTCTTCTGAGCACATAACCTCTGCCGCTGTTTGAGGGAAGAACGCCGTCGCCTACCATAAAGGTTGTACTTCTGATATGGTCAGTAATAACACGAAGCGAAATATCTTTCTTTTCGTCATCATGGTAATTGAGCTTTGCAATTTCCATAATGTGCTTCATAATATTACGCACTGTATCAACCTCAAAAAGGTTGTCAACATCCTGCATAACGCAAGCAAGTCTTTCGAGACCCATACCTGTATCGATATTGGGATTTGCAAGGCGGGTATAGTTGTTTTTTCCGTCGTTTTCAAACTGTGTGAAAACAAGGTTCCACACTTCAATGAATCTGTCGCAGTCACAACCAACCTTGCAGTCAGGGCTGCCGCAACCCTTTGAAGGGCCTCTGTCAAAATAGATTTCCGAGCAAGGACCGCAGGGACCTGCGCCATGCTCCCAGAAATTATCTTCTTTACCGAAGCGAACCATATGAGAAGGATCGACGCCTACCTCTTTTGTCCAGATATCATATGCTTCGTCATCTTCAAGATAAACACTTACATAAAGAAGCTCCTCGGGAATTTCGAGAACCTTTGTAAAGAACTCCCAAGCCCAGGCGGTTGCTTCGTGCTTGAAATAATCACCGAATGAGAAGTTGCCGAGCATTTCAAAATATGTGCCGTGACGTGCAGTTTTACCTACATTTTCAATATCGGGTGTACGGATACACTTCTGACAGGTTGTAACTCTTTTTCTGGGAGGAGTAACCTCACCTGTAAAATACTTTTTCATCGGAGTCATGCCTGCATTAATAAGCAGAATGCTCTTATCGCCCTGGGGAACAAGTGAGAAACTGGGTAATCTCAGATGATCCTTTGACTCAAAAAATGCAAGGTATTTTTCTCTTAATTCGTTAAGACCCATCCATTTCATAATATAAATTTCCTCCTGAGGGACTGAAAATCCCGTTTATTTATTGATTTGAAAATAAAAAAAGGTGCAGAATAACAATCCGGATATGGGACGGCTTTCGCCGCGGTACCACCCAAATTGTGCCTTCTGCACCACTCATTCCTTTGTAACGCAAGGTAACGCCGCCGTTCATCACGGCAGTGCTCGGGAGCGGCACTCCCCTGCTTATCCGCTTAACGGCTGTTTCAGCAGTTCAGCCGTCTCTCTGTAAAGCAAGCAGAGAATTATTCTCCGTCAACGCATTAATATTAAACTGTGATTATTATATCACCTTTACGGTAATTGTCAAGCAACACAGCATTATTATTCAGCAGGCTCAAGCATATTGAGTGCAACCCAACCATATTCTCCGTTAAGCTTTATCTGAAGCCATCTGTTACCGTTATCTGCTTTCTTTGTCGAATAACCGATTACAACATCTCCGTATTCGAGCTCACCTACAAGGTCATAATCCGAGCCTGCGTCTTTTCTTACATTGGCACCGTCTTCGGAAATAACCTTATATTTACCAAGTGATTCCTCGCTTGTGCTATCAGTTACTTCGGGATGTAATGTTTCAACAACAATACTTACTCCTTTGAAAGTATTCTGTGCTTCACCCACAAGAACAACACCCCATACGCCGTCTTTGCAAGCAATGAATACGCCGTCACTTCCGGGCATAATGTTACTGTATTCAAACGGCACAACGACATCGTTGTCAAGATTTATTATACCCATTTTTCCGTCTTTTTTAACAGCAATGAGTCCGTCTGTTACGGGACGACAGTAATCGCAGGATGAGGTTTCACCGGGTGTAAGGTCATTTACTGCTTCATATTCGTAAGGAATAACCTTTTTATCCTTTTCCTGACTTACATAACCCCATTTATCATTCTTCATTGCAGCGGCATAGCCTTCAAAGTAACGGTCACGTTCTTCATATGACACACCTTCAAGCTCCTCTGTGGGTACAGAATGGTAAAGATGTGCACTTTCTGAAATGGAAACATTACCATTAGCAACGGTAATTTCAAATTCTTCATTACCGATAACAACAAGGGTATGATAGCTGTCCCGGTCTGTATATTCTCTGCCGCTTCCGCAACGCTTGAAGCCGTCATAATTGGGCTGAAGAATAACATTGCCCTGATAATCCAGAAGACCGTATTTACCGGTTGTAGCCGACTTGAAGAATGCAGTGTTTTCGTCGAGATAACCAAGCTCAACACATTCTGCAAATCCGCCTGCCTGCCACGCATAGGCACTTTCCTCGGGATTTTTGCTACCGCCTGCAAGCTTTGAAATACCAAATATAAGACCGATAAGCACAATAAGTGCTGCGACTGCAATTATAATAACCTTGGGATTGAGCTTACTGAGAAAAGAATTCTTTGCAGCAGGCTTCTTATTTTCTGAAACCTGAGGAATTTCAGGCTCTGCATCCATTGAAATGCCGCCGAAATTATCTATCGCTTCCTCTGTCGCACTGCTGACAGCTATATCAGGAACAGAAACTTCCTCTTCCGCTTTTTTATCAGCTGTATCGGGATGACTTTCCACAGACTCGGAAACCTGTTCTTCACCAAGAAGCTTATTTACTCTCTGTGTAAACATTACAATATTATCTGCAACAGGTTCTTCTGTCTGTTCAGGCTCTTCTTCAACTGATTCTTCCTCAGCAGGCTTTTCCTCAGAAACTTCTTCTTCTTTTTCTTCTTCTTCATCGGGTTCATCCTGAACGGGAGCTTCTTCTTCAACCTTTTCGGGCTCTTCAACAACTTCCGTCTCTTCTTCCGTCTTTTCAGGCTGTGAAGCCTTAAACTCATCTGTTACATAAATAAAAATATCCCTGACATCGGTATTTTCAATAGTAACTTCCGATGCAAGACGCTGAAAAAGTCTTGTAATAACGGGAAGGGCTCCGGCTGTAACAGTTGAATCCGCAGTAATACCGGCTGATTCAAGCACACTTGCTCTTGCTTTGCCGAGAAGTGCATTCGCTGTACTTTCGGATACACCTAGAAATTTTGCAAGAATCTGAACAGGCATACCGTTGTTGTAGTGAAGAACGAGAGCAGTTTTAAGCTCGGGTCTGAGAGCAGTAACAGCAGTCATAACCTTTGCGCTCATTTCATCGTCTTCAAGAACGGATTCAGGAAGAAACTCAGATGAATTTTCAACTGCACCTGCATCTGCATCCGCAAAAACAAACTTTCTGTTTTCTTTATAAACGGCAGCCACATTCTGCTTCATCCAGATTTCAAATGCTTCGGGCTTTTTAAGCTTTTCAATATTACAAAAAGCTCTTGCGTATGCCTTTTTGGTTATTTCAACTGCTTCACGGCTGTCGCCCGAAAGAGTTGATGCAAGGAAATAGGATGCTTTTAAAGTTTTTGTGTAGAGTTTTGCTACTGCATCAATATCGCCGTTACCGGCAGCAATAACAAACTGAACCATATTATCACTCACTTTTAAAATCCACTCCATTCAAAGTTTATTTAAAATTCCATTTCACCAAGTAATCATAATCGTTGTAATTTTATACTATATTTGGTGATTTGTCAAGAAAATTAAACCAACATATTGAAAAAAAGACAGTGCCTGAGCACTGTCTTCAATGATTTTAAGTTTCTGCAAAAGGTGTACTTACCCGTGTCAGTCTGAAATTAACCGGATTGCGGTTGCAGTTGAAACGATACACACTCATTACTATACCCACCGCAAAATACACACACAGATTTGATGAACCGCCTGCGCTGACAAAGGGCAATGTAATACCGATGCTGGGCAAAAGCATAAGGCACATACCTATATTTATAACGGTCTGCGCGCCTATCATAAATGCCGCCGCAAAACACAGCAAACTACCCGTAAGATTTCGCGACATTTTACCGACCCTTACAATTCTTGCGATAATTAGGGCAATTATAACAAGAAGAGCAATACAGCCTATAAATCCCAATTCTTCGCCTACAACAGTGAACACCATATCACTTTCATTAACAGGCACTCCTGCCGCTGACTGTGTATATGTGCCCTTGAACAGACCGTCACCCCAGAACCTGCCTGATCCTATTGCATTAAGACCTCGTTGCTGCTGGTAAACAACATCTCTGTACACTTCGGGACTGAGAGCATCGGGATAATAAATGGCAAGTATTCTTCTTTTGTGGAAGGATGCAAGAAACTGTGTCCATAAAAGCGGAACAAATGCAATTATCGCACCAAAGGCGACCGCAAAATACCGCATCTTCACGCCTGCAACAAACATCATTCCTACAAACATAAGGGCAAAAACAATTGCCGAACCAAGGTCATCGGTAAGAATAATTATGCCGATAGGAATAAGAGCGTGGATTGCAAGCAGAACAACATTCTTGATACTGTTGATGTTATCCTTGACTGCTTCAATATGAGCAGTAAAGGTCACCATAAATCCGATTTTGACAAGTTCAGACGGCTGAAAATTCACAGTAAAGCTGTCGGTTTTGATAATGGGAATCCAACAAATCGCATCAGGGCGGTCGTCTGTACCCTCACCGAAAATAAACAGAGAAAGCATAAGAAGAAGACAGAATCCTCCGATAAACGGTGCCAGACCCACAACAGCATCATAATCAAGAAAAGAAATAAATATACCGATAATCATACCAACCGAAGCGGCAAGAATCATTACGAGACAGTCACGGCTGATTAAATCGCCCGATTCTATTGCCTCATTTCTTGTTGCACTGGTAACCATAAGTACACCGAATGCCGTAGTAAAAAAACAAAGAAGAAAGAGAATAAAATCGGTTTCTTTCAGAGCGTATTTAATTGTTGACCTTTTGCCCATGAAATCACCGCCTTATATAGGTTGGTAAAAACTACTGCAAGGGGCTGAATAAACAGCCCCTCAGAAATCAGTTAACTTCGTTGAAAAGAGTAAGATATGCTTCGGCAACAGTTGCGCCCGCCTTGGGACCTGTTGAAACGATTTCTTCATTTTCGGTAAGGTATGAACGCCAGTCATTATCTGTCATCATATAACCAACCTGGTCATTTGTAATACCAAAAACAAGAAGTGTTTTTTCTGTTGCATCTGCAAATGCAGTGTAATTCCAATCTTTTCCATCCCATGAATCTGCCGCAGTAATAGCACCGCCGTATGCAATTTCAGGTGCAAGCTCACCGGGAACGATTGCTATTGCAAGGTTTGTGCCGAATTCTGCATAACCTACTTCTGATGCTGCGTAATAATCAAGACCGTCTTTCACAACTTCATTTGTGAGAAGACCGCCTCTTGCAGCAAGCTTGAAGATGCTGTTATCAACAGGCATAAAGATTTCTTTGTGCTTGATGTTAAGAATGGGTGAAACAGCAACATCATTATCGATTGAAGCAGCACATTTTGCAAGAATTGTACCATATGCTGCAAGGCGTGCATAACCTTCATCCCCGTACTCATTCATAATAGCAGGGTCAACTTCAAGAGGTTCGGGATACTGTGATGAAACTGCAAGCTCTGCACCAAGAATCTGAATGAAGTTTGCATTTTCATTTTCGTTGAGATACTTCTCGATATAGTAAGGATAGTCACCTGTAAGCATTGTGCCTGCCGCACCGTTACCTACGCAGTGAATGGGAATATTGATAAGCCATGTTTCGGTTGCACCTGCCTTTGAAGGAACGAAACGGATTCTGTTAAGATTGCCGTCATATACTTCGGGTGCACGCTTATCTCTGATATACTCAGAAATATCAACACTGCCGTAATAAAGATTGCCTTCTTCCATACCTTCAACAGCATCGATCATTGACTGAACCGTTACCTTGTAAAGGTTTTCCATATAATTCTTGTTCTTGCCGCTGGGAAGCTCCATTCCGAAAAGATTTCTGAATGAGGATGTGAAAAGAGCTCCTACGATATCACCGTTAAGACCGAGAGTATCAACACAGCTGTGCTGATGAAGAGCAGAAATATTAACACTTGTAATATTATAACCCTTTTCATCCGCATAAGCCTGGAACTTTTCTCTGATGATTCTTACTTCGTTATTGGGAAGACCGAAAGTATCGATTGATGAGAAGATTGTGATACCTCTGCCGTCCGAAACAGCAACAGTTCTTACCTTCTGATCATCTCTTTTTTCATCAGCAAGCTTTTTGGTAACTGAAAGGCTGCCGCCTACATAATGCTCTTCTTCAAGCTCTTTACCTGTAAGAATTGAAGCATTCGCATAACCGAGAGTCCACTTCGCACCTTCGGCAGGTTCGTCAATAAACTCATTGCCTTCATAGAAGTTTTTTGACTCATAGGTATCCATAGTTGCCCAGCCGCGAGGCTCAACAATCATATAACTGATACCTGTTACAACTGCATCGAGAAGACCGTCTACAAAACGGTAGAAGCCGCGCTCGAACTCGGATGTTACTTCTGTTGCAGCTGATGCAGGAACAGCAAAAGCTGAAAGAAGCATAGCCAGGGTAAGGATAATTGCCGTAAATTTCTTTGCCATAAATTAAACCTCCAAATTAATTTACTTAATTATTTTCAAGCTTCATATCACCGAAGCTTATCCACTTCTTTTTGCGCATAAACTCTGAAATCGCCAGGGTTATAAGCGCAGGAGCAATGAAATGCATAACGATTATTTCTATAACAGTAATCGCAGGGTCAACACCTGAATCAGTCATTGCAGAATAAGTCATAAACTGACCAACAAGACCCGATGTACCCATTCCCGCACCGGATGCATAGCATTCCATTTTAAGAACCGCTGAGGATATGGGACCGAGAATCGCACTGGTGATTATGGGCGGAATCCATATCTGGGGATGTCTTACAATATTGGGCATCTGAAGCATTGATGTGCCTACACCCTGAGCAAGAAGACCGCCCAGCTTATTTTCACGGTAGCTTGCAACTGCAAATCCCACCATCTGTGCACTGCATCCCACAACCGCGGCACCGCCTGCAATACCTGAAAGACCGAGAATAATGCCGATAGCTGCCGAACTGATGGGAAGTGTAAGACAAATTCCCATAACAACCGAAATAACTATTCCCATAATCACGGGCTGACGCTCCATACCCCAGGTAATGATTTCACCGATATAGGTTGTTACTTTTGATGCGGGAGGACCAATGAAAATTCCTGCCGCGCTGCCTGCAATTATTGAAAGTGCAGGAGTAAGAAGAATATCAAGCTTCGTTTTACCGCTTATAAGGCTGCCTGCCTGAATTGCAAAAAAAGCAGCAATAAATGCAGCAAGCGGATCACCGGGACCCGAATAAAGCATACCTGCATCTGTAATAACCGCACCTGCGATAAGCTTTGATGCGAAAGCACCAACCATACCTGCAACCGCAGCCGAAACACCGACCAGCGGTGACATCTTGTATTTGAATGCCATACCAACGCCGATGCCTGCACCCGTAAGTGATTTTGCAACGGATGCCACAAGAATGATATATGTACCCGTTATTCCGGTTATAAATCCGCCGATCTGTTCAAGAATAGTACCGATAATAAGCGTTGCAAACAAACCGAGAGCCATACCCGAAAGTCCGTCAACGAAAATATAGTTCAGTACACCTTTTACACCTTTCATTTTTATCGCCTTACTTTGTCACAATTTTTTTAAATGCATCAGCATAAAGTCTGCCTATAAATTCAGAGCCGTTTGCGTTGGGATGAACACCGTCATCCGACCAATGATAACAGCTGCAACCTACGCAAGCCTGAGCAAGAAGACCGTCAAGAGGAATGTAGTAATCAGCAAACTCTCTTGCCAGCTTGCGTTCAACATCAATTTTGCCGTTAAGATCTGCCCTGAAATATTCCTTGTCGGGAACAGGAAGCAAGAACTGCTCAATCATAAGAATTTTAGCATTTGTTTTTTCTTTGATTTCGGTAAGCACCTTGCGGTAATTAGCCTCGAAAACGTCGTTACCGAGCCACGCACGGTTATCCGCTCTGTGCCAGGTGTCGTTTACACCGATATGAATTGAAATAAGATCGGGCTGAATATCAATAAAATCACTTTGAAGTCTGTTGACCAGATCAATCGTCTGATTTCCGCTGATACCAAGATTAATGAATTCAAAATCCGTATCGGGATTTTCTTCACGAATAAATTTTGCAGCATAAAGAGGATAGCCGCTGCCTAAATCGTGATAATCTTCACGGTTTCTGCCTGCATCAGTAATCGAATCGCCCTGAAACAGAATTTTCATATAATCACCTCATCAGAATTTATCTCTTACCATTTTCAATGTATCAATGATTTTTATATGCTGGGGACACGCACTTTCACACTTGCCGCATTTTTTGCAAAGACCTGCATTTGTTTCGATATCGGGGAAGATATCCTTTACAAGTCTTCTGCCGCCCACGGATATATTGTTAAATGCCGAAAAAACTTTGGGTATTTCAACACCTGACGGGCAAGGCATACAGTATTCACAGCCCGTGCAAGGCACAAGATTCATTTCATCAAAAGCCTTTTTGGCGTTTGAAAGCATAAGAAGTTCTTCTTCCGAAAGCATACCCGGCTGAGCTTTGTCTGCGTAGCTCAGGTTATCGTCAACCATCTGCATTGTACCCATTCCGCTGAGAAGCATTGCAACCTCAGGCCTGTTCCATACAAAGTCAAGTGCCCATTCAACAGGAGTTTTTTCATCCGAAAGTTCATTTTTAACGCAATCGGCAGGGTTTGCAAGCTTACCGCCGAGAAGAGGCTCCATAACAATAACACCAAGTCCCTTTGATGCAGCATATTCAAGCCCTTCAATGCCCGCCTGATAATCCGTATCTATGTAATTGAACTGAATCTGACAGAATTCAAATCCGTCGTAAGCATCAATAACCTTTTTGAAAACCCATAAATCATCGTGGAATGAAAAACCGAGATGCTTGATTCTGCCTTCTTCTTTGAATTTTTCAAGTTTTGAAAGCACATCAAACTTTACAACCTTGTTATCCCAGGAATCGTTATTGACAGCGTGAAGCAGATAAAAATCAACATAGTCAACACCCAGTCTTTCAAGCTGTGTGTTGAAAAGTCTTTCAACATCTTCTTCGCAGTTAACTTCACCGAGAGGAAGCTTTGTTGCAAGGTAAACAAGATTGCGGTATCCGTCCTTGATCACCTCACCCACAAATGATTCGCTGTTACCGCCGTGGTAAAAATAAGCAGTATCAAGATAATTCACACCGTTATCAATAGAGTGACGCACGAGTTCAACAGCCTTTTCTTCGTCAATTCTGTTTCCGTCACCTTCTATTACAGGCAGTCTCATACATCCGAAGCCGAGTGCCGATACTTCAACACCGGTTGCACCGAATTCTCTGTATCTCATATTATTTTCTCCTCAAAGCTGTATTTTCCAGAATATAGCTTATAGTATTATATCACATATAAATTCTAAAAACAAGATTAAATTAAGCTATTGTGAATAGCAAAGCGTCATTTCGTCAAAATATTAAAGAGGTGTTGAATATGTACGATATGAACGGTATTCCACAGGGGCTGAGCATGGCTCTTACACGAAACGAAAAAGCAATGAATTCATTTTCAAGACTTAACGCAAATGAACGCAAAAAGTTTATCGAGCTGTCACGCTCAGTGCGTTCAAAGCAGGAAATGAACCGTCTTGTAAACAAACTTGAAAACGGCAAAAACAGCTTTCTCTAAAAAAACCGCCCGAAGGCGGTTTTTTATTCTTCAAAAATTTTAAGACTGTACTTACCATCTCTGAGCGCTTTTGCAACCTGCTTTGAATCAGTGTAATATTCATCAAAATAAACACCGCCGGGTTCAAGAGTGAGATTACCGTGGAAATCCGAACCCGAAAGCTTGCGCAGGGAATGTAAATCCGCCCACTTGTTTGCAATTTTATTTCTTGAATAGTGATCACCGTGACCGTTATAAACCTCAACACCGTCAAGCAATTCGGGGTCAGTGACAGTCATACCGATTCTGAACGGATGAGCCTGGTATATTATAAGATTATTCGCCTCAACAACAGGACGGAATTCCTCTGGATTGTTATAACGTGTAAGGTCGTTGTTAACAACAAATTCCTCATCAAAACCGTAAACAAGGTAATCATTGTCGTTTTCAAGGAAACGAAGCTCCATACCGAGAATTATATGAAAATTTTCATCTTCAAATTCCTTGGCAGCTCTGTAACCCGAAAGATACTTCTGTACCTGCTCGTCATATGTTTCGCCGTGGTGTTTAAACTGAGATGCGCTGAAATGATCCGTAATTATAAGACCGTCATAACCCAGTTCCTTGTATCTTCTGACAATATCCGCAGCATAAACACGGCTGCACGAACTTGCCTCTTTTGTATGGATATGTGTATCAAAAAGATATTTTTTCATAATATTCACCCTTCTTTCCTTAGCAAATCCAATTATAAACCTTTGTTTTGTGATATTCAATAGAAATCTTTGATTTTTATTACTTCAACCGACAATTTTTTTCACACAAAAGGATATATAATTGAATCCGCAATTGAGGTGATAAAACTGAAAACAGTAATATACGCTGACATACTTATCGTTGTTAACATAATCGTTAATTATCTGCTTCTCCGCACAAGTGCTGCAATCTCGGGTTGTAATTTCAAGCCCGTGCGATTCTTGCTTTCCGCAGGAGCAGGAGGAATTTTTTCACTTATTATTTTTGTTGAAAATATCAGCCCCATACTCAATACAACTATAAAAATTTTGTTTCTTTCGCTTATGGTACTGATCGCATTCGGCACAAAATCCGTAAAATCTTTTATGAAATGCTGCGGTGCTTTTTTTCTTGCAAACTTCGCATTCGCAGGCATTATGCTTGGCATTACGGTTGCGGTTTCTCCTGGTATCGCCATATACAAAAACGGCGTAGTTTACTTTGACATAAATATTTTTACGCTTACGGTTACATCGGTAATATGCTACGGTGTGCTGAGTCTTATATCCCGCTTTTCAAGGAGTAAAGTTCCGCAAAAAAACATTTTTCCCATAAGAATCACTTATGGAGAAAAAACCGTTGAAGGCAAAGCACTTCTTGATACGGGAAATACTCTTTGCGACTGTTTCTCCGGCAGACCTGCAATAATAACCGAAAAAGATTTCATTTCACTTTTATGCGAAAATACAGAGATTACCGAAATGAAAAATTTCAGACTGATTCCGTTTACAACAATTAAAAACGGCGGTGCTCTGCCCGCTTTTCTCGCAGATAAAACCGCCGTTATGGATAAAGGACAGTGGATTGAAACGGATAATATTTACATAGCAGTAACCGAAAAGAAAATAATTTCCGGCGGGTATTCCGCACTTCTGGGCATGCCGTTTTTTGATGCAATTGAACCGCAGATTAAAGGAGGGTTAACCGTAAAATGAAAAAATTATCATTGAAATCAATAAAAGAATTTTTACTGAAACTGAAATCCAAAATTTTTGAAACCGAGGTTGACTACATAAACGGACCCGACACCTTACCGCCTCCGCTGACAAACGAAAAAGAACTTGACTGTCTTCTGAAGCTTGAACAAGGCGATAAAGATGCCAGAGAAGAAATTATTGTACACAACCTGCGTCTTGTTGTCTATATCGCAAAAAAATTTGAAAACACCGGTATACCCATAGAAGACCTGATATCAATAGGCACTCTGGGACTTATAAAAGCGGTAAACACTTTCAGACTTGCAAAAAACATAAAGCTTGCAACATACGCTTCACGTTGCATTGAAAATGAGATACTGATGTATCTGAGAAAAACAAATTCAATGAAAGCGGAAGTTTCATATTTCGAACCGCTGAATATTGACTGGGACGGCAACGAGTTGTTGCTTTCGGATGTTCTGGGCAGCGAGCCCGACGATGTATACCGCGACCTTGAAGACGAAGATGAACGTTCAAGGCTTTACAGAGCCGTTGCATCACTCAACAAACGCGAAAGACAGATAATGACCATGCGTTTCGGGATAGGCGGAGGAAGAGAATACACTCAGAAAGAAGTTGCCGATGAATTGGGTATCTCTCAAAGCTACATTTCAAGATTGGAGAAAAGGATAATAGAAAAAATCAAACGGGAGATCTGATCTCCCGTTTATTCTTTCATAATTGATTTGTTAAGCGCCTCAGCTATGGCTTGTGCATAAATTTCAAGATTACTGTCAAAAAGTCTGTTATCAGCTTCACTGTTTATAAATCCAAGCTCTACAAGGCAGCTCGGCATTAATGTATGACTGTTCACATAGTAATTGCCGTTCCCTTGTGCATAGCCGTATTTTACACCTCTGTTTTCAGAAATGCCTGCTGATTCAAGCCCGTCAAGAATATCGTTTGCAAGCATCGCATCTGCCGTCGGCTTACTGTCACTCACCCATATTTCAACACCTTGTGCACCGTCAGCGCTGTTCCTGTGAAGCGAAACAAAAAGAAGTGCTTTTTTACGGTTTGCAATTCTGCAACGCTTTTCAAGGCTGATATATGAATCGTCATCACGGGTGAGAATAACATCAATCCCCATATCATCAAGCTTTTCCTTAACAAGCAATGCAAGAGCAAGATTATCGTCTTTCTCGTATCTGCCTTCAAATTCAGCACCCACATCATTGCCGCCGTGACCAGGGTCAATGACAACCTGAACGGTATCGCCCAAAACAAATACCGCTATGGTTATGGCAACAACAATCGCAAGAATGCCTGCAAATGCAAATCTTATATTGCTTTTCATACATCCGCCTCCCCTCTTAACAATATACTTGAAATGTTAAAAAATAATTTCAGATGCATTAAAATTTTTAAAAGGGCTGTCCGACGGACAGCCCCTTCTGTTACATGGAATCAATATATCTGCAAGCGGCAAGTGCTGCAACAGAGCCGTCAGCCGCTGCGGTTGTGATTTGTCTGATCTGCTTTTTACGGCAGTCACCTGCAACAAAAACACCCGCAGTTTTTGTAAGGCAAGCTTCGTCGGAATCAATATATCCCCAATCATCAAGACCTGCAATATCTGCAAATGCACCGTTATTGGGAATAAGACCGATTGCAACAAAAAGACCGTCAACTTTAAGCTCAGATTCGGATTTATCCGCTTCCTTGACAAGTTTCAGACCTTCAAGCGATTTCTCGCCCATCAGCTCAGAAATAACCGTACCCATAATAAACTCTACATTATCCTTTTCTCTGAGCTTTTCAACAAGGCGTGCTTCACCTGTAAAATAATCAAGATTCTGAATAACATAGACTTTCTTACAGCCTTCGGAAAGAAGAACAGCTTCCTGCAAAGCAGAATTACCTCCGCCCAGAACAGCAACGGTCTGACCCTTGAAGAAAGCACCGTCGCACACAGCACAGTAAGAAATGCCCTCACCTACAAGTTCGTTCTCATTGGGAAGACCGATTTGTCTGTGCTTTACGCCCGTAGCAATGATAACCGCTTTTGCTTCGCGCTCCCCTTCTTCCGTAATAACGGTTTTGGTTGCACCGTTGTCGCGGATTCCGGTTACGGTTTCCATTTCAATTTCAGCACCCTGATTAAGCACCTGATCAATGAGCTTTTCAGCAAACTCATTGCCGCTCATTTTGGCAAATCCGGGATAATTCTCAATCTGGGGTGAATAGGTAATCTGACCGCCGAATGTGCCTTTTTCAAGCACGAGAACGGTTTTATCTGCCCGCAGAGCATAGAGCGCAGCGGTTAAACCTGCCGGCCCTGCTCCGACAATGATTATATCATACATAATATCAACCCTTAGATTGCTGCACCTTTTGCAGCTTCGATGAATTTCTTGATATCAGCAACACCTGCATACTTTGCAACTTCGCCGCCGCTTACGGTAACAAGTGTGGGAGCCTGTCTGATACCGAGAGCAACTGCAAGGTCTTCATTCTCATATGCCATAATTTCCTGAACAGCAATGCCTGCTTTGTCAAGAAGTGAAATTGCTATTTTGCAGTTGGGGCAGGTGCTTGTTTTGAAAAGGTAAATGCCGTCTGCAAGAGGACAAGCCTTTTCGTCAGCCTGAGCCACAGCCTCGCCTGCTGTTTTAACAGTACCGTGCTTTGCAATATCAGAACTTGCCATACTGTAAACCTTACGCTCTTTATATTCCTGAGTTTTACCGTCATTCCAGTTCTGAACAGGTCTGTAATAGCCTGTGATTCGACTGTAAACCTCTGCGCCTTCACCGCATTCGGGGCACTCAAAATGCTCACCTGCAATATAGCCGTGGTTCTTACATACGGAATATGTGGGAGAAATTGAATAGTAGGGAAGTCTGTAATTCTCTGCAATCTTTCTTACAAGATTTGCGGCAGCCTTCCAATCGGGAAGCTTTTCACCGAGGAATGCATGGAAAACAGTACCCGATGTGTAAAGAGTATGAAGTTCATCCTGCATATCAAGAGCTTCAAATACATCCTCTGTGTAACCAACGGGAAGATGTGAGCTGTTGGTGTAATAAGGTGTACCGTCAGAAGCTGTGATGATACCGGGATAACGCTTAACGTCGTGCTTTGCAAGACGATATGATGTTGACTCCGCAGGAGTTGCTTCAAGGTTGTAAAGATCGCCGTATTCTTCCTGATAGTCAGAAAGACGCTCTCTCATATGGTTAAGAACATCCTTTGCAAACTGCTGGGTCTTTGCTGTTGTCATATTTGCTCTGAGCCAGTTTGCGTTAAGGCCTACTTCGTTCATACCTACAAGACCGATTGTTGAGAAGTGATTCTCAAATGTGCCGAGATATCTCTTTGTGTAGGGATAAAGACCTTCGCTCAGGAGCTTTGTGATGATGGTACGCTTGATTTTAAGTGAACGAGCAGCAATATCCATCATTTTGTCAAGTCTCTTATAGAAATCTTTCTCATTCTCTGCAAGGTAAGCGATTCTGGGAAGGTTGATTGTTACAACACCAACTGAACCTGTGCTTTCGCCGCTGCCGAAGAAACCGCCGCTCTTTTTGCGGAGCTCACGAAGGTCAAGACGGAGACGGCAGCACATTGAACGTACATCGCTGGGCTCCATATCGCTGTTAACATAGTTTGAGAAATAGGGTGTGCCGTATTTTGAAGTCATTTCAAAGAGAAGCTTGTTGTTCTCTGATTCTGACCAATCAAAATCTCTTGTGATTGAGTATGTGGGAATGGGATACTGGAAGCCTCTGCCGTTAGCATCGCCCTCAATCATAATCTCGATGAAGGCTTTGTTGATCATATCCATTTCGGCTTTACAGTCGCCGTATGTGAAATCCATCTGCTTGCCGCCTACGATTGCAGGAAGAGCTGCAAGGTCAGCAGGAACGGTCCAGTCAAGAGTAATGTTTGAGAAAGGTGCCTGAGTACCCCAACGGCTGGGAGTATTTACGCCGAACACAAAGGACTCGATGCACTTTTTGACCTGGTCATAGCTGAGGTTATCAACCTTGACAAAGGGTGCAAGGTAGGTATCAAATGATGAGAACGCCTGTGCACCAGCCCATTCATTCTGCATAATACCGAGGAAGTTAACCATCTGATTGCAAAGAGTTGCAAGATGGCTTGCGGGAGCTGATGTAATCTTGCCGGTTACACCGCCGAGACCTTCCTGGATAAGCTGTTTGAGCGACCAACCTGCACAGTAACCTGTAAGCATTGAAAGGTCGTGAATATGAATATCTGCATTTCTGTGTGCATTTGCAATTTCATCATCATAAATTTCGGAAAGCCAGTAGTTTGCAGTAATTGCACCTGAGTTGCTGAGGATAAGACCGCCGACTGAATATGTTACGGTTGAATTTTCCTTAACGCGCCAGTCCGTAACATTAACATAGCTGTTAACAAGCTCCTTATAGTCAAGAATTGTTGATTTAAGGTTACGGAGCTTTTCGCGCTGTCTTCTGTAAAGAATATATGCCTTTGCAACATCTGAATAACCTGCCTGAATAAGCACGGATTCAACACTGTCCTGAATATCCTCAACCGCAACAAGACCGTTTTCAATTTTTGATTCGAAATCAGCTGTTACTTTAAGTGCAAGGAAATCAATTGTTGAGGGATGATACTGCTTTTCCTGTGATTCAAATGCCTTTTTGATAGCTTCGCCGATTTTTGAAATGTTAAAATCAGCGGTGCTGCCGTCTCTTTTTACTACCTGATACATAAACACGCTTTCCTTTCCGATAATTTGTATTGTAAATTTTAATCAAACCCAATATATTGTGCTTTCGGCATAATCCGCCGCAGCGATAATGATATTATCAAATAATTGTGTTTGTGTCAATGGGTTTCACTAGATATTGTGTATGTTTTTTCAACTTCGTTAATTATGCACAATATACGCAAATTTTTTTAGCTATTTTTTCATATTCCCCTTATTTCACAGGAATCAACATATTTGAGCATAACATTCCGCATTGTTTCCATCTCTGTTTTCGGCACGGGATTCAGTTCAAATCCGATAAGCTCACCCGAATCAATAAAAGCCTGAATATAGTGGCGTTTTGCCCCTTTTATCATTTTACCTATACCTTCAACAGAGAATACACTGTGAAGTTCACGGACAACCGTAGTCCTGAATTCATAATCAACTTTGTCTTCAAGCAAAAACTCTATGCTTTCATTTATTTTTGTCAGGTCAAAATTACTTATCCCCACTGTTTCAGGATAAAGCTCAGGTGAATTTTTGACATCCATGGCAACATAATCCACAAGCCCGCGGTTAACAAGATCTTTCAGCTTTTCGGGATAAGTTCCGTTGGTATCCAGCTTCACGGGATAACCCAATGCCTTTATCTTTTCTATAAATGTATCTATATCCTTTTGCATAAGCGGTTCACCACCGGTTATTGCAACACCGTCGAGAATACCCTGCCTTTTTTTCAGATATCCGAGAATTTCTTCTTCGCTGAATTCCGCTTGCTGCGAAGGGTTTATTACAAGCCTTGAATTGTGGCAGAAAGGGCAACGCATATTGCAACCTGCCGTAAAAAGCGTACAAGCCATCTTGCCCGGATAATCAAGTAATGTTAATTTCTGAAAGCCCTGAATATTCATATCATCATTCACCCTGTATATTGTGTGTTGTTAAAAATGCGGTGTAAATTCATATTATCACAATATATTGTGTTTTGCAATAGACAAAACCACTAAATTTTGATTGGATTTATCTGAAAAAACACTATATCTTGTGATTTGCAGAAAAAAAGACGGCAACCGAAAGGTCGCCGTCTCATAAATAAGCTTAATTATGCAGCCTTTTCTTCCTTTTTCTTGTGGAAAAGAATCTTATCAACGGGGAAGTAGAGGAAGAACTGAACAGCAGAGCAAATCATTGTGGCAATATTCTTTGCAGCTGCTTCTTCAAGACCCCAACCTACAAACACTTCTTTGAGTGTGGGGTTAAGCCATGCTGAGAAAAGAATGAGACCGATTGTGAAAGCTATGTAGATGGGAAGTGCAACAGCTACATTTGCGCCTGAATTGAATGTCTTTTCTTTATTTACAAAGAAAGCAACAATCTGAGCGATGATGTTCGCAACGTTGCTTACGATGAAGTAGCCGAGACCGCCTACTGCAACGGGATAAACAAATACCCACCATGAGAAAGGCTCATTATAAAGCTCTGCAATGGGAGGAATGAGGTTGAGTGTATTGAGAAGTACAAACTGAACTATCATTGCAAGAAGGCTTACAACGATAAACTTTACGAACTGCCAGATTGTTACAAGAAGTGAGCCCTTGCTCTCAGCAGCCTTATCGATTTGATTTAATTTTCCCATAAGTAAAATCTCCTTACTTAAAATTTTCAATGTATTATAGCATAATTTTTACATAATTGGCAAGTCAAAAATAAGCATTAAAAATTGTGCAATATAGCCAATTATTTGCCAAGAACATACTTTTTAACCATTCGTGCCACACCTTCATCACCGTTTGAAGGGGCAGAAAATCTGGCAGTTTTTTTACAGATTTCATCACCGTTTTCCATTGCAAATGAAAAATACGCATAATCAAGCATTGTGGCATCGTTGGATGCATCACCGAAAGCCATTGCTTCGTCAGATGAAATACCCGTTATTTTGCAAAGCCCGTCAAGTGCAGTTCCTTTATCTGAACCCGGCGCCGTTGCGGATACAACCCCCGCAAGTGCCGAAGTAAGCACAAGACCTTTTGACTCAAAAAAGTCAAAGATAATGTTTTTCATTTCACCGTTGCCGTAAAAAACATCAATAAGTTCAACGCCCTTATCCCTTACAGCTTCTCTCATATCCTTGCAAACCGTCAGTTTCGAAACAAATTCATCAAGAAATACCGCAGGCAAATTCAGCTTTGTTAAATACTTTTCAGAACCTTCACGAGCATATATTTTACCATCCATATAAATGTTGTAATACACAGGAAGCGAATCAAGAAGATTTACTGCCTCAGCGGTTACATCAGATGATACAAGATTTGTGTATATAAATTCCTCACGGTTTCTGTCATAAACAGATGCACCGTTTGAACATATAACATAATCAGCAAAGGGAATCTGTTTTGTAACACCTTCCGTTAAATTCAGTGCCCTTCCGGTTGCGACGGCAATTTTAACTCCGCTGTTGTGCGCATCAAGAAGTATCTTTTTTGTAAACGGCGTGACTGTGATATGATCAGGTGCCATTAATGTGCCGTCAAGGTCGGTTGCAATTATTTTAATTGACATCTCATTTTCTCCTTACATCAAATACAAGCAGAAGTATATCACCGCAGAAATATGCTGTCAAGAAACAAGCGATAATCATTAGCAAAAAAATTACACTGTCATATAATGTAACAGAGGTTCATACCTCAAACAAGAAAGGAATGATTGTAATGCAGGATTACGGCTACCGTTATCCTTCGCAGAGGCAGCCCTCCAAGCGTGAGGTATGCTCCTGCACAGTCACTCCCCTGCCTTCAAACCCTGTTGCAACGATGATGTATGTTCCGTTACAGGTTGATGTAACAATGTTTGATGAAATGAAAGCACTTGATTGCGGAACGCTTTTTGTTGTTCTCAACAAGCCGTTTGCAGGGAAGTGTTGCCGATGAATCAGCGAGAAGCAATGCTGAAAAAACTGAGCGCCTGTCAGTTCACACTTTGGGAAATGCATCTGTATCTTGACACTCACCCCTGGGATCTTCAAATGGTTGAAGCTCACGGGAGAGCAACTGCCAGATATAAAACCTTACGCACTGAATACGAGGAGCAGTTCGGTGCCCTTACCGCTTCAAAAGCACAGGGTTTTGAATGGCTCAAAGGACCCTGGCCCTGGGAAAACGAGGAGTGTGGCTGCTGATGTTTGTATATGAGAAAAAACTGCAATATCCCGTTAAAATCAAAAATCCTAATCCGAAATATGCACAGATAATTATTTCACAATACGGCGGTCCCGACGGTGAATTGGGAGCATCTCTGCGCTACCTCAGTCAGCGTTTTGCAATGCCGTATGACGAGCTTAAAGGTCTTCTGACAGACATCGGAGTTGAAGAACTTTCGCACCTTGAAATTATTGGCACAATAGTTTATCAGCTGACGAGAAATCTTTCCGAAGAAGATATAAAAAAGCAGGGGTTCGATGCATATTTTGTTGATCACACAACAGGTGTTTACCCTTCATCTGCCGCAGGTGTGCCTTTTACTGCCGCATACATCCAGAGCAAGGGCGATGTAATTACGGATATGTCTGAAAACCTTGCCGCAGAGCAGAAGGCACGAACCACATATGACAACATTCTCCGCCTTGTTGACGATCCAGATGTAAAGGATGCCATCAGGTTTCTTCGTGCAAGAGAAATCGTTCACTTCCAGCGTTTCGGTGAAGGCTTACGCCTTGCAACAGATAAGCTTGATGAAAAGAATTTCTATGCATTTAACCCGTCGTTTGACAAAAACTGCATAAAATAACAAGAGCCGCAGTTGATACGGATTGTATCTTCTGCGGCTGATTATTTGATGTTAACTTTTTATCATTTCAGTTGCCGAATCAAAAAACTGTTCTGTGCAATAATCTATTACTGCTATTTTTTGTTTTTATGAAATCAGCGTTTTAAAAATTACAGAATAAATCTGAAAGCATAAATTATAACATTCAGAACATTGTTCAACACAAATCTTATAAATGTGAAAACATACGGGAATTCAAAATTCCAGTCATCAAAGGTATCAAGTGTGCCGATAAGAGATGAATCGTAAGTTATTTCTGGATTTTTGAATGCTTTTGTTTCCATTTTCATAATGCACAGATTTTTGCAGGCTTCACGCAGAGCATTGCCGAAACCTATCGGATCTTTTGCATACGCAAGCTTAACAGCCGCTTTATGCTGAACAACCTGCAATGCCCACATTCCCGAAAGAATTGTATCGTTGCCGTTATAAACAGCAAGCACGGGGCTCATATAGCCGCTGCCCGTGAAGTTTGACGAATAGTCGGAAACCACAAATCCCTCGAAGCCCCATTCTTCACGGAGAAGATCTTTGAGGAGTGCCGAGCTTGAACCGCACCATTTTGTACCGATTCTGTTGTATGCGGACATAATTCCCTTGGGATGTGCTTCTTTAACGGGAATTTCGAATGCTTTAAGATAAATTTCACGCATTGCCTGCTCATCGCACCAGGTGAAAATACCGTTTCGATGGGATTCTTGATCATTGAGAGCAAAGTGTTTTATTGTTGTAACCAGGCTTTCTGAATTTGCACCATTAATGATTTTTGCCGCCATAATACCCGATATAACGGGATCTTCCGAGAAATATTCAAAGTTTCTGCCGCCTCGGGGATTGCGGTGGATATTTGCACCGGGAGCGTACCAGGTATCTGTTCCCATATCTGCCGCCTCTTTACCTGCACCCTTACCCATTTCGTAAGCAAGCTCAACATTCCAGGTGCAGCCGATTGCGGTTGCGCAGGGGTAAGCAGTACCGCTGTCGGTATAGACAAGTCCGTTTCTGCCCTTAACGCTTGAAGGTCCGTCATTATCCATTGTGTGAGGAATTCCGAGACGATCAACACCGTGGGTTTCATAACCGCCGTTGATAACAAGCATTGTCATTTCATCAAGTGTAAGCTGGTCAAGGAATGCATCCCACAGAGTTTCGTCCTCCGCAACATCCTGCAAAGTAATTGTTTCATCGTATTTTACACCCATCTTGGGTGCTTCGCCTTCGGTTGCGGGGTCGGGAGTTTTATCAACATCAATCAGATAATCGTCCTTATTGAGTTCACGGAGTGAGGGATAGGTTGAATTTACATCTGATCTTGACATAATCTCATATCCGCTGTAAACGTCTTCAAAAAGGTTTTCAATTTCCGTTCCTGTTGCGGAATCGTTTTTGATTATCTTTGTTTCTGCAATTTCATAATCATATGCGGCAATGTGATTTCTCACATCATTTGCAACAATGATTTTGTATGTACCTTTATCAAGAACCCAGGCTTCATTCACCTTATGGTCATATGATGCCATATCGTCTGTTCTGAACGTAATTGTGAGTGTATCAGTTTCGCCGGATTCAAGCAAATTTGTTTTTGCAAAGCCGCCCAGACAGATTGCACTCTTTTCAATTCCGCCTGCGGTATAGGGTGCACTGTAATAAACCTGAACAACCTCTTTGCCTGCCATATTTCCCGTGTTTGTAACATCCACACTTACAGTGATGGTTTCATCGTTGAAATCGGTTGAAACAACATCCTTTTCAAAGTTTGTGTATGAAAGACCGTATCCGAAGGGATACTGCACCTTATCCTTTGCAAAAGTTTCAAAATATCGGTAACCTACATAAATACCCTCGTAGTATTCAACAAAATGCTTACCGCCTTCATATGAATTACTGCCGAAGCATACACTTGAAGGATGGTCTTCAATTTTATATGAGATTGTATCTGTAAGTCTGCCCGAGGGATTAACTTTGCCGTCAAGCATACGGGGTACTGCGGTCATACCGAATTCACCGGGAATCCAGATGATTGCTGCCGCTTTGATGCTTTCGTATTCGTCAATCCAGCCCATTTCCATAACATTACCGATATTGAAAAGCACAACAACATTTTCAAACTCCGATGTTACCTTTTCAATCATTGCTTTTTCATCGTCGGAAATGCTGAGAGTTTCAACTGTATGGTCTGTGCCTTCCGCACTGGTACGGCTGATAACGATTACCGCTGTATCCGAAAATTTAACTGCATTTGCAAGAAGCTCATCCGTAAGGTGTTTGGGATTCATTTCTTCAAGGGTGTTTTTCGCAAGAAGTACTTGAAGAAGATTGTTGATAACAGTATTATCGGTTTTGGGGAGCTCGTTTGAAAGGCAGTGCTTTTCGTAAAGAGCGCGGAGCTCTGCATTGTATTCAATCCCCTCTGCCTCAAAAGCTTCGTAAAGCGTTACAGGATCGTCAGTTGTAATTGCCCCCGAACCTGCACCGCCGAAAAACGGACAAACTGAGCCTGCACCGAAGATATTGACCTTTTTATTTTCAAGCGGAAGAAAATTATCCTCGTTTTTAAGAAGAACAATTCCTTCACTTTCAATCTGAATTGCTGTTTCTTTTGTTTCGGCAATTATTTCAGGGTCAACATCACCGCTTGTTGCAAAAACAGTGTTACTGAACACAAGTAAAGACACAAGAACTAATGAAAGAACTTTCAGAAACTTCTTTTTCATTTTTACATCTCCTTATATTTTATTTCCCACGATATATCCGTCATAAACAGCATTGGGAATAATGCCGCCGCCGTTTGAGTCACCGATGTTATAAATTTCTTTGACTTCATCTTTGAGCGATTCGTAAAGACTTGTATCAGGTCTGTTACCGATTGCGAGTACAACAGTATCCGCTTTGACTGAATTTGTTCTGCCGTCTTTGGACTTGTAAAAAACATCTGTTGCTGTAATTTTTTCAACTCTTGATTCGGGCAGAAGTTTCACACCGTTACCTCTAAGATGACCAAGCAGAATAGTCTGTGCCGTTTTACCTGTGTTACCTGCAAATGTATCAGTCATTTCAATTATGCTGATCTTTTTGCCTTGCTTTGCAAGGAATTCAGCAGTTTCGCAACCAATTGAACCTCCGCCGATAACAACAACATTTTTACCGCTTGATGCACCGTTAAGAATATCAACCGCATTTACTGCTCTTTCAGCGCCCTCAACGGGGAGTTGCTTATTTATAACACCCGTTGCACAAACAACGACATCAGGATTAAGTGAAAGAACATCTTTTTCAGTCATCTTTTTCCCAAGATGAACATTAACTTTGTGAAGATCAAGTTGCCTTTCAAGATAAGATTTCATAAGACCGAGATGCTGTTTGAAAGGAGGTTTGCAGGCAAGATTCATCTGACCTCCGACCTCACTTGATGCATCATAAATATCAACCGTATGACCTCTCATAGCCGCAATTCTCGCCGCTTCAACACCTGCAACACCTGCGCCGATAACAACAACCTTTTTCTTTGTTTCGGCAGGTATAATTGTATAGTCGTTATCCCCTCTTGCAAGTACTGCATTACCGGAGCAAACAGCTCTTGCACCGTGCTGAAGCTGATGGTCAATACAATGACCGCAGCCTATGCAAGGTCTTATTTCGTCTTCTCTGTCTTCGTCGATAAGATTAACAAGATCGGGCTGAGCAAGAAGACCATGACCGATAAATATAAGATCGCACTGACCGGATTTGAGTGCTTTTTCCGATGCAACGGGATTCTGTGCACGTCCGCCGCCAATAAGCGTAATTTTCTTTCCGCCTGCGGTGAGCGCAAGTCCGATTTTCATAACAAGACAAAGTGCAACTGCCATACAATCTGAATATGCAGATTCAGGCTTCTGATTTTTTCCCGCTTCACCTGACCATATACCTGCAAGAACTTCTATTGCATCAACACCTGCTTTTTGAAACTCCTTACAGAAATAAAGACCGTCAAGCATTGAAATACCTCCGTCTTTGCCCATTTCAATTACGGAAAGCTTAACAATAACAGCAAAATCTTCGCCGCAAAGTTCACGTATTCTTTTTATTATGTTGAGATGAAAACGGATTCTGTTTTCTTTGCTTCCACCGTATTCATCAGTTCGCATATTAGCGGTTTTTGAAAGAAACTGCTGACCGAGATAATATCCGACAGCGTGAATTTCAACACCGTCAAAACCGGCTTTTTGGGCTCTTAAAGCTGCCTGAGCATATTTTTCTTCGATAGTTTTGATTTCTTCAATTGTCAGTGCACGAGGTGTTTCGTTCGCAAGCCCCATCATATATGAATAAGGCATTGCAACTGCACTCGGTCCGACAGGCTGATCTCCGATAATCTTTCTTCTTGCCCCTCTGCCTGTATGAGAAATCTGTAAAAACGCTTTTGAACCGCCTTCGTGAATAACAGACGCAAGCTCGGTCATACCGGGAATATATTTATCATCATCGATTACAAGCATACCGTTTGTGTTAAGACCAAGCGGAGAATCAACGCAGGTAACTTCAACAATAATTGCACCAACTCCGCCTTTTGCTCTTTCAGCATAATGGTTAAGCACAGCCTTGTTGACAAATCCGTTTTCAGCCTGGCTCATTCCCATCGCTGCCATAACGGTTTTATTGCGGAGTTCAACCTTACCTATGTATCCGGGAGATAAAAGATTGGGATATTTTGCATTCATATTAAAACCTCCAAGCAATAATTTCGAATAAGAAATTATATCACACAAACAGTTGCGTTACAACATCATACAACATAATTGTACATATACAGAAAAATTTGAACATATTTACAAACAAAATTTCTCATATTCGGATATCAATTCGCCCCGATTACTCAGTTGAGAACAAAGAAAATTTTAAAGAGTACGGATCTGATGCATACTTCGCAGACCACACTACCTTCCTTTAAAAAATATTCAGCTTGTATTTTGCGGTATTTCTGGTATAATTTTAAAAAACAAATTTCATTTTATATCAATACAGCGGAGAATAACATGAATAACATTAAAGAAATCACAGATTTTCTCGACCCCGAGCTGGATGTATATGCACGGTTAAGCGAGGTTCAGCTGTTAAACAGAGAGTTTCCTGAAAAAGGTTTATTTATAGCAGAAAGTCCGAAGGTTATTGAACGGGCTCTTGATGCAGGATACGAACCTGTCTCGTGTCTTATGGAAAAAAGACATATTGAGGGTGAAGGCAAGCAAATTCTTGCAAGAATCAAAGACGTCCCTGTTTTTTGTGCGGAATTTGATATTCTGACACAGTTGACCGGCTTCAAGCTTACAAGAGGCATGCTGTGTGCAATGAAGCGAAAACCCCTGCCTGATGTAAGAGAAATCTGTGAAAACAAAAAAAGAATTGTTATACTGGATAAGGTTATGAATCCGACCAATGTAGGTGCCATTATCCGCTCAGCTGCAGCACTCGGGATGGATGCGGTAATTCTCACTCCCGGATGCTCAGACCCTCTGTACAGACGAGCCGCAAGAGTAAGTATGGGCACTGTATTTCAGATTGAATGGACATTTCTGACCGACGACAGTCTTGACGAAATAAAGGCACTCGGTTTCAAAACCGTAGCTATGGCACTTAAAGATAATTCTCTTTCCGTCAATGATCCGAGACTGGCAGATGAAGAAAAACTCGCTGTTATTATGGGAACAGAGGGTGACGGACTTTCTGACAAAACAATTTCCGACTGTGATTTCACCGTGAAAATACCAATGCATCACGGAGTTGATTCGCTTAATGTTGCCGCTGCTTCCGCAGTAGCATTCTATCAGCTTGGCAACAATAAAGACAGATAAATGATAATATTGCAAAAAGGCAGGGAAATGAGTCGTACTCTTAAGGACACTAACTTAATAGTACGAGCATTGCGATGAGTCAAAGAGTAGAGAGAAGAGTTTAACGCTTTTCTCTCTTTTCTTTTTATATATAAATCCACACATTCGACTAACCTCCCGTTATAAGGTAGAATAAAGCTACCAAATAACAGGAGGTCATTTTTATGAGAAGAAAAACAAAAATCAAGTTTACGGATTTTGAGTGCAATTTGCTTATCAACGGTATGAATGAGTTTCGGAATATGCTTTTGGCTGAGGATTTACCCACCGAGGATGTTGACGAGCTGTTACTGAAAATCATTGATAAAAGCGAAAAATAAGGAGGTTATCATTATGTCAAACAAAATTCAATATCGCCGTGTGGGTGATTATTTAATCCCGAACCTTATCTTACCGCCCGAAGAAGCAAACATCAGGCTTGGCAAATGGGGTAAGCTACATAAGGATTACCTGCTTAAACACAAGAAAGTATTGTTCACAACACTACTTACTCAAGGCAAACTTTATCAGCACTGTGCTGAAGTCGAAACTCAGGCTCGAGATATGTTTGATATTCTTGTTGAGCAGATAAAAAAGGTAGAAGGTGTAACAGAGCAACTGAAAGCAGAAAACCAAATGATGTGGGTGTATAAATTGAATAACATTCAATCACAAGCAAGAGAAATAGTTTGCAATGAACTAATATACAAATAAATGATTAGCGGTAAGGTGTCAATCCCTTACCGCTATTTTTGTTTTTCAAATATTGTGTCGGTTTTCGCCGACACCACGATATGTTTAATAGGTTGTTTGTGTAAATTAAATTTTTTCTTTTATTTTTTTCATCTCTTTTTTCAATCGTGCAAAATTCAGGTCTTCCCAAAGAGGTATGGTATGGCCACCTTTGAGTCTCATTGATACTTCAAGCATTGCACCGTAATAGGCAACCCTAAAATCAGCAAATTCAGAAAGAGGATACTTTCTTTTATAGGTTTCATAAAGACCGTAGGCATCGCCCCACATATTGCGAAGCTGAAACAGGTCGTATTCTCTGTCTGCCCATATGCTGCCGCAAGGGTCTATAAAAGCAGTAAGTTTAAATGTCTTAGGGTCAGCCATTATATTCATAATATTAAGGTCGGCATGAATAAGTACGGGAGTAGTGTTTTCCTGCGGCAAAGAGTTAAAAAGCTCCGTTGCATCATAAAGAAACTGCATTTTCTTTCTGCTGAATTTACCGTCATCACTTAATTTGTTTAATGCTTTAAGCCAAGGTTCCTGCTTTTCTGTTTTATAATATTCATACCAGCTGTCATAGGTCGGGTTTGATAAAGAACCAAACTTGTCATTTGTAACACTATGCCATCGGAGCATACCTGTAATAACCTCATCAGCAAATCGTTGTTTTTGTTTTTTGCTTTTTAATAAATAGATGGGATTTAATACATTTTGCCCCTCAACAAAGCTCATGGCTAAAATTGCAGTATCATCATCTTCATATGCAAAAAGGACTTCCGGCATTTTTATACTTGTATTTTTCGATAAAAAATCAAGTTGATAGGCTTCTTCTGTGTGCATACCCTGAAGTTTATAACCCTTGACTGCAATGCTTTCGCCATCGGAAAGAGTTGCTTTATAAACTCTGCCGTAGCTTCCGCCACCGATAAATCTGATTTTAACAGCTTCTTTGTTAAGCTTTTCTGAAATAACACCGGGTAAGATGGACATCAAATGTTTGTCACTATTATCTATAAATTTCATCAGATTTGCTCCTTGTTTTAATACATTATCGTTCTACTTTATATATTCTCATTTCGGAGTGTTTCAACTGTATTTTCTTTGTTTACCTTTTTGATTGAATATATCATACTCAGTACAACAATTATAAATACACTTGCAATCGCTATAATGAATTTATCCCACGGTACATAGAATGCCATTTCATAACCACTATCTGACGCTACAAGATATACTATATAGGTAATTGCCAATGAAACCGGAAGTGAGAATAAAAGACTCTTTATACCATAGAGAATAGACTCAAATATCATCATTTTTCTCATACCCTTACTTGAAAGACCGACAGATTTGAGCGTTGCGAACTCTCGTCTTCTGAGGGAAATATTAGTTGAGATGGTATTGAAAACATTAGCTGCGGCAATCATAGAAATAAGAACGATAAATCCGTAAGCCATTACTTTTGCGATTGTCACAAGAGCTCTTATACTTTCAATTTCTGCTGCATAATCAACAACACTTACATGATTAGTGTCTCCTCCGATATTTCTGATAAGTCTGATTACATCACTTGCTACCTTTTCGTGGTCTTCACAGAGAATAAAAGAGTGTGTTTGCTGATACTCGTCAAGTACTATGCCTTCTTTTACAGCTTCTGGGTAAATAAGGTTTGTATTGTGCCCTGCGAAATATGGCTTTTCATCAAGAACTGAACCGATTGAAATGTTGATATAGCTTACAGCTTTTTCTTCCGGCAGATAACGTTTTGTTGATTCGTCAAATTCTTCACCCTCGTCACGAGCAATATCATACACATAATGAGTTTTACCGTCTTTTTCTACGATTTCATCCAAATAATAATATTTATTACCGTTTTCCTCAAAAGAAGGAAGAATTTTGGTTATCTCAATAGCTGAAGAGAGATTATCGGTATTAAGGAAAGGTACTATATAAACCTTTTCTTTGTTGTTATTCTGATAAATATAAGTACCAATATCATAAACAAGGGCTTTTGGATTTTCCTTGTCAAAGTATCCTTCTTCACTGAGTCCTTCTTCTTTGAGAAGTCGTCTGAACGCATCATCATCAATAAAGTTATATCTGAACATTCCGTAATACTGATTCTGAGTTTCGTCCGAATATCTCTCAACTTCTTTATACATCATATCAAGATATTCTTCAGAAACATATTTTTTATCAATGTTATATTCTGTGCTCATTTGTTGAGAAAGGGTGAACTCATCAATACCCTCAACAGTTTTTAAGTCTTCACACAGTTTGTTTCTGAAACCACCTGTTTCATATAAAGGATTAAAGTTATCATCGTAATTATAAATGTTTATTGCAACATCATAATTCATGTCCTGACTTTGAGCTTCCACAATATCGGTAAAATATGTTGCAAGCGAAGAAGCGGAGATAAACAGAACAACAGAAACAAAAAGTGAAAAGACGGTTGTGCGGTATTTTCGTTTGTTTCTTTTAAAGTTTTTTGAAGAAAGTGTTGCTTCGAAGCCAAACAATTTTTGAGTAAGCGGAGACACCTTAACACTGCGACGGTTAATTTTTATCTCATTCGATTGCCTTACAGATTCAATGGGATTGATTTTTATTGCCTTTCTTGCAGGAATGTATGCAGAAATAATTACAGTTATAAAGCTTAATGCACTTGCGGCAATTATTGCTAATGGAGAAAACACAAACTGCATTTTAAGCTCTGTAAGCTCAGCAAGGAAAGTAGAAATTGAATCGCTTAAGAAATGGAATGTTATTGCAATACCAAGGCAACCAGAAACAAGACCTATGGGAATACCTATAAGACAAAGCACTGCTGCTTCATAAAGAACAGACTTTCTTATCTGCTTTTTAGTTGCACCTATACTTTTAAGAATACCGAACTGCTTTGTTCTCTCACTTACAGAAATTGAAAACGAATTATAAATAAGTGAAACAGAACCGAAAACAATGAGTCCAATAAGAATAGTAAGCAAACCGACTACCAATACGGGGAACGCAGAGTTAAAGCTATTGAAGCTGTACATAAGAAGGTCGTTGTTTACTGAGCTTGATATACCGCTCAATGAATTTATTATATCTGTCTTAAACCTCTCATGTTCAATAGGTTTTTCAAGAACTGTATAAATACTTTGTGTATTAGTATTGCCTGGCTCATTTATTGTAAATGCTGTATAACCGGGAGCGGAATATGGTTCAATAGTGGTTTGTTCAGGTCTTACACAAAAGCCCACAACAGTATAGGTTTTTTCTTGGGTGTTAATGAGTTGTTCCGTCGTTCCTTCGCCTTCATTTTTACTAAAGGGAACTTGCTGTGTAAGTTTTTGCCAATTATCTCCGTCAAGTGCCTTATACTCTTCATCGTTGATGTTTAAAAGCTCCGTCCACTGTCTTTGACCGACCTGAAGAGTGATTTTTTGACCAAGCTTAAGTTGCACACCACCATTTGAATAAAGATGGTCAGAAACAATGATTTCATTACTATTTTCAGGTAGCCTGCCTTCGGTAAGATGTATAGGCATTACATCTGTAAAATCAGTTGGTACGCCTGCGATATACAGATACGGCTTGTATTCGTTTGACGAACCGATTTCAGCATAACCTATATCCTGAACATAAGTGTATTTTTCTACTCTTTCGTCCTCGGTGATTTTTGAAATATCATTATATTCAACACCGTAAAATCCTACATGATATTTGCCGTTATACATTTCTGCATAATTTATAAGATAGCTTTGTACAGTTACAAAAGCCTCCATTGTTGCTGTAAACATCGCAACGGAAAGAATGATACCGATTATTGTAACAAGAGTTCTTGTCTTGTTTTCTTTAAGTGAGCGATTGGTAAACTGTTTAAAGATATTCATTACAGTCACCTCACTTCTGAAGAAGGCGGTCACTCGCGATTTTACCGTCATTTATTGTGATAATTCTGTCTGCCTGTAAAGCAATTGAGTCATCGTGAGTGATAACAATAAGGGTCTGACCGTATTTCTTGTTCGAGAGTTTAAGAAGTTCTATAATTTCGTGGCTGTTCTTTGAGTCAAGATTGCCTGTCGGCTCATCAGCAAGCATAACAGCAGGGTTATTGATAAGTGCTCTGCCAATAGAAACTCTCTGCTGCTGACCGCCTGATAGTTCATTTGGAAGATGTTTTTCTCTTCCATCAAGCGAAAGAAGTCCGATGAGCTCCTTAAGATATTCTTTATCAACCTTCTTGCCATCCATAAGCACAGGCAAGGTAATGTTTTCCGTCACGTTAAGAACAGGGATAAGATTGTAGAACTGATAAATAAGACCTACCTGTCTGCGACGGAAAATTGCAAGTTGGTCTTCGTTCTGTGCATAAACATCCTGTCCGTCAAGATAGACTTTGCCGCTTGTGGGCTTATCAACACCGCCGAGAATATGCAGAAGTGTACTTTTTCCCGAGCCTGACGGACCGATGATAGCCACAAACTGACCTTTAGGTACGCTGAAGCTTACATTATCGAGAGCTTTAACCTGATTTTCGCCCTCGCCGTAAATTTTTGAAAGGTTTTCAATTTTTAAAATATCCATATTGAATTGCTCCTTTTCTTTTTTATTGCAGCTTCATTGTACCAATCAAAAATTACACTTCGGTGACTCTATTATTACAAAAACGTCACACAACCTGCTTGTAAAATCTTATTGTAAATTTCGCACCGCCGTGCTGACCGTTTTCGGCTTTTATTGTTCCGTTATGGCCCAAAATAATCATTTTGGCAAGATTAAGGCCTACACCAAAGCTTTCTTTTGATGAGTTTTTACCTTTATAAAAGCGGTCAAAGATATGAGGCAAGTCCTCTTCATCAATACCGCTGCCTGTATCAGCAATGATAATCTCTGTGAAAATGGGCGTATCCTCAGCAGTTACCGTTATCTCTCCATTTTCAGGTGTATGCTCAGCACAGTTTTTCAATATGTTTCCGAAGGCTTCAATGCACCATGCAGAATCACAATCGAAATAAATATTTTCCACATTTATATTTAGCTTTTGATTTTTAATATCCATAGGTATCAACAGAGGTTCTGCAGATTTTTCAAGAATCGAAGACAGGTCGGTGGTCTTCTTTTCAAACTGTACAGTTCCGGCATCGAGTTTTGAAATTTTAAGAAGAACAGAAACAAGATATTCTGTTTTGGTAATAAGTGACGAAAGCTCTCTTAAAAGTTCTTCTCTTCTTTTCTCTGATATGTCAGGCGACTCAATGAGAGACAGAATAAGATTTATACTTGTAAGAGGAGTTCTTAACTGATGAGAAATGTCAGCAATTGAGTCTGCAAGAAAAGTTCTTTTCTTTTCTAAAATATCCTTTTGGTCACGAAGGCGTACAAGCATTTTTTGCACATCACTTTCTAAAATTGAAAGCTCGCCTTCACCAAAGGATTTAATATTGTTTGTATCGTTGCCGTGAAGAATCTTATCTATGCTTGCACCAAGATTATTAATTCTGTTATATCTTTTCTTTGTAAATACCAGAAAACTCATTATTAGAAACGAGCTTAAAACCAAAATGCAGACAGCCGTAAACATCGAACAAAAGGCTGTAATAAAGCATAGTAACAGTGAGGGTATCACTGTTACCAACAAGAATTTTCTTATTTCGGGGTTGTTTGAAAGCTTCATTTTATTCACCTAATTTGTATCCCAAACCTCTTACGGTAAGAATGATTTTGGGATTTTGTATATCATCTTCTACTTTTTCTCTGAGTCTTTTTATGTATACCGTGAGTGTATTATCGTTAACGAAGTCGCCTGCAATATCCCATATTTCAGAAAGCAATTTATTCCTTGTAAGAGTAACTCCGGGATTATTGAGAAAAACAAGAAAGAGTCTGTACTCCAAAGCTGAAAGAAAAACATCCTTGCCGTTTTTGGTGACAATTCCTTTATCCATATCAACACTTACATTGCCAAGAGTGAGCATACTCTGACTTTTGCCTGTTCTGCGAAGAACAGATTTAATGCGGGAGATAAGTTCTCTCGGACGGTAAGGCTTTTCTATATAATCATCAGCACCGATATCAAGCCCTGTAACAACACTGAACTCATCCGCTGAAGCAGTAAGGAAAATTACAGGACAATCGGTTACACTTTTGATTCTGTTGCAAAGAGAAAAACCGTTCCCGTCAGGCAGAAGCACATCTAATAGAACAAGGTCGAACTGTGCAGTTTCAATTTTAGTCTCTGCTTCTTTACAGCTTAGAGCACTGTCTGTATCAAAGCCTTCCTGACGAAGAAGCTCACTTAAATTTTTGACAATGCTAACATCATCTTCTATGATAAGTATTTTAATCATAATATCACTCTTTTCGGTGGTTATATAATAATTATATATAAAAAGATGTGTTAAATCAACATTTGTGACGGATGAGTAATAAATATTGAAAATGCAATCTCGGAGCGAAAAGAAAAACTGCCCTCACGAAGAGAGCAGTTAAAATATTAAGTTGAATAATTCTAATTTCACTCAGTAGTTTTCTTGTTCCTGACATTCAACCACACGTATATAACAATCGTTAAGATAATTGCAAATAAACCAACATATGGTCCGATGCATTTGTTTGTGAATCTTCCCCAGTATTCAAATTTTGAAAACATAATTGAAAAAAACATACACAAACTTGACAGACCTACGTTAAAGAACACTTTTGGAGCTTTTTCGTAAAACAGCACGCTAATGCCATACATACCCAATATTAACACTGTAAGTATCGCGTTTCCTGTCAAGATTGATGTTCCGTTTAATTCCTGAACTCCACTATAATCCACCCATTTAAGTAAAAGTGTTGAACAACAACCAACAAACATTGTCAACAGTATCATTTTTTTACGATTTTATTCACTGAATAACCTCCCTAATTTTTTTGACCGACTCGGAATATCACTCTTTTCAGTGGTTATGTTATAATTGTATATAAAAAAACAGGTTAAATCAACATTTGTGACGGATAAGTAATAATATTTACTTCCTACCGTAGTATTTTATTATATAATAACTGCCCCCACCAAATATTTTCAAAAGACTAAATTAGTCACTTGAAGCCATAAAAACACAACCCGTTAAGCGACATTTTGAAGCGGCCCTATCAAGTAGACAGACGAAAAAAATATATTTAGTTGAAGGAATTCCGCGCTGCTGTGCAGCAGGGTGGAATTTTTCACGCTTGGATTATTGCCTCGGGAATTTTCGACAGCCGCTTTTTGAATTTTTATAATTTATCTTTCATTCAGCGGAATATATTCAAATCTGTCCTTAACATTTATATAAGCAGGACGGATAATTTTTCCTGCGTTTTGTATTTCTTCAATACGGTGTGCACTCCAACCGACAATTCTGGCGACCGCAAAAATGGGAGTGAATAATTCATTAGGCAGATTAAGCATTTTATAGACCATGCCTGAATAAAAATCAACATTCGCACTGACGCCTTTATATATCTTGCGTTTATCTGCAATGATCTGAGGGGCGTTTTTTTCCACAAATTCATACAGCCTGAATTCATCCTCCATACCTTTTTCTTTTGAAAGCTGTTCAGCATACGTACGAAGGATATCGGCTCTCGGATCAGATAAAGAATAAACCGCATGACCCATACCGTAAATAAGTCCCGCCTTATCAAATGCCTGTTTATCGAGAAGCTTTCCGAGATAATCTTTTATTTCCTGTTCGTTTTTTGTATTTATACTTGCTTTCATATCATCAAACATTTGAACAACTTTAATGTTGGCTCCACCGTGGCGAGGTCCCTTCAACGAACCGAGTGCGGCAGAAATCGCAGAATATGTATCTGTACCCGAAGATGTAACAACATGGGTGGTAAAAGTTGAGTTGTTACCACCTCCATGTTCTGCGTGGAGAACCAACGCTAAATCAAGAAGCTTTGCCTCCAATTGAGTGAATTTACCATCCTCACGCAACATATACAGTATATTTTCCGCAATAGTCAGGTCCTTTTTAGGATAATGAATAAATAAGCTGTTATTATTATGATAATGCTGAAAAGAATGATAAGCGTAAACAGCAATCATCGGGAGTTCAGAAATGAGCTGAAGGCACTGACGAACAACATTATCTACAGAAATATCATCAGGATTTTCATCGTAAGTATAAAGTGCAAGAACACATCTTGACAATATGTTCATCATATCTTTACCCGGTGCTTTAAGAATCATATCCCTGACAAAAGACGGTGGCAAAGAACGATAGACGGATAATTGCTCCCTAAATTCAAGCAACTCCTTTTCGTCGGGTAATTTTGAGAACAGTAAAAGAAACATTGTTTCCTCAAAACCGAAACGATTTTCTTCTACAAAGCCTTTAACAATGTCTTTAATATTTATTCCACGGTAATACAATTCGCCCTTGCAAGGCACAGCATTACCATCTGAATCCTTATCTTTTGCTTTGATATATGAAATTTCAGTAAGGCCGGCTACTACTCCGTTACCGTCTATGTCACGCAGACCTCGTTTAACATTATGTAACGGATACATTTCAGGGACAATATGATTGCCTGAATTTGATAAATCCGCAAGTTCTTTAATGTAAGATGTGTTTTCAGAATAATTCATTTTATACCTCCTAAATTATTGTTAATATATTAATATTAGTACATTAATATTAAATTTTCAAGCAAAACAGCGAATTATCATTAAGTATAACAATCTATTATCAGTTGTTTTTTTGTCGTTAAAAATACTGCACTTATATATTAACTATAGTTTTATGTTTACTATTCGTGTTTGCTTCTGATAAAACAACCAACGGAATAGACAGTATCAAAGATTATGAAACTGTTTTTCAAACTGTTGACGAATTGAACTTCTATATCGGAGATAATAATTTTTACAGTACCCAATCCCCGAACAAAGAGTTGAAAACAATTAAAAAGGTTGAAATCAACGCTAATCCTATTTCAGAAGACAGAAGCAAGGACAGAGATTTCGAACATAGAATTATAGTCAATAACGATTATATAATTTACATAAATAACGATTTCTCTGAATTGTGGTTGGATGATACGAAAAATATAAATATCAATTACACTGGAAACTCTTGGAATAAAGAGATAGAGGAAGGTATCCTTCCTTCATTTTCATATACTGTTGAAAATCCTGAGATTCTTAAAGAGTTGTTTAAGCGGCATAGTCAACACCTCAAATAATACATTTTCATTATTATAATAACTGCCCCACCAAATGATTTCAACAGACCAAAATGGTCAGTTGAAATCATAAAAACATATCCCGTTAAGCAGCATTTTCTGCACTTAACGGGATTTTTTATTCAAGCATCAACTTAACCCTGCAAACGCCAAGAGCACTTTCACGCTTGATTATTGTCTCGGGAATTCTCGATAGCCACTTTTTGCTGAAATTGGTGCTGTGGTAATAACAGTCAAAGCTTGCAACGGGAAGTACAATCCATTCACTGTCCTCTGTTTTATTGGCAAGACAGTAGCAGACCACATCCCGCACAGCTTCAAAGGGCAAACCTTTATCTTCACACATAATTACCTTTGAATGAAATTCAATCGGTAAAGAAACCGCTTCCGGTCTTAAGGGACCGAGCTCAAGAGCGTCTGCAAGAATATAGTCAAATTTCAGCACCCAAGTACCCTTTGTGTTTATTGAAAAAGCAGGAATCTGCATTTGCTTAACCTTGTTCTTCCAAGGCGTTTCAAAACTCTTGGCTATTAAAGATATTCTTTCAAAGTTGTCGGTGCTTATTACACTTGCATTGCATAATGCGAAAAAGTGTATATTTTTGATATGGCTGTAAAACCAACCTTTACCGTCTTCGGTTACAAGCTCGGGGAAATCTTTATGTAAATGCTTGAAGTTTACATCCGAACTGTCATTTTCTTCGGGAACACTGCACCACGCACAAAGAGCGTTTCTTGCATATTCAATTCTGTCATAAGGATTTCCGTCCTTTAAACTTCCGTCGGTATTGTGAAAGATATAACCTCTTGCAATTACTGTGAGTATTCTGCCGAGACCTTCATATTCAGTAAGGGTTTTAAAGCTGAACCTGCCGAGAAATGAAAGGTCCTTTTTGTTTATACAAAAGTATGAGGGCTTAGTAACATAGCTCTGAAACTCTTTCCATTCATTTGTCATTACCATAACCTCCACTTCTTCTTTTTAGGTTCCTCGGACGGAATACTACTATCAAGAGTTAACCGTAATACGATGTCCGGGAAAACTTCAAGAGCAAACTTTCTTTTGCCGAGAGCAACGGCACATTTTACTACATCTTCAGGTTTGAGAGGTGCTACGGCATTTCTTGTCCTTATTGGAAACATAATATGCTTGCAGTTAGAGATAATCTGATTTTTAGCGTCGGAGGTATGCTTTATACCCGAAACCATAGCCTTCATCTGAGGTGTGTCTCCCTTTTGAGAAAGATAGTTTTTCTTAAGACTTCTGTTGCGGTGCATATCATCAAAATCGCTGATAACATCACCAAGCATACGGTAGCCACCACATCTGAAATCACAGAAAAGACGGACAATTTTTGCATCCCAAGTGGAGTCTGTAATTTCATAAAACCTTCTCACTCTTTTTTCGGGAGGTGTAAACTGCCAATCTCCTGCAATGAGCTGTTGTCTTGCCAAACGCACCTGATAACTGCTCATTTTATCAAAGGCAGAATAAATTTCATCAACAGAAATTTCCTTTTCCTGGCCACGTGACATAAGAATACGGTACACATCATTTTGTCGCTTCATATCCTTTTCGGTATGCGTTAAAAAGCGTATCCTTTTAAGTGCTGTTTCATACTCGGATATCAGAGATTTAACCCTTTGCAGGGTGGTATTGTCAAGCTTTTCTTTCCAATCGGGCTCTGCGGCAAAGGTGAAAAGCTCGCTGTCTTTTGCAGGCTTGTCGGTTGCTTTTTCTGTTTGCATAGCCATACTGTATGCATAATACGGCAGCTTTTCAAGATTTGATGTAATACAGTCCCAATTAGTGCAACCAAAGTATTTTGCCAGCTTTTGTGCTTTTGTAGGCTCATACCATTCTGCATTATCACCCTGGTCAAAAATATCCTTGTATTTCAAGAATCGGCTTCTTTTTATGTTCCTTGCTTCAAGGTAAGCTGATAAATCAGGCTTGATACCGCTTTTGGCAGAATCTATTTCAAGACCTGTCATAATTGCAAGAGTTTCAACCTCTTCAAGAACAGCTTTTCTTTCTTCGTCGGTAATGCTTTCGTCATAAGCAATAACACCTCTGCTAAGAGCCGCATTACTTATCTGTCCTACACGGGAAGAGAAAGTGGCTTTCACCGTAGTAAATCTTGCTTCCCAATCATTTGCATCAGAAATCAAAGGCTCGGCAGTTGGTATTTTAAGTACGGGAAGAACTGTGCTGCTCCTTTTTACACAAGCGTTTACAAGAGGGTCTGCAACGGTTTTAATCATATCACCGTCATAATCAGCACCGCCAAGCCGTTCAGGGATAAGAGAACGTGAGTCAACCATAATTACATAATGAAGATGTGAAAGATACTTTTTACGAAGTTCACCGACAACCTTTAAGGGTATTGCAATAACCTCTTCATTTCTTGCTATATGGGGACTGCGAAGAAGAGTATATGTGTCATTTTCTTTATATGTGGGCATAGGAGCATACATCAAGTTACCGTAAAGCTGTTCTTTTTCGAGTCTGTAATATGCGGCTGTTTTACCCTCAGAGGTATAAACTATATATGCAAGAAGCTTTATAAGGTCATCGGAAAGATAACGGTTATCACCGGACACTAAAAGCTTACCCATAGAGTATTTATCTGCTATGCTTTCAGCCTTATCCGAAAGCTCTGACTGAAACATAGGCTCACCCATAAAAAGAGGATTTTTTCGGATGATGTCCGAATAAATATCACCTTTTCCGAGAAGATAGTCTTTCCGTGCTTCACGGTTACCGATGAAGCTGAAATAAGCACTCTCTGTTGTTTTGGTAATCCAATTTTGAGTTTCTGCTTCCGGAGCTTCTTTCCATCCCAAAGGCAACTCGGCAGGACGGAATTCATCATTCATTATAGCAAGAGTATTGAGGAACTGATAATTAAGCTCTATAGTGTCGGGAGTATATTCTCTGTCCTTACCTGAAACATAAAGGGCGTGCTTGTACTTTCTGCAACGGTACATATACTCTTTCCAAGAAAGACCGTTTTCTGTCATCCACCCAAAGCCCTTGAACATACTTTTGGTAAGGATAATATCAACATCGGCAGGATTATGCTTAACGCCGAAAATATCCGTGATAAACGGTACACCGAGCTCACTGAAAAGTGAAGCAAAATCCACCTCGTGAACTACACCTTTTATATACGGAAGACGAATCTGGAAGGAGTGGTGTCCTGCTTCAAGCTTTCCTGCGAGCCTTGACGAAATCAGACCTTCACCGTCAAACTCAGTTATCTTAACATCTGTTTTCTTCTGTACTCTTGTGTACATGCGTACAGGGTTATTTGTGCCGTCATCGGCTACGGTGATAACGTCAACATCCTTTACAACAGATTCGGGATTATCAATAACAATAATTCTCTTTTCGGAAAGGATATCTTCATCGTTATATCTTTTGCCGCTTGTGAAAAGCAGAGCGTTATATGCATAAAGCTTACTGAGCTGGCATTTGCCGATAGTCATACCCAACATCATTCTTTCCTTAAGTGCCTCATAAATATCCGAGCGTGCAAATGAAAGTCTGTTGTCACGGCTCATAGATGCAGAGCGTTCAAAGGCGATATATGTCTTATCCTCTTTGCCGAAATTAATCTTTATACCCTTCGGCTTGAACATCTCCTTGGAGAGCTCCTGTAATTCAAGGATTCTGCCGACAGGCATACGGTTAAATATACCCGAGAAATCTACATACACAAAAACATCACGAAGAGCCTCACACAGAAGCTCACTGTTGCGGAAATCATCACCGTAAAGGATACACATAGCCTGATGAAAAATCGGGCAGTCATCCTGCAGAGTATTTTCTGTACGGTATTCATTCGGGATAGATGTTGAATCAAAACAGAAATCATATCCGTCATCGGTTTTGCGGGCGGTTGAAATTATACTGAGTGCCGAAATTTCAGGTATCAGATACTTTTTATTTTTCATACTGTTCTCCCTGATAATTATTGATTATTTTCAGTATATCACAGGGAAATGCATATTGCAATCATTATTATATTAACTGCCCCCACCAATTAGTTTTTAGATAGAAGAAAAGTATAGTAAAGAAGGCAAAGAAAAACTGCCCTCACGGGGAGAGCAGTTGCGTTGTTCAGTTTGATAGATTGAAATCTAATTATCTTCTGTTTTCTTATTCTTTTCATAAAGAATTATATTAACCAAAGAAACAATAGCATTTACAACCGCTAAGACACAATAAATAACATCCAACCAATTTATAGCTTGAATGAGCCACACGGCAGCACTTAATAACCATAAAATCGAAGCAATAAGAAACCGTTTTCTATAAAGAAGCTTTTTAGAATCCAATATGCTATGAGCTTCTTTTACACAAGGAATATCACTATCACTGAAATAGTTCTCATTTAACAAATAATCTGTTGTCACATTAAACAACTTGCTTAACTGTAGAATATTGTTTGCGTCCGGGAGAGCAGTTCCATTCTCCCAACGGCTGATTGCCTGTCGGGATACGCTAAGCTTTTCCGCTAAATCTTCCTGTGACCAACCATTAACTTTTCTTAGTTTTGTTATTTTATCTGACAATTTCATAATGAAATCCTCCTTTCGTTTCGGCGATTTCATTGTAGCAAAATACACTGCAAAGTGCTACCACATTTACTTTACAAATCCGCAACATAACTTTACATCGCTTTTAAAATCTAATTTTTTTAATTATATCATACCGACACGATAGATTTCAATCCGTTTACATACACTTGTTACTTCAAGAATAGAAGGTGTTTTTTTATACCCAAAAACCTGAATTTCGGTATATGAATACTGCGTTGGATTTTTTCTATTATATAATAACTGCCCCCACCAATTAGTTTTTAGGTGAAAGGAAATTATAAAATAGGGAGGCAAAAAGCAAAGAAAAACTGCCCTCACGGGGGAGAGCAGTTGAGTTATTCGGTTAGCATAATATCAATTATACATTAGGCATACCCGCCGGTAACAATTTCCCAAGGTCCATCCGATGTACGTGCTAAATAGTATGACCAAGTATATAATGCATTTGGTTCCAAAGCACCTGAATTGGTAATCGGAGAACGAAAACAAGTCTTAAATACAGCACAATCTGTATAAATTTTACCATCTGTTGCAAGTTCATTGCAGTAATTTAAATTGTTTTGACTTACGGTATCCCCTTCATATTTTATCAGAAAAAGCATACAACCTTCTTTAGCGTTTATCTTTTCTTTAATTAGGTTTGCTGCTGCCTTTCTTTCGTCCATAGTGTAAATTTCAGAGCTTCCGAAAAAGGTTTTTGGTACAAAAATAGTGATTGCAAAAATCATTACAACGAGTACACATATAACACTTATGATTTTCTTTTTCATAATGCTTACCCCCTTAGATAAATTTATCTTTGTCAAATTGATTATACCATAACTCTTCAAGAAATTTCAATCTGTTTATATGCACTTATTACTTCACAGTAGCAGGTGTTTTTTATATCCAAAATCCTAATTTTCGGTATATAAATACTGCGTTAGATTTTTCACCCAAGTGATACACCGTATCACTTGGAGCATTTATGCCCACATTCTCCAAGTCCCCATTTTGGGAACTTGGGAATTTCTACATCCGGTAATTCTAGTAAGTGGACACGGTGTCCACTTACTAACTTTACATATAAAAATATTTTAATGAAAGGAAGTGCTATCTTCAACATTCGCGACAGACCCATTTTCCACCGCACCCGTAGAGGGTGCTTTTTTATGCCCAAATTTATTGTCTAACAAAATTTTATTTAAAGGAGAAATCAAAATGAAAAAATTTAATGATGTAATCATCATCGGTGTTGACCACGGTTACGGCAACATCAAAACTGCGAACCACTGTTTCAGAACAGGCATTACGGCTTATGATTCAGAGCCGCTTTTCACAAAGGATATGCTTGTTTACGGTGGAAAGTATTATCTTATCGGCGAAGGACACAAGGAGTTTCTTCCCGACAAAATCAAAGACGAGGACTATTATGCCCTCACACTTGTTGCTATTGCAAAGGAGTTAAGTGCCGAAGACTTAACGGTCGCCACAGTTCACATTGCGGCAGGTCTGCCTCTTACTTGGACTGCAGGTCAGAAAGAAAGCTTCAAAGCATATCTCACAAAGAATGAGGAAGTAACTTTCACTTGGCAGCATACTGAGTACAAAATCAGAATAGCAGGTGCGAGTATCTATCCTCAGGGTTATGCAGCGGTTTCGCAGTTTGCAACCAAAATGGACGGCGTAAACCTTGTGGCTGACATTGGCAACGGCACTATGAATGTTCTCTATGTCATTAACGGCAGACCGCAGTCAGAAAGAATGTACACTGAAAAGTTCGGCACACACTTCTGTACTGTTGATATCCGTGAAGCGTTCCTCAGAAAAACACAGAGAGAAATCAACGAGCATATCATTGATGAGGTGCTGTGTAAGGGTACTGCAAACATTGTTCAGTCGGATATGAAGATTATCAAGGCAGAGGTGCAGAAATATGTAGCTGAAATCTTTCACAGGCTTCGTGACCACGGGTACGATGAGAACACAATGATGCTCTATATCACCGGTGGTGGCGGATGCCTTGTAAAGAATTTCTATAAGTTCAATGCAGACCGTGTGCGTTTCGTTGATGACATCTGTGCGGCGGCAAAGGGGTATGAGTACCTTGCCGAAACTATGATGAAAAGTGGCAGGATATGAGTGAGTACCGCATAAACGTACGCTTTAATTTAAGCGACACAGAGCACACGGCAATCATTGATTATCTGAACAGCCTTGATAAAGAAAAATACAAGTCAAGAAATCAGTTTATCATAGATGCGATAAAATCCGCTATTGCTTATGAAGAGAAACAAACAGCAGACGATGAACTGCTCCAAAAGTTCCGTGAAATTCTGAAAGAGGAGTTGTGTGGTATTTCAGTTGCAGCAACAGCTCCTTCTCCTTCTTCGGCGGGTATTGATATGGAATTGACTGAGGAGCAGAAGTTGAAAAATGATGCAGAGGCATTGGCATTTCTTGATATGTTTTAACGGTGCCAAAACATTCGGATTTCGGAGCCACAGAGGAAAACACAATAAAAACGGCACCGCTTACGGTGCCAATAGATTGGAGGTGATATTTATGACCGATGACGAGAAAAAGCTCATACAAGCCAAGCACAGACTTGAGCAGGCTGAAAACCGCAACCGTAAGAAGGAACGCACAGAGCGAAACCACAGACTTATTGTAGAAGGTGCAATTTTGGAGAAGCTTTTACCTGAAATCAAGACAATGAACTTTACAGAAATTGAGGGGTATTTACTCGAAAAGTTGAATTAAAGGCTGATATATGTCCCTTAAGGGCGCACTTACTCACCACCGTAAAGGTGGTGTAGTGCGCTCTCCGAGGGGTGTATGCAAATAGCACAATGCTATAACAATCATAGGAGCAAACGAGAAATCAATGAATGGTGTTTTTATTTTTATGGTGAGTCGTTTTGCTATTAAAACAAAGAGTCTGTTAAATTTACAAATAAATCTATCAATCATATGCATTCTCCTTTCAATAATACTTTCTCTCTCGTTTGCCTTTTTCCCTAATGGACCTACGTCTGGTAAAACAGGAAAGGAGATGACTGTTCCAAGAGCATTTTAAAACTAAATAGTTATTTTGTCAACTTAAAACAAAAGAAATGCCCGTAATACTCATTAAGTAATACGAGCATAAAAATTATTCAGTTTCTTCGTTGTATATGTGCAGTTCTATACTTTCCTGAAGAGCAGAATCAATATTTTCTACAGTTTTTTCTCCGTCCAACTGTAATTCGCATTCTACTTCTGCATCGGAATCAGGAATATCTACTTTAATTTCAGCTTCATAATATTTTTCACCGTCAGAATTAGTTTTCTCTGAAACGTTAACTTCAGCCTCAGTTTCTTTTCCGTTTATTAATATAGTCACTTTGCTTGATACGGCTTCAAAAACTTCAGAAACAGTTTCAGCAACCGCACCATCAGTAGCAGCATTTGCTACTAAACCTATGGAACAAAGAATTGAAATTACTGCAACTAAAGCAACAAGTGTTTTACCAAAACCTGTGAAATGTTTTTTGTTAGTCATACTCATAATCCTTTCAATTGTTTCATCGGAAGGATGAATGTTTGAAAAGGTATCTGTATATTGTTTTTTACTCATCTATCCACTCATCTCCCAACTGTTCTTTTAAGTTTACTCTTGCACGACTTAACCTAGTTTTAACTGCCGACTCTTTAATTTTAAGCATTTCTGCAATGTCTTTTATCGATAAGTTTTCGTAGTAAAACAAATGAATTACCGTGCGTTCTTTTTTAGACAGCCTCATAACAGCATTGTACAAATCTATTTGAGTTGTACTGTCAAAGTTGACACCTGAAACAAAATCACAATCGTCTAAGTTCTTATGATATCTGAATGGTAATTTTATGTAGTTTTTACTTTCGTTAACGCAAACCGTCGTCAACCATTTATCTAAATGCTCATTATCAGAAAAACTCTTAGGATGTTTTAAAAGTTTTACAAAAACATTTTGAAGAATATCTTCCGCATCGTAAGTGCTTTTCGTGAAAGATAGAGCGATAAGAAAAAGACGTTGATTGTTACGATTTACTGCTTGCATAAAATCATCATCTGTCATTGTTTCACCGCCTATTTGAAAGGTCCTTTCACTATAATAACAATTGAAGTTATGGAAAGGTTACAAAAATATTTTCTTATTTAAGTTTACTGTAAAAAATCACTTTGTCAATAATCGCTAAAGTATAACAATAAATTCAACAGAAAGGATGGTGATACCCGCAATTTATCACCTTGAAGCAAAAGTCATAACACGTGGTGTAGGTCGTTCAGCTGTAGCCGCAAGTGCATATATGAGCTGCAGTGAAATCACTAACGAGTATGACGGCGTAAAACACGATTACACCCGGAAAGGCGGCCTTGTCTATGAAAGAATCTTTCTCCCGTCACACGCTCCGCCTGAATGGCACAACAGAAGTAAGCTATGGAATGCAGTTGAAGAAGCAGAGAAAACAAGGGACAGCCGTTTGGCAAGAGAGTTCATTGTTGCTCTGCCCGTTGAAGTCAGCCGTGAAAGGCAGATTGCAGAGGCAGAAGAATTTGCAAAGGCTCTTGTAGATGACGGTATGTGTGTTGATATCTGTATTCACGATACAGGCGAAGGCAACCCTCACGCTCACATTATGACAACTGTCAGACCGTTAAACCCTGACGGTACTTGGCAAAGAAAAACTGAAAAAGAATATCTATGTATCAGAGACGGTAAGGAGCAAGGCTTTACCGCCTCTGAATTTTTATGTGCTAAAAACGAGGGGTGGGAAAAGCAGTATCAGTATTATGTTGACAGCAAGAAAGTGTATCTGCCACCGTCTCAGGCTGACGGTTATGAGAGAGTAAACAAATACCCGAAAAGCACAAAGTACGGCAGACAGAATCCCATAAGTGAGCGTTGGAACAGTGATGAGCAGTTATTTGAATGGAGAAAGCTGTGGGCAGATATCGTAAACAGAGATTTAGAACAACAGAACATTGAGCCTATAGACCACCGCAGCTTTGCGGCAAGAGGAATACTTCTGCAACCTACTATTCACGAGGGTGTTTCAAGCAAGAAAATGAAGAAGAAAGGTAAAGTCACAGAGCGAATGAGAATCAACATTCTCATCCGTAAAGATAACAGCCTGATTATCAGTCTTCGCAAAACTGTTGAGGCACTTACAGAGCTTGTTATCACTGCGGCAAAGCTGCTCATACCCACACTTGCAGATGCTCTTGAAGGTATCCGTGTCAGTATGATTATCCTTGAATGTGAAAGAAAGAGCATTAACAATATGAAGCATCAGGCTATGAACGAGGTCCGTGATGCAGATGAGTTTTATGTGTACTTTCACAAGTTACAGGAAGATATTAAGACAACGGAAGAAAAGCTCAAAGAGGCAAAGAAGAAGCTGAAGCTCACTCCCAAGGTTATGAAGCAGAAATATAACTCGGCAAGATGTGAGGTTGGTCACTATGAATTTGAGCTTAAAGAGCTGAATTTTAAAATGCAGAATATTCTCTCACAAAACGAGTGTGAAAACGAACAGGATATTGTTAATGCAAAGTCTTACTTTGAGAAAATGCGTCGGGTTGAAATCCCGAAGCTTGAAGCCGAGGAAAAGAGAATGGAAGATGAAATCCAAAAGACACTTACACAGTACCAAGAAACAGAAAAGCAGGTTGATGAAGCAGATGCCGAAGAGCTGAAAGCAGAGAGAATGAAAATACGCCCCGAAAAAGAGAACGAGGCAAAGCAAAAGGCAGAAGCAGATTACAACATCAGCGAATACGATTTTAACCGAAGCGTTGATACCGTTTCAAAGCTCATAGGTGAGCCGCCACCTCATTATCTTACCAAGGCTGAAATAGCAAGGCAGGAAGAATATGCCCGCTATGTTAAACAGCAGAAAGAAAGACATCGGCAAATGGAAGAACGGCGTAAGAACCGTAACAATCAAAATATTAAGAATAAAAATGAAAGGAGCCGATAACATGGCTAACAACAAATTAAAAGCACCGGTAAACATCCCGGTGGAAAAAATTCATCCCTTTGAGGGACATCCGTATAAAGTTTTAGATAATGATGAAATGAATAATCTCATAGAGAGTATTCAGCAGAAAGGTGTTATATCGCCCATTGTCGTAAGACCTTTAGAAGATACAACAGATGAATATGAGGTTATCTCAGGTCACAGAAGACTTAGAGCATCAGTGAAAGCAGGGCTGGAAACAGTACCTGCTTTAATTTATGCCGTAAGCAGAGATGAAGCTGCTATTATGCTCGTTGACAGTAATCTGCATAGGGAGCATATTCTGCCAAGTGAACGAGCCTTTGCTTACAAATTGAAACTTGAAGCATTAAGCCATCAAGGGCAAACTTCTCGCCAAGTTGGCGAGAAGTGGAGCGTAACACAAGTAAGTGAGTCTGCAAAAGAGAGTGAACGACAGATACACCGTTATATCCGTTTAACCTATCTTATTCCTGAACTGCTTAACCTTGTTGATGAAGAACGAATAGCCTTTACCCCTGCGGTAGAGCTTTCATATTTAAACGAAGTTGAACAGGCGGACTTGGTTGAAGAAATCCGTGTCTGTGATGCTACTCCAAACTTATCTCAGGCTCAAAGGCTCCGTGCAATCAGCAGAGAGGAAGGGTTAACTCCTGAGCATATAGGTGAAATATTGTCAGAAGAAAAGGCAAACCAGCGAGAGAAAATCAAAATCCCCGCTGAAAGAATACGAAAATACTTTCCGAAAAGCTATACAACCGAACAGATTGAAGAAGCAATCATAAAAATCTGTGAGAGCAGATACAGAGCCCGTCAGGGCAGAGATGCGAGATAAGGAGGTAGCCTATGATTAAAAATTACGATTTAACAAACAGTCACATTGCTATATGTGGGATGGGACGTATTGATAACAGTAATGGAATTGAACTTGAAGAATACGCTATTCCTCAAGGCAGAGAAACTGTAAAGCGCCCACCGGTTCAAAACATTCCAAAACAAATTAATATATCAAGAAAAATCGGTAGGACTGTATATGATGTCACCGCAAATTTTGATATAGAGAGCAAGCGTTCCGTGCTGCAACAGTTTAAGCAGTTGATACTTTCAACTAAAGTAGAATAATCACAGAATGGATGAGAATTGTCGAGCGTTATATAATGTCAAAGACAAATCGTAACGCTCGGCTTTTCAAAGAAAGGAGTTTTAATTATGGCAAAGAAAGCCGAGAATAAACAAAAAATAACAGCTCTTTATTGCCGTTTATCCGTTGAAGATATCAGAGACGACGATAAAAACAGCAAAAAGAAAGGTAATACCGATGAGTCTAACAGTATAACAAATCAAAAGCAAATTCTATCTCAATACGCTAAAGAACACGGATATTTACACCCTGAATTCTTTGTAGATGACGGTATTTCAGGTACAACCTTTGACCGTCCTGAATTTCAACGTATGCAAAAAATGGCTGAAAACGGAGAAATTGAAACTATTATTGTAAAAGATCTTTCCCGTTTTGGTCGTGAACAGGTTGAAATGGGTAGGCTAACCCAAATTGTATATCCTTCACTTGGTGTAACATTTATAGCTATTCAGGAAAATGTAAATACGGCAGAAGGTACTGGTCTCGAAATGATGCCTTTTTACAATATATTTAACGAATGGTATGCAGAACAAACAAGTAAGAAAATAAAGGCTGTTTGGAAAGCAAAAGCCGATAATGGAGAAAGAGTTTCTGCTTCCATACCTTTTGGGTATATAAAAAGTGTAGATGACCCTAAACAGTGGATTGTAGACGAACCTGCCGCAAAAGTTGTAAAGTATATTTTCGAATTATGCCTTGCAGGGCTGGGACCTTCACAAATAGCAAAGCGATTAGAAAGCGAAGAAATAATTACACCCACCGAATATTGTTATCGTAATGGGCGTAAGTGTTCTAATCCAAGACCTGAGAATCCATACAGATGGGTATCGGACTCAGTTATTCACATTCTTGAAAATCGTCAATACACCGGATGTACAGTTAACTTTATGACATCTTATGTAAGTTTTAAAGTTAAGAAAACAGTATATCACCCCGAGGAGGAATGGAATATAATTCCAAACACTCAAGAAGCTATTATTGATGAAGATACTTTTGAAAGAGTTCAGGAATTACGTAAAAGTCGCCGACGAAATTCTGCTACGGGAAAAACAAGTATTTTTTCAGGACTTTTATATTGTGCTGATTGCGGCTCGAAATTATATTATTGTGCAGCAAAAAGCATTGAGGACGGAAAAGAATTTTATCGTTGCTCCCAATATAAAGAAAAGCGTGGTTCCTGTACAATTCATTTTATCCGTGATGCGGTATTAAAAGAAATTGTTCTTGACACAATAAAAGCCGTAGCCAAATATGTTACTGAATTCGAACCGATATTTCTTTATCTGTACGCAAAGCATAACACTGCCAATAGGGAAATAAATATTCGTATGATGAAACAAAATGTAGAAAAAGCTCAAAAGCGTATTTCTGAATTAGATAAACTGATTGAAGGTCTTTATGAATATAATCTTCTTGGCAAGGTTTCGGACGAACGATTTTATCGTATGTCGGCAAATTATGAAAAAGAGCAAAAAGAATTGCTTGCCGCAGTAGAAAACAACAAGCAAGCAATTAAAACAGCTGAACAAGAGAAAATAGACCTTGATGCTTTCTTAAAAGCAATTCGTGGTTGCACCGAATTAAAAGAATTAACACCAACTCTTGTAAACACATTAATAAAGAGAATTGATGTTCATAACAGCATCAAAGGTGAAGATGGATTAAAGCATGTTCCTGTTGATATCTCATTTACTGCGGCGGGTATCATAAATATTCCGACAGAACAAGAGATTCTTGAAACAATTCAGGAAATGCGTGAAAATCCATTAAAAACCGCTTGAAATAAGGAAAATGGCGTAGCCCTGACGGGCTACACCGCAACCTGTTTCCAGACTGTCCTTTAGAGTGCGACTCTAATCCCTGCCTTTTCTTTTTAGTATTATGGTCTGTAATGAAGATAAAATACTCTGCCAACATCATCAATTTTCCAGACATATGCAATGGCTTTTCTGAAAATGTAATTAAGTTTTGATTTGACTGTCTTTAACCTGAATTTAAACTTTCTCGGCTCAACCGTATCATAAAGCGGCGTTACACACTTGCATTCGCAATCTTTCCTGACCTGTATTGCGGCATATATCGACAATAATTATGAAGGCAAAATCAACAGAGCTGCAAATCCTTTTGAAATTGTTGATTTATACGGTTGCTACACAAGAAACGACGATTTAAGCAACGAAAAAATCAAATTTGTTGCTTTACAGATGCCGTATTACTGGGATGACGGTAAACTTATGGTTGCAAATCTCGGAAAAACGGGATTTATGGATTACGCACATAAATACGGAATATCCGTTCAGTATTGGACCGTAAACAAAGCGGAAGATGCACAGGCTCTCTCTCAATCCGGTGCAGACCTGCTTATGACAGATTATCCCGACCGGATACGCGATGCACTTTACGACAAATAATAATTATCCCCCGGCTTATGCAAGCCGGGGGTTTGCTTTATTTATCTGAAATATTTATCTCTGCTTCCGCCTGGATTTCAGGGTCATAGGAAAGCACAGGTGATTCGTTAGTATTTTTCAATTTACGGTTAATATAATTCTGCGTGATTTTCATAACAAGCGGGAACAGAACAACAACACCGATAAGGTTGGGAATCATCATAAGTCCATTGAAGGTATCTGAAATATCCCATGCAAGAGTGGATGTCATTACCGCACCGAAAATAACGGTAATAACGTGGATTATTTTGAAGATGATTGTTGTTTTTGCACCGAAAAGGTATTCCCAAGCCTTTGAGCCGTAGTGTGACCAACCGAGAACAGTTGTGAAAGCGAAGAGGAACATTGCAATTGCAACAAAACGCTGACCTATATTGCCCCAATGGAAAACGCTGTTAAAAGCACCTGCAACAAGAGTTGCATCGGTAAGACCTTCTGCAATTTCACCTGTTTTTGCATCGAACACACCTGATGTAAGAACAACAAGAGCTGTCATTGTGCAGACTACCATTGTGTCGGCAAAAACCTCAAAAATGCCCCACATACCCTGCTTTACGGGTTCTTTTATGTTGGAGTTTGAGTGAACCATAACGGATGAACCGAGACCTGCTTCATTTGAGAAAACACCACGCTTGAAGCCCTGAGTAACTGCTGCACTGATTGCCGCACCGAGTGTACCGCCCACAAATGCTTCAGGCTTGAATGCGTTGACGAAAATGCTCTTGAATGCAGGAATAATCATATCGTAGTTGACACCGATAATGATAAGGCTGCCTGCAATAAAGAGAACAATCATAAAAGGAACGATTTTTTCGGCAACATTTGCAATTCTTTTAAGACCGCCAAGGGTAATAAGAGCAACAAGAATCATAATTACAATACCAAGAATAAGGTTGTAAAGCGAAACGCCGCCGAGAACCTGAACGGAAGAAAGAGCTTCTACGTTAAAAGCTGCCGAAACATTGGCAACAATCTTGTTGACCTGACCCATTGAGCCGATACCGAAAGAAGCGAGCATAGTAAAAATGCAGAAAAGGAATGCAAGAACTTTACCTATTGTCTTACAGCCTTTTTTGCTTCCGAGACCGTCACGGAGATAATACATCGCACCGCCCGACCATTCGCCTTTGATGTTGCGGCGGCGGAAATAGATACCGAGAACATTTTCAGAATAATTGGTCATCATACCGAAGAAAGCGGCAACCCACATCCAGAAAACCGCACCTGCACCGCCTATGCAGATAGCTGCGGCAACACCCGCGATGTTACCTGTGCCGACAGTTGCGGCAAGTGCGGTACAAAGAGCCTGAAAAGGTGAAATTGTACCCTTTTCTTTTGAATGTCCCATAACATTCTTGGTAAAAAGGCTTCCGATGGTGTTTTTCCACCAATGACCGATGTGTGTTACCTGAAACACTTTTGTAACAACGGTCATAAGAATACCTGTGCCTATGAGCAGAATCAGACCGTATTTGCCCCATACAACACCGTTAACGGCACCGTTGACTTCTGCCACTTTGTCAAAAAAAGCTTCCATTTTTAAATTCCTCCTGTAAATAAAAAAATCGGATTACAAAACGTAATCCGACAAAAGTACAAATTTACCCCGAGAACCGAGGTGATAAAAACTTTGTCCTTTTGCCTGAGAGATTAGCGTTTTGCCTTGCCCCTTCGGCACTCAATTTAATGAGCTTCTCCAAAGTTATGTCCGTTTGCAGTCCCTTTCCCTTTCGGGAAGCCTGAGAGCGTTACTCCTTCGGCAGCTGATGCTTCTTCTGCAAACTTCAACCATAAATATTGATTTTTTCACATTATATCACTGTGAATTCAGTATGTCAACGGTTTTCTGACAAAACACTGTTTCTGCAACCTAAGCGCATTAAAAAGAGCAAAAACATACGACGACATAAATATAAGTACTTTAAAATAACAAATTGCTTTTCAAAAAATTTGTGTTATAATTTCATTTAGGTTGTATCCTTGTCCGGAAATCGGATAAAAATAAAACATTATGATTAAGGAGTAAAACTATGGCAAAAATTCTTATCAGCCCCGGCAAATATGTTCAGGGTGCAGGCGAAATGAAAAAGCTTTACGACTACGCAAAGGGCTACGGCAAAAAAGCTCTTGTTCTTATTACCGAATCAGGTTATAAGAGAATCGGTTCAACTGTTGAAAGCAGCTTTGCAGGTCAGGATTTTGAGCTTGTTTTTGATTATTTCAACGGCGAATGCTCAAAGAATGAAATCAACAGACTCATTGCAATTATGAACGAAAAGGGTTGCGACCTTGTTATAGGTATAGGCGGCGGCAAGATTCTTGACACATCAAAAGCTGTTGCATATTATTGCAAAACACCCGTTCTTATCTGCCCCACAATCGCATCAACAGATGCACCTTGCAGTGCTCTTTCGGTTATCTATACCGATGACGGCGTTTTTGAAGAATATCTCTTCCTTCCCGCAAATCCCAATATGGTCCTTATGGATACAGACATCATTACCGCATCCCCCGCACGCCTCACCGTTTCAGGTATGGGTGACGCCCTTGCAACATACTTTGAAGCAAGAGCAGTTATGGCAAAGGATGCAGGCACCTGTGCAGGCGGTAAAGTAACTTGCGCCGCTATGGCACTTGCAAAGCTCTGCTTTGATACACTTATGGATGAAGGTGTAAAAGCCAAAATTGCTCTCGAAGCAGGTGCTTGCACAGAAGCTGTTGAAAAGGTTATCGAAGCCAATACACTTCTCAGCGGCATCGGCTTTGAAAGCGGCGGTCTTGCAGGCGCACACGCAATCCACAACGGTCTTACCGTACTTCCCGAATGCCATCATATGTATCACGGCGAAAAAGTTGCTTTCGGAACACTCACACAGCTTGTTCTTGAAAATGTTGACGGTGACGAGCTTGAAAGAATCATCAGCTTCTGCATCGAGCTTGGTCTGCCCGTAACCTTCAAAGAACTCGGCATTACCGAAGTTACCGATGAAAAGCTTATGGCTGTCGCAACAGCGGCTTGCGCAGAGGGTGACACTCTTCACAATATGCCTTTTGAAGTAACACCTGAAAAGGTATGCGCCGCACTCAAAGCAGCAGATGCATACGGCAGATACTTCCTCGGCGAATAATCAACTAAAATCAAAAGACCCGTTTCATCACGAAACGGGTCTTTTTTCTATTTCAATCTCCACTTCTGCTGATAAACATTGCAGGGCGAACTTTCACTTTCTGCCGCATAAAAAACGGTCACAAGCGTGCCGTCATCCAGTTCAACAGTTGACGGATAACCAAGGTCATCTGTGGCAAGATTATCGCAGACGGGTATATCAGTCTGCCAGGTTTTGCCGCCGTCAGCACTTACCATAACCATAATTCCGTATGGCGGTTTCCTTCTGCCGTATGCAGAAATAAGCAGACCCGATTTAATTAAAAGCAGATGAGGAGGTGCACCGCCTGTTTTATCAAGGAGCATTTCAGGTTCAGACCAGGTTCTGCCTCCGTCATCGGAAACACTCTGAAAAACTGTAAAAAGAGTTTCATCTCCACCGTGAAAAAGCTCTGCATTTTCACCCCTGATATGACAGATAAGTCTGCCGTTGGGCAGTTCAACCATATGAGGTTCATTAAGTACAACATTTTTATCCGACGATGTTATTTTGCCTATGAGTTCGGTTTCACCGCTTTCGGTATCAAGTATGCGCACCTCAATACCGCAAAAAATATCATCAAACCTTGTTCCCGCCCATATAACCGTTCCGTTTTTCAACTGAATGGGTCCGTGGGGTGAAGTAATTGGTGAATGATGAATTTCTCCGAAGGTAATTCCGCAGTCGTTACTGATACGGAACAGGGCACCGAGGTATTTTTCTTCATCCTCAGGTGTAATTGTATCAATATATCGCTGGACATAATCGTTATCCTTGTTATATTCCCTCTGCACCTCAGCAGAATTATTGAAGGTTGTAAAAATCACACCTTTATCACCAAAAGTGCATATACCTGCATCCCTGTCATCAAGAGGAGTGTCGATAACAGGTGCAGGGAAAGTGTAAGTTTCTCCCCCATCGTTACTGTATGAAATCACGGATTTTCCAAACGGGCAAACATGTTCTATTCTGAATCCTGATGCGCCCAGTGCCAATCTGCCGTCCTGCAATTTTGCAAGTGTGGGCCAGGCAAAATATCCGTGATGGCTGTGAGGATTTGACATTACGGTTTTAAGTTTTCCGATAAGCTCAATTTTCATTTTTTACCTCCGCCTGCTGATTATCATAAAGCTTTCTTGCCCTGAAAAATGCAAAAACAATACATACAAAGGAATAAATAGAAAAAATAAGATGAGTTGTCATTTCCGGTGTTTCGGGAAGCATGGTGATATACAGTACTATACAGATAATTCCGTTTATAATCATAAGAAATGTGTATTCAACATATGCAAACATAGTAAGAAAATAAATAAGAATTCCGATTATATTTGTAAGGCTGTCAAGGAAAACATATTTGGAACCGATAAGCGGAAGAATTACCCACATTGCAATCAGCACAATGATACATCCCGTCAGAATAAGCAAACGCTGTTTTATGCTGAGCTTACGAAGCTTTGTTGAATGTTCCCATTTATTTTTATTCCATCTGATAAAGGTTAAAAGCTGAACAGGGCACGAAAAAAGAATTGCTGAAAATGCTGAGCCGTAAAGGTTATAGTAAATATAAACCGCACCGTAGAGCAAAGAATTAACACTGCCCATAAGACTCGCATATCGGTTTACTCTTGATTGAAGCATGGCTATTATCAACGAAATGTACAAAGGCAAAATATTAAGAAAATCCTGTTTGAAATATATTCCTGCTGCGGTAATCAGAACTCCCGTGCAACCCATAAGCACAAAAATGAATATATCTTTTTTTGAAAATTTTGATTTTCGAATTCCGTCTGTCAAGATTTTCACACCTTTCAGTGAAATCAGAATGTTACTGTTACGGTTTCTCCCGCTTTGAGACAGATTGTTTCTTCTTTATCGGATATACCGCAGGAAACTGTTATTATCTGTTCAACATCCGAAGTTATTGTTACACTTGCCGTGCCGTCGCTGAGATTCCATTTTATTTCATCCACCGTCGCAAGCGTTCTTGCTTTAAGACCCGTTATTTTACCGCTTTCGAAGCCTGTTTCAGGCAAAGCAGGCAGAATTTCAATTTTACCCGTATTTGAATAAAGCAGGCTTTCATTGATAATTCCAAGATAACCTATGGCAAAATCGGTACAGTAACAGCTGTTGCGGTCAAAATCATGATTGGTCATAAGAGAATCGTAATAAATCCAATGATTCATAAGATTTGCCAGAGCATCAGTAACACTTGCACCGTCTTTGAGTCTGGCAGCAATAAGAGCTCTGTGAACAAGTGCGTGGCTTGCCTCATTTTCACTTGCCCTGTTAGCAATAGCCTGAATGCAGGCGGCAGTAAGCTCCGGGTCATCCTGAGTTTCATACAAAGGCCATACACAGTAAAGATGACTGAGATGACGGTGAAGATTATTTTCTTCAAAATCTGCCGTTGCCCATTCTTTCAGCGCACCTGTTTCGTCATACATATAAACAGGAAGCTTGCTCATAAGATATTCCCACTTCGAAACATCCGATTCAGAGTCAATACTATGCATGATGTTTATTAACATTTCAAGGTTGTTTCTGCAAGCTGCAATATCAATGGCAGTATTCGCCGCCGAAGGGCTTGGATAATTTGAAGGATTGTTTTCGGGAGAATAGCTGGGAAGAATTGTATATGTTTCGCCGTCTTTAAGCTTCGTTTTGCCCTTTTCATAATGAAGCTTTCCGTCTTTATCTGTGTAGTATTCGGCTGTCATAAGCTGTTCCCAGTAATTTGCGGATTTTGTAAGCATGGGAAGAAGAATATCCGTTCTGAGATCAAGATATCCCTTGCTTTCTAATTCGGCAATCTGAGAATCCGTAAGATCATCTGCGGTTACAGAAAGCACAGATTTAAGGTTATCCAGATCAAATTCACCTTTGAGAGGAATCTGCACATCGCCGTAGCACATCAGGGTTTCATAAAGAGGTTGAAGCATCCAGCTTGTACCGGCATTCCAATACCTGAACGGGTACGGATAACATGTTTCCGTAATTACAGCCTTATCGCCGTCGATATTGACAGGTGCCTGCAATGCATCTGTAAAGCCGTGAGTTGCAAGTGCATTTTCTTCCCAATCGGGTGCCTGACGGAAAATAAAGCTTGCATAACCGATATACGCACTCTCCATATTCCCCGTATTCATTGAAGAAGTTTGAAGATTGACATTTGCATCCATAGTGTATTTGCTTCCCCAACCGGGTGCCCATTCGCCTGTCCACATTCCGTAAAGACGTGATGTGGAGTATCCTGCACAGCAGAGGTAAGCGTATCTGCCGGAATAATAAACTCTTTCAGCAAGGTCTGAATTGATTTTTGATTTCCCATACTGATCAAGCACAAGCTGTTCGTTGGCCTTTTTACTGTCTGTATTACCCAGTTCAAAAGTTACGGCATTATACTGCGGAGTAAAAATATCGGTATGTGATACAAGTGCCTTGCCGTAATCAAACGAACCATCTGAGGTGTATTTTTCTTCAACAGATTTTGTATACTGAGCAAGTGAATTTACCAGTGCATATTCTTTTGCAGATGCAAAATCACCGTATTTACCCATATTATGAGTTCTGTCCGATACAGCAATAAGATAAACATTATCCGCATTTTCGATTACAATCTGAGGATTGGTTTCTCCGCAATATTGGGCATCTTTAACCTTTTTTCCGTCTTTCAGGGTTTTTGTTCCGCCTTCGGCAACAACACGTATAAGAGTTGCATAGCCTCCGTCTCTAAGCTCACTGTTTTCGTAATCGGGGTAATGAGCAACAAATGCTATGTAATCGCAGTCATTGTCGGCAAGTTTTTTATATTTGAGGTCAACTTCACTGCCGTTGCCATAATTTGCAAAAGAACTGATGTTATCAAGCGAAAGAGTAATATCTACCTTGCTGCCGTTTGAAGATGAACCGATTTCGGTTATTGTCACACCGTCCGTCTGAGAAGTGAATGTTGTTCTTTCCCAGGTGCCGTAGATATCCGTATATTTTACACCTGACTGTGCAGTTTCATAATCGGTATATCTTGCATATCCCATACACCAGCGTTTATTCTGCTTAATTCTCAGAGAAGCTCCCGGATGATATGCATACACATCATCGTAGCTTGCATTGTCAACAATATCCTCGCCTGCGGTAATATTCTGTTTTACCTGCTCAAGCTCTGCGGAAGTATCGGGACAGTAACGCACATTTTTATTCGGCATAATGAAATGGATATTCTGATAAATGAGAGTATCGTTATAGGGAGAACCACTTGTAATAACTCCCTGCAAACCGTTACCCGAAACCATTCCCTGACGCCAGGTATCTGTATTGTTTGATTTTTCACTCACTTCATAATAAAGTTCCGAATAAGAAGCTTTTGAAGCATCGGAAAATTCGCATTCAATCCCCTCGTATACATCGACAGGATTAAACACCGAACCTATCAAAGAAAAAATCGTGAGAATCATACTGATAATACGCATTACCGTACCCATAACCCAACCTGCCTTTCACAAAAAACCAAGCCCGTCGGCAAAATGTCGATGGGCTTTTATATCATTTTATTTTGTACCGAAAATTCTGTCACCTGCATCACCGAGACCGGGAACGATGTAGCCGTGGTCATTGAGGTGATCATCAAGGGCACCCACATAAATATCCACATCGGGATGTGCGTTTTTGAGAGCATCAAGACCCTCGGGTGCGGCAATAATGCACATAAATTTTATATCCTTGGGATTTCTCTTTTTGATTTGTGAAATTGCGTCAATAGCTGAACCGCCGGTTGCAAGCATTGGGTCAAGAACAATTACCTCACGCTCCTCAATATCGGCAGGAAGCTTACAGTAATATTCAACGGGCATAAGGGTATCGGGATCTCTGTAAAGACCGATATGACCTACCCTTGCAGAAGGTACGAGTGCAAGCACACCGTCAACCATACCGAGACCTGCTCTGAGAATGGGAACAAAAGCAAGCTTTTTGCCTGCTATAACCTTGGTTTTTGCCATTGCAACTGGTGTTTTGGTATCAACCTCTTCAAGAGGAAGATCTCTTGTAGCTTCATAGCACATAAGCATTGCAATTTCACTTACAAGGCTTCTGAACTCCATTGAAGTGGTTTTTTCATCTCTGAGAAAAGTAAGCTTGTGCTGAATAAGAGGGTGTTCCATTATCATTACTTTTGCCATATCGCTGTCCTCCGATTAATCAAAATCTGTTTTCAAGGTCTGTAATCTGGTCAATTCTTCTCTGATGACGTTCTTCACCGCTGAAAGGTGTATCAAGGAAGATATCAACAATCTCCTTTGCCTTTTCGGGAGAAACAACCCTGCCGCCCAGGCAAAGAATATTTGCGTTGTTATGAAGTCTTGTCATTTCAGCCGAGAACAAATCCGAGCAGCAGCAGGCACGGATTCCTCTTACCTTATTTGCCGCCATTGAAATACCTACACCCGTACCGCAGAAAAGCAGACCGAGCTCACATTCGCCGCCAGCAACGGCTCTTGCGGTTTTTTCTGCAAAAACGGCATAATCGCAGGAATCGGTTGAATAAGTACCGTAGTCCTTATATTCGATTTTTCTTTCTTCAAGATGTCTGATAATGAACTGTTTAAGCTCATAACCTGCATGGTCACTTCCAAGTGCAATCATAATGACTCTCCTTTTCTCAATTTCAGTTCTCGCTCAGCCTGAGGAAGTCTTAAATAGACCGGTGCAAGCAAAGCGGAATCAATAAATTCATTCTTTTTTTCTGCTGCAAGAGCAGTTCCGAAAGCACGCTGATAACGGCGGTTTTCACCTGAAAGCTTAGTGTTCGGAATTCTGTCTCCGAAAGCCTTGAAACAAAGCTCCGCACCGTCACCTGCAAGATATATTTTTTCGCTGTAATCCGCAAGCAGAGTTCCGAGCTCATCTATGGAAATTGCTTTATCTTCGCATATGCGGCTTACATTAACACCGTCACAGCGGAAAAGTGCAGTATAAACCTGATTACATCTTGCATCCATTGCGGCACACACGATACACTCTTCATCTGCAAAATTATAAGCAATGCATTCAAGTGTTGAAACTCCTGCGCAGGGAATATTATCACACATCGCAAGACCTTTTACCGCCGCAACACCAATTCTGATACCTGTAAATGAACCGGGACCTGCGTTGACACAGATTGCGTCTATATCTTTCAGTTCAAGATCTGCCTGCGAAAGTGCATTTTCAACCATAGGCATAAGCGTTCTGCTGTGAGTCAGCGCATTGTTGACAAAACACTCACTGATCAGTCTGCCGTCTTCGGCAACTGCAACGCCTGCGGATTTGGCTGAGGAATCAACCGCCAGTATTTTCAAGGAATTCAGCTCCTGTTATCTCAATATTTCTTTCATCCGGATTTTCCGTTTTCGTTATGGTTACTCTGATACAGTCGTCAGGCAAGATCGCCTCAATATTTTCGCTCCATTCGATAATCAGGCAGCCCCCTGCATCAAGATAGTCAAAATACCCTGTTGAGTAAAGATCATCCCAACCGGAAATACGGTACATATCGAAGTGATAGAGGGTTCTTTTATCTCCCCTATACTCATTCACAAGTGCAAAGGTAGGGCTGCTCACATCGCAATTAATCCCCATTCCTCTCGTGAAACCCCGTGTGAAAGCCGTTTTGCCTGCACCCAGGTCACCGAACATTGCAACAACGGAACCGTCTTTGATAATTTTGCCCAGTGCTTCTCCGATTTTCTCGGTTTCGGCAGGGTTTTGTGTTCTGAAAATAGCCATAATTACCACCGTATAGGAGTATATCACAAATGTCTTTCTATTTCAACAATTATATACAAAAAATTCCCGACTGAACGCAATCGGGAATCTTTAAATTTAGCCTTCAAATCTTTCAACAAGTGCATTTACCACCTGAGGAACATCAGTAATAAGACCGTCAACACCCATTCTGAGAAGCTTGTTAACCGTTTCGGGCTTGTTGACTGTCCAAACATTGACCTTTATGCCGTTTTTGTGAAGCTTCTTTACATAAGTTTTGGTAACTGCCAGATAATGAGGATGCAGATAATCAGCCTTGATTTTCTTTGCAAACTCAACGTAACCGAAAAACATCTGCTTATAGAAATGTGTCTTGTTGGGTGCATAAAGATAACCCGTCTTACACTGAGGGTCAACATTTTTACACTCGATGAGTACATTGTGGTCAAAGCTTGAAATAAGAAGCTTTTCAAAAAGACCGTGTGCCTTTACAGCATTGATTGTTTTTTCAACAATTTCCATATTGCCGTCACGTGGAGGCTTGATTTCAATATTCATTATTTCAATATCAGCACTCTCACAGAGGGTAAGAAATTCTTCAAGTGCAGGGATTTTTGTCCCCGTAAATTTCTCGTGGAAATAAGCTCCGAAATCATAATTGAGAAGTTCTTCGTATGTCAGCTCATTGATATCGCCCTGACCGCTTGATGTTTCGTCAATGGTGTAGTTGTGGCATACCACAGGTATTCCGTCTTTGGTAAGATGGATATCCGTTTCAAAGCCGTCAACACCGATTTCTATTGACTTTTCAAAAGCGGGAAGAGTATTCTGCGGTGCTTCTCTGTTGGCACCTCTGTGAGAAATAACCTTGCATTTTGACATTTCAATCATCCTTAAATTGTTTTTACCAGTTTATTCTAACAGATTATGCATCCCTTTGCAAGATATAATTTGCAACGCCGAAGTTTCTTGACATAAACAAACTCAGATGGTAATATTAAAACAGACTTTATACAGAAAGGATGATAATTTATGTATATGGAAAACTATGAATTCTGGTTTGTGGTCGGAAGTCAGTTTCTCTACGGACCCGAAGTGCTTGATACTGTTGCCGAAAGAGCTGCTGAAATGGCTGATAAAATGAATAAAAGCGGTCTTCTTCCCTGCAAAGTGGTTTACAAAGTAACTGCCAAAACATCCGAAGAAATCAGCGAAGTGGTAAAGGAAGCAAATTTCAATGACAGATGTGCAGGTATCATTACCTGGATGCACACCTTCTCCCCTTCCAAAATGTGGCTTAACGGTCTTAAAAACCTGCAGAAACCGTACTGTCACTTCGCAACTCAGTATAACAGAGATATTCCCAACGAAGAAATCGATATGGATTTTATGAACCTTAATCAGGCTGCACACGGTGACAGAGAGCACGGCTTTATTGCCGCAAGACTCCGCACTCCCCGTAAGGTAATTATGGGTTACTGGCAGGATGAAAGAGTTCTCAATGAGCTTGGCAAGTGGATGCGTTCTGCGGTAGGTGCCGCATTCTCAAAGCAACTTAAAGTTATGCGTTTCGGTGACAATATGAGAAACGTTGCAGTTACCGAAGGCGATAAGGTGGGTGTTCAGGAAGTTCTCGGTTGGGAAGTCAACACCTGGCCCGTAGGCACTCTTGTTGAATATATCAATGCAGTTACAGAAGCCGAAGTTGACGCACTCATGGCTGAATACGCAGAAAAATATGAATTTGCCACAGATAACCTTGATGCGGTACGCTATCAGGCAAAAGAAGAAATTGCAATCAAGAAAATGATGGACGAACAGGGCTGCAAAGCATTCACAAATACCTTTGAGGACCTTTACGGCATGGAACAGCTTCCCGGACTTGCAAGCCAGAGAATTATGGAACAGGGCTACGGTTACGGCGGTGAAGGTGACTGGAAGGTTTCAGCAATGACTGCTGTTATGAAGGCTATGACCGAAGGTATGAGCGGCGGCACAGCATTTATGGAAGATTATACATACAACCTTGCTCCCGGTGCAGAATACTCCCTCGGAGCACATATGCTCGAAGTATGCCCCACACTTGCCGCAGATAAACCCAGAATTGAAGTTCATCCCCTCGGAATCGGCGGTAAGGGCGACCCTGCAAGGCTTGTATTTGAAGGCAAGGCAGGCAGTGCAATAGTTGTAAGCCTTGTAGATATGGGCGGCAGACTGAGAATGATTTGTCAGGATATCGAATGCGTAAAACCCATTCTTCCCATGCCAAATCTGCCCGTTGCAAGAGTTATGTGGAGAGCAATGCCCGACCTTTGTACCGGTGCAAAATGCTGGATCATTGCAGGCGGTGCACATCACACCGTTCTTTCATACGATGCAGATGCCGAAATGATGCGTGACTTTGCAAGAATTATGGACATTGAATTCGTTCACATCAGCAAAGACACCACTCCCGAAAAGCTTGAAAATGAGCTTTTCCTCAATGATCTCGCAAGAAAACTCAGCTGAAACGATTTTTGAATTAAATTTACCAAAGTAAAAAAGGCAGGTATTTGCTATGGAAGTATTTCTCACAAGATTAACGGCATTTTTTATGTCACTTGTTACCTGGCTCAATGTTTTATTCTTTCCCCAGGAAATTGAAGGGGTTTTCAGTAAACCCGAAGAAGAAACAGTACAGACTGAATTTGATGAAGGCAAATTCGTTATGGGCGAATTTGATATCATTGTTGCACCCGACGGTGATGACTCAAATCCCGGCACGGCTGAACAGCCTTTAAAAACACCCGAAGGTGCAAAAGAAAAGGCAAAGGAGTTTAAAGACACGGTTGACGGTACGGTTACCGTATGGTTCAGAGAAGGCACGTATACTCTGACAAAGCCTCTTGAATTTACGGCTGACGACCTTGAAAATGTTCTTTACCGTTCATATCCGGATGAAGACGTTTCCTTTATAGGAGCAAAAGAAATTTCCGGTTGGAGCGAAACCGTAATAAACGGTGTCGATGCTTTTGTAACCGATGTACCCGTTAAAAGCGACGAAGATTATTTCCGCTCACTTTTCAAAGACGGAAACAGACTGGCACGCTCAAACTATCCCAAAACCGGTGTTTTCAAGGTTTCGGGAGAACCTCTTGCTGACGAATCAATCCCCGGCTCACATGCTCCTGATTTCTTTACTCACGCATTGGCTTTCTACGCTGACAAAAATGACATTATCGATTTTGAAAATCCCAGTGATGTTGATGTAAGAATCATGCATTTCTGGCGCGATGATCTTCTGCCCGTACATTCTGTCAATACAGAAAACGGCAGAATTCAAACAACCAAACCTTCTGCAATGAGAATAAGAGTTGATGACAATTATACTTTTGAAAATGTAAGGGAAGCTCTTTCTCTTCCCGGTGAATGGTATCTCGACAGAAGCGAGGAAAAACTTTATTATATTCCCCAAGCAGGCGACACACCCGAAAACACTGTGCTTTATGCAGGAATTAACGAACAACTGATTACTTTAAACGGTGCAGATAACATCTCTTTCCAGGGCATCAACTTTGAAAATACAGACTGGAACCATGTAGACGGAACTCATACCGGTAAGGCTTTTGCACCCTCACATCCACTGTACAAGTATATTGAATACGGAGCTGATCATCCTCAGGCGGCTTTTGAGGTTCCGGCAGCAATTTACATTTCTTCATCATCAAATATCAACTTTACCGATTGCAGATTTGAAAACATATCATATACCGCTGTTAAGTTTGACAAAGCATCGGAAAACTGCAATGTGACAAGTTGTATGTTCAATGAAATAGGTGCAAACGCAGTCTTTATCCACGGCGATTTTGTTGTTCCTGCAACTACAAAGAATATTAATATTACAGACTGCCACATAAATAAATACGGCAGAATTTTCAACAATGCAATCGGCATTCTTCTGACCCATGCAATCGACTGTGACCTCACAAACAACGAAATTCACGACGGTTGGTATACAGGAATATCAGTTGGCTGGAACTGGGGATATTCACCCAACTCAACCAACAACATTAAAATCTGCGACAACCTTATTTATGACATCGGTAACGGATGGCTTTCCGATATGGGTGCAATTTACACTCTTGGAATTCAGCCCGATACAGTTATCAGCGGAAATGTGATTTATAACGTCGGCTGTGACGAAGGCAGATACGGCTACGGCGGCTGGGGCATTTATCTTGATGAAGGCTCAAGCGGTATGCTTGTTGAAAACAATCTTGTTTATGATTGTTCTTCGCAGACATTCCATCAGCACTACGGTAAAGATAATATTATAAGAAATAATATCTTTGCATTTGGCGGTGACGGAGCATTCAGAATCACAAGAAACGAGGAGCATAATTCCCTTACACTTTCCAATAACATTCTTGTTACCGATAATGCAACAATGTATGCTCTCACAACCGACCCCGACTGGTTTGTTGACGACAGTAATCTCTATTGGGATTACAAGCATGGCGGCAATGTTTATTCGGGCGATTCGATGAGCTTCTTTGAAAGAAAATCTCTTGTGATAATGACTGCACGCGGTTATTATAACAATGCCGCGTTTACAGATCCCCTGTTCAAGGATCCGCAAAACAGAGATTTCACACTTGCAGATAACTCCCCCGCACTTGAAGCAGGATTCAAACCATTCAGCTACAATGCAGGAACCCTTACAAAATTCGATTAAACAAAATTAAGCCCCCGCAGGTTTTTATAAATCTGCGGGGGTTCGTCTTACATTATTTTATTCAGTCCCATTCGCTGCCGGTAACGGTATCCATATCAATACCCTTCGTATCGTGGGTTTTACGCACAAGAGCGAAGAATGCGGCAATGAAACCCGGAACAAGAAGTGCGAAGCTGACAACACCTGTAACACTGTTGCCCAATACGGTAATGAGAGGCAAGCTGATTATATATGAAATTGCAACACCGATTGCAGTAACAATAAACTGTGCAGACATTGTTGATGAACGCAGGTTTGTGGGCGATGATTCGCCTATCATCATAATGAGAACATCATTTGTGGAATAAAAACTGCCTACAAATGCACCGCAAAGAAAACCTACAAGATAAGGATTCCATGCCATTCTTGCACCCACGGAAAAACCGATAAATGCAATCAGGCAGTTAATTGCAGTTGTGATTGCGGCGGCTTTTCTGCCCTTTGAATCCGAAATAAAGCCCATTATAACCTGCGAAACCGCACAACCGACAGGGAACATAAACAGTGCTGTTGTTACGGAACCTACGCTGACGAAGTTCATTACTTCATCACCCAACGAAGCAAACATACCGTTTGCTATGTAATTCTGAGCATAACCGTACGACATAATAACCTGGTAATTGATTGTTCCGATAAAGCCGAGATTTGCAAGTGCGGACGTAATATAAAGCCAGCGAAGCTGATTGTGCTTCCACGCAAATTTAAGTGCATGGATAAGACCGCCCTGAGCATTCTCGGAGCTTTTGCGTGCCTTTTCGGCTTCACGCTCTTCGTCTGTCATTCTGAGATAACGCAGACGGGAATCAATAAATGAATCAGTTTCTCTTGCCGTAAGCAAAGCGATCAGTGCAGTAATAACACCCACAACCGCAGGAACAAAATAGACAAGCCTCCACTGAGTTGCATCCTGCATAAGGGTTCTTCTCATAAAAGGAATAAGCATAACCGCCATATTGGCAAAAAACTTTATGGATGAATAAACTCTCGCTCTGTGCTTAGACGGCGAGGATTCCATAATATACACAACGTGCATATCGTGAGGAATAAAAAACTGAACAAGAACGGCACCCACAAAATAGAGGAACAGATTATTTGAAAGAAAAATAACCAGCATTGCAAGGCTCATTCCAAAGGTGTTTATCAGAAGGAATTTACGCCTGCCCCATCTGTCCGCAAGAGGTCTGTAAAGCAGACCGAATGCCTGAAACGGCACAACAAGAATCGAAAGAATATCAAGCAGACCTACGGAACTTTCACCGAAATTTGAAAACAGGTCATTTGCAATCTCTGTTTTCATCAGTGTACCTATCTGTGAAGCGATTTCATCGGTTGCATAGATGAGTGAAATGATAAGAACAAGGTAGGCAAAATACATATTCTTTTTTGGTTTTGCCCTTTCTTTTTCCCATTTCAGAATTTCTTTTTCTCTTTTACCCTGAATTTTCAGAAGCTTTTCGGTTGTCATTTCTTTCAAACCCGTCACCTCGCACTGAATTTTGAATAATTATAGCATACACCGTGCAAAAAAACAACTCGGAATTAAAACTCCGAGTTGTTCCTTTTCAATTCATTTTTTTGATTATATCGTTATATATTTCACGGGTCTTGTCATCATTCTCTCCGCCAAGAACAAGAATATTTCCGTCATCCTCAATAACGATGCAAAGCTTACTTTTGACGTAGGTATATCTTGTATACTTTCCGAATTCATCATTTGTAAAAGTTCCGAGCAAAAGTTTTGCAGAATTAAAACCGTTTGTTTTCATTCCGGATTTCACATTGTCACGAAGAACAACACTGTCAATATCTTCATATTTGACGGATATATCGCTCCAATAATCAGCATTGATTTCAACGGCGGTATTGCCGCAGACAATTTCAACGTCTCCCGTACTCATTAATACAAACGAAAAAATGAGTATCAGGGAAACAACTATCGCTGAAATAACTATTGCCTTTTTGCTGTATCCTCCCCACGGTGCGGTTTTTTGGGGGATAAAATCTCCGCCTGCAAGCATTTTGCGGTAAATTGAATACGAATAAACCGTAGGTACAATTACCGCAACAACTATTGATGTAACCATAACGGGAATTGCGAACTTCAACGGCAGGAAAGCAGCAGCAATCATGATAAGACCGCATATGAACCATACAACGCCGCCCAGACGGTGGGTTTTATTCCAGTTTTCTTCGTTTTCGAGTGTCCATTTTATTTTTATTCCCAAGGTAAAATTCTGCTTGCATTTCGGAAGATAGTTGCCGATAACACAAAACATCAGACCTATAAACAAAAACATAACGGTCATCACATTTAACACATCAGATTCCTTGCTTATGGGAATAAAATACATCATAACACTTACTATCCAAGTAAGAACAGGGCAAAGCCAGAGCACAATTTTCTGTAATTTCGGATTCTGATTTTTATTTTTCTTATCTCTGTCTGTAACAATAACACAAATCCAATGCAAAGCAAGAATCAAAAGCGGCATTCCGAAAACCGCAAAAGATTTTGATGCAAAACCGTCTGCATTCCCCGCAACATTCCAATGAGTTACCATTGTATCGGGTAATTTATCCCATAAGATCAAACCAACAGCAATGGGCATAAGAATTACAACTGATGACAATACAAGAGCAAGCTTGTTATTTTTAATCATTATTACTCTCTCCTTTCAGGTCGGTAAGCCAGAGCATAATTTCTTCAAGCACGGATGCATTAAGCTCGTAATAAATATATTTCCCTTCTCTTGTGTCGCGTATTAAATCCGCATCTTTAAGCACTGAAAGATGACGTGACACAGAAGCACCCGTAACGGGAAATTTTTCAGATATATCCCCTGCCGACATTCTGCCGCTTTTAAGCATATTGAGAATTTCACGGCGGATGGGATCCGCAAGTGCTTTAAGCGTATTGTTGATTCCCAACAAATCATCTCCTTCTCATTTGACATTTAGCCTAAATGTTAAATGTATTCTATCACATCATATGTGGGTTGTCAATAAGTTTCCCCAAAAAATATGCCCCGAAGCAAAGCTACGGAGCAATATTATTCAAGAAAATTATCGATACTCAGAAATTATTGTTCAGATACACTTGCATCACCAAAGATATTTTTGGCATTTTCAATATTATCAGAAATTATTTTTGTTTCCCAATCTTTCAAATTCTTCATCGGTAATTTCAATTACCCTGCCGTGTTTGAAGCCGTAAGGAAAAGAAAATTTCTCCGGCACACGCTGAAAATCCGTATTCCCGGGTGCAGATGACACAAAAGGCACATAACCCATTTTTTCTTTTTCACATCCGAAAAAATCCAGCATAAGGCACCATCTGCCGTCAGGTAAAGTATAAACCGTCGGACCTTCATAGGAACCCGGATTCTGTATTTCTTTATCCATATATTCTTCAAAAATGCTGTCGTGCTCAAAAGGACCGTAAAGGCACTCTGATGTTGCATGCATATTCATTGAAGGGTTATGAGCATTTTTATAGAAAAGATGGTATGTATCGCCCACTTTCTGTATATGGGAATCAAGAATCTCGTTATCCTTGGTAAAATAAAGTTCAGGTGCCGAAAATGTTTTGAAATCTTTGGTTTTACTGCAATAAATTGACATATGTTTATAGTCTGTTTCTGCAACTGTTGAGCCCCAATGAATCAGATATTCACCGTTTTCATCATCATAAAACACTTCGGGTGCCCACATACAGCCGAAATCATCCCTACCGAAATAAACAAGCTTTTCCTCGGAAAAATCAACAAGATTTTCGGTTTCCCACATTCTCAGACATTTGCTGCCTGTTCTGTTGATATTATGCCAATCAACATTATGATTTTCATCCATACGGTTGACGATACAAAGATCGGTGGTAACAATCATAAATCCGCCGCTGTGAAGCCTCACAATTTCTATATCACGGCAACCTTTTTCGCCAAGCTGTGCCGTCAGTACGGGATTTCCTCCGTTGACCGACTGCCAGTTATAACCATCACGGCTTATCCCGAAATAAACCTGCTCACCGTCAGGAGTAAGTTTTTCTTTGAAATGTACAAAAAGATACGGCATAACAAGCTCCTCTTCTCTGTTATTGAGAAAATTATAAAACAAAATGTAACACAAATCAAGCACCGATTATTGTTCTTCGGTTTTATTGACAAAAAAGATGACGGGTGATATAATGTTTTAATATTTTATAAATATTTCAGGTGAAATAATGAAGAAGAATATATATCTTGTTCAGGTCAGCGCAGTTTATGGAGAATCGGTGAAAACCGCATATCTCCCCTATGCATCAGGCTGCCTTGCAGCTTATGCATGGAGTGACCCGAAGATTGCCGATAACTGCAACCTGGGAAGATTCATTTTCATAAGAGAAAATATTAAACATGCTGTTGACTCATTGGAGGAGCCTTTCCTCGTGGGATTTTCTTCTTATATCTGGAATATGGAGTACAACCGTGAATTTGCACGCAGACTGAAAGAAAAATATCCTGAGTGCATTATTGTTTTCGGCGGTCATAATGTCGACCCCTACGGCAAAGACCTTGCCGATATGCCCTGGTGCGATATTGTTATTCACGGCGAAGGCGAAAAGCCTTTCAAAGACCTTTTACTCACCTATATCAACAACGGTTCACTTGCAGAGGTAAATAATATTTCATACAAGGATAATGGCAGGATTATAAATACCGAAAAAACACCGCCCTGCAATATTGAGGACTTCCCCTCACCTTACCTTTCAGGTTGTTTTGATTCAATCATCGAAAAATCAGGCATATCGCCTTCGATCATATGGGAAACCAACCGCGGTTGCCCCAACCGTTGTGCGTTCTGCGACTGGGGTGCGCTTAAAGCAAAGGTACGACATTTTCCTATGGAAAGAATCAAAGCAGAGCTTGACTGGATGGTAAAAAACAAAGTTGAGTATGTATATTGTGCCGATGCAAATTTCGGGCTTTTTCCCAGAGATACTGAAATTGCGGATCTTATTATAAAATACTGTGACACACACGGATATCCTCAGGTTTTCAAAACGAATTATACAAAAAACCGTGACGAAGTTGTTTTTGAAATCAGCAGTAAACTTATTGACAAAGGAATAGGCAAATCCCCTACTTTATCCTTCCAGAGCCTTTCTCCACGTGTGCTTGACGCAATCGGAAGAAGCAATATGGAGCTTGAGCATTTCAAAAATCTGATGGTTAAATATAACAGCGCAAACGTGCCTGTTTATTCCGAACTTATCCTCGGCTTACCGGAAGAAACATATGATTCTTTTGCCGACGGAATATGCACTCTGCTGGATTGCGGTCAGCACACCTGCATAGGTATTTATCCCTGTGAACTTTTACCCAATTCACTTCTCGCAGACTCTTCTTATATGGAGAAATACGGCATAAAAACTGTGCGTACGCCTTTCAGCCAGTACCACTGCAAACCTGTTGCCGATGATGTAAGCGAGCTTTCAAACATCATTGTTTCAACAAACTCAATGAACATTGATGATTGGCGCCGTTCATTTATCTTTTCGATCTGCGTCCAGGCATTCCACAATCTCGGTCTTACCCGTGCCCTTGCAATGTATCTGAGGCATGAAAAGAATATTTCATACAAAGATTTCTATAAAAAGCTTATAGATTGGCTTAACAACCAGCCCGAAAATTCGGTAAGCGGCGGAGCATATACGCATCTTAAAGAGCTTACCGTTGATGTGAGCGAAGGCAGAGGCACATTCTCTGTGCCCTACGGCGAAAATGAAATTATCACATGGAGCTTTGAAGAATATATTTTCTTCCGGATTTCAAGAGAGCTTGACCGCTTTTTTGATGAGCTTACTCAGTTTATCAAAATGTTTGAAATTGAAGAAAACATTTCAGATGCCCTTATGTCATATCAAAAAAGCATCATCAGACAGCCGTTTGAAAACTGCGTAACAATTACTTCCGAATATGACTTTTACGGTTACTTCAACCGCATTTATTCAGATGATTATGCACCGCTTGAAATGAAGAAAACCACAATCGTTTCAGAGGGCACGGAATTACGCAGTTGGGACGAATACGCAAGAATCTGCATATGGTACGGCAGACGCAACGATGCTCAGCTCAACACAGGCAAAAAGAACACAATCAAGAGGTAACAATGAAGAATTTATATCTGATACAAGTTGATGTTTCCGCATGCACAGGTGCAGAGCAGGCTTATCTCCCTTATACGGCAGGTGTGCTTGCGGCAAATGCATTCCGAAATGAAACAGTCAAAGAAAGCTACTGCTTCAAAGAATTTATTTTTCTCAGAGAAGACATTGAAAAAGTTATTGCCAGAATGGAAAACCCATCGGTTGCGGGTTTCTCGAATTACTGCTGGAACACAGAATACAACAAACTGCTTGCAACCAGAATAAAAGAAAAATGGCCTGAATGTGTCATTATTTTCGGCGGCCATAATGTTCCTGAAAACAAAAGCTTTCTTGAAGAATATTCTTTTATTGACATTCTGTGCCATGGTGAAGGAGAAGAAACCTTCCGTGATGTGCTTATTGCCGCACTCAGCGGAGATTTCTCATCAGTTAACAATATTTCATACAGAGACGGAAACCAGATTATAAGTACCGAAAGAACGGTTCCCGGCGAAATTGCAGACTATCCCTCACCCTATATTGAAGGATGGTTTGATGATATTGTTAAAAATCATCCCGAAATTACGTTCAACGCAATTCTCGAAACAAGCAGAGGCTGTCCCCACAGATGTGCATACTGCGATTGGGGTCTGCTCAAATCCAAAACCAGACTTTTTCCAATGAACAGAATTCTCGGTGAAATCAAATGGATGGCGGAGCATAAAATCGCATTTGTATGGGGTGCCGATGCAAACTTCGGACTTTTTGACCGTGACCTTGAAATTGCGCAGGCGCTTGTTGATGCCAAAGAAAGCACCGGATACCCCGAGCGTATGCGAATGAATTATTCAAAAACAAATTTTGAAAATGTATTTGCAATCGTAAAAAAATTCAAGGAATGTGAATTTGACCGTATAGGTGCAACCCTTTCGTTCCAGAGCCTTTCTCCCGAAGTTCTTCACAACATCGGCAGAAAAAATATGTCTCTCGACTTTTTCAGAACACTCCTCACCCGTTACAACCAGAACGGTATGAAGGCATACTCAGAGCTTATTCTCGGACTGCCCGGTGAAACATACGAAAGTTTTATAAGAGGCATAGGTCAGCTTTTTGAAATCGGTCAGCATTACGTCTTTGAGGTATACAGCTGTATCCTTCTGCCCAACTCAATTATGGGTCAGAGTGACTTTGTTGAACGCTTCGGTTTGAAAACCGTGCATTCGGAAATTATCCGCCATCATTTCATAACAGAGGCATTCACGGTACCTGAATATAATAATATCATTGTTGAAACAGAATCGATGTCCCGCGAAATGTGGATTAGAGCTACCGCATTTTATTATCTGGCAAAAGCGTTCCACGGTAACGGTCTGCTCAGAGCCTTTGCTATATGGCTTCACTACGAAAAAAATATCCCTTATGAAAAATTTTATGACGGAACAATTGATTATTTTGAGAACAATCCTGATCTTTTTGTTTCAAGGATGTTCCATGAAATAAAATCCCACGCCGATGAAATCTCTCAGGGCAAAACAAACAGAAAGCTTCTTTATGACCCCGCAGGCGATGCAATATGGGATGACCACGAATATCTTGTTCTTAATTATCTGTCAGATAAGGACTTATTCTTCGAAGAAATGCTGCCCTATCTGAAAAGCTTTGATATTCCGGAGGATATTTTTGAAAATCTTTTGACATACCAGAAAAATATTCTCCGCACACCTGGTGACGAAAGCTCCGAAATAAAGCTGAATTACGATATTCACAATTACCTTCAAAATGTTTATATCAACGAATATAAACCTCTTGAAAAGCTTTCTCACACATTAAAACTCACTGATACGGATGTAATGCATGATTGGCCAAGCTTCGGAAAATTTGTGGTATGGTATGGCAGAATGGGCTGGAAATCATATAAAGACAAAGTTGAAATAGCTGAATAAAAAGCAAAACCGTTTCCTTCATTACGAAAGAAACGGTTTGTTTTTTTCTATTGTCACATCTGACTTTGCTGTGCAAAACACTTGCGGAACCGAAGATAATCATTGCGGAAATTTCGTTGAAAATATAACAGTTTTCAAACTTCAAACATCAAAATTCAGCTATAATTTTTTTCAGAATTTCATCATCCGCAGGACAAAATTCATAAAGAGGAATCTCGTCTGGGGTTATGCATTTTATATCGTTATGTTCAAGCATACGAAACTCTCCGTCAACAATTTCCGCATTGAACAGGGTAAGATGTATGCTTATATCAGGATATTCATGGTCAACCTCGGCAAAAATATCACCGACCTTTACGGTAACACCGATTTCTTCACGGCATTCACGGATAAGTGCTTCTTCAAGGCTCTCACCCTGCTCAGCTTTACCGCCCACAAATTCCCACTGATATGCCCTCGTTTTCGTTGAAGGGCGCTGAAATATCATAAATTTATCTCCGCTTCTTATCAGAGCGGCTACTACCTGTACCATAAAAAATCCCTCCGTAACAAGTATAAATTTAATTCATTTTCCGTCAAAAGTCAACACAATACTGCTAAATAAATTTAACAAAAGACTTCATTTTGCGTTGTGCAAACTGCACATATAAAATTCACACATTTTCACCTTTATTGTGCCTGTATATGATTTTTGTTTATATCGCTTTAACGCAGTAAATTTCCAATTGACTTTGCAATCTCTTTTATATATAATATAAAGAACCTTATAGTGCATAAGTGTTATATCATTGCAAAAGACGCATTATTCCGTCAGGAAATGCTGTTCGAAAAAGGAGAGATTAGCATGAAAAAAATCACAATCGCAGATGCCACGCTCAGAGAGTGCGCACGAAAGGGTGATATTGCCCTCAGTTTCAAAGAAAAAATCGAAATTGCAAAGCTTCTTGATAAGCTCAATATCGATGTTATTGAAGCTGCACCCGTCACAGACGAAAAAATTGATACACTCGTATTACGCACTATAAGTCCCCTCCTAATGAACAGCATTCTATCCTGCCCCGTCGGCAGTTCGGTTGAGGAAGCAGACAGAGCCATGAAATCCATTTCAGGTGCAAAGAAGCCCAGACTTCTCGTTTCCCTTCCCGTGTCGGCAGTTCAGATGGAATATTTTTCACATAAAAAACCCGCTCAGATGCTGGAGCTTATAGCAACTCTTACGGCACACTGTGCTTCAATCTGCGGCGATGTTGAGTTTGCCGCCGTTGATGCAACAAGAGCGGACAAGGCTTATCTTTTTGAAGCCGTAAAAACCGCAATTGAAAACGGTGCAAAAACCGTTACCGTATGCGATACCGCAGGTGCACTTCTTCCTTCGGAGTTTGCAACCCTCATCAGCGAAATATACGATGCTGTTCCCGCAGCAAAAGATATCACTCTTTGTGCAGAGTGCAGCAACGCTCTTGATATGGCAAATGCCTGCGTTTTTGCTTGCATAGGTGCGGGTACAACACAGATTAAAACCTGTATCGGAAGCGAAGCACTTCCCGATCTTGAACATGTTATGAAGGCTTTGCAGGTAAAAGGCCACACCCTCGATGTAAGCTACGGTGTTAATTCAATGGCAATTAACCATTCAGCAAATCAGATTCTCAGAATGACAAGCGAATCTCACAGCGGCTCTTCAATCGGCAATACCGCATCAACGGTTTCTGCAAATGTTCTTCTTGACGATACCGCAGATATCGCAAAGGTAAGCAAAGCAATCGTAACTCTCGGTTATGAGCTTTCCGAAGACGATACTTCAAAAGTTTTCGAAGCATTCAAAAATGTTTCGGGCAAAAAACAGGTAGGTGCAAAAGAGCTGGATGCTCTCATTGCCACAGTTGCCCATCAGGTACCTCCTACATACAGAGTTCAGAGCTATGTACTCAATTCAGGAAACCTTATTTCCTCAACCGCAAACATTGTTCTTGAAAAAGGCAGCAGAACACTTAAAGCTGTCGGTATGGGTGACGGACCCGTTGATGCCGCATTCCGTACAATTGAGCAGATTATAGGACATCACTATGAGCTTGACGATTTCCAGATTCAGTCTGTTACGGAAGGTCGTGAAGCTATGGGTGAGGCTCTTGTGAAGCTCCGTTCAAACGGAAAGCTTTATTCGGGTAAAGGTATTTCAACCGACATCATCGGTGCAAGTATCATCGCTTATGTGAACGCTCTTAACAAAATCGTTTATGAGGAGGAAAATGTATGAAGCTCTCTTTCTCAACTAACGGCTGGCAGGAGCTTTCCTGGGCTGAATTCATAAGTACCGCCAATGACCTTGGTTTCAGCGGTATTGAAATCCACAATATAACCGACGAAAGATTCACCGGTGCCGATGCACCTTTCAGCAAGACAAATTCATCGGCAACCTTGCACAAGCTTCTTGAAAACTCAATTTCAATCCCCTGCATTGATACATACTGCAACATCGCTGATGAAAAATCAGCAGATGAAGGATTTGAAGAAATCGCAACAGCAATTGAAATTGCAGCGAGAATCAGATGCCCTTATGTCAGAATCCACGCATACGCAACCGGTGCAGAAAAGAAAACGGAAGATGCTGCCGTAATTTCGCTTATCGGCAGACTTATCGAAAAAGCAGAGCAGGATAACGTTGCTCTTCTTGTTGAAACCGTAGGTCTTTATTCAGACACATCAAGACTCCGCGACCTTCTCAACGTATTTGCCTGCGACTATCTTGCCGCATTGTGGGACATCAATCATCCTTACAGGGATTTCGGTGAAGAACCGGATACAACAATTACAAACCTTGGTGCTTACATCAAGCATGTTCATATCAAGGACTCGGTTGTTGAGGACGGCGAGATAAAATACAGACTTGTAGGTGAAGGTACACTTCCCATTGGCACAATGATCCGTGCCCTCGGTTCCGTTAACTACGACGGTTTTCTTTCATACGAGTGTCAGCCCGAAAAGATGGAAGATTTCGGTTTTGCTGATATCGTGTTCCCCCACTTTGTAAATACAATCACACTCTACGACAACAAGAAAAAAAGCGAAGAACTTCTTTACACAAACAGAAGCGGTTCGGGTAAATTTGTCTGGGAAAAATACAAGCTCATCAACAAAACATTTTCTCAGGTTCTTGACACTATGGTTGAAAAGTTCCCCGATCAGCTTGCATACAAATACACAACACTTGACTACACAAGAACCTATTCACAGTTCCGTGACGATGTTGATACCTGCGCCAGAGCACTTATTGCACTGGGTGTAAAACCCGGCGATAAAGTTGCCGTTTGGCTCACAAACCTTCCTCAGTGGTTCATTACATTCTGGGCAACAACAAAAATCGGCGCTGTTCTTGTTACCGTCAACACAGCTTATAAAATTCACGAGATCGAGTATCTTCTCAGGCAGTCCGATACTCATACACTCATCACTATTGAATCATGCCTTGATTCAAACTACGCTCAGTCAATCGCAGAACTCTGCCCCGAGCTTGAAGTTGCGGTACCAGGCAAACCCCTTCATTGCAGAAATCTCCCCTTCCTGCGCAACATTATCACGGTAGGCTACCGCCAGAAGGGATGCCTTACCTGGGAAGAAGCAATGGATATGTCCGTCAGAGTTCCCATTGAAGAAGTTTACCGCAGAGCAGCGGCTGTTGATTGCCACGATGTTGCAAATATGCAGTACACATCAGGTACAACAGGCTTCCCCAAGGGTGTTATGCTCACCCACTACAACATTGTAAACAACGGCAAGACCATCGGCGACAGAATGGATATGTCAACCGCAGACCGTATGATGATTCAGGTGCCCATGTTCCACTGCTTCGGTATGGTTCTTTCAATGACATCAATGATGACTCACGGCGGTACACTCTGCCCTCTGCCTTACTTCTCGGCAAAGTCATCACTCGCCTGCATAAATCAGGAGCACATAACCTGCTTCAACGGTGTTCCCACAATGTTCATTGCAATGTTCCAGCACGAGGATTTTGCAAAAACAGATTTCTCGTATATGAGAACGGGTATTATGGCAGGCGCAAACTGTCCTCCCGACCTTATGAAGCGCGCCGCAGCAGAAATGAATATGACTGAAATTCTCAGTGTTTACGGCGAAACGGAAGCTTCTCCCGGCTGTACAATGGGCGAAGTCAATGAATCACTTGAAGACAGAACTGAAACCGTCGGCAGTGCATTCCCCAATGTTGAATGTAAAATCATCGATCCCGAAACCGGCGAAGATTTACCTGACGGAGAAAACGGCGAATTCGTTGCACGCGGCTACAATATCATGAAGGGTTACTACAAAATGCCCAAGGCAACCGAGGCTGCCATTGACAAAGACGGATGGCTTCACAGCGGTGATATTGCTTGCAGAAGACCTGACGGATATTATCTTATTACAGGCAGACTTAAAGATATGATTATCCGCGGCGGTGAAAATATTTATCCCAGAGAAATCGAGGAATTCATTTTTACTCACGAATATGTTCAGGATGTTCAGGTTATCGGCGTACCCGACAAAAGATACGGCGAAGAAATTATGGCTTGCGTAATTCTCAAAGAAGGCTGTTCAATGACAGAAGAAGAGATGAAAGATTATATCAAATCTCATATGGCAAGACATAAAGTACCCAGATACATCGAATTTGTTGAGGACTTTCCCAAAAATGCGGCAGGTAAAATCCTCAAATACAAAATGAGAGAAGATTTCGCAAAGAAATTGGGTCTTTCAAAATAAATCAAGATTAAATTTACCGAAAGGGTGTTATAAATGTTAAACATTAAGATTGAGAGAACAACCGCTCCCAAGCAGAAGCCCGACGAAAACAATCTCGGCTTCGGCAAAATTTTCACAGACCACATGTTCATTATGAACTACACCGAGGGTCAGGGTTGGCATGACCCCAGAATCGTTCCCTACGGCAATCTTACACTTTCACCTGCCTGCATGGTTTTCCATTACGGTCAGGAAATGTTTGAAGGTCTTAAAGCTTACAAGGGCGCTGACGGCGAAGTCCGTCTTTTCAGACCTGAAATGAATGCCAAGAGAACAAACGACACCAACAAGCGTCTTTGCATCCCCGAACTTCCCGTTGAGGATTTTGTTCAGGCTGTAAGCGAGGTTGTAAGAGTTGATAAGGATTGGATCCCCTCAGCTCCCGGTACATCACTTTACATACGTCCCTTCATCATTGCAACAGACGATTTCCTCGGTGTTGCACCTTCAAAGACCTACCTTTTCATCGTTATCCTTTCACCCTCAGGCGCTTACTATTCAAGCGGACTTGCTCCCGTAGGCATCTGGATTGAAGATGACTATGTAAGAGCAGTCAAGGGCGGTATGGGCTTTGCAAAGACAGGCGGTAACTACGCCGCAAGCCTTGCAGCACAGGTTAAGGCTCACGACGACGGCTACTCACAGGTTCTCTGGCTTGACGGTGTTGAGAGAAGATATATCGAAGAAGTTGGCGCTATGAACATCTTCTTCAAGATTAACGGCACAATCGTTACTCCCATGCTCAACGGCAGCATTCTTCCCGGTATCACAAGAAACTCAGTTATTGAGCTTTGCAAGAGCTGGGGTCTTCCCGTTGAAGAAAGAAAGATTTCTGTTGAAGAACTTCTTGAAGCACAGAAGAACGGCACACTTGAAGAATGCTTCGGCACAGGTACAGCCGCTGTTATTTCACCTGTCGGCAAGCTCCGCTACAAAGATGATGTTATGACCATCAACGGCGGCAACATCGGCGAAATCAGCCAGAAACTTTACGATACCGTAACCGGTATTCAGGGCGGAACCTGCGAAGATAAATTCGGCTGGGTAACCGTACTTTAATTCATTATGGAAAGCAAAAGAATAACTCTTTTTGCAGGTCATTACGGCAGCGGCAAAACAAACATTGCCGTCAATTATGCACTCAGGCTTAAAGAGGAATACGATAAGGTAGTTATTGCAGACCTTGATATCGTTAACCCCTATTTCCGTTCAAAGGACAGCGAAAAACAGCTTGAAGCAAGAGGAATACATCTTATTTCGTCGGAATATGCAAACACAAATGTTGACGTACCTGCAATGCCGTCAGAAGCATATTCAATAATTGACGACAAAACAATCAGAGCCGTAATTGATGTAGGCGGCGATGACAGAGGTGCACTTGCAATGGGCAGATACGCCCCTGCTATTCTCAGCGAAAACGATTACGAGATGTTGCTTGTCATCAACAAATTCAGACCCCTTACCCGTGACTGTGCTTCAACCCTTGCGGTTATGACTGAAATCGAAACCGCCTGCGGAATGAAATTCACGGGAATAATCAACAACTCAAATCTCGGCGATGAAACAACGGCGGAAGATGTAATTTCTTCTGCGTCATACGCCAACGGGATTTCGGAAGTAACGGGTCTGCCCGTGAAAATGACCACTGTAAAAGAAGAATTATACGATACACTTAAAGAAAAAGTTGTCAACTGCACCCCGATTAAGCTTTACGTAAAGCAATCGTGGGCAAAACAGGAGGAAGATTTATGGCAAAAGTAACCTTTAATACCGACCTTTGCAAGGGCTGCGGTCTTTGCGTCGGCGCTTGCCCCAAGAAAATTGTGGCACTGCTGAAAGATGAAATCAACGCCAAGGGATATCATCCCGCAGGCATTACAGACCAGTCTGCTTGCATCGGCTGTGCATTCTGCGCAACAATGTGCCCTGACTGCGTTATCACTGTTGAAAAGTAAGGAGAAGAATTATGGCTGAAAAAGTTTTGATGAAAGGTAACGAAGCTCTTGCGGAAGCTGCTATAATGGCAGGCTGCCGTCACTACTTCGGTTACCCCATAACCCCTCAGACAGAAATTGCCGCATATATGGCAAAAAGAATGCCCGTTATCGGCGGAACATTCCTTCAGGCTGAAAGTGAAGTTGCCGCAATCAACATGATTTACGGCGCTGCTGCCGCAGGCAAAAGAGCTATGACTTCAAGCTCAAGCCCCGGAATCGCACTTAAAAGTGAAGGTATTTCATACCTTGCAGGCTCAGACCTTCCTGCACTTATTATCAACGTTCAGAGAGGCGGTCCCGGTCTCGGCGGTATTCAGCCCTCACAGTCAGACTACTTCCAGGCAACAAAGAGCGCAGGCCACGGTGACTTCAAGCTCATCGTTCTTGCCCCCGCTTCCGTTCAGGAAATGGTTGACCTTACATTCAAAGGCTTTGACCTTGCAGATAAATACAGAATGCCTGCAATGCTTCTTTCTGACGGCACAATGGGTCAGATGATGGAACCCGTTTCACTTGATATGGGTGAAGTAAAAGAATACGACAAATCATCATGGGCTGCTTGCGGAACAAAGTGTGAACGTGAACATAATGTTGTAAACTCACTGTTCATTCAGCCCGAAGAACTTGAAAAATACAACTTTGAGCGTTACGAGCGTTACGCACAGATTGAAGCTAACGAAGTTATGTATGACGAATACAAAATGGAAGACGCTGAAATCTGTATCGTAGCATACGGCGTTGCTGCCCGTGTTTCACAGAACGCTATTGACAAGGCACGCGAGCAGGGCATCAAAGTCGGTATGATAAGACCCATCACACTCTGGCCTTTCCCCAAGGCTGTTCTCAATGCCGCCGCTGATAAGGTCAAGGCATTCATCAGCGTTGAGCTTTCAATGGGTCAGATGATTGAAGATGTTGAGCTTTCAATCCGCTGCAAAAAGCCCGTTCTCCTCTGCAACCGTGTAGGCGGTATGATTCCCACAACAGAGGATGTTCTTAATTCTATCAACAAAGCAAATTCCGTTGGAGGTGACAAATAATGATAGTTTTTGAAAAACCCAAGGCACTTGCCGATGTACCCCTTCATTATTGCCCCGGCTGCACACACGGTATTATTCACCGCCTTGTTGCCGAAGTTATCGATGAACTCGGTATTGAAGGCAGAACAGTAGGTGTTGCTCCCGTTGGCTGTTCGGTATTTGCATACAACTATTTCAACTGCGATATGATTGAAGCTGCTCACGGCAGAGCTCCCGCAGTTGCAACAGGTGTTAAGCGTTCACTGCCCGAAAACATTGTTTTCACATATCAGGGCGACGGTGACCTTGCAGCTATCGGTACTGCTGAAACAGTTCACTCAGCTGCAAGAGGCGAAAACATCACAATCATTTTCGTTAACAATGCAATCTACGGTATGACAGGCGGTCAGATGGCTCCCACTACCCTGCCCGGTCAGATTACACAGACTTCACCCTACGGCAGAAACCCTGAGCAGGTAGGTCTTCCCGTTAAAGTTTGTGAACTTCTTTCAAACGTAGACGGTGCAACATACCTTGAAAGAGTTGCAGTTAACAATGTAAAGAATGTAAAAAATGCAAAGAAGGCTATCAAGAAGGCTTTCCAGAATCAGCTTGAAGGTAAGGGCTTCTCACTTGTTGAAGTTCTTTCAACCTGCCCCACAAACTGGGGTCTTAAACCCGATAAAGCTCTTGAATGGCTTGAAGAAAATATGATTCCTTACTATCCCCTCGGTGTTTATAAGGATAAGACAGCAGAAAAGGAGGCCGAATAATTATGACACACGAAATACTTCTTGCAGGCTTCGGCGGTCAGGGTATCCTTTTCTCAGGTAAGTTCCTTGCATATGACGGACTTCTTGAAAACCGTGAAGTAAGCTGGCTCCCCTCATACGGCCCCGAAATGAGAGGCGGTACCTGTAACTGCTCTATCATCCTCAGTGACACAAAAATCGGCTCACCCATTGTTTCAAATCCCAACGTTCTTGTTGCAATGAACCTGCCTTCACTTGACAAGTTTGAGGGTTCAGCCGTTCCCGGTGCAAAAATCTTTGTTGACAGCTCACTTATTGACCGCAAGGTTGAAAGAAATGATGTTGAAGTATACTACATCCCTGCAACAAAGCTTGCATCAGATGAAAATCTTCCCGGTCTTGCTAATATGATTATGATTGGTCATGTTATCGCAAAGGCAGGCGTTATGCCCTATGAAAACGTTGAAACAACAATGAAAAAGCTTGTTCCTGCCAAAAAGCAGAATCTTATTGAGCTTAACATCAAAGCGGTAGAGCTTGGTTACAAATATTAATTAAAACAGTTAGGAGAAACCCACATGCTTGAATTAAAAGAAATTGGCCTGCGAGTTGCTTCCCTGCGTGATACCTGCGGTCTTTCTTCCGCAGAAATGGCTGAAAAGCTTGAAATTTCCGAGGAAAACTACAATGCTTTTGAGCATGGTGAATACGACTTTGCCATAAGCACTCTTAATAACATTGCACTTATCCTCGGCGTTGATATTCTTGATATTATCAGCGGTGAATCCCCCAGATTAACATCCTGCACGGTTGTTAAAAAAGGCAAGGGTTATGTTGTTAACAGAAATCCCGGCTACGAATTTTCACACCTTGCATATACCTTCCGCAACAAGAAGGCAGAGCCCTTCCTTGTTACAATCGACCCTTCGGGAAATCCTCCCGTAATGGACGAACACGAAGGTCAGGAATTTGACTATGTTCTTTCAGGCAGCCTTCACCTTTATATCGGTGACATATGCTATGAACTCAATGAGGGCGACAGCGCATATTTCGATTCCACCATTCCTCACGCTCACAAAAACGTGGGCGACACTCAGGCACAGTTCATCGCACTTGTGCTCAAATAAGGATAACTAAAAAAATCAGGAGTCGGAATAATGGCGATTTATGAAAAATTTATAGGCAGATCAAGAGATTCATTTGTATCTCTTAAAGACTGTCAGGAAAACTTTAAAATTACATATGAGCAGAACTTTAACTTTGCTTACGATGTAATTGATGTACTCGGTACAGAAAAACCCGATAAGCTTGCTCTCCTCTACGTTTCAAATGAACAAGAAGAAAAGCGTTTTACCTTCGGAGATATGAAGCGTCTTTCAGATAAGGCGGCAAACTACTTCGTTTCGCAGGGTGTAAAAAAAGGTGACCCCGTACTTCTCATTCTCAAACGAAGCTATCTTTTCTGGATTATCACTCTTGCACTGAATAAAATCGGTGCGATTATGGTACCCGCTTCAAATATGCTTAAAGGCAAAGATTATGTTTACCGCTGTAACAAGGCTAAGATAAAATATGCCGTTATTACAGGTGACGATAACTGCACAGAGTATTTTGATGACAGAAAAGACGAATATGAAACCATTGAAAAAAAGTTCGTCACAAAGCATAAGCCGGTTGAAGGCTGGATTGACTTTGAAGAGGGCATTGAAAACGCAAGTGAAGATTGGACAAGACCTGTCGGTGATGCTGACACAACAGTTGATGATACAATGATTATCAACTTCTCATCAGGCACAACAGGTTACCCGAAAATCATTGCACATGACTTCAAGTATCCCCTCGGTCATATTATGACAGGTGTTTTCTGGCACAGAGTTGTTGACGGCGGAATGCATTTCACCGTTTCGGATTCAGGCTGGGCAAAATCACTCTGGGGTAAATACTACGGTCAGTGGATGGGCGAAACTGCAAACTTTGTTTATGATTTTGACAAGTTTGACGGTGCCGATATTCTTTCGAAGCTTGAGAAATATCAGATTACAACTTTCTGCGTTCCTCCCACAATGTACCGTCTTATGCTTCAGAATGATGTAAGCAAATACGACCTTTCATCAATCACTCACTGCTGTACCGCAGGTGAAGCACTCAATGCGGATATCTTCAACAAGTGGAAGGAAGCAACAGGTCTTGAAATTCACGAAGGCTTCGGAATGAGCGAAACTCCCGTAAGCATCTGCACGCTCTATCCCTGGACAAAACCCATGCCCGGCGCTATCGGTTTCCCCGCACCCGGCCTTAAAGTACATATTCTCGATGAAGAAGGTAACCACTGTCAGAGAGGTACAATCGGCGAAATCTGCATCAAGGCAGAATCACCTGAGGCACATCCCTGCGGTGTTGTTGCAAGCTATAATTTCAGCGATGAAGACACTGCTGAGGCATACAGAGGCGGCTTCTTCCACACTGGCGACCTTGCGTACAGAGATGAGCAGGGAAGATTTGTTTACTTCGGCAGAAACGACGATGTTATAAAATCATCAGGTTACAGAATCGGACCATTCGAGATTGAAAGTGTTATGCTTGAACATCCCTCCGTGCTTGAAGTTGCTGTTACAGGTGTCCCTGACCCTGTAAGAGGCTTCGTTGTCAAGGCTACGGTTGTTCTTCGCCCCGGATTTGAAGGCTCACCTGAGCTCATCAAAGAGCTTCAGACATATGTCAAAACCAACACAGCTCCCTACAAATATCCCAGGATTATTGAATTTGTGGATGAGCTTCCCAAAACATTCAGCGGTAAGGTAAGACGAGTTGAAATCCGTCAGAACGATTCAAACAAATAAAAAAATAAGAGGCTGTTCGGTTTGAACAGCCTCATTTTTTATTGTTATCTGATTCCGAAAAGCAGGTCTGCATATGAGGGGTAGGGCCAATACTCGGATGACATTGCTCTCTCCGCTTCATCAACAGCTTTTCTTATTTCATTCATAAGAGGAATAATTGTATCTCTGAACATATTTGCTTCTTCAACGGTGTTTGCTGCCGATTTAATAGAAGAAAGAACATTTTCAAGATTATTTGTTTTGTTATAAATAAACGCTGAGAGGCTTGAAAGTTCTCTTATAATATCTTCCTCATAGGAGCAATCTGCCGCAAAAAGCTTCTTTCTTTCACCTGTTTTGCAAAGCTTACCTACATATTTACTTACAGCAGGAAGAATATCCTTATTGACCATATCAAGAACGGTAAGCGCTTCAATATTAAGAGTCTTGCAGTAGCCCTCAAAATAGATTTCGTGGCGTGCTTCAAGTTCTTCTCTTGTGAACACCTTGTGATCTTCAAAAAGCTTTACATTCTTTTCAGAAATCATATAAGGAAGACAGTCGGGAGTTGTTGGCAGATTATAAAGACCTCTTCTTTCAGCCTCTTTAATCCACTCGTCATCATAACCGTTTCCGTTAAAGATAATACGCTTGTGATCTTTGATAGTCTTTTTGATAAGCTCATGAAGTGCATCTTCGAAGTTATCAACATTCTCAAGTCTGTCTGCATAAGATCTGAGAGATTCAGCAACAGCGGTGTTGAGAACGATGTTTGCGCTGGCTATTGACTTTGCAGAGCCAAGCATTCTGAATTCAAACTTATTGCCGGTAAACGCAAAAGGCGATGTTCTGTTTCTGTCGGTTGCATCCTTTGCAAATCTGGGAAGAACGTGAACACCGACTCTGAGCTGAACTTTTTCTTTGGCATCGTAGGCACTGTCGTTTACAATAGATTCAAGAATTTCATCAAGCTCATCACCGAGGAACATTGAAATAACCGCAGGAGGAGCTTCACCTGCACCCAGACGGTGGTCGTTACCTGCACTGGCAACAGAAACACGGAGCAAATCCTGATAATCGTCAACAGCCTTGATAACAGCACAAAGGAAAAGAAGAAACTGTGCGTTATCATAAGGTGTTTCACCGGGTTCAAGAAGATTTGCGCCCTTATTTGTGGTAATTGACCAGTTGTTATGTTTGCCGCTGCCATTAACACCCTCAAAGGGCTTTTCGTGAAGCAGACAAATCATATTATGTCTCTTTGCAACCTTCTGCATAATCTCCATAGTAAGCTGATTATGGTCAGTTGCAATATTGGTTGTTGTAAATATGGGAGCAAGCTCGTGCTGAGCAGGTGCAGCTTCATTGTGCTCTGTTTTCGCAAGAATACCAAGCTTCCAGAGTTCCTCGTCCAGGTCTTTCATATAAGCGGCAACACGGGATTTGATTGAGCCGAAATAGTGGTCGTCAAGCTCCTGGGTTTTGGGGGGCTTTGCTCCGAAAAGAGTTCTGCCGGTAAAAATAAGGTCTTTTCTCTTTGCATACATATCGGCATCCACAAGGAAGTATTCCTGCTCTGCGCCGACGGTTGTTTTAACGCTTGTGATATCGTTCTGACCAAAAAGGCTGAGTATTCTTTTTGCCTGCTTGCTGATTGCTTCCATTGAACGAAGCAACGGTGTTTTCATATCAAGTGCTTCGCCGCCATAAGAGCAGAAAACAGTGGGGATGCAAAGCACATCTTCTTTTATAAATGCATATGAGGTGGGGTCCCAAGCAGTATATCCCCTTGCTTCAAATGTTGAACGGATACCTCCCGAAGGGAAGCTGGACGCATCGGATTCACCTTTTACAAGTTCTTTACCCGAAAACTCCATAATAACAGAACCTTCACCGCTGGGCGAAATAAAGCTGTCGTGCTTTTCAGCGGTAATACCTGTCATAGGTTGGAACCAATGAGTATAGTGGGTTGCGCCGTTTTCAACAGCCCAATCCTTCATAGCATTTGCAACAATGTTTGCAAGTGCAATATCAAGACGCTTACCGTCCTGAATCGTCTTTTTCATTGCCTTGTATGTTTCTTTGGGTAATCTTGACTTCATAGCCTTATCGTCAAAGACCATACAGCCAAAATATTCGGGAACACTTCTCATACTCATCACTCCTAATTTTAAGACAATTTAGTATACTATTTTGATTTTTTAAAGTCAAGGTGAAGATTGTATAATAATAGCGAAAAAAAGCACCCTCCATATATGTAGAGTGCCCTCTATTAATGACATGACAAATACTTTTTAATGACATTAAGGTAAGCATTCATTATATCTAAACATATATTGATGCATAACGATGTTATTTTTTCATAAAATTAAGTAATTTTTTTGTTTCCCTCTTGAAATTTTCTAAAAATTATACAATAATATAATCAGGCATTCTCCCGAATATAATAAAAAGGAGTTTTTACCGTGTTTTACAGTTCAGAACTTGCATTTTTCCGCCGTGTACTGGCTAACCAACACATTGACTCGTATCTTATTTCGGAAGGCACTCCCCTGCCTGATAATATCGATAAGGGGCTCCGCAAATTTTTTGAACTGAATGATAACTACAATAAAATCTTTTCAAAGCCGTGGGAAAGAATGAAACCAAACACCGTTTACAGAGCAACGGATAAGTTTTACTGTTCATATGTTGCATTTCTTCTTCCTGACGCGCCTGAAAAAACCGTTTTGATTGCAGGCCCGTACACTGCTTTTGAAATAACAAGGACAATGATACTTGAAGCTGCTGAGCAAAACTCATTTCCTGCACAGACGGTATCACAGATAACAAAATATTACGGCAATATACCTGTCATAAACGATGAAAGTCATCTCTATGCACTGCTCAACAGCCTTGCCGAAGTTATGTGGGGCGGCAGCACAAATTATTCTGTTGAAAGTATTACGGATAAATTTGACGAAACTTTTTCGGCTGATTCGTTACATGCTTTTAAAGCAAAGTCGGATGATGCATTGCTTTCGATTCAACTTCTTGAAGAACGCTACGATGCGGAAAGAAAAATGATGCAGGCAGTTGCTCAGGGCAAAACCCACATTGTTGAGCAGATGTTCAGCCACGCTTCAATGATTTCATTGGAAAAAAGAACCGATGACCCTGTCAGAAATATGAAAAACTATCTGATTATAAGCAACACCATTCTCAGAAAAAGCGCTGAAATGGGTTCTGTTCATCCATTTTACATTGATAGTGTATCAACTGAATTTGCTCAGAGAATTGAGCTTGTGCGTTCACAGCATGACGCAACAGAGCTTATGAAAGAAATGGTCCGCAAATATTGCAAACTGGTGAAAAAACATTCATCAAAGGATTATTCCCTGCTTGTTCAGAAGGTTATAACCCTTATTGATGCTGACCTGACGGCAGATCTTAGCCTGAAAAGGTTTTCCTCGCTCCTCAATGTAAACGCAAGCTACCTTTCATCTCTTTTCAAAAAGGAAACGGGCAAGAATCTGACTGAATATGTTGCTGAAAAACGAATCAAAAATGCCGCTTATCTTCTTACAACAACAAACCTTCAGATTCAGACCATAGCGCAGCATTGCGGAATTTACGATGTGAACTATTTTGCAAAAACCTTTAAGAAGATAACCGGTAAAACTCCCAAAGAATACAGAAAAACATTATAAAATAAGCCTCGCAGTTTGACTGCGAGGCTCGTTTTTTAATCAAAAAGATATACTCTTGTTTCGTAAGGCTTCGTTTCAAAGGTGTTGAGTGTCTTATCCTGCTGAACATCATAGTTTGAAAGCATAAGCTTACCCTTTGACAAATCAAATCCTGCGGGTGCGGTAAAATGAACAGGCTTATCCGTAAATGAGTTTATGACAAGCATACGCTTACCTTCATAGTTACGCTCATAGACAAAAAGATTACGGCTGTTCTTATAATGAAGTTTAAAATCACCGTAAATACAGATTTCATTTTCCTTACGGAATTTAAGAAGCTTACGGTAATAGTTGAGAATTGAGTTTTCATCATTTTCCGCTGCTTCAACATTGATCTCGGTATAGTTGGGATTAACTTTGAACCAGGCGTCATCTGCTGTTGTGAAACCTGCATTTTTCTCCGCACTCCACTGAACGGGAGTTCTTGCATTGTCACGGGATGCACGGTTAGCTACTTTAAGGAACATTTTATCAGAAAAGCCCAGCTTTTTGAAAAGCTGATATGTACTCTTCACCTGAGTATCGGTATAATCGTCAACACTGTTCATCTTAATGTTAACCATACCGATTTCCTGACCCTGATAGATGAAGGGGGTTCCGCTCTGACAGATATACATCGTTGCAAGCATCTTGCCGCTTTCAACCCTGTAATTCACATCACCGTAACGGCTGATGATTCTGGGCTGGTCGTGGTTTTCGATATAATTTGCATTCCAGGCAATGCCGTAAAGCTTATTCTGCCATCTGCTATATGCATTTTTAAGCTTTTTAAGGCTGAAAGGCATGGGAACCCAGCTTACCATAAATGAATCCGCTTCCATATGCTGGAAGTTAAACATCATATTGAGAGTCTGATTTGCACCTTCTCTTATAAAGCGGAGCGCAAGCTTGGGAGTCATCATAGGTGCTTCACCTACGGTCATACAGTCATAATTATCTGTAACTGCTCTAAATTCTTTCAGATATTCATCAAGATGAGGACCGCATTTATAATGCTCCATACCGCAGGCAACGGGAATGGGAAAACCGTTGGGCAGACCTTCCTTCTTTGAAATAAATGTAATAACATCCTCACGGAAACCGTCAACACCCATATCAAGCCAGAAACGGATAATATCCTTGATTTCTTCGCGGACCTTGGGGTTATCCATATTGAGGTCGGGCTGTTCCTTTGCAAAAAGGGTAAGATACCATTCGTCAAGGTTTTCATTGTAGTGCCAACCGGGACCTGCAAATGTTGAAAGCCAGTTGTTGGGTGGCTTTTTGCCGCCGCTTTTTTTACCTTTGCGCCAGAAATAATAGTCGTGATAAGGATTATCGTGACCTTTCTGACTTTCTTTGAACCACTCGTGTTCATCAGAGGTGTGGTTGATTACAAGGTCCATTATGACTTTAAGACCCTTGCTGTGAGCCGCATCAAGAAGCTCCTTGAATTCTTCAATAGTGCCGTATTCGGGAGCTATTGATTTATAATCGGCAATATCATAGCCGTAATCATGCTGGGGCGACTTATAAAGAGGCGAAAACCAGATTGCATCAACACCGATGCTCTTGATGTAATCAAGTTTTTCCATAACGCCCTTTATATCGCCTATACCGTCGCCGTTTCCGTCTTTAAAGCTTCGTGGCCATATCTGATAGACCGCCATTTCCTTATACCAATGCTTTTTGATTTCTGCCATATCACATATCTCCTTCCGACTCATTTTCAGTTTCAACAACAAAATCCTCTGCCGTCACAGTCTGACCTGCAACAACTACCATCCCGAATGTACCGACAAGACCTCCGTCGGCAGAATATACCTCCGCCGTGTATGCACCCTCAGGTGCAACAAAAGAGTATGTACCATCCGAAAATACCGTATGAGAAATTCCGTTAACTGAAATTTCCGCTGCGTCGCCGACGATTTTACCGCTGACTGTACCTACGGTTGAATCTGTGCGTCTTATCGCTTCTTCAACAGCAAGCTTTGCATTTACCATAGGATATTCCAGAGTTTCAACATCATACCAGTAATCCCATTCCGTAAACACCTCAGCAACTCTGTCGGTAGATGAGCAAAGTATCTCTTTAATCTGAGGACCCGTAAATGACGGATTTACAGACCACACAAGTGAAGCAACTCCGGTTACAACGGGTGCTGACATCGAAGTGCCTGACAGATATTCATATCCTCCGTCAAGACTGCTGCTGTATATATTTTCACCCGGTGCGGCAATGGTAACGCTTCTGCCTACATTGGTAAAGCTTGACTGTGTGAATGTACCGTCACCGTTATTTGTTGCACTTGCAACAATAAAAATTCTGTCAAGAATGTCGGATGGCGAAACTTTTTTTGAACCGACAAATATATTGTCTTCGTTCAATGCACAAAAACGGCCGTTATTGTGTGCATCCACAGGATCACCAAGATAATCGCCGTTACCTGCTGACTGAACAACAATAAAATCATAGCCTTTCGACAAAAGAGATGCCATCATATACGAGGTTGCGGCAGTTTCAAACACCGCCTCAAAAAATCCCATACTGTTACTTGTTTTTGAACCCGATGTTCCGAGAGAAAGGTTAATAACCTTTGCACCAAATTTTACAAGGGTTGAAAATCCGAAAAAAATAGAAATATCCGTACTCCACAGTTGAAGTGTATCGGGCATCCAGTCAATACAGATAAGGTTTGCATTTTCACATATACCCGCAACACCCTGACCATTGTGGTTTGCTGAAACTATACCCGCAACATGGGTGCCATGGTTATCGGGAACATTTCTGCGTGCCTGCTTACTGTCAGGAAACAGTATTTTACCTGAAAGTTCGGGATGTTCGGTATCAAATCCCGAATCAAGTATACCTATATTAATCCTTGAAAAATAATCGGCATAATCCCATGCCTGCCTTGCATCAATTGCTTCAAGCCACCAATTACTTCCAGAGGGAACAAGTTCATTCCAATCAAAATCAGGCTCATTTGCAGTATCAAAGCTGTCGGCAGGTGTAACATCAGGTTCGGTTTTTGATGCCATTACGGGAACGGCAAGTTCAACGCCGTTAAGCATTTCAAGCTTTTCACACTTTGAAACCGCCTGATCATAAGTCATAGCCGGATATGAAATTACAAACAGATCCGCAGGCATACACCAGCCCGAAACAATTCCTCCGCAGGTACCCATAAGGTTAACCTTATCTGAAAATTTCATATCGGAGCTGACAAAAACAGCAAGCTTATCTCTTACAAAGCCTTTTTCTTCACTCAGAGCAACAACATCACCGTCATCAATTTCACTGAAAAAATCATATTTGATAGACTGAGATGTATAAGGCAAGCCGTAAATAAATTCTGAAACAGTATCAATAACACTGTCAAAAGAATTGTAAACAAAACTTGCAGCCGCCATAACAGCAGACATAATTAACGAAATGATTTTTATAAACATCGTTAATACCCCTTTTTATTTTGCTTTTCGCTTAAAAGGTTTAAGAAAAATTTCTGTGGGAATCTGAGTAAACAAAATCGCAACAAACATTATCACGCAACCGATAAGTTCTCTGGAAGAAAGAGCCTGGCTGAGCAGAATCCAACCGAAAAGCACGGCAAAAACCGATTCAAGACAGAGAAGAAGTGCAGCCACGGTAGGATTGGAATATTTCTGACCGAAAATCTGCGCTGTGAACGCAACACCGCAGCTCATAACACCTGCATAGGCAATTTCAATACCTGCACCTTTGATTGACTCCATATTCGGTTCTTCAAGAACAAACATAAATATCGCTGACACAATACCTGCAATAAGATACTGAACACAGGATAATGCGATGTTGTTGACCTTTTTGCAGAAATGGTCAATAACAAGAATGTGTGCCGCAAATGCAAATGCTCCGCAAATTGTAATCAGTTCACCCGAACCGATTGAAAATCCGCCTGCGGGAACACTGATTATATATAAACCTATCACTCCGAGAACAACACCAATCCAGATGTTAAAGCGAAGCTTCTGTTTAAGAAAAATTCCTGCAATGGGAACAAGCACCATATAAAGTGCGGTTATGAAGCCTACTTTACCTGCTTCAAGACCGAGAAAGAAAGCATGCTGCTGAAGATTGCAGCCTATAAAGAAAGGAATTGCACAGCATACGCTTCCGATAAAAATTTCCTTTACGGGAATCTTTTTTTCTGCGCTGTCAGGCATCTTTTTCCTGTCATTCAGAACGCTGATAAAGGCGAAGGGAATAAGAACTATTCCGCCAAGAAGCATTCTCAATGCATTGAATGTAAATGTGCCAATCTGTGCACCTTCACTTTGTGCAACAAACGAAAGTCCCCATACAACCGCCGCAAGCAGGCAGAAAAAGGGACCGAGAATCTTTTCCTTTTTTATATGTATCACTCCAAAAACAACCGCCCACAGAAAACTGCGGGCGGCATATAATCAAATATTATTCAGCTGCTTCCTCAGCGGGAGCTTCTTCAACTGCTGCCACTTCTTCAACTGCTTCTTCAGCGGGCTCAATGAGAGCACGGATTGAAAGGCTTACACGCTTCTTATCGTAATCGATAGCGGTAATCTTGCAGGTTACGGTTTCGCCGACTTTAAGTACATCCTGAGGTTTGCTGATGTGACGGTCAGCAATCTGTGAGATGTGGATAAGGCCGTCAATACCGGGGATAACTCTTGCAAAAGCACCGAATGTTGTCATACCAACAACTTCTGCTTCAACAACTGAACCTTCGGGATAGTTCTTCTTGAGAATCTCCCAGGGATTGTCTTCGTCTTTTCTGTAACCGAGAGAAATCTTCTTCTTCTCAGCGTCAAGAGACTTGATATAAACAACAACTTCCTGACCGATTTCAAAAATCTCAGCAGGGTTCTTGATACGCTTCCATGACATTTCTGAAATGTGAACCATACCGTCAACGCCGCCGATATCAACAAATGCACCGTATGTTGTCATTGACTTAACAGTACCTGTGTACTGCTGACCTTCTGCTGCCTGTGCCCAGAAAGCTTCTGAAGCTTCCTTCTTTGCATCCTTGAGAACTGAGCGGATTGAGCCAACTGCTCTTCTGCGCTGCTTATTAACTTCGATGATGCGGAACTTAACTGTTGTTTTGAGAAGATCTTCAAGGTTTTCATCTCTGCGCTCAGTAGCATGTGAAGCAGGGATAAATACGCGAACGCCGTTTGAAACAACTCTTACGCCGCCCTTAACAACTTCTGCAACTGTGCCTTCAAGGATTCTGCCGTCTTCTTCAGCGGCAATTATGTCAGTCCATGCATTCTGTGCATCGAAACGCTTCTTTGAAAGCATAACGGTTCCTTCTGCATCGTTAGTCTTCATAATAATAAGATCGATTTCGTCACCGATTTTGAGTTCTTTTGCTGCATTTGCATTGGGATCTGCGCTGTATTCATCCATAGGAATGTAGCCGGCATGCTTTCTGCCGATATCAACCTGGATTTCTGTGGGTGTGATACCCATAACAACGCCCTTGACTTTCTGGTCTGTGCTCATGCTGCTCAGAGAAGCTTCAAGTGCTTCGGAAAAATCCATATCGTCTGTTATAACTGCTGCTTCAGAAGGCACCTCCTCTACCTGCATATTTGTGGTTTCGTTTACGATTTCGGACATTTCTAAAAGTACCTCCTTAATTATTGCGGAAGGGGTTGATGCCCCTGCCGTGACGCCGATTACGGCGCTTTGGGAAAAATCTATGGTCCTGAGCTCGTCGGCTCTTTCCACCAAATGTGTTTCGCAGTTTTCACTGCACACCGCTTTAAGCTTTACGGTGTTTGAACTGTGCCGCCCGCCGATAACAATCATCATATCGCTTTGCTTTGATATCTCGGCAGCTTCATCCTGCCTTTTTCGGGTTGCACTGCATATTGTATCAAAAATTTTTGGGTTTGTACAGTATATTTTTATTTTTTCTTTACATTTTTTCCATTCTTTTTGCGAAAAAGTTGTCTGTGAAACCGCTATAATTCTTTTTTCGCACAATGCCCGGTTACTCTGTAAAAATTTTTCAAGTTCAGCTGCATTGTTAAAAATATGAACTTCGCCGTTACTGTGACCTTTTATGCCCATAACCTCAGGATGATTGGGGTCACCTGCTATGAATACGGGTACATCCTCCGATGAATTTTCTGCAACAATATTATGGATTTTTTTTACAAACGGACATGTTGCATCGCATACATTTGCTCCTGCTTTTTCCAGTTCATTATAGATATATCTGCCTACACCGTGAGCACGGATAATAACTGTTTCACCCTTTTCTGTCTGAGAAGGTGTTTCAATCATCCTTACACCCTTACTTTCAAGCTCGGATGTAACAAAATTGTTATGTATAAGCTCACCGAGAGTTGCTGTGGGAATATTCTTTGATGCAAGTTCATATGCCATATTCACCGCACGGTCAACACCGAAGCAGAAGCCCGCTGTTTCGGCAAGGGTTATTCGCAATGTCCCATCCCCCAGAGCTTAACTATTTTATCCATAACAATTTTTGCGCAATTCTTCACTTCTTCTCTTGAACCTGCTTCGGTAAAACCAAGTTCCTCATAGGGAATAACTTCACCGAATCTTATTGTAAGTCTTGAACCTTTTTTCATTTCGTCACGGTTATAAATAGAAACGGGAAGAATATCAGCCTTTGCCTCTCTGGCAATAAGACCGATACCGGATTTTGCCCTTGAAGGCTTCAAATCCTTTGAGCGAGTACCTTCGGGGAAAATACCGAGAATATGGCCTTCCTGAACAACTCTTATTGCATATTCAACAGCTTCCTTATCTCCCCTGCCGCGCACAACAGGAAAACCGTTTGCTTTCTTGAACAGTGTGCCTATGATGGGCTTACGGAAAAGTTCCTGCTTGCCCATAAAATAAATCTGACGCTTTTCAACGCCAAGGGCAATATAAAGAGGGTCAAGAGCTCTGAGGTGATTTGAAGCGATAATGAAGCCGCCTTCTTCAGGAATGTTTTCAGTGCCGATATAGTTTACTTTGTAGCATTTATTTATAATTTTGTGACCGAGAGGACGGAGTTTATCGTAAAGCTCCTCTTCTTCTTTGACTTTTGAGTAATCGAAACCTTTCATTATATGTTCTCCTTAATGATTTTGATAATGGAATTGACGGATTCATCAAGCGAAAGACCGGTTGTATCAAGAATAACACCGTCTTCGGCAGGTCTGAGAGGAGCAATTTCACGGTGAGAATCGTTATAATCTCTCTCGATAAGTTCGGACAGTACATCCTCATACTTTACATCAGTACCTTTTTCGATAAGCTCCTTATAACGTCTGGTTGCTCTTTCTTCGGGTGATGCGGTAAGGAAAATTTTGACCTTTGCATCAGGAAGAACAACAGTTCCTATATCTCTGCCGTCCATAATGCAGCTGTTCCTTTTTGCAATATCCCTCTGCAAATCAAAAAGAAAAGCACGCACCTCAGGCACTGCGGATACATCGGAGGCCGCCATTGATGCAGGAGGTGTTCTGATTTCAACAGAAACATTCTCGCCGTTAAGCAACACTTTCTGTTCACCGTTTTCAAACACAAGATCAACGCTTATATCTGAAAGGCTTGCAGCTACCGCAGACTTGTCTTTGGTATCAATGCCTTTTCTCAGCGCATTGACACCTACTGCACGGTAAAGAGCACCTGTATCAACATAAATAAATCCTATTTCTTTTGCGGCTGCACGGGCAACGGTACTTTTACCTGCACCGGCAGGACCGTCTATGGCAACATTAATAACGTTATTCATAGCTGTACTCCCTGTTTTCTTTTATTTTTTCGGCAGCACTCAGTGCCGCAAGACGTCCTGTTGAAAAAGCAATCTGCAAGTTGAATCCGCCTGTATATGCATCAGCATCAATAACCTCACCTGCAAAATAAAGGCCGTCAACAAGCTTTGATTCCATTGTTTTGGGATTAATCTGAGATACATCAACGCCGCCCGATGTGATAATTGCCTCCGCAACAGGTCTGAATCCCGTAACGGTTATACACATTCCTTTGAGAAGCTGAACAAGATTCTGCCTCTGCTCCTTGGTAATCTGATTAACCTTGGTTGAAAGAGGTATTTTGCTGAGCTTTACAATAACAGGAACAAGCTTTTTGGGTAGCAATGAATTAAGCGCATTAATGAAATTTCTGTTTATGTTTTCAGAAAAATCACGGAGTATTCTTGCGTCAAGCTGTTCAGGCGTCAATGCAGGTTTAAGGTCAATATAAATCTTATATTTTCCGCTTTTCATATTTCTCATATGTGCCGATGCACTGAGAATCATAGGACCCGACACACCGAAATGAGTGAAAAGCATTTCACCGAAATCCGTATAAACCGTTTTACCGTTATCGGCATCAACAACCTTTATTGCGGTATTACGGAGCGAAAGTCCCATAAGGTCGGTGCAGAATCCTTCGTGAATTTCAAGGGGCACAAGAGAAGGAACAAGGTCAGTTATATTATGACCTGCCCGCCTTGCAAGCTCATAGCCGTCACCGGTTGAACCCGTACCCGGATAGGAAAGACCGCCAGTTGCAACAATAATGCTCTCGGCATAAATCTCGATACCGTCATCGGTTCTGACACCGATAAGTTTGTCACCGTCTTTTATAAGTTCAACGGCTCTGCCCTGCATAATTCTTGCTCTGTTCCTTGCATAAGAATGAAGTGCATCTACAATATCCGACGCATTATCGGAAACGGGAAAAACTCTGTTGCCGCGCTCTGTTTTGAGTTCAACTCCCCTGCTTTCAAAAAAATCAATGACATCAGCAGGCATAAAGCGGGAAAATGCACCGTATAAAAATCTTCCGTTTCTGGGAACATTGGAAATAAGCTCTTGAAGCGAATTGCAGTTGTTTGTAACATTGCATCTGCCCTTACCGGTAATCATCAGTTTGCGCGCAGGGCGTTCATTGCGTTCAAGTATCAGGGTTTCAACACCCTCATTGGCAGCGGTACCTGCCGCCATAAGACCTGCGGCACCCGCACCTATTACAAGCAGCGAAGTTCTCATTTTTTATCCTCCCCGCCTGTACGGTAAACGTGGTATTCATCCCATATTTCTTCAAGTGCTCTGAAATAACTGTAAACATCATCGCTCTTCTTCCTTGCACACGCTGCAATAAGCGCATTTATAAGACTGAGAGGTGCAACAAGTGAATCTACGAAAGAAACCATATTGCTCTTAGCAACAAGAAGATGGGTTGCATAAGGAGCAATAGGTGACATTTCGCCGTCGGTTATGGAAATAATGGTTGCTCCTCTGTCTTTTGCGAAAGACAGAGCTTTTACTGTCTGAGTCGAATATCTGGGGAAACTTATGGCAATGCAGACATCCTCACTGCTTATGCGGAACATCTGCTCAAAAAGTTCACTGGATGACGAAGTATCAATAAGAACAACATTTTCACTGAGGTATCTGAAATAGAATGCGGCAAAACTTGCTATTGCGGCTGAACTCCGCACGCCGAGAATATATATTTTTCTTGCATTGTTAATTGCTTCAACGCTCTTTTCAAATGCCTCTGTGGAAACGCCTTCTCTTGTGGCTTTTATCATTTCGATATCCGCCGAAAAAGCATTGCCTATAAGGTCATCCCCTTCAAATCTGCTTGCGGAAACCTCCATACGCTGAACACTCGTAAGGTGGCTTTTAACCATTTCCTGCAAATGCTTCTGCAACTCGGGATACCCGTCAAAACCTATATTTGACGCAAAACGGACAACCGTTGATTCGCTGACACCCACAGCCTTACCCAGGCTTGCCGCTGTCATAAACGAAGCCTTTTCATAGTTTGTTGTTATGTAGTCGGCAATTTTTTTGTGTCCTTTCGAAAGACTGCCGTATACTTCTTCCAATTTAGCCTGAAAATTTTCTGACATAACCGTACCTCTTTAATACTTCATACGGGATGTATTTTACAACATTAAAGAATAAAATGCAAGGAGAAAATACTGTTTTTGCAGGATTTCTTTCATTTTTATTGATTGACTACTTTAAACCGATATTGTATAATAATCTCAAACCACAGTAAAAAGGAGATTCCTTATGTCATCATCAACAATGTTATGGTACAACTCACCGGCAAAAGCATGGACTCAGAGCCTCCCCATAGGCAACGGCACATTGGGTGCGATGATTTACGGCACAACATCAAAAGAGACACTCTGCCTTAACCACGACCAGCTCTGGAACGGCAGACCGAAAAATACAGTAAAGGAAGGCGCTCCCGAATCATTCAGGAAAGCCCGTGACCTTGCTCTCGCAGGCAGACTTCACGAAGCAGAAAAAGAAATTGAAACCAACTTCCAGAGCACATGGAGTCAGGCTTATATGCCCCTCGGTAACCTTGAAATAGAATTCGAAGGCAAAGGCAGAGTAAAGGATTACAGAAGATATCTTGACCTTGAAAATGCGGTTGCAGGTGTTGAATATACCAGAGGCGGAGTCAGATATACAAGAGAGTATTTTGCATCATATCCTTCTAAGATTATAGCTGCAAAGCTTACCGCAGAAGGCGGAAAAATGAGTTTCACCTTCGGTCTTACATCAAAGCTCCGCAGTAACAGCGTAGCAGAGGGTAACACCGTTATTCTTGACGGTGAATGTCACGGTGAAAACAATATTGATAACGAAGCAAGCAATAAAAAATATTTTGATGAGCCCGAAATGAGAGGTATGCGTTTCAGGGCAGCTGTAAAGGTTGTAACCGACGGCACTGTCAAAACTGTTGAAAATCGAATCAGCGTTACCGATGCAACCGAAGCTGTGCTTTTCTTTGCAAGCGAAACAAGCTTCAACGGTTGGAACAAGCATCCTTTCCTTGAAGGTAAGGAATATATGAAACCCTGCCTTGATACCCTTGCAGCAGTGAATGATTACAGCGAAGAAAAAGCCCGCCATACAGCAGACTACACCGAGCTTTACGACAGAGTAAAACTTGATATCGGCGAAGGCAGAGGCGAGCTTCCCACAGACAAGCGTCTGAACGCATTCAAAAAAGACAAAAACGATCTTTCGCTTATCACTCTCGTATACAACTACGGCAGATATCTCGCAATTTCATCTTCGAGAATCGGTTCACAGCCTTCAACTCTTCAAGGTATCTGGAATGACAGACTCACTCCTCCCTGGCACTCAAACTACACCGTTAACATAAACACTGAAATGAACTATTGGCCCGTACTTATGTGCCGCATGCCCGAGGTAAACTATCCCCTTATTGAAATGGTTAAAGAACTGAGCATGAGCGGTGAAAATGCTGCAAAGGGTCAGTACGGTGCAAAGGGCTGGACTTCTCACCACAATGTTGACCTGTGGCGTCTTTCAACTCCCGTAGCAGGCAGTGCACAGTGGGCATTCTGGCATGGCTCGTCAGGCTGGCTCTGCGAGCATCTTTTTGATCATTACGAGTATACAAACGATGTTGAGTACCTGAAAGAAACCGCATATCCCGTAATGAAAAAAGCGGCTGAATTTTATCTTGACATTATGACTGAATACGAAGGCAAGCTTGTTCTTGCACCCGGTACATCACCCGAAAACACTTTTGAATATGAAGGCAAGCCCTGCTGCGTTGCAAAGTATTCAACAATGTCAATGTCCATTGCCCGTGAGCTTTTTGAAAACTGTATCAAGGCTTGTGACATTCTCGGCACTGACAGTAATTTTGCGGCTGAACTCAGAAATACAGTTGCAAACATGGCAGATTTCAAGCTTGGCAGCGACGGTCAGCTTCTTGAATTTGACGACGATTATCCCGAGGTTGAAATTCATCACAGACATGTTTCACATCTCTATGCACTTCACCCTGCACGCCTTATTACCGTTGACGGTACACCTGAGCTTGCAAAGGCATGCCGCAGAACCCTTGAACGCAGAGGCGATAACGGTACAGGTTGGAGCCTTGGCTGGAAAATCAACTTCTGGGCAAGACTTTTTGACGGCGATCACGCACTAAAACTTATCGAATTACAGCTCCGTCCCGTTAAGAGTGTGGGCATAAACTACACCAAAGGCGGCGGCACATATGAAAACCTTTTTGATGCTCATCCCCCCTTCCAGATTGACGGTAACTTCGGTTTTGTAAGCGGTATTACCGAAATGCTTATGCAGAGCTACAACGGCAGAATCTACATTCTTCCCGCACTGCCCTCAAAGTGGAAAAACGGTAAGGTAAGCGGTCTGCTTGCAAAGGGCAATGTTATTGTTGACATTGAGTGGAAAAACGGCAAGGTAGCAAATTACAGCCTTGAAGGTAAAGGAAAGTTCACCGTTATTGTTGATGGTAAAGAAAAAGAAATTGAGCTTGACGGCAAAAAGGTGACCTTCAATGCCTGAAAAATTTGACCTTTACGATTTTGACAAAACGGTTTATCCTTGGGATTCGGAAACGGTATTTCTGTTTTACTGTATTCTTCACAGACCTTACCTGATTGTCCTTGCCCCCTGGCTTCTGTTCAATCTGATGCTTTTCTTTCTCGGCTTCGGCGATAAATTCAAGGGCAGATGTTTTTCATTTCTTCCTTTTATCAACGGAGAAAAAATGGCAAAGAAGTTCTGGGAAAAACAACAAAAAAATATTTACCCCATTTTCAATCCCGAAAACAGAGAAAGACCCGTTGTTGTATGCTCCGCATCACCCGAATTTTTCCTTAAACCCATTTGCGAAAAATACGGTGTGCACAGGCTGATTGCAACAAGAATGAACCCGAAAACCGGTAAGATATACGGATTCAACTGTAAAGATAAACAGAAACCTTTAAGACTTGCCGAAACATTACCCGATGCGGAATTCATCAACGTTTATTCAGATTCTTTAAAGAATGATATTCATATTTTTGAATTGGGGCAGAAATGCTTTCATGCAAGAAAAGGCACTCTCACCGAAATGAGTATTGAAGAAATACGCAAAAAAGTAAGTAAATAAAATTATCACCCGTCGGTTAAAATAACCAACGGGTGATTTTTTTGAAATTAACAATATTAAGCTCAGTCTTATCCTATTTTATCGGCAGTGTCAGTTTTGCGGTTATACTTTCAAAAAAGATGACAGGCAAGGATATACGCAATGCAGGCAGCGGCAATGCAGGTGCGACAAATGTGCTACGCACATCCGGTAAGAAAGCCGCCGTACTTGTTTTTCTTCTTGATTTTCTTAAAGGTTTTATTTCCGTAATCATTGCGAGATGCTTTGTTATGTTTTTTGAAGCTCCGTATGTATGTGTTTACTTTGCGGGATTCTTTGCTCAGGTCGGTCACTGTTTTCCTGTATTTTTCGGTTTCAGAGGCGGTAAGGGTGTTGCAACTGCGGCAGGTGCCGCAACCGCAGTGATGCCTGCCACTGCCGCCGTGCTTATTGCGGTCTTTTCTGTTATTGCACTCATAACCAGAACTGCTTCGTTGGCATCCTGCACATGTGCCGTGCTTTATCCCCTGCTTGCTTATTTTATGACTGACGGCAAAAACATTTTCAACTTTATGTTTGCGGCATCCTGCTCCGTACTTATAATCATTATGCACGGAGCAAATATAGCACGGCTTCTTGACGGTGAAGAAAAACCCGTTTCTTCCAAATAATACAAAGTATGTAAAATTTTAAAAAGATATCCGTTTGTTTTCACAAAAGTTCATTTTATATCCACAAAAAGTTTTACCGCTGTTCATACAAAGTTAACAGCGGAATAATTGAATGAAGTCTGCGGAAAAGCTATAATTTTATCGCAATTTGAAAGTGTGCGGAGGGGGACACCGCATAAAGCACTTTCAAAATTCATTCATATAAAACGGAGGAATAAAATGAAAAGAACCAAAAGCTTTTTTGCGATGCTTCTTGCATTCGCATTCATCCTGACCGCAACTCCCCTTTCGGGCTTTGCGGCAGAGGTGACAGATAACGGTGAAACAACCGTTACACAGCCCGAAACAAATGAAAATGAGACACCTGAAACAGAAGAACCTGTCAAGGAATACACCGTTACCTACTATTCAAACGGTAAAAAATACGGTGACACTCAGACCTACAAGGCAGGCGAAACAATTCAGCCTCCTCAGGCTCCCGAAGCAGAGGAAGGTCATATTTTCAACGGATGGGTTATCAATGAAAATCAGGATAAGCTTCCTGAAACAATGCCCGAAAACAACCTTGAAGCATCTGCATCATGGAAACTTAAAGATATAAATATTACATTTATGTCTGACGGTACAGAAGCAAAAAAAGCAACCGTACCCTTCGGTTCAAGCATTGAAGAAACAGTACCCGTTGACCCCGAAAAAGAAGGATATAAGTTTGCAGGATGGTTTGACGAAAACGGCAAGAATGTTTATGAATATAAAACGGTGCCTTCATCAGACCTTACTGTCACCGCAAAGTGGCTCAAAAATGCCAATGTAACTTATATGATGAGCAAGGATAAATCCTATGCGGCATATGAGGTTACGGAAGGCGATAAAATTCCCGTGCCAGAAAAGAACCCCGAAAAATTTGCACATAAATTCAAAGGCTGGAGCCCTGAAATTCCCGAAGTAATGCCTGCCGAGGACCTTGTGTTTGAAGCTCAGTATGAAGTTGACAAAGATTTTGTTACCGTGCTTATCGGCGGTGTGCTTATCGCAGGCGGTGCAATCGGTCTTACCGCCGCCGCAATTACCGGTCTTTCAATCGTAGGCGGTATCATTGCGGTTATCGGTCTTTCATCAATAGTGGGCAACATTACAAAAACCTACAAAGTAACCTTCAAGGTTGACGGCAAGGTTTATAAAACCTACAATGTTGAAGCAGGCAAGAAAATAACCGTACCCACAGCACCTGAAAAGGAAGGATACGATTTTGCAGGCTGGACACCCGAAATTCCCGATAAAATGCCTAAGAATGACCTTACATTTGAAGCAAAGTGGTCCGCAAAAGATACGGACATTCCCGACACCGGCTCATCAGCGGCAGGGCTTGCAGCATTTGCAGCTCTTGCAGTTTCCGCAGCAGCAGTACTCCTCATAAAGAAAAAGAAAGATAAGTAAATTACCTTGTGCAAACCGCAGGCTCTTTGTCCCGTGAGCCTGCGGTTTGTTTGTTTTTACCAAAAACGATATCTCAGTTTATGCAATGTTACAAATATCGGTTCAGGGTATTGACAAACAAGGTTTGTAATTATAAACTTTAACTGAGGTTTGTAACTGCAAACCATCATATTTATGAAACGGGGAGATATTATGAGCGACCTGGCATTATGGGACAGCGAATATAAGTTTATGTGTGTTGTATGGGACAGTGCGCCCGTAAATTCAGGAAAACTTGTTGAGCTTTGCAAAGAAAGACTTGGCTGGAAAAAATCCACAACCTACAACGCAATACGCAAGATGTGTGAAAAAGGGCTTATTATGAATGAAAACGCTGTTGTTACCGTGCTCGTACCGAAAGAAAAGGTGCAGGCAAACGAAAGTGAAAACTTTGTGGAGCGTACATTTGACGGCTCACTGCCTTCATTCCTCGCCTCTTTTCTTGGAGGTAAAAAGCTAAGTGAAAAGGAGGCTCTGCGTCTTACGGAGCTTATCAACTCTCATAAGGAGGGATAATTATGAACATATCTTTTGAAAATGTTTTTATTACAGTCCTTAATATGAGCATTACGGGCAGTTACATAATCGCCGCAATACTGCTTTTGCGTCTGATACTGAAAAAAGCGCCGAAGATTTTTTCTTACAGTCTGTGGACAATCGCAGGATTAAGGCTTTTGTGTCCGTTTTCATTTTCCTCAATAATCAGCATATTCAATTTTATTTCACCCCCTGCCGCAGAATCATCCGTGGCAGGTACTACCGCCAACGGTTATATACCGCAGGATATAGGTATGATGCTTATACCCGAAGTCAACACGGGCATACCCGCTGCTGATACGGTTATCAACACGGTATTACCTTCCGCACAGCCCACGGCAAGCATAAATCCAATGCAGATTTTAATGACTGCCGCCTGTCTGATATGGGTTGCAGGCATTATTGCGATGTCTGTTTACGGTATTGTTTCCGTTATAAAAATCAGAAATCATATAAAATTTGCAACAAAATTCAGAGATAATATTTTTGAGTGTGATGCCATACGCTCGCCCTTTGTTTTCGGTGTAATCCGTCCGAGAATTTATCTGCCCTGCGGTATGAGCGAAAACCAGCTTAAATATGTGCTTATGCACGAAAAAAATCATATCCGCCGCTTTGATCATATCACAAGAATCATTGCATTCATCATTCTTATTCTTCACTGGTTCAACCCGTTTGTATGGATAGGATACACACTTGCAATTCACGATATGGAAATGAGTTGCGATGAAAATGTACTGAAAAAACTGGGTGTCGAAGCAAAAAAAGCATACAGCTTTACTCTTGTCAGCGTGGGTGCAGATAAAAAACTTTCATTCGGCACTCCCCTTTCATTCGGTGAAAACGGCGTTGAAAAGCGAGTAAAAAATATTCTGGGTTTTAAGAAGCCTAAAATTATTGCGGTTATCATCTGCGTTGTTCTTTGCGTTGTTGCGGCTGCCGTATGTCTTACAAACGGTATTTTCGAAAAAAGCAAAAACGACGAAGCTGTTATGAACGATATGCAGAGTCAGATTGAAGCCCGTCTTGAAGAAATGTTTTCAGCCGAGGCTTATCAGTACGGAACCAATGACTATATGATTTACACCGCAGGCTCAAAAATAGCCGTAACCGAAGCTGAGGCAGACGGCACAACAACGGTTTACGGTCGTAAAAGACTTTTTCACTTTGATATAAGCTATGAACACCTTATCGGGTATGAAGAAGAATATCTGTATCCTACGGAAATTCCTCCTACAAGCGGTTTCAAGGCAAGCTTTGATAAAGACGGTAAACTTTTATATATTGAAGATGTTGAGGGTGAAATACCTCAGCTTCCTGAAACGGTACGGTATGATTTTGAAGTGCGTGACAGAGCATACAGACGCGCAGAAAAGCAGCTGAAAGCCCAGTATTCAAAGATAAGAATATATACAAAAGGTATTTTTGAATCTTATTTCAACGGCACTGTCCTTGACGGGCTTGAAGCACAGCACTTTGAGCTTGCAGGAGACTGTTACAATAATCCTGTCGCGGTAATCAGTTTTTCCTGCGATTCCGTAAAGCAATTCAGAATAAGCGATTACTATGAACTTACCAAAATTGTTGACGGTGAAAGAATACCTCTCGAATCAAAAACACTTTCCGATTCAGACGCCGTTTTTGTGCCGTCAGGCAAGCATGCAGGCAGAGAAGTTCTTTATTTTGCATATCTCTCCAAGTTCATTGACAAGCTTGAAGAATGCGAATACGAAATCAAGTTTTTTGTTTTAACCGACAACAGCAACACTTATGAGGAATACTTTGTTAAATTCAGAGTTGATGACCTTTCTCCCTCAGCATTCACAAAGCCTTCGCTTACTTATGATAACCTGAATGCGGGATATAATCCCGGGTTGTTTGAGGTAACAAGAGAAGAGTTTGTGTCGGGTGAAATTTACCCTTGCAATTCTGTTCTGAACAAAATAACTCTCAGCGAAAAAAATCTTAAACAAATCGGAAAGCTTCTTGATAAAGCTGTATTTTCTTATGACAACAAAGAAATAGGATATTCCGAATATATGGAAGCTTATGCCGTTGAAATGACAGATAAAAAAGGCAGAAGCTACAATTTCACTATCTACGGCAATCTTATCACCGACGGCAATGCGGAGTACACCAAGCATCCCGATATTGCGCTTAATTCAGATGAGCTTTTTGATTATATCAGCGAAACCTACACAACAGCTATGGGCACTATGATTGAATCGGGCTATGAAACCTCAACGCATATATTTGCTAAAAACCCCAATCTGCTGACAACAAAGGCAGATAAATATGCCGATCCCGATTCCGCACTCGAATATATTGTAAGCAAAATCAAGTTCACTTCCCCTGCCGACGGTTTCAGGCTTATAGGCTTCTCTGTTTCAGACACATTCTTCCATATCAGTTTTCTTAATGAGGGTAACGAAACAGTAGGTTATACGGAAGACTACACTATGGATAAGCTTGTTGACGGTCAGTGGCAAAGCGTTGAACAAATCAAAAAACGTGAAGCTCTTGATGCATGGTTTACAGAGCCGGGTAACACAAGCCCCGCACAACTCTATACAGATAAATTCTATCTGAATTTAGAGGGCGGAACATACCGCGTTCACCTGCCTGTTATCAGTGAAACCAAAGACAATATCATAATCGAGTTCACCGTAAAGGCTTATATGATAACGGAACACGATGCATTCGGCTTTGAAGGCACGCCCGTTCAGATTGACGTAAGGGCAAAAGACCGCGATAACTTCCACTATACAGTTTTCAGTAAGAATGAATTTGCTGAAATTGCAGAGCTTTATAATCAAGGCGGCTTTGAGGAAGAAAAGCCTACGGGTATTCTTAAAGAAAAAGCCGCAAGGGTAACGGTTATCGACAACAAGGGATATAAATACAGTTTCATTATCTATGACGACGGTGTTATCAATGTCAACGGAAGAAATTATGTGAACGGTAACGGTAAAAAGCTTTATGAATTATTGACAGCCGAAATATATGATAAGCTGTAAAATGAAAGGGACAAAAGATGAATCGTTTTAAAAATTTTATATGTATTTTTCTCGTATTTATTATCTGCTTTTCCGTCTGTGCATGTACGAAGGATGTATCCGAAATACCCGATATATCATCGGAAAGTGCAGAATCGCAGACGGAAACCGCAGATACAACGGAATATCAGCAATCAGAAACTCAACTGTCAGAAACAGATGAAACCTCTGCAAGCTCAAAACCCGTAAAAGCAGAGATTTCAACAAAGAATCAGTATGTAAAACCCACCGCAGGCACAACAAAAATCAAACCTGCACCTGTTCCGCCGTCGGATATAAGCGGTTATATCACCATTCCCGACAAACAGATTACTCCGCCTGATAACGAACCGAAAACCGTTTATGTGCTTTCGGATGTAAAAAACAATATAAAGGGCGGTCTTGAACTTGCTGGAATCGAGCTGACGGTTTCCGCCTATTCAGGCGCAATGCTTTATGTCAACTATACATACACTCCCGATGAAATCTTCTATATGAGCAGTGATTTCACGCTTCAAAAACAGGTTGACGGTCAGTGGACGGATTTGGTACAGATAAGAAAAATTGACCCCGGTAAAACCGCTACTCTGGATTATGATGCAAAACGCAGTATTCCTGAGTATTATCATCTTGACAAATATATTAATAACCCTGAAAACGGCAGATACAGGCTCAGACCGTTTATCGGCAAAAATTTTGAAATAACCGAATCGGCAGGGTTTGAAATAGAATTCACCGTCACAAAGCAAACAGTGAAGAAAGCAAGTCTTCTGCAAAAGATTGAAAAACCCGTTGCCGCAGATTTCAGTTTTGCATCATACAGCACAAACTACACCTATTCCCTTCTTGACAGCCGTCAGCTTATGAGAATAGCAGCCCTTTACAATAATCTCCGATTCACTCCAATTGAAATACCCGAAACGGTTTATGCGGATTATAACCTCACAATAATTGACGGCAACGGATATGAACATTCACTGGTTCTTTGCAATAAAGGTGTTGTAGCCTTCCAGAGCGGTTCGGGTAACTATTACTTTGTTGAAAACGTCGGGGAACTGTATGAATATTTCGACGGTATTTTGCTGAACGAATAAACAATTTTGCATAATTTTATGTAAAAAACATCACTTTGCATTAAAAAACCCTTTGAACGGTAGTGCAAAACAACAAATTTTTGCAAGTTATAAAAATAACACTTGCAAAATGGCGTCATATAATATACAATGTATGACATTGAGCCAAAACGTTCGGAGGTTTTTATAATGAACATTCAGAATTTATCCCGTGAGCAGCTTTCCGAAAGACTTGCCGCCCTTACGGAAGAATATAATTCATACAAGGAAATGGGTCTTACACTTGATATGTCAAGAGGCAAGCCCGGTGCTGACCAGCTTGAGCTTACAAACGAAATGCTTGACCCTGCACTTCTGGGCAACTTCAAAGCATCAAACGGTTTTGATGTACGCAACTACGGCATTCTTGACGGTATTCCCGAATGCAAAAAGATTTTTGCGGATATACTCGGTGTAAAGCCTGAAAATACAATCGTTTTCGGCAACGCAAGCCTTACAATTATGTATGACTACATTGCACAGTGTATGCTTTTCGGCTGCGGTGCAGACCCCTGGTCAAAGCAGGGCGCAATCAAATTCCTCTGTCCCGTACCCGGCTATGACAGACATTTCTCAATTCTCGAGCACTTCGGAATTGAAATGATCAATATCCCCACGGATGAAAACGGCCCTGATATGGATATGATTGACAGCCTTATTGCTGATGAAAAGGTTAAGGGTATCATCTGCGTGCCTATGTATTCAAATCCCTCGGGCAACACATATTCGGATGAAACGGTGCGCCGTTTTGCCGCACTCAAACCTGCTGCAAAAGATTTCAGGGTTATCTGGGATAACGCTTACTGCGTTCATCACATAAACGATGAGCACGACAGTCTTATGAACATTTTTGATGCCGCAAAAGAATACGGCAGTGAGGATATGTTCATTGAAGTGACATCAACATCAAAAATAACCTTCCCCGGTGCAGGCGTTGCAGCACTTGCTGCTTCGGAGGCAAACATTGCCGCAATAAAGAGCAGAATGACCGTACAGACAATCGGTTACGATAAAATCAATCAGCTCCGCCACGCAAATTATCTTAAAGATTTTTCAGGTGTCGAGGCACATATGCAGCGTCACGCAGAAATTCTCAAGCCTAAATTCAACGCTGTGCTCGATGCATTTGATGCAAAGCTTGCAGGCAAGGGAATCGCACAGTGGACAAAGCCCAACGGCGGTTATTTCATCAGTCTTGATGTATATGAAGGCTGCGCAAAAAGAACTGTTGCTCTTTGCAAAGAAGCAGGCGTTACACTGACAGGTGCAGGTGCCACCTTCCCCTACGGTAAAGACCCCGAAGATAAAAATATCCGCATTGCCCCCACCTTCCCGTCAAGGGACGAACTCTGCAAGGCGGTTGAGATTCTTTGCCTTTGCGTTGAAATTTCCGCAATAGAAAAGATTCTCGGTTAATCAAGTAACCACTATTCCCATTTCTTAAAGAAGCTCTCTGAGCTTATACCCTCAGGTCTGTTATATCTGCCGAGTCCGAAAAGCCAGTCGGATTCGGCTTTTTTTATTATGTTCACCTTTTCTTCGCAGGTAAAAGTTGCTTTAATACCGCAGTTTTTTAATATATCTGCACTTTCTTTACTGAAACTGCCGAAAGGATATGCTGCTGCAACGGGTGAATTCCCCGTATTTTCAATCATCTTCTCTTTCATTTTTAACGCATCTGCCATCAAAAATTCATTATACTGCTCAAAAGTTTCGCTTTTTAATTTCTTTATTCCGTTTCTGCCGTTTTTATTTTCATGCAGATCATAAGTATGGCTCTGAATTTCAATTATACCGCCGTTGCACATCTCCCTGACTTCATCCCAGTTAAGATTGGAATAAGCAAGATTATGGTCATTTATTACGCTGTATTTATCCGTAACCGAACCAATAATAAAACATACCGCCGTAAACCCGTATTTTTCAAGGAGAGGCAAAGCGTAAGTGTAAACTGTTTCGCAGCCGTCATCAAAGGTTATCATAACAGGTTTTTCAGGCATACTTCCTTTGCCTTCCGAATAATCAAAAAGCTGAGCAAGAGTAATGGATGAATAACCGTTTTCTTTCAGATAAATCAGGTCTTTTTCAAACTGTTCAACGGTCAGAACATATTTGCCTGCTTTTGATTTATCAGTTGTAAGCTGATGATACATTACAACAGGAAGCCTTTTAACGCCCTGCACCGACAGCACCGGCACCGCATTTATACCGACGGATATAAGCAATAACACACAAATCAAGGCAACACAGAAAACGGCAATGCTTTTTTTTATTCTGATAACCATAAAACTCACTCTCTTTCAGTTAATAATATTCCTGCCGAAATAATTTATGTTGCATTTAACCTGAACGGGTTGTATAATTACCACGAAAGGATGTGCAATTATGAAAAAAACAATATCTGTTCTTATAGCTATGCTTCTTATGCTTCTTATGTGTGCCTGCGGTGCAAACAATACACCTGACGAAGATAAGGTTCTTTATTCCGAGGCGGCACAGTCGGTTGTTGAACTGGGCAAAGGTAACAAACAGTTCCATTTTACCGCAGTTGGTGCTGATGGCACGGAATATAAATTCAATATCAGCAGTGACAAAACATATGTTGGTGAGGCACTTGAAGAACTGGGTCTGCTTGAAGGCAGCGAGGGCGAATTCGGTTTATATGTAAACAAAGTCAACGGCATTTACGCACAGTATGAAGTCACAGGCACCTATTGGGCATTCTACGTTGACGGTGTCTATGCCTCAGCAGGTATTGATATGACGGAAATCACCGAAAACACTGCATATGAAATGAAAATTGAACAGTAAAAGCAAAACTCCCCGGATATCCGATTTGAGATATCCGGGGAATATTTTTACCATATTTTACTTATGACAGGCACCGCAGGTATCGCAACCTGAGCATCCTGTGTTTTCTTTTGCAATAGCAAGCATAAGCTTGATTCTGTTTTCCTGATTAACCTGAGTTGCACCGGGGTCATAGTCAATGGGAACAATATTTGACTGAGGATACATTTCTTTCAGCTTTCTTATCATACCCTTACCTACAATATGGTTGGGCAGACAGCCGAAAGGCTGAGCACACACGATATTGCCGTAACCCGATTCTATAAGCTCCATCATTTCCGCTGTGAGAAGCCATCCCTCACCCATTTTGCAGCCCGGTCCGATAATTTTGGTGCACATTTCTTTGATGTGTGCATAAGGTGCGGGCACGGTAAAGTTACCGTATGCCTTTGCAGCGGTAATAAGATTATTTTCAACCTTAGAAAGATACCACATTGCAAATTTCATGGCAATTTTCTTGAAGGGATTTCCGCCGTAAAGCTTTATATCTTCAAGACGGTTATCAACCTTGAAGTTGATGAATCCCAGAAGTCCGGGCACCATAACCTCACAATCCTGACCAAAAAGGAATTCTTCAAGATGGTTATTGGCCAGGGGTGAATACTTAACGTAGATTTCACCTACGATACCGACCTTTGTCTTTTCTGTTTTCTTAACAGGAATCTCGGCAAAGGACTTTGTGATTTGGGGAAGTCTTTTCTTCATTGCAAAATGCGAGTATCCCTTGCCATTCTTCATTTCGGCACTGAGGCTGTCAATCCATTTCTGAACAAGTTTTTCCGAATCACCCTTATTGACCTCGTATGGCTCAACCTGATTCTTGAGAAGTGTGATAAGGTCGCCGTAGATTGAAGCTGAAAGCATTTTGAGTGCCATTGAAATTCTGATTTTGAAGCCGCTGTTCTTTTCAAGACCCGAAAGGTTAAGCGAAATAACGGGTACCTGAGGATAGCCTGCCTTTTTAAGAGCTTTTCTGAGAAGATGGATATAGTTTGATGCTCGGCATCCGCCGCCTGACTGGGTAATGAGAAGTGCGGTTTTATCGGGATTATATTTACCCGAATTAAGAGCATCAATAAGCTGTCCGATAACAAGCAGTGCAGGGTAACAGGTGTCGTTATGAACATATTTCAGACCTTCGTCAACAACCGCTCTGCCGTAATTCTGCAAAAGCTCTGTTTTGTAACCGTACTGACCGAAAATATTAATGAAAAGCCTGAAAGTAATATCAAGCATATTGGGCGCAAGGATAGTGTAATCCATCATATCCTTGGTAAATTCCACTCTGTCAGTTTCAATTTTTTTGCTCATTTCCGCACCTCCTTATCTGCCTGTTGCGGCAAACAGGCTTCTGAGTCTGATTTTAACCGCACCGGGATTTGAAATTTCGTCAATTTTAATCTGTGTATAAATCTTGCCGTCCTGTTCAAGGATTGTTCTCATTTCGTCGGTTGTTATAGCATCAACACCGCAGCCGAACGAAACAAGCTGAACAACATTAAGGTCCTTATCATTTGCTTTGGCAACATATTTTGCCGCCGCATAAAGGCGTGAATGGTATGTCCACTGATTAAGTACGGTTGTGGGGAATTTCTCAACAAGAGGGCTGACACTGTCTTCCGTAATAACCGTTGCACCGCACTCACAGATAAGCTTGTCTATGCCGTGGTTAATTTCTTCATCAAGATGGTAAGGTCTGCCGCAAAGAACAATTACGGGCATATCCTTTTTCTTTGCATCTGCAAGATATTCCATACCTTTCCTGTGAATCTTATCCATAAATGAATAATACTCGGCATATGCTTTTTCAGCAGCTTTCTTCACTTCTTTAAGACTTAATCCGTCAAATTTTGCAGAGAGAATTTCAAAAATCTTCTTTGAGAAATCCTTGGGTCTGTGGAGACCTACGTAATCTGACATAAAGTTCAGCTTTTTGAGATCACCAACATTTGAACGGATAACTTCGGGATAATAAGCAACAACGGGGCAGTTGTAGTTGTTGTCACCCAAATTTTCATCAAGATTATAACTCATACAGGGATAGAATATATCTTTAACGCCCTGTTCCATAAGAGATTCTATATGACCGTGAAGAAGCTTTGCAGGGTAACAAACAGTATCCGAAGGAATTGTGTGCTGACCCTTTACGTAAAGATCTCTCGATGATTTTTCGGAAAGTGCTATACCGAAGCCCAGTTCGGTAAAGAATTTATGCCAGAAAGGAAGAAGCTCAAACATATTAAGTCCCATGGGCAGACCTATTGTAGGCTTTGTGCCCTTGACAGGCTTATACGCTGAAAGAAGTTCACGCTTGTAATCAAACATATTCTCGCCCTTGATTGCATTTGACTTTGCAATGGGCTTGCTGCAACGGTTTCCGCCGATAAAGCTTCTGCCGTTTGAGAATGTATTGACAGTCAGACGGCAGTTGTTACTGCACTTACCGCAGGTAACCGCCTTTACCTTATGCTCAAAGGTTTTCAGTTCATCCGGTGTGATAACCGTACTCTTTTCAGGCTTTCTTTCCATTGAATAAAGAGCTGCACCGTATGCACCCATAAGACCTGAAATTGTAGGTCTGACAACATTTCTGCCTATTTCCTGCTCGAAAGCACGGAGCACCGCATCATTGAGGAATGTACCGCCCTGAACAACGATATTCTTGCCCAGCTCATCTGCATTGGCGGCACGGATAACTTTATAGATAGCATTCTTTACAACACTTATTGAAAGACCTGCCGAAATATTCTCGATTGATGCACCGTCTTTCTGTGCCTGCTTTACGGATGAATTCATAAACACCGTACAACGTGAGCCAAGGTCAACGGGCTTATCCGCATAAATGCCGAGTTTGGAGAATTTATCAATATCGTATCCCCACGCGGCGGCAAAGGTCTGCAAAAATGAACCGCAGCCCGATGAGCAAGCCTCATTGAGGAAAATATTATCGATTGCGTTGTTGCGGATTTTAAAACATTTGATATCCTGTCCGCCGATGTCGATTATGAAATCAACGTCAGGCTTGAATCTTTTTGCGGCGGTAAAATGAGCAACGGTTTCAACAATACCGATGTCAATACCGAAAGCATTTTTTATGATATCCTCACCGTAGCCCGTAACAGCACTTGATACGACAACCGCATTGGGATGCTCGTTGTAGAAATCAACAAGGAAATCTCTGATAAGTGAAACAGGGTCTCCGTTATTTGACATATAGCGGCTCATTACAATTCTTCCGTCTTTGTTGATAACAGCAGCTTTAACTGTTGTTGAGCCTGCATCGATACCTATGTAAACATTTTCACCGTTTGCAAGAGGACAGTTTTCTTCAACCGAATTCTTTGCATGTCTTTCGGAAAATTCCTTATATTCCGCCTCACTTGTGAAAAGAGGCTTTGCGCTGATATATTCTCCGCTTTCCCTTGCATTTCTGATTTTCTCGGTTACTTCTTCCATATCAAGAACTTCACCGTTTGCCGAGTATGCGGCACCCAGAGCAACAAAATAAAGTCCGTTTTCAGGGCAAACGCCTGTCACTCCGAGACCTTTATCGAATGCCTTACGAAGCTCAGAAAGGAAGTAAAGAGGTCCGCCGAGATAAACAACATTGCCTTCTATTCTTCTGCCCTGTGAAAGACCTGAAACGGTCTGATTCACAACAGCGGTAAAAATACTTGCGGCAACATCATTCTTCCTCGCGCCCTGATTAAGAAGGGGCTGGATATCAGACTTTGCAAAAACACCGCATCTTGATGCGATTGAATATATCTTCTCGTGTGTTTCTGCAAGAGTATTCATTTCAAGAGGTTCAACACCGAGGAGAGATGCCATCTGGTCAATGAAAGCACCCGTACCTCCTGCACAGGAACCGTTCATACGGACTTCAACACCGTTGGTAAAGAAAAGTATTTTTGCATCCTCACCGCCAAGCTCAATAACCGCATCCGTGCCGGGAAGAAGTCTTGAAACGCTGACTCTTGTTGCATAAACTTCCTGAATGAAATCAAGACCCAATGCATTGGCAAAACCCATACCCGCAGAACCGGAAACAGTAAGGCTTGCCTTTTTGAATTCAGGATTCTCCGTAATTATCTGTGAAAGCATTTTTGAGCTTTTTTCCGCAATTTTGGAATAGTGACGCTCATATGCTTTATAAACAATATTGTTATCATCGTCGATTGCAACACACTTCAAAGTGGTTGAACCCACATCCATACCTATTTTCATTTCTCTCTCCCGATTTTAAGCTGATTTTTCTTCTGCAAGATTTTCACGCATAAGGCGCTCCACTTCGTCATAAAGCTTTTTATTTGCTTCTTCAACGGTCATATTATCAACCTTGAAAGGTTCGCCGTAGCGCACGGTAAGATTCTTACTGCGGAACTTATAGTCACCCGTAAGGCCGAAAGGAACTATGTATGCATCGGTTTTCTTTGCCATTGAAACGGCACCGGTTTTAAAACGAAGAAGAAAATCTTCGGTCTTATTTCGTGTGCCCTCAGGAAATATTCCGATTGCTCCGCCTTCTTTGAGAACTCTCAGTGCTGACATGGCACTGGAAAAATCCTTTCTTGAACGGTCAACGGGAATGCAGCCTACCGCCTTGAAGAACGGGGCAAGCTTACCTTCAAAGTATTCCTTTTTAGCCATATAATGAATAACTCTTTTTGTTGCCATAATGGTAAGGCACTGATCATAAACGTGCTTATGATTACCTGCAATAACAATTGCGGAATCACCGGGAATTTTTTCTGCGCCGATGATTTTAGGTGAATAGAAAAACTTGAAAAGAGGACGCATAAGCGGTGTTAAAAGCTTATAACCAAACTCTCTGTCCTCGGGTTTTTTTGTGTTTTTACTCATTTATTTTCTCCTTCTCTGACAATCTCCGTCTTCACTATGTTCATAAGATTATTATTTGCATCTTCAAGGTTTTCGCCGACTGTCATCGGCTCAAAAAATCTGACTTTAATATTTCTTTTAAAGGGCTTGTATTTTCCCGTTATAACAAAAGGAATAACAGGTGTTTCAGTATCCCTTGCCATTTTAACTGCACCGAATTTGAAAGGCATTATGACGTCATCTGTTCTGTTGATTGTACCCTCGGGAAAAATACCGATAAGCTTTTCTTCTCTGAGCATTGCCTCGGCAGTTTCAAGTGCAGCCTTATCTTTCTGCCTGCGATTAACGGGAATTATGCCCAGACTTCCGAAAATAAGTTTGAGAGGTCCTCTCATAAGCTCATCCTTGGCAAGGTAGTGAACACAACGCTTTGTTGTGCTTGCCACAAGCAGACAGTCAAAATAGTTAGTATGATTGCCTGCAAGAATAACTCTGCCGTTTTCGGGTATATTCTCTGCACCCGTCAACGTCGGCCTGTAAACTGCTTTGAAACAAGCCGTAAGCGGCACCCTGACCGCGCGGTAAAATAAAGGTTCTTTCATTTTCTTTTGTCCTCCGTATGTATACTTATTGGTAAAATTGCACAAATTTGCGGCTCTGTTTTTGACGCCAAAACTTTCCACCGTAAAAATGGCGAAGCTATAAAGCCTCGCCGCAATGGTTATTGACTTAAACCTTTTCTGCCGTCTTTTCCTTTTTGACAGCAATAAGTTTGTATTTGCCCGCCCTGATTTTATTCAGTGTGCTGTATCTCGCGCAGTTACGGATGATTTGCTGTTTTACCGATTCTTCAACATCAACTTTCTCCATTACACGGATGTATTCATTACGGTAATTATTGTTTTTCACTGCAAACCATTCCTTTCCAATTCAGATTTCAACATTTTACGTCCGTACTGCAAACGTTTTCTGACAGCTACGGGAGATATATTTGTGATTTGAGCTATTTCGTTTGCTTTGTAACCCTCAATATAATAAAGATCAAGAACAATTTTATACTTGGCAGGAAGATGCATTATAAGCTCGAAAACATCTCTGTCACTGTCACTTATACCGATTTCGATAAGCTCGTCAAGATTTTCTGTTGCGTGACGGCTGTTAAACCGGCACATATTCTTGCTTATATTGGTTGCAACCTTTATAAGCCACGCTTTTTCATGATTGTCATCCCTGAAAAGCGGAGCCTTGGTCATATATTTCAAAAAAGTTTCCTGTAAAGCATCTTCTGCATCGTGCTTATTACAAAGAATACTGTAACATATCCTGAAAAGCATCTGACTGTATTTCTCAACAGCATATTCGATATGCCGCAGTTCATCTTTATATTGGGGAGTTACTGCCACAACGGTACTCCTTTCAAAAGGCACAAACCTTCCTATAATAAAAAACACCGTAAAATGTCGAAATGTGATATCTGATTTATGAACAATTTGTAAACTTATTTATCAAGCAATTTAATTTCTCTCTGCAAATTATCATTAATGACATTCCAGAGCATATTATTGGCATCTTCAAGGTTTTCGCTCACGGTTACAGGCTCAAAGAATTTGATGTGTATATTTTTTCTGAAAAATCTGTACTTGCCTGTAATAACAAAAGGAACAATTCTTGAATTTGTAACACTTGCCATTTTGACTGCACCGAATTTAAGAGGCAGGAGTGTACCGGTTTCATTATTAACCTTGCCCTCAGGGAAAATTCCGATAACCTTGTCATCTTCAAGCACTTCAATGGCACTCTGAAGCGCCGCCTTATCCTTCTGACCTCTATGCACCGGTATAATACCGAAAGGTGCAAAAAACCATTTGAGAGGCGGTTTCATAAGTTCTGATTTCGCAAGAAAATGAACGCATCTCTTTGTTGCCGCAGCAACAGAAATACAGTCCATAAAATGAGTATGATTACCTGCAAGAATAACTCTTCCGTCTTCGGGAATATTTTCAACACCCTCTATGGTAGGTCTGAAAAGAACTCTGAAAAGAAAATCGAGTGTTCCTCTCATAACCGTATATGTTTTCGGCTCTTTCATTAATATATACACCTCTGTTAAATACTCAAATCAAAATTCCGAGTACTCATTTTATCACAAAAGAACAAAAGTTACAAGAGTTTTTTATTTTCTGTTGAATATGCACATTTTTTGTGATATAATCACAGATATGGAAAAGAAAAACAACAAACAAATTCTGGAACAGATCAAAGGCGGACTCATCGTTTCCTGCCAAGCCCTGTCAACAGAGCCATTGTATGACAGCTACATAATGAGCAAAATGGCTTATGCCGCATACCTGGGCGGTGCCGTAGGTATAAGAGCAAATACTGTTGTTGACATTCTGGCTATCAGGGAGAGAGTCGACCTTCCGATCATCGGCATTATCAAAGAAGTATACCCCGACAGTGATGTTTACATCACCCCCACAATGAAAGAGGTTGACGCTCTTGTTGAAATCGGCTGTGATATCATCGCGGTTGATGCAACAAACAGAACAAGACCCGGCGGTATATCATTCGAAGAATTCTTCAAAGAGGTACGCGCAAAATATCCTGACCAGCTCTTTATGGCAGATACTTCCTGCTTTGAAGAAGGCAAGCTTGCACTTGAACTGGGCTTTGACCTCATCGGCACAACAATGAGCGGATACACGCCCTACACAAAAGGCACTCCCCTGCCCGATTTCACCCTTATGAAGCGTTACAAGGAAGAACTCGGCGCAACCGTTATTGCAGAGGGCGGTATCTGGGCACCTGATGAGCTTGTGAAAGCCTTTGAAAGCGGAGCATACGCCGCAGTTGTAGGCACTGCAATCACAAGACCTATGGACATCACAAAGCGTTTCGTAAAAGCTTTGGAGGAAAGCAAATGAAAATCCTTTCATTTGACATCGGCGGTACTGAAATAAAATACGCTTTCTGCGACGAAAATTTCAATCTGACCGAAAAAAATACCGTTCCTACAAATGCACACGAAGGCGGTGCGAAGATAATTGAACGTATTGTTGAGATTATCAAGGGCTGCGAGGGTATTGACCGTGTGGGCATTTCTACCGCAGGTCAGGTTGACAGCAAAAAGGGTGAGATTATCTTTGCCACCGACAGCATTCCCGGTTATACGGGTACAAAGATAAAAAAAATCATCGAAGCCGAAACAGGTATACCCACCGCAGTAGAAAATGATGTCAATTCTGCTGCCATAGGTGAAGCGGTTTTTGGTGCCGCAAAGGGATATAACAGTTTCATATGTCTGACCTACGGCACAGGAATCGGCGGTGCAATTTTTCTTGACGGAAATCTTTTTACGGGAAATTCATTCTCGGCAGGCGAATTCGGTCATATTGTGACCCATGCAGGCGGTAAAAACTGCACTTGCGGAGGTTGCGGTTGTTACGAAGCCTATGCTTCGGCAAGTGCTCTTGTCAATTCAGTCAAAGAAAAAACAGGCAAATCATTGAACGGCAGAGAGATTTTTGAAAATTTCGGAAATCCCGTAATCCGCAATGCCATTGACGGTTGGATTGACGAAATTGTTATCGGACTGAAAGGTATCATTTACATTTTCAACCCCGAACTCGTCGTTGCAGGCGGCGGTATAATGAACGAACAATACATCACCGACGAAATCAATATACGACTGCAAAAAGAACTTATGCCAAGCTTCCGAAAGGTGCGTGTAGTCAAAGCACTTATGGGCAATGATGCAAACAAACTGGGCGCGGCATACCTTGCATCAAAAATCAATTAAGAAAACGGAACAGTCAATATCGACTGTTCCGTTTTTCGATAAGGAAAAATAATACAAAAGTATTTTCTGTATAAAGGCGAATAATATTCATATTTACTATTGATTTCTGCTTTTTGCAGTGATAAAATACGGAATGTGAAATTATTCTTAAAATCCGAAACTCATTAGGGGGTTTATTAATGGAAAGAAAAACAGGTACAATTTCAAGAGGCATTCGTTGCCCCATCATCCGTGAAGGTGACGACCTTGCAAAAATTGTTTGCGACAGCGTCATAGAAGCCGCAAAATGCGACGGCTTTGAACTTCGCGACAAGGATGTTGTTGCAATAACCGAATCAATCGTTGCAAGAAGCCAGGGTAACTACGCAAGTGTAGAAGCAATTGCCGAAGATGTTAAAGCCAAACTCGGCGGCGAAACAATCGGTGTTATCTTCCCCATCCTTTCAAGAAACCGTTTTGCAATCTGCCTCAAAGGTATTGCAATGGGTGCAAAAAAAGTTGTTCTTATGCTCAGCTATCCCAGTGACGAAGTAGGTAACCACCTTCTCACTTACGACCAGCTTGATGATGCAGGGGTCAATCCTTACAGCGATGTACTCACTCTTGAAAAATACCGTGAGCTTTTCGGTGCAAATGTTCATGAATTCACAGGCGTTGACTATGTTGATTATTATGCACAGATTATCAAAGATGCAGGTGCCGAATGCGAAATCATCTTTGCAAATCAGGCAAAAAGCATTCTTTCTTATGCGGACTGCATACTGACTTGCGATATTCATACAAGAGCAAGAACAAAGCGTTTACTCAAAGCCGCAGGTGCAAAAACTGTATGTGGACTTGACGATATTCTTACCGCTCCCGTTAACGGCAGCGGCTGCAACGAAGCTTTCGGCCTTCTCGGTTCAAACAAATCAACTGAAGACACAATCAAGCTTTTCCCCAGAGATTGCTTCCCCTTTGTCAAGAAAACTCAGGAACTTCTTTCCGAAGCAAGCGGCAAACACATTGAAGTTATGGTTTACGGTGACGGTGCATTCAAAGATCCCCAGGGTAAGATCTGGGAACTTGCAGACCCCTGTGTATCACCCGCTTACACCGAAGGTCTGAAAGGTACTCCCAACGAACTCAAACTCAAATATCTTGCCGACAATGATTTCAAAGACCTCAGCGGTGATGCTCTTAAAGAAGCTATTTCAAAGAAAATCGAAGCCAAGGACGGCAGCAGTCTTGTAGGTGATATGTCATCTCAGGGCACAACTCCCAGACAGTTCACTGATCTTATCGGTTCACTCTGTGACCTTACAAGCGGCTCAGGCGACAAGGGTACACCTGTTGTTCTTGTTCAGGGCTACTTTGATAACTATACAAACTGATTATTGAACGGAGGATGTAAAATGAGCACAAATGTAAGACCCGAAACCATGGAACGCATCACCACTCCCGAGCTTGCCAAAGCCTTCATTGACGAACAGGTTGCTGAGGTAAGAGCTCAGGTTGGCGATAAAAAAGTACTTCTCGCTCTTTCAGGCGGCGTTGATTCATCAGTTGTAGCAGCACTCCTTATAAAAGCAATCGGCAAACAGCTCGTTTGCGTTCACGTTAATCACGGACTTATGCGCAAGGGAGAAAGCGAAAATGTAATTGAGATTTTCGGCAAAGAGCTTGATGCAAATCTTGTTTATATTGATGCAACAGACCGCTTCCTTGACCTTCTTGCAGGTGTTGATGAACCCGAAAAGAAGCGTAAAATTATCGGCAACGAATTCATCGAAGTATTCAACGAAGAAGCAAAGAAGCTTGAAGGCATCGCTTTCCTTGCTCAGGGTACAATTTATCCCGACATTCTTGAATCAGACGGTGTCAAGGCTCACCACAATGTAGGCGGTCTTCCCGAAGATATGAAGCTTGAGCTTGTTGAGCCCGTTAAACTTCTCTATAAAGACGAAGTAAGAGTAGTAGGTGAAGCTCTCGGTCTCCCCCACGCTATGGTTTACCGTCAGCCGTTCCCCGGCCCCGGTCTCGGCGTACGCTGCCTCGGCGCAATCACACGCGACAGACTCCACGCACTTCGCGAAGCAGACGCCATTCTCCGTGAAGAATTTGACAACTGCGGTCTCGCTGAAAAAGTATGGCAGTATTTCATCGCTATTCCTGATGTAAAGAGTGTTGGTGTAAGAAACGATAAACGTTATGAAGGCTGGCCCGCAATCATCAGAGCGGTCAACACCAAGGACGCTATGACTGCAACAATCGAAGAAATCCCCTACCCCATTCTTCACAAAATCACTGACAGAATTACTCACGAGGTTGAAGGCATCAACCGTGTCCTTTTCGACCTCACCCCGAAGCCCATAGGAACAATAGAGTGGGAATAATACAGTAAGGGCTTGAATCCCTTATTTATAGCCATTCTTGAGACCTCAAATGCCAAAATGATACCATTTTGATACATTAGGTTCAAATGATACGGCAAAACACTACCCACTAATTTCATAATTGAGGAAAACCCTCTTGTATGAACGCTTAATCATACAAGAGGGTTCTTTTTATTTTGTTTCCTTTTTCTTGCGGTTGGGGAAGAAAGATTCGTTGAAATCTATGTATTCCTCAACCGTAATCGCTTCACGTTCACAAGCATATCTCATAGAAAGCGACTCATATTGCCAATCAAGGAACTTTTCTTCTTTAAGTTGTTTCACCTTAACTCTAGCCATATATCTTTTGTAGTATTTATTGTAAATCTTTAAGGCTTGGTTATTTGCCATTTTGCTTTTATATTTTTCACTTGCTGCTATTTCTCGACAGTTCCTACCCTCACCTTCAGCAATTCGACTGCAATAATCTGTATGATAATTTCCTTTGAGCCTGAAATATTTACCACACCTTTTGCACCGTTTAATTCTAATATTGCTTTTCAACATTTTTGTTAATTCAAGTTCAAGAATCTCATCAACATTTCTGAAAACATAACTTTCAGTGATGTTGCGATAAGTTAATAGAATACCGGTCATAAATGTAACGCTAACATCTGATTCTTTGACAAAATCCAAGTTTTTTAATGTGTGTTCTTTATTAAAAAGTTCTTTGTAGTACCTTTCAGAATAGTTTGTATCTTTTATTTTATAATTTCCTTCAGGGTCGTAGTTAGTAAACGACATCATTTCTGTCCGAATAGATTCCATTGGTAATCCTTTAGCATATTTATATAGATAATATCTTGACATTGGATTTGCCCCAAGTAATAACTGCGGATAACAATCCTTATCATAACAGAATTGAATCAGCTCTGCATATTCTTTTTGAAGATTTATAAGATAATTTCCGTACCATTTTAATTGTTCAATAAAATCGTAATCGAAATCAAATCTTGGTGGGCAAATCCCACTATAAATTGATGAATACAACATTGGTTTTATTGCCAATATTGTCTTCTCAAGTTCCATAAGCATCTCATAATCTTTTTGTCTTTCGCTATAAATCTTATGACTAATTGACTTGAAAATATCCTTTTCAGGTATCGATTCATATAAACTAATCAAACGATTTAAAGGTGTTTTGAAATCTGCATAAATAAAATCAAAAATCCCTTCACCTAAATCAAGTTTTACTGATGAGCAAGAAAAAATATTGATTTTTTCGGGAATATCAACTTCATAATCCATGTAATAATAATTAGCTCTTATCGTTCTTTCGTCAGAAAAATCAAACGATATTTTACCTGAACTAAAATTCAAGTTTTGTCTATCTTCATATTTCTTTTCATAGTCAGTAAAATCCGCAGAAAGATTTTTAAGTTTCCGAACAATCTCTGTATGTCTTTTTAAATTAGCATCAAATTCGTCTCCAAAATCAAGAATACAATATGCTTGATTAAAGTATTCATTATCAGTATCAATGTTGATTTTAACAATTTGGCTGTCACAATCTATTATAACATTATTATTAAAAACATTTAGTGAAGTACCATTATCAGGTGTTCTTACCTTTAAATATTCATCATATTTTGATGCTTTGTATTCCGAATAATCTTTGCTCATTTTGTCCTCCTGTTTTGGAAAAGATACCCAACTGGATTTTTTGGAAAATTTAAATCACTCCAAAATATATGATACAAAACTATTGATTTCTTGTCAATCGGCGAATATAATAAACCCGAAAAGCAAACCGAACATCTGTTCGTGCTTTTTCGATAAATTTCTCACAAGGAGGTGAAACAATGAACATTTCGTATATGCTTACCACCAAAGATGTCGCATCAGAACTCGGTGTATCCTATTCTTATGCAAACAAAGTTGTAAAAGCTTTGAACGCAGAACTTGCAGAAAAGGGTTTTATGGTTGTGACCGGCAAAGTAAGCCGTAAATTCTTTGAAGAAAGATTCTACGGTATGAACACAACAGCAAATCAGCAGAAAGGAGAACAGTAATTGCCCCCTTACAAAGACAAAAACGGAAAATGGTACGCTTCATTCTATGCCACCGATTGGACTGGAAAACGAAGCAGAAAATTCAAACGAGGTTTTAACACAAAAAGAGAAGCTCAGGAGTATGAAAGAAAGTTTCTCTGCAGACAAACAGGAGATCTCGGAATGACCTTCGGAACCTTCGTGGATCTTTACAAAGAAGATTTGGAAGGCAGGTTAAAAGAACACACTTGGGTTATGAAAAATCATCTTCTTGACAAGAAAATACTCCCGTATTTCAAAGACAAAAAGATGAACGAAATCAAAGTTTCAGATGTTATTGCATGGCAGAACACAATGATGGCCCACCGTGATGAAAACGGAGAACCCTATTCCCCTGTTTACTTAAAAACAATTCATAATCAGCTCAGCGCAGTTTTTAATCACGCTGTCAGATTTTATGATTTGAGCAGCAACCCCGCAGCAAAAGCAGGAAACATGGGCAAAGAAAAAGCAAAGGAAATGTTGTTCTGGACTAAGGAAGAATATCTTAAATTTTCCGAAGCCATTATGGACAACCCTACAGCTTTTTATGCTTTTGAAATTCTGTATTGGTGCGGATTGCGATTGGGTGAAATGCTTGCGCTGACCATCGAAGATTTCGATTTCGAAAAGCAGACCCTTCGCATTAACAAATCTTATCAGCGAATTAAAGGTCAGGATGTTATAACTGACCCCAAGACACTCAAAAGCAACCGAACCGTACAAATGCCTCAATTTCTCTGTGATGAGATTCAGGAATATATCAAAAGCATTTACGGTATCGGAGAAAAAGACCGATTGTTCCAAGTATCAAAAACTGCTCTTCATTACACAATGAGGAAAGGCGCAAAAGATGCAGATGTTAAAAAAATCCGTATTCATGATTTAAGACACAGTCATGTGTCACTTCTGATTGATATGGGATTCAGCGCACTTGCAATTGCAGACCGAGTCGGTCATGAAAGTATCGATATCACGTACCGATATGCTCACCTGTTCCCGTCAAAGCAAATAGAAATTGCTGAAAAATTAGATATGGAAAGGATGTGAAAAATATGTCGGCAAAAAATGTAGACTATTACGGAAGGTTCCGCAGCGTTAATGTTTCTTTCAGAGTTTCTCCTGAAGAAAGCAGTCTTCTGAACTCTCTTGTTAAGATTTCGGGACTCACAAAGCAGGATTACATTACCGAAGCTCTGCTGAGCAATCAGATTATAATTCACCCCAATTCAAGAACATATAAGGCTATAAAAGATGAGCTTTCTGCGGTAACCGAAGAGCTGAAACGCATCGAAGCGGGTCAGAAAATTGATGTTGATTTACTTGATTTATTATCAAGAATTACATCTGCAATCAATTCACTTAAGGGGGCATAAGCTTGTTACCTTTAAATGAAAAAATGACTGTTCAAACTCCGTCTGCTGCAACAGACGGTGAACAGTCACCCTCAAAATGTAATAATAGTATAGCACCCAAAGAAACGGAAATCAAGTCCCAAGCCAAAAAAGAACGGCTGAGACTTTTGGGCAGTCAACTTACTCAACAATCGAGTAAAAATTTTCTGCCCACGGTAAATCTCGAAGAACTTTTCGACGAGGTTTACCGTGATAAACCCGCTATCGTTGAAAATCTTATTTATCCCGGAACATATATCCTCGCAGGTGCACCGAAGGTAGGTAAATCCTTTTTCGTTGCACAGCTTGCATATCATATTGCAACGGGACAGAAGCTCTGGGATTACGAAGTGAAGCAAAGCACCGTTCTTTATCTCGCTCTCGAAGATGATCACAGACGTTTGCAAAAACGAATGTGCAGAATGTTCGGAGTTGACGGAACTGCAAATTTACACTTTGCTATTACCTCAAAAAAACTTGGTGAAGGTCTTGAAGATCAGTTCGAAGAATTTATTGATAAGCACCCGAATACACGGATAATTATAATCGATACTCTTCAAAAAATTAGGCAAGGCGGAAACGATACTTACAGCTACGCCAACGATTATGAATGCGTAGGAAATCTCAAAAAATTCGCTGACCAAAAAGAGATTTGTTTGCTGATTGTTCATCACACAAGAAAGCAACAAGCATCGGATAAATTCGATATGATATCGGGAACAACAGGCATTCTCGGTTGCGCTGACGGAGCTTTTATTCTTCAAAAAGAAAAGCGAACGGACAGCACAGCAACCCTCGATATTGTCGGCAGAGACCAATGCGATCAGAAACTTTATCTTGTAAGAAATCAAGAAAAACTTTTCTGGGATCTGGACCATGCCGAAACGGAATTATGGAAATCTCCGCCCGATCCGATTGTTCTGAAAATTTCAGAATTCATCACAAATGAAAATCCGAAATGGAGCGGAACGGCATCAGAGCTTGTTGAAATTCTGAAGCACGATATTGCCCCAAACGCACTCACAAAAAAGCTGAATATTGAAGCAGGAAATCTTGAAAATGATTTCGGAATTCAATATGAATACCACCGTAAACCGGACAGAAGAATTATCAATTTAAAATTAATTTCTTCTGTCGTATGACGGTAATGACGGTTATGACAGTTTTTTTGACGGTACTAAATTAACCGTCATTATCGTCATAACCGTCATGGAACCGTAAAAAATTGCAATAGGAATTTTGAGCGGTTCACGAATTTGTAACAATTATTTTCGGGGTTCAAATTCGTCGAGGCTCTCGCAAAGAGCCGCAAACCTGCCCTCTGTCCGCAGACAGCCCACGGCACTTTGCAGACGGTACGTATGAAAGTGTTATAGTGGGTTATTACACTTCCGCAGAAG
>JAXJTD010000116.1:0-3419 GCA_036309745.1 Acutalibacteraceae bacterium | reverse complement strand
GTACGCCCGTGCCCGATACGTCCGCGCCCGTGATCTCCGCCCCCGAGGCGGATACACCCGCCGCAAAGCACGGCAGCAGCATGACCGCGGATAAGACCACAGCGGTTATTTTTTTGCCTGACCGTAGCATTTTACCACCTCCTTTTGTTTTTTCAACATAATTATACTAAAACCCACATCGTTTATCAAGCCTTTGTAAATAATTCATCACGTCAATCTAATTCTGAAATAATTCTGTAATCGAAATTACAAAGAAGATATGTTATCATATAGTAGGGTGATAACATGGATGTATTTGAAAGTCTGATTGAAAAGCTGGAAGAACTGGAAAAAACGAGTGAACACAAATCCTACTACTATCGGGTTTGTGACAGTCTAACCATCATGATATGCGGCATGCTAAGCAGTTTGCAGAACATATCTGATATTTATAATTGGGCGCAGGAGGAACCGGTTCAGGATTTCTTTTATGAGCAGTTTGGTATATACAAAATACCGTCAAGAGCACAGTTCTACAATTTGATCGGTTGCGTAAAACCTGAAAAATTCACTGAGGTTTTTGTAGAATGGGTCAGCGAGGTAGTTCAAGCGGAAAATAAGGATAAAACAATCGCAATCGACGGAAAAACTATCTGTTCAACCGACCAAAGGTCAAAAGACGGTCAACCTCTTCATATTTTAAGCGCAATTATATCGGAAAGCAAGCTGGTTATCGGTTCTCTGCCCTGCGATTCCAAAATATCAGAGCCAAAAATATTCAGAAAATTAGTTGATATTTTGGATATCAGCGGAGCAATGCTTGTTGCTGACGCACTTCATTGTCAAAAAGAATCCGCCGCAAAGGTAGTAGCAGAGGGCGGAGATTATTTGTTTGTGGTGAAAGAAAACCAACCTACGCTTCATGATGAAATTGAAATGTTTTTTCAGAACGAAGAATCGGAAAGCCATAGCCGGACAGAGAAAAACGGTGGTAGAATAGAAAAGCGAACCGCATATGTCTCCACTGACATAGACTGGCTGACCGGAAAGAAGGATTGGAAAAATCTCACCACGATTGGAGCAATCCACACGGAATTTATCAAGGGAGAAAACAGAAGCAGCGAATGGCATTACTATATTTCAAGCCGAAAGCTGAACCCGCAGGAGCTTTTGAAACACGCGCGACTCGAATGGGCTGTTGAAAGCATGCATTGGCTGCTTGATGTGCATTTTTCAGAAGATAAAACAAAGGTGTGGGATATGAATGTTCAACAAAATCTTAATATCATGCGAAAAATTGCACTCAATCTGGCTCGCATTTACAAAGACCGCTATGTTCCACGTTCTTCCATCAGCGGCGTTTTGAAGCGCAATCTTTTTAATATCGCCAACCTTACTAACTTCATCAATATTTTTCTCGCTTTTATTGATGTTACATTTTTATTACGAAATTAGATTGACGTGTGAAAAATATCAGAAGGTCTTGATTTTTTTTGGCTTTTCAGGTATAATAAGATGATGTTCAAAAAAAGGAGAGATTTTATTATGAACACACTGTTAAAAAAGATTGGAGTAAGTGCGGCGGCGTTTGTATTGGCTGCTTCTTCGACCGCAATGGCTGTTTCTGCCGAAGAAGTTACGGTCGATGGCAAGCATATGAAAAACGGCAATATCGATGTTTTCGTAAACAGTACGTATTCCGCTTCAAAATTTGCGCTTTCTGATTCTCAGGGGCAACATCTTTTGTATGACTGCACCTCAAGATTCATTTCGTCTGTAGACGGAAACGCAGGTCATCTTTATTTTTCCGACTGTGATTTAGATGAATCTACAAAAACCATCACCTTGAACGTCCAATACAATAATACCGATACCACAGCTACGCTCAGGATCGTAGGCAATACGGTAACCGGCAAGGAGGACACCGTTGAGATCACGATGGTCACCAAAAACAGCGACACGGTGGATCACAGTGTCGGCTCGCGTATCATGCTGGATACCATGCTTGGCGACAATGACAGAGCACCCTACCGTGTAACGGGAATCGGCGAGGTCACAACAAGGATCCAGTGCAGCGGCAGTGAGGTTCCGCTGTCTTACAATACATTTGACAGTCTTACCAATCCGAAGATCGTAACAGCCGGCACCTTCCTGCCCGGCAACGCAAAGCCCGACATCGTTCAGTTTACAAATTACTTCATTTCGGATTCATACGAGCTTATTCCCGAGGTTGACACAAGCAGGGAGCTTGATGACAGCACGGTTAATGCGATTTGGAAAGAAAGAACGCTTGCTCCGGGACAGTCGCTTACCTGCCGCACCTACTACGGTCTCAGTGCGATCGATGTAAGCGCAAACACAGAGCTTGCGCTGGGCGCAAATAAAAGCGCAGGAACATTTGCGGTCAACGAAGAAGGCACAGGCTACGAAAATGTTTCTGTTATGAGCTTTTTGCAGAACACAGGTTTATTTGACCTTTCAAATGTGGAAGTCACGCTTCAGCTTCCCAACGGTGTAAAAACCTCTGACGGAGTTACAAGCAAAAATTACGAATCCTTGGCAACAGGCTCGGGCGTCGTTCAGGATTCATGGGTGCTCACGGCAGAGCCTTCCGGAAGTGAAAGAAACGTTAAGGTGATCGTAAAAGCAAAATCCGATCAGACCGGCGAAGTAGAGCCCGTTCAGCTCAGCTTTGTGATCCCTGCCATCGAGGGCGCTGACGAGATCATTGAAACGGAACCGACAACCGTGGCGCCTACGGAAACTACGACTGTTCCTGCGACCGACAACGTTGACAATAAAGAAACAAAGCCCGTTGCAACGCCTGAAGAAGCTACCTCCAAAAGCACGCCGGACAGCACGACCGGCGGCAAGACCGCAACCGATAATAACGGAACGGTCCAGACCGGTGCGGCTCTTCCCTCCGCTATCATCCTTGCTGTATTAATCATTGCAACTTCTGCATTGTATTTTTATTACAGGAAGAAGCAGAATTGATCTGTTTTCATATCAAAATCAAAGGAACGCTGAATAGAAATGTTCAGTGTTCCTTTTTGAATAGTATAAACTGCCTGCACGGTTATGGTTGTGGTTGTTGAATATATACTACAGGTAGGAAATTGATTTTACTTACAGTGGGATCCGGTATAAAGAGAGCAAGAAGGAAGAGATCGAGTTAGATATGCTGAGCAATATCGCCGATCAGCTCTCTGCGATCGTCGGTGAAGTCATAGATAAGGATATCTGCGTCATTGATCTGACAGGCGGGCAGGATCTTATGCTGGTAGCCGCCGGGATCGTCTATGACCGATACAAGGATAAGAATCTCCAGATGCATCGTTTCAACCTGCGCAACAACAAACTGTATAACTGCGACAGCAACGGAAAAATCATCAGCGTCGAATCTCCTCCCGTATTATCTGCCGGAGAGCTAGTCAAGC
>JAXJTD010000115.1:0-12108 GCA_036309745.1 Acutalibacteraceae bacterium | reverse complement strand
CTACTTCATTGCCGCTTTGGTGAACGTCACCAAAGGCGCTGTTTCGCTCGACACTACCTCCGCCAAGGTCAGCGTTGGCACCATCGCCCCCGCTCTCCCCGCAGGTTGGGAAACCACCGACACCATCCACGCTATCCCGATGGTGCTCGACACCAAGACTTCGGGCTTCGGCTTCGGCACTATCGGTGTGACCAAAAGACCCGTGAAGAAAACGGCTTAACCTCATAAAGTAAAATTTCATCTATTAAATCCCGAACGTGCAGGCTGATCATGGGCAGCCTGCACTTCACAAAACAAAAGTTCAACCACATAAAACAATAAGATTATGAAAATTCAATCTCCCTGGATGGGCCGTATCAAAGGCAGCGCAGGCAACATGACCGGTTGCAAAGTTTACGATAAAAACGTGATGCGTGCCAAAGCTTTCGAGGTCAACAACCCGAACACGGCCGCACAGCAAGTGCAGCGCGGCTACTTTGCCGACCTCACCAAGTTGGTCGCAGGTTTCACCCCCGACCAGCTCCGCACCCTCTTTCCGAGCAAGCCCAAGGCAATGAGCCGCAGAAACGCGCTCTCAAAGCAACTTGCAGTGTACAACACCATGGAAGGCTCCGAAAAGGTTATCGATTTCGCTGAAATTGACACCCTCGGCAACGCACCGGCGATGGACTTTGGTGTCACTAATTGCCAATTCAGCAATGGTATTATCAATGTTGAACTTGACGACAAGATTAAAGAAAACCAAAGCCTTGCAAACTACAACTTCATTGCCGCAATTGTCAACGAGACCAAGGAAGAAATTTCATTGTCAGAAAAACACGGAGATGTTGGCAATGGTGTTATTGACATTGATATTCCATCGGGTTGGGAAACTACCGACACCATCCACGCTATTCCGCTGATCACTAACGAAACGTTAGAATTGGCAGATTTCGGCAGCTTCATCATCAAGGTGCGCCCCGAAAAGAAAAGCAACTAACTACGAATAGTGATTATTTCCAACACTAATATTTCTAGTACAAAAGGGTGTTTCAATTTCTGAAACACCCTTTTTCAAAAAAACAAGGAAATGAAAGTACAACTCACATGGTTCGGTAAGGCTGCAGGTCGCAGCGCAGGAATAATCTACCAATCCTATTTCGGCAACACATACACACGTGCCATGCCATTTAGCTTTCATTATCCCGACACCAAGAAACAGCAGGAAACCCAAGCAAGCTTTTTCGACATACAGCGCAATTGGTTCCCCATCTACAATCAAATCAAACTAAATATCAAAATGCAGCAGCGCAACGACAAAAACGTATTCAACCGATTATCACAAGCGGTTTACAAAGTGTTGAATCCATACAACAAGAAAAATAACAAAGAGCCTCTACGATACTTCGGATTGGAAACAAAAAACGAGAATCGACCAGTCACGGCAAGAGTGCAAATTGACTTCAAAGAAAACATTATCAATGTTTTCTTCGACATGAATCGACCCTATTGGAATCGACAAGAGAACATAAGCAACAGCCATTTACTTTTGTTCAACCAAAGCCAACAATCAATGTTGTACCAAAACAACAATTTTCAAGCTGGTGAAAACATATTTATCTTTGAAAACACGTTGAATTGGCAAGAGTCCGACACGATTTATATCTACCTTGCATTATCTTCCGAAAACTATCTTGCAAACTTCAACCTTATCAACTGATGCTGCACCCAAACACGCAATCGGCACCCGAAATAACACTAAAAAGCTATGAACCATTGTCAGTGCTGCAACTTTCCATCCTGGCAGATGAGATAGTTGAGCAACTATCAACATACCGCCCAGAGTTCGCTAACCTCGCCCGCTTACAGCGTGCAATCGGTTGCCGTGTGCAAGAGTTGTTTTCTCGATCCCGCTGGCAGATAATAGACAAACAAAAGCTCCGCTTAGAACCCCAAAAGGGCAACGCGGTCCGTATATTGGAATTGTCTGAAATCGGCTACCGCTCCGCTACCGATTTCACTCCGACACTAAACGACATTGGTCGCTTGCCTAATCGGCAATACGACCGAGCCTTTGCCGCCATCATTCGCCAAAAGCAAATTTGGCGGCTCTACGACAATGGTTTTGCACACCCATCCACACACTTTTTTCGCCATGTGAAAATAAAAGAGCTTGCCGCCAGCGGTTATGATAGGGGATATATTGCAACGTGGATAGGAGAGAAGAATCCCGCCAACCTGGACTACTACCTAAATAGTGCATATTACATATAGAAATAATTGAAAACGAGCATTTTTTTTCTTTTCATGTTTTAGTTTTTGGTTCATATTTAGTTGATTTGAGATTATTTGTTGAACGGATTGCAGCGTACCTCTGCAATCCGTTTCAGTTTGAAAAATATCCATTTCGACCACAAACACATTTCCAATCCAAAAAACGGAAGTACTTTTGCAACGCTGCTGGGGGCATAATCGGCAACGTCTACTGACCCTTGACGACCGATGAACTACCCCAGCAGCCCAAAGAGGGCAGTTCTGACAAATGATATGAATGCAAAAATAGCCTAAGTCTTTAGGTATTTAGCGGAGATTGGGCAGGGTCACAAAAACCCTGCCCTTCTTATTTCGCCTAAAAAAGGCCCAAAACCGCAAAAAAAACATTACATATTATGTTAAATCCCCTCTCTCGGCCTTAGAATCAAAATACAAGGGTCTTAACGCTAAAATCTAAAACACTATGGAATTAGTTGGAAAAGTAAAAGAGATTTGCCCTCTAGAATCGGGCACCAGCGACAAAGGTGAATGGAAGAAACAAACCATCGTCATCGTCACATTAGAACAAAATCCCCAATACGTTGCTTTCACAGCGATGGGCAGGCGGCTGGAGGAAGTCGGCAAGTGCAGTATCGGCCAGGTGGTGCGCATCCGATTCGGTGTCAGCAGCCGCAAGTTTCAAGATCGTTGGTTTAGTGACCTGCAATTGTGGGAAATTCAAAACGTTTAAAGTGATTGTCGCCAAAAATCAATAAGAGATGCATCTAGTTTCAATAGACTGGCTATCTATCTACTGCGATTGTTCCGCTATGGCTCCTAGTCAAGATTACATCTTCGACAAGGAGCCATACGGGACCTCCGTATTTGCCGACATGTACACCATTTATTTGTATGGCGAAGAAATCGCCATACTAACATGCAATCCGCGTTCCTCCGCAATGAAGAAAGGCACGGGAGTGCTCAAAATCGTTAATCCGATTTTGTATCAATATGGTTTGCCCGAAATAGTGTACAATCTTCTCTACAGCTGCAATATTGAATTCTTGAATATTTCACGTCTCGACCTTTGCGCTGACTTCAACCATTTCGAGGGTTACCCCGAAATGCAAAGTTTCTTCCAAGATTTCCTAAACCTCAAATTATGGAAAATCGGTGCAGCCAAATACAAGGTCTGCGCCAACAAAGCCACGGAATTCGATTGCGACTACTTCAAATTGATTGGGTTGCAAAGCTCCAAACACACTTACCAATACCTCCGTTTTGGCTCCAAGGTTTCCAAAGTTTCTGCATACCTATACAACAAAACGCAGGAATTCAGAGACGTCAAGCGCAAAAACTATATTGCAGAAGCCTGGGCGGCAAACGAGATTGATGAGACAAAAGAGGTTTGGCGATTGGAATTCAGCCTAAAAGGTGACGGAATCAAATTCTTGAACAAAGAGACCAAGCAATGGCAATCCAAAAACCTTGAAATGGTCCTAGACCCAATGCAAAGAACCGAAGTCTACAACGCGCTCTATCTCAAATATTGGGATTTCCGTGTCAACGATGGGCAAAAGCGCAAAGACCGCATGAAACATGCGGCCTTGCTTCCTATCGAAAGCTCCATCCTCAAACCCGTTGTTATAACCGGTAGCGATGTCACCGACCGAGAACAAAAGCGCATGATCAGCGCAATAGAACGCACCTATGACGAAGTCCGTATGAAGCGCCAAACGCGAAGCGAAATGCTTGAAGCCTCCATCCAAGAGCTTACCTCTTTCTGCGGATTGAGCAAATGGCACGCGGAAAAATATGGTGCCAAGTATGCCGATATGGACTTTGCCGAGCAATACCAGGAAGAAGAAGAAAAGCGCGAGAACGACCGCGTTCAACCCACTTTATTTGACCAATGACAAGCCACACTCAAAACTTGAACAATATGTCACCTCAACAATTCATCGACCTTGTGTGCAAAATGCGCAGCGCACAGCGGCAAGAGTTACGCACCATGAGTGTCGCTGATATGCAACGAGCCAAGGAATACGAAATACAAGTCGACAACGCTCTTCGTGGTTTTTCTTTGCAGAAAAACCAAACGAACATATTCGCCACTTCGCCTACTTCCTAGCCTCTCCCCTACCCCATGTGCATTGTGGCGATAAGTAAAACGCCACCCGCGATGTACATAGTAATATATTTATGATTATCCTATTTACGTACTAAATGACCAAAATTATACTATTAAACATCATGAGTAAACACTATTCAAACGAACAAAAACGACTATCTTTGATTATGTATAAAATGCAAAGTTGCATCGAATATTATCTCACAGTTCTAGCAACATTGTATCCCGAAGTCACCGAATTATCCGGCTTCGCCTCGCTTGAAATCAAGCGAATAATGATGATGATATATTTGTCAGGTGTCATTCAAACGGAAAACTCGAAAGACTTAATGTACTTTTTTGATGTACTAGTCAATTCAATAAAAAAAGCAAAAACAGATGAGGAACTTACCGAAAACACCAAGCCTGCAACAACCAAATTCGATTAACGAAACAACAAAAAATCAAAACACATGGATGAAACCAACACATTCGCCAAACTGATGTTCAAAAAAGGCTCTCACGAAGTCGACCGCATCTTTTACGAATACTTCAGCAAGCCTCAAAACGAGCTTCAATCACGTTGGCTCAAAGATTCAGAGATTTCCGCTCTCATGCTCCATGCCTATCTTTGTGGTGTGAAAGCTTTAATGACAAACCCAAGCGAATTTCTTGAACTTATCAAAGCCATGGAAGACACATTTGGCAAAATATAATCAACATAATTATCAACAATTTTCAAACACCTAAAACAATGGACAAACAAGACATGAAAGTAAAACAAATCCAGCCTCTCCAAATCGAGCCTGGAATCCACACAAAGAAACTCGCCATCCACGAAATGGAAGAGTTTTGGCACGCTGTAATTGGCGCGGCTAATTGGCAGTTCAAAGACCGATGCACGCAGCATTGTAAAGGCTGCAAGCAGCTTTCCAATCCGACACCCTGCGTTATTGCCCGCGTCAGATACGGAATGTTGGATTATGCTCAAACAACTCCATATGGCCGATTCCAACAAGCCATTATTGAAGACCTAAAGGATGAAATGTTTCGTGATGCACCATTCTACAATGCACCTGCATAAAATCCACCGCCATGATTGACTGCAACACACCCGAGCCGATAAAAGACCTGGTATTTGCTTGCCAAGCATTTTTGTATTGGTTCGATGAATACAAGACCGAGGGCGAATGGACCGCATTAAACAAAGAGAACACTTTCCGTGAGCGAATCCGTGAATTGGTCCCCGAATGTCTGAAACTTATTAAGCATGATGCACAACTATTAGAATGCGAATGATAATGATTTTCATTTGGGCGCATCGGCCTCTCTCTTCGTGTACCCAAACGCACAAGGCCCCGATCGCAGCCGTCGCGTGCTGCAGGGGTGACCGCCGCGAGCAACCCACAATCAACGCACCGCGGCCAAGCCCTTCCGCCCGACTTGCGCCCCACGAGGCCACCGCTTTAAAAATATCACCTACCCTATAGGCTCCAGCCCAAAAGCCCTGCCAGCCGAAGCCGCGTTCGATGCCGCCCTATCGGGGTTAACCCCCTGCCCGCAGGTGGGCAGGGGCGGCCGCGGCCTCGTCTGGCAGGGCTCCAACCCAAAGCCTCCCAACGCTCACCCTCCCAAAACCCAACAAAAAACAACTTCGCCCCAACCCACAAACCAACCCAATGCAAAAAAGCAGCCCTGCTTCGGCTGTCGGCTGCTTCGGCTTCGGTCAGCGCAGCGCAAACCCACAAATCCAACCCACAAGCGCAGCGCTGCCCGAGCCGAAAGCCCTCGCCAGCCCCCAACGCGCAGAAAGCGGAATGCAGCCACCGCCAGCGGCCACCCGCCAAGGCGGGACAGCGTTCGCCCGCTGATGGCCTAACGGCCAATGCCCACTGGCGGTGGCTGCTTTAATGCGGGCAAGCCGCGGGTGTCGGAAAAAGGCTCTGTGTACAAAACCCCCGGCAATGGTTTTTGTCGTTCAGTTCTGTTAATCGTGATTGAGTCAATGAGATGATGAGCAATGAGGGCATTCTGAATGAATTAGAATTTAACATAATTTGAAAGTATTATTTTCAAAACGGGTTAAACTTCATAGGAATGTTTTGAAAATAATAGAATTATGTTAAATTCGCTCCGTGTTCTATCTTAGGGTATCCCGGGTCGTGATTGAGTTGGTTTTAATAGTTTAATGAGCAGCGCGCATCGTGTTATTCCCGCCCCCCGCCCTATAAGGAGCGCGCAAGTTAAGTGAGATGGTTTAAAGAGTAAAAGGCCACGTTCCCCTCCACCCTATATAGGAGCCTTACGGCAACGTGTTAGCCCCAACCCCGACACACGATGGAAACTTTTGACAATTTTTGGAAACTTTTTGACCGATTTTAGAAATTTGATTAATTTTGCCGCAAATCAGCCATCCTCTAGGCTTTCCACTTAACTTCGCACCGCAGCCGCGTTGCGAACGGAATGCCAACGCGCAGCCGAGACGATGGACGCGGCCAAATTCCCTCAGACGCAAAAACACATATTGCGCCAGGAACAGCCATCAATAACGACACTAGCAACCATCTAACGAAAAGACAAATGATCACACAAAACCCAATCATCGGAAAGGCAAAGAAAAAACTTGGTGGAATCTACGCACGAACACTCTACGGGAAAAACGTACTGCAATCATGTCCACCACCAAACAAAGCCAAACTTGCGCCAACGCAAAAAGCAGCCCAAAGCGCGTTTGGCTTCGTCTCAAAACTCTCGACACAGGTTTCTACTTCATTGCTCAACCAAATCTATTACACAGCTCCAGTAGGCAGAAACCGAAGACAAGCTTGGTGCAAACAATTATTATCGGGAAATTTGAAATCTGAAGGCAGCTGGCTATACCAACCACAAATGATTGAACGATTAGGCGGAAATTCGGTTGTGAGCCAACAATACCTCACTTTGACACCGATTTCGACATCGGTCGAAATTGACTTAAACAATCTGAATGCATTGCCCAACGCAATCAAAACCGAACCGCCATGCATCATTTTGATAGATATTGAAGACTGCATTTGCATTTCCTTATTGGACTACACCACGATTGACGAAACAACATTATATCTACAAAATTTGTCTAACACGCTAATCGGAAAAGAATGTTACCTATTCCCATTGTGGAAAATCAACATCGGTACCGAGCAAAACCCAATAATCACATTCGGCAGCTACCAAAGATATATTTAAGCCAACCGGGGGCGCACGTCGTCATGCCCTCATCCCGGGCCCCGACGCACAAACCTCCTTAAAAACCACCCCATTTAAGTGTGTCAATCCTCGGCCAAGCCACAAGGGCCCGTTGGCGGCGAAAGGTCGGGTCGCTCTTCCAACGCAAATCCTCAACTAAGCGCCCCGCCCAACGCGCCGCCTGCCCGGGGCCTCGCCCGCGCGGTGTTAGGCATCCCCATTTAAGTTAAGTCGTGGGGGTCGGGGAATTTCAAATATAGGGGGGTTGTTTCTTGTCTCTCCGTCGGTGGGTCGTGTGCTTCTTCTCTTTTGGGGGTGTGCTGTTCCTCCTGTTGGGGGGTGCTGCTTCCCTTGTTGGGGGGTGCTGCTTCTCTTTGTCGGGGGTGCTGTCGGTGCTGGGTGTGTTTTGGTTTGGCATCCCCCGCGCGCGTGTCCTTCGCTCTTGGTCGGGGTGGGCTTTTGGGGCTTTGGGGTTGGTGGTCTTTTTTGCTCTTTCTTGTTGGTTTTCTGCGTTTTGCGTGTGTTTTTTTTTTGTTTTTTCTTGCTTCGTGTTGTTTTTTTTCGTAGCTTTGTCTCATGTTTGGTGCTGGTTCCCTCGGTTCTTGCCCGTTTCCCTCCGCGGTTGCGGTGGTTCGGTGTTTCGGCTGGTCGGCTGTGTTCGGTTGGTTCGCGTTTGCCGTGTCGCGTGTCCCCGTGTCGGTCGGGATCTCCTGCGCGGATCGCGTTGCCGCGGCTTGCCCTCGGTTCGCCTCTTGGCTGTGTGGTCGCCTGGGGTGTTCTTGGTTTGTGGGTTGGTCGGTGGCTTGCGCTTGCGCGGCATCCCTCGGGGTGTCGGTCGGTTCGGGCGGTGTTCCCGCTTCGGGCGTTCAGCTTTCTTTGTTTTCTTAGTTTTTTTTAACATTTGCCGCGCGCGCCTTTGGCATCCCCTTTGGCATCGCGGCAAATTTGTCGCATTGGATGGCGGATTTTTAGCGGTTAAAATAGCCTAAATTGTTGATAAAGTGGGAATAAATCCTTTTGAAGTGCTTGACAAAATTTTGCCATGTCAGGGAAAATGCTTATTTTTGTATTACTAAATACTTAAATACTTAATCATCATGAAAGCTTTTGAAATTCTTGAATTAGTCTTTAAAGAAGACTTGGGAAACGACACATGCGGTGTCGTACATGGTAATCTTATTTGCGATGGTAAATGGAAAACCTATTTTGGTTTTAATTACGCATCAATGGAACCTTTAGAAGAAAGAGATTATTTCTATAGGTTTGACAAATTGTCAACTGATTATAGACCTTTCCCAGTTGCAAAAATTTGTATGTATAATGCAATTGGTGATGATTGTGTTTCTCTTTGGGAACTTGAAAACTGAATCCGCCATGACCGCATTCAAAATCAACCTTACCACCGAGGAGGCCGCGCAAATTGTCGCGGCCCTCGGTTTTGTCCGCCGCAATTTGGCGGTCAATGCTCAAAAAATGACCTGGCTCTTTGTCCCCGGTGAAACCATTGAATATGATCTTGCCGCCATCATCAATCTTGAAGACATCATTTCCCGCTTCAATGAATCAATTGAGGAATCAATTGAGACATCCCCTTTTCATCCGTACGTTGTAGACTTTTAAATTATTTCCAACCAATAAATTACTAAACCACATGAAAAATCGATATTTTGTTGATGTTACCCACGAATGCGGGTGTTATCTTAAAACCACAACATTAAGTTTTCCAACTTTATACTCTGCAACCCGTTGGGCAAAATCCATGCTGAAAAGCAAAGGATTCATTAGAGCCACCATCCTGGATTTGCAATCCAATTCAATCGAATGGGACAGCGAACACGGAAAACGATTTCCAATGTCTTAAATCAATATCTTTGCAGCCATGAAATACTACATTGAGATCCTTACTTGTGACGATACATGGATAACCTATGCAGTTAGAGAGGACAAAACCACGGCAGAATCAGTTGAAAATATGCTTCAAGTATTACACCATTTCAACATCTACCAAACACGTATCGTGATATGACAACCCGCACTTATAATTATTTCGTGACCTCTGCCCGATACAACGGCAGAGGTCGCGGCTTCGCGGTCGGCTTCGACAGCGAGCGTGCCGCCTACGCTTTCGCCACCTGGGTACTTTTCGGATTTGCCGAAGTGCTACCGTGGTGGGAATTTGAGAACCGATACCCCAACTCAAAAAGCTCTAAAAATGAAAATTGACTTTTATAAAACGAAAACCTCAGCCAAGAAATTTGCGACCTTTGAAATCTATGATGAGGAACTAGACGAAGAAATAGAATGGTTAGCCGAAATTTTAGGATGTCAATGGTGGGAAATTGACTATAATCTACGCTTCTAAACCCTGGGAACCCCGCCCCATCCCCCAACGGATGGGGTTTTTTGTTGCCCCGCCAGCCGCTGCCGTGTCTGATGCCGCCCTTCCGGGGGATCCCCCTGCCCGCAGGTGGGAAGGGGCGGCACACGGCAGCGGCACCCAACGCACCCCACCACACAACCCCTCCAAAAATAAGGAATTTGTGTGCGCGGCTTGACGCGCGCGCGCCTACCGGATGCAGGGGCACCAACCACACCGACTGCACCCACCGACCAGGACACAAAAGATGTTCCCGACTGCTTCCCGATTTTTTTCGATAGGTTAAAGAGTTGAAATAGTTTGAAATAGTTCAAGAGTTGAACGGCTGACGCGAAAAACGAGTGCGGAACATTCAAGAAAACTGACTACCTTTGCCGCAAACAATACGAAGATCATGGGAAAAATCAAAAAAATCGTGGTCCACTGCACGGGTGAACCCGCCAACGCAAAGCGCAACAAAGAATATTACCGCAAATTCTTCTTTGAGGTACAAGGATGGAAACACTTCGGCTATCATGCCATTGTCTACCAAGACGGAACCTGGGAGCGGCTGCAGCCGTGGCCAAAGCCCACGGCAGAGGGCGGCAACATAACCAACGACACACTTGCCAATGGCGCCCAAGGTCACAATTGGGACAGCCTCCATGTCGCCTACGTGGGTGGGGTAGACCCCGTGACAAAAAAGCCCACCGACACCCGCACCCAAGAGCAAAAAAAGACGCTCCGAGCCATTATTGGAGTTTGGAAGATTGACTACAAAATAGATGTTGTAGTAGGTCACCGCGATTTGCCAGGTGTGAAAAAGGCTTGCCCCTGCTTCGATGCAATAAAAACATACAAGAATGTTTGAGTACACCGAAATAATTTCCGCCATCATTGCCGCGCTAACCGCTGGCGGCTGGCTTGTCTCACGACACAAGCGCGCCCAGGAAAACGAAGAGCACAAGACTAAAATCGAAGCGATGGAGGCCAAAATCACCGCTTCGCTTCGCGACAGCGAGACCAAGTACACCCGCGAAGCTTTGGAAATCTACACCGACAACGTTGTAAAACCCCTACGCGATGAAATCCGAACACTCCGAGAGAACCAAATCCGATTCCAGGCGGCTATCAATGCCGCGCCTAATTGTCGCCTTTTCCCTGATTGCGTTGTTATCAACAAGCTGCGCACCCCGAAAGCGCATCGTGACGGAGACACACACCAGCCTAACGAAATGGATGGACACGACGACTTTGATACATGTCGGGAGGACTGAATTGGTAGCGTTAGAGACAATCCGTTATCATCATGCCGACACCAATAAGATGATAACCCGCAAAGTCGTCATCCGTCAGCAACAAACCGACACCACCGCCCGAGCTTCGCTCGCGCTTCGCTCTAACTTCTCCGCAGATACGACCCAAACCACCCAATCGCCCCCTCTTATGGTGGAAAGTAAAAAAAAGGGTCAAGCGTGGCTTTGCCCCCTGGTCCTTGTTGGTTGTGTGATTTTTTTTACAATAATTTATTGTAGAATCCGCAATGTTAGGAAATAATTGTATTTTTGCGGTGCAAAAACACATTGTTTCACCACTAAAATACAAAGATTATGAAAATTCAATCTCCCTGGATGGGCCGTATCAAAGGCAGCGCAGGCAACATGACTGGTTGCAAGGTTTACGACAAAAACGTGATGCGTGCCAAAGCTTTCGAGGTCAACAACCCGAACACGGCCGCACAGCAAGTGCAGCGCGGCTACTTTGCCGACCTCACCAAGTTGGTCGCAGGTTTCACCCCCGACCAACTCCGAACCCTCTTCCCGAGCAAGCCCAAGGCCATGAGCCGTAGAAACGCGCTCTCCAAGCAGCTTGCCGAGTACAACGTCATGGATGGCACCGAGAAGATTATCGATTTCGCTGAAATCGACACTTTGGGCAATGCCCCGACCATGGATTTCGGCACGACCACAGTCACCGCCAGCGGTAGCGCTGTCAGTGTCGCCCTCGACAATTCCGTCAAGGCCAACACCGAAATTACCGACAACTACTTCATTGCCGCTTTGGTGAACGTCACCAAAGGCGCTGTTTCGCTCGACACTACCTCCGCCAAGGTCAGCGTTGGCACCATCGCCCCCGCTCTCCCCGCAGGTTGGGAAACCACCGACACCATCCACGCTATCCCGAT
>JAXJTD010000114.1:0-2352 GCA_036309745.1 Acutalibacteraceae bacterium | reverse complement strand
ATACAGATCTTTATCAAGGTATTCCTTTGCTGTGGTTTTGTCGGGATTGTTGGCGTAGTCAATAACTTCCTTTAACCGTCCTTTGACGGGCCAGAAACCTGTGGTTGCCATTTGCGCATATTCTCCTTTCTCGGTGTGATAAGCTCAGCCGATATATCTTTCAGCAAGGTCAGTGCCGCCGCATTCACTTCCGCAGAGAAGGGTTGCTCGATAAGAGCATCCAACCTTTCGCAGAAATGAAAAAGAGCATCCGGAGGAACCGGCTTCGGCTCATATCCCAATGCTCTTTGGCGGAGATATTCGGTTGTGGAAAGTCCGCACCGTTTAGCAAGGTCGCTGATGCGGTCTTTTTCCTTTTGGGTAACACGGGCGACGATCCGTATATCTTGTTTTTTCATAACATCATCCTTTCATAATGGGGTATTAGGGGGTATCCCCTAAAGAGTCCGCCATAAGAATTATGGCGGCAAGCGACATTTGGCACACAAATGTCCTGCTTGTTACGGTGTAAGACACACGCATTTTGCGTATATCTTCCATTCTCCGTGACTTGCACCGTGAGGGAGCGAACCTTGTTCGTGCAAATCTTTCGGATGGTTCCGCTTTTCCGTTATATTGGCACCACATTTTATGTGAGTGCCGTCAGTTTCCTAAAATAGTGGAACCCTTGTATGGAATGGTGGCAATTTCTTTTAGAAATGCCATCACAGTACCGTCAAAAGCAGAGATATTTGTCACCTTAAAAGTTGTCCATAAAATCCATAACAGTTTCTTCCGTTTCGGCTTTATTTTCTTTTTCGGTAGGAATTTGTGCAGGCGGTGTCTGCACAAATTGTAACAGACCGCCGAAAGGATTGGCTTTTGCCAATTCCTCTTTAATAGTTGTAATTACTCTTTCAAGGAAAGCATCTTCGGTTGCTGTCCTTTCAGATAGTTCTAAATATTCGCAGATAGCAGAAATGACCGCTTTGCTGTACGAATGGTCTGCGCCTTGCAGATACTCATACGCCTTGCGGTCATTTTCTTTATCTAAATTAAAACGGATTTTCACGTTTTTAATACTCATACTGCACCTCCGTTTCGTTTAAGAGAGATAAGTGCCATATACTCATATCCTTTTGCGGTGGCGCAAATATCCTCGTTGATGATTACTCGGTTTGCATCGTAATCGGCGAAGTTACGGATTAAGCAACCGCCACCGCCGACCACGTAAAGTTTCATAAGTTTTGGATCGTAATCGTGTTCACGTAAACGGCGGAAGATACCGGCAGTGTATTCCTTTGCGGTTTTAACTACCGTATCAAGATACTGATCATCAATATCCGCCGTGCCTTTCTTTAAGACTTCGGTGACGATGGTATCATCAAGGGCGGCGTGGTGCAGTTTCATCATCTGCTCACGGATAAGCAAAGCGCACTGATGGGTACCGTACTTTTCGGTAAACATACGCTGTGCATCGGGTTTCTTGTTTACAATACGAAGCAGATTCATAGTGCCGTTACCAATATCGCAGAGCATATTCACGCCGTTAAAATCTCCGAGCGTTTCGGCAACGGCGGCAAAGCCCTGCGGATAGATTTCTGCGCCTACGATTTTGATGCGGTATTCGATGCCTCTGAAAGTAAAAGTGATCTTGCTGTGCTGAAGCAAATATTTCTTAAATTCTGCTTTCTGTTCACTTACCCAAGTAAGGGGTAAGCCTGCGGCGATAAACACATTAGCGTTAGTAACACGCTCACGTCTGAGTTCACGGGCGATGGCGGCAAGGGTAAGAACGTAATAGTCCTCGTCGGCAAACTTATCTGCCGTGAATTCCTTGTGACCGACTCCAATAGAATAATACTTTCCGTTCCATACGAGCAGGTCGCTGACAAAGGTGGGTTCGGTATCGCTTTTCATCACACCCGTAGAGAAACAGCAATTTGCCGTTTTCATATTCCCATAGCCGTGGTCGATACCGATAACATACGTTTCATTAAATTTTTTCATTTTTACATTTCTCCTTTTTTACTTTAATTTGTTTTGTTTTTGGATTTGTTCGAATAAATCTTGGTCGCTCGGCAATACCGCATTTTTGAAATAGTTGCAGTAAATACCGTAGATAGAGATAAGCTGCACACAGCGGTGGGCCTCTCCATCGTCAAGCAAAATGCAGTTGCCGTCCTTGTCGCAGTTGGCACAGCAGTCTTTGACAAGGCGGTGGACCTTATCCGCTTGTTTTGATGTGATCTTTAGCATCGTCTTTTCCTCCTTTCTATTTTCGGGCAACAAAAAAGCCGCCGGTTTCCCGACGGCTGTGCCCGTGATTTGTGAGGTTTTCGCTCCCTCACTTATTAGAATGTAGGAAAAGTT
>JAXJTD010000113.1:0-2450 GCA_036309745.1 Acutalibacteraceae bacterium | reverse complement strand
TAAAACTCCTGTTCGGCACCGAAAGCAAAAGTATAGCCCGCTTTTTTCGCATCTTCTACTGCTTTCTTGAGCAGACTGCGAGTATCGCACTCAAAAGGCGTCCCATCAGGATAGGAGATGCCGGTAAACATACGCACAACCTTGCCATGCTCCGGTCTCCAAGGAAGTAACATCAGCGTTTCCGGATCGGGATGGAGCAGAAGATCGCACCTTGTCTCATCGCCAAAGCCTGCGATTGCCGAAGCATCAAAGGCAATACCGTATTCAAAGGCGCGAGGCAGTTCCTCGGGCATAATAGAAATGTTTTTTTGTTTGCCAAACACATCACAAAAAGCAAGGCGGATGAATTTCACATCTTCTTCTCTGACGTACTGTAATACCTCTTCCTTTGAATACTTCATAATGATGTACCTCTTTTCTTTAATTTGCTACATACATTTGTTTGTATGGGTTTTTACTGTCAGGAGTGACGACAGTAAAGGGCGAGGCTAATACCTCGTTCATGTCGTAACCGAATAAATCACAGTATTCGATGACATATGTTTTTAATTCTTTCATATCCGATTCCTCGGCAGGGCGAGCTGTTACCTGACTTGGAAATTTCACGTCCTTACATTCGCTTCTGAGGAACATTTTACCGCCATGCATTCCCGTGCAAGGAAAGAACCCGACGATTTTTTTACCCGTTGCCTCAAGGCCGAGAACAACGATAACACCGCCTGCCTGATATTCGCCGAGAAAACTGCCGGCAGTTCCACCAATCACCATAACGGGAACCTTTTCCTTATAGGCTTTCATATGGATGCCTGCTCGGTAGCCTGCATTGCCCTTAACAAAGATTTTGCCACCACGCATAGCGTAACCGGCAGCATCGCCGATATTGCCGTGAATAATAATTTCGCCCTCGTTCATCGTATCACCCACGGCATCCTGCGCGTTTGCATTTACGATAATGGTCGATCCATTGAGATAAGCACCGAGAGCATTGCCGGGCACACCGTTAATGGTGATGTTCTTATCTGTCATACCGGCGGCAATGAAGCGTTGACCGCAACAATTCTCGATGGTAATATCGCCTGAGTTTTGCCGCAAAGCCTCGTTCAGAGTTTTATAATCAAGACCTTTAACATTTAACAACATAATATTATACCACACCTCCAAACATTTTTCTACGATTTTCGGGAGAAAATGCAACGGAAGTTGCAACTTTTTTCATTGTTTCAAAGTCAATCGTGTCAAGAGGCGTCCTTTCACGGATGAGAGAGGTATAGATACCGGCACGTTCGGTCTTGCCAATCAGGATAAATCCTTTTAACAATCCATCCTTTGTAAACAGTCTTTTTAATGTACTGTCGCTCTTTTCTTCATACATTTCGCCCTCATAGGTTCCGGCGGTCATAATATGCAGACCAAAGAACCCGATGGAGTTCATCGGAATGGCTTTGCCAAAAACTTCATTACCGCCTGCCATGTTTACACCGGCAGTATGCCCCTGCATATAGGCATTTGGCAGAAGAGCGAGAACCCTTTTTTGTCCCAGGGATATATCATTTCCTTCGGTACAGTCACCTGCGGCATAGATGCTTTCAAGGGAGGTTTCCATGCGGTCATTCACAAGTATGCCACGATTTACTTCGCCGCCGATATCTTTGATAAGAGTTGTGTTTGCATGGACACCGACAGCAAGAACGAGCGTGTCAAACTCTACAGTTTTTCCGCTTTTCATTTGAGCTAAATTCTTTTCAAAGCGAACAGCGGTATCCCCAAGCAAAAACTGAATACCGTTTGCCTCTAAATGCCTTTGCACAATAGCGGCGCAGTCGGTATCAAGAATACTGGAAAGTACACGGTCGGCAAGATCACAAACCGTAATACTTTTCACGCGTTCGTGAAGACCTTCGGCACACTTGAGTCCGATAAGACCGGCACCGACGATCAATACGTTGCTATCTTTGTTGATTGCTTTTTCAAGTGCAAAGGTATCGTCAAGTGTCATAAAACTGAACTTTTTCTCGACCGTATCAAGTCCTTCAAAGGGAGGAACGAAAGGAGCCGAACCGGTTGCAACACAAACTTCTGTATAAGGCAACTTGGCACCATCATCCAACACAACATTTTTTGAATCAGTGTTAATTTGGATAACCTTTTTTCCGTAAAATACGTCACAGCCCATTTTCTCGTAAAAATCGGCACCTCGATAGTTCATACGTTCGGGATCGGTTTTGTTTTCCAGATAATACGAGATAAGAGGACGGCAGTAAACGGGATAATTCTCTTCGGAAACAACTGTGATTTTGCTGTCTTTATCCACACTGCGGATGCCCTCGATACAACCAACAGCAGCCACACCGTTACCTATAATAACATACTGCTTCATTCGTACTCACCTCGTTCTTCATAAACAATTGCTCTGTTGGGGCATCCTTTTACGCAAGCCGGCTCTCCACAGG
>JAXJTD010000112.1:0-58801 GCA_036309745.1 Acutalibacteraceae bacterium | reverse complement strand
GGAACAGGCATAGCCGCAAAAATAGCTGTTGCATCCGTTGCGCAAAAAATTGCAATCGGAGTTGCTGCAACTGCAGTTATCGGCGGTTCGACCGCAGGCGTTGTGACTGTTGTGAAAAATTCAGCGCCTGAAGAAACAACAACTCAGATTATCGAAGAAGTCACAACGGCTCCCGCTTTTACAACGGAATATGTGTTCAACGAAGTAATTTTGCAGGAAACTACAACCAAAACTATTACTTCAACCGCAAAAGAATCCGCAAAACCGACCACAAAAAAGACAAGCACAACCGAATACACAACTGCACCGATATCAACAACAAAATCGGTTTCGGTAAAAGAAACAACTACCAAAGCGAAAACAACAGCTGCAAAATCAACCACAACCCGTAAAGAAACAACAACTCAAACAACAACTCAGTCTACAACCGTAACTACGACTGAAGAGGAAACAACAAAAGTAACCACCACTGAACAAACTACAACAAAGCCAACCACCACAAGACCCACGACTACAACCGAACCCGAAACAGAAGAAGAAACAACAACCGTAGCAACCACTACTCAGCCAACTACAACCGAACCAACGACAGTTGAGACAACTGTTCCTGACACAACGGAACCGACTACAACTGAACCCACAACGCAAGCTCCTGCAACGGTTAATGTTGAGGTTGTTGATATGAATGAGGATGTTGTTGCAACATTCAGCTTTACAGTTGAGGCGGGTACAGAGATGACATGGGAATTTCTTGTTACACAGATAAAGAACAATGGCTACGAACCGATGGCAGGTATTTACGGCAATGCCATAGATGCTGTTGCAGAATCGGGAACAACTTACACAATCACGGCTGAATTATAAAAGGAGGTCAGAATTTGTTATGAAGAAAATATTTTCAAAATCACTCGCAATACTGTTAACCCTTGGCGTTATGTTTTCAATCGGCTTGCTTGTGTTCTCCGCATATGCGGAAACAACATCAACAGAAAAGCCTCTGATTGAGCTTTGCGATGTAAACTCAAAACCGTTTAATCCTGAAGAATATGCTATGGATATTTCCAATTTGGAGGGTGTTCCTTCCTTTGATTCCGAAAACGGCTGGACAGGTTCATATGCGAAGATCGACGAATCAACCTATGCTCATTATTTCTGGGTCAGAGAGTTCAGCGCAGGCGATACCGTTTACGTTACCCCTTCATCGGAAAGTGCTTATGACTTCCGTCTTCTCGGCACAGAAAGCGGAGAATCGATAGGAACACTTGTTGACGGCAAGATTGTTTTTGAGATTACGAAAAAAGGAGTTTATGTTCTGACAATGCTTTCGGATTCTTCCGAATTGACCGTTAAATCACATTTTAATAATATAAATGAAGGCAACTCTGATAAAAGCGGAGTTTACTATCACAGCAAATATACATACTTTATTCTTGAAGACGGTACTGTAGAAATTAGAAAACACCGTGGTTTTTCAGACACTTATGTGAAAATTCCCGAAACTATTTACGGACGTCCTGTTGTTGGTCTTTTAGGAGTGTTTACCACTACTGATAATCTGACGGGCGTTACCATTCCTGATACAGTAAAGTATCTTAAATATGATACTTTTTCCGGTTGCTCAAAATTGAAATCTGTTGATATCCCCGACAGTGTTGAATATATAGGTTCTAGTGTTTTCCGGAATTGCACAGCACTTGAAACGCTCAATATCGGCAAATCTGTTGAATATATTGATGACAATGCATTCCGTGACGAAAAAGGACTCGGTCTCAAAGAGATAACTGTTGACCCTGAAAACCAATACTTTTCAAGCGAAAACGGAGTTTTGTATAACAAAGATAAAACAGTTCTCATCAAATATCCTACTTCAAATGAACGTAAAGTTTTTGAAATCCCCGAGGGTGTTGAAACCATTGGAGATGACTCTTTCGAAAATTGTAAGTCAATCAGAAAAGTTATTTTACCGACTACAACGAAAACCATTGAGAACGGTGCGTTTACCAGTGCAACAAACCTTGATGAGGTAGTGTTGAATGAAGGTCTGACAACAGTTTCAGGCGGATTCGGGGGATCGGGAATAAGAACCATCCGTTTCCCTGAAAGCGTTACCAAAGTGTCAGGTTTGGCAAGTACAAAACTAAGATACATCGTGCTTCCCGAAGGTATAACCAAAATGCCACATCTGTTTGGCTGTAAATATCTTGTAAGCCTGTATATACCCGACAGTGTACTTGAATTCGATCATCAGGATTTTGATTATACAAATGTTTTAGCCGATATTTATTACGGAGGAACAAAGGAAGAATTTGAAAATATTATTCGTTGCGATTGCAATCCGTCATCTCCTGAGATTTGTCGCCAGCCTGAAAAATTTGCAACAGTCCACTATAATCATACTCACACGCTTGACAGATATTATGTTGTAAAAGCCGCAACTCCCGATTCAAAGGGTGTTGCAGACCACACTTGCGTCTGCGGCTACAGTGTCAGAGAAGAATATGAATATGAACCGAACTCAAAAATTCAGGGCTTCTGCGGTCACGGTCTGACATGGGATTTTGATTTTGCAACAGGTGCATTGAAAATCAGCGGATACGGAGATATGTGGGATTACTGGGATATCACCGAATTCCCCTGGTACGACATCAAAGACCTCATAAAATCGGTTGAATTGCCCGAGGGTATCACAAGCATTTCAGGATATGCATTCGAAAACTGCAGTAATCTTTCAGAGCTGATTATTCCCGAAAACTTAATTTCAATCGGCGAATATGCATTCAGCGGATGTACGGGTTTAGTTGATCTTTCGCTTGGCAAAAAACTACAAACCATAGGCGATTATGCTTTTAACGATTGCACGAGCATCGAAAAGGTTGATTTGCACGATAATATCACTTCAATCGGTGAAAATACCTTTAAAGGTTGCAGCGGCATGAAAGAATTCTATGTTGGGAAAAATATTAAAAAATTTGATTTAAAGTATCTGAAAGATTTTGCTGTACTTGAAAAATTATATATTCATCCCGACTGTTCGGGTTACATTGTTGATGATAGCGGTGGGGTAATTAAAAGAGAGACAATATACGATGAAAATTTCTATGACAGTTATTGTTTTAATTATTATCCGCCGTGTGCACCTGATGAAACTTATGCCGTGCCCGAATCGGTTGTCTATATTAAATCAAACACATTTAACGGCAACAAAAACATAAAAACACTTTATTTACCCAAAAACTTAAAAAGATTTTTTGATTCTGCTTTTGACGGCTGCACGGGCATCACGGATATCTATTACTGCGGAACAGAAGAAGAATGGAACAAAATCAAGGTCGGAGAAAACAACGATGTTCTGACATCGGCAACTATCCACTTTGAACATACCCATTCATTCACCGAAACTGCCGAAAAGGCTGCAACCTGTTCGAGAGACGGATACGTTAAAAACATATGCGGTGAATGTGGTTATGCCGAAACCGAGCTTATCCCCGAAACAGGTCATACCCCGACAGAATGGGTTTATTATGCAAATAAAGTTTACCGTAAAACCTGCTCTGTCTGCGGTTGGATTGTCGAGGAAACAACCGTTTCATGGCAAGACTTGAATTTTGAATACGAACTGGAATTGTGGAGAACACAGAGTAAATGGTTTTATTTTACAGATGTTAAAGATAGTGCCGGCAACAGATTCTATGTTGATTTTAATTATACATCTTCAGATGAAAATGTTGTAACAGTTGAAATCGACGACTACACCGGCAAGGTCTTCTTTAATGCTGTCGGTTTAGGCGAAGCAACCATTACGGTCACCATAGACGGTACGGATATTTCAAGAGTCATCGAGGTTACGGTTGTTCCTAATGGAAATTATGTTGATTGGTATGTTGACGGAGAATACATAGACTGCGATTATGTTTTAGAAGGCGAACCGATTCCTGTTTATGAACCACCCATAAAGGAAGGCTATGAATTTGTTGGCTGGACACCTGAAGTTCCCGAAACAATGCCCTATGACTTTTATGATGTTCTTGAATTTCACGCAGTTTATAACAAGGTCACAAAATCCGAGAATTATGATGTTACTGCATCCTATCCTGACGGCGCTTTTAATGACCCGATTACTCTCGATGTTGCCGAAATTCAGGGCGACAGAGAACCCGGCGGTGTTTATATGGTTGACGGTGAATACTATAAGCAGGTCGGTCTCTACAACATCAAGCCAATCAATGAAAACGGTAACGTTGTTCAGCCCAACGATGGATATAAAGTTACAATCAGACTTGCCATTCCAGAAGCATATAAAAATCAGACCTCGTTTATGATTTATCACCGCTTCGTTGACGGCGGAAGAGAACAGCTTTCAACTTCGGCAGGCACACTCAGAATCGAAAACGGCTATCTTGTTTTTGATGTAACACAGTTCAGCGAGTTTGAAATTTTTGTTAAAACTGATAAACCTGCAGAACCCGAAATCCCTGTCGAGAAAAAAGAGCCGTCAATCAGAATCTCTGCCCTTCCCGTTAAAACTGTATATGCATTTGCGGAAGAATTAGATCTCACAGGCATCAGCGTGGTTTATACCAACGCAGACGGTGAGAAAAAAGTAATCACCAACACAAAACATCTTTCCGTCAGCGGTTATGACAGCAGAAAAACAGGCACTCAGACTGTTTCTGTCAATTACAGCAACTGCTCCGCAACCTTTGAGGTCACGGTGAGATACACATTTTGGCAGTGGATTATCAGAATACTTACATTCGGTTTGTTTAAGTTTTAATTTATGTAAAATAGAAAAAGCAGGTAACATCTTTAATGATGTTGCCTGCTGAATTTTATCTGATATTGAGTCAACTATAATAAGTTTGTAGAAAAAGTAAACCGAAAACAAAAAAGTATGAAAAGTAGAAAAATAGAGCCTCTGAAACCGTTGTATATCAACGGTCTCAGAATGCGGTAATTGAGGGGTACGTATAGTTTGACCTGTTACCCCGATTTTGCGTTTTATTCGTTACAAAGTCGAAATTTTGAGTTGTAGATTTTATATACTAACAAAAGGAAAAGCCGACAACACCACAATGATGTTGTCGGGTGAATTTTTATCTCATATCAGATAATGGAGTATAGTCCGTGTTGTTTCGCAGATATTCTTCCACCTTGCCACTTAACAGTAATCTGACATAACTAATCGGCTCGTTGTAGATGAGATAATCAAGTTCTGATGTTTCGTACATATTGTTTGCATATTCGTTTTCAACTGCATCGCAGTCGATTGACACCATAGAACCGTCCGTGAGTTTTACCTCAACGCAGGCGGTATCAATGTTGAATTCACAAGACATAATTTGATTTTTCATAGCAGAAATCCTTTCTTAATTTAATAAGCAATCTGTTTGGCATCTGCCGCACTTTTAGTTTCTGCTATACTGTCTTATCGGAACACACCATCTGCTGTCCTTTTTTTCGCAATTCGTAATGCGTAATTCGCAATTAAGGGTTGCTGCGCGCCGATTATATTAACGGGTGTGGGCAACGCCCACCTGACACTTTGAACTTTGCACTAAACCAAAAGCACCCCGAAGGGTGCTTTTTTATATAACTCTGAATGTTTTTACCTGGAAGGGTTTGATATTGAACATAAAGGCGTTATCCTGAGCGGGAATTTCAGCAATATCCTCTTCAATCATATTGCACTCATAAACCTTATCAAATGCAAAATTCAGCTTCATCATACACTCGCCGCGCTTCTGTTCTTCTTCAACAACACGGATGATATAGCCTCTGCCGTCCTGTGCCTTCTTGATTGCATCGATTGCAAGGTTATCCTCAAGCTCGGTAACAAAGCGGATTTCGCCGTCGAGAGTGCCTTTGGTTGCCTCTGCATTGTAAACGGCAACGAGAGGAACATTGAATGTGATTGCCTGCTGAACGGTGTCAAATCTCCAGTCACCCTGGTGTGGATGGAATGCATATCTGAAAGTGTTTATGCCGTGGTCGCCTGTTCTGTCGGGGCAAGTGGGCGCACGCATAAGGGTAATTCTCATATGGCTGTTGTGGATATCGTAGCCGTACTTGCAATCGTTGATGATACTGTAACCGTAGCCGCCTTCCGAAAGGTCTGCCCATTTATGAGCCGCAACCTCAAAGCGGGTCAGGTCAAAGCTGGTGTTCCAGTGGGTAGGTCTCTTGATTGCACCGTGAGCGATATCGTAGGTTGCATCAGTATCGATAACAGAAACATCGAAGCCTGCTTTAAGAACCTTATCGCTTTCGTGCCAGTCAACGGTGGTGTCAAACACAACGCTTTCGCCGTTTGAATAGAGAATAACATCCTGCCAAATCGTTGACTTGTTGAACTTATAGGTTGCTCTGATAACAGCTCTGACAGCGTTGCTTTCAACAAGTTTAACGCTCTCGGCTTTAAGCTCCCACATCTTCTTATAATAGTTGAGTTCAAGATTCCATGCGGTTTCGTGAATGCACTTATCAAGGCTGATCGTGAGGATATTACCTCTGCCGTCAAGACTTTCGCGGTTATTGTTTTTATCGTAAATGCTTGTTATTACACCGCTTTCGTCAAGCTCAATGCGAAGATTTGTATTTTCAAGCCAATTATCACCTGCATCAACGGGTGCATAAATACATTCGCCCTCTTTAAGCACATAGGTTTTGCAGCTCATAGGCTCAATATATTCGGGAACGAACACGAATTTACCGTTTATGTATGCGCAGGGAAGCGAGAAGCCGTCTGCGGTTGCAACATACATTCCCTCGGGAACACCCTCAACCTCAACAGGTTCATAGCTTCTTGCGTTGGTAAGGTTCCATACTGTGATGCTGTTTTTATCCGCAGTAACAGCACCTGAAAGAGCTTTGAGAGCACCGTTATAGATATCCTCACCGATTTTGTTCATTACGGCATAATCCTTGCGGCAATCCTCAAATACCTCGTGAATTGAGGAACCGGGAAGAATATCGTGGAACTGGTTGGTCATAAGAATTCTCCAACCCTTTTCAATTTCTTCCTTGGGATACTCCTTACCGAGAAGCTTTTCAGCAAATACGCTGAGCATTTCGCCTCTGGTAAAAAGGTACTCGCCTTTTCTGTTATTCTTCTTTACGAATGCCTGGCTTGTGAAAGTACCTCTGTGGTTTTCATAGAACATTTCGCCGTTCCATACGGGAAGCTCATCCTCAATGCCGTGATAATGCTCAAAGAACTCGTCAATATGGCCGATTTCTGTTTTGGGCAGACCGGGGAAATTGCGAAGACGTTTGCCTCTTTCCATCATTTCTCTTGTGGGGCCGCCGCCGCCGTCACCGTAGCCGTAAAATCCCATGGATACATTCAGCTCGTTTTTATTGTTGCATTCGTTGTCAAACGTCATAAGCTCCCAGATGCTGTTGGTGCAGTTGTATGCAGGGCGAAGAAGATGAGCGTTGACTCTGTCGCCGTTGTTACCCTGCCACATAAACATACTGTAAGGGAACTTGTTTGTATCGTTATAGCTGAGCTTTGAGGTAATGAAATTCTCCATACCGCAGCCCTTGATAATCTGAGGAAGCGCCCAGGTAAAGCCGAAGCAGTCGGGCAGCCAGTAGGTCTTTGAAACCTTGCCGAATTCCTTCTTGAAAAACTCTGTACCGTAAAGCACCTGACGGATGAGCGCCTCACCCGAAGCAAGATTTGTATCTGCCTCAACCCATACGTTGCCGCAGATATCCCACTGATTATTGGCAACCTTCTCCTTGATTTTTTCAAAGATTTCGGGGTAATGGTCCTTCATCATCTGATAAAGCACGGCCTGACTCTGACCGAAGGTCATATCGGGATAAACATCCATAAGTGAAGTAACATTCATAAAGGTTCTTGCACTCTTGCGGATGCTTTCCTGAATTCTCCAAAGCCATGCAACATCAATATGACTGTGACCGGTAAGAATAATCTTACTCTGTGCCGACCAATCAATAGCGGCAATTTTTGAAAGATAATATTTTCTTGCCTCGGCAATTGATTTTCTTACCTGAGGCTCGTCAAAATCATAATCAACAATGTGAAGGCTGTCGTCAATGGCGGCATAAACCTTTGCCTTGATATGCTCATCCTTAATGAATTCAAGAGCCTCAAAGCCTACCATAATATCAACAAAATAGCCTTCGCAGTCTTCATCGGCAACAAAAATAAAGGTATCGCCCATACGGCATTCCTGATACTTTGCGCCATCCATTGCTTCATCGCAGAAATACATTGAATCGCAGGTTGCCTCAATTTCAAAGTTAAGCTGCTCCCCTGCTTTGTGTACGCCCAGGGTAACCTCTGTTCTGTCGGGGATAATATCTCTTGTTGTAGCACCCGAGATATATTCACCGTTAAGCTTTACAAGGGCTTCACCGCCCACCTGAAGCTTGGCACGGATTTCTTTGCCGTCCATTATTTCAGGCACGGTTACGGTTGCCTTGAAAAAGTGTGCCGAATCGTATGCAGCATACCATCTCTCACCGCTTCTGATTTCGCCTTTGAAATCTTCCATCTCGTAACCGTCACCAAGGAATGTACCTCTTGTATATTCCCATACAGAAATATCCTGCTTTGCAAGAATTGAATACTTGCGAAGCTGCTTGTGCATATCTTTCAGCACGCCTGGTTTTATTGTGTGCATAACAACACCTCTTTCAGCTTAAAATTTATTCGGTAGGAAGGCCTTCCTTATCGTACATACAAGCCGCTTCAATCATAATTTCGATACCTGCGGCAATTGCATCCTCACGGAGCATATCAACATTATCAAGTCTTGTGTGATAATAACGGGGCGGTGTGGGATCCATTGCTGCAAAGCCCGTTGCGGGAATACCTCTCTGAGTGAACGCAGCAGCGTCACAGGCACCGATATAAATTGATTCAAATTTAAGGTCGTAGCCGCAATTCTTACCTGCATTCTTCACAAGATGCTTTGCGCCCCAATGATGTTTGATTGTGCCGCTCAGGTCACGGTCATAAACCGCCATGGTTTCAAGGTCACGGAATGTATCACAGCCGATAACACAGGTTTCAACCGCTTTAAGCTCATCCTCGTGAGCTTTTGCATATGCCTTTGCACCTCTGAGACCTGCTTCTTCTGAGCCTGAGCATATAACAACAAGCTCGGTATTTTCAAATCTTGTATCGGTTTCAGCCATAGCCTTTGCAACTGACATACCCACATAGCAGCCTGTAAGATTATCGTTTGCACCGGGAACGCTCTTTGTATAGCTCTGGAAGAAAAGGAAACCAAGCTGGAAGGGAATAAATACGCATCCTACAACAAAGCCCAGAATCATAAGCCAGCGGGGTTCAACAGCTTCGAGTGCGCCGCCCTTACCTGCAAAAATTATGCCGATGACTGCAATAATAAGGTCTGCAACAAGGCCTACAACCGCAGGAATAAGCACAAGCTTCATACCTACGCCGCCCAAAAGATAGTTGAGAGTCCATTCAAACTGGCTGTCTGCGTGACCAATAATTATCAAACGCTTCTTTACTTCACCCTTCGGTGCTCTTTTTGCAATAACATTGTGACTGGGATGAGCAATAAAGAGAGGGTCGATAAACTGCTTATACATAACAAATTCAAGCAGCAGAGGAATAAATCCGAGAATTACAAGGATAAGCGAAATAATGGGGCTTGCAAATGCATATGTAAATACGCTTGCCACTGCGCAGGCTACGGTAAAAGGGATGAAACCCATAAACGCCTGACGGTGAACCTTGAATTCTTCAATATTAACTTCGTCGCAGGATTTCGCAAGCTCTTTTGCCATAAGCTCCTGAGCCTTCAACTCCTCAGGTGAGCCCGGTTTACGGGGTCCGATTTCGTTACAGATTCGTGTAATCCCCTTGACTGCAAATCGTGAAAGCTTTTTGATATCAAATTTTTCACTGTATTCAAGTGCGGTTTTCATTAATATTCCTCCGATGCAAAATATAATAAGTTATATTATCATAAAGCAACAAAAAAAGCAATAATTATATTTATTTTTTATGTATTTTATTGTATTTTTATTCAGAAGGTGTTATAATTTATCAAAATAGCTTATAAGGAAAATGAGAATGAAAAACTTTAATTTCTATCTTGTAACGGATACCCATTATTTTGAGCCTTCACTTGGCTCAAGCGGAAAAGCTTACGATGAATACATAAAGCGTGAGCAATACTTTATGGCCGAAAGTAGTGACATAGTAAAAGCAACTTTCAAAAAGCTTGCCGAAGATAAGTCAACGGATCTTGTGATTATTCCCGGCGACCTTACCAAAAACGGTGAAATCGAAAGCCACAAAAGCTTTGTAAAGGAGCTTTACAAGCTGAAAGATGCCGGCAAACGGATTTATGTTATTACCGCAGGTCACGATTACGGTGAAAAATCAAAAGCTTTTGTCGGCGATAAATGTATTGAGGTTGAGGGTACACCCTTTGAAATCATTCCTGATTTATACCGTGATTTCGGTTATTCTGATGCACTTGCTGTTGACAGCCGCACTCTTTCTTATGTTGCGGAGGTTGAAAAAGGCATAAGAATGCTGGCAATAAACTGCGACAGCCCCGGCAAGCAGAAAGGCAGCATTGACGACGAGCTTTACGGTTGGATGAAAATCCAGCTTGACAAGGCAAAGGCTGACGGATGTTACGTATTTGCAATCTGCCATTACCCTCTCATCCCCTCCGTTCCCGTATTTGAACTTGTAGGTGATGCCAAACTCCGTGACTGGCGCAAAGTCGCTTCATTCCTTGCCGACAACGGTGTTGAGTTTATTATGACGGGTCATATGCATATTCAGAGCGTCAACGAATTTATTTCCGAAAAAGGCAACAGAATTGTTGATGTATGCACATCCTGCCTTGTAGGCAGCCCTGCAAAATACAGAAAAATCACCGTCACCGATTCAGTGATGAAAATTCAGAGCTTTGACACTCCCCCATTCGGTGCAGACACAAAAGGTCTGTCTTTGCAGGAGTTCTTTGACAGGCAATTTGATTCCTCAATAAAAAGCCGCATAAATAACGCTTTGAACGGCGACGGAATAAAGAAAATCGCAAAAAAACTTCTTAATAAAATCACATTCGGTACTCTGGGCAGACTTCTGTTCATAAGAGTTGATAAATCAATAAAAAAGATAAAGTTTATGGACCTTGCAGGAGAAATAGGCATTGCAATATTCAAGGGCGATATGCCCTATGTTGAAGGTAACCCCGTGCATACTGCATTTTTAAAGGCTTTCAAAAGATTCCGTTTTATACTTAAAAAAGTTGAACCAAAGCTTTCAAAAAACGGTGTTGATATCAATCTAACGGATATGCTTCTTAACACTATCGGCAACAACAAAGGTTATTCGGATAACAACACTGAAATAAAACTCAGATGATAGCGGAGGCTTTTTATGGCAGAGATTAAACAGATACTTGCTTACCTTCTCTCGGTTATTCAAATTTTAATGCCTATCGGTGCTCAGCTTATCAAGGGTGAAGATTCGTTTTTCACTGAATGGTCAATAACTGATGAGTTTGGCGCAGATGATTACATCACAATTGAAAAAGATCCCGAAAAGGATTTTGTTATTCTTAACCTTGCCGATATTCAGCTCAAAGATAATGTTGTATACGGTACGGCAGGCGAATATACCGAGGTTATGGTTGAAAAACTGATTGCGGAGAAGAATCCCGACCTTATAACACTTACGGGCGATAACGCATGGGGTACCGCCGCATACCTAAGACTTGTTAAAATGATGGAAGCTTACGAAATTCCGTGGGCACCTGTAATGGGTAATCATGACGGTCAGGGATGTGCAAACGAATTCTGGGCGGCATACCATCTGTTCAAAGCGGAACACTGCCTTTTTGAATTCGGACCTGCGGATATGGGTTACGGCAACTACATTATCAACATTACCGAAAACGGCAGAATAGTTCACACTCTCTTTATGATGGATACTCACAATAATGTGAGCTTTACTGCTGATGACGGAACTCAGGTCAGCGGATATGACGGACTCTGGAACAATCAGATTGAATGGTATAAATGGGCTGTTAAGGGTATTGAAAAAATTGCAGGCAACACCGTTGAAAGCACCGTGTTTATCCATATTCCTCTGCCCGAATATGAATCGGCTTGGAGCGCTGCATTCAGCGAGGATACGGGCAGTTTCAACCCCGGATATGCATCTGATTCCTTTGGCGAAGCAAGAGAAGGTGTAAGCTGTTCGGTGCAGAACAACGGTTTTTTTGATGTTTGCAGAGAACTGGGCAGCACCAAAAATATTGTTGCAGGTCATGACCACGTAAATAATTTCTCTGTTGAATATCAGGGAATAAGGCTTTCCTATGCGCTGAAAACAGGCTACGGAGCTTATTTTGACGAAGATATGTCGGGTGCATCGACAGTAACCGTAAACAAAGCAGGCAATGCAACTGTTGAACATAATTTTGTTGATAAAATATCTCTTGAACCTCACAGCGTTCCTCTTATTGATATTTTTTAAAGAAAGGGAACTATATGTTTAATATAAAGAGTCCTTATGAAAATGTTTCATCGCTCATTCCCCGTGCAGATAATCACTATAAAACCAATCTGCACACCCATTCAACATACAGCGATGCAAATAACACAATGGCAGATATGATATTTGAATTCTACGACAAGGATTTTGATATTCTTGCCTTTGCGGAGCACGGAATTCTGGGCAAGGCATGGGATAAGGAGCCCTCAATCATCCCCCTTTTCCGCTTCCAGTATCTCTGGCACGGCAAACGCAGATACCTTACAACCCCCGAATTTGAGGCAATTCTTGACGGCACATACAAAACCGAAAAGAATACCAGAACAAAAAGCAGGGGTCTTGAATGCGTAACCGACACCATTGAAGCAAATATGTTTACCCTGATGAAAAATCATGTTAACGGCTATTTCACAAACGATGTGCTTGAAGGTAAATACGGTAAGGAAAACGATTTTGAAATTCCCATTTCAACCGTTGAAAAAAGCGGCGGTATTTCTCATATAAATCATCCTACCGACTGGCTGGGTGCGTACAAAGACCCCGAATGTGCAAGAGTGCCCGAAAACGTGGCATACTTTGCGGATTTATTCAGACGCTACAAATCCTGCGTAGGCATGGAAGTTCTGAATATGTATGACAGACCCAACCGTAGCGACAGAATTCTCTGGGATGAGCTTCTGATGACCCTTATACCCGAGGGAGAACGCACCGTATGGGGTTTCGGCAACAGTGACGCTCACCGTGTATGCGAGGTTGACACCGCATTTATGGATTTCGTTCTGCCCGATTACAGTGTCAGTAATCTTCGCAACGCAATGGAAAAGGGCAATTTCTTTGCGGTTGCACGCTATGCCAAAAATGAACTTGGCGAAGATTTTGAGGGCAAGGGCGATTATCCCCGCTTTATGGCTTTTGAATCCGATGAAGCCGCTCAGAAAATCACCGTCAAAGGTATTAACTGCAAGGCGGTTGAATGGATTGCAGACGGCAAAATCATTCACACCGATATTGCCGGAAATGACGGCGAAATTGTTTCTGTGCTTGACCTTACGGCTTGTGCGGATAAGATAAGCTGCTATGTAAGATGTCAGCTTAAAGGTGACGGCGGTATATGTATGAGCCAGCCCGTAACCCTTGACGCAGGCAATTTTGCGGATTTAGTGAAGCCCATTCCGCCCAAAAAAGTTCTCACAAAAAAAGAACAGCGCAAAGAAAATTTCAACAATACAAGGCTTGGCGTTATAGTCAATAAAATTAAAAATAAGTAAACAAACAAAAATCCCCGACGAAGTTGTGATTCTTCGTCGGGGATTCAATTTTAACATCAGATATTGTTAAGGATTTTAAGAACACATTCAAGTTCTTCGGGTTTAACCTTTTCAACGGGTCTGTTATTTTTTACGCAGTCTGCAAAGTAGATAATTTCATTTGCATATGCATCGCTCTTGGGCAGATTGATAGCACCTGTGTCGCCTTCTGCCTGCTGTGAAAGGTCAATTTTTTCATCATCTTTCAGATAAATCATCATCTTGCCGTTTTCGTTTGAAACAACGGCATCCTCAAACTGGAATCTGAATTCTGCGGTGAAGGGATAGCAGGTTGCATACCATGAAGCCTCGGAATTGATTGAGAAGTCACCGAAATCATAGGTAAGGCTGATGAAATCCTGCTTGGGAAGCTTTGAACGGTACTGATGAGCAACCTTGGGCATACCGAAAGCATAAACCATAAAGTCGAGGTCGTGAATGTGGAGGTCAAAGGGTACAAGACCGCTTCTCTTTTCATCCATCATCCATCCGTCCCAGCTCCATCTGGGATAGCCGCCAAGTCTTATCATTGTACCCGAAAGAAGCTTACCGTATCTTTTTGAATCGTAAATCTCTTTGAGAAGCTCGTATTCGGGCCAGAAACGAAGCACCTGAGCAACCATAAATTTAACATTGTTTTTCTCTGCGGTTTCGTAAACACGCTTTACATCCTCTTCTTTAAGAGAAATAGGCTTTTCGCAGATAACGTTTATCCCCTTTTCCATGGCCTTCACCGCAAAATCAGCGTGAAGATAGGTAGGAAGACAGATATCGATAATATCAAATTCTTCGTTGGCAAGCATTTCGTCAAAATCAGTATAGTGACGCTTGTCAGGGTATTTTTCCATTCTTTCTGTGCGGATATCGCAGATTGCAACAAGCTCTGCATCCTGCATATCTTCCCAGGCGGGAATATGGGCACCGCTTATGCCGCCAACACCCACAAGACCTATTTTAAGCATAGAAATTTTTCCTTTCTGTTTACGCTCTGAGAGTTACGCCGATATTTGCAAGGTTTGCAAGAATTGTGTCAATCCAGCCCTGAACTTCTTCCATTTCAAGAGTTCTGTCCATAGCGGCAAACACAAGGCGCACGGTAATACTCTTTATGCCGTCTTTTTCGTAGGTATCGATAACCTTTGAGCTTTCAAGCTCTGCAAGACCGAGAGCATTCCAGCAAGCGGCAAGGTCTGAATATTTTGTGTTTTCAGCGAGAACAAGTGACAGGTCATAGTATGTTGACTGCTGTGTGCTGGGCTCGCGGAAAAGAATTGAATTTGCATTGATTGCACTGAAATCATCCATATCGATTTCAAAGCACACTGCTGCGGCTGTTTTATCAAGCTTTGCACGGTTTGAGGGATGAAGTGCGCAAAGAACGCCAACCTTCTTGCCGTCAATAAGGATTTCCGCAGTGTTCTTGGGATGCTGCCAAGCGTGCTCGGGAGCAATCTTTGCGTAGCCTGCCTGCTTCTGCTTGATGTTGCCCACAAGACAGTTGATGATTTCAACAGCTTTCAGATATGCAGCCTTCTCGTTGCCGCTCTTATCATAGATTACCGCACCAAGACGCTTTTTCTCATTGCAAAGACCGTTAACAGTGCCGTCAACAACTCTGCCGATTTCAAAGATGCTGTATTTATCTGCAAAATCCTTGTTTTCCTGTGCCATAACAAGAAGTGTTGGAAGCATTGAATTACGCAGAACACCGTTATCGGAATTTTCGATATTGAGAACCTTTACGTTATCCTCAACCTCAATGCCAAGCTTCTTGAACTTTCTGCCGTCGCACCATACATATGAGTGAACCTCGTGGAAAGCATATTTCTTAACAAGAATATCCTTGATTTCAGCATCTTCAAGCCTTGCATAATCGTTGGGAACAGGCTTTAAAGGGCTTGCGGTTGTAGAAATCTTAAAGTTATCGTAGCCGTAAATACGGGTAATTTCTTCAATGATGTCAGCCTTGATTGTAACATCCTTTGTTGCACGCCATGAAGGAACCTTTACGGTGTATACGCCATCTGCATAGTCAATGCCGAAGCCAAGTGCGGTAAGGGTTTTAACAATCTGCTCGTGGCTGATGTCAATACCTGTGTAGCGGTCAACATACTTTTTATCGAAGGTAAGGCTGATTTCGGGATATTTCTTAACGTACTTATCCGTAACCTTTGATGCAACCTTTGCACCGCTGTCAATATCCTTAACAAGCTTTACGAATCTGCCAACTGCATCGAGGGTAAGCTCGGGGTCAAGCATCTTTTCGTATCTTGCGCTGGCATCGGTTCTGTGACCCAGTCTTGATGATGACTTACGGATGCTTACACCGTCAAAGTTTGCACTTTCAAGCACAACGGAGCCTGTATCCTCAACAATTTCAGATTCAAGACCGCCCATAATGCCTGCAATGCCTACGGGTTCTTCGCCGTTGCAGATCATAAGTGTTTCTTCATCAATAAGTCTTTCAACTCCGTCAAGGGTCTTGAAATTCATTTTCTCCTTGGGAGTTGTAACAACGATTTTGTCGATTGAGCCGCCTGCAAATGCGTGGGTAGGCTGACCGATTTCAAGCATAATGTAGTTGGTGACGTCCGCAAGAAGGTTGATTCCTCTCATACCGCAGTAGAAAAGGCGGATTCTCATATCAAGAGGGCTCTTGTTCTTGGTGATGTTATCCATCTTGATGCAGGAATATCTGTAAACAAGATCTTCTCTGCCGACGGTAACTTCAACTTCCTCGTCGCCGTCATATGAAAGGTCGCCCATTTCAAGGGGTTTAAGCTCTCTGCCTGCAAGGGCTGCAAGCTCTCTTGCAATGCCGTAATGACCCCAGAGGTCAGGGCGGTTTGTGAGAGATTTATTATCAACTTCAAAAATAATATCGTCAATGGGGAAGATATCCTTGATATTTGTGCCGTTTTTGAGTGAGGGGTCAAGCTCCATAATTCCGCCGTGGTCATCGCTGATGCCAAGCTCTTTTTCGGAGCAACACATACCCTCTGACTCAAAGCCTGCAACGGTTGCAACCTTGATTTCGCCGCCGCATACTCTGCCGCCTGCAAGTGCAAGAGCAACCTTCTGACCTACTGCAACATTGGGTGCACCGCACACGATGTTGCAAACTTTCTCACCTGCATCAACTTTAAGAAGGTGAAGTTTCTTTGAGTTGGGATGATTTTCAACAGAAAGGATTTCACCGACAACAACCTTGTCGATATCCGCACCCTTTTCAATAATATCTTCAACCTCAGCGGTTGCAAGAGTAAAGCTTTCAATAAGCTTTTTGATGTCTATTCCGTCAAGGTCAACATAATCTTTAATCCAGTTAATTGATACAAACATTGCTTATGCCTCCTTGCTTTCTTCGGGTCTTGTGAATGATTTTTCGGTAAACTGTGAAAGTGATTTAAGGCTGCCGCTGTTGAACACACGGATATCCTTTACGCCGTATGTCATCATTGCAAGTCTTGTCATGCCCAGACCGAAAGCGAAGCCGATGTATTTTTCAGGGTCGATGCCTGCGGCGGTAAGAACATTGGGATGAATCAGACCGCAGGGGCAGAGTTCAAGCCAGCCCGAATCCTTGCAGGAGGGGCAGCCCTTGCCCTTACAGATTGTGCACTGAATGTCAAGCTCGAAGCCGGGCTCAACAAAGGGGAAGAAACCGGGGCGGAGTCTGACGGTGATATCCTTCTGGAATACCTCTGAAAGCATTGTCTTCATAAAGTAGATAAGGTTTGAAATTGAAATATCCTTATCAACCATAATGCCTTCCATCTGGAAGAAGGTGTTTTCGTGGCAAGCGTCAATCTTTTCGTTTCTGAAACATCTGCCGGGGAAGATTGCACGGATGGGATTGCCGTTTTCAAGATTCTTTGCATACTTGCGGAGAATTGTATTCTGAGCCGCAGAAGTATGAGTTTTGAGAAGCTGACCCGTGCTCAGATAATAGGTATCCTGCATATCTCGTGCAGGGTGGTGCTTGGGGATATTGAGTGCCTCAAAGCAGTTGAAATCATCGGTGATTTCGGAATAATCCTCAATGGTAAAGCCCATACTGAGGAAAATATTCTCTGCTCTGCGGCGGGTAAGAGTGATGGGATGGTATGAACCGAGGTCTGCATCGGTAGGCATTGATTCGTCATAGCTTTCTGCCGAATCGATAAGCTTCTGCTCTTCAAGAGCTTTGAGCTCTGTGATCTTCTCGGCAATAGCCTGCTCAATAAACTGCTTTGTTTCGTTTATTTTCTGACCTGCCTCTTTTTTCTGATCATTGGGCACGTTGCGAAGCTCCTGCATAAGTGCCGCAACCGAACCCTTTTTGCCCAGGAATTCAATTCTGAGCTGTTCGATTTCCGCCGTTGCCTGAACAGCGGCAATCTTTTCCTCAAAAAGCTGCTTTAATTCAAGTGATTTCTGAGTCATTTTATATCATCCTTTCTTAATTTACGAAATTAAAAAATCCCCCGTCAAAAGACGAGGGACGAATAAAATCCGCGGTACCACCCTGCGTTCACGGTAAACAAACACCGTGCGCTTTATGCCCGTAACGGAGGCTGCCGTCACACCCTACTGAATTCAGGTGCACCGCTAACGGGTGAACTTCGGCAAAACCCTGCACAGTCCGCTTACAGCCGATGACGGACATTCTCTGTGTGCCTGAAAATTGCTTACTCTCCCGATCACTGCGTTTTCATATCCATAGTAGTTTACCACATTACATTTATTTTTTCAAGATGTAATTTTAATTAAATGCAAAAAAGCTCCCCGAAGGGAGCTTTTAAACTTTACAATTTGCATTTAAAAAAGGTCTTCCTGATTTGCGGTTCTGATTCCTGCGCCTGCAAGGGCTGCGGCGGCAAGCTGATTATCGTCAACACGGAAAATCATATATGCCCCTGCCTTTGAGGAGTTGAAAGCATAGGTATATTCAACAGTTACCTTTGCCTCGGAAAGAACTTCAAGAATTGATGCAAGACTGCCGGGAGTATCTGAAATTGCAGCGGCAAGAACATCAGTTACGGTTGTGATGTAACCGCCGTCTTTCAGTGCGGCATCTGCCATTTTGGGGTCGTCACAGATAATTCTGAGAATACCGAAATCCTGAGTATCTGCTATTGAAAGAGCTCTGAGGTTGATGTTGTGGTCTGCAATAAAACGGGTAGCCTCTGCAAGCTTGCCTGTTTTGTTTTCAATAAAAACCGAAATCTGTTTAACGCTCATTTCTTATGGCTCCTTTCATTAATCGTGAAGCTTACGCTTATCAACAACTCTTACTGCCTTGCCTTCGCTTCTGGTAATGGTCTTGGGTGCAACAAGATGAACCTTGGGAACAACACCCACCATAGTCTTGATTGCGTTTGCAAGTGATTTTTCTTTCATTGAAAGGTCTTTGACCGTATCTGAGAACTGATCGGGAGTAAGTTCAACAAAAACATCGAGAGTATCCGTATTGTTAACGCGGTCAATCTCAATAAGGTAGTTGGGTGTGTATCCTTCTTTGAGAAGAACAGCTTCAATCTGTGAGGGGAATACGTTAACACCGCGGATAATCATCATATCGTCGCTTCTGCCCATAGGCTTTGCCATTTTGACAAGAGTTCTGCCGCATGAGCACTTTTTTCTTGAAAGAACACAGATATCTCTTGTGCGGTATCTGAGCAGAGGGAAACCTTCTTTATCAAGGCTTGTGAATACAAGCTCACCCTTGGCGCCTTCGGGAAGAACCTCGCCTGTTTCGGGGTCAATGATTTCTGCATAGAAGTGGTCTTCGTTGATATGCATACCAGTCTGTTCTTCGCATTCAAAAGCAACGCCGGGTCCGGTTGATTCAGTAAGGCCGTAAATATCATATGCCTTTATGCCCAATGCCTTTTCAATGTCACGGCGCATTTCCTCGGTCCAGGGTTCAGCACCGAAGATTCCCGCTTTAAGGTCAAGGTCATCGGGAGTAAGACCCATTTCTTTAAGGGTTTCACCCATATATGCCGCATACGAAGGTGTGCAGCAGATAATTGTTGAATGTAAATCCTGCATAAACTGAATCTGACGCTCTGTATTGCCTGATGACATAGGCAGTGTAAGACAACCTACCTTCTGCGAACCGCCATTAAGACCGAATCCGCCTGTAAAAAGACCGTAGCCATATGCAACCTGGCATACATCTTCATTTGTTGCACCTGCCGCAGTAAGAGCACGGGCACAACAATCATCCCAAAGTTCAATATCGTTTTTTGTATAGAAAGCAACTACTCTTCTGCCTGTTGTGCCGCTTGTGGAGTGAATTCTGACACAATTTTTAAGGTCTGTACCCAGAAGTCCGTAGGGATATGCGTCACGAAGGTCTGCCTTCGTAAGGAACGGAAGCTTGTAAAGGTCATCAATGGACTTGATATCATCGGGAGTTACACCCTTTTCATCCATAAGGTTGCGATAATATTCAACATTTTCGTAAACACGTTTAACCTGCTTTACAAGTTTTTCGCTTTGAAGTGCTTTCATTTCTTCAAAGGACGCGGTTTCAATTTCAGGCTGATAATATTTTGCCATTGGGGTCATCTTCTTCCTTTTGAAAAATTAGAATTTGTCAGTTATTATATCCCATTTCAAATGCTTTAAGGTTGAGGTCAAGGAACTTTGCGGGAACGCTTTCACGCAGAGCTTTGAGCCATACTTCCTTATCAACATCTGCCATATTCTTTGCCATTGCACCGATAAGCACAACATTTACCGCCTTTGCGGTACCTGCTTCAACAGCCATAGGCAGGGCATCAAGTGTTTCAACATCTGCACCTGCGGCTCTGATTGCATCGATAACACCTTCAGGATATTCTGCCGCGCCCATAACAACGGGCATGGGGTCCATCTGCTGAGTGTTAACAATAATCTTACCGTCGGGTTTAAGATATTCAAGCCATCTAGCGGCTTCAAGCTGTTCAAAAGCAAGGATAATATCTGCCTCACCCTTTTCGATAATGGGAGATGCAACCTTCTCGCCCCAGCGTACATATGTAACTACCGAGCCGCCTCGCTGGCTCATACCGTGAACTTCGGAAACTTTTACATCGTAGCCGCAGTCAAGCAGTGCCGCACCGAGAATACGGCTTGCAAGCAGAGTACCCTGACCGCCTACGCCTACAATCATAATTGATTTGTTCATAGTCATTCTCCTCCCCTGATTATTCGATAGCACCGAACTTACAAAGCTGACTGCATACATTGCAGCCAAGGCACTGTGTAAAGTCAATCTGAGCCTTGCCGTCTTTCATACTGATGGCAGGACAGCCTATCTTCATACACATTTTGCAGGATCTGCACTTATCCGCATTGACTTTGAGAGGCGGATTATGTTTGACAGTTTTAAGAAGTGCACAAGGTCTTCTTGAAATAACAACGGCAGGACCGTCTGCTTCAAGAGCCTGCTTTATGCCTTCTTTTGTTTCTGCAAGGTTATAGGGGTCAACAACAATTACATTCTGAATACCCACTGCCTTTGCAAGAGCTTCAAGGCTTACTGCATTTGCAGGCTCGCCTTTGATATTCTTGCCTGTGGTGGGATTCTGCTGATGACCTGTCATACCTGTGATGGAGTTATCAAGAATAATAACAACGGAATCCGTTGCGTTATAAGCAATATTGATAAGACCGGTAACACCTGAATGAATAAAGGTTGAGTCACCGATAACGGCAACACTCTTCTTTGCGTTTTCAGGGTTTGCGGCGTTTCTGCCGTGAAGTGCGGATACGGAAGCACCCATGCAAAGAACGGTATCAATCATACCAAGAGGCTGTGAGAAGCCGAGAGTATAGCAGCCGATATCGCCGCTTACGGTAACATTAAGCTGCTTTAATGCATAGAAAAGTCCTCTGTGGGGGCAGCCTGCACAAAGCACGGGAGGTCTGGGCACAATATTAACATCCGCCTTCATAAACTCAGCATCCTTGCCGAGAATAATCTTTGCAATAAGGCTCTGTGAATATTCGCCCTGCAATGTGAATGCATCCTTACCGATAACATTTACACCGTACTTGCGGCAGTGAGTTTCAATATAATCATCGAGTTCTTCAAGAACATAAACGGTTTCGCACTCTGCGGCAAACTTTTTAATCATATCAACAGGCAGAGGATATACACAGCCCAGTTTAAGGTATGATGCATTTTCACCCAGAGCCTCTTTTGCATACTGATAGCAGATACCCGAAGTGATTACACCGATTTTCTTGCTGTTGTATTCAACGGTGTTAAGACCTTCCGCACCTTCTTCGCAATAAGCAATCTGGTCAAGAATTCTCTGCTCAACAACAACATGCTTTTTCTTTGCGTTTGCAGGAACCATTACATATTTCTGAGCGTTCTTTTCGTAAGGTATGAGTCCGTTATCAACTCTGTCTGCAACGGGAGCAACGCTTCTTGAATGAGCAACTCTTGTTGTAAGACGGATTATAACGGGGGTATCGAACTTCTCTGAAAGTTCGAATGCTTTCTTTGTGTATTCAAGGCATTCTGCGGAATCGGAGGGTTCAAGCATCATTGTTTTTGAACCCATTGCGTAGTGACGGGAATCCTGCTCATTCTGTGATGAATGCATACCGGGGTCATCGGCAACAAGGATAACCATACCTGCATTTACACCTGTATATGATGCGGTGAAAAGAGGGTCTGCCGCAACGTTGAGACCAACGTGCTTCATTGCGCAGAATGAGCGTGCACCTGCAACGCTTGCACCGAATGCAACTTCCATTGCAACCTTTTCATTGGGTGCCCACTCCGAAAAAATTTCGTCATATGTAGCGGCAAACTCGGTTACTTCCGTACTGGGTGTGCCGGGATAACTTGATACAACACGGCAACCTGCTTCGTAAAGACCTCTGGCAACCGCTTCGTTACCTAAAAACAGCTTTTTCAACCTGTTTCCTCCTAATCTGTGTATTTTATTTAATGTAATATTATACTATTTTCAACGAAATATTGCAAGATTTAATTTAAGACGCAAACAACCTTGCTTCATTATTTTTTGTTTATTTCAACCTGAGTTGCAACTACACTTTCGCCACAGTAAATCTTGCGGAGTTTTGGCTTTTCAATCTTGCCCGTGGGGTTACGGGGCACTTCCGCAAAAATAAGCTTATGAGGTCTCTTGTATCTGGGAAGGTCGCGGCAGAAATCGTTGATATCTTCTTCATCAGCCGCAAAGCCCTCTTTGATTTCAATAACAGCGGCGGCAATTTCACCAAGACGCGCATCGGGAAGACCGATAACCGCAACATCCTTGATTGCCTCGTGTTTACGCAGGAAATCTTCAATCTGAACGGGGTAGAGGTTTTCACCGCCGGAAATGATAACATCCTTCTTACGGTCAACAAGATAAATGAAGCCGTCCTCATCTTCCTGAGCCATATCGCCGGTATAGAGCCATTCGCCGTGAAGAACTTCGTTTGTTGCCTTTTCGTCGTTGAAGTAGCAGAGCATTACGCCGGGACCTTTGACTGCAAGCTCGCCTACCTCGCCCCTTGCAACCTCGTTGCCGTTTTCATCTATAATCTTTGTTTCCCAGCCGTAGCCTGCCTTACCGATTGCACCTACCTTGTGAACATTTTCAACACCAAGGTGAACACAGCCGGGACCTATGGATTCACTGAGGCCGTAGTTTGTGTCATACTGATGATGAGGGAATACGCTCAGCCATCTTTTGATAAGGCTGGGAGGAACAGGCTGTGCACCTACATGCATAAGTCTCCACTGATCAAGGTTGTATCTGTCAAGCTCGATATCCCCTCTTTCAATAGCGTCAAGCATATCCTGAGCCCAGGGCACAAGAAGCCATACGATTGTGCACTTCTCTTCCGAAACGGCTTTGATAATCCATTCGGGCTTTGCGCCTTTGAGAAGAACCGCCTTACTTCCTGAAAGAAGGCTGCCGAACCAGTGCATTTTTGCACCTGTATGGTAAAGAGGAGGAATGCAGAGGAACACATCGTCCTTCGTCTGTGAATGATGAGCCTGCTCGCACTTGCAGGAATGCACAAGTGCCTTATGAGCGTGAAGAATAGCCTTGGGGAAGCCCGTTGTACCTGATGAGAAATAGATTGCGGCGTGGTCATCGTCACAAATCTCAATATCGGGCTTCTTTGATGTGCAGTATGTAACAAGCTTATTGTAGCTTTCTGCAAATGTGGGACAGTCACTGCCGATATAGAAACGGAGCTTGACCTTGGGAATTCTGTCTGAAATCTGCTCCATTCTGCCTGTGAATTCGGGGCCGAAAACAATAGCATCGCTTTCTGAAAGTTTAAGACAGTATTTGATTTCGTCCGCAGTATAGCGGTAGTTGAGAGGCACAACAAGTGCACCTGTTTTGAGAATACCGAAGTATACGGGAAGATATTCAAGACAGTTCATCAAAAGAACTGCTACTCTGTCGCCCTTTTTGATACCTCTGGAAAGAAGAAGATTTGCAAAGCGGTTTGCCTTCTTATCAAAATCCTCCCAGGTGATTTCGCTTCTGCCATCGCCGTTTGCACCCTGCTCAATAAGCGAATATTCGCGCCAGGTCACACGGCTTTTTTCCTGCAATTCGGGGTTAATCTCTACAAGAGCAACATCGTCCTTGTAAAGCTGCGCATTTCTTTCAAGAAATTCTGTAATGGGCATAATCTCTTTTCCTTTCTTAATAAACAACCGTACAAATATACCACATATCGTTGTGATTGTAAATGACATTTTCAAATTACATATTTAAAACCGGATTAACTTCTGCAAGCTGCACCACTCCGGTGCATTGCTTCATCCATTTTAATCAGCAACGCTTTAAAGCTTTTACGCGTTAAAGTACTGTGATATGATACAATATAATTTGATTTTTGTCAATAGCTTTTACCTGTTTTATTTCACCCAAATCCGCCGCAGAATTCCTTCTTATGAATTGTTTACAATTTGTTCAAAAAATAAAATTCACCTTTCGTATACTATAATTGTTTTATTTATGGGTGTTTTTTTGAAGATCTTATCCGATTTTGAAGAAAGGGGGCATATTTATGGCTGAACGCACCTTCACAGAAGAAGAAATCCGTGAGCTTGTTGACAATTACGGTTCAATGATTTTCAGAATTGCATACTGCATTCTCCTCAATAAAGACGATGCAGAGGATGCCGTTCAGGATACATTTATGAAATATATGACCAAATCCCCCGAATTCAACGACGAAGAACACCGCAAGGCCTGGCTTATCAGGGTATCAGCCAACATAAGCAAAAACATGTTCAAACTTCGCCTGAGGCGACACACCCTGAACCTTGAAGAAGTAAAATCCGCAGGTATTTCCGAAAGCGATTTTGAAACCTTTGAAATCATTTCAGCTCTGCCCGCAAGATACAAACCTGTTATGACCCTTCATTATGCAGAGGGATATAAATGCAGCGAAATCGCAGAAATTTTAGGCATAAGCGAAGATGCTGTAAAAAAACGTCTGCAAAAAGGCAGAACACTTTTAAAGAATGAAATTGAAAGGACAGAATAATATGACAGATATACAGACTGCGGAATTTGTGAGAATCCTCAATTCAGTTGTTCTTTCTCCCGAGGACAAAGCAGAAATCACCGGCCGTCTGCTCAAAAGCACCGGTGAAAAAAATATATTCACCAAAAAGCATGCCGCAGCAGCAGGAATTGCAGTTGCGATTGCAGCAGGCTTCATTATTCCGTATGTAAGAAATAAAACAAGATAAAACAGAAGTGAGGTAACAAATGAAAAGTCAGAATCCGTTTTTCAGATTTGAAAACGCAGACTCCCCTCTCGGCTTTGACATTCCCGATGTATCGATGTTCGGAATGCTCAGAATCACAGCCGAAAACCAGCCCGATACTTACGCATATGAATATTTCGGCACAAAATGCACCTACCGTGAGCTTATGAATAAAATCGAAAAAGTTTCAGCTTCATATGCGGCAGCAGGCGTAAAGAAGGGCGATATCGTAACCATCGTTATGCCCAACACACCCGAAGCGGTTATCAGCATTTACGCTCTCAACAGAATCGGTGCGGTTTCAAACATTCTTCATCCCCTTTCGGCTCAGGAAGAAATCAAGAACCACATCAACAGAGTAAACAGCACAGTTCTTCTTGCTGTCAACATCTGCATGGAGAAAATCGCAAACATCATTGACGGCACAAAACTCAGAACGGTCATCGTTGCAACACCCGGCAACTCAATGCCTTTCATTATGAAAAAGCTTTATGCTCTCAAATGCATGAAGGATTTCAAGTATGACAAGAAAGACAAGAGATACATTTCCTGGAATGATTTTGTAAAGAAATCAAAGCTCGTCAAGGAATATATTCCCACAGGCAAGCAGAACAAAGAAACCGCTGTTATTCTCCACAGCGGCGGTACAACGGGAACACCCAAGGACATTATGCTTTCAAACAGCAACTTCAACGCCTTCGGTATTCAGGCTGTTCTTACTCTCCGTGATGTTCACGCAGAGGATAAAATTCTTGCAATTCTGCCTATATTCCACGGCTTCGGTCTGGGCGTATGTGTTCACGTTTCATTCTGCTTCGGTGCCTGCTCAGTGCTTATCCCCCAGTTCAACGCAAAGCAGTTCACAAGCATAATCAAAAAATACAAGCCCTCTATGCTTTTCGGCGTACCTACCCTTTACGATGCACTCCTTAAAGCAAAAGGTATTGACAAAATCGATTTCTCTTTCCTCAAATATGCAGTCAGCGGTGGCGATACTCTCCCCGTTAAACTTGAAAAGAGTGTTAACGACTTCCTTGCCGCACACAATTCCGATGTTAAGCTCTGCGAAGGCTACGGTATGACAGAAGGTCTTGCAGCACTGAGCCTTTCGGTAGGCGACTGCTACAAATCAGGCACCATCGGCAAGCCTCTTATCGGCACGGAAATGTGCATTGTTGAACCCGGTACAACCAACGTTCTCCCTGCAAACGAAGACGGTGAGCTTTGCGTAAGCGGTCCCACAGTTATGATTGGTTACAGAAACAATCCCGAAGAGACGGCAAACACTCTGCGCACTCATGCAGACGGAAAAATCTGGCTTCATACAGGCGATATGGCTTCAATCGATGAAGACGGATTTGTTCACTACAAGCTGAGAATCAAGCGTATGATGATTACATCGGGTTTCAATGTATACCCCACGCAGATTGAAAAAGTAGTTGAAGAACTGGATTTTGTTGAAAAATGCGTCGTTGTTCCCGTACCTCATCAGTACAAAAAGGAAGTCGCAAAAGCTTATGTCATCCTTAAAAACGGCAAAGAAGGCAACGATGAAACCAAGGCAGAAATCAAAGCATACTGCAAAAAGAAGCTTATGCATTACAGCGTACCCTATCTCTACGAATTCGTTGATATTCTTCCCAAAACTGCATATAACAAAATCGACTTTATGAAACTTCAGAAGGAAAGTGCAAAGGAGGCAATTTCCTGATGGCACACCACGGCAATGCAGGATTTACGGCATTCTCAAAAATTCTGCTTCCCCTTTTCAGATTTTATTATAATCCTAAGCTTGTTATTGAGCACCCCATTCCCGAAGAAGGTGCAATCATAATATGCAGCAATCACAAGCACGTTATGGATCAGTGTATGGCAGCTATTGCCACCAAAAGGCCCATAAACTACATGGCAAAGGCTGAATATTTCAAAGGTCCTTTCGCCTGGTTTTTCAGGGCTACGGGCTGCATCTGCGTTAACCGTAACGGTCACGACAGCGAAGCCAAAAGCGAGGCAACTCAGGTGCTTTCAAAGGACGGTGCTCTGGGACTTTTTCCCGAAGGCACACGCAACCGCACTGACAACCTTATGGGCGAATTCAAATACGGCGCAGCATCTCTTGCCTGCAAAAACAATGCAAAGATTATACCCGTTGCTGTTACGGGCGACTATAAATTCAGAAGCAAGAATCTGATGTCAAGAATCGGCGCCCCCATTTCAACAGAGGGTCGTACCGTTGAAGAAGTAAACACACTTCTCAAAAAAGAAATTGCATCACTTATTTCCAAAAACCTTGAAGAAGGCTGCGGCACAGAAGCTGAATATGAACGCATAAAAAGATATCAGATATGAAAAAGGCACCCGTAGGCGTTGTACCCGTAAGGATACAACGCCGGTTTTATTCGCCATACGGCGAGTTTTATTGCTTCGCAGTTTTATTGTGCTTCGCACAGTGTTATTCGTTTCGCGAGATTTGTGGCGAATAAAATAACACTGAATCCGAAGGATTCAATAACACTATTGTCCCAAGACAATAATATCACTCTGCCGCAAGGCAGAATAACACTTGAAAAACTTTTCTGTTTTCTATATAATTTATTTAGAGGTGGTATTTATGGCGGATAGTATTTTGCGAGACAAGGCTAAAGAGTTTGCAAAAGAAATAGTTTTTGCTTGCCGAGATATGAAAAAGGATAAAAAAGAATCTGTATTAATAAATCAGATTCTTCGTTCTGCAACTTCTATCGGTGCAAATATACACGAAGCACAATATGCACAGGGAACTAAAGATTTTATATCAAAATTAGAGATAGCACAAAAAGAGTGCTATGAAACAGAATATTGGTTGGAGTTGCTTTTTGAGACAGACTGTATAACCGAAGAAAAATACAAGAAGTTACATAATGAGTGCGGTACAATCAGAAGGATGTTGATTTCTTCATTGAAAACAGTTAAAGCAAATCATACATAAGGGAGAAACAGAAATAAGTGGTTACAGCTTCAAATGCGAACATTTATTTTATACGCTTTTAAAAAAGCACAAGTGCCCTGATTGCGGTAATAAGTTGTTGAGAAGAACTGTTTCCAAAGTCGTCAATTACAAATCACCTGAATCAAAATATTATGATTTTGAGGTTGCAGACATCTCTGTAAAAGGAAACATGACATTTGCACATATTGAACTTTATTGTAATCAATGTAATAAACACTATACAATTGACGAAGCAAAGAAAAATAAATTTTAACAGCGCACTTACTCACCACCAAAGGTGTAGGCACAAAAAATGAGAGGTAATACGGATGTCCGCATTACCTCTTTTTATGTCCTTAGCAAGCCCACTCATAAGGGTGCCTTTTTAAATTGGAAATTCGTAATGTGTAGTTATGAGTTTTCAATCAGAATACCGCATATATCTTCAATGGTAGCGGCAATATAATCCGCACCTGCATTTTCAAGCTCCTCACGGCTTCCGTAGCCGTAAAGCACACCCATTGAATCAATGCCGTTTTTGTTTGCACCGATTATATCATGCTCCCTGTCACCAATCATAATTACGGCTGATTTATCCGTCACTCCACCCTCAGCGAGTGCATATGCAATAACCTCCGCCTTATCCGTAAGGGTACCGTCAAGATTTGCACCTGCGGCATAGTAAAAATAATCCGTCAGATTGAAGTAGCGGAGAACTTCTTTTGCAAAAACCTCAGGCTTTGATGTGGCAAGAATCACCTTTTTGCCTGCATCATTCAGCTTTTTCAGCATATCCTCAACGCCTGCGTAAACTGTATTTTCATAAATACCTTTATCGCGGTAGTATTCCCTGTAATAATCCACTGCCTGCAAACCGTCAACACCGTAGAATTCCTCAAAGGATTTATGCAAAGGCGGTCCGATGAATTTATAAAGCTCAGCCCTGTCTTCAACGGTTATATTGTATTTTTTCAGTGCATAGGCAACGGAATTTGTAATCCCTATACCCGGGTCGGTAATTGTACCGTCAAGGTCAAATAAAATCACATCATATTTTTTCATAATTCCACCTGCAAAAAAGGGCAGCCTAAGCTGCCCTTTAAATTATTTAATGTTTGCTTTGAGGGTTTCAAGCTCTGCTTTGAGGGTTTCGGGAAGTCTGTCAAACTTACCGTAGAATTCCTCAATACCTGCGATTTCATCTGCCCAGAGAGCATTGTCAACGCTGAGAATCTCTTTAAGCTGAGCATCGCTAACTTCATCCTCAATACCTTCAAGGTTGATATCCTCTGCCTTGGGAACGAAGCCGATTGAAGTTTCAACAGCATCAACCTTGCCTTCGCAGCGGTCAATAATCCAATCGAGAACACGAAGGTTATCGCCGAATCCGGGCCACAGGAAGTTGCCGTCGTCATCCTTACGGAACCAGTTAACGTTGAAGATCTTGGGAGCCTTATCAGCATCAAGACCTGCACCGATGTTGATCCAGTGCTGCCAGTAATCTGCCATATTGTAACCGCAGAAGGGAAGCATTGCCATGGGGTCACGGCGAACAACACCAACTGCGCCTGCTGCTGCAGCTGTTGTTTCGGAAGCCATGATTGAACCTACAAATACACCGTGGTTCCAGTCTCTTGACTGATATACGAGGGGAGCAAGCTTTGCACGTCTGCCGCCGAATACGATAGCTGAGATGGGAACACCGTTGGGATTCTCAAACTCTGAGCTGATGCAGGGGCAGTTTACAGCGGGAGCTGTGAAACGGCTGTTGGGATGAGCACCCTTTTCTTCGCTCTCCTGACCGTTCCAGGGGTTGCCCTTCCACTCGATTGCGTTTGCGGGAGGATTCTTGTCAAGACCTTCCCACCAAACAGTGTTGTTATCAAGGTTATGAGCAACGTTGGTGAAGATTGTGCCCTTTCTTGTTGAAGCAAGAGCATTGGGGTTTGACTTCTCGTTTGTGCCGGGAGCAACACCGAAGAAACCGTTTTCGGGGTTGATAGCGTAAAGTCTGCCGTCTTCACCCTTACGGATCCATGAAATATCGTCGCCTACACACCATACGCGGTAGCCGTTCTTATAATATCCCTCGGGAGGAATAAGCATAGCAAGGTTTGTTTTACCGCAAGCTGAGGGGAATGCGGCACAGATATATCTGATTTCGCCATCGGGCTTCTGGAGACCGAGAATGAGCATATGCTCTGCCTGCCAGCCTTCATTCTTGCCCTGATATGAAGCAATACGGAGTGCAAAGCACTTCTTGCCGAGAAGAACGTTTCCGCCGTAACCTGAGTTAACTGAAATAATTGTATTATCCTGGGGGAACTGGCAGATATATCTCTTTTCTTCGTCGATATCACATCTGCAATGAAGACCGCGAACCCAGTCTTCACTGTCGCCGAGAGCTTTGAGAACATCTGAACCTACTCTTGTCATAATAACCATATTAAGAACAACGTAGATTGAGTCTGTGAGCTCAATGCCGATTTTTGAGAACTTTGAGCCTACGGGACCCATTGAATAGGGAATTACATACATTGTTCTGCCCTTGTAGCTGTCCTTAGCGATAGCGTAGAGCATTTCATAAGCTTCAGCGGGATCCATCCAGTTGTTGGTGGGGCCTGCTTCTTCCTTTGAAGGAGCACAGATAAAGGTTCTGCCTTCAACACGTGCAACGTCGTTTACTGCTGTTCTGTGAAGGTAGCAATCGGGAAGAAGTTCCTGATTAAGCTTAATCATTTCGCCTGTTGCACAAGCTTCTGCACGGAGAGCTTCAATCTGCTCCTGTGAGCCGTCGATCCAAACGATCTTATCGGGCTTAACGAGTTCAACTTTTTCGTTAATCCATGAAAGAACGCTCTTGTTTGTGGTCATATTTTCCATAGTTTTTCTCCTTTCATCTGGGGAAATATACTAAAATTAAACATATTTGAGCAGATAAAAAATCGGTTTTTGTGCGACTTGACAGACGCACCAAACTTCGTTCTCATCCTCACCCATCATAATTATATCATAGTTTTTTGTAAAGTCAATATAATATGTAATTTTTGCATAAACTAATTACTGAAAATTCATTTTTCGGTAAATTTTACCGATTTTCACTCGTCAATAGGCATTGTTGCGAAGGCGTTAAGGTCCGAACCTGCAATTTTGCCGTCTTTGAACTCATAATACGCCTGAGCGCCCACCATAGCCGCATTATCGCCGCAAAGGGATAAGTGAGGCATATAAAGCTGCCATCCCTTTTCGGCACAAACATCGCTCATACGCTTGCGAAGACGGGAGTTTGCGGACACTCCGCCTGCCATAACAATTTTATCAAAGCCGTAATTTTCGGCTGCCTTGACAGTGTTGTTCACAAGGCAATCGGTTACGGTTTCAATGCAGGTTGCACCAAGGTCGGGCACACTCACTTCAATCCCCTTCTGCTTTGAGTTATGAATAATATTCACAACCGCTGTTTTCAGACCCGAAAAGCTGAAATCATATTCACTGCCGTCAACTCTGGGGTGAGGAAGTTTATAGAGTGTGGGGTTGCCCTCTGCGCTGATACGGTCAAGATTCACACCACCCGGATAAGGCAATCCCATTGCTCTTGCCGCTTTATCCATACATTCGCCTGCCGCATCATCACGGGTTCTGCCGATGATTTCAAAATCGGTATAATCCCTGACGGCAACAATATGGCTGTGACCGCCGGATACCACAAGGCAGAGAAAAGGCGGTTCAAGCTCAGCGTGAGTAATGTAATTTGCCGCTATGTGTGAACGGAGATGGTGAACGGGCACAAGCGGAAGTCCTGCCGAATATGCAAGACCCTTGGCAAAATTGACACCTACAAGAAGCGCACCGATAAGACCGGGAGCATAGGTAACGGCAACGGCATCAATATCGCCGTATCCCACACCTGCATCGGACATTGCTTTTGACACAACACCGCTGATTGCCTGAGCGTGCATTCTTGATGCGATTTCAGGCACAACTCCGCCATAAACGATATGTTCGCTGACCTGAGATGCAATTACGCTTGAAAGCACCTTTCTGCCGTCTTCAACAACGGCAGCCGCGGTTTCATCGCAGGATGATTCTATTGCAAGAATTTTCATAGGTTTACCTCTCAAATTTTTTTCGTGTATATTAGTCCGTTTTCCGTGGGGTCGGAATAAAAATTCTTTCTTACACCTGCAACCTCAAAGCCCTCGGACTCATAAAGTGCGATTGCAGATGAATTGCTTTCACGGACTTCAAGGGTAATAAACTCACACTTTCTGATTTCAGCACCCTTACAGGCGGCTTTCATAAGTGCTCTGCCTATCCCCTGCTTGCGGTAATTTTCAAACACCGCAACATTTGTTATATATGCTTCGCCGCAGATTTCCTGCACACCGATATAACCTGCAATTTCATCACAGACAGCAACAAGAAAATGCGAATTTTCATTTTCAAGTTCCTCGGCAAGGCTTTTTTCACTCCAAGGCTGTGAAAAGCACTGTTTTTCAAGCTCTGCAATCCGGGGAATATGCTCCGCTTTCATTTTTTCAACGGTAAGATCCATTGTTATTCCTCCGCCGTTATCTGGTCAAACTGTGCATTAAGAGCGATTTTTATTGAATTTGCACACATCATATATGTTTCAATATCTCCGCCGTATGGGTCGGGGATTCCGCCACCCAGCACAAGCACCTTATCGGGGTCAACATAAAGCGAAAGGCTTGCGGCATGGTCAAAGGTCATACAGACAAATTTATCCGTTTCGTCAAGAACGAAGGATGTTATGCGTCTTGCCCTGTGTGACGAAATGTCAACACCGAATCTTTCGCAAGCTTTCACGGAATTAGGAGTCACCTCATCGCCCGTCATTGCAAAAAGCCCTGCACTTGAACAGTTTATGTCGGTTATATTTTTATCGGCAAGGAGCTTTTTGAAAAGCCCCTCCGCCATGGGACTGCGGAGGTATTACCTGTGCAGACAAATAATATATTCATAGTTTTATTCCTTTGTTATTTTGATTCGTACCACGTTTTGCCTACGCCTACATCTGCCTGCATCGCAACACGCATTTTAACCGCGTTTTCCATTTCTTTCTTTACAATACCTGCAACGATTTTCGCTTCGCTTTCGGGTGCTTCAACAATCAGTTCGTCGTGCACCTGCATAATGAGCTTTGCGCTCAGGCACTGTTCTTTCAGCTTTTCCCAGACTCTTATCATTGCTATTTTGATGATATCCGCCGCCGTACCCTGAATGGGCATATTAAGTGCTACTCTCTCACCGAAAGCACGCATCATGGCATTTGACGATGAAAGCTCAGGCAGATATCTGCGGCGGGCAAATACGGTTTCAACATATCCCTTTTCCTTTGCATTTTCGATAACATCCGCCATATATCTGCGCACACCGCTGAAATGTGCAAGATATCCTTTGATGTAGCTGTCTGCCTCGGCACGGGTAACGCCGATATCCTTGGCAAGTGAAAAAGCTCCGATACCGTAAACAATGCCGAAGTTAACCGCCTTTGCACGGCTTCGCATAAGAGGAGTTACCATCATCAGAGGCATATCGAACACCTGGGATGCGGTGATTGCGTGGATATCGTCACCGTTATTGAAAGCTTCAATCATATTTTTATCGTTTGCCATATGGGCAAGCACACGAAGTTCAATCTGTGAATAGTCGGCATCGATAAGCACACAGCCGTCCTTTGCTTTGAAGAATTTTCTCATTTCCCTGCCCAGTTCGGAACGCACGGGAATATTCTGCAAATTGGGTTCTGTTGACGAAATTCTGCCCGTACGGGTTTCAGTCTGATTAAGGGTTGAATGAATCCTGCCGTCTTCACCGATTACTTTCAGCAAACCGTCACAATATGTCGATTTCAGCTTTGCAAGACTGCGGTATTCAAGGATTTTTGCTACAACGGGGTAATCCGCCGCAAGACCTTCAAGAACCTCCGCATTGGTGGAATAACCGCTTTTTGTCTTTTTCTTTGCAGGCAGGCCCATTTTTACAAACAGGGCTTCGCCCAGCTGTTTGGGTGAATTGAGATTGAATTCACAGCCTGCTTCTTCGTATATTTCTTTAACAAGAACTTCAATTCTGCCTTGAAGCTCAACGCCGAATTTTTCAATACCCTGTGCATCAACAAGGAAGCCCTCACGCTCCATTGAAGCAAGCACCCTTGCAAGAGGAAGCTCGATTTCTTCAAGCAGACGCTTCTGATTATGCTCCTCGATGAGTGCGTTCATCCTCGTAAAGGCTGAGGACAGATATGCCGCATAAAATGCCGCCTCATTCTCTGCCTCGGGCACTTCCGCATTGGCATATTCCGCAATAATTCTTTTCAGGTCATAAGCTCCCGATGATGGGTTGATAAGGTATGCGGAAAGCATTGCATCACCGCAGATTGAATTGATTTCAATATCCTCACGGTAATCATAATAGAAAGCATAAAGTGCTTTTGAATTATAGGTGAATTTCTTTATTTCACGGTCAAAAAGAAAATCGGAGCAGAACTGAGCATAACCTTCGTTTTCGGGATTTACTGTTGCAACACCGTTATCGGTCTTAAAAAGAAACACTCCGCTGTCGAAGGTGAAATATGCTTCACCTGCTTTTTTCAGCAGATTATAAAACAGTTTCAGGTCTTCCTGCTCATAGCAATCAGTGCAGGTTTTTTCTGCCTCGGGCTTATCAGTTTTTTCTGCCGCTTTAAGGTCAAGGCGTTCAATCATTTTATACATTTCAAGGTCTGCAAGGATGCTTGTCACCTTATACGCATCCGCCGCCGAGGGAACATAGCTTTCGTATGAACCGTCAACGGGAGCATTTGTTTTGATTGTACCCAGTTCACGGCTGAGATAAGCCATATCCTTATCTGCGGCAAGCTTATCGTGAACACCCTTCTTGATATCGATTGTATCAAGATTTGCGTAAATCTCGTCTATTGAGCCGAAACGGCTGATTAAATCCTGTGCGGTTTTCTGACCGATACCCGCAACACCGGGAATGCAGTCGGAAGTATCGCCCATAAGGGCCTTAATATCAATCATCTGTTCGGGAGTAACAAGATACTCCTCTTTGATTTTATCTCTGTCATAGCAGACACTCTGAGGTCTGCCCATTTTTGTTGAGGCAAGAAGCACATTGACATTATCGCGCACAAGCTGCAATGAATCTCGGTCACCCGTTGCTATATAGCAGAAATCCCCCTCACCGCAGTTGGCGGCAAGAGTGCCCAGAATATCGTCAGCTTCCCAGCCGGGGGCTTCAAGAATTTTATAACCCATAGCCGCAAGAAGCTCCTTCAAAGGAGGCATCTGATGTGCAAGTTCGGGAGGCATACCCTTGCGGTTTGCCTTGTAGCCCGAATACATTTCGTGACGGAAGGTAGGTGCTTTTACATCAAATGCAATGGCAACCGAATCGGGGTTAACCTCATCACGGAGCCTTAAAAGTATATTGAGAAAGCCATAAATTCCGTTGGTGAATTTAGTGCCGTCTTTGGTTGTGAGAAGCTTAATGCCGTAAAATGCACGGTTGAGAATACTGTTGCCGTCAAGTGCCAAAAGTTTCATTCCGAATCACCTCAGTATACAGTATAACATATTATCTGTAAATTTCAGCATTTTTTTGAAAAATATTGAAAATAATTTAAAATAATGATAACATTGTGGAAACAGTAATTAACTTGGGGATAAGATTTATGAAAATAGGCAATTTTGAAATAAACGGATATGCTGCTCTTGCACCTATGGCAGGTGTTGCTGACAGAGCCTGCCGTGAGCTTTGCATTGAATTCGGTGCGGCTTATGTTGTAACCGAAATGGTAAGCTCAAAGGGTCTGACAATGCACGACCGCAAGTCAGACACTCTTATGGTGCTGGGCGAAACGGAAAAACCAGCGGCGGTACAGATTTTCGGCTGCGACCCTGCAACAATGGCTGAGGCCGCCAAAAAAGCGGCGGCGACGGGATGTGCAGCGGTTGACATCAATATGGGCTGCCCTGCCCCGAAAATTGCAGGTAACGGCGGCGGCTCGGCATTGATGAAAGACCCCGACCTTGCCGCAAGAATAACCGAAGCGGTTGTAAAAGCAATCGAGCTTCCCGTAACGGTGAAATTCCGCTCGGGCTGGGATGAAAGCAGCATTAATGCCGTTGAATTTGCAAAGTTGCAGGAGAGTGCAGGTGCGGCGGCAATCACCGTGCACGGCAGAACAAGAAAGCAGATGTATGCACCTCCCGTAAACCTTGAAATCATAAAACAGGTCAAGAATGCTGTGAAGATACCCGTCATCGGTAACGGTGATATCACCGACCCGGTTTCCGCAGAAAATATGTATAATGAAACGGGCTGTGACTTCATTATGGTGGGCAGAGGTGCTCTGGGTGCGCCCTGGGTTTTTACACAGATTAACGAATACCTGAAAAGCGGAATTATTCTTCCCGACCCTCCCATTGAAGAAAGAATGGAAATTATGATCCGCCACATTTCTAAGCTCTGTGAGTACAAGGGCGATTATGTGGGCATGCGTGAAGCAAGAAAACATTCGGGCTGGTATATCAAAGGCGTAAGAGGTGCGGCATCACTCAGGCAGGAAATCGGCTCTCTTGAAAATATGGATCAGCTCCGTGCAATAGCCGAAAAGGTTATAAAGGCTGACCACTGTTAATATTCAACAAAAAGAGGCACGGTTTATTGTGCTGAATAACAAAAATAAATCCGCCTTTCAAATTTCATTGAAATGGCGGATTTGCTGTGTTAAGATTTAATAGTAAAAAATAAAAGGAGAGATATTATGGCAATTTTAATGAAAATCGTAGGATTTATTCTTGCAATCCTCACTCCCCTTCTTTCAACGGTTGTTTGGGATCCCACAGTTTATTTTGACAAGGAAGTTCCCGTTGCAGAAGAAAAAATCGGCGGATTTATGAAAGGTGTATGTCACCTTGACCCTGATTACAAGCTTATCAAAGACGCAAACGTTGAATGGTTCCGCGACGATATCCCTTTCCCCTTTGCCCCTGACGGCTCAATTTCTCCACACTATGAAAACTGGAAAAGAGAAGCTAAGGAATATGTTGACAACGGCATAAGAATTTTCGGTGTTACACCCTACCCCGACGATTACATTGCATACGGTCTTGACCCCAGAAACCCCGAAAGCCGCAAAGGAATTCAGGAAATTGCAAAATTTTACATCAACGACCTTAAAGGCATTGTAGGTGCTTTTCAGGTTACAAATGAAATGGGTATTGACCGTTTCACCCTGCCCCTTACTCTTGAAGAAGCAGCCGAGTTCATCGGTATGCAGCTTGAAGCAATGTACCCCATAAGAGGCGATATCATCATCGGTTATAATCTTGGCGGTCTTTCGCTTCTTCAACTTACTCCCCTTATGGGTGACTATCATCAGTATTGTGACTATGTAGGCGTTGATATGTATCTGGGATGTTTTGAGAATGTTCTCAAAAACCCTGATCAGCTTATCACTCTTCTCAGCTTCGTAAGAAAGAACACCGGCAAGCCCATTATTCTTTGCGAATTCGGTTACATCGGCTACGGTGAACCCAAAACCGAGGCTGAAAAGAAGGCAATTCTTCAGAAATACGGCTTTGACAGCGAAGAAGAAGCAAGAGCGAATATCTGGGAATTTGTCAACAACCTTCCCGATGACCTTACCGAAGAAATTATACATGATTATTCTGACCGTTCTCCCGAAGAAGTTGGCAACCTCATTTTTGACGGCGAATATTCAAACCATATCTACTGTGAGCTTCCCGACGGCTACGGACTTTACGGATATCCTCACACTCCCGAGGGTCAGGCAGAGCTCTATGATTACATCATTAAAAAAGTGCGCAACCTTGACTATGTTATCGGTATGTGCCTTTACTGCTGGGCAGACAGCGACAGCTGTTATGTATGCGGTCAGGCGGACTGCCCCGTTGAAACAGGCTGGGGTCTTGTAGACGGCAAGGGTCAGCCAAAACCCGCTTACTATGCGGTACAGAGAGGATTTGAAGATTAATAAAAAGCACCCTGCGGGGTGCTTTTTTTATTTGACTCCAACCTCAAATTCAAGGTCGAGAGATTTGTGTTCGCCGTCGGGTTTGTCGAAGTTCCAGCAGAGTGTTGCTGTTCCTTTATAGGTTCCGTTGCCAAAGGCGATAAGAGGCTCACCGCTGACTTCAAGCATTGAACCGTCAACATAATAGCCTGCCGCCATATTCATCTGCTGAGTATAGCTTTCGCCGTCTTTCAGCGTCATCATACCCGTATCACAGGTGTAGCATTTCCCCTGCGTATCAAGGTCAACGAAGTTATATTTTCCGTCTGATATTTTAACTCTCACTTCAAAATGCATATTTGGTGTGCCCGTGGGTGTGTGGATATAAACCGTTCTGCCCGAATTATTCTCAACCGTTACGGTGAGAACGAATTTCTCCCCCGGCTTCACGGGATTTTTGCTGAGTGTTACACTGAGCTTTACTCCCTCTTTTGAGAGAATTGACCTGGAAAGGTCGCTTTCAGTATCTGTTGTACGGTATTTGCCGATGATTCTATTCAGACGACCTGCCTGGGATTTTGTTAAAGGCATACAACGACCGTCATTATCTGCAAGTGTACCGCAACAGGAGCTGTAATAACAGACCATACCCATATAATCTATCTGTGCATCAGGCAGGCAGTCCTCATATGAATCAATCCACTTACCTTCAAGCATATCCAGTATAAATTCCTCATCCTCACCGTAAAGACACTTTGTTTCTTCAAGATAATCCGAGGTTATGAATACGGTATTGCCGCAGGCAGGCTGATTGAACATTTCATGTGTGTCGGTCATAAGCTGAAAGCCGTCGGGTGCGGTTGGCACGGAGCAAAGCTCATTTTGTGTAACGGATTCGACTATCTTTTCCGTCAGACTTTGTGCAAGCGTGCTTTCGGTTGTTAAATCCGTATCAGAGCCATCCTTGCAGGATACGAGAAAAATCAGCATAAACACACATAATATCGCAACTGCTTTTTTCATTTTTATTCCCCCTTAACTGACAGGGTTGTATGCAGGTGTGGTCATATACGGCAGTGCGGCTGTTGTACCCTCACTGACGATGCCGCCGCTTTTGCTGATGAATTCAAGATTTTCCGCATTGAGGATGATTTTGATTTTTATATCCCCTGCCATATACATAATGCCGTAGCTTTCTTCGCCTCCCTTGGTGCGTGTTACCGTAACCATAGGTTCAGTGCCGCTAACGGCTTTTTTTTCTGCATCCGTAAGGCAATTCATTGCCGCTTCCAGAATTTCATTGTTTGTGTATTTACCCAATGATGAGGGCTTTTTTGTTACCGAAGGCTCTGCCAAAGCATCCTCAACAACTACGGTTTCAAGTGCAATTTCGGTCACTGCCTTTGTAACGTGGTGTGCAAACTGCTGATCGACCCATTCTTCCTTTTCAATTCTGTTTTCGGGTTCGCCTTCCGCATCAACAATAAAATTTTCACCCTGCTCATTCTCGGCCTCCATTGCCTCCTCAGAATATCCGGTTATGGGTCTGATATAACTCTCAACATAAGTCACAAGAATTTTGCCTTCGATGTTTTCAAGATTTTCAGTATCTGTTGACGTTGTCTGAACAGTTGTTTCTTTTGGTGCGGATTTCTTCATCATGCGGGGCATTACCGCCGCCACTGCACAAAAACTGAGAGCTATGCATAAAGCCGCCGCAATGCTTCCTGCCGTTTTTTTGCGTTTTTTCAGAACCGCATCTCTTTTGGCATAAATGCTTGCCGTGTATTCTTCTCTGCTTTTCACGGAAGCTTCGCCTCCCTTTCAAGTTCTTTTTTCAGGGCTTGCCTTGCCCTGTATGCAAGATTTTCAATCTGTTTTCTGTTCTTTTTCATAACCGCCGCCGTCTGCTCATAGTTCATATTCTCAAAATATATAAGGTGAAGAACTGTTTTATAATCATCATTGAGAGTGTTTATGGCTCGGTGAAGCTCACGCTCACGTTCTTTCTTGATGAATTCATCCTCTATGTTCCGTCTGTCACTTTCATTTTCTATGTATTCGTAGGCGCACTCAGGCCGCCGTACACAGCGTCTGAGATAGCTGACGGCTTTGTTACGCCCGATAGTGAAAAGATAGGTTTTCAGCGAGGTTTTGAAATTGTATCTTCTCTTGTGGAGAAGAATTTCAACAAAAACATCCTCCGAAAGCTCCTGAGCAACAGCAACATTATTCACATATCGGTTAATGAAAAATATTAAATTTTCGCTGTACATATCGAGAATTTCCCCGAATGCACTTTCGTCTCCGTCAAGGAAACGGCGGTAGCTACTTTCACCGTTATCCATTCACGAAACACCTCCGTGTCAACACTTTCACCCATTATTCGCCGTAAATGAGAAAAACACTCAGTACAGATGTAAAATTATTCAACTTTCACTTTAAGTGTTACACTTTTGCTTATTATTTTTGTTGAAATTGCGTAAACAATGTGTTAACATATTTGTATAATATTCCTTTAACATACTAACACAATAAAGGAGAGTCAGCAAATGAAAAAAAACATCAGAAAAATCACGGCTGTTCTGCTCAGCATTTTGATGCTTATTCCGGCGGTATCAGTTGGCGGCTATGCATTTTCTTCCGCAAGCAAATACACAGATCCGACTATTGTTCACGAAAAATGTACAGACTGCGGCGACGACTGTGAATTCTACCCCACAATCATCATCCCCGGTCTTGGCCAGAGCAATGTTTTGGTTGCGGATGAAAACGGCGATTACATTCTTGACAAAGACGGCAATAAAATTTCCGCTTTTCCTGCATACATCCAACTCCCCGAAATACTCAAAACCGCTGTTGTTCCTGCCCTTACATCACTTGTTTTGCAGCGTGATGCAGGTCTTTCAGATGCGGTTGCCAAGGTAATCGACTCCTGCTTCGGCATCAACAAAAGCGACCTTGAAGCCCAGAACACAGGCAGCATCATTCTTGAAAGATATTACTGGTCATATGAGGAATGCACCGAGGATGAAAAAGAGGTTATCAACCATCACATTCCCTTCAAGCTTTACCCCACAGACCTGCCCTATGACCACCTTTATTATTTTACATACAACTCATTCGGCAATCACATTGATGTTACAAAAGATCTTTATGACTACATTGAAATGGTCAAGGAGCAGACAGGCCACGACAAGATAAACCTTGTTCCCATCAGCCAGGGCGGAACATTTGCAAACTCACTTTTCGAATATTACCCCGATGTTATGGACTGCCTTCACAAGGTGCTCTACATTGTTCCCGCACTTGACGGCTCAACAATTATCGGCGACGTATTCACAGGCGATATCAATTTTCTCAAACCTGATTATCTCTATAACGGTTTTCTCGGAAATCTCGGTCTGCTTGATGCGGACACTGCAAAAATTATCGAAATCCTGCTCAGAATTCTTCCCGATGAAGTTCTTGTGACGAGCCTTGAAAAGGCAGCCGAAACCCTTGTTACCGACATCATGATAAGAAGCACGGGTATGTGGGCACTCTGCCCCTCGGGTGATTACCTTGAAGCTGCCGAAAGGCATCTTTCATCCCCCGAAATGGCAAGCATAAAAGAACAGACATATAAATATTATCAGGCACAGCTTCATTCGGATGATAACATCAAGAAGCTTCTCGACAAAGGCGTTCAGGTATTCAACGTTGCACAGTACGACCACAAGATGATTAACGTGGGCGGTACATGGGATACACAGAATGCAGACTTCATCATTCACCTTGATTCAACCTCAATGGGTGCTTATGCCGCAAACGTCGGCGAAACTCTCCCTGAGAATTACGTTCAGAAGAACACATACTGCCAGAACCCCGAACACAACCACATCTCACCCGACAGAGTTGTTGACGCATCCGCAGGTCTTCTGCCTGACACCACCTTCTATTTCGACGGTCAGCGCCACGACCTGACACAGCACAACGATGTTATTCTTGAAATCGCAATGGAGCTCATTGCCCACGACGATATCACCGATGTTTATTCAGACCCCAGATTCCCTCAGTTCAACATCGGCAGAGACACAAGAAATCTTTATGCACTTCTCAAAACCGCAAATGAGGTTGACACAACTTCACTTTCGGCAGAGGATGCAGCGGAATTCGCAGCCGCGGTAAAGCAGGCAGAGGATGCCATTGCGGACTCAACTGTTGAGCACGGCGTTTTTGCAGATGCCGAAAAACGACTTACCGCAATCCTTGCAAAGCAGGGTCTTGCCGAAGTTGTTGAAGAAAAAGAACCTTCGGAATTCCTTCAGAAGCTCAGCCTCTGGCTTTACGAAAACTACGGCACAAACGGTTTCTCCGAAATGCCGCTTATAACACTCAGAAACCTTTGGAATTTTATAACAGGCAAATAACAAAAAGCACCCTGCGGGGTGCTTTTTTCAATGCGTAATTCGAAATTCGCAATTCGTAATTATGAATTAAATTTTGTTGTTGCTATTTTTGATTTGCCGTTATATAATATGCGAGGTAAATTTTTATGACGGAGAAATCAAATGAAATCAACTGCATTAAAAAACATAATCGGGTTTCTGAAAAAGAATGCAATTGTGCTTGTCGCCTTCCTTGCGGCGGCAGTCACAAGCATTATCGTACCCGTTGACAAAGAATATATGGGCTACTTTGATTTCAAAACCCTTGCCTGCCTTTTCTGCGTGCTTGCGGTGGTCTGTGCCCTTAAAAACATTCAGTTTTTCTATACTCTTGCTCAGAAAATCGTTCAGTGCTTCAAGAATTCAAGGCTCGTTATTCTTGCTTTGGTTTATATCACATTCATCGGGTCAATGCTCATCGCAAACGATATGGCACTGCTCACCTTTCTGCCTCTCGGTTACTTTGTGCTTCTCACAACGGAAAAGCGTGAGTATATGGCATTCACTTTCATTATGCAGAATATCGCCGCAAACCTGGGCGGTATGCTCACCCCATTCGGCAACCCGCAAATCCTTTATCTCTACACAAAATTCAACATCCCCAACCTCGAATTTATGGGTATTATGGCACCGCCCTTCATACTTGCGGTAACACTCATAACCCTTTGCTGTATTATCTTTGTCAAGTCAGAGCCTATGAAAATTGAGGGCGAAACCGCAAAGCTTCCTCCGTTACGCACAACGCTTTACCTTTTGCTTTTCGCACTTTCGATTGCCATTGTTTTCAGAGGAATACCCTATGTTATCGGGCTTATTGTTATTCCTGCCGTGCTGATTTTTGCAGACCGTAAGGCACTGAAAGCGGTTGACTATCCCCTGCTTCTTACTTTTGTATTCTTCTTTATTTTCTCGGGTAATATGGCGAGAATCGAGGTTGTGAGAAGCTTCCTTTCATCGCTTATGGAGAAAAGTACTCTGCTTTTCAGCGTACTTTCCTGCCAGTTTATAAGCAATGTACCCTCGGCAATACTTCTTTCGCAGTTTACCGAAAACTACGGTGACCTGCTTGTGGGCGTAAATATCGGCGGTACGGGTACGCTCATCGCATCCCTCGCAAGCCTTATCACATTCAGAGAATACACCTGGCATAACCCGGGAAAAACAGGTTATTATGTTAAGCTCTTTTCAATTTTCAATTTTGCATTTCTGATTATATTAACTGTTTTTATGATGATTATAAGATAAGAAAAAGCACCCGCGGAGGGTGCTTTTTTAATCGAATATTACATATATTTCGTGAGCAATGGTTTGAAAGAAATTGCGGATTAAACGGATGATTTTTGCAAATATGTTTTCGCCTTTGTATTCAGCATCTGTACCGTTACCTCCGTAACAGCCGATGTTGTTGCTTATAACCGCATCACCGTAGAAATCATATTTCACTCCCGTATCAACACCTGCACCAACAAGGGGCGAATCCGATGAAAGTCTGAAACTTTCGGGGTCTGAATAATCGTTGCCTGCAAAGCCGGGCACTGTATTCATTGCACCAAGATCAACAAGCGGATTTATGGCATTATAGTAGCAGTTATTTTCAAATACATTGTTTCTTGACGGGTCAACATCATAGGCAAAGGTTGCACCGTCTGCGGCAACAATTATATTGTTTGCAATATATGCATTATAAAGATTTTTGAACTGAAACTCGCCGCAGTTAACAATTGTGTTGTTATAAAAGCTGAAATTATGCTCGCCACTGTCACCTGAAGCTGTTGTTGTACGTGCTTTGTTATCATTGACCGAAAGGCAATAACGAACAGTGTTGTTATGGTGTCCGCTGTGATTGGGGCAGTTACACATAAAGCGTACATTATCGTGAGAATAAATATACTGATAAGTACAGTTATGAGTGTAAGAATCAAAGTCAACCGCCATACCGTCGCCTATATTCTTCTGACCTGCAATTTCACAATACTGAATGGTGCTGTTCACGCTGCCCCAGAACCACATTGCGGCGGTGAAATATTCAACACGGCCATCCTCTTTAAGCTCAGCACCGCCCTGACAGCAGTTTATTGAACGGCAATGAGTAACAAGTGCGCCGTCACACATACCTACAACAACTGCCTCAGCATCCATTTCGTGAAAATAGCAGCCCTCAATAAGCAGACCCTTGTTGTAAACGGGATCAATCTCGTCTTCCTCGCACCAGGGATTCTGCTGATCATTCCACGAGCCCCATATCATAAAGCCGTTTGCACAGTTATAAACCTCGCAGTTACGGATGGTCAGATCGTTTACCGCATATCTGGACTTTGCAGGCAGACCCTTTACCATAACCGCCGCTCTCGCAACTGCCGCACCGTTTGAAAAATCATCACGGCTGTGAACCTTATAATTCTGCATATCCTCAAAACATACATTTTCAATCAGGATACCCTCGGAGGTCTGATTATATGTATCAACCCATATACCGCCGCCGTTGGGTGCTTTGATGTGAAGGTCGGATACGGTTACATATGAGCAGTCAAAAAGCCTGAGAACCTCTGTTTTTTCGTTTGTGTAAAGAACAGCCGTTTCACCCTCGCCATAGGATGAAATCACAACAGGATTTTCCTTTGTGCCGTTGCAGGTAAGGGTTGCGGCACATTCGTATTCACCGCCGTTGCGGAAAAGGAAGTGTGTGCCGGGCTTCACATCCAGGTTTTTAAGACCCGCAAGCGTTTTTATAGGACTGTCAATTTCCGTGCCGCTGTTTGAATCATCACCGCTGACAGCATCAATGTAGTAATAATTCTTGCCGCTGTCGGCAAACGCAAAGAACGAAAGAGATGCAAACAGAATAACAGCCGAAAGAATTATGCTTATAGCTTTAAATGCCTTTTTCATCATTTGCACCTCACTTTATGTGTTCCATAGTTTTATCAACCGCTTTTTCAATATCAACGGTACCTACGCCGAAAATCGATGTATGAATTTTGCCGTTTATCGGTTTCTTCCAGCATTCGTCGATGCAGTCAATTCCGCCTCTCATACCAAGCACGGAGCCTACTGTTGCACCGTTACAATCAGTATCAAACGCACTTTCAACGGCAATGCAGATTGATTTTCCGAAATCGCCCTTACCGTAAAGAAGTGCAGCGGTAACAATCATGGCATTTGAAATGGTGTGGCACCAACCGTGGTCGGTATATTCATCATACCGAGAATGGATATACCTGCGGAAACCGTCAAGAGTTACGCCGTTTTTATAATCATCGTAAATCTTCATAACTGACTCGAAAAGCCTTGAAGTTGAAGGAATCTGAGCAAGACCGCCCAGAATAATATCATCAATATTTTCCGTCACTGCGGCGCAGGCTATCATTGCAGATACAAACATTTCACCGTAAATGCCGTTTTTGACATGAGAAATCCTTGCATCGTTATATGCCATTTTTGCTGCCGCCTCGGGATTACCCGGGTTAATGTAACCGAAGTAATCACCTCGTATCTGAGCACCTATCCATTCACGGCATACGTTTTTATACATTGCCGATGCGGGAGGCTGAATACAATTAATGAAATTTATGTATGCGATTCTTTCTGCCGTGAAATATGAATAAATTGACTGGTATTTCAGCCATGCCGTTGCAACATCCTCGGAATCAAACCTTCTGCCGCAATCCTCAACAATCTTCTGCGCAAGCACAACATAGTTGGTGTCGTCATCAACCGGCATACCGTCAACATTATCACCGTAGGGTTTATTTTTGAGATAAAATTTATAATGAGAGCAGACCTCGTCGGTAATATCGGAGTTGAGAATATAGCGATGCATAGGATAATTACCTGTTTCTTTCAGCAGAGGAATAAGTTCGTCACTGCGGATACATTCAACAGGCTTACCCAAAAGACAGCCGCAGGCTCTGCCCGTCCAGGCACCGAGAAGCTTTTTTCTCAGCATTTCCTCATCGGGCATAACCGATTCAAATTCATAAGGCTTTCTGAGTTTCTTTATACCTTTCAGGTCGTTGGGCTCATCATATTTATAATCGGCTTGCATATCCGCACCGATAACCGTTTCAAAAACGGTGTTGCTCATACGGTTTTTCTCTTCGCCGCTTTCCATTGCGGCGACAGATTCAAACAAAGCTTTATGCTTTTCAACATCAATACCTTCTTCAAGGCACTGATTGTATTCAGCCATAATATCATCCGGATATCTGTTAAAGCCGTCGGCATTATTGTAATCAAATTCAATTTCGGTATCATAGATCTTCACAAACATAAAAACACCTCTGCTACATTATATAGCAGAGGCAAACGAAATTAAAGAGTGTTATCAAAAATATTTTTTTCGGCAGGATTATCCAGAAGCTTGCCCTCATCGGAAAAACGCGAGCCGTGGCAGGGGCAATCCCAGGAGTGCTCTGCCTTATTCCATTTCAGTGCGCAACCCAGATGAGGACACCGAGGCTTTGAAAAGGTAAATATATTCAGCGCGGATTCCCGGATATTCCTTACAAGCTGAGGAATATACAGCTTTCTTGACGGATAAAAAATCTCAATGTACGGATTGCTTTTGCCCGTCACAGCATCGCGAAGGATCATTGCAGACACCATCGAAAGTGTCATCCCCCATTTATTGAAGCCTGTTGCGGTAAAAAGATTGCAGGAATTCCTTGCGTATTCACCTGCGTACGCCGAGCCGTCAAGAGTTATGCAGTCCTGCGCCGCCCAGCGGTATTTCACCTCGGATCGGGGATATTTCTTCTCTGCAAAGGCTTCAAGTTCTGCCCAGGCGCCACCGCTTTCGCCCGTTCTGTGAGAGCCTCCGCCCAGAAGCAGCAAACCGCCGTAACTCCTGAACGAAAATCCCTTTTCGTTTTCGTCAAGATACATTCCGTCAACATCCTGAGCATTTTCAATGGCAATAACATAGGAACGGTTCTGATACATTTTTGCAAAGAATACACCGTGCTTGTTGATTATCGGAAAATGAGTTGCGATGATTATTTTTTCCGCTTCAATCACACCGCGGTTTGTGACAGCAGTATTCTTCACAAATTCAACCGCTTTTGTATTTTCACGGATATTCAGACCCTTTGCAATGCCTGCCGCAAACCGAAGCGGATTGAACTGCGCCTGATTTCTGAATTCAACGGCACCCCTGACCTTTAAGGGCAGCGGAACCTCCGCACGGTAAAAGGCAGGAATACCCAACCTTTTAAGCACATTCAGTTCGTCATCAACGGATTTCCCGCCGCTGACGGAATAAATAACATTGCTTTTTTCTTCAAATCCGCATTCAATAATACTGCACAGCCTGCGGTATTCGTCAATTGCCGCCTCATTTGCCTGCCAATACTTATAAGCGTATTCCGCACCGTGAATATCAAAAAGCTTGCTGTAAATCAGGCCATGCTGAGAGGTGATTTTTGCAGTTGTCCCTGCGGTAACTCCGCTGCATATTCTGTTTGCTTCAATAAGAATATAATCCGCCCCTGCACATTCAAGCATATATGCAGTAAGAATCCCTGCCATACCTCCGCCTACAATCAGAATATCTGTTTTCGTATCGCCTTCAAGCTCAGGGAACGAAGGCATCGTCACTGTATTTTCCCATAAATAATTCATTCCATCACCGAAAATATTATTTGCGGTGCAAAAAAATTTAAACAGCAAACAAATTGACAAATATATTAAAAATGGTAATATGTAGAAAGGAGTGATGCAGATGGTTTTATCCCAGACAATAAAATGTGCTTCAAAATTCGGCGAAATCAAAGCTATTGAAATGATTGCAAAAGCAGGATTTGACGCAATCGATTACTCAATGACCTTTGTAATGAGTGAAAGTCATCTTCTAGGCACTGACGAATATAAAAAACATACTGACCTGCTTTGCGAAACCGCCAAAAAGAACAGTGTGTATTTCAATCAGGCACACGCGCTGACTTATGTTCCTGCCGAAACCCGTGAAGAATCCGACAGACTTCTTCTCGAAAAAAACAAAAAAGTCATTGAAATTGCAGGGCTTATGGGAATTAATATTCTTGTGGTCCATCCCGTAGGTACAGGTGAATACATCGGTAATGAGGAAGCTGTTTTTGAGCGTAATATGAAATATTTCAGAGCACTCCTCCCCTATGCGGAAGAATACGGAGTAAAGCTTGCCTGCGAAAATATGTGGTGCCGCGATAAAAGACGGGATGTCACACGGGGAAGCATATGCAGTAACCCTTACGAGCACGCAAGGTATGTTGATGAAATCGGCAGTGAAATGTTTGTTGCCTGCATTGATACGGGGCACTGTGCACTTGCAGGCAGAGAACCGCAGGACAACATAAGAATCCTTGGTAAAAGGCTTGGAGCACTGCACATACACGATAATGATTACAGAGATGATATGCACACTCTGCCCGGACTTAGTGAACTGAATTGGGATGAAATCACAAAAGCTCTTGCAGATATTGATTACAAAGGCGATTTCAACCTTGAATCTCACCATTTCTTCGATTCGCTCAATTACGAAGAAACCGAAACGGGTCTCAGACTTGCCGCACTGACAGGCAGAAAAATGATTGCAAAAATTGATAATTTCAGATAAAAATAACCCCCTCATCCGAGGGGGTTGACTTTTTGAATTAACCCAGTGCAACCATGCTGAAAACAAGTGCGAAAAGCGCAACTGTTTCGCAAAGGCCGACAACGGTGATGTACTGCGAGAAGCCTTTGCCTGTTTCAGCAAGAGCATCTGCACCTGCGGCACCTGCCTTACCCTGAACAACGGCTGAAACTGCCATTGCGATACCCGATGCAATACCGAGACCGAAAAGGAATGCAGGGTCTTTGTCTGCACCTGTCATCTGCTGCATAAGAAGGAAGCCGTAAATTGTCTGTGTAAGAGGAGCACCTGCAAAAACGGTAAGGATGAAGGGGGCTGCCTTGTTGCTCATGTAGCACTTTTTCCAGGCGCCGATTGATGCCTGACCTGCGATGCCGATACCGATTGCGGAACCTGTTGCGGCAATACCCATTGCCAGTGCTGTTGCTAATAATCCTAAATTCATAACTATATCTCCTTAATTTTCAATTTGTTCTTCAAAGGGACTGAATTTATGTCCGCTCCAGGACATATCAAGATGGGATGAAAATTCCAGTGTGTTGAGTCGTATTCCGTGAACGATAACCGAAAGAACATTCAGTATCATATTCAGTCCGTGACCGAATACAAGAAGCACAATGGCAATTATCATAAACAGGAAGTTACCCAACAAGGGGCTTGCAAGCTCGTTTACGGTTGCTGAAATTGCCGCACCTGCAAGACCTACCGCCCACAAACGGATATATGAAACAATATCCGAGAATACATTGACAACGCCCAGAAGAACGGAAACAATGTTTTTAAGGCTTTCAAGAACCGATTTGACAATATTGCCTTCGTAGTTTGAGAAAACGAAACTCATAACGAAGCCTGCAATAACCATCACAAGTGCAACCGTTCCCACGGGAACACCGCCGATTACAAGACCGAAGGGAAAAACCTGCGCATTTACAACAAAGCTGAGCACCACATAAAAAATGCCCACAAGCTGCATTATAGAACCGATATCGCCCAGAATTTTAAGAGATTTTCTGTTGCGTGCGGCAACCTTTATGTGCGCCGCCGTAAGCTGAACAAGCGCCAGCGAGAAGCAGAAAATCTGCAAGTTCTGTGCGGTTGTGAGCCCGTATTCTCCGTTTGTCCAGAAGGGATACCATATTTTATCCGCATAAACATTCGAGATAACGGGAACCGAAAGTTTCTGAAGCCATTCAGGAAGCATCTCGGGTGAAAGACCGAACCATGTGCAGGTCAGCGTTCCCCAGAGAATTGTGGAAAGCCCGAAAAGCCCTATAAGAAGAAAAGCAGGGGGAACTTTCTTTTTTGATGCCAGTGTTTTGGCAATCAGAATCCCCGTAACCGCCGAAATGAGAAGTCCGTAGCCGCCGTCGCCGAAAATAATTCCGAAGAAAATAAGGATGAATCCCAGGAACCAACCCGAAATATCATATTCGAAATAACCCGGCACCGTGCCCAGGAAATCGGTCAGCGGATAGATAAGGCTTACGAATTTGTTGTTTTTCAGCTTGGTGGGAACATTATCTTCTTCCGTGGGGTCTTCGGCAATAAGCCCCCAGGAATTTTCTTTTGCCGTCTGTTTCAGGCGGTCAAGATTTTCTTCTTCAACATAGCCCGTGAAATAAGAAACGGTTACATCGGAAAGATTTTCGTTTGCCATACCGCTTGCGTAAATCTCAAATTCAATCTCTTTTCCGCAGGCTTTGATTGCTTTTTTGATACCGTCGGCACATCCTGCGTATGAAGAAATTTTTTCGTCGATCTCTTTGAGTCTGCCGTCAAGTTTTTCGGCTTCAAGCTTCATTTCAGCCGTTGATTTTTCGGGCATTTCAAAGCGGTATGCTTTGAGAGAGCCGATAACTTCATCTTCCGTTTCTGATTTAATCAGCAGAAATTTTACGGATGTTTTTGTTTTCTGCAAAGGCATGGTTTTTACCTTTTCATCCAGCTTTCCGTATTCGGACACCGGCATTTCGTAAAGAGCAAGATCAACACCCTTTTCAGCGAGAGCACCCAGCTTTACGGGGTCGATTTCACCCCAGGCTGAAAGTCGGTCAAGCTCTGCGGCGAGGGTTATTTTTCGTGCGGAACAAAGCTTTTTTTCTTCTTCAAGAGAAACAACCTCTTTTGATATTTCTTCCGCTTTTGCAATATCGATACTCTGAGCTTCCGCCTTTTTGTTCTTTTTTTCCGATATACTGAAAAGTGCACTTTCAAGCAAAGCCGATTTTTCTTTAAGCTTTTCAAGCTTTCTTCCCGAGCCTTCAACAGCCTCAATATGAAGAATTCCCAGCTTACGGAGTTTTTTGAGTGTATCGGATTTTTTATCTCCCGTAATTATGAGAGAAACCTTTTTCATAGGCACTATCATAATGACCACACCTCCGTTTCCGAAGATATTTCATTGCGTGCCGCAATTTTGCGTTTTGAAATTTTTGAACGGACAACAGCACTTACCTGCTGATCCGCCATATAAATTGAGATTTTTTTGATGTTTTCCTCTGTTTCGGGAATTTTTACCTTTTCAAACAGATTGACTCTCTGCGAGGTTGCGCGAAGCTCCCGTTCAAGCAGCCTTACCTGCTCATCCAACACTTCCGCTTCAAGGTCAAGTGACATTGCCTTTTCCATATGGTTTGCAGCTATATCAACCCACAGCGGAGTTTCATATAAATCGTAATCGCCCCGTGAGAAATCCGCACCCTCATAAACGGGAATGGCAACACCTGCAATGTTACCCGTACCCTTACGGATATTCCTTACGGAAATTATTCCGTCGGGAAAAGCTTCCGTTTCGCTGAAAACGGCAATCCAGGAGGCAAAGCCTTTTTCAAGGTTTTCTCTCTCTTTTCTTACGGATTCCGCTTTTGCTTCAATGGTGCGTATTTCAGCCTGAAGCTGCTGCTTTTTGAGTGTCAGAGTAGGCAAATATCTCCGATACATTTTGAGGGCATCCTTCTGTATCTTCAACTCATTTTTAGTCAGTTTGATTTTTGCCACTTCAATCCTCCTTACTTACTGTACCAGAACTCATCTGTAAGGTCGGATTTGATGCCTGTTTCATCCTTTTCAAAGCATTCTGCAAGGATTTTCCATCCAAGATCAAGTGCTTCTTCCAATGAAAGGTTAACCGAAAGGTCCATAAGCTCACTTTCGAAAAGCTGACCGTATTTGAGAAGCTTTTCGTCCCAGCGTGTCATTGCAAAGCCCATATTCTTCTTTTCAAGGGTTTCTTTATATGAAGAATACATACGGATCATAGCATCCATCAGTGCACGGTGATCCTTACGGGTTTTGCCGTTAACATTCTGTTTGAGTCGTGAAAGAGAACCGAAGGGCTCGATTCTGCCGCCTTTGAGGTAATACTGACCTTCGGTGATATAGCCTGTATTATCAGGTACGGGGTGAGTAACATCATCGCCGGGCATTGTTGTTACTGCAAGAACGGTAACGGAGCCTGAATCATTGAAGTCAACAGCCTTTTCATAGCGTGATGCAAGCTGTGAATAAAGGTCGCCGGGATAGCCTCGGTTTGAGGGAACCTGTTCCTGAGTAATGGCAATTTCTTTCATAGCATCTGCAAAGTTTGTCATATCGGTAAGAAGAACAAGCACATCCTTATTCTGCAATGCAAACTGCTCTGCAACCGCAAGCGCCATATCGGGAATCATCATACATTCAACGGTGGGGTCGGATGCGGTATGAATGAACATAACCGTTTTGCTTAAAGCTCCGCCGTTTGAAAGCTCTTCTTTGAAATAAAGGAAGTCGTCATATTTAAGACCCATACCGCCGAGAACGATAACATCCGCCTCTGCCTGCAAAGCAATTCTTGCAAGAAGCTGATTGTAAGGTTCACCTGAAATTGAAAATATGGGAAGCTTCTGGGAAACAACAAGAGTGTTGAACATATCAATCATGGGGATATTTGTTCTCATCATACGGTTTGCCAGAATACGCTTTGTGGGGTTGACGGAAGGTCCGCCGATGGGTTTCATATTGTCGGTGAGTGCAGGACCTTTATCTCTGGGTTCACCCGAACCGTTGAAAATTCTGCCAAGCAGGTCTTCACTGAACGAAACACGCATTTCGTTGCCGAGAAAACGGACTTCGTCACCTGTTGAAATACCCTGACCGCCTGCAAAAACCTGCAACGAAACAATATCACCGTCAATTTTGTTGACCTCTGCAAGAGATTTACCGAATCGGGTATTAATCTGAGCAAGTTCACGGTACTTTACACCTTCTGCCCTGACGGTGATAACGTTACCCGTAATGGATTCTATTCTGTTGAAAACTTTATTCATTATCACTCACCGTCCTTTAACAAAAGCTCTGCTTCACTGCCTAAACTGCCCTGACCGTCGGCATACATTGCATCAATTTCAGCCTCTGCTTTTGCAAAAGCCTCGCTTTGGAATTCCGTATAATTCCAGTCGATGAATTTCTGACGCATACGGTTGAAATAACTTCTGGCACCGTCTTTATCGTCAAGGGCATATTCACTGCCCAGTACATATATCAGTTTATCCGTAACATAACGCTGACGCTCCCTGGTACAGTTTGCATCAACAAGGTCAAATGAGTTCTGTTGAAGATAAACAGAATCAAGCATTTCGGATTTAAGATAGATAACATAATCTTCAAGGGTTGTGCCTTCTTCACCTACAACCTTCATCATTGAGCCGATTTCGTCGCCGTGAAGAAGAATATCCTTACAGAAGGCTGACTTTGCGGAATCTGTTACAGTTTTATATTTCGACCATGAAATAAGAGGATCGATAGCAGGATATTTTCTTGCATCCGAGCGTTCACGGGAAAGTCCGTGGAATGCACCTACAACTTTAAGAGTTGCCTGAGTTACGGGCTCTTCAAAGTTACCGCCTGCGGGAGAAACTGTGCCGCCGATTGTAACAGAACCCTTACTTCCGTCGGGAAGAATGACACAGCCTGCTCTTTCATAGAAAGCCGCAATATATGATTCAAGGTATGCGGGGAAGGCTTCTTCACCGGGAATTTCTTCAAGTCTGCCTGACATTTCACGGAGTGCCTGTGCCCAACGGGATGTTGAGTCTGCAAGAAGAAGAACATTCAGACCCATCTGACGGTAATATTCCGCAAGTGTAACCGAGGTATAAACCGATGCTTCACGGGATGCAACGGGCATTGAAGAAGTATTACATATAATGATTGTTCGTTCCATAAGTGAACGGCCAGTTCTGGGGTCGGTAAGCTCGGGGAATTCGGTTATTGTTTCAACAACCTCACCTGCACGCTCACCGCAGGCAGCAATTATAACGATATCAACATCCGCATACTTTGATGTTGTGTGCTGCAAAACGGTTTTGCCTGCTCCGAAAGGACCGGGTGTACAGTAGGTTCCGCCCTTTGCAACGGGGAAGAATGAATCAATAAGACGCACCTTTGTTTCCATTGTTTCAACAGGTGCAAGTCTTTCGCTGTAACATTTAACAGCTCTCTTTACAGGCCACCTGAATGACATTGAAACGGGAATTTCTCTGCCTCTTTCATCTGCAAGAACCGCAACGGTTTCGTTTACGGTATATTCACCCTTATCTGCTATTGATTTCAGTGTATAGACGCCTAGAAGATTGAAGGGAACAAAAATTTTATGGGTGAAAGGTCCTTCGGGAACAGTGCCGAAATATTCGCCTGCGCGGAGAGTATCACCGATTTTTGCGGTGGGAGTAAATTCCCACTTCTTTTCGGCATTAAGACCGTCGGCATAAATTCCTCTTTCAAGGAACCAGCCTGCCTGCTCTGCAAGAACGGGCAGAGGATTCTGCAAACCGTCATAAACCTGACCGAGAAGACCGGGACCAAGTTGCGCAGAAAGCATTTCACCGGTGAATTCAACATCATCACCGCACTTTATGCCGCCGGTCATTTCATAAACCTGAATCTGCGCGATATCACCGCGGATACGGATAACCTCGCTTTTGAGTTTTGTATTGTCAACGTTAACATAGCATATTTCGTTCATTGAAACATTGCCTTCAAACCTTACGGAAACAAGGTTGCCGTTAACGCTTACTACCTTACCTTTATTTTCGGTCATTGTATAACCTCCGTTTTTTCACCATTCATAATGGAGTTATAGATATTTCTGTATGCGGTTTCTCCGCTTTCCGCATCAAATTTTCTGATACGCTCGATAAGTTTGAGTTTAAGTCCGTAATAAAACACAAATTCCTGAGAAAATGAATCCGCAGGTCTGAGAGTTTCAAGAAAATCAAGGCGGTATTTATTGAGAAATTTTTCCGCCTCCATAGGGCTTTCATTTTCAGCCGCCGTGCGTACCGCCTGCAAAAGCACGGGAGATAAGCCGTCGGCTTCTCCGTCATAATGCTTGTTCATTTTTTCGGCACGGAGTTTTGCCAGTGCAAGGCGAAGATTCCTCTCCCCCTCATTCCACTTTTCAACAAGCGGTGAAGATGATTTTTCGGAAATTTTCGGTGGTGCAAGGGTCAGCTTTAAAAATTCCGCCTGCGCTTTTTTGCCCAGAAACCTCAGACAAAGTTCCTCAAATCTTTCGGATGTTATGGGGAGAGGCGTATTTTCGTTAATCCCGTCAAGCGACGGTAACTGTGATATGAGATAATATTCAGCCATATTATTCAGCCTCTTTCAGAAGTGCGGCAACCCTGGGGCTGAGATAAGCGGAAAGCATATCGGTAACAGCCTCAGCAGAATAATCATAGTAAACCGTACCGTTATTGACAGCAATACGGAAACCGCCGTCAAAATTATCGTTTGCTTTAAGGGTAACGCCTCCAAGCATCTTTGCTTTAAGCTGTGCAAGAACGGATTCTTCAAGTTTTGCAAGGTCGGAAGCATTGAGAATAACGGTTATATCCTCCGCCTCGGGTTTACCTGCCCAGCCTTCAACTGCGGTTACGATAAGCTTGGCAAGAGCATCGGATGAATAAACTTCGTTCACCTTATCACCCGTAATGGCTTTAAGCTCTTTTGTAACACTTTCCCTGAATGAAATAAGAAGATTTCTTCCTGCCTGACGCAGAGCATCCTCGCCCGACTTAACGGTTCCTGCATTCTGAGCTTTTGCATCGGCAATCATTTTATCTGCCTGAGCCTTTGCGTCGGCAACAATTTTTTCAGCCTCTGCTTTTGCGGAGTCAATTATCGCCTGAGCCTGAGTTTCAGCAGCATCAACACCGTCTTTCTTAATCTGCTCAATAAGTTCGTTAAGTTGAATTTCCATAACCCGTTCTCCTTTATGACAATGTGTATTTTCCTTTAAAAAAACATAAAGGAACCAATATCCTCTGCAGACAGCTGGTTCCTTTAACTTATTATTGATTTATACTATTATATCATTCTCTTCGGTTTTGTCAATACCTTATAAAAGTTTATGATGCACAGTTCATTAACATATACCAAACAAATCATCAACCGTTATTCACAAAACTCATAATGACAATCCTCATTGTAAATAAACATAGTCTCATCATAAATTATTTTGTTCATAAAGGCAACGAAAAAAATCACTGTAATAATCTTTTCAGACAGAAATTTCAATTTTACTTCCGCCTGCTTTTTCTTTGGTGATGATAATCTGTTTATCAATCTTTTCTTTAAGTTCAGCAACATGAGAAATGATACCCACAAGTCTGTTGCCGTCGCTGAGGTCGGCAAGAGCACGGAATGCCTGCGAAAGAGATTCGGGGTCGAGGGAGCCGAATCCTTCATCAACAAACATTGTATCAAGCTTTATACCGCCTGCGGATGACTGAATTTCATCGGCGAGACCGAGTGCAAGCGAAAGCGATGCCTTGAACTGTTCGCCGCCCGAAAGGGTTTTGACGCTTCTTTCGGTGCCGTTATAGTGGTCAATAACAGAAAGGTCAAGACCGCTTTGCTTCTGGTTGTTTTCTGCGGTTTCGCTTCTTTTCAGGTCATACTGACCGCCCGACATTTCTCTCAACCTTTTGTTTGCACGCTCAATAATACGGTCAAAATACGTTCTCTGTATATAAGTTTCGAGCATGATTTTTTCTGTGCCTTTGCCGTTTGCGGTGTTGTTGAGAGCATGGATATTTCTTCTTCTTTTTTCAACAGTAATCAGTTCTGCCGATTTTTTATTAACATTATCCAGGCAGACAGTGTTTGTATTAATACGGATAACAATTTTTTTCTGTGCCGCCGCAAGAGATGCTTTTTCCTCAGTCAGTTCGGATTTTCTCTTTTCAGCTGACTCAACATCAATCACTTCAGCCTCAGAAACCTGTTTCTTCAGCTGCTTTATTTCAGCACCAACGGCAACAAGTTCTTTTTCGGATTCCAGGTATTTTTTCTCTGCAATCTCAAAAGCCGCCTGCACTGACCTGAGTGAAGTTTCAAGAGCCGATTTCTTTGTTATGGCTTCGGATTTGCTCTCAAATTTAAGGCTTTCAGCAAGAGCCTTACCCTGCTTTTCCGAAGCTTCAACAGATGCCGCAAGCGCTGATAACTCTTCGCGTTTTCTTGATATTTCTTCCTCTGCTTTTCTGATTCTGTTTTCCTCATTGGGAATCATTTCATCAAGCTGCGTCTTGCGCTTGGCATTCTTCTCTTCTATGCTGATTTTTTCGTTTATTTCTTTGATTCCTGCGGCAATTTCAGTGATAATATTTTTCGCTGTTTGCGATGCAGTTCCCAGTTCACAGCTATCCAGAAGGTCTGAAATCATCTTCTGTATTTCTTCACGCTGCGAATCAACCTGACCCTTGATTTCGCCCGAAGTGCGACTGAGTTCTTCGGCATGTTCGCGGGCTTTTTCGGCTTCGTTTTTCAGTTTGTTGACATCCGATTCGGCAGGAGCGGTTGCCGATTTCCGAGCAAGTCTGGGATGATTTGTTGCACCGCAGACGGGGCAAGGCGCACCATCCGCCAGGTCTTCCGCAAGGATACCTGCCTGCTCGTTCAGAAATGCACGGTAGTTTATTTCATAAAGGTTTTTTGCAGATTCGAATTTATCCAAAGCGTCGAGGCAAGCGGCTTTTGCACGCTCATAATTTATATTCAGCACTTCAAAAGCCGTTAATTTTCTGACAAGATTTTCGAGAGCGTTTTTGCGTGATTCAACCTGCTCTTTTTCACGCAGAAGTTTTTCTCTGTTCGCGCCTGCATTTTCGAGAGTCTTCTGTTCCTCTTTCATTTTGGCAACTTCTTCCGCTATCCCCTTTTGGGC
>JAXJTD010000111.1:0-2156 GCA_036309745.1 Acutalibacteraceae bacterium | reverse complement strand
TGATTGATGCTTTTATATCCGATATCTGCACACAAATCATTCATCGCCGATAGACTCCTTTAGTTTAGTCAGAGCGATCTTGGTCTCTGCTGCGGTCTCACCCAGTAGGGACGCGATCTCCTGAACGATTCTCATCTGCTTTTCAACAACGGTATCAGCAACCTCAACCGTCTGCTTATTGATTCGTGCCTTCTTCTCTCTGTCTGCTTCTTCATCGGTAATGTCACGCATAATACCGATCAGCATACGGGAGTCGGGATCGTAAACAACGGTCTGCTCAACGTACTTTTTGTATTCTGCGAGATACGTACGCTGATCACGAACGGTTCTTCCGCTGTTTCTGACCTGTACGAATACGGAAGGATCGAGAATACGAACAACAGGCTCACCGAGTACGTCGGATGCCGCACGGATATTCATGATCTTACGAGCTGCATTGTTGATCTGCTGAACCTCAAGATTCTCGTTAAGAACAATAAGTCCGTTGGGAGTATTCTTAACGATGGTATCCGAGAAGCTTTCTGCCTTATCCTTAAGGAAGGGCAGACACATAGAGCTTTCAGCCTTGCCCTGAATAATCGCAATCGCTTTCTCACGACAGGAATTGTATCCGCAAGATCCGCAGTTCAACTCGTCGGCAGGCTTGAACTTGCCCATCTGGCGAAGAACGGTCATAATCTCGTTCTCTGATGGCTGCATGAGCTTATGCTCAATCATAGTGAAATGCTTTTTGATCTCCATAGGAGCAGGCTGTGCAACGTCAAAGTCGCGCTCGCCGGCATAGTCTGCAATGGTGATAAAGTCCTTAATGGGAGAAGTATTGTGATACTTTTCCATAACGGGACCGCCGATGCAGCTACCGACACAAGCAGACATTTCAATAAAGCATTTATGGATCTTTCCGCTTTCAATATCCTTGAGTGCGGAAATACAATTTTCAACGCCGTCAAGCGCGATATAAGTATATCCGGGAGCATTCTGCGCCATAGTCTTAAGTATGCCTCCCGTTGTCGGGAAGAAGCGTGCACGGCTCTCGGGAGTTTTGTCGATTTCCTTTTCAAGCTCAATATGCTCGGCCTTCAGCCAATTGGTGAGCTCCTCGAAAGTTAAAACGGCATCAACAAGCCCCTCGTAGTGTTCAGCCTCATCCTTCTTTGCAACGCAAGGGCCGATAAAAACAGTCTTTGCCTTCGGCATTCTTTTCTTAATATCTCTACAGTGTGCCTGCATAGGCGACATAACATCTGCGAGATATTCAAGAGAGGACGGGAAGTATTTTTGAATGAGCAGATTTACCGAGTGGCAGCAGGAGGTTATGATGATATCTCGCTCCTCCTCGGCAAGCATGCGCTCGTATTCTGTTTTAACGATAGTTGCACCGATTGCGGTTTCCTCAACATCGAAAAAGCCAAGCTTTTTCAGTGCTCGGCGCATAGACTCGATTCCTACGCCTTCGTAGTTCGCAATAAACGAAGGCGCAAGGCTGACAACGACGGGATCTCCGCTCTGAAGCAGAACTCTCGCCTTCTCGGTGCCGTCAACGATCTCCTTAGCATTTTGAGGACAAACAACAAAACAATGACCGCACAAAATGCACTCATTGCCAATGATATGTGCTTGGTTTCCCGAAAAGCGAATTGCCTTTACAGGACAGTGACGGATACACTTATAGCAGTTTTTGCAGTTGGATTTTTTGAGTGTCAAGCAATTTGCCACAGTGGTCACTTCCTTTCGTTTTCTATAACATCAAGTATATTTTTCTTGAAAAATTCTCTGAAATTTTCTCTCGTCACGCCTACGTGAATGTCATCGTTTACCTGTACGGTAACACCGACTCGGTTGCACTTTCCGATGCAGAAGCTACCGGAAAGCACGACCTCATCGTCGATATGATGTTCTTCTACGGCTTTTTCAAAAAGCTCTACAATATCGGCAGAGCCCTTGAGGTGGCAGGACGAGCCAACACAAACCTGAACGAACAACATATTTTTATACCTTTGCCAAAACTTCTTTAGCGAAGAACTCTCCAACGTTTTCGGGAGTAACGGAATGGAAGGAGTCATTTACCGTTACACACACGCCCTGCTGACACTTGCCCATGCAGAAGGTGCCGCCAAGCTCTACTTTGTCGCCGAGATTATTTTCCGCAATAAGAT
>JAXJTD010000110.1:0-38089 GCA_036309745.1 Acutalibacteraceae bacterium | reverse complement strand
TTTGTGTTGGCGCTTCTGCCGCCGACTCTCTTTGAGCCTTTCACCATAAGCACGTCGTTTTCAAGTGAATCGCAGTAGAAAAACTCTTTCCACTGGTCTGCCATTACTCCGCCCAGTGCTCCTAATCCTGCTTTAATAAGTCCCATATTGAATTTCTCCTTTCAAGAAATCAGTTTATTATTTTGAAAAATTTATTCTTATCCTCTGGGCAACTCACAATCAACAACATCTGTGATTACGTAGCCGAAAGGACTGTTTGCATCGGGTTTGACGATTACCGCAAGACCGTATTCTTCATAGCCTTCAAATCTGTAATCGTCAATGCGTATTTTAACGGAATACGTTCCGTCGCCGTTATCTTCAACACCGTAAAATTCGTTGGTGCTGAATCTTTCAAACAGATACGGTGTGACATCATAATCCGTATACTGCTTCATACCGGCTTCAAAATTACATTCTTCAGGAATTCCGGGATAATTTTCTTTATACTCGGGGTAAATTGAACCCATATACGATTCAAGTTCCCATGTTGTCAAAGAGATAACATCATATTCTGTTTCGCCGACCGTTTTTGCGTGGTTGAGCGTTACGGCATAAGCAAGAGTATCCCATACAACGGCAGGTTCATTATGTTCAGCAAATCCTTCGTAATAAACCTTCGAAGCTGCACGGGCAACGCAGAGATTATAGAAGGCTGAGTCTTCGGTTATTTCTTCGGGTGTGCTGCCCTCATCAACCATAAGAAGCTTTGTGACAACCTCATAGCCGTCCATAGCCAGATAATACCCGGCTTTCATATCTCCGTACTCGGCAACAAGTCTGTAATCGGGAATTGTTTCGGTTACATAGCAGTCAAATTCATAAATTTTGCCTTTTTCTGTTGAGATTTCGAATACGGTATCGGTTACCTCAAATGCATCAACAATCGGCGACCACATTATCGCTTCAAGTCTGACATTTACACCGTTTTTGGGTGAAATAAATCTGAAACAGCCTGCTGAATTCTGAGGGTCAATACCCGTGTTTATGCTTTCGATTTTACCCGTCAGACTCTGATAATCTTCGGAATCGCAGTCCATATAAAGAGTCATCAGCAAATCACCGCTGTCATCCTCTTTGTTGTTTGCAAGGCTGTTGCTCTTTGTGTTTGCTTCTTCGGTCTGCGAAGGTGCGGTTGTTGTTTCAACCTTATCCTTGCCGCCGCAGGCTGCAAAAGAAATCAGCATAATCACAGCAAGTAAAACGGCTGTTATCTTTTTCATTGGCATTACCTCCTTATTTATTCGGTTTATATCCCGTTGATGAATATGGATTTTTGTTTTCTTTGGGCGGGTCGGGAATGTTACCGACGTGAACAAGCCACGAGAACACGGCTGTTTTTATTGCAACGCCGATAACCCATACGGCGAGTGCTCCCGCAAACCACCATATTGATATTCTGAAAATGAAATGAGCCGCAAGCAGAAGCCACGCAGGAACTGTCCATTCAAGGTCGAATATCAGGTTTATCAGCAACGCCGAAAAGAATCCGTTGCCCTTCGGTCTGTTCTTCTTCATAATCATTCAACAATCAGTCTGCCGCTGATTTCACGGTCAAGAGCATTATGAACGGAAAGATATTCATCAAGAATTTCTCTGCAAGATGTGGAAACCATTCGGGGCTTGCCGTTTTTTGCAACCTCGTCATAAGAAATGTTGAAGAAATTTTCAAGATTCTTGAAGTGGAAATGTTGAAGACCGATTTTATAAATTTTTTCATCTTCAAGAGGCTCACCGTTAAGGGTGAACTTTTTGATTTCGTGAGTGTTGCGGTCATAAAGAACTCTTGTTCCCTTTGAGAACTGATAAAATTCACAATGGGAGCCTTCCCACACCTCGTCACGGAGCATAAAGCCGATCATATGCCTGAGCTGTTTACCCGTCACACGGAGCATATATGCAGGGTCATCGTAAGGGAAGCATTCCGCAAGATCCTGATAAAGAACAATGGGACCAAGCTCCGTTGAACGGACACTTCCCGAGCCGAGAAGCATAAGGTCAAGACCGAGACTGTCACGCATAATATCCGCAAACAGACCGCCGAGCTCGGTTTCACGGTATCTTGACGGATGGGTAAGCTGTCTTTTGAATCTTGTTACCATGCGACCGTATTTCATATCCGTTTTATTCTTGTAATACTTGATTATATCTTCAAGCTTTTCATCTCTCGGGCAGTTTTCGGCATTGATGGGAACAGTTTTCCACGTGTAGCTGTCAATACAGTTGTTATCGGTATCAACCATAATATCAAATCTGCCAATCTGGTCTGTGCCCGTGCCTGCCTGAACGATAACAATATCGTTGACAACCGCAGGTTTTTCAATAAACGTATGCGAATGACCGCCTACGATAATATCAACACCCCATGCAGGGTCGAGCTTTGCGGCAAGTTTTTTATCTTCTTCAAATCCTATATGGGTGAGAAGAACGGTAAAATCAATGTCGATTCTGTTGTATGCGTTGCAGATTCTGCCGACAGTCATTGCGGCTTCATCAATATCAACAAATGTTCCCACAAGACCGTCATTCTTTGTCTGCGAAAGAACATCTTCGGTCAGGATACCGATAAACAGAACTTTCATCCCGTCAATTTCGATTATATGGTGAGGCTTGAAAAGTCTTGCACCGTTGGTTTTGATATGTAAATTTGCATTGATAATCGGGAACTTTGCACATTTTTCGATAAACAGAAGATGTGAAACACCGTAATCCGTTTCGTGGTTGCCCACGGTAACAACATCGGGCGAGAGCATATTCATAATCTCGATTGTTGAAACACCCTGATATTCGGAATCGATAACCGAGCCTCTGAACATATCACCTGCGATGCAGTAGATTGCGTTCTTTTCTTCGTTTCTTACCTTGTTGACATATCCCGAAAGCATTGAAACGCCGCCGACAAGCTTTGAATCAATTTCTTCGGCAAGAAAGTCACCGTGCAAGTCGTTGGAATGTAAAATGGTAAGTTTTTTAAGATCAGCCATAAAATCCCCCATTAAGATTTTTATTCATTTTAATTTTAACAAATAAAAATAAATCGCACATTGTACTTTAGTGCAGAAATGGAAATTTTTTTTAAATTTTTGCAGTTGCTTGCCGAGAAAGGAAGCTGAATGGCGTTTTATTCGACCGAAGGCGTACAAAGGTACGCCGATGGGAGAAAAAACGCCAAATAAACGAAAAACAACTATTCATTATTCAAAGCCTTGTTTTTGATAAACCTGACGTTGCATTCATGTTATCAGGTCGACAATCCATACACGTTATTTCGTTTATGTTTCAGCGACTTTATCGGCAAGCAAAAAGACGGCAGATTGCTCTGCCGCCTTGGGTAATTGAATTATTCGTGAATCTTTGTTGCACCGAAGAGGCTCTTGAAGAAGCCGATAATCTTCTGGAAGAAGCCTGCATTTGATTTAACGGTTGTTGTGCTTATAACTTCGTTGCCGTACATATCGGTCATATACGTACCGTCAGCAAGTTTTACCTTTGCCGTGAAGGTTGTGTCACCGCTTGAATTTGAAATTGCTTTCAGATTGCCCTCCGCATCAACGCTCACATTAAAGCAGCCGTTGCTTGCGGTCCATTCAACCTTTGCACCTTCGGGGATAAACGCAAAATTCGGGCGGATAAGAACACCGTCTTTGCAGTTGATGGTCTTTGTTTTGGGCTCTATGATAGCAGAAAGCTTTTCAAGTCTTTCCGTCTTGATATCACCGCAATCGGTACACTTATAAGTGATTTCACCTTCCGCTTCGGATGTGGGTGCTTTGTAGGAATTCTCAACGTGGTTATGAGCCTTTTTGGGTGAAGCCTCTGTGTAGCTTGCATCGCAAGTGTTACACTTATAGGTTGCTGTACCGCCTGAAGTACAGGTTGCCGTGTCGGAAACAAGACCATAGATATGACCTTTTGCAGGTGAATCAACTACATTTGTTTCTGTACAGCCTGTTGTTGTGCATTTATAAGTTGCCTTGCCGCCTGCCTTACAGGTTGCGGTGTCGCTTACAAGAGTCCATGTATGATCTGTTTTAGGGATTGTGACATACTTGTAGCCACAGTTGACTGTGTTGCCGAGAGGGTCAATTTTACCGCTGTTTGAACACTTATATCTGAAATAACCTTCGGAATAGCAGGTTTCAGGTTTTTTTGAGTTGACAACCCATTCATGGTTACCCGTTTCGCCGAAGTAATGACCGCAGCCGTCGCAGACATAGCCTTTGCCACAGTTGTAGAGTGTGTTTGTAACGCCGTCCAATGAACTTCCCTCAAGATCTTCATAAGAACACGCTTCGTGTGCACCATATTCCAACTTGTGGTCGTTGGGGCAGGCATCTTCGGGAGCATGAGTTTCACAAGCCCACCAATGGTGAGTTTCATTGCGTTCAAGATCCATTGCGTTGCCGTAGTCGCAGCTGTTGTCAAGACCGCAGGTCACGCATACGCTTTCACCTGCTCTGTAACCGTGGACTCCTTTGTCGAAAGTCTTATTACATCTGTAGCAATACTTCCAATGGTACATACTATCAGATGACCAGGGATCTGAATATTCTACATAAGTGTGACCGAGAGCAGCACTGGTGTCTGTATTGACATTACCGCACTTGGTACAGACTTCGGTTATTGTGCCTCTCCATGTGCAGGTTGCAGTATTTGAAATCTCATAGTAATCGTGTGTTTCGCAAGGCTTAGAAGCATTGATAAGCACTGTGTAGGGTTTAACACCGCAAAGCTTACCATCCTTATCCATAAGCACAAAGGTAACCTTATATGTATATGTGCCGGGAGTTGTGCAATAGGCCTCAGGATACAAAGTAACATAGCTGTCATCTTCCGGTTCCATATGCAACTGCTTGCCGGACGGGTCAAACAAAGTACCTCTGATATTAAGTTCATAACCCTTGTCGATAAGGTACTGCGGAGGTAACTTTGCTGAATAGAGGAAGTTAGTGTATGTTGTTGATGTTTGACCAACAACGGTGAATTCTTCTGTACCTATAGCATAATTTACCTCTGCTATTATGTTTTTGCCTGAAAGTCCGGGATTTGCACGATAAAAATCGATTTTGAAAATATCAATGCGAGCATCCTCTGCATAGTCCTCAAGAAAATCCTTTGCAGGGTTGAAGCAAAGCTTTCCGTCCTTGAGGAAAAGAGAATCATTGCTGTTCCATGAACCTTCAGGAATGTTGAATGCTGCCACTTCCCAATCCGTACAATAATTATCAAAATTATCTTTGATCGGAAGGCGTAAGTTAGAATGTGTTTTAACGTCAAAGCTGCCGTTGATAATCCTCAGTTTTGATGAATTTTCTTCGTCAACAAAATTGCCGACGCCCTCATTGACGAAATCGCCGCCGTTTATTGTAATGTTACCGCTGAGGACATAATACGGTCCACCGTTAAATTCCATGAATTTATCTGATTGCGTGCCCGGCATTACTACACGATAATATTGTTTGATTTTTTCGGAAAATGTATGACCGATAAAATCGCCGCCGTTAAATGTTGCCTGACCGCTGCCTTCGGTTTTACAGATATAGCCTGCAGCAATCTGATAAGCGTTGCAGACTTCATCTGCAAGATATTGCTCCTTGGCACCGCCGGCATCAAATTTACCGCCGTTTACGATAAGCTTACCGCGAACATTAAACATATTTCTTTCAGGAACACTGAAATAGTAAGCTTCGTCATGAGCTATAGCAAAAAAGTTTGGCGAAATAAAGTGAGCATCGTATTTTATTTCACCTTTGCCTCGGGTGTCGTCAACTGTTAATTCTGCACCCTTTGAAACAGTAAAAAGGGTTCTGTATGACCGAAGTGATTCATCCTTGTCGCTTGTTACATCGGAATGGTCAACAACCTTGAGTTTTTTGCCGTTGAGGTTGAGCCACTTTTTGCCGTTGACGGTAAGCTGAGCCGCTTCGCTCTCTTCTGTTTTGCCAAGACCGATTTCTTTTGTAATATCTTTTCCGAGAGTGATTACATAGTCCTCGCTCTTGAGAAGCGCAGATTTAAGCTCGTCATAAGTTGTAACTTTATTACCTAACTCGGTAAAAGGAATGTAGAAATATGCCAATGTATAAGGCTGATGATAATACAAAATATTGCTTTGGCGAAGTGCAACGCCGCTGCTTGTTCCATATGAAGTATATGTACTGTCACCGGTTTTCAGCGTGAATTTTTTTACATCGACTTCCTTCTGATCGGAATAGAAAGTCAATACAAGCTCATAACCGCGACCCTTCTCAAATGTGTCGCCTGCGTAGGAAAAGGCACCGAGTGATTTGTAATCCCATTCATTGTAGACTTCGGTACAAGACCAATCTACATCCTCCAATTTGAACAGATGGTCAGTATAATCCGCTTTGAAGTCTTCAGGTAACGCTTCACCAACTTTAAAGATACTGTCTGTCTTAACAGTAACATGGTCTACCTTAACCACATCATCATCTTTTGCGACTGCAGAGAGAGGCATAATACCGACCGCCATAATCAGGCAGAGCAGTATTGCCAAGGTTTTTTTGAGTAATTTCATAAAAAATTGCTCCTTTCGTGTTGTTCATAATGGGTATACTTTTGTCAGTATACATTCTTACATCGTAATTCTATCACCTTTTTTCGGTTTGCACATTGTACTTTAGTGCAGAAATGGAAAAATTTTTAAAAAATAATTTATATTTTTATAAAAAGCAGGGGCGACGAAACGTCGCCCCTACTTTGTTGCTTTTGGGTTATCTATAAAAATTCTCTCTTGCCAAACGTGTACTGTATAAGGCTCCCTCTGACGAGGGAGCTGTCGAGCGTATGCGAGACTGAGGGAGAGATTGATTTTGCGAATATAAAAAATTTGAAATTCAGAATTTTTCTCTCCCACCGTCTTTTGCTTCGCAAAATCCACCTCCCTCATCAGAGGGAGGCAAACAAAACAAGGATTTTTAATCTGTTAATAAATTGCAATTTTTAAAAAAAGACGGCAGATTTCTCTGCCGTCAAAAAGTTATTCAATTAATAGTGAGCCGCACCGCATCCGCAGATAGGATTGAGCCCGAAGAGCTTGTTAAAGAAGTTGGCAATGCCCCAGAAGAAGCCGAGAATGCCGCCCTGATGGCAGATATGCTCGCATTTATCTGTAACGGTAATCTCGAATTTTAATTCGGCATAATAAACTTTTATGTCACCGTAGTCGCCGCCGGGTTCATAAAAATCTTTAACGGTATCTGCTTCTGCACCGTTAACGGTACCGTCAACAGTATTTGCAAGCTTATAGCCCGATTCGGGAGCAAGGTAAACATAAACTCTGTATGTTTTTCCGCTTTCAAAAGTTGTTGTTAAGTCTTCTGTCTCCGGGTCATAAACATAAATTGCAGGTTCACCGTAATTATCATCAAACTCAAGACCTTCTGTAAGGATTTCAATATAATCCTCATAGTCATACACATCCATGCCTGCGATATCTGTACGTATGTTGATATCAGCTTTGCCGATTTTGTGACTGTCAGGGATAATATCAGATTCGCTGATTTCAAACTCATCGGAAACTTCAAATCTGCAACCGTCAAAGGTAACAAGGCAGAAATATGTGCCGACTTTGTCTGCATCAGGCTGAGCTTCAGAGCTGACATTTTCTGTATCAATAATTTCAGCTTTAAGATGGGGAACCTCTGCATAGTCACCGTAAGTATTGTAAGTACAGCTGTGGTTGACAACATAATCAACTGTTTCGTTTTCGTCAACATCCATCCAGTAATCATATACAGCATCGCATTCACACCAGATACCAATCTCATCAGCATAGCAATCTGATGTCATTCTGATAATCTGACCTTTTTCAAGCTCAATCTTAAAGAAATTGTATTCGATATTGTCCGGATTACCATAGTATTCAACACCTGTCCAGCCCTTTTCTGAATCATAGGTTGCGAATACGTCTGAATACTCACCATTACGTGCTTCTGCGTTTTCGTCTGTTACTTCAAACGAGTCTTCAATCTTATACCACTGATATTCAGCATCTGCGCCCTCTGTAACCTCAACGTAGGGTTCGTCAGCAGTGGGCTGATGAGTGATTACGCCGAATACTGATACGGTAATATCGAATTCAGCTTCATATTCATTGTATTCTCCCATTTCAAACAAATATTCGGCACCTGCATCTGCCTTAAAAATGCAGTAGAAATCAAGAGTATTGGCATAATCGCTGTCGTCGTCAGATGCAATTTCATTGCCGTCTGCGTCATAAATACGCACATTCGGGTCAATATCGCTTTCACCCATATCGGAATAAACAACGTATGTGCCGTCTTTTTCGGGTGTGAACTTGCAGGCAGCCATATCTTCTTCGGGAATGTGAATTGTTTTTGTTTCACCGAGTGAGATTGTGTAGTCAGCTGCAAAAGCTGTCATCGGAATTAAAGTCATCACCATAAGCGTTGCAAGAACGATGGCTAAAACTTTACGTGTTTTCTTCATAAAAACATCTCCTTTACATTTTGTATATCTGCACAGATCCATTGCGACATAATAATCATATCACCTTTTTTCGGTTTGCGCAATATACTTAGTGCAGAAATGGAAATTTTTTGGTTTTTTAACAAGTTAAAGCCGTCCTTGTGAATCAAAGGCGGCTTTTCTTATCCGCTTTTTTATCGCCCTCTGAAAGCTTTAAATTGTTTCTTCAACTGCCGTTGCTTCTTTGAGCGTTTCCTCTGTGTTTGCCAGAAGGGAATTCCGCTTTTCAATCATGGCGGCGGAATCAACGGGGATTCCCGCATGAAGCTCGCCGGGCTCAATAAAATTAAGTCCGCCTTCGTATTCTGACGGGAAATAGCCTTCCTGCGCAAGCTTTTCCCTTTGTTTCAGAACCTCCATTACATATTCGTGCTGAGGATTGTTGAAATCCCAGAACAGATAAGGAATAATCATCATAACGAAACCGATAAGGTCAAATATCAACGGAACCGCAAGAATGTTGAATCTTGCAGAATCTATGTAAAGAACATCCCAGTTTGAATTGAAGCCGTTCCTGAGAATGATTACGGGGATTATCAGGCTGACAAATGTGGTAACGGGAGAAATAATCCAGTTGAAAACACCGCTGAAATTTTCAAGACGCTCACCTGAAAGATACATCTGGTAGTCATTCTTCCTTACACCCATATCACCGTCGGCAACATCGGGAATTGAAGTTGCAAGACCTTTGAAGAATTCGCACGCAAAAATAACGATACCGCACAAATTCTGTTTTGTGGGGAAAGCCATAATCGTCAGCATTTCCGCTACGGCACTGACCGCACATATGACAAGCTTTATGATTTTCAGGCTTCTGTATGAAAAACGCCTTACAAAGTACGGCGCAACAAAGCTGAGAGGCGTTGATCTGAAACTCATCAGAGTTTTCATCAGACCGTAAATTGCACACTGTGTATACATACGGAACGAGAAGAAATACATAACGTTTACAATGCTTATCATTCCGTTGCCGAATGAATCAAGAAGTGTGGAAATGGTATTCAGCCAGTTATACTTGTTTTTCATAACCTGAGAAATTCCGTACCACAGGGATATCTTCTGCTTCTTTTCAAGGGGAGGCTGAGGGATTCTCTCTGAAATATTTCTGACACTAAGCAGGGTCAACGCTCCCATGGGAATGAACACTGCGGGAATAACAAACTTATAAAACCTTATATCGCTGAAAGCAATTCCGAAAATCGGAATTATAACATCAAATATATTTTTCACGAAATGGGAAAGTTTTACGGGCCAGGTTCTTATAAGCATTCTTTCGTGAGGGTTGGGCGAAATGTTCTGGGTGCACTGCTCGATAACATTATCAAAGGGGAACATATCGTATACCATAAACAGAAGATATGCCATCCACATTCTGTCTTCAACAAGCTTTACATTGTAAATCGGAAGCCAGCCGATAAGGATTATCATGGCAGACTTCTGGACAAAGTTTGAAAACAGCACATATTTATATCTTCCGTATCTGGGAACAAGCTTCTTTCTCCAAAGAATATTGCGCAGTCCGCCGTATGCGTTCACAAACAGCTGTATGCCGAATATTTTGAGAAAACTTCTTGCGCTTACACCGTTTATTCCGTTAAGGACTTTAACCAGTGACAGCGGAAGAAACGCAGAAGAATCGAACAGTATCATACATAATCCCGCAAATGAAACTATTCCGTAAAAAGCAAGCAGTTTTTTCTCTGTTTTCTTTTCAAGAATACCGAGATTATCGTTGACGAACCAGTTGAGAACATTCCACAGATAAGTCAGCGGAAGTCCGATGAGAGTAATAACGGAAAATGCAAGATAGGGAAGCTTGTAATGATACATTATGAGGAAACACGATGCACTGAATCCGAGATATTCAAGAGGAGATTTGATGCTGTAATTCATTCCCACGCCAAAGAATACCGTCAGATACTCTTTGAACGGAACGTAATTCCCTTTTTCTCTGTCAGGCTCATTCCAATGATTTTTTACATTCTGAAACAAAGACGTCATTTTGCCGTTGCCCATCAGCTTGCCCTCCTTTCCTGACCGTAAACAGCCTCCGCATCTTTAAGAGATGTGGTGCTTTGCTTGGGAAGCCAGTTTTCGCCGAATTCAATCATATCTTCGTTTTCGGCACCGAGATATATTTTTTCACATCCCAGATTGCCGAAAAAGGCGTGGTGTCCGATAAACTTCACGCTTTCGGGCACATAAATATATGTAACTCTTTCGCAATATGAAAATCCGTCGGAACCGATTGATTCATATATTTGTTAATGTTAATTTTTTGATTGCTTTTAAGTGACAGCACACAAGCTGTGTCAGGTTTTTCGGGAAAATTACTATTATACTAATGTATAATACATACAAATACGTGAAAGTGTCAATTGACAAACAACGGGTAATGGTATAAAATAATTAGATGGTTATTGAACAAAAATCGTTATTTATGTTCAACATTGATTTAAAATTTTTAATCTGAGGTAATAATATGAAAAAATTTCTTTCGGTTTTTCTTTCGCTGGTTATGGTTTTCAGCGTTATTCTGCCCGCTTTTTCATGGGTTGACCCCAGCGGAAGCCGCAGCCAGATTCCCGTTATCCGCATTTCGGGCGACGGTGAAGCACTTTACGACGCGGAAGGCAACAAAATTTTCCACTACAAGGATATTGCCAAGCTTTTGAAGAGTGACAGTGAAAACCCTGAAAACAGCGAGCTTTACAAATCAATGGCAGAAAATATGCTGCCTGCAATCGCAAAAGGTCTTGCACTGGATGACTGGGACGACTTTTATGCCGCTCTTGAATCCGAAATCGGCAAAATCTTTGCAAACTCACTTCTTGACGAAAACGGCAATGTAACCAACGGTTCAGGCTTATCACAGAAGCGTAAGGACCAGATGGAGAAAAAGAGAAATTACAGCCAGAAGGGCAGCAAGGGTTATTTTTCCTGGGAGGACTATTGGTTCCACTATGACTGGCGCCTTGACCCCATGGAAACTGCCGATGATTTCCACACCTTCGTTCAGGATATCAAAAGAACAACAGGCTGCGAAAAAGTAGGCGTTGCGGCAACCTGCCTCGGCACAAACATTGTTATGGCATATGTTGCAAAATACGGCGCCAAGGATATTCAGGGCATCGCAATGGACGGCAGTGTTGTAGGCGGTGCGGAAATCCTCAGCGATATTATCTGCGCCAAATTCGATGTTTCACCCCCTGCCGTTATGAGAGTTCTCCGCGATGTTGAGGGTCTTGGAATGTTCAGCATGGATGAATTCTTATCCGCAACCATTGATATGCTTGTTCAGACAGGTCTTCTTGAAGGTGTAATCAGCACAACCGAAAAGCTTTTTTATGACAAGCTTGTTGAGGGCGTAACCTCTGCTTTTGCACTTTCAACTTTCTACACATGGCCCAACTACTGGGCTTGCGTAACTCCCGAAGACTATGAAGACGCAAAATATTATGTATTCGGTGCAGAAGGCAGTGAAAAAAGAATAAAATATGCAGGCCTTATTGAAAAGCTTGATCGATATGACAGAGAGGTCCGTCAGCGTGTACCTGAGCTTCTTCAGAAGATAAAGGATGACGGCGCAAACTTCGGCGTAATTTCAAAATACGGCTTCCAGATGATTCCCATTACATCAACTTCCGATGCAATTTCAGACCAGTTTGCATCCGTTACCCGTTCATCATTCGGAGCAACAACCTCAAATGTATACGAAACACTTTCAGAAGATTACATTGCAAAGAAAACTGCTGAGGGCAAGGGCAGATACATTTCTCCCGACAAGCTGGTTGATGCTTCCACCTGCCTTTTCCCCGACAACACCTGGTTTATAAAAGGCTCATCCCACTCAAACTGGACAAGCTACGAAGTAAAGATTATGTATGATATTGCTTCGGCTGACCGCCAGCTTACGGTTGACGATTTCCCCTATTCTCAGTTTATGGTTTATGACAAACCTTCCGACACCCTTTCACCTATGACTACGGAAAACTGCAACACCGAAAACTGGGACCCTGCACCCGAAATCTACAAGCCCGAATCATTCTTTGACAAAATCAAGGTTGCATTCAATGCAATAATTGTATGGTCAAAGCTTCTTGTGGAATTCATTATCAGCAGCATCAAGAGCGCATAAAATGAAAAAGCCGCTTTCCCTTACGGAAGGCGGCTTGAATTTTTTATCTGATTTTACACTTCTGCAACGGTATCGATTTCAACAAGAACACCCTTGGGAAGCTCTTTCACTGCAACGCAGGAGCGTGCAGGCTTACCTGTGAAATACTTTGCGTAAACCTCATTGAAGGGAGCAAAATTACCCATATCGCTGAGGAAACAAACTGTTTTCACAACCTTTTCAAGGCTGCTGCCCGAGGCTTCGAGAACGGCTTTTATATTTTTGCACACCTGCTCGGTCTGCTCTGTGATTGTCTGTGCTTCAACGGCACCGCTTTCGGGGTTGATGGGAATCTGACCCGAAGTGAAAACAAGTCCCCCTGCAACGATTGCCTGAGAGTAGGGTCCGATTGCATCGGGTGCGTTTTTGGTGTAAATAATGTTCATAACGGTTCTCCTTTTTATATCATTAATAATTATTCAAATGACTTTGCCATTTCAGTTAATTTACTGTCAACTTCATCATAAGCTTTTTTGGCTCTTTCAATACAATCTCTTTTAATTTCCAACAACTTAATAAGTGCATCGGTATGCTCATGTATTTTTTTATAAAATTCATCATCAGCTTCCGTAAATCTGAAACTGTTTTCGGAATATTCTTTATCGATAATCTGCCCGATTCTTTGAACATAGTTCAGGCACTCTTCGGTATCAGCAATTCTGCTTGCCATATAGTCTGTATGGTTTCTGCCTGACATTATCATATTCATCATTCCTTTTTTCAATAGCTGATAATATTATAACATATAACTTTTTATATCACAAGAGAAAAGCCGACGGATTTCTCCGCCGGCTTTCCTTCTATATTAAGTATACCTAAACAATCTTTATTTGCCGAAAAGCGAGCCTATTGCGCCGAAAACTGTTTTGAAAAGAAGCACAACCGTAAGACCCGGCATTTCTGAGAATCCGTTGGCACCGTAGATATCATAGAGTCTGAGGCTGAGATTTGTGAAGAAGGTTTCGGGTTCTTCTTCAACCCTGGGCTCTCTTGCGCCTACCTTCACAAGGATGTTGATAAGTCTGTCTTCAACTTCCTTCTGCTGACCGTCGTAGCTTGCGGTGCTGTTTACAAAAGCTTCCGCCTGGGCAAGTGCCTCTGCAAGCTCTTTTGCATCCTCTGCGCTGAGGGCTGAGGTATCAACCGCCTTTGCCTCGGGGATGTAGTTATTTTTAAGACCTCTGGGGTCTCTTCTGCCGTTGAACTGGGGGAAATCCTCAGTTGAGTAAACATCGGTAATATCGTCGGTTGCGAGAAGTCGTGTTGCAAGAGCGATGATAGCATCGTTTCTTGCGGTCTGCTCGTGACCCTGACCGTCGAAATAGAAGGTATGGTCGGGAAGAAGACCTGTTGAAGCATCCACAACACCGTCAGGTGAAATGTGATTGTGTGACTTATCGGAGCAGTTGACGCTTGTGTTTGCCTGCTGATAATCCGCACCCAGAGTTTCACCGCAGAGTGCGCTGTGTGCACCCATTGAAGTTGATGAAAGATGGATAACGCCGTCAGCGTTGTCGTTATTCCAGGAGTTGCCTATGAGGTAAAGGGGTACATCGTAGTCAACAATGTTGAACACCTGAACGCCGTTGTCAACAAGCTTCTGGATGTTTGCAAGTGAATTTACCTGTGCCTCGTAGAACATATCGGTCTGTGCCTTGATCTTGGGTTTGTCTGCAAGAAGGGCAGCCGATGCCTCGGGGTAGTATTCCTTGGGGCAGAGACCCCAGAGGCTTGTGATATTTGCCGCAACATCTTCAACAAGGCAGTCTGCAACTTTTTTGAGTGCGCCTGAAATTACCTGATCGGGCAGGATTCTTGCGATAACCTCAATCATTCTTGCATCTTCTTCATCCATAAGAGCTTCAAGGAAGCCGTTGTAGAGGAAGTCGGTATCAAAGAAAGCAAGGTTCTTTGTGTAAAGGTCGCCGACGATTGTTGAGCCGTTGAGTGCGGGAACGATATAAACAACCTTGTTAAGATCATTCATAACATCGGGATAATACTGGAACAGAGCATTTGCAAGGGAGCCGCCCATACTGATGGGAACGATATTCACCTTATCGTGGCCTGTTTCTTCCTTAACCATCTGAATGAATTCATAAAGCTCTTTCACGGTGTCGTAATTGTTGCCGAAAGAGTTGTATGCAAAATAATAGAGATGGTCCTCGCCTGCCATTTCGGCAAAGGCTTGAAGAGGAATGTTATTGTAAATCTGTTTCTTTTCGTAATCTGAACATTCTGCTACGGAATAAAGATATTTTTCAACCTCAATGTTGCCTGTGTTCTTGCCGTTTTCATCGCAGAGGTTAACTGCAAAGGCATCCATAACAACATCGCAGAGAGCATCCGAAAGGCCGATATCGTGCTGGGTAACAAGGGTGAGGAGTGCGGGAACAAGAACCCTCATAACGATTGAGCCCACATCAAAAATCGCAGGGAAGCAGCTCATTTTTTCGCCCTCTGCATCAAGCAGATAATCGCCGTTTTCGTCAAGCGCCCATACATTTGACTGACCGATACCGGGAACAACAATGGCAGGGCAGGTGTCGCAATCGCCGCCACACCCGGTTTTAACTGCGGATGCACTTACGGAAAGCATTGAGAATGCCATTACTGCCGCAAGAATGCAGGAAATGATTTTTTTCATATTTATAACCCCTTTCGGTTTTAAATACACGGTTGAATTTATACTTATTGTATCCCGCTTTTAAAAAATGGTCAAGCAGAAATCGGGTAATTTTTTTAATTACTGCTCTGATTTTCTGGTTCTGAATCTGTAAAGTGCTATAAGGGATGAAATTATGCCTGCAACCTGTGCGAAAACGGCGGTTGAGCCGAGAACGGAATGGTAGACTGTCCACAGTGAAAGATTCACAAGAAGCATAAGCCTTATGTTCTGCTCTTTCTTCTGGAACACTGCCAGCATATAGAATACCGCCGCAAGGGTTGAAAGCAGGTCAAGGGGGATTTTATAGCCCATAAGACCCCCTGCCGCATAAAGGACAAGGAAAATTATTTTTTCCGCAGTGCCCGATTCGGTGCCCTTGTATTCGTGCCATATTGAAACAAACAGCTGAAAAACAGCCACAAGGCACACTACAACGCCTGAATTGAAGCCGTCAAGCAAAAGGATGTTTGCGGCGGAAAAAACATTGGAAAGCACGGATACAAAAAGCATCTGCTTTTTCTTTTTCATTTGAAGTGTAAGTATTACTGCAAGGGTAACGAGTATACCCAGAAACTGCGCTGTGTAGTATTTCATATTATCTCCTGTGTACTTTTATATTGACCAGCTGCTGTCGGCAAATCTTGTGCGGCGGTAAGGGAAGGCTTTGAAGAATGCATCCGCATTGCCTTTTATCTCAACACCGTTTATATAGAGGGCACTCTGAGCATCGTGGCCCTCCCCTGCAAGCATAAGCCTTGCGGCGGCGGCAGGTGTAAGGCAGATATCGTAATCTCCCTCAGCTTTCTTTGTGACGGTTGCCTTGCCGTGCTGATATTCAACCTCAAAAATGCCGTTGTTATGCTCAAATTCGTCAACGGATTTCAGGCGGAAAATTCCGTATTCCTCGGGGTAAGCATTGCTTTCAAGAAGCTTCTGCATATTATAAATTCTGCCTGCGGCACCGTTATCGTAATCATAGGAAATGCCGTCAATACGGTCTGCTATGCAGGAAATATCACTGCCCTGATACTGCTTTTTCACTATCAGATTTTTCGTTATTCCGTCATAGTTGCGCAGAAATCCCAACAGCCCGTAAACCGCCTCGGGTGTCAGGGCAAAGAATTCCTCAACAATGACCTCGTCGGGTCTTTTGACGGTGAAACGTACATAGCCGTCGGCAACGCCGTTTTCATTCCGTCTGAAATAGGTGTAATCCGCACTCTCAAAGGGTGTGTGGCAGAAATGCTTTTTCTCCTCACGCAGGGTCATAAGGTTTTCTTTAAGGGCGCATTTTGCGTGAAGCTCACTGATTTCATCAGACTGCTCACCCGTGTAAAGAATAACATCAGTATTGCGTGGAATATTTTTAAGCTTTTCAAAAGGAATTTTGATTGCAAACATACGGTTAAGGTTTGCATAGCCGAATTTTTCGTAATATTCGATTGAGAAGGGATGAAGAAAGCCGAAAGTCCAATCATTCTCAACGGCGGTTTCACCGATTTTTTTCATTATCTCACGGATGCCGCCCATTCTGCGGTATTCAGGCTGACTGCACACACCGCTGACCACCACGGAATTGAGAAAATTGCCGCAGTAATTTACCCTGAAATCAAAAATCTCAACCCCTGCAATCAGCTTGTTTTCGTGAAAAGCGGCAAGCACTGGCATTTCCACGGTGCTGTCCACCTTCTCGTCGAATTTCCATATGAACGATGCCGCGGACACACGCTGGTAATCCGCCGCCTCGTTTTCTTTTATATATCTTATTTCCATATTGTACTCCACTCTGCTCTTATCATATCAAGAGATACATTCCTTCACAAGTGCATTAAGCTCGCTCATAACCGATGAGCCTGCCTCACTGCCTGCGGAAAGCATTTCTTCGTAGTGGCGCTGAGGCTTGCCCCAGAGCTTTTCGCCCATATCCGTATTCCACAGAGAATCCGCAATAAAGGGGGCGTAATCGTTATCGGGCACGATGTAGCCGATTGCATCGTTGCAAAGACCCATTACAAGAACGGTTTTGTCTTCGCCGATGATATCCGCAGTGTATTCGTAATTCCAGTCTGTGCCTGTGTAGGACTGTGTTTTATCAACAACATTGCCGTAAACAAGCTGAGGGATAAGCTCGCCCGGTACGGTAAGCATCACTAAATCCGTGCCGATTTCAAGGTAGCCCGTTTCGGTGATGATTGAGTAGCCCGAAGGCGCGGATTTATCCCTTACGGTTGTAAGACCAAGAAGCCCCGAAACTGCGCCAAGCTCCATAAGACCGTATTCAAGGGGCACTCTGATTTCTTTCATTTTAACATTGAGCACGGGCTCAACGGGCTTTGCATTCTTTTCTGCTTCAAGAATGATTCTTGCAAATTCGTAGCCCAGCTTCTTTGCCTGCTCGTAATCTTTTACAACGGGGTCAGCTTCAATCTCTTTTGCGATTTCGTCAAGGATTTCCTTGGTTTCAACACCGCCTGCGCTGACGGAAATAGGCGACTGTGCGCCCTGAATGAACATAAAGTTCATACCCTCGGCATTCATTTTGTATTCGGTAAAGTTGGGGTAATCTGCGGAAAGAAGCTTTGTTGCTCTGTTGATTGTGGTGGGATGTCCGCCCACATTTGCAAATACGGTGGGTGCGGATTTTTCATCATCGGGCACGAATTTGAAGCAGGCAATTACGTGCTGATAGCCTTCCATATCGTAACGCTTGTTGAAGATATAGCCGTATTTGTCATCCATATAATTGTTGTTTCTTTCGCTTCTGCCGATACCCTCGGTTTCGAAATAATAAAGAGTGCCTGCCTCCATGGAGGTATAAGCCTCAACGATTGCATCGGATGTGCCGTCAATTATATGCTCATAGAATTCGGGGTCGATGCTCCTTGTTTTCTCAATAAAGGGCAGGAATGAGAAAAGGTTCTGGAACATGGTTTTGAGAAGCGTTTCAAGACCGAAGCCCTGAGTATCGATAACCGTGTGGCAGTGGGTGCTGTTGATGTTGATTGCAACGATATCGCTCTCAACACCCATATCCGCAAGCTTCTTTTCAGCCCGGGCACGGATTGTTCTTACATCCTCATTGCACACGCCGATACCGTCAACCGCAACCATAACAACGGTGCCTCTGCCCGAATTATCGGTAAGAGCCACGGCATTTGCACCCTGGTCGTCATAAACGCCGTTGATTTTCTGGGTGAAGTAACCGCCCGTGTAATATTCCTTTGAGCCGTCTTTCAGGTTTTCGGGCACCATACTTGCCTTGCCGAAGCCCAGATACCACTTGGCATTTTCAGCAGGAGCGTCAATGAAGGTTTCTGTGCCCTCATAGAAATTTTCGGTTTCGTAATCTTCAATTGACACAAAATCCTTGGGAAAAAGCGCACCGAAGCCCTTGAAGACCGCATTGAGCAAGCCGTTTATTGCGTTGGTGCAGAACATAATTCCGCTGTTATCCATTGCCTCCCCGTCGGATGCAACTGCAAAAACCGTGCCCGAAAAAGCAAGTGTTAATGCAAGGATGAGCGAAAGTATTTTTTTTGCGCTTTTTTTCATCTGAAATTTCCCCTTTACTTTTTGTTGCAGAATCCGCCGTCATAAACGGGCATTTTGCCTTTTAATCATCGGGCATTGCTTCAAGGTATATGATTTATCTTACACTGTCATAAATTTCATAGAAGCTGCCGATGAACTTCGGTGCGGCACCCTTGCCGTAGGAGATAAGGCACCAGGTATCGCTGTCATATTCACCGCTTTCTTCGTTATACTGAATACCTGCAAGGCAGTAGTTGGCAGGGTTTGCAACATAGCCTGCCGCATCGTTCATAAGGTCCATAACGATAATATCTTCGCCTGTGTATTCTCTCACGGGTGCAAGCTCAAAGCCATCTGCACCCTTACCGCCGTAAACAAGCTCACCGAAGGTTTCGCCGGGGCTCATATAAACCTTCATATCGTCACCGATTTCAAGGTAGCCCACTTCGGATACGGTGTAGTATCTGCCGAAATTATCTTTGAGCACAAAGTTATCCGCAACAGAGGTTTTGCCCAGAAGAACGATAACATTGTTATCAATCTGAACGGTGAACTGCTTGTGCTTTATGTTGAGAACGGGCTTTACTTCCTTTGCGTCAACGGTTTCAAGACCCTCATACCATACGGTGTATCTGCCCTGACCTTTATACTTTGCAATGTCAAGTCTGTCACCCGTTGCCTCGTTAAGTGCGATTCTTTCGGTTTCGGTCATATTCATACCGAGAAGTATATATGCGATTTCGTAGCCGTAGCGTACAGAAGTGTAATGAGCATTGCCGGGGAATTCGTCAACACCGTCGCCCGTGTTGTATCTTGCGGAGGTTACGGTTGAAACATTGCCTTGCAGGAAAATGAAGTTATAGCCTGCATCGTTCATAACCATTTCCGCACTCCAAATGAAGTCGGGTGAAAACTTTTTATCAAAGGAAAGAGTCTTTTCGGGGTCTGCGCTTGCCCAGTCGTAGCTTGCGGATTCGGGATGACAGCCGAAGGTTGCAATGATTGTGGGAGTTTTATCCGCCGCAAAGGGCTTGAATTCAAGCTTGTAGATATTGGGGTTAAGGGAGATGGGTGCGGTTCTGTCGTATACATAATCCTCACCGTTGATGCTTGAATAGTAAAGCTTGCCCTGAGTCATATCGGCAAGGGCATCCTTTGCCGCCTGCTTTGAGCCTTCAACAACCGCCTGAATGAATGAACGCTCAACGCCGTATTTCACGTGGCGTGTAATCTTGCTGAATGAATTGTTGATGATACAGCCGATGGGGTCAGTCCATACACCCTGAGAATCAATACCCGTGTGGATATGGGTGCAGGATACATTGATGCTCACAATGTTGTATTCCTCTGCAAGCTCTTTAAGACCTGCACGCACCTGCCTTACATCCGCATTGGCAAAGCCCATTGCATCAAGAGCAATAAAAAGCACGTTGCCTCTGCCTGAGCCGTCATTCATAACAACTGCTCTTACCATAAGGTCTTCCTTGTTGCCGTCTTCATCGGTATACATATCGTTACCGAAAATATAGGGAATGTAGGCACCCTTTGCATACTGCTTTTCGCCGAAATCATCGGGAAGCACGGAAGCCTTGCCGTAGCCCAGACTCCATACCTTTTCGCCCTGAGGCTCGTCAATGAAGGTTTCGGTGCCCTCATAGAAATTTTCGTATTTGTCAATATCGAATTTTTCATAATCCGCAACCGCCGCAGAATCGGGAAGAATCAGTTTGAGCACGGTGCCGAGAAAATCGTTTATCACAAAATTGCTCAGACCGTTGATGATTCTGCCGAATTTTATTTTTGAATCGGCTTCGTCATCTGCCTCGTATTCCGCAACATAATCCATAACGGAATCATAGCTTGCCTCTGCATCTGCCGATGCATAAACGGGCGGCATCAGAAGGCACATAACAAGCACCATTGAGATAACGGACATAATTACTTTTTTCATAAAATACAACCTCTTTCCGCTGTAATATTATTATTCTATACTAACACTATTAAAATAAAAAGTAAACAATTTTTATGCATTATCTCCAACTATTTTACATATTCCGCTTTTTGTGTTGGTAACAGGCAATATCCGCCGCATCGGCACTTGCCATGGTGGCAGGAGCATTGAAAAGGGCGGCAACAAGATAGCCCTTCATATTGACGATTTTCGTTTCCGCATTTTCAATGCAGTTCACAACATACTGAATATGCTCCGCCGTCAGCTTTTTGTATCGGGATATGACAACCTCTCTGGGGAAGATTTCACTGCCTATCTTCACGGTGGGGCTCAGCCCCGTCATAACATCCGCAATAACATAAATTATCTCTCTCACAATTTCAGCATCACCCGTAATACAGTCATATTCAATCTGATCTTCAATTCTCTCCGTCAGCTCCTCGTATGTGGATGAATGGGTATAACTGAGATTATTATAGTTCTCTTTATTATAAATAGGGTCAGAATTCTTTACTTCATCGGGTTCAGTTTCTTTACCTGACGGATTAAATTTTTTTGAACTGTCGGGTAAAATTTTAAGCACTGACAATGCAGATTTTTTTACAATAATTTTTGATGCTTTACCTGCACCCTCACGCTTTTTTTCAATCATTTCTCTCTCCTGCAATTCTTTGAGAACTTTCACGGCAGTAGGCTTACTGCACCCCAGCTTTCCGCATATTTCGTCAAGTGTATATATCACAAAAAGGTTGCCCTGCTTGTCGGTGAACCTTCCGCTGTTCATTTCCGAAACACCCGTTCTGTCCAGAATAAGGGCAAAAATCAGCTTTGCCTCAACGCTCATCCCCGAAAACTCAGGCAGTTCCAGAAGCCCTCTGGGGAATTTTATAAAGGATTCCATTTTCAGAAAACATCACCGCCTTTCACCCAAAGGCTGAAACAACGGTTTTTTTGACCTGTTTAAGTCATTGGTCTATTGACATATTTTTCTGAAAGTTATAGAATGAAGTGATTATTAAATTGAATGGAGTGTTCCGAATGGCAGTTAAAAAGCTCAGATATTTTGCAGGCGGCAAATGGCTTGATTCTTCCTGCGAAAAATACATGGATGTTTATAACCCCAGCACAGGCGAAGTTATTGCACAGACCCCCTGCTGCACAAAAGACGAGGTTAACGAAGCCATTGCCTGCGCAAAAGAGGCTTTCAAATCCTGGTCTGAAACCCCCGTTATGAAGAGAGTTCAGGTTGTTTTCAGGTTCCGTGAACTTCTTGAAAAACATATGGACGAGCTTACCGAAATCTGTGCAAGAGAGCACGGCAAGGTATGGAGCGAGGCAAAGGGCGATATCCTTAAAGTAAAGGAACCCGTTGAGCTTGCCTGCTCGGCACCCTCACTTCTTATGGGCGAAAGCATGAGAGATACTTCATCGGGCTACGATACCACACTTTACAGAGAGCCTGTGGGCGTTTTCGCAGGTATCGTTCCTTTCAACTTCCCCGGTATGATTCCCATGGGCTGGATGTCCCCCCTCTGCATTGTGTGCGGTAACACAATCGTTCTCAAAGCCGCTTCAATGACTCCCATGACCTGCATGCGTCTTGCAGAGCTGTGGCAGGAGGCAGGTCTCCCCGACGGCGTTATCAACATTGTTACCTGCTCAAGAAACGAAGCTGAAATCTTTATGGACCATCCCGACGTAAAGGGTATCACCTTTGTCGGTTCAACAAGCGTTGGTCTTCACATTTATTCAAGAGCAGCCGCAAACGGCAAGAGAGTTCAGGCTCTCTGCGAAGCAAAGAACCACGGCCTTGTGCTTGAAGATGCCGCACTTGAAAGAAGCGCAAGAGGTATCATCAACTCATCATTCGGCTGTGCAGGTGAACGCTGCATGGCACTGCCCGTTATCGTTGCTCAGGAAAGCATTGCAGACGAGCTTGTGGGCTACCTTGTAAAATTTGCAAAAGAACTTAAACTGGGCCCTGCATACGATAAGGAATCAACCCTTGGCCCCGTTGTTACCGAGGCTCACAGACAGTCCATTCTCAGATGGATTGAAAAAGGTATTGAAGAAGGTGCGGAGCTTGTGCTTGACGGCAGAAATCCCGTTGTGCCCGGCTACGAAAACGGCTTCTATGTAGGCCCCACAATCTTCGACCACGTTACAGAGGATATGACCGTAGGTCAGAGAGAAATCTTCGGACCCGTTCTCTGCGTAAAGAGAGTAAAGGATTTTGAAGAGGGTCTTGCAGTTATGAACGCAAATCCCTTTGCAAACGGCTCGGTTATCTTCACACAGAGCGGCTATTACGCAAGAGAATTCGCAAAGAGAACAGACGGCGGTATGGTTGGCGTTAACGTTGGTATCCCCGTACCCGTAGGCGTATTCCCCTTCACAGGCCACAAGCAGTCATTCTTCGGCGACCTTCACTGCCTTGGCAAGGACGGCTTCCGTTTCTACACAGAAACAAAGGCTGTTACAACCCGTTGGTTTGACGAGGAAGAAATGAAGGCTCAGACCGTTGACACCTGGGACGGCTCAGTAGGCGGCGACCTTAAATAAGATAAAAAAATCAAAGGCTTGTGCGGATTTCCGTACAAGCCTTTGTTATTTATGCTATGAAGATTTTAATGAGAATACCGAACATTATTGCAATCGATTCATAAATATTTTTAATCGTTGCAACGATGCTGTTGAATACATTGCTGATTCTGCTCTGTGCATTCACTGTGCCGTAGCCGGGAAGTGTGCCGTTGTTATCCTCAACGCCGTCATCATCTGCAATGAAAGCGCATACAAGAGGTGAAACAAGAGCGATAAGGAAATATTCAACCGCACTTACGGGGCCCAGAACCTTTGTTGCAATCTTTGTGATATCGGTGATAACCGAATCAGTTCCGAAAACTGAGAAAAGCTCATTTGCGGCTTTGAGAAGCACATCATCTGCGATTGTTGCAAGGTCATCTTTAAGAAGAAGTGATACAAGGCGCAGGAAGATTGTGATATCTCTGCTGTAAATGTTATAAGGCTCACTGCCTGCATAATGCCAGGAAACAAGCTCCGTTACGATATCCCAGCCGTTTTTATATTCACTGTCGGGAATTTCAAGGTTATAGCCTGCCGCAAGCTCCTGAATACCGCCTTCGCCGTAGAGGGGGTCTTCAAGGATTTTAACAAGTCCGCCTACTGCGGTTGCAACAAGGTCATAATAGAATGCATCCTCGGCAATGCCCATTTCTTCCATTTTAAAGCCCTTGCCCAGACGGTACTGAATACCCGCTTTCAGGAAGCCCTTTGAATAATCGTTAAGACCCTTGTTCATAAGGTCGATATGCTCCTGAGTGAAGCCTGAGGTTGTTGCGGTGAGAGCATCGGTATCGATTGAATCGATTGTTTTTGCTTCGTACTTGATTTCATCATCGGTAATGGTGAAGAATCTGTACTGCAAGGGGTACATTGTAAGGGCTGTTGTTGCAAAATCGTAGATAACATTGCCCGAAGGAGTTGTGTATGATGTGGCGTCACTGCAATGCTCGTGACCTGTGAAAACAAGCTTTATGCCCCAATCCGCAAAGAGAGTTGCGGTTGTGTAATGGAATCTTACAATGAAGTTTCTGCTGAGGATTCTCTGCACGGGAAGGTGGTCAAGCAGGTTATGATGCATCATAAGGATGGGGTACTTGCCATCTGCCTTTGCCTTGTCTGCCTGCTCATGCACCCACTCAATCTTTTCAAGTGACATACCGTCTTCCGTTGACTTTGTGGGGTCGTTACTGTCAAGGGCAATGAGTCTGTATTTCTCATTAAGGTCTGCGGTGTATGAAAATGTTCCTTCAAGAGTTTCAAGTGCACCGTTGTAGCCGTAGTCACCGTAAACCCTGATAAAATCGTCAAGATTTGTTTCGCAGTCAACGCCGTAATCGTGGTTGCCGGGGACAACATAAACAGCCTTGCCCGACTCTGCCTCAAACTTTGCAAGCTTTGCGGCAACATCAATATGCTCCTGATGAACGGATTTGCCGTTATCCGCAAGGTCACCGGGGATAAGAATGAATTCGCAGTTTTCATCCTCTGCGCACTGCCTGAGGAATTCGTCAATAATAAGTCCGCTTTCATCCTCCATAGCGGCTCTGCGGTTTGCATACCAATAGATTTCTTCGCCCTCGATTGTTGCTTCAAGCTCCTCACGGGGTACGTTGTAGTGAAGGTCGGATGCAACTGCAAAGCTCATTTCATCCTCTGCGGCAAAGGCGGTAAAGCCCACCGTAAGGGATGTTCCAAGAAGAATTGCAGAAAGCAAAACGCTCAGTATTTTCTTCATTTTTACACCTCATTTTTGAAATATAGAAATAATATAACATAAATACAGTGCTATTGCAAGCAACAATATTGAATAAATATTATGTTGAAAAACTGTTGAAAATCCTGTAAAATAGGAGCATAAAATAAAAAAAGGAGTGTTTTTATGTCAAAGGCATCAAAACTCAGAAAGCAGGCAGAGCTTGCTCAGAAGCCTACAATCAAGCAGGCATTTCTCAATTTCGTCGATGTGCTGACGGATAACAGAAACTTCTGCATGGCGTGGCTTATTGCAGGCTTCATTTTCTTCACGGTTTACGGCTTCATCGATAACCCCGACCTTGCAAAAACCGCAAGCGTTATCGGCAAAACCCATCCCCGTCTTTTCATCTGGTGGGCTGTATTCTCGGGTGTATCCCTTTACCTTAACCTGCAATATCTTTATAAGCTCAATTCATTCAGGACGGAAAAGCTTGCAAAATTCGGCAACATCTGCACCTATCTTGGATTTTTCTGCATATTTGCCTGCGTAAACATTCCTTCCGTTGAGCCCGAAGACGGCAAGCCCCTGCAAATGGCGGCTCACTGGTCAACAGCACTTCTCTTTGCGGCATTCTTTGCGGCGGCAATAATTGCCTTCCTTTTCTTCAAGGCAAAGCAGAAAAGCGTGAAGCACCTTGTGATGCTTATTGTTCTTGCACTTACCCTTGTGCTTATGGTTGTGCTTCTTCTCATCTTCGGTAAGAGCGGCGGAATTGAAAGCATTCCCATGTGGGTTGCATACATAATCATCTTTATGCTCAACTACACAAAACCCTTTCAGCCCGTGAAGGAATAAAATTCAAATTGCACTGAAAAAGACCGTGACTGTTGTCACGGTCTTTTGTTTTAGTTCTTTTCAACGCCCATTGTTACTTTTTCGCCGTTGATATCCCATGCCTTGGAGTATGAACCGCCTTCGGCTGTGATAATATCGGTTGCAAGTACATCGTGTCTGATTTCCTCAGCGTTTGCGGAGAAGATTGCTTCAATCTTTTCGTTGCCGCTGACATAAATCTTGATGGTATCCATAACCTCGAAGCCTGCATCCTTACGCATTGTCTGAATCTTTGAAATAAGCTCTCTTACGAAGCCTTCTTCAATAAGCTCATCGGTAAGGTTTGTATCGAGAACAACGGTAACACCGTTGCCGCTTTCAGCCTGGAAGCCTTCCTTCTGAACGGTTTCAATAAGAAGGTCCTCAACTGCAAGTGAAATTTCGGTTTCGCCTGCGGTGAAGGTGAGTGCACCCTTTTCGTCAAGCTCTGCCTTTGCGGCTGAACCGTCAAGAGATGCAAGATATTCTCTGATTGCGCCAAGCATTTTGCCGTACTTGGGACCGAGGGTTTTAAGCTGGGGCTTGAAGTTATATGAAACATAGCCTGATGAATCGGTTACGAATTCAAGAGTCTTGATGTTAAGCTCATCCTCAACGATTTCGCAGTATTCCTTGCCAAGAACCTTGGGTGCGCTTACAAAAATCTTGCCAAGAGGCTGTCTGTTCTTGATGTTTGCAGTGTTTCTTGCGGCTCTGCCCAGAACAACGATGTTGAGAATTTCATCCATTGAAGCTTCAAGGTCTGCATCAACAAATGCCTTGTCCGAAACGGGATAATCGCAAAGGTGAACGCTGATGGGAGCAGACTTATCAACATTGCATACAAGGTTGCGGTAAATATCCTCTGCCATGAAGGGAATCATGGGAGCCGCAAGCTTCACAACGGTAACAAGTGCGGTGTAAAGGGTCATATAAGCGTTGATCTTATCCTGTTCAAGACCCTGTGCCCAGAAACGCTCTCTGCCGCGGCGGACATACCAGTTACTCATATCGTCAACAAAGCTTTGAAGTGCCTTTGCCGCTTCGGGGATAGCGTAGTTGCCCAGATAACCGTCAACGGTATCAATAAGAGTATTGAGCCTTGAAAGAAGCCACTTATCCATAATGGAAAGCTTACCGTAATCAAGCTTATGCTCTGTGGGATTGAATTTATCGATATTTGCATAGAGCACATAGAATGCGTAGGTATTCCACAGTGTACCCATAAACTTACGCTTGCCTTCAACAACTGCGTTGTCGTGGAAACGGTTGGGAAGCCAGGGTGCGGAGTTGGTGTAGAAATACCAGCGGATTGCGTCTGCGCCGTGCTTTGCAAGTGCATCGAAGGGGTCAACGGCATTGCCCTTTGACTTTGACATCTTCTGACCGTTTTCATCCTGAACAAGACCGAGAACGATAACATTCTTATAGGGTGACTTGTCAAAGAGAAGGGTTGAGATTGCCATAAGTGAGTAGAACCAGCCTCTTGTCTGGTCAACAGCCTCAGAGATGAACTCTGCGGGGAACTGCTGCTCGAAAAGGTCTTTGTTCTCAAAGGGATAGTGGTGCTGTGCAAAGGGCATTGCGCCTGAATCGTACCAGCAGTCAATAACCTCGGGCACTCTCTTCATTTCGCCGCCGCACTTTTCGCACTTGATTGTAACATCGTCAATGAACGGTCTGTGAAGCTCAATATCCTCAGGGCAGTTGCTGCTCATTGATTTGAGTTCTTCGATTGAACCGATTGAATGTCTGTGACCGCATTCGCATTCCCAGATATTGAGGGGTGTACCCCAGTAACGGTTACGGCTGATGCCCCAGTCCTGAATATTTTCAAGCCAGTCGCCGAATCTGCCCTTACCGATGCTTTCGGGAATCCAGTTAACGGTGTTGTTATTCTTTACAAGGTTATCCTTAACGGCTGTCATTTTGATAAACCAGGATTCTCTTGCGTAGTAGATAAGAGGAGTATCGCATCTCCAACAGAAGGGATAATCGTGCTCAAACTTGGGTGCTGAGAAAAGCTTACCCTCAGCATCAAGGTCAACAAGAATCTTGGGGTCGGCATCCTTTACGAACATACCTGCATAGGGAGTATCCTCGGTCATATTACCCTTGCCGTCAACAAACTGAATGAAGGGAAGGTCATATGCTCTGCCCACCTTTGCGTCATCTTCACCGAATGCAGGTGCGATGTGAACGATACCCGTACCGTCTGACATTGTAACGTAACTGTCAACAGTTACGAAATGAGCCTTCTTGCCCTGCTTTTCGGCAACCTTGCCTGCACATTCAAAAAGAGGCTCGTATGCTTTGCCTTCAAGGTCTGTGCCAACATAGGTTTCAAGGATTTCGTAGGCTGCAACGCCGTTTTCCTTATCGCCCAGTGAACCGAGAACACTGTCAAGAAGTGCCTTTGCCATATAGTAAGTGTAGCCGTCGGCAGCCTTTACCTTGCAGTATGTTTCTTCGGGGTTAACGCAGAGTGCGCAGTTTGAGGGCAGAGTCCAGGGAGTTGTTGTCCATGCAAGGAAGTAAGCATCCTCGCCCACAACCTTGAAGCGTACAACTGCTGAACGCTCTTTTACCGCCTTATAGCCCTGAGCAACCTCGTGTGATGAAAGAGGTGTACCGCAACGGGGGCAGTAGGGAACAATCTTGAAGCCCTTGTAAAGAAGACCCTTGTTCCAGATTTCTTTCAGTGACCACCAGATTGATTCGATATAGCTGTTGTGATAGGTAACATAGGGGTTATCCATATCAGCCCAGAAACCGACTGTGCCTGAGAAATCCTCCCACATTCCCTTGTATTTCCATACGCTTTCCTTACATCTGCCGATGAAGGGTTCAAGACCGTAACTTTCAATCTGCTCCTTGCCGTTGATGCCAAGCTCTTTTTCGATTTCAAGCTCAACGGGCAGACCGTGGGTATCCCAACCTGCCTTACGGGGTACCATATAGCCCTTCATTGTTCTGTATCTGGGAATCATATCCTTGATAACACGGGTAAGAACGTGGCCGATATGGGGCTTGCCGTTTGCAGTGGGAGGGCCGTCATAGAAGGTGTAGGTGGGGCAGCCCTTTCTTTCTTCAATGCTCTTTTCGAAAATCTGATTTTCTTTCCAGAAATCAAGCACTGCCTTTTCTCTGATGACGAAATCAAAATTCGACGAAACTTTTTCGTACATTCTTCATTCCTCCGATATATTCTGAAATTCTTTTACAAAAAAATAATCCCTGACCCAATCGGGACAAGGAACAACAAAAAGCACCTGCATAACCCGATCTTTATGCTTCCCCGTAACGGCGGGATTCCGTCAGAGCCTACTCATAACTTTTCGGTCTGCGATTCGGGAGTGATATTCACATCTGCGGCAAACGGCGGGTTCACACTCTCTCCGCCTCACTGGGAATGCCCTTGCAAAAGCTACTGTCTCCGTCACAATCTTTTTAAAGGTAGGTATTAATTTTCATACACAAGGAAGTATATCACACAGTTCTGCGCTTGTCAACTATACAATTATATAATCGGGCAAGGGCGAAACCCTTCATTCACTCTGCACTCTGAACTCTGAACTTTGCGCTCACAAAAACCGAAAGGGCACCCTTGCGGATGCCCTGTTACGGTTTGTCAAAATGAAAGGATGGATGGGGATTTCTCTTGCATACCCCTATTATATTACATCTGTTCCGCGGATACCACCTTTTAAAATTACAAAAAGGTTACAAAAGGGTTACAAAATCAGGTGAAATGATTACAATTTGTAACCATTATTCCGCCTTTGCCTGCATATAATTTACGGATAACAACATAAAAGGTGAATGAAAATGAAAAATCAGACAAATCGGGACAAATCCCACGGAATAATTTCTGCCGCAATAGCACTTCTCATTGCCTGCTCCGTTTTTATGACGGGTTCCGCAGGTAAAATTTCCGTTGCAATGGCGGCGGTAATGTTCGGCACGGGTGAAAGAGTAACAAAAACCGCAGTCCCCGTGCAGAGCAGCACTTTATCAGACCTGACCGAAACAACCGCACCTGCAAAGGAAGAAACCCGAATCACCGACACACCCGACGACATAAAAGAAATCATCCGCAGATATACGGAGCTTTTCAGAAGCCAGAAAAAAGACGGCAATATAAAGGAGCTGACCTACATAACCAAGGGCGCAACCCATACCTTCGGCAATGTGAATGTAAAGAATACCACCGAAACGAAAACTCTGAACATAGAAAAAGTTCTCTCGCAGCCCCTTGAACTTTCCGTTGACAAATCAAAGCCTGCGGTGCTTATTTTTCACAGCCATACCTCCGAGGGCTATGAACTGATTGAGCGTGACTGGTATGCTCAGGATTACACTTCCCGAAGCAACGACGAAAACATAAATATTGTGCGTGTGGGCAGTGAAATTGCGGATTATCTTACCTCGCTTGGGTATACTGTAATACACGATAAGACAATTCACGACAAAAGCTACAACGATTCTTACCCGAGTTCCCGTAAAACCGTTGCAAAGCACCTTGAAGAACATCCCGAAATTCAGATTGTGCTTGATATCCACCGTGATTCGGTTACCCAGAATAACGGCGACAAGCTGAAATTCACAAACACAATCGGCGGCAAAAAGGCGGCGCAGATTATGATTATCACGGGTGCGGAGGAAGGGAAGGTTGAGGATTTCCCCGACTGGGAATATAACCTGCGGTTTGCGTTGCAGCTCCAGAAAAAATGCGCGGATATGTACCCCGGTCTTATGCGGCCCGTGCTTTTTTCACAGAGAAAATACAATATGGATATGACCCGTTTCAGCCTGCTTATTGAAATGGGAAGCGAAGCCAACACCCTTGAAGAAGCCTGCTTTTCGGGCAGAATGCTTGCCTCGGCACTGGCATCGCTTATGGATGAATATTGTAAGTGAATTCGCAATGCGCAATGCGTAATTCGTAATTATTAATTATTCCCTTAACTATTCTCTCTTCACTTTTCACTATTCACTCGAAAAAAGGCATACTGTACGAAAGGAAGGAATTATGAAAATTTTAAGAGCCTATGCAGTGGCGGTGATAATCTGCCTGAGCATCACTTCAATCATATCGGGCATATTCATTGCCGACGAAAACGCAAGAAAAATAACCCTTGGCGATGAAACTGCCGTTGTGGTTATCAGCAGTGACGACGAAAAAGTGAATGAGGGAGATATGAACATCTCCCCTGCCCTTGAAATGCTGAAAAAGGGTATAAAAAAGGCGGCAGGTTTTGCACCGCCGCCAATCAGCAATATTTATTGGTTTGCCGTCAACACAAAAAATCTGTGGAGTTGAACACATAGACCGTGTAGCCGTCAAGGTCGATTTTTTCTTTATGAAGAAGTTCGAAATAAGCCCAGTCGGTTGTGTTCATAAGGGTTTCCTCCTCACCGTATGAAAGCAGAACAAAATATTTGTCAACACCCTCCTGCTCCTCAAACCATTCAAGGTTTGCCTGATACGGGCAGGGGGCTATTCCGTTTTCGTTAACATCGATATTCGCCGCCCTTACCTCGGAATCCGAAAGCACGGTTATTACCTGAGAATTCCAGAAGGTTGCGTAGCCGTAGGTGAGACCCTTTTCTTTAAGCTGCTGTGAGATAAGATATTTTTCATTCTGCTCAATGCCGTTTTTCTCCATCTGCACAACGGTGTCGAAGTTGACGGCACTCAGAAGCAGAAGCAGGCAGATAACAAGAGCACAGATACGCCTCGGAACAAAATGCCCCTTAACTTCCGCAAACACTGCAAAGCAGCAGAGCAGACCCGTGCATATCATAGGGCTTAAACGCCAGTTTGCGGCGGAAAGTATGCCGAAAACATAGCCGAACATTATTACTCCGCTGAGCCCGAAATGAGCAAGGAGAAGTGCCTTTGTGCCGAAAGCAAATTTATTATGGAAGAAAAGTGCGATAACGGGTACAAGCGCAACCGCCGCCGCTGAGCCTATGCGGATTATGTTGACTATTGACTCTGCCGAGAAAATGGGCATTCCGTAATGTGCATCCACACCGAAAAGGGTGAACCAGTGAACGGGGAAGTTGCCGAGATTTGAAAGCCATTCTTCCATATTGGCATAGCCCGAATACGCACCTGCGTAGCCCGAATATATTCCGTCTGCAAAGAACGAAAGCAGGACAAGACCGATAAATGCCGACGCACCGCAGATGACGCAGTAATAAACGGAAACACGGCTTTTCTTTGAAAGGAGAGTGTTATCCTTATCAAGGAATATACCCATAACCGCCGCAAAAAGCACGGGAAGTATGCCCATTGCAATAACCTGCATACCGTCAAGGGCTGAAAGTGCGGAGAAAATCACGGTGAAAAATGTTGCCTCAACCAGCTTTTTAAGTCCGTTTTTGCTTTCAAAACCTTCTCTGAATTTAATGAAAAGGCTCAGCAATACGCAGATTATGAGCACGCATATGCTGTAATAGATAACGTGTTCGTAGAATATTTCGCGGAGCTTTGCGCTTGAACACATCACAAGTGCAAAGGTACCCGTTGCGGTAAACGAAAGAGGCAGGCTCATTTTAATGCATCTGCAAAGCCACAGCACCGAGACAAAAAGAATGAGGGTAAAAAGTATCATTCCTATGCGGTGGGTTGTAAACGATACACCGAAAATTCCGATAAATGGAAGCATCAGTGTTGTGCCGCCGAATGGGAGCATTGCCGCATAGCCGAAGTCGGGGTTGAACATTGTGCCGCTGTCATAGCTTGCCTGTGCCCAGAGAATGGTATCCGAGCAGTCAGCGTGGAAGAATGCCGCCGAGGGATAAGCTATGTAGTAAATCACAGTGCTCACGGAACAGGAGAAAAAAAGCAGTGCCGAAGCAAAAACCACCATCTTTTTCACTTTTAAAACATCAATATACATAACTCAACTCCAAAATACAAAGAAATCTCTGAGAGCAAGGTGGAATTCAGGGGAATAGGGAACGAAATTGCCGTTGATGCCAACCGCAACCGCCGAAACGGTAACTGCCGTCAGCCCTGCAAGGATACCTGCACCCCTGCATACCGTATTTCCGATTCCGTCACCGTATTTTTCTTTTGCGATGCGGTAAACTTCAAGCAGAATTGCCGCTGATAAAAATGCCGCCGCGGGCAGAAGGTCTGCGGTATAGCGGAAAATGACTCCGCCCATACACATATCCGCATATGCGGTGACACCCAATGATATAAGCAAAACCGAAAGCATAATTCTGCTCTCTCTGGGTGCTGATTTGCTTCTGAATATAACGGGGCTTAAAAGCAGGGAAAGCATAAAGGGCAGAGCAAGGATACCGAAATTGCTGTCGATATAAAGTGACCTGCCGTAGCCTGCAAGCCTGAAATATTCAAACTGCACAAGGGGGAACATATCCGTTATTTCAAGAGGCTGAATGAAATAATGGAACAGTGTGTGGAAGATTCCGCCGCCGTAGAATTCGTAATATGAGGTATCCGCCACCGTAAGCTGATATGCGGTGCCGAACTGCAAGGGAGAACCGAAACGGGCATTGTTATACCACAGAGTGAAGCCCAGCGCCACCGCCACGGGCAAGCCCAGTGCGGTCATATCCTTAAAGAAACGGGGAAGTGATTTTTCTTTTATACTCTTTACAAGATAAATCAGGATAAATGCAATTATTCCGAAGGTTACGGGCAGAACGGAATTGATTCTTGACATAAACGCAAGAGCGTAGGCACCGCCCGAAAGTGCAAGGAATATAACCCTCGGTGCAGTCTTTTTGAACTGAACCGCATTGATTATAAGGAAAAGGAACACGGCAACAAAAGCCGTGCCTGCAAGGCTTGCAATGTAATAAAAGGGTGCTCTGCCCCTCTGGATAATCATTGCACCGCTTGCAAAATAAGCTCCCATACCGCAGATCATGGCAAGCAAGGGACTGCCGTATTTTTTCAGCCTTGCCCATTCAATAACCGCAAGGGGAAGAAAGATTGCGGTGATAACCGAGAATATTCCCGTTACCGTGCTGTCAGCAGGCAATACACCCGTCAGCAGATACAGAGGGTAATAAACCGTCAGTATGGGTGCAATTCCGAAATAGGAATAATATTTTCCGTCAAAAAAGGCTCTGTCGTAGAGGAAATCCACGCCCTGACGTTCATCGGGGCTGTAAGGATTTGAAAGTGCAAGCAGCTCTGCGGAGGGCTTCACATCAAGGTGAAGCTGACCCTTCATAAAAGCATCAAACTGCTGAATGTAAGGCGAATAATTCTCTGCACCGTATTCAAGGGGATAGAAAATGCAGTTGCCGTCCTCACCCGATGCCCCCATAATCCACACCGCCACCGCAGGGATAACGCAAACCGCAACGGCAATTATTTCCGCCTGAGTGTGGGTGAATTTTTTGGCAAAGCTCTCCCCTGCCTTTGTGCGTGTGAACACATAAACAAGCATCAGCAGTGCAAAAACAAAGGCAAAGCGCAGGGCATTGAAGCTGAATTTATAAGAGGGATTCAGAGTGAAATCCGTTACGGTAAGCTCACTCTTTACTTCCTCAAAGGTTACGTCAACATATTTTCCGTTGCCGTATGAATTCACATAGGATGTGACACGGTACCCCTCGGGGCTTGCGGCAATCCTCTCCCTGCGTACAAGTGCGGCAGATGCGGTGCTTGCTTCATCCGCAATGTAATATGCCGCCGTCAGCAGAGTATCCTCCGCCTCAGGGTCTGCGGTTCTGACCGTATAGCTTACGGAATTTATGGGGAAATCAATACCGTCAACCGCAAAGCTGTTATCAGCTTCGTTTATGATTTCCTGCGTAAAGCCCGAGGGAACAAAATCCTTTACCTCATCCCTGCCCCACACATATGAAATCCACACGAAATTGGAAAAAAGAAGTTCAATAAGCACCGCAACAAGGCAGATAACCGCCACGGGCAGTATGCTTTTAATTCTTGTTTTCATCAGAGTTCTCCTCGTGATACTCCGCTTCGGTGTTTACGCTCCATATATTCTCCTTTGTCTTTTTGCCGCTGAGAATATTTGAAACTGTTTCGAATGATGTTACCATTGAATGATCCATATTGTTGTATCTGTGCTGACCGTTTCTGCCTACGCAGTAAAGATTCTCAAAGGTGTCAAGGTATTCAACAAGCTCACCCATTCTGCCGTAGGTGTCGAAATATGCAGGGTATGCCTTCTGCACCTTTTCACGGTGGCTGTCAAGCACCCTGGCATCAGCATCGATAACGCCCATTGATTTAAGCTCCTTTACGGCAAAATCAACGCACTCCTGCTCGCTCATATTCCAGAAAGCGTCGCCCTCTGCGCAGAAATATTCAAGACCTACCCAGACCGTATTCTGAGGGTCTTTTACAAGATAAGGCGACCAGTTATTGAAAATCTGAATTCTGCCAAGCTTTACGCCCGTATCCTGAACATAAATCCAGCAGTCGGGAACAATATTGCCCAGAGTTCTGATATCGGTTTCGTTTTTAAGGTTCAGCTTATTGAGAAGCAGACCAACGGTTACAAAATCTCTGTAAGGCAGACCCTTTGCAATCTGAGCAGGTGCCTCGGGCACATCACTGCCCATACCTGCAACAAGGTCTTTGACGGGCATTGAGGAAATAAAGATATCGCCCGAAAGCTTTTCACCGTTTTCGCAGGTAACGGATACTACCCTGCCCTCTGCAATTTCAACATCCTTTACCTTATGACCGTAAAGAATCTTACCGCCCATACCCGTAAATTCATCGCCTACGGCTTCCCACAGCTGACCGGGACCGAATTTGGGGTAAACGAATTCCTCGATAAGTGAGGTTTCAACCTTTCTGTTTTTGCCGGGCACAAGCTTTGAAAGCATATCCTTTATAACCGCAAGGATTGAAAGACCCTTTACTCTCTGTGCACCCCAATCGGCGGAAATCTCACCGGGATGCCTGCCCCAGAGCTTTTCGGTGTAACCCTCAAAGAACATTGAGTAAAGCACCTTGCCGAAACGGTTGATATAGAAGTTTTCAAGTGAGGTTTCTTCCTTCTTTGAAACAGTTGATTTAAGGTAGCTGAAACCTGCCTTCACCGTACGGGGCAAGCCCATATTGATGAAAGTCTGAGGCTTCATCGAAATGGGGTAATCGAAGAATTTGTTGAGATAGAAAATTCTTGAAACCCTGCGGCGGATAAGCATAACCCTGTCCTCGGTTTCGGGGTCGGGACCGCCTTTTGCAAGAGGCTTTTCCCTGCCCAGAAGCTTATCGTCAAGTGATGGTGCGCCCTGAGTGGGCATAAGGCTTGCCCAGAAATCCGTTACATTCTTATCCTTTGAAAAGAATCTGTGACCGCCGATATCCATACGGTTGCCGTTGTGCTTTACGGTTCTTGAAATACCGCCCAGCACATCGCTTGCTTCAAGAATGACAACCTCATATTCATCGGAATTTTTCAGCAATTCGTAGCCTGCGGTAAGTCCTGCGGGACCTCCGCCGATGATAATACACTTTTTCATAAAAAGTCCCCCCTGAAATAATTCAGTAATCCATTATGTATTATACCACTGTTGATGTAATAAAGCAATTAAAAAAAGATTACAAAACAGTTAACAATTATTCGCCCGTATTCCCGGAAACACTCGTATTGACCTTTCGGGTCAAAGAGAGTATAATAAGCGCAAAGTTCAAAGTTCAAAGTTCAAAGTGCGAAGTGAATAATTACGCATTACGAATTACGAATTGACAGAAAGAAGGTTGTTGTTTATGAAACACGGCATTTATTACGCATATTGGGAAAAGGAATGGGCAGCAGACTACATTCCTTATATTGAAAAAGCCGCAAAGCTTGGCTTTGATATTCTTGAAATCGGCGGTGCCGCACTGCCTGCACTGAACGATTCTCAGCTTAATGAAATAAAATCTGCCGCAGATGCAAACGGCATTATCATCACAACGGGCTACGGCCCTGCGCCTGCTCACGATGTAGGCTGCCCCGAAACCCGTCAGGGTGCACTTGAATGGTATAAAAAAATGTTCTACGGTATGGAGAAAATCGGCAGCAATGTAATCGGCGGCGCACTTTATTCACACTGGCCCATCGACTATTCTCAGCCCGTCAACAAAGAAGAAGACTGGAAGCTTGCAGTTGAGGGTATGCGTCTTCTTTCGGATATTGCAAAAAATCACGGTGTTCAGCTTAATATGGAAAGCCTTAACCGTTTTGAAGGCTATCTTATCAACACTGCCGAGGAATGCGTCAAATTCGTAAAAGAGGTCGGATGTGACAATGTATGGGTTATGCTCGACACCTTCCATATGAACATTGAAGAAACGGATATTGCTCAGGCAATCCGTACCGCAGGCAATCTGCTTGGTCACTTCCACACAGGCGAATGCAACCGTATGGTGCCCGGCAGAGGCAGAATCCCCTGGCGCGAAATCGGTGAGGCACTGCGTGAAATCGGCTACAACAAAACCGTTGTTATGGAGCCTTTCGTGAATACGGGCGGTCAGGTTGGCAGTGACATCAAAATCTGGCGCGAGCTCATCCCCGGCATCACACCCGAAATGCTTGATAAGGATGCCGCAGATTCCCTTGCATTCCAGAGATATATGTTCGACGGAAATATGTAAAATAACAAAAGCCTTGAAATCATAACGATTCCAAGGCTTTTTTCGTTGGTGGAGCGCTCTGGTTTAAATCCGAACCGAAAGCGGCTTCTATTTCCTCGAGAGTGATGGTTTCCGTACCATCTTTGAAGTTGTATGTAAACACCAGTTTGTCATCATAAACATATACCGAGTTGACGAAGGTGTCTATTATCTGTCTCTGATAGTTTCTGTTGTTAGGATTGCCTCCTTTAAATCGGCTTATCCAATTTACAATTCTTTCTTTTGAGTATTTCGGGCGTCTGATTTCCGCCCTCAGTATTGCCGTTTTCAGATTTCTCTGCTGTTCTTCAAGCTGTTCAAGTCTGCCTTTGGTTGATTCCGTCAGTATTCCCGACTGAATCGCATTGAGCATATTTTCTATCGCTTTTTCGCATTCTTTGAGCTGAGCCTGCATTGCGGGAATT
>JAXJTD010000109.1:0-1773 GCA_036309745.1 Acutalibacteraceae bacterium | reverse complement strand
TTTTGGCACCGTGGTAGAAACTTGCTCTAAGTAAGCCGTAGATTTCCCCTTGCACTTACTACTCGTATAGCTGCCGCCTGTTTTGGCCGGATTTCTGCAAAAATCTTACGGCGTGGGGCGATTTTTACCCGCAGTTCTTTCTTTCCGCTAAAGATACATTTCAAAGGCCGCCAGCTACCCGCTTGCCGGGAATTTTCTCAAATTTTCCTTTGCCTTAGAAATACAGAAAATGCAGATTTGGCTACCGCCGCAGAAAATTTTTTGTTTCCGGCTTCACCTACCTACTACGGATGACTTTGCGATTTTGCCAAACGGATAAAGAAAAAAGCAGCAAATCTTTTTCAGACTTACTGCTTTCGCTGGCCGCCGATGGGCGGTGGATATTCAGTTTTGAAAGTTCAGGTCAGGTTGGCCCGATGATGGATAGCACAATAAATTCCTGTTTTCCCTTTAAGGCATTGTGCATTTTTTCTATTTCTCTTGATGATTATTTTTTTCATAATCAATCAATGTACCTATAACAATTCCAATCAACATTCCGATACCTGCACAAATAGAAATAGCAAAAAGATTTTGCAAAAACGCCCATGCCAACACACCTATGCAACCACCGACAATAAATCCTGTTAATAAGCCAATAGTTAAGTATTTATTACTTTTCATATTGCTATATCTCCCCTAAAAGTATATTTGTCGTTGGTTCTATTATACTATGACCTGCTTCCTTTAGGAATAGATGAATTGTAAACTGGCTGGAGTGAAACCGCTAATGACAGCCAGTGTTTGTTCTTTGTTTATCGGTCAAAGCGAAATTTGAACAGGGCGGCAATGAGCTGTTGCTTTATATGTTCCTCAACTTCGGCGTTGACTTTCCCGTGTACTTTGGAACAGTAGCGGATATATCCGGCATAGTGGGAAAGAATGGTGTCGATTGCGTCCGGGTCGCCCTCATGGGCTTTGACGATTGTTTCATAGGGGAGAAGTTTACTCATAGTCATTTCCCTCCATGAGCCGCCTTAACCGCTGCAAGGCAAGCCGGATATGCCGCCCCGCTGTGCTGCGTGTCCGGCCAATATGTACGCCGATCACTCGCTGCGGCTGGCGCAGGAAATAGTAACGAAAAATTTCTTCCTGCGTCTGCTCCGGCAAAAGGGCAAGGGCGGCGGCAAGCTCCGCATGATACAGAACGGCGGTCTGGCCGCAGGCGGTAAAAAGATATTCTTCAAGCTACTCCGGCTCGGCAAGCTGGACAAACTTTTCACTCATCAGATAATCAAGGGAAACTTCCCGTTCCCACCTCCGGCGCAGCTTCAAGATTTTATCTATGGCTGCGTGACGAATGACTACCTTGCAAAAGGCATTGAATGTGTACTGGATATGCACCTTGTAGGCTTCATCTTCGGTCATGGAAATTCCCCCTCTCTGAATAATAGTGCGGGGCGGCAGTACTCCTTGCTGTCGCCCCTTGATTGCCTACCAGCAAAGACGGGCGGGGCTGTCAACGACGGCGCGAAGCGGCGTTCATTTTATCGTTGACTGGCTCGGCTGGGTTTGCTATTTACCCGACAAACTTGAATTTATTTTAAGCTATCACGTTTTACCTTCTTAAGCCTTACTATCATTACCATAGGAATTTCTTTGTTGGTTTTGAAACATTCTTCATAAAATCCATCAATGACAAATCCAGCTCTAAAACAAAGGTTAAAAATATCTTGTATGGAACGATGATAATAAATCTGCTCTTTCGGTTGCCCTTCAATCGCTATATCATAG
>JAXJTD010000108.1:0-4564 GCA_036309745.1 Acutalibacteraceae bacterium | reverse complement strand
CTTCAAGGAAGAATGTGATAATAATTGAACAAACAATACTGGCAACAGTAAAAATTACGCCGGTAACAGTCATAATTGTAGATACAATTGCAGCTGAAGCAAAGGATGAAATTGCACTTGCTATTGAAGAGCAGGATATAAAGCTGAAGAATTTCGGTGCTATAATCATAGCACATTTTGTCACAAGAATTGCACCTGATGCAATTGTAAAGCTACTTGAAACAACTGAAGCGATATCTCTGTACTTCTGAGCGAGAGTATCAACATCTTTAGCAAAAATATCGTACTGCTTACCCGCAGCGATACTGCGCTGAGCTTCGTTTGTAAGTCCGACCTCCTGCTCAAATATATCGAGATTAACACCGTCCCAAATGGGAACTTTTTCATCTGTATCAAGATTTTCAACGATTGCTTTTCTTGCTTCTTCAAGCACCTCGTCAGTGTTCTGTGAGCCGATAATAAAATTATAGGGGCCTGTCAGACGAAGCATAATTTCCTGACCCGGTGTAAGGCACTCAATAAGGGCATAGCTTTCATAGAGATTCATTGTATTGTTAAGACCGATTGTAAACATATCCTCTGCAGTCCATGCACCGTATTCATCAGTATTCCGGATGCCGACACTATAGCTGCGGAGTATTGTCTGCAAAACAGTAAACATATCCTTATTTTCTGCCATCTGTGTGAAAAGCTCTTTATCATTTTCATCTGTAAGGTCTTCATAAGTATAGGTTGTGTCATAATAACCCATAACATAACAGTATATGTCATTGAATTGCTGAAGAACAGGTCTGAGCTTTGTTGCACGCTCACGGTATTTTGCATCCTGCGATGAACCGTAAGCTGTGGGGTCAACATTTGCGAGTCTGTCAATCCAGTTTTCACCTGACTTCTGCTGAACACCGAGGGCAAGAAGTGAAAGGATCGGATTCAGGATATCCTCATGACACATAAGAATCATTCGTCCGTAATCCTGATAAGTACCCTTGCCGCTTATCATAAAGTCACCGAGAAGAGTGTTTGCGTCATACTGAAAATAGTCGAGAGCTTCTTTTGCATAAACCGCAGCAGGGACACCGTTGTTGTAGTTTTGTATAAATTCGTTTATGGCCGTTGTCATTTCCTGAGCAAGGCTATAAACACCGTCAATCGCATCGTTGAGAGATGCTTTGAAGTCTGTTCTCTGGAAGCCGCCACTTTCGTGCATAACCTTTATATCGGTAATTGCTTCTTCAGGGTCTTTGGTTGTGCTGTAGCAGACATATACTCCAAGCTCACCCGTGCCTTCATTGAGGTTGTTTTCAAGCAGGCTGTAATCTTCGGGAAGCTGACCCTTGGCTTCATCAACACTGTCAGCATAAATCAGTTTAATGTCAGCCACATAAAGGGCTTGGGGACCCGTGAAAGCTGCAGTGACTGTCTGAGACATCACGGTTAAGCAAAGCAACAGTGAAATAACTACTAAAAAAGATTTCTTGAAAATTTTCATTTACTGACACTCCTTTTCTTACGATTTTTATTTACCAATAAAACAAAAGGTACATATGTTACAATAGGAAGAGTTGCGCCCACATATCTTAAATCAGACTGAACAAGCATATTGAACACCGAATGATATGTTATAGCTAACGACAGAAGTGCGAATGTACCGACAACAAACAGCTTTTTATTTCTGTTTGCGAAGCAGAAGCCCGTGCCGACAAGGAAAGTGCACATTCCGTGCATTATACCTGTACCGAAGCCTCTCATTATTGCCCACAGCATCGAAACATATTCAACATTCTGCGTAAGTATGTATGTGTTTTCCATAACCGCAAAGCCGATACCGACAGCCAATGATACCGTTATGAGTGTCTCTTTTTTGTTGGAGATTTCTTTTGCAAAGAACAACACGGGAATTGCTTTGATAATTTCTTCTGTAATCGGTGTAACTCTTACTGTGAAGTCAAATACATCAAGTGGGATAAGATAAGTCAGAATACCGTTGACCTCTGACGCAAACACTGCAGAGCAGATACCGATTATAAAAAATATAACGATGCGTCTTGGTTTTTTATCGATTAAACACGCCATCAGTGCAAGCGGAATTGTAATACAGACAAAGAGGATATAAATTAAATTTTCCATGCTTCCACTCCTCTCTTTATAACAACCATTGTAACTACACTCATAACACTGAACACAAGCGATACAAGAGCAATTATCACAAAGCCGCAATTATCAGAGTTAGCCCAAAGTATATGTAATACAAGCTCTGTAAAAGTAAGAATCAAAGCACATATATTATATGGTCTTATCGCTTTTACAAATCCATATCCCAAATCGCTTATAACAGCGTGCTTAAAATTATAATAGGAACTGCACATTGCAGCAATCCACATAAAAACCAATGATATTTTTGTACTGATCAGCATATCAGACAAAATACAAGGCACATACAGCAAAGCTACCGCAATCGGAGCAATCAGAGCAATATATCTGAATTTTTTTAAAGCCGGTGTCCTATCATCTACAAATCCATCCATTTGTCCGAAATTTGCAGTGAAGAGAAACAGGAAAAAGCCTATTCTGCCAAGATATGCTGCAGTAAAACCTTCCGGCACTTCTTCCGCAGTAATTGATTGGCACAGATAATATAAACTGCCCATTGCATAACACCCAAAAGCCATAGTTACTATCTGCAGGTAATAAGCTTTACCCTTTTTAAAGAAATGCTTTACACCATATATAAAAGCTCCAAGACTTGCTAAAAACGGTACGATATCCGCCACATAAAAACAAACCTTGTCCAACATTGTCATTTTTTTCAACCTCCAGTCGTCGCTTGCATATTTGATTAAAAATAAAAATAATTACCCGTTATATTTAACAGAATAACATAATAGATATTACAAAGTTCTTACAAATAGCGCCTGAAACAACAAATCAACTACAGGTTTTCAAAAATGTTTTTTATCATTACAAAAAATAATCGCCGAGATAAAAAATCGACTCGACGATTATGATAAAATTAAATATAGAGTTTTATTTTCACTTTAGTGAATAAAGTAAATTTCATGTTTGAAAGTTGCAGTAGTTCTTTGCTGCTGCAACTTTTATTTATATATAAATTAATTCATTACACACTATCTCTCTTATCCTCTGCTCAATATTCCCCATTCTTTGAATCCATTCCAGTTGGTCTTGCTCTTTAAGTTTCTCTGTGACACCTTCTGCCTCTTTCATCTGTTCAATCAGAAGGACGTACATTTCATTTGCCTGTTTTTCTATTTCTGCACAGTGCTGATACAACTTACCTTCCGCAAGAAGAGTAGAAAACACTACTTTCTTATGATTGAAAAGATGGTCCTTATAAATCATACCCCACTTACCTAAGACAACTTTTGCTTCTTCGGGCGGTAAACTAAGATTTGGAATCAGATAATCTCCAACCTGACGATACGTAATCTTTGACATAATAATCAACCTTTCGTTTCAGTTATAAATGTATGATAAGTAAATCTTGCTCCGAGCCGGAATCCTGATATGAAGCTGTCGGAATTGCCGATGCTTGAAAACTCATTGTGAGCATTCACATAATTTACAAACAGCTCCCTTTCCTTTTCGGGTAGCATCGCTGTCAATTCTTCTTCTTTCTTAACAAGGGCACTCAGCTTCTTTTTGAGCTTGGGTGTGATTTCTGTTGTCAGCTCCTGCGCCTCAATATTGCCGTAATAAAATTCTTCTATAATGTTATACATAAAACCACCTCTTACTTTTCACTTTTATCAATGATTTTCAACAACAGCTCATCAACGTCCTCGGTAGGCAACCCGTCTGCCAAGAGCATATTGCGGAACTCATTCATACCATTGATTAAAAGGTTGCTCTCAAAATCCGTAAACTTGACTTTTACTTTCTTTCTCATAAAATGACCTCCTTGTATTTGGTAGCATCATTCTACCTCACAAATAAAAATCAATCCAATGTGCCGATTTTAAGATATTAAAAAGACTGCTTTCAGAATTTTAATCTGATAGCAGTCTTACTTTTTTGTCTTTGCTTACTACAAAAATTTAAAGAACTATATTCTCTGCACGTTTTTTGCATCGATTGTAGTAAGTTTGTAGTAAGTAGTAAGTTTTTGGTGTTTTACACCCCTCAAAACCCCAGTAAAATAGGGGTTATTGACACTTTTATTTGTCTAAGCTCTTCATTGTGGGGAAGAGAAGTACATCACGGATAGCAGCTGAGTCGGTCATAAGCATAACCATTCTGTCGATACCGAAACCGATACCGCCGGTAGGAGCCATACCGTACTCAAGAGCTGTCATAAAGTCTTCGTCTGTGGTGTTAGCTTCGTCATCACCCTGCTTAAGAAGCTCTTCCTGAGCTTTGAAACGCTCTCTCTGATCGATGGGGTCATTAAGCTCTGAGTAAGCATTTGCCATTTCCCAACCGTTCATAAAGAATTCGAAACGTTCAACATATTCAGGATTCTCGGGCTTTCTCTTTGTAAGAGGTGAAATCTCAACGGGATGATCCATAAGGAAGGTAGGCTGAATAAGGTGATGCTCAACAAATT
>JAXJTD010000107.1:0-1700 GCA_036309745.1 Acutalibacteraceae bacterium | reverse complement strand
CTTATGAGAATTTACTGGTAGGAGGTAACTAATAATGAAAACTTATGATCCGAAAAAAGTATTGGTTATCTTCGGTGCAAGACAGTTGAAAGGCATGGCAGAAGATTCCATTGTCAGCATTGCTCCACAGGGCGAAGGTTTGCAGACTTTTGTCGGTGCTGATGGGGAAGTTGCTCGTTCCCTTGACCCCAATGCAACCTTTGAAGTCACTGTGTCTTTAAGCACTGCAAGCACATCCAATGAGTATTTGAGCAATATGTACAACTATGACCGGGAAACCGGGAACGGCATTGCACCTTTGATGGTGAAAGACCTTGCAGGTGCGACACTGTTTTCTGCACCTGAAGCGTGGGTTGCGAATTTCCCGGAAGCATCGAAAGGTCGCACCATTGACACGCAGGAGTGGGTGTTCCACACTGGTCAGGTTGAGGATGCCATCATCGGTGGGTTGAATTAAATGTGAGGAGGACACATGGACAGATTCAATCGTAAATCATTCACACTGGGCGAAGATACTTTCTTCGTCCAGTTGATTCCACCGAAGGAATCAATCAAGGCATGGACAGAAGTGCAAAAAGTTTTGTTACCTGCATTGAGTGGGGCAATGGAAGGGATGAACATCCAATCTGCTGATGAAAAGGAACATTGGGTGAATGTAGTTGCTTCTGCATTTCAAACCTTGCCTTATACACTGGATGCCGACAAGGTTGACAGATTATATTCCTATCTGCTGAACCCGGAATATATTGCGGTGCAGAGGAAGGAAGACAAGACACCGATTCGGCTGACGGAAGATATTATTGATGAAATTTTCACCGGGAGGACTTTTGATCTGTTCTTCCTGATGGCAAAAATCGTGCAAATCAATTACTTGGATTTTTCCAAGCTCTGCGGTCTACCGATTGGATTCCGGGAAAACGCAGAGCAAATCAAACACAAAATTATGGAAAGTTTAGCGAAAGATTCCAACCATTAGTATTTATTTATCGTGCGGTGAAATCCGGCATGGTTTCGATGGGGGAAGTCAACCGGGGTGAAGTCACCTTGGTTGACCTTGTCGAAATCAACCATTATTTGGATGCACTGGACGATGTTCAATATTTCAGCATGGAAGAAACCAAGCTGAAAAACAGGTGGCATAGATGAATGTAAGAGAATTAGTCACTGTTTTAAAATTCAAAACCGATTCGGCAAGTTTGAAATCTGCTGAAAATGCGGTGAACCGCATCAAGACAATCATGCAGAGAACAAAACCACTGAATCTGAAAGTCAATACCGGGAATGCACAAAAGTCTGTAAATGCCTTAACAAGCAAGCTGAACCAGTTGCAACAGAACAAGCGTGTGCGAATCAATGTTGACACATCGCAGATTGACAAGGCAACACAATCATTGAATCGGTTGTCACAGGCACAGGTTAGAGCATCACAGGCACATTTCAAAGGAAAATCACAAGGTCTTGCACAGGGCAAAAACACAGCACAGGCAGGTGGCATGGGCATCATCGGTGGTTTGAAGGGTGCATTCATGGCACTTGGTGGCATGGCACTTGTCAACGAAATCAAACAAACTGCCGATGCAATGATGTCACTGTCAAGCCGAATCAAACTTGTCACAAAGGACGATGCAGAAAGGTTGCGTGTTGAATCTGCATTATACGCAATGGCAAACCGAAATCGTGCTTCACTGGAAGATTTGGGT
>JAXJTD010000106.1:0-238123 GCA_036309745.1 Acutalibacteraceae bacterium | reverse complement strand
TTCGGGCAGTTATCTATCTGCTCATACGAAGCAAAATTTATCAATACATAGCATATCAGAGAACGGCAGGAAACCAGTTAAAAAAATTTCTGCCAGTGCAACGGTACTTCTCACCTTGAAAGTAGAAGTACAATCTCCATAGACATAGCGAAAGCACAGACCATTTTGATGATACAAATGTTCTTGACCGACATTCCTTTAATTTTGTCATCGCTATTTTTGATACAGACACTAATAGATTATATTATAATAGATTTGACACATAAGCCGCCGATCCATCGACGACTACAAGCGAACACGGTGGTACTGATAAGTATCGCCGTGTTTTGCTATATAAAAGACGACGTTAAAAGAAAAGTCACAACTACTATAAACGATTGATTTGACATTGATTGAATGACCCCCTGCAAGACTTCAAAATCTTGCAGGGGGTTTTTTCTGTCAAAATGTATGTAATCCCGCAAGGCAGGGGTACTGCCCTGCGGTGTTGTTTTCGGTGTTAAAGCTATCTTTCTCTGTCACGGGATCGGTGCTTGGTTTTCTGCTTGCCCTCTGCCTGTAACCGTCTGAGCTGGTCACGGACACTTTCTCTTTCAGGCGGTGCATACCGTTCTTTTTCGGCGGGTCTGCGGCTTTCTTTGATTTTGCGTTCCCATTCGGCAAGCTCTCGGTTATAGTTTTCAACTACAGCTTCTGCTTTGCGGTAGGTTGCCATAAATGCCTGCACATCAGGATAACCGTCACTTTTAAGAATATCGGGTAATTCTGCCAGCATAGCGGAGATTTTGGTTTCCGTCTGCTGTATCTGTGTTTCTAACGCCTTTCGCTCCTTGCTCTTGAAAATACCCTTTGTTTCGGCAAGCTGTACCTTTAACTTGGGTACTTCATCCTGCAAGCTGCGGATTTCTCTCGCCCTGTCCTGTACCCGTATCATCAGCTTCTGCATTGTACGGAACTCTGCCATATCCATATTGAGTACCGGCTTTGGCGGTAACGCCGTCTGCCGTATTAAGTTCTGCAAAAATTCCTTTGCCTTGCTTACGATACTGCGGAATAGGTTGGGCAGCCATCCATTCGCTTTAATGGACTGACTTGCTTTTTGGTGGATCTCCTCTTTCTTGATTTCCAGTATCTTTGTTTCCTCAATTCCCGATATGAGTGCCATATCCGCCGTTCTGTTCCATTCCTGCCTTGCGGCATTGTCGGCTTCAATTTCTGCGGCTTTGGGATTGTTCTTGCCGATCTTCTTGGTCGGCAGATAGATACTGTCGGGATTGAACACCTTTAGGTGCTGTTCGGGATCGGAGATATGCCGATTGATAAGGGCGGTATAGATTTCCTTTACTTCCCGAAGAAAAGGGTCGCTTTTGAAACGGTCATCCTTTACGGTGAAAAGGTGCTGTTCATAAACGCCACCTTTCGGGATAACGGTGCAGCTCTCACGGACTTTGCCGCTTTCATCGGTTATCTCTTTCTTGGTGCGTACCCGCTTGCCTGTTTCATCATAGAATACGCTTCGGGTGGCGATCTTTATATCCGGCTCGGCAAGTAACCGCCGTTCGCTGAATATGAGGTGGATGTGGTAATTGGTCTTTCTCTTGTTGTGGTGGAGAGCCGATACACATTCCACATCGTACCGTCTGCGAAATTCCTCTGTGAAATCTTCGAGTACCTGTTGCGGCTCATAGGTGGTGTAAACTTCGGGCAAGGCGATTATTAGTTCCCTTGCTTCGATACACTTTCCGTCTGCTCCGCTTCGCCTGAACTCCTGCTGACATTCCCTTGCGAGGTTGCCCCAAAAGACATTGTCTGCGGTGCGGTAGGTGGCATAGAGGTTTTCCTGTCTTGCGTGGCTTGTAATATACGATATTCTTCCCTTGACATTGGACAGCTTTGACATCTGAATAAAGCTGTGGCGTGTCATAAATCATCTCCGTTCTGTGTTGTAAAGGTGCGTTCTCATTTTGCAACCGACTTGTCGGTTGCGGCTGTTTCGGCGGCAAAAGCTGACGGGACAGCCATTGAAAATTGCGGTGGCAATTTTCTCTGTATCATAGCGGCGGTGTATGCCGACAAGCTGTGATACAGGCTCCCTGCAAGGGCGAAATACCTCTTGAACAAATCGTAGATTTGTGCGAGGGGTGTATTTCGCTCTCAAACGCCGAGGGCTTTGAGAACGGTTTACTCTACCTTGCGGACATCATCCTGACACAGTAGGTTTCTGCCCTGATTGACGGTCATAAAACGCTCTAAGGTATCCCTGCGGATAATGGTTTTACGCCCGACCTTCAGAACAGGCAGCTTGCCCCAGTCCACCAACTTTCGCATTGTGTTCCTGCCGATGCCGCTGGTTTCTGCCGCTTCTTCGATTGTCATTCCCATTTTGATTGCGTTCATAGTGTTGTTCTCCTTTCATAAATACTCAAAATGCAACTTTGGTATTATCATTATACTTATTTTGCTATCACTTGTCAACCCATTTTGCAACCTTTTAAGAATTATTTTTAATATTTTTTGCAAATAAGGGTTGCAAATTGAGTTTGTTTGTGCTATACTATACTCAAACAGGAGGTGAATACCTTGAAAGAAGAAACAATGTTTACCCCAAAACAAGTCGGGGAACGCATTAAAGAGCGTAGAATAGAACTTAAACTTTCTATGCCGGAGCTTGGCAAGCGTATCGGTGTAAACAAGTCCACCATTCAAAGGTATGAAGCAGACGGCGTTGATCCGAAGCGAACAATGATTATCAACGGTCTTGCCGAGGCACTTCTTACCACTCCCGAATGGCTGACAGGTCTTTCCGATGATAAGGAATACGATACCTATACACTCTGCCAAAAGGACATTGAGCAACACATCAAGAAATATCTTGATACGGTATCTTCCACCGTAAAGGGAGAGCCGCACCAACAGTTGCTTACATCATTTCTCGGAAAGCTAATTGATTTATACTCTGTGCTTTGCCATCACTTTGCCGATGCCATGGCAGAGGTTGACCGTGTGGCAGAGGATGAAGGATTGAAGCAGTCGCTTATGCGGTATGCTATTGAGTCGGGAGCGATAACCGAAAGAGTCTATCGCAAAGAAATGGAATTACCTATCGAAGATATGAAACGATTTCTTGACGGGATTTTACATATCTACGATGAAGGTCGTACCGCTGTAAAGATGGGCGATCTCTTCGGGATAGTGACAGAAGCCGAAGAAAGGCTATCTGAAAAGAATAATTCCGTGGCACCTTGACAATAAAAATGCCGATTGAAAACAATCGGCAGAAGTGACACTATTTACTTTACGCACACCATATGTCACAGTCCCGATTGCCACGGATAGAAAGGAGAAATTTTATCTATGGCAAAAGGTTCTGTAAGAAAGAAAGGCAAAAAGTGGTACTACCGCTTTTATATCGAAGATGAAAGCGGAAAACAGGTACAGCGAGAGTTTGCGGGTACGGAAAGCAAGAGCGAAACGGAAGCCCTGCTCCGCAAGGCAATGGAAGATTACGAAGAAAAGAAATTCGTAGCAAAATCCGAAAACGCAACGGTGGGAATGTTGCTCGATATGTGGGTGGAAGAAGAACTGAAACCGAGCAATCTGAGCAACGGTATGGTTATGGCGTATCAAGGTACGGTCAATCGTATTAAGCAGTGCCCCATTGGCAACAGAAAACTGAAAAGCGTGACCGCCGACCATTTGCAGGCGTTTATGGATTTTCTCAGCTTCGGCGGGACAAATCCAGACGGCACAACAGCAAAGGCACTCAGCAAGGGTTACTTGCGATTGTTCTCCGCCGTTCTGCAAGGAGCGTTCCGCTTTGCGGTATTCCCAAAAAGGTTAATATCCTTTAACCCGATGCAGTATGTTGTATGGCGAGGGAAAAAGGAAAAATACGAACTGTTTTCGGATGAAGATGGCGAAACAACTTCCACACCAACGCTAACTCACGAACAGTATCTAAGGCTTGAGGATTTTCTGAAAGCAAAGGATAACCCTGCACTACTCCCCATACAGATCGCTTACTACACAGGACTTCGCATTGGCGAGGTTTGCGGATTAACTTGGCAGGACATAAATCTTGAAAAGCAGTACCTTACGGTACGCCGCAGTATGCGATACAACGGGACAAGGCACAAAACCGAAATAGGAGCTACCAAACGCAAGAAGATCCGCACAGTGGACTTCTGCGACACGCTGGCGGCAATTCTACGAACTGCCAAAGCCGAACAGCACAAAAACCGTTTCAAATATAGCGAGCTATACAGCCTCAATTATTACTGCGAAGTCAAAGAAAAAGACCGCACCTATTATGAGGTTTACAGCTTACCGAGAACGGAAGAAGTTCCCGAAGGCTACAAAGAAATATCCTTTGTATGCCTTAGACCGGATGGAGCATACGAATCTCCAAGTACGGTTGGAAATATGTGCAAAAGGGCAAAGCAAAAAGTAGAGGGTTTGGATGGCTTTCATTTCCACCAACTCCGCCACACATTCACAAGTAATCTGCTCTCCAACGGAGCAGCACCGAAGGATGTGCAGGAGCTTTTAGGTCACGCCGATGTAAGTACCACAATGAATGTGTATGCTCACGCTACAAGGGAAGCGAAGCGTACTTCCGCAAGACTGCTCGACAAGGTAGTCGGCGGCTAAAAACAAAACTTTCCCTTGTTTTCGCTCATAAGGGCAAAAACAAGGGAAAATACATTAAATATGAGTATGAAACTGCTGAAAAATCCAGTAAAATCAAGGGTTTTCAGAGAGTTAGTTAGATAAACTTGAATTTATTACACAACACCCATACAAATCTCAACAAGCAGGGCAACAACTACTACAAGTGCGGAGATAATGAAGCCGTGAATCATCGGGCGGATTCCTGACTTTTTGAAGCTTGAGAAAGATGTGTTAAGACCAATTGCCGCAAGTGCACTAACCATAAGGAATTTGCTTGCTGTTTTTGTTCCCGAAACAATTTCGTCAGGAATTGCAAAAACACTTGCAACAACAGACATCGCAACAAAGCCGAGAATAAACCAGGGGAATATCTTTTTGATACTGAAATTTGCTTTAAGTTCATCGGGATTTTTGCTGTTTTTCTGTGCTTCTTTCTTTTTCAGACGAAGGGAAATGAATGCAAAAGTGATAACAGTAGGAATGATTGAAAGCGTTCTTGTGAGCTTTACCATTGTTGCGAAATCGCCTGCACCTTCCGAAAACGCATAGCCCGTTGCAACAACGGATGACGTGTCGTTAACTGCTGTGCCTGCCCAGATTCCGAAGGCTTCATCGGTCATTCCGATTGCTCTGCCCATAATCGGAAAAAGAATAATCATTGCCATATCAAAAAGGAATGTTGCCGACATTGCATAGGCAACATCATCGTCATCTGCATCGATTGTAGGTGCGATAGCCGCAATGGCAGAGCCTCCGCAGATACCTGTTCCCGCTGAAATGAGATTGGAAAGCTTCCAGTTAAGACCCAACGCTTTGCCGATGAAATATCCGCCGCCGAAGCAGGTGAGCAGGGTGAACACCATAACTGTCAATGACATTTTGCCGACCTGAAGAACGGTTGTGATATTAAGCGAAAGACCGAGAAGAATAATTGCAAATTTGAGAAGCTTTTTCGATGTGAATTTTATACCGCTTGCAAAGATATCTGTTTTTGTAAGAAAACGGTTGATAATCATACCGATGAACATTGCGATAACAGCAGAGCCGATTAAATGAATCGGAAGCAGACTTTCAAGCCACATCGCAAGAGCGGCAATAACAAACGATAAAATTATTCCCGGAAAATACTTTATAATTTTCATAAAAAACCTCGTTGTTGATATTCGCCATATTATAGCATTGAAAAATGCAAAAATCAAGAAAAACTCCCTCGGCGAATACCGAAGGAGTTCGACAAATTGGAATTTGTCGTCAACCGCAGCAGTCACAACAATTATCCGTTATATTCTGCCGCAAAACAGGTAAGGTCGGGACCGTCAGATCTTGTATCATATCCTTGCCAGGCGACCACTCTGTTTTTACAGGGAATTACAAGCAGATTTTGTCCGTTCATTCCGCCTTTGTTATAAGAATCTTTTATGCCGTTGGGTGCAAATTCATAATGTCTGTCAAGAACTTTTTTCACCCATTCGGCTGATACTATTCTTTTTCCGTGGTATTCGCCGCCGTTGAGATAAACGGCACCCAGTTTTACCATATCCTCAACTCTTATATACAGACCTGTTGCGCCGATTGAGTATCCCTTCGGACAACAACTCCAGGCAACTTCTTTAAAACCGAGAGGCAGAAAGATATTTTCCCAACAGAACTGCAAAAGCGGTTTTCCCGAAACCTTGCTTACAATTCTCGACAGAATATAATATCCTGCATCTTCATAATGCCTTTCCGTATCCGGAGGACAAATCCATTTCTTCAGCATAATTTCTTTCAAATAATCCGGATCATACTCCGATGCATCAAAAACATCCGTATCAAAACCGCCCGGATAACCTGTCATATGAAGCATAAGCATTTCAACCGTAGTTTCATCCCAATAAGGATCGTATCCTTCAGGGCACTCGTCTTTCAGAATCTGAGTAACGGTGTCTTCGGTGCTGATCATCCCCCTGTCACACAATATACCTATAGCGGTAACGGTATACATCTTTGAAACTGAGTATACATTCTGACTTGCATTATTAGGGGTTACAATTATTTTTTCGGGGTTTTCATTACCTATGATTTCCGCAACAGAAAAAACTCTGCCGTCATTATTTTTTATAAACTCTGCGAAATCTTCAAGAAACCTGCTCATAATATACCTCTCTGCATTATCAAATCAAGTTGAAGCATTATCATCGATTAAATTGGAATTTAGCAGATACGATTACTCGTTCAGAATTTATCGGCAGCTCTTATGCACAGAGCCATATCGGTTGCCTGCGGTCTGTCGCCGATATAATATGTGCCGAATCTTGTAGCGGTAAATTCATATTCTTCGGAAAATTCACCGCTGATGGGGTTGAACCATTGATAGGTATATCTTCCGTTCGGAACGAGGCTTCCGATTGTACCCGTTTTTATTCCGCCGTAAAACTTGGTGTTTACATTCTGCGCAACGGTTTCATCGGTGAACGAATAGAAATAAATAACGATTTCGGTGTTATCTTCGTTGCCTGCATAAACATCATAAACATTGTTTGCGGGAACGAAATATGCCTTGTTGTCAAATCTGGGAATAAGATTATACCATTCTGTGTTTTCAAGGAAATCTCGCATATATCCGACCTGATATGAGCTCTCGTATTCGAGCGTATCCTGCCAGGTTGCATTGATTTTTTCTTCGCTCGTTATTGTGTCAACGCCGTCGGAGCTGTCGTTTTCTTCATCATAAACATTGAGGTAGCTCCAGGTATCGTGACCGCCCCAACCGTAGCCGTACATGCCGTTAAGATACGCTGTCCAGCCCTGCATTCTTGAACCGAAGTTCTTTGTCCAGAGATAGCAATACTGGCCTTCATAATTGATTGCAGGTTTGCCTTGTGAGTTATACCAGCAGTCTTTTTCAATTCGGAAATCGCTTTGCTCTGTTTTGTCGGTGTGCCATTGAACGGCATAGAAATTGTGTGCTTTTATATCCCTGAAACAGGACGGCATTGCATCTTTGAAATAAACCTTGCAATTATCCTTTGCTCCATCACCGTTGCCGTAAACCGACGTTGAACCGACGTTTTCCATATGAGCAGAAAGCGGATGGTCATATGCATCGTGTTTTGCTAAATACTCCGCAACAAGCTTGTAAGGGTTGTTATCCAATCCCCATTCGGGATGGTTTGTTTCGCTCCAATAGAAATCATTGTCAACTTCCTGACCGAGTGTCCAGACAACGGGATAAGCTCCGTATCTTGCGACCCAGTAACGGCTGACTTTTTCAAGGTAAGCTTTTGCAGAATCAGACGGCTCATTGCCGTTGAAACCGCCGTTGTTTGAAATCAGGGGCTCAATAAAATAGGAGAAAAAAAACTGTGCATTTGCGTGAACGAACCCGTTTTCTGCAATAATGCGGAACTTTTCATCATAGTCCGCAAGACCTGCCATATCCTCTTCGGTTATGCCGTTTGTAAAATCAAACTTTGCTCCGATGGGTTCACTCTGATACACGGTAAAACCCTGTGAAACACGCTTTTCGCATATTGTTTCAACCATATCAACTGTTTCGTCGCCGAGGCTCCAATGAGTATCACCGAGCCAGAAAAACGGTGTTCCGTCGTCATAAGTGAAATACTTTTCACCTGCGTTTGTTGTGATAAAACCGTGCTTATAAATATCGTGCTCACCGCTGTATCCGGTGCAGATAACAGCACCTGTTCTGCCGTCAAGCGAAGTGTTTTCGGCATCCGTGCAGACGGTCTTGAAATACCAATTACCTTCGGAGGGACAAACGAACCGGACTTTCCAGACATTACCACCGTCCCAGAAAGCAGGGATTTTATAAAGTCTGCCGTTGCCCCAAAGGTGAAGTTCCACATCAACGTCATTGAACGGGTTGGTATATGATTTTTCGCTTTCAAAAGCAATTTCATTTGCAACCCATGTTTCTGCGTTCAATCTCTGTTCGGGATTCTCAATCGGTTCGCCGTTATATTCAATCCACGAGTGAGGATTTACCGCTGCAGGGGGTATAGCAGTTTCATCTGTGCCTTTGATGTTGTTGATCAATTTTGCAAAATAATTGATAACTAAGCCTGTGATTTCTTCCGCTGTGTTTATTATTGCAGGCGTGCCTGCGTTTGTTCCGTCAGAAGCATAAGATGAGCGTGTAGCGGATGAAAATACCATTACAACACAAAGAAGCAATGAAATTTGTTTTTTAAATCTCATAATTACCTCCACAAATTCTTGTTTGTTGAAAAGATTATATCACATCCTTTTTGGTTATTCCACAGAAACTTTGTTTAGGTCAGTTTGATTATTTTTTGAATCCGTGTTATTCTAAATGTAGGATTTCTTGAAAGGATGTGATGCAGATAAAATTTGAAAACGCAGAAGTTTCTGTTATTAAAAGCAAACGGAAAACAATTTCAATTCAGGTGAAACCGAATGAAGTTATTTTTCTTTTACAAGATTAGATTTTCTCGAGCTTCTGTAAAAAGTTGCCTTGCTCATATTACATTTTGAATTGCTCATAAATAAAACAGCAGACAACACCGAAATGTTGTCTGCTGTTTATAAATGCTTGATATATGTGCAGTTGTCGTCTTTACGACCGTACCACGCAACAACCTTTGCGTATTGTTCCCAATTTGCGAAGGGTTTTGTTCTGACGGTTTTTTCAAACCTGCAAGCAGTCAGTTTTGCGTCGAGAATGTTGTTGAAATAACTGTCAAAATTATGATTTGCCGTAACAGTAATTTCGCTGTCAAACGGCTTTTTTATTATTGTTTTCTGGAAAACAAGCAAATCGTCAAAAACGGTTTTTTCTGTTCTGAATGCGCTGAGAAAACCTGCAATTTCATCAAAAAACTTGTCCAGTTCATATACTGTGCAAAGACAAGCGTATTCTTCAAGCAGACATGGCATCTTTAATTGCATAAAATGCAGGCTTGGGATTTCCGTTGACATCTGTTATTCCCCATGCGGTTTCATAGGGGCAGTCCGACTGTCCGCAGTACCAGCAGGCAGGTGAATCTTTCCAGCAGAAAACGAAAAATCCTGCAAGACAGTCTATCTTTTTCAAATTCGGCAAAAGTTCTCTGTAAAACTCGGCCTGACCCTCGGGTGTGTGGGTTATACCTGTGAGTGTTTCGTCGAGATAGCAGTAGAAATGCTTATCCATAGCCTCGAAAACGGCATCTCCCCACGTTGCCGGGTCGGGGAATTCCTCATAGACGTGCGATTTCAGCGCATCCGGCAGCTTTGCAACAAAATTCTCAATGTCCGCACGCGCTGCCGCTTCGGAATCATAGCCGTAACGGGCAAGTATTTCGGCGCGTTCTGCCTCATTTTTCGGTTCTCCTGCGCTGACAAAACCGAATTCCGCCACAATGATCGGCTTTTTAGTTATCAGATTTACCTTGCGGACTGCGGAAACATAGTCGTACAGTTTGCCACCGTACCACGTGCCGTAGTAAAGGTCAACGCCGACGAAATCCATATATTGCAGATAAGGCTTCATAAGATAGTGCAGTTCTTCCATCACACCTGCGGAGTTATAACCGATTATCAGGTCGCCCTTTACTTCGCTGAGAGCCTCTGCCTGAATACCGATAAACTTTGCCGCCTGCTCCATTGTCAGCGGATATGTGAAGTTGGAAACACCCATCTCGTTTGTTATCTGTATTCCGCCTATAATATCACGCAGATCATTGCAGAGAAACACGGCAATCTCCTTTGTGCGCTCTGCATTTTCATCAGCTGATGGGTCAAAACCGCCGATGTCAAAATACGATCTCGGGTAAGGTGTGATTGCCAGAACCTTGATTCCCTGATCAGCGTAGCCCTTTGCTCTGTTTTTGAATTCGGTATATGAAGTGCTGATACTGCCGTCTGTGTTATACGGATACGGAATATCGAAACGCACCCAGCCAAGACCAAGCTCGTCGATACGTTCATAATTTTCGTCAGGATGGCAGACTCCGTAAATGTATCCGCCTGTCTTTTCTTGAAGCAATTCCGTATCGTTATTTGTGCCGTTAAAAAAGCCCGTTATTGATGTGAACAGCAGAGAAAAGATAATCAATACAGATTCAAACCACTGGACTATATTCATAAAAAAACCTGCTTTCTCTTTATTTGATTTCATAATAGCATATCCAACCTGAAAGAGCAAGACAGAACGACATCTGTTCATTCGGAATTGAGAGTTCGGCAATATTTTTCAGGTCGATTCTGTCCGTACTGCCGAATTCTCCGGGCACATCACCGTAGCCTTTTTTTGATTATAATCCCATAAATATATTTGGCTTCCGATAAAACTCTCTTTATCTGTTCTTTTTACCTCTGCGGATATAATCTTCGTTGATATCGCAAACCAACCCGTATAAAAGATATTACGTAATATTCATCCGGCACAATATTCAAAAAACCGCCCGGGTTTTCACTCAGGCGGTTTGATTTGTTATAATCACGGTTTTTTTATTGAAACATTAAGTCCCAGTGCCGCTACGGCAAGAATCAGCAGCATTGTAAACGGTGCGGTATAACTGCCGTGCTGCGCAAGAAGGCTGTTGCTGAAATTTGCTATGAATGCGGCAACAATCAGGTTGAAATTGGTAAGGCTGTAATTGACCGAAAAATATTTCTGTCCGTAAAATGATGATGTGAATGCAGAGGTAAGTGTGGGACATGAACCATAGGAAAGACCCGTAAGACAAAGACCGATAATGCATACGGGCAATGAGTGCATCTGCACCGCAAGAAGGGTTATGCCTGCGGCAACAATGGTGAGAATATTTGCTGAAATCATTGTTGTGCGGCGGCCTAATGCGTCATAAAGCGCACCCGTAAGAATTCTGCCTATACCGTTGCATACGGAAAGCACGCCTACAAGAGTAACCGCAAGAGTTTCTGCCGCATCAACCGAAATCACAAGGTCCCTGGCAAAGCTGATTACCGAATTACCCACAGCGGTGATGAATGCCATACAGGCAAAGGCTCTCCAGAATGTGAAGGTTTTAAGCATTTCAGCCGTTGTGAAATCCCGGCTTTCAAAGGCCTCCTTCTTAACGATTTTTCCTGCCTTGGGCGAAGGAAGTTTATCCTCTACCGAAGGTTTGCGAAGAATTATTCCCGCTGCAACAAGCACAACCGCAAGCACTATACCAAGCAGAATATAGGTTTTGCTTACGCCGAAGCCTTCTTTTCCGAAAAGAATACTTATAATATTACCCATAAGCAATGTGCTGATTCCGAAGCCCATCATAAGACAGCCCGAGCAAAAGCCTTTTCTGTCGGGGAACCAGGAACAAACCGTTGACACAACCACATTATATGAAATGCCGATACCCGTTCCTGCAAGAAGCGCATAGGTTATGTAAATCAGCCACTGATTTGACTCTGCTGTAAGGAAACCTGTTGAAGCAAAACCTGCGCCCACAAGCAAACCTGCCATAACAAGTGTGAATTTTACTCCGATTTTTTTACAGATAAGGCTGCCGAAGAATGCACCCAGACAGAAAAAACACATTGTGAGCGTGAAATTCAGGGAAAGAACACTTTCAGCAAAGCCGAACTCCGCTTTAAACGGAACTTTGAGAATTGACCAGGCATAAAGCACACCTGAAAAAAGCATTGCAAAAACACCTGCGGCAAGATAAAGCCAACGTTTTTTCAGATTATTTTGAGTTGACATAAAATTTCTCCTTAAATAAAACTTTTGTAATTATAGCACAGTTCGTTATCCGTTTCAATAATTCATCATATTTATTTGTAACATAAAGGCAGATTTATATCATTATAGACAAAACTTTTTTTTTATGATATATTATACTATGTACAGATATCCTCGGAAAGGACGATGAAAATGACAGAACTCAAATACTGGGAAAATCCTTACATAATTAAGGAAAACAAGGAAGACGGTCATAACACCGCTATGCCTTACGCAAGTGCAAAGGATGCTGCCGCGTTTGGCGATGCGCCCACTAAATTCTCCCTTGCTGGCACCTGGAAATTCTATTGGCAGCAGGGCGTTGACGACCTGAGAACCGATTATTATGCCGAGAATTTTGACGATTCGGCATGGGACGATATGCCCGTACCCTCACTGTGGCAGCTTAAAGGCTACGGTAAGCCCATTTATCTTTGCAGTTCACTGCCTTCTGCCGTTTCATCCGTCAAGGGAGAAATCCCCAAAATTAATCACAGCCTTAATGAAATCGGTATCTATCGCCGTACCTTTGAAATCCCAGAAAGCTTTGACGGAAAAGAAATTTTCATTCACTTCGGTGCGGTAAAGGCAGGCTTTTTCCTTTATATCAACGGCAGACAGGTTGGTTATTCACAGGGTTCAATGACTCCCGCCGAATTCAGAATTACCGATTATGTAACCACAGGTCTTAATAAAATTATGGTTGAGGTTTACCGTTACACCGACGGCACATACCTTGAAGATCAGGATATGTGGTTCCTCAGCGGTATTTACAGAGATGTTTATGTTTATGCCGAAGAAAAGCTCTGCATCCGTGATTTCTTTGCGGATACATCCCTTGACGAAACCTATAAAAACGGTACTCTTGACCTTGAAGTAACTCTTCATAATTACGCAGAAGATGACAACTGCATTCTTGAAGCGGAAATTATCGGTGACGGAAAACCCGTGAAATTTGCATCCGAAAAGATAAATGCAAAATCAGGCAAAACTGTTGTGAATTTCAGCTATGTTGAAGAAAATGCGAAGCTCTGGTCTGCGGAGGAACCCAATCTTTACAAGCTTGTGCTTACTCTCAAACAGGGCAGAAAGGTGCTCAGTTCAAAGTGCATCCGCATCGGTTTCCGCAAGGTTGAAATTGATGGCAATGTTCTTAAAATAAACGGCAAAAGAGTTATTATAAAAGGCGTTAACCGCCACGACTTTGACCCCGACAACGGCTGGAATGTTCCCACAGAAAGATATTATCAGGACCTTCATCTTATGAAGCGTGCCAATATAAACGCTATCCGCACAAGCCATTATCCCGATGCAGAATTATTCTATGAGCTTTGCGATGAGCTTGGCTTCTATGTAATGGATGAAGCGGATGTTGAAAGCCACGGCGTGCGCCGTAAAAACTGCCCCGGCGACAACCTTGAATTCAGAGAGGCTGTTGAGGACAGAGCAGAAAGAATGGTGCTCCGTGACAGAAGCCACGCCTGCGTATGCTTCTGGTCATTGGGTAACGAAGCCGGCGACGGCGAAAACTTTGTTCACGAAAAGAACGCAATTCTTGCTCTTGATAAATCAAGACCTGTTCATTACGAAGGTGATTTTGACTTTAAAAAGAGTGATTTTATCAGCCGTATGTACCCTGTTGAGTATGTTGTTGAGGCTATGCGCAATCAGCAGGAGCTTAAAATCAGCCCCTATGAAAACATTGCAAATGTTCTTGCCGCAGACAATAAGCCTATTCCTGCGGAAATTTATAAGACCCACCCTGTAATTTACTGCGAATATGCTCACGCAATGGAAAACAGTCTGGGTAACTTCAAGGAATATGTTGACGATTTTGAAAAATACGAGCATATGTGCGGCGGTTTCATCTGGGACTATGTTGATCAGTCTATCCGCATAGTTGAAGACGGTGTTGAAAAGTGGCTTTACGGCGGCGACTTTGACGAGGGTGCGTCAAGCTACTATTTCTGTGCAAACGGAATTATTTCTGCGGACAGAATGCCTCAGCCCTCATATTACGAGGTTAAGAAAGTATACTCAAACCTTGATGTTATTGACAGTGACTGCAAAAACGGCAAGGTTATTATCAGAAACAAAAACCTTTTCATCTCAACTGAAAATTATAATATCCGCTGGAGCCTTACCGTTGACGGCAACGAGGTCAAGGGCGGTGTAATTGATAATCTTGTGGTTGCACCCCTTACCAATGAGGAAATACAGCTTCCCGTCAGCCTTTCAGATTATGCCGAGGGCGAAGTAATACTCACCGTATCATTTATTCTCAATAAGGATATGCCCTGGGCTCAGGCAGGCTTTGAGCAGAATTTCTGCCAGCTTATTCTCCGTGAATGTGCTGCCGCAAAGCGTAAGCCTGCAAAAGGCAACCTTAAATATCTTAAAACAGGCAATAATGTAAATATCGTTGGTCAGGGCTTCACTGCAAAAATCACGGCCGGTGCTCTTTCTTCACTCGTTTATGACGGCAATGAGATTATCGAAAGCGGTTCACCCCTGCGACCCGACTTTTTCAGAGCCCTCACCGATAATGACAGAGAATATCTTAACTTTGTTCCTCTGATTACAGGTATTCATCCTCTTTATCAGTGGAAGCGTACCACCGCACAGACTGTTGCACGCTCAGTGAAAGCTCAGTCAACTCCCTCGGGTGTTGAAGTAACCGTAAAGTGGAATGCTCCCTTTGTATCGGGCGTTTCAACAACCTATCTTTTCTCACCTGACGGCGATGTTACCGTAAAACACAGCGCAATGGGTCTGCTTCTGCCTATGCTTAAAGTGGGTATGAGAATGGGCATCAAGAGCACTCTCGACAATGCAGAATGGTACGGCAGAGGTCCTCACGAGTCGTATCTTGACAGAAAAACAGGTGCAAGAATTGCAAAGCACGAAATGAGCGTTGCAGAGCTTGAACACAGATATATGCGTCCTCAGGAAAACGGTCACCGCACCGATGTCAGAAGCCTGAGCATTACAGATAATTCGGGCTTCGGCATCAGGATTGACGCTATGGATATCCCCTTCGGCTTCAATCTCGGCTACTATAACCCCGAAAAGCTGGATAAGGCAAAGCATCTTTATGAGCTTGTGAAAGATAATCATATCACTCTTTGCATTGACGGTGCAATGAGAGGCGTAGGCGGCGATATGCCCGGCTGTGCACATCTTCACAAGGAATACAGACTTAACAGCCACAAGAAGATTGAGTTTGAATTCAGAATTTCCAAGAAGTGATTATATGACAAAAACCAACGCTATGCGCCTTCTCGAAGCGGCAAAAATCCCCTTTGAGGTTATGGAATATGAGGTTGACGAAAACAACCTTTCGGGTGTAAACACTGCAAAAAAGACGGGTAAAGACCCGTCGCAGATATTCAAAACCCTTGTTTTCAGCGGCGAAAAGCAGGGCTACGGCGTATGCTGTATCCCTGCCTGCGAAGAACTTGACCTGAAAAAGACCGCAAAAGCCTTTGGCGAAAAAAAGGTTGAAATGCTTCATGTCAAGGATTTGCTGAAAGTTACGGGCTACATCAGAGGCGGCTGCTCACCCGTAGGAATGAAAAAGCTGTTTCCTACGGTAATTGACGAAACCGCAACACTTTTTGACAAAATTTATGTCAGCGCGGGTGTACGCGGCATTATGCTGGGCATTGAGCCCAACGCCCTTGCGGAATATGTAAACGCAAAGCTTCTTGACGTAACGGTTACGGAATAAACAAAACGGATTGCAAAGAAATTAATCTTTGCAATCCGTTTTTTATAAAACTTCATTTATAATTCTTTCTGTGGATTTTCCGTCGCAGGCACACATATAATCTTGCCTGAAACGACGGATTTTTTCTATATCAAAATCTGTTTCAAGCCTCTTTATTTCTGAAATTATTTCATCTGTATCTGTTACGATTTCGCCCGGCACAAAGCCTTCATAGCCGAAATAAAAGCTGCGTGCATCCTCATATTCCGCTAAATCATAGGCAAAGAATATCATGGGTCTTTCAAGCAGTGCATATTCAAAAATCAGCGATGAATAATCGGTGATAACAATATCAGCTGCACAGAGTGCGGTTTCAATGGCAACATCCTTTGAAATGTCAAACGCAAATGTGCTGCCCTCAATGCTGAATTTATCTGCCATCAGGGGATGCTGTTTTATGAGAAGAACATAATCCTCTCCCAGGTTTTTGCTCATTTCTTCAATATTCAGCATATTCTTTATGTATGATTTTCCCACTGAATCTCCTCGGAATGTGGGTGCATAAAGAATAATTTTTCTGCCGTCAATCTGCGTATATTTTTCATTTATCAGGTTTCGGCTTTCCTTTATGAAATCGGAGTCAAAATAAATATCTGTTCTCGGTGCACCGAGAGGTTTTATGACTTCATCACTGCATCCGAATGCTTCTGCGTATGCAAAGCTGACCTTTGGCGAAGAAACACAAACGTGGGTGTAGGTGTTGTGAATAGGGTATCTGTCAAGCTCCTTTTTGCTTGCACCCCACTTCTTTTCGGCAGTGGAATATCCCCATTTTTTGAATGCACCGCATCCGTGCCAGAGCTGAACAACGCTTTGCCCTTCACGGGGCTTGCAGGCATAAGCAGGGAAGAAATAATCCGTCAGAAAAAGTGCCTTTGCCGTTGCATATTCCTTAAAAAATTCCTTGCCGTAAAACCATTTTTTAAGCTCATTTATCAGAGGATTTCCGTGCTGAATCGCTTCTTCTGTCTTATTGACAACAACGCATTTATAGCCCCTTTTTTCAAGCTCTGTTTTCATACATTGCAGGTTATCGGGCATTTCCTTATATAAATGCGAATATGCAAGCACAACCTTTTTTTCGTCAACGGGCTTACGTGAATACTTTTTGTAATAATGAGGCCACATCTTATGATAAAGAAATCCGCGTCTTAAAGAACTTGAAACTGCGATAATTTTCTTTACTATCTTTATTAAAAATGCTTTCATTTAAGTTTCTCACCCGATTAATCATTTTCTGACATTTTACCACAAAATCCGCATTAATTCAATATTGACAGCCGTCTGAAAAAAGCGTATTCTTGAATTATCACCGAAAAGGAGAGATATTATGTCTGATTTATACAGCTCAATCTGCATTTCAAGCGTAAAATCAACCGCCTTGAAGCTTGCAGGCATTGAAATACCTGAAAATATTGAATTCCCCAACTCCGTTGTTACCGCCCTTGCAGAAAAAAAGCTTGGTTCAAAGCCCGTTGACAGAGTTGTGATTTATAATCCCGATGCAGTTGCACTGTGGATTTATCAGAAATATACCCATATGTTTGCAAAGGCAGCGCTTTGCTCAGATCTTGCATTGCCCATGCTTTCCGTTATGCCCAGCGTTACACCCGTTTGCTTTGCCTCAATGTATTCGGGAGTAATGCCCGAAATTCACGGAATCAGAAAATACGAAAAACCCGTGCTGACGGTTAACACGATTTTCGACAGTTACATAAAAACAGGCAAAAAAGCTGCAATCGTTTCCACCGCAAAAGACAGCATTTCAATGATTTTTCTTGAAAGAGAAATGGATTATTTTATTTATGATACCCCCGAAGAGGTCAACGCAAAAGCTCTCTCCCTCATTGATGAGGATAATTACGACCTTATTGTTATTTACAACGGCAATTATGACGGCACTATGCATAAGCACGGACCCGAAGCGGAAGCTTCACTGAAAGCCCTTGAAATGAACATTGATTTTTATGCTGAACTCGTTGAAAAAATCAGCACTCAGTGGAAAAATCACAGCGTATTCTACGGCTTCTGCCCCGACCACGGCTGCCACGAAATTGACGGCGACTGCGGTTCACATGGCCTTGATATGCAGGAGGATATGAACATTATCCATTTTTACGGAATCAAAGAATAAAAAAATGAGCTGTCTTTTCAGACAGCTCTTATTTTTTATACAAGAGGTACGCTGTGGTCGTAAACGGGATACCATTTTGATGAACCGAAGTTTCTTGCTCTGAAAAGAACTTCATCCTCATAAACTTCCATCTGGAAGCCCATACCGCCCCAGGGCACACCGTAACGGTTAACTATCATATAAGTAGGAAGGTTGATGTAGTTAACTCCGTTGTGGGTTTCAACACATGAAAAACCGAATGCATTTTCAACAAGGGGTCCGTTGATGCCTGTGTGAACATGACCGCTGATGAAGAAAACATTTTCATATTTTTCAAGAATTGTTCTTACTGCATCGCTGTTGTCATCAAGTCCGCCGTCGGGATAAATAATATCCTGACCGTTAACACCTTCAACGGGTACGTGACAGATAACAAACATAGGCATATCTCTGTCGGCAGCCTCAGCAAGTGAGTCGTCAAGGAACTGAATCTGCTCGGGTGTCATATCGGGGCAGTCCCAGGTATCGTCGCCGTCGTCACAGAGAACAACAAATCTGTAACCGTTTACATCGGTTTTATAGTATGCCTTCTCAATCTGCTCACCAGTGGGGTTAAGCTCATTGAAGGTTTTGATAAAGAACTGTCTTGCCTCTTCCTGAGTGATATCCTCAACGTGGCCTACATCGTGGTTACCCATTGCAATAACCCAGTTTTCAGCACAGTCACTTTCTGCAATAATATTGAAAAAGCTTGCCATTGAATCACTGTCACCGTAGTTTGTAAGGTCGCCGGGAACAATGAGTGCATCAATGGTATCCTTTGAGCGTTCAAGGTCGTTAAGTCCGTTTTCCCATACCCACTCACCGATGGGCCATTCAACATCAATATGAATATCGGATATAATTGATGCATTCAGAAGGCAGTTTTCTCTTTCTGTTGCAAGTTCGAGAGCATCAAAGCTTTTAAGAAATTCACTTGAAGGGAAAAGCGTAAGCAGAGCTGAAACTACAAGTGCTATTGCCTGTTTAATTAAAAGCCACATATAAAAAATCCCTCTCTTTTTTATTCTTTGAATTCAAATTCTTCAATCATATCGCATATCGTCATATCGGTATCAATATAAACTCTTGTACCCAGAGCCGCATAAAATTCATCGCTATCTCTGCCGCAGAGCATTGCATAGTTTTTGCCTATATTTTCTTCAACATCTCTGTTTTTACGCACGGAAAGATAGTAGAAGGTATAGGATGAGCCGTCTGAAATATTTTCAAAAAGTCCCTGATGAAGTTTTGAAATTTTCGAATACATTGCGTTTATTGCCTGAGATGCAAGCATCTGATGAGGCAGATACTTATGCAGTGATATCTGTGCAGAAAACACCATAAGCGCTCTGAGAAGCCTTACCTCATTTGTGCTCAGCTTTGATGCATCCCCTGAGCAGATATTCTCAGGAGAAAGATCTGCAAGCTTTTCACCAAGCATTTTTGCCTTTTCCATATTGCCGTTACTGCGGTAAGTATCCATCAGCAGTGCCAGCTCTGCAAGGTCTGCCCCTGCACCTTCTTTTTTTGACGGATGAAAAATTTTAATGTCATCATCGTTGTGTTTCATTTTATTTCTCCATTGCCGCTTTCTTTTTCTTCATTTTGTTTTTGTAACTTATGAGAGCCTTTACATCAGCATCGGGAGTCAGACAATCGCCTATGCTGACCTTATTTTTTGAATACATACCCTTGAATTCAGTGCCGCCGAGAGCAAGCAGACCCTTGTCCTTTGCAAACTTTTTAAGCATTTCAGTCTGTTCGGGAGTATTTTCAGGATGATATACCTCAATACCGTCAAGAATACCCTTTTCAGCCAGCTCTTCCATAAGTTCAAAGCAGTTGCTTACAACAGGGTGTGCAAGCACTGCAACACCGCCTGCCTCGTGAATTGCATCAATTACCTCGGCAGCATCGGGATATGTAACCTTAACAAGCACATTTTCGGGGCTTTCGGGTGAGAAAAGCTCATCATAAAGCTCGCCATAAATTCTGTCGGTAAGACCGCATTCAAAAAGAGCGTGCATAATATGCTGCTCAAATACAGCAGTAGCACCTGTTGCACATTTAAGCACAAGCTCAGGTGTAATGGGATATTTACGGGCAATTTTCAGTGTCATAAGCTGACTTGCCTTTTTACGCTGAACAATGTTTCTGTGGCAAAGACCTTCAAGTCTGTCAGGGCTGTCACTCAGGTAGCAAAGAATTTCAACATTATCCCCTCTTTTGGTATCTGTTGCAGATAATTCAACACCGGGGATAACGGTTATACCTCTTCTTTCGCCGATAATTTTACCTCTGACGGTGCCTGCCTGACAGTCACGGTCGGTAATGGCGATAGTAGTTATTCCTTTCTTCTGAGCAAGCACAATAAGGTCATCAATACCCATTGAACTGTCTGATAATTTTGTGTGACAATGCAAATCTGCCGGCATAATTATTACCTCTCTCTAAAAAACGCACAGTGTCCTAATATACTATAATTATACAACAATAAAAATTTTTCTGCAAGTATTTTTTGACAGATGAGCCCTTAATTGTTCAATAAAATCTTAATTTTCCAATGCAGTATTTTATTTTAGAAAAACTTATGATATAATAATTTTATTATGGAAAAAAGGAGGGGTTTTATGAAAAAAATTGCCGTAGGATTAAGCGGAGGAGTTGACAGTGCCGCCGCCGCACACATACTTCTTGAACAGGGTTTCGATGTTATGGGCATAATTCTGCGCCTTAAACCCGAAAATGCTGCTGATGCCGATATTTCGGATGCTCAGCGGATTGCTGACAGATTGGGTATAGAACTTCGTGTTGTTGACCGCAGAGAAATTTTCAGAAAATCGGTGATTGACCCCTTTGTTTCGGAATATATTTCTGCCCGTACACCAAACCCGTGTGTGGAATGTAATTATGCAATAAAATTCGGAACAATGCTTGATTATGCACTTGAAAACGGCTGTGACGGAATTGCAACAGGTCATTATTCAAAAATAGAAAAAACAGATAACCGTTATCTGTTAAAACGCAGTGATTCCGCAAAAGATCAGAGTTATTTTCTCTATAAACTCAATCAGTTTCAGCTTTCTCATTCAATGTTTCCCCTTGACGGACTTGAAAAAGATTTTATAAGAAAAAAAGCGGAAGAAGCAGGAATTCACGTTGCGGAAAAGCGTGACAGCCAGGAAATATGCTTTGTTCCCGATGATGATTACATTGCTTATCTTTCATCGCTGGGAATCACTTCGCCAAAGGGCAATTTTATTGATAAATGCGGTAATATTCTGGGCATTCATAACGGAATTATCAACTACACAATCGGTCAGAGAAAAGGTCTTGGCGCATTTGGTAAGCCTATGTTTGTTACATCTATTTCTGCTGAAAATAATACTGTAACCATCGGCGAAAACGGAAGTCAGTATAACACGGGACTTATTGCTGATAATCTCAATTTTATTGCTTTTGATAAACTTGAAGATTCTATACGCTGTGATGTTAAAATCCGTTTCAGAGCAAAGGAACAACCTGCAACGGTGACACCCAATGCAGACGGCACGGTTACGGTTATTTTTGATGAACCCCAACGCTCAATAACTCCCGGTCAGAGCGCAGTTTTCTATGACGGAAACACTGTCATCGGCGGCGGAAGAATAATTGAACAGATATAAAGAAAACCGCCTGAAAAGGCGGTTTTTTATACATTATTAAGGCTGTCAACATAATTTGTTCTTTTAAGCAGAGTAGTTGATGAAATCTGCGAAATATATACTTTATCTTCACCGTCTTTATTTCTGCAAACAATAAAAGATTTGGGCAAATCGTAGCATATATTTTCAACAATTCCCGCTTTCTCAGCCTTTGCAAGATAATTTCTTGTACTTTTTGAAACGGTGGTTGTATCAAGGTCAAAAATACCTATGATTTCATCAAAGGTTATAACCTTATCCATACCGAGATGCAGATACATAGTCTACTCCATTTCTTTTATTTTTCCGTCAGATACCTCAAATGCCTTGCCTTTTTTGGAGCGAAGGAGAGTTGACGGGTCACAGCAGGTTATAAATACCTGCCAATTATCAAGATAATTCAGAATAAAGGTCTGTCTGCCTTCGTCAAGCTCGCTCATAACATCATCAAGCAACACAACGGGACATTCACCCGTTATTTTTTCTATAATTGATGCTTCACCCAATTTCAGAGCAAGGGCACATGACCTTTGCTGACCCTGAGAGCCGAAAACTCTTGCATCCCTTCCGTTAAGGTTGAGAACAAGGTCGTGAGTATGAGGGCCTGCGTTTGTATAAAGCCTTTTTATGTCAGCTTCACGGGATTTTTCTATTTCGCCAACAAGCTTTTCCTTTATTTCTTCTTCACTTATGTTTTCTTTTGAAAAATCATAATAAAATGAAAATTCTTCCCTGCCTGAACTTATACCTTTATATATTTCAGCAGAAATTTCTGAAAGCATTTCTACATAATCAAGGCGGTATTTAATGATTTTTGCGCCTAAATTTGCAAGCTCTGTATCCCACGGTAAAATATAATCGTTTTCAAAGCTTCTTTCACCGAATTTTTTCAGAAGTGCATTTCTCTGGTCAAGAACACGGAGATATCTTGACATTATCACTGCATAATTCGGCTTTATAAGGCTCAGCGCAATATCAAGCATTTTTCTTCTTTCACCCGGTCCGTCCTGAACAAGACCGAGGGTAGACGGTGAAAAAACAACGGCAAAATATTTGCCCATCATAACTCTGGGGGATTCTTCTTTGATTCCGTTAAGAATAATTTCCTTGCGTTTATTTATTTTCATAACCGCATTTTGTTCACGCTGATGTGAATAAAAATTATTCTCAATTTCAGCTTCATTTTTGCCCTGCTCAATAAGCTGGGCATTTTTTCTTGCCCTGAAACTGTAAAATCCCGTCAGAAGCCATATGCTTTCAATAATATTTGTTTTTCCCTGACCGTTTTCACCGTAAATAACATTCATTTCAGGGTGAGGTTCAAAGGAAATATCATCAAGATTTCTGAAATTTCGGGCGGAATGATATTTAATTATCATATTTTCCGCCGCCTTTCAGAATTATTCTACATTATAAATTACATTTTCAAATTCGGCATTGTCTCCGCTTCTGAGCTTCTTACCTCTCTGAGTGCAGATTTCGCCGTTGACTCTTACTTCGCCTTCCTGAATAACGATTTTTGCGTGACCGCCTGTCTGCACGGCATCGCACATCTTCAAAAATGCATCAAGTCTGATAAAATCAGTGTCGATTTTTTTATTTACCTGCTTTTTAGGAGCAACTTTAACTTTAATCTTCATTTTTCAGCCTCACGGGAAGAATAAGGAATATGAATTCATCACCCTGCTTGGGTACGATAAGAATAGGTGCAACCGCACCGTTAAGCATAATTCTGACTTCATCGGTGTCACAGACTCTGAGAGCTTCAATCATATACTTATTATTAAAACCTACCGTGCAGCTTTCACCTTCAATAAGAGCAGAAATCTTATCGTTTGCAGTACCAAGTGATGTAATGCTTGAAATTTTGATAAGGTTATCTTCAAATACACACTTAACGGGACTCTTGATTTTATCTGTGATAATAAGAGATGTTCTGTCGATACTTTCTATAAAGCTCTTTGTATTTACGTTAATAACTGTTTTGGTTGATGAAGGAATAGCGGCTTTATAGTTAAGGAATTCACCGTCAAGAAGACGTGAAATAATCTGATAACCGCAGAGTTCAAAAATAATATGTCTCTTTCCAACGCTGATGGTAACATTCTCATCACCGTCTTTCATAAGCTTCACAACTTCTGAAAGAGTCTTTGCAGGAACAACAAATGAAAGAACTTCACCGCTGTAATCGATTTTTTCATTTCTTATGGCAAGGCGTACACCGTCAACAGCAATAAGTCTAATGTGATTTTCTTCAATCTCAAACTTCACACCTGTGTGAACAACCTTACTGTCCTTAACAGAAACAGAGAAAATCGTTTTTCTTACCATATCTTTAAGAATTTCCTGGCTTACGGTAATGGGATAACCTCCTGATACGGAAGGAAGATCAGGATATTCTTCTGCGGAAATACCGATAAGGGTAGACTCAAATTCACCGCAGGCAATAGCCGCAATATTTCTCTGATCGCTGAAAATACTTACCGTACTTTCAGGAAGCTTTCTGAGAGTTTCACTGAACATATGGGCATTGAGAACAAGTTCGCCTTCTTCTTCAATTTTTGCGGGGATTGAGGTTGTGATACCCATTTCGAGGTCGTAGCCTGTCAGGGTAAGAGTGCCTTCCTTTGCTACCATAAGAATACCTTCAATAGCCGGAATTGCAGTTTTTGATGAAGCTGCTCTCTGAACATTCTGGCAAGCTTCCGAAAGCTCTGTTGTGTTGCAATAAATTTTCATTTTTGTTCCTCCTTGGGTTTTCCACAAACGGAAAACCTTTCTGATGCCGCAAGCGGCAAAAAAACAAATTTTTTGTTATTTATGTAAGTAAATAATATCTTAATTATAGTAGTAATAGTAGGGGGTGTTGAAATATGGTATAACTTCGGAAAGCCTTGAAAATAAAGGAAACTGATGGAAAATTTATTAACTTTATTTTGTGGACAACCCGTAGTTTTCAACACGGTAAAATCTTACAATGTGTAAAGGTGGAAAACCGAAATGTGGAAAAGTATAAATAAGTGGAAAACTTTCGGTAATTTTTAAAGTTCATTTCTTCCTTCCAGAGCACGTATAAGAGTAAATTCATCTGCATATTCAAGGTCTGCACCTACGGGAACACCGTATGCAAGGCGGCTTACATTGACTCCCAGAGGCTTTATAAGCCTTGAAATATACATTGATGTTGCTTCGCCTTCAACGGTTGGGTTTGTTGCCATAATAATTTCTTTCACCGTATCGTCAGAAAGCCTTAAAAGAAGCTCCTTGATGCATATATCCTCGGGATTTATATCGTTCATAGGAGAAATTACACCGTGAAGCACATGATAAAGTCCGTTATATTCGTGGGTGCGTTCAAGTGCAATAACATCTCTCGGGTCTTCAACAACGCAGATTGTTGATTTATCCCTTGAAGGTGATGAACAAACTGAGCATACTTCGCCGTCGGTCAGGTTGCAGCATACACTGCAACGCTTTATTGAGCTTCTGGCATTAAGAATTGTATCCGTAAATTTCTGTGCATCCTCATCACTCATTGAAAGCATATAAAAAGCAAGCCTTTGCGCGCTTTTTCTGCCTACGGACGGCAGGCGTGCAAATTGATCAATGAGTTTTTCAAGTGAAGGTGTAAATCCGCTCATCAGAAAAGACCGGGGATTGAAAGGCCGCCTTTGGCTCTTTCCATACCTTTTTCCATAGCTTCATTAGCCTTGCGGATGCTTTCGTTGAATGCTGAAATAATAAGATCCTGAAGCATTTCAACATCTTCGGGGTCAACAACCTCAGGTTTAAGGTTAACTGCGGTAACTTCGTGTGCACCGTTTACTATAACTTCAACTGCACCGCCGCCTACGGATGAGGAAAATTCGGTTTCTTCAACCTCCTGCTGAATTTTCTGCATATTTTCCTGCATTTCCTGAATTTTTTTCATCATATTGCCGCCCTGCTGAGCGCCACCGGGAATTCTTGCTTTCATATTATTATCCTCCGTTACTGTTAAAGTTATTAATTTTTGATTTTAAGTTTTCCAACGGACTTGTTGCCGTTTTGGGTTTTTCGGTATTTGAAACTGCAATTTTCATTTTTTTGCCTACAACCTCAAAAACTGCTTTTGCAAGCTCTTTTGAGTGAGTATCGGTGCAGATGAAATCAAAAAGTGTGGGATTTTCTGATTGAATAACCAGTCTGCCGTTTTTAACCGATGCAGTTGAATTTGCCATAATTCCGAAAAGCGGAATATCATAAAGCTTTATTTTATCAAGTACCTCGGGCCACTGCTCAAAATTGCCTTCGGGAACAGAAATTTCATTTTCTGCCGAAGGTGCAGGAGGTGCGGGAGGAGGCGGTGCTTCTTCCGACACGGGAACTTTTGGTGCAGGCACAGGCTCGGGTTTAACCTCGGGTTTCGGTTCCTGAACGGGTGCAGGAGCAGATGTCTGAACTTTTCCGCTTGAAAGTGAGGCAAGCTTTTCTTCTATTGCGTTAAGTCTGTCTTCAAGAGCAACGGAAATTCCTTCGCCTGATGAAGCTGACGGTGCACACATCTTTATAACTGCGGCTTCAAGCTGAATTTTTTTGTTTGCCGCATTTTTGATATTTTTTGCGGTTTGTTCAAGAACTTCTATACTGGAAAGAATTTTTGAAATTTTGAGCTGACTTGCTCTCTCTTTTATCTTTTCAAGTTCATCCTTTGAACATACAATCAGACCTTCGCAGTCATTAACGGTTTTTGCAACCATAAGATTGCGGAAATGAAGAGTAAGTTCAGTGCAAAGGCTGTCAATGTCACAAGAATCGCTGTGAAGCTTTGAAACAAGCTTTAATGCGCTTGTAAAATCACCTTTTGCAACATATTCAGAAAAAGAGAAAAGATGAATTGTGCCTGCAATACCTGCCGCATCGCTGACAGTATCTTCATCAATATCCGTACCCATTGCAAAGCATCTGTCAAGCAGTGAAAGCGCATCTCTCATACCGCCGTCGGCAATTCGTGCAATAAGGCTTGCGGCATTGGGTGTAAGGTTTACATTTTCTTTTTCAGAAACATACATAAGCCTTGAAGTAATATCCTCGGGTGCAATTCTCTTGAAGTCAAAACGCTGGCATCTTGAAAGAATTGTTGAGGGCAACTTATGAATTTCTGTTGTCGCAAGTATAAAAATAACGTGTGAAGGGGGTTCTTCAAGAGTTTTCAAAAGAGCATTGAATGCACCGATTGAAAGCATATGAACCTCGTCAATTATATAAACCCTGAATTTTGCATTTGCTGGTGTGAAGTTAGCTTCTTCGCGTAAATCTCTGATGTTATCAACACCGTTATTACTTGCAGCATCGATTTCGATAACATCAAGAATTGATCCGTTTTCGATTCCGCGGCATATTTCACATTCGTTACAAGGGTTGCCGTTAACGGGATTGAGGCAGTTGACTGCCTTTGAAAGAATTTTTGCACAGGTTGTTTTACCCGTACCTCTTGAACCTGTGAAAAGGTATGCGTGAGATATTCTGCCGCTTTCAAGCTGGCTTTGCAGAGTTCTTGTAACATGGGGCTGGCCGTAAACATCGCTGAAATCCTTGGGTCGCCATTTGCGGTAAAGAGCCTGATACATTCCTTTCACATCCTTTGCATATAAAAACAGAGCATTCCCTTGGTCATATGGCGGTAGGCAGACTGTGGCGCACAAGACTGTCCGCTTAATGCTGCTCGGTTCACCCGCCTGACATGGTTCACGGTGCCCTGTCGCACAGGACCCACACGCCACATGACCAAAAGAAAGCTCTTCTGCCATTATTGTTACCAATACATTATATAATATAATTATAATAATATCAAGTGAAATTTTTATGAAATCCCTTTATTTTAGAAAAAACAGCCCTCTTTTTGCATATATTTTTTAACAAAATCAAACTTTCTGAATAAATTGATAATAAATAACCCACACGGAGGTATAAGAAATGAATGAGGCTTATTTTCTCGGTTCAAGCGGTAAAAACGGATTTTTTTCCTGCTTCAATCAGCTTACTCCAAAAATAGAAGGACAGTATACCTACATTATAAAAGGCGGTCCTGGTACGGGAAAATCTTCGCTTATGAAAAAAATTGCGGATGAAATAGAAAAAAGGGATATTGAATGTGAAAGGATTTTTTGTTCTTCCGACCCTGATTCACTTGACGGAATTATTTTCCCGTCACTTAGAGTAAGTGTTTGTGACGGTACGTCACCTCATACTCTTGACCCTGATTATCCGGGCGCAACGGGAGAAATAATTAATCTCGGTGATTGCTGGAATAAAGATATTCTTTTTGCAAATAAAGAAAAAATAATAGAATTGACAGATAAAAATAAGGCCTGCCATAAACGGAGCAGGAGGTTTATTGAATCTGCATTTTCAATTTTTGGCGACGGTGAAAAAATCTGCCGTGACAGCCTTGATGAAGAAAGGCTGATGCGTTATGCATCAAGGGTTGCGGGCCGTCACTTCAAAAAACCTTCCGGAAGAATAGGTACGGAAAAAATAAGGCTTCTCGATGCAATTACTCCCAAAGGATATTTGTTTTTGAGTGACACCGTGAATTCACTCTGCGATATGAAAATTGTGTTTGAGGATGATTTCGGAATCGCCGCATCAAAGCTTATTTCGGAAATCCGTACTTATGCTCTTGCAAGCGGATTTTCGGTTATTTCAAGCCCCTGCATCGGCAGAGAAAAAGCAATAAGACACATTATAATCAAAGAATTGTCTCTTGGATTTTTTACGGCGGATAAACTTTGTAATCTTAACATTCTGCCTGATAAAACAGTTAATTTAAAGCGTTTTTATTCACTCACTGAATTATCTGCCCATAAATCAAGAATCAGCTTTGCAAAAAAAGCTGCAAACGAGCTTCTGCACGAGGCAGTGTGTGCCTTGAAAATGGCAAAGGATATTCACGATGACCTTGAAAAATGTTATGTTGAAGCAATGGATTATGAGAAAATAAACTGTATTGCCGCCGCACTGACTGAAAGAATCTGGCAAAGCGAATGGTGGAGCGAGGATTAATTTTTAATGCGGAATTCGCAATTCGTAATGCGTAATTAATGACTATAAAACCCGTTATGAGTTCATTTCTCATAACGGGTTTTTATTATTCACCGAGAAATATCTGTGTCCAGCAAAGCTTTCCGTCAGGGTCGGGGTCAGGTGCAACACCGATTCCGATTTCTGAAAAGGCGGGGTCAAGAATATTTTTTAAATGTGTTTCGGAATTTTTCCAGGCTTCGCAGACATCGGCGGCAGTTTCGTATCCCCAGCCGATATTTTCACCTGCATAGCCTTCATCTATACCTGCATCTTTAAGAATGGTGAAGCAGGATTTACCGTTGGGTCTGCGGTGTGAATGGTTACCTGACCAGGCAATTTCTTCTGCTCTGGCACAGGCAATTTCCGTTAATTTATTGCTGAGAACAAGAGGTTTTATTCCGTTTTCTTTACGGTAACCGTTGATGATTGAAAGCACAACATCAATGGCATCGGAATAAATATCCATATTCTCCACAGCGGCGGGAAGAAGGTCATCAAGGCTTGCGTTATAGAAATATCTGTTATAATATTCGGATATTTCCTGCTTTACAATAACTCCCGTGCCGTCGATAAGGGTATCAATATAACTTGTTACACTCCTTCTGCGGAAAACGCCGTATCTCAGATCTTCCCTGAAAGCTTTTTCTACCTTTTTATAATAATCAAGTTTGCTTTCATCAAAAATGGAAAGTGTTGTTGAGGGTGCGGTTGTTGTGGGTTTTGTTGTTGTAACCGCCATTGTTGTTGTGATAATTTCTGTTATCTTTTCGGTAACCGTTGTTGTTTGGGTCGGAGCCTCGGTGGTGGTAACGGTGTTTGCTGTTGTAGTTATTGCTGATGTTGTGTGCACTGCCGATGTGGTTTCAGCAGGTGTAATTTCAGCTTTTTTTACATCTGCACACGATGTTACGGCTGAAATCATAAGCACCGCAAGGGCTGCCGATACAATTCTTTTTTTCATTTTATTTTCATCCTATTCTGCAAGGTCAAAGCTGAGAATTGCAGTGAATCTTTCTTCTTTTGCAGAAATTTCAAGAGTTCCACCCTGAAGCTCTGCAAGACTTTTGGCGATTGAAAGACCAAGTCCGTTGCCTTCGGTGTGCCGTGAACTGTCACCTCTGACAAAGCGTTCAAGTAATTCATCACCTTCAATATTGATAGGTTTTTTTGAAATATTTGAAACATATACAAAGGCTTTTTTCTCTGATGTTTCAAGTTTTATTTCAAGGTCTGTGCCCGGTGCGCCGTATTTGCAGGCATTGTTGAAAAGGTTTGAGAAAATTCTCCATAACCATTCGCCGTCACCCATAATGTAAATATCTTCATCGGGCATCAATACTCTGGGCAGAATTTCGTTTTCTTCAAGCTTTAACGCAAAGCCGTCAAGAGTCTGATCAATAACAATATTCAGGCTTGTTTTTTCACTCTTTACTTCCACATTGCCCGAGGTAATCTGCGAAACCTCAACAAGATTGTTTGCAAGCACGGAAAGTCTTTCCGTATGCTTTGCAACAACTCCCAGATATTCTTTTCTTTGTTCATCGGTCAGATTATCTCTTTGCAGGAATTCAATGTAACTTTTTATTGTTGTAAGGGGAGTTTTGATATCGTGGGAAACATTGGTTATCAGCTCATTACGGAGCTTTTCGCTTTTAAGCTCCTGGTCAACGGCCTTGTGAATTTCTTTTTTAATCTGATCAAGGTTTTTACCGTGAGCACGGATACTTGAAATAGTAAGCTTTTTTGTGATTTCGTCGCCCAAAACACCTTGTGCAAGTCGTTGTCCTTCCTCTTTAACATAATAAAGATTTATGGCAATCATTGAAAAAACAGGAATTACGATAAGCCTTGTTATACCCCATATAATAATGAACATAAGCATTATGGAGCGTGGCTGAGCGGATTTATCAAGGATGCCGAAATAGGTCAGAGCAATAAGAATTGCCGCTTCCGAAAGGAAGAAAATGATAATACCTGCTATAAGTTTTCTGAAAGGAGAAATTTCTGTAACTTTTCGTCTCAGAGTTCTGGGAGTCTTGCGTTTGAATTTTCGGTAAATCATATAAATGATGGTATTTTTATAGATTTTACCCATTTTTACTCTTACCGAAAGAGTTGTAAGATAGGTCTGAATAACAAGTATTGCCGCAACGCAGGTGAACATAACAACAACGTTGTTAAGAACCATTTCAACGTCAGCCGCCGTGGTCAGGCTTATGATAACCCAGGCAACCATAAACAGCATACCCAGCATAAGCGTACAGAAATCCAGCGGAAGTCTGTCAATAATACCGGGCACGATTTCGCCGGTTTCGGCGTTAATCTCGCCTGCATTTATTGTGAGCAGACAAAGAAAGATAACTATAAGAAGTATACAGAAAAACAAAACGGCAAAAAGCACATATTTCAGGGAGTTTGCCGCAGTAATCCATCGGAAGGCATGAGTATATTTATCTGCTGCCTGCTGATCGTCTTCCGCAATAATTGCATATGAAAGTCTGACGGGAATAACCGTACCGCTGCTATCGGTTGTGATGTAATCCGTACTGCCGGTATAGTTTGTGGTTTTTTTCAGCTCATCAAAGGAAATATCACCCTTTGCCGTACTGTCCAGAAGAGTATGGTTTGTTGCGATATCTTTGATTACAAAAACAAAGTTTGAGTTTTCCCGTGAAAACTTTTCTTCGTAATACTTGATTCTGTATTTGTCTTTATTTTCGTGAACACAGTTGAAATAGTCGATTGCCTGCTCCGAGTCGCTCATAGAATAAATCTGTACCGCAACGCTGCGTGCTGTGTTGCCGTAGTCATTGGGTTCATAGAAATTATATTCAAAAAGGTAGTTCATACCAAGAATACAGCCAACTGCCACAACCGTAAGAATAATAAGAAGAATTATTGACGAGGTGCGGTCTGATTCAGAACGCATTTGTCCGTTTTTCACGTATCATCTCTCCTTGAAATCTTTTCAGGTACTTTTTTGCTGACCATTTTATATCCGTGACCCCAGCTTGCAATAAGAAGTTCGGGATTTGCAGGGTCAATTTCAATTTTTTCACGAAGGTGTCGGATATGAACGGTAACGGTGTTTTCCGCGCCCAGAGGGTCATCACCCCACACAAGGCGGTAAATCTGCTTGGGCGGAAAAACTTTATCCGTATTTTCCATAAAGAATTTAAGAAGCATCATTTCAGTGGGAGTAAGATTGACGTGTTCACCGTTTACGGTAACGGATTTTGCCTCAACGTCAAGTTCAATTCCGCCGTTTCTTAAAATATCGGATTTGGGCTGTGCATCCGCCGAGCCTCCGAAACGCACATATCTGCGAATCTGAGATTTGACTCTGGCAATAACCTCAACATGGTTGAAGGGTTTTGTAATATAATCATCCGCACCGAGGTTAAGACCCATAATCTTATCCGTATCCTGGCTTTTTGCTGTCAGCAGAATAACGGGTATATTGTTTCCGTTTTCACGCAGACGGGCAAGTGCGCGAAGACCGTCCATAACAGGCATCATAATATCCATAAGCAATAGGTGAATATTCTGTTTTTTAATTATTTCAAGTGCCTGACTGCCGTTTTCGGCTTCAATGATGTTATAGTCATCACTGCCTGCAAGATAAATTTTAAGAGCAGAACGGATATCAGCCTCGTCATCGCAAATGAGAATGTTATACATAAATTTACCTCCCATCCGGTTAGTTACATTCATTATAACATCTGCTAAAAATTTTTTCAATCGGATTATAAAAAACAAAAAACCTTTGTCCGAAGACAAAGGTTTTTTCATGGAGCGGATGACGAGGCTCGAACTCGCTACCTCCACCTTGGCAAGGTGGCGCTCTACCAGATGAGCTACATCCGCAACTGCAAGAGAGATTATAGCAAAGAGAAATGAAAATGTCAAGCCTAAATTTAATATTTTTTTGATTTTTTCAAAAATATTATTTTCCCAACAAAAGGGAATATACATATAAAAAAAGAGCAAATTTGAGGTAGTTATCCCACTTTTACCACACGTTATTAACTTTTTTTACGGAAAAACCGCCCGATTCGGTATCGGACGGTTGATTACTTTATTCAAGTGCAGAGAGAATATTTGCGATTCTTGCAAGGTCATCTTTGTCGAAAAATGCGATTTCAAGAGTACCGCCTTCTTTTCCGTTTTTAGTAATAACCTTAGCTTTTCTGCCAAGACTGTTATTGAGTGAAAGCTCAACCTCATCAAAAAAGCTGTTTCTTGAAGGAGTCTTTTTCTTTTCTTTCTTTTCGGCAGAAAGTGACTTTACAAGCTTTTCGGTTGCTCTTACTGAGAGCGCCTTTCCAACAACAAATTCTGCTGTTGATACAATCAGCTTTTCATCGCTGAGAGAGGCGAGTGCCCTTGCGTGACCTGCGGAAAGCTTATTTTCACGAACCATATCAAGTACAGCTTCGGGAAGTCTGAGAAGACGGAGTGCATTTGCAACGGCAGGGCGTGATTTGCCTACACGCTGAGCAGCTTCTTCCTGAGTAAGGTTGAAATCTTTCATAAGACTTGCAAAGCCGAAAGCTTCTTCAACGGGGTTAAGGTCTTCTCGTTGCAAGTTTTCAATCAGCGAAATAACTGCGGCCTCGGTATCCGTAAGTTCCTTTATTATAACGGGTACCTGAGTGAGCCCTGCAATGCGGCTTGCTCTCCATCGTCTTTCGCCTGCAACAAGCTGGTATCCGCCGCCAATCATAGGACGGACAAGCAGGGGTTGAAGAACACCGTGCTGTGCGATTGAATCCGCAAGCTCTGAAAGTGCATCGTCATCAAACTGTTTTCTGGCCTGTTCTTTATTAGGTTCGATTTCCATAAGACCCAGCTTTACAGGCTGACCTGCGCCGGTTTCTTCAAGTGAGTTATCCAAAAGCAGAGAATCAAGACCTCTGCCAAGTCCGCTTTTTTTAGGTGCCATATTATTTCTCCTTATCTACCGTTCAGTTTAAGAAATTCGTCTGCCAGATCATTATAAGCGTGAGCACCCTTTGATGATTTGTCATAATACATAACGGGCTGACCGTAGCTGGGTGCCTCTGAAAGGCGTACGTTTCTGGGGATGACGGTTGAATAAACCTTTTTTGGGAAGCAGCGCTTGACTTCCTCAACAACCTGCTGTGTAAGGTTGAGCTGACCGTTATACATTGTCAGCAGAACGCCTTCGATTTCTATGTAGGGATTATAAAGACGCTTTACGGTACGCACGGTTGAAATAAGCTGTGACAGACCTTCGAGTGCAAAGAATTCGCACTGAATGGGGACTATCAGCGTATCTGCGGCACAAAGACCGTTAAGGGTAATGAGTCCCAGAGATGGGGGACAGTCAAGAAAAATAAAATCAAACTTATCCTTTACAAGTGCAAGCGAATTTTTAAGCCTTGATTCTCTTTTCTGAGTTTCAACAAGTTCAAGCTCTGCACCTGCAAGGTCCATACTTGAAGGCATAACAAAAACATTGGCATAGGGCGTTTCGACGATTGCTTCCTCAGCAGGACATCCGCCGATAAGCACGCTGTATGAGGATTTTTCAAGACCTCTTTTATTTACACCGAGACCGCTTGTGGAATTACCCTGAGGGTCGATATCAACAAGCAGAACTTTATATCCCTTGCTGCCCAGCGCCGCAGTAAGGTTAACGGCAGAGGTTGTTTTACCTACGCCGCCTTTCTGATTGACTATTGCAACGGTTTTTCCCAAAATAATCTCTCCTGAATATATAATATATAATGTAATAGATTTTTAAGTGCTTTTACAGTATAACACATATATTTTGAAAAGAAAAGACAAAAATAAAATATTGTTTCACGTGAAACAGCAAGAGGGGCAGGGTTAAACCTGCCCCTCCCGCTGTGGATGTGGGTGTGAAAGAGAAAGATATGGTAAGAAGTTGTCTGAATTAAGCGGATGTACGTTTTGCTTTTATTACACAGTTGCCTGTTTTGGGGATGCGGACAATATATTCAATATATTCATCCGTTTCGCTTTTGGCAGAATCAGCTTCAATTCCTGCTCTGCGCATAGTGTCAACTGCGTGGTTGAGCGTATTTACGAAAATGCGTACATCCTTGAAAAGCTTGACGGGCGGCTGCCTGCGGCGGCTGTCATTATTCAGAATCTGATCAATAAGCTTTTCAGATTCTTCAACATTCAGCCTTTTTTCAGATATTATTGAAAGTGCCCGCTGAATCTGGCTGAGGTTATTAAGTCTGAGCAATGCTCTTGCGTGACGCTCTGTCAGGTTTTCCTGAACGATTTTCAGCCTTATTTCTTCGGGCAACCGAAGTAAACGGAGCTTGTTCGATACGGTAGGGGGTGCTTTGCCAAGCTTTTTGCATACTTCGTCACGGCTCATCCCGTATTCGTTAATCAGTTTATCTATTGCAACGGCTTCTTCAAAAAAGCTCAGGTCGGTGCGTTGTATGTTCTCAATAAGGGCAAAAAGTGCGGATTTGCTGTCATTTGCCTCCATTATGATGCAGGGTATACGGGTTATACCTACAAGCCTTGATGCACGGAGCCGCCTTTCGCCTGAAATCAGTTCATACTGACCTTTTTCGTTTACCCTTACTGCAATGGGCTGAATTATTCCGTTTTGCCTTATACTTTGGGCAAGCCCTTCAAGCTCGTCAAAATCAAACCTTTTACGGGGCTGATTGGGGTTCGGAAATATTTCTTCATGTGGCACAAGAATTATCTGACCGCCGATTTTATATTTATTGTTTTTCAAACAGTAAATCCCCCCGTTCGGTTTTCTTGCTTAAATCATAGCACCGAAAGAGGGGATTGTCCAGCTTAATCGTTCGTTTCAAAACGACAATTAATATTAAATTTAAAGTGGCTTTTTGGCAATCTGTGCAGAGGGTCTTGGGTATTTAGGCGGAATTTGCGATATCTTTTTGATAACAACAAGGGTTCTTTCGCCGCCGTCAGAAAGAGAAAATGACTTTTCTGCAATAATCTTACCGCCAAGAAGCTTTATGGCAGACTTTGCACCGTCTATTTCTTCCTGTGCCTTTGCACCCTTCATGGCAATAAACAGACCGTTTTGCTTTACAAAAGGCAGACAGTATTCGCAAAGAACATTCAGCGCCGCAACTGCACGGGAGCAGACAAAATCAAATTTTTCTCTGTATTCCTTGCTCTGACCTGCTTCCTCAGCCCTTGTATGCAGGGTTGTTGCCGTAAGACCCAGCTCATTGACAGTGTTTTCAACATATTTCAGTTTCTTGGCAGTGCTGTCAATCATAGTCAGGTCAAGGTCGGGACGCATAATCAGCAGAGGAATACCGGGAAAACCTGCGCCTGTACCCACATCAAGCACCTTTGCGCCTTGGGGCATTTCTGCGGCAGTCAGTACGGATATGCTGTCTGCAAAATGCTTGACAGCTATACCGTCAGGATCGGTTATGGCAGTTAAATTCATTGTTTTATTCTGTTCAACAAGCAAATTAGAAAGCTTTTCAAATCGGCTTAATTGCTCATCGGTCAGAGAAATACCCAGTCTTTCCGCATCGGAAATCATCAGTGAGGAATTATACATTTATTCCGTTCCTTTCAAGGTAAATAAGTAAAACTGAAATATCAGCAGGAGAAACGCCCGAAATTCTTGAAGCCTGACCAACAGTTTCAGGCCTTATTTTACAAAGCTTTTCAATAGCTTCAAGACGCAAACCCGTAATTAATTTATAATCAAGGTCCTCGGGGAGACGCTTGACTTCGAGTCGGCGAAGCTCATTTATCTGCATTTGCTGTCGTTTTATGTAGCCTTCGTACTTGATATCGATTTCAACCTGCTCAAAAATATCATCAGACAGGTCGGGTCTGGTTGTATCAAATGGGGTTAAATCCTTGTATCCAATCTGAGGTCTGCGGAGAAGCTCAATCATTTTCAGACCTTTTTCAAGCGCAGATGTTTCACGTGAAACAAGCATTTCATCAATTTCAGGGGATTTGGGAATGGAAAGATTGGCAACTCTTTCACGCTCAGCGGCAATAAGTTCAAGCTTTTTAAGGAATTCCGCATATCTTTCTTCGCTGATAAGACCTGCTTTATATCCGATTTCAGTAAGCCGACGGTCTGCGTTATCCTGCCTGAGAATGAGACGGTATTCAGAGCGGGATGTCATCATTCTGTAAGGGTCAGAGCAGCCTTTGGTGACAAGGTCATCAATAAGTGTGCCGATATATGAGGTTGTGCGGTCAAGAATAACGGGTTCTTTGCCCTGAATTTTAAGTGCGGCATTCATACCTGCAACAAGTCCCTGGGCGGCGGCTTCTTCATATCCGCTTGAACCGTTGAACTGACCTGCACCGTAAAGACCTTCAAAATCCTTGAATTCAAGAGTCTGTCTGAGTGAAAGAGGGTCAACGCAGTCGTATTCAATGGCATATGCGGTGCGGAGAAACTCTGCTTTTTCAAGACCGGGTATGCTGTGGACTATTTTAAGCTGAACATCCTCGGGAAGTGAGGATGACAGACCCTGCAAATACATCTCATCTGTATTTGCTCCGCAGGGTTCAACGAATATCTGATGGCGTTCTTTTTCTGAAAAACGCACAATCTTATCTTCGATACTGGGGCAATATCGGGGACCTACGCCGTCAATTTTGCCTGAATAAAGGGGTGAACGGTGAAGATTTTCAAGGATAATACGCTTGGTTTCTTCGCCGGTATATGTTATGTAACAAGGCTCCGTATTGCGGACCTCAATATCTTTTCTGTATGAAAAATGAGTAATTTTCTCATCACCGTACTGAGGTTCAAGGTTTTGAATATCAACACTGCGGCGGTTGATTCTTGGAGGGGTACCCGTTTTGAATCGGCGAGTCATAACACCCATATTTTTCAGTGCGGTTGCAAGCTCAACAGAGGGGAACACTCCGTCGGGACCGCTGTCATATGAAACATCACCGATAAAAACCTTACCTGCAAGGAAGGTTCCCGTTGCGATAATAACCGCCTTTACCTTGTGAAGTGCTTCAAGCCGTGTTTTAAGAATCCATTCATCACCGTCTTTGCGGATATCAATTATTTCAGCCTGACGGATATAAAGATTTTCCTGCTTTTCCATAACGGATTTCATATAATCGGAGTATGCACGGCGGTCAATCTGAGCACGCAGGCTGTGAACCGCAGGGCCTTTGCCAAGATTAAGCATTCTGTTTTGCAGGGTGTTAAGGTCGGCAGCAACGCCCATTTCACCGCCGAGAGCATCAATCTCACGGACAAGATGTCCCTTTGATGTACCGCCGATGGAGGGGTTACAGGGCATATTGCCTACCCAATCCAGGTTGATTGTGAAAACCGCCGTTTTGCATCCGAGGCGTGCGGCGGCAAGACCCGCTTCAATTCCTGCGTGCCCTGCGCCGATAACGGCAATATCAAAATTTTCTGAAATGTATTCCATAATAACACCACTTTATAATTATGAATTCGAAATGCGTAATTCGGAATTATTGTTTTTGGAGTGCAGTCTGCACCGTTTTTATTGCGGTTTATCGATTTAAATTGCTGAAATATTCACAGGGGAGCCTGCAAAAAGTTATACCGCATCCGAGGTCGACATAGTGGAAAACTTTTCAAATCGAGCAAAAAATCTTCTTGAAAAACCTCTCGTTTACAGCCAATGGAAATTTTTGAAACGATGCTCAGGTCGTTTTGATTTACGTAATCGTCTGTATCCGAAAATCGGGTTTATTATTCCGAAAAAGCACTAAAAATGAGAATTATTATTCTTATTACGAATAATAATCTTATTTTCCGACGCAAAATCTTGAAAACACCTCGTCAACAACAGCTGAGGTTGCTTTTTCGCCCGTGAGTTCAAGAAGTGCATCAATTGCGCAGTCGGCACACACATTTACCGCATCAAGAGTCATTCCGCCGTGAATTGCGGCAAGGGCATCCTCTATTGAGCTGAGTGCATTCACGCAGCACTGCCTCTGCCTTTCGCTTGTCAGGCAGGCGGCGTTGGGATTAAATTCATCGGTGGAGCAGATTTTTGCAACTGCCCTTTCAAGCTCATCTCTGCCTTCGCCCGTTGAGGCGGAAAGCTCTACCACATACTCAAAGGAATCGGCAATTACCTGTCGGTCTGCGGAAAGAGGAAGGTCTGCCTTGTTGAGAAGTGCAACGGCTTTTTTACCCTTGCTCTGATTTATAATATCAAGGTCGTCGTCGGTGAGAGGCTCACTGCCGTCAAAAACTGCAAGCACAAGCTCAGCTCTTTCAAGTCGGCGGCGTGCCAGATTTACACCTATATTTTCAACCACATTTTCGGTTTCTCTTATGCCTGCCGTATCCGCAACACGCATAATGATTTCGCCGAGAACGATTTTTTCTTCAACCACATCACGGGTTGTGCCTGCGATGTCGGTAACAATGGAGCGTTCAAAGCCCGTAAGCATATTCATCAGCGTTGATTTGCCTACATTGGGCTTGCCCACAATAACGGCATCAATGCCGTCGGTAACGGCACGGCCGCAGTCATAACGGCGGATTATATCAGATAATTCTTTTTTTGCATTTTCAAATACGGGCAGCATATCCTGAGCGCTTGTATCCTCAATATCTTCATCGGGGTAATCAACCCAGGCGGCAAGTGAAGCGCAGACGGAAACAATGGATTGAGCAACCTCCTTGATTTCACGGCTCAGACTGCCTTCAAGAGTGTTGAGTGCGGCGGCAGCGGCTTGCTTACCTGATGCGCCGATGAGTGCCATAACACTTTCGGCGGCGGCAAGGTCGAGTTTGCCGTTAAGGAAGGCACGCTTTGTGAATTCGCCTGCTTCTGCGGGCACGGCACCTGCATCAAGTGAGGCACGGAGAACACGTTTGGTTACATAAAGACCGCCGTGGCAGGAAATTTCGGCAACATCCTCGCCCGTATAACTTCTGGGTGCACGAAAAACGAGGCATACCGCCTCGTCAAGCCTTTCGTTATTATCATAAACATTGCCGAAATGGGCGCAATATCCCTTGCTTTCTGCAACGGATTTACCGCTTACGGTTTTAAAAATTTTCGCCGCAACATCAAGGGCGTTTTCACCTGAAATGCGGACTATTCCTATGCCGCCCGGTGCATTGGGAGTTGCAATGGCGGCGATTGTGCTGTTATTCATATAAACATCCTATTCACAGATAAGGGGTATTCTCTGACCGGTTAAGCGCCTTGCAATTCTTGAAAATGCAAGGGTTGAGGTTGAATCTGAGGGGGGCTTTTTGCCCGTTACGGTGCTGAATGATATGTTATAGTCACGGGGCACAACTCCGAGAAGCTGTACGCCTGTTTCGTCAATACACTGGTCAATGTTGAGAAGTCTGCGTTTGCACACAGGCTTTACTTCAAACATATTTATGACAAGTCTGACATCATCTTTACCCATACGGCGAAGCTCATCAAAGGCTCTGCCGCAACTTCTTACACAAACATAATCGGGAGTTGAAACAACAACGGCTCTGTCTGCGGCGGAAGCGGCAAGAATAAAGCCTCTGTCAATGCCTGCGGGTGCGTCAAGCAGAATATAATCATATTTATCCGCAAAGGATTTGAAAAGCTCTGCGGTTTTTTCGGGAGTAAAGTCATCGCTGAAGCTTCTGGGTGCGGCAAGCAGATCAATTTCGCCCTTGATGATGGCTTGCTCCGCTGTGCAACGCTCCATAAGAAGATCACCCCAGTCAAAAACAACCTTTTCCGTAACATCAAACATAATATCGAGGGAGCGCAGTCCGATGTCGCAATCAACTGCAAGCACATTTTTGCCCAAAGAGGTCAAAGCTCTGCTGACCCCCGTAACAAACGAGGATTTGCCTGAGCCGCCTTTTCCCGAGGCAACGAGTATGATTTGTGACATAGTTAATCTCCTTTTAGGGTATAAGCACATTTTCCTGCTGATATGAATCAAGAGTATCGCTCTGACCGTAGTAATATTCAACGATATCCGCAACAACGGAAGCAAGGAATGTGCCCGAGGTCATACCTTCACCAACAACGGCAACAGCGATTTCCGGGTTATCATAGGGTGCGAAGGCAATAAGAAAACCGTTATTTATCTTGACGGAAACTCCGCCGATTTTACGGATTTCCTGAGATGTACCTGTTTTTGCGGCAACCTGCACGGGCAGATGTGCAAAATATGATGAACAGTAGCCTGTGGTACCAACTTCAAGCATACCGCGTCGTACGATTTCAAGTGTTTTTTCGGATACACCTGTTTCTGCAACGATTTCTGCCTCATTTTCGAAAACGGTTCGGGAGTAATCGTAGCTTTTAACCGACTTTACAAAGTGGGTTCTGTGTCTTGTGCCGCCGTTTGCAACGGCTGCGCAATAGTTTGCAAGCTGAATGGGAGAGAAAAGGTTGCCCGCCTGACCGATGGCTGACTGTACGGTGTAACCGGGGAGCCATTTCTGATTAAGGGATGCACGGTATTCGGGGCTGTCAAGCACACCTGATGCTTCACCAAGTTCACATCCCGTTTTTGCGCCAAGACCGAAAAGAGTTCTGTATTCATTCATCTTTTCAATGCCCATGTTTTTACCGACTTCGTAGAAGAAGGTGTTGCAGGATTCGTCAATGGCATTTACAACATTAACATATCTTGTCATATGTGCCTGCTCGCATTTGAAGTTCTGACCCAGATAGCTGTACATACCGCTGCAATAAACGGTGTAATCTTCGTCAATAAGCCCTTCTTCAAGAGCTGCAATGGCAACAGAGGGTTTCATTGTGGAACCCGTTGCATAGGTTGAGAGTAACGCTCTGTTCCAGAGAGGTGAGCCTGGGGCGGTGTTGAGTGCGGCGGCATTTTCGCTGTAAGTTGAAATATCATAGGTAGGGTAAGATGCGCTGGCAAGAATGGAGCTGTCTTTGCAGTTGAGAACAACAACCGCACCTGCATCCTCAACCATATTACCCTTTTTGCCTGCATAATCAAGCAAAGCTTTTTCGAGACCCTTCTGAGCAACCTCCTGAATGCCTGAATCAATGGTAAGCACAACGGTGTTGCCCTGGGAGGGAGGGGTTGTTATTTCAGTGGTATTGTTGCCGTTTTCATCGGTATAGACTGTGGCTTCGCCGTCAATACCTTTAAGATATTCTTCCATTGCAAGCTCAATACCGCTTTTGCCTATAAAATCGGTGATTTTATAGCCTTCGCTTTTCTTTTCTTTATATTCATCAGCATCAATGGCACCGATTCTGCCCAGAATGTGAGGAGCAAGAGTGCCGTTTGTATATTTTCTTACGGGGTCAACACGCACGTCAACACCTTTATAAAATTCGCTGTTTTCTTTTATTCTGGCAACAATTTCATCGGGCACATCCTGCGCAAAGGTATAGGGAGTGCCGATTTTAAAGTAGATACGCCTCATTTCGTAGCAAACTGAGGCAATTTTGCGCGCATCTTCACGGGAATATTCTTGAAGAGAATAATCATTCACAAGTTCAAGAAAGCAGTTTTCCGCAGTGGCGTATTCGTTAAGGTCCAGCATATCGGGACCCTTCATCTGTTCAATAAGTTTTTCACTGTCTTCCTTATAGGAAATGTTTCCGTTTGCATCAATGACAAGGGGAAGATTATCCTCCCATACAAGTGCATTGCTTTCAAAAAGACGGATAAGGCTGATTATAATTTCGTTGCGTCTTGTCTGTTCTTTGGTTGTGGGGAAATATGCCGCATCAAAAATAATCGAATATCCCTGGTCATTGTAGACAAGGGGCTTGCCGTAGCAGTCAACAATTTCGCCTCTTGCGGCAGAGATTGTTGCGGTTTTTGCAGAAACGGATGAGCTTGCGGCATCGTATTGCTCACCCTCAATGAGCTGAACTTTAACAAGGTCAAAGGCAAAGAATACAAGAAAGGCAAGCATTATGCAAACGGATATTATGCGTCTTTTTGGTGTGATTTTAACGTGCATATGCCGACCTCCTTTTACTGATTAATATTCTTCGCTGAATTTCTTTTCGATTGCCCTTACAATGAGGAAAAGTATGGGGGTTAAAACGGTTGTGTAAAGTACACAGGGAAGATAATACCGCAAAAGCATAAATGCGGCACTGTCTGTATGCGGAATAACAAAATGGAAAATCCAGTATATTACATTATATAGTAATGACGAAATGAAAGAAAGCAGTGTTGCGGTGACTATGTTGCTTCGCATAACCGTGTTAATCAGTGAACCGCATCCGAAACCGATAAAAAGAAGAAACAGTGCGTTGAAGCTTGCGCCGGATGCGAATATATCCCACAGTGCGCCTGCAAAAAGACCGAAAAGCATTCCCCACACATCGCGCTCATACATAGCGATGCACACAACACAGGGAATAAGCAATAAAGCCCTGACACCGAAAAACTGCGGAAACAGACCGTCACTGTTTTGCAGTACGGACAGCAGCAGTAAAATCAGGGCAAGGCAAATCCTGCGGAATATTAACTTTTTATTCTGTGTTTCGATTGTCATTGATTCTGTCCGTCAAAGGATGTGATGATAAAAACGTCGGTGATTTCGGCAAAATCCATACCGGGTTCAATGATTGCACTGGCAGAAATATCAACGGTTCCGTCAACAACATCAACAATATTGCCGATAATGAGGTCACGGGGGAAGATACCGCCTACGCCTGAGGTGCATACAATACCGCCTGCCGTAACTGCGGTTGACGATGCAAGTCCGGGCATATGGCAGTGACCCTCCTGAGCAAGGGCGACCGTTGAGGTAACATAGCCCAGGTCTCTTGTACGAACTTCATATGCACTGACATTTACCTTGGGATTAAGAATTGTATTTACCGTGCACTGAGTGGGAGTGACGGAGGCAACAACACCTACAAGGTATTTGCCGTAGATAACCGGGTCGTTGACCTTTATATCGTGAGCAGAGCCTTTGTTCAGGGTAAATGAACCCATATTATCCGCCGCATCTCTGCCGATAATTGCTGCTTCCGCAAAAGTATAGTCTGAATGTTCTTCTTTTATTTCAAGGAACTGTTGGTAAAATTCATTTTTGTGTCTGAGCTGCTCATAATCTACGAGCTGATCGGTAAGACTGTCGATTTTCTTTTGAAGTTCCTCGTTTTCTTTGAGAAGCACCGATGATGACTTAAAAGAGATAGGGATATCCGAAAACTCAGCCGCTACATAGGATGAAAGTCGTGAAAGCGGGCCGAAAACTACGCTGATAACACTTGTCAGAGGCGATGAACCGCTTCTTGAAGCAACGGCAAATACAGAGCCTGCCACCAAAGCGGCGGCTATGATTGCAAACATTTTGAATGCAGAGCTTTTCAGAAAGCGGATCATCGGTTAATCTCCTTTAAATCAGATGTATTTCTTATTGCTTGTTATGCTGAGAGAATCGTTTTCAAGGCAAAGACCTGTTCCGTCTGCAACGCAGTCAAGAGGATTCTGAGCAATGATAACGGGGATTTTTGTTTCGGCGGAAATAAGCTTATCAAGACCTCTGAGAAGAGCACCGCCGCCGGTGAGCATAATGCCGTGGTCGATAATATCTGCGGCAAGCTCGGGAGGAGTCTTTTCAAGGGTTGATTTAACTGCGTCAACAATCTGTGAAACGGGGTCTGCAAGAGCTTCACGGATTTCTTCACTTGTAACATCAACATTCTTGGGAAGACCGTCCATAAGGTTTCTGCCCTTGATGTTGATTGTGCCTTCGCCTTCATAGGGATAAGCTGAGCCGATTTTGATTTTGATGTCTTCGGCAGTTCTTTCACCGATAAGCAGATTATATTTTTTCTTGATATAGGAAATGATTGCTTCGTCAAAGTTATCGCCTGCAACTCTTGCGGAGTTTGCGGTAACAACGTCACCGAGAGAAATAACTGCAACTTCTGCTGTGCCGCCGCCGATATCAACAACCATACTGCCTGTTGCTTCGCTTACGGGAAGACCTGAACCGATAGCAGCAGCCATGGGCTCTTCAATAAGGCTTACATACTTTGCACCTGCACTCTTTGCAGCGTCATAAACAGCTTTTCTTTCAACTTCGGTAACACCCGAAGGGATGCAGATAAGAACTCTGATTCTTGAAAAAGGAGTTCTCTTTGTTGTTCTTTTGATGAAAGCGGCAATCATTTCCGCAGTGATTTCAAAGTCTGCAATAACACCGTCTTTAAGAGGACGTACGGCAGTGATTGAGCCGGGGGTTCTGCCGATCATTTCCTTTGCTTCCATACCGACAGCAACAACTCTGGGAGGGTTGCTTTTCTGGTCAACGGCAACAACCGAAGGTTCTCTTATAACAATGCCTTTGCCTTTAACAAAAACCAGGGTATTGGCGGTACCCAGATCTATACCGATATCTTGTGTAAACAGCATTTTAATTCTCTCCTTTAATAATTATTCGCCCACAAATTCCATTGTGCCCAGGATATCAACGATTTCATCTATCTGATCGGAAACATCTCGGTCTGATGTAATCATACAGGAATAAACGGATGAGCCGTTACGGAAAACTATGAAACCTACATAAGAACTGAGAATATTGAGTTCTTCATCTCTTGCGCCGGTATCTGCAACATATACATATGAAAACTCGCCCTTTATATCATCTCTGATACTTACTTCGCGGGCACCGAATTCCGAACCGGGGTAAAGTGACTTGATGTTGTTGAGAGCTTTTACTTTTTCGTTTGAAAGTTCAACGGAAGTTTTTCCTTCTGTTGTAGAGATTTTGACAACATCTTTTGTTCCGTCACGGGTTATGATAAGGTCTGCAAAGCTCATCTTGTTTGACCAGCCTTTGGGAATGACCAGTGAGAAATTGGGGCACTCAATTCTGTCGCCGATAACAAGTGCGTGTTCAAGTGCGATAGGTTTTGTTTCGTATTCGCCGTTGTCATCCTTAACGTTTTTGCCGTTTTCATCGGTAACAAGAACAATAAGGTTACCTGCCTCATCTCTGACAATTCCGCCGTTTTCTTTTGTAACTGCGGCATACTGATTATTTGCAGCATCGGATACGATTCCGCCGCCCTTGATTTTGGGCTTACAGGCTGTGAAGCAGGTAAGAACGATTATTGCGGTAACAATAAGTGCAAAATATTTTTTCATAGGTTCAGGTCCTTTCTTTGATTTGCTTCTCAGCCGTTAAGAGCTTTGAAAGCGTTTTTATTATTTTTGTAAAGAGTTTTATAAACTTCATAGTTGCGGTCATAAACCTCTTTGTTTTTCGGATTGGGAATGAAGGTTTTCTTTGCGGGAATAAGTCTTTTTGCGTGTGAAACATCATCGATAACGCCCAGACCTACCGCCATAATTACCGCCGCGCCCACAGCGCCTACGTTCTGGGGGCTGTCAACGGTTTCGACAGTTCTGTCTGTAATATCCGCAAGAATCTGGCAGGTTACGTCAGAAAGAGCGCCGCCGCCTACAAAGCGGATAACATTGGAGGTCTTGATTTTCTTATCCTGAGTTTCAAGGAACCATCTCATGTGCATACATACGCCTTCCAGCACGGAGCGGATAAGCTCTGTTTTGCCGACATCAAGGCTGATGTTGAAGAACATTCCCCTTGCGTTGGGGTCTTCAAAGGGACAGCGGTTGCCGTGAAGCCAGGGAGTGAAGATAACACCCTGACTGCCTGCGGGGATTTCGTTAACAACCTTTGAAAGGTAATCGTAAAGGCTCGTATATACGGTTTCCTTTGACTGAACAACATCGGTTTTATCAAGGAAAATACCGATTTCGTCAAGTGCGAGGTGGTCTTTTACCCATTCAAGGCATTTGCCTGCGGTTTCAAGCTCTGCAAAGTAGTTGAAGCTGTCTTTTTGTGCGCCGATGATTGCGGCAATCATTGCGGATGCATCAACAACGCTCTTATCAACAACCGTTGAAACCCAGCCTGATGTACCGTTGTAAACATGGGTTTCGCCAAGCTCAACACTGCCTGCGCCGACACCTATAAGAGAAGCATCTCCGCCGCCGCCGAATACTGCGGTGCCGGGTTTAAGACCAAGTTCAGCTGCTGCTTTCTCTGTAAGACCGCCGACCCAATCCGTTGATTCAACGATTTCGGGAAGATGATTGATATCAACACCGAGAAGCTTGCATATTGTTTTGCTGAAACCTTCCTTACCTTTACGGATGTCATAAAGAAGTGTGCCGAAGGCAGAGTCTCTTGTCATAACACATCTGTCGGTCATACGGCAGATTATGTATTCTTTGACATCAAGCCACTTGTGAACACGCTTGAAGTTTTCGGGCTCATTTTCTTTGACCCAGTTATATTTCCATACGGGGTCCTTTACACTGGCGGAAACTGCACCGGTAATAATCAGAGAAGGAATAAGCTTGAATATGTTGGCACCTGCAATCTTTATGCCGTATGCAATGCCGTCTTTGATTTGCTTCTTTGCGCGCTGGTCCATGTAGCTGAACGCTCTGTGGACGGGTTTTAGGTCCTTGTCAACAAGCACAAGACCCTGCATCTGCGAGCAGAATGAAATACCTTCGATTTGATCAGGAAGGATATCGCATTTTGAAAATACGGTTTTTGTTGTGTTGCAGATTGCCTGCCACCATTCATCGGGGTCCTGTTCTGCACCGCCGCCGGGCAGAATATAAAGATTATAGCCTTCCATTGCCGCCGCAATGAGCTTGATTTCGTTTTCAATTTCGAAAAGACAGGTTTTTACGCCGGTGGTTCCGATATCGTACGCAATAACATATTTTTTGCCCATTTCTTCCTCCTGAAACCTGATGCATCGCACCATTGTAATTATAACCCTTCAAGGGTTTTTGTTCTTTAATTAATTGTGACCCGAAAGTAAAATTTATTCAGGTAATTTGCAGGTGTCCGTCCATTCCTTTGCCTTTGAAGCGATGAACAGCTCATCACAGCTCAGTTCAACCGCACTGCTTGCACTTCCCGCCGCGGGGAAAACTGTTGAAAATCTCTGCATTGAGCAGTCAAGGTAAACATCAACATTTTCTTTTATTGCAAAGGGACATACACCGCCTACTGCGTGACCTACAAGGTCAACCGCTTCGTCGGGAGTCAGCATCTTTGCCTTGAAGCCGAATTTATCCTTGAATTTGCGGTTGTCTATTTTGGCATCCCCAGCCATAACAATCAGGAAAGCCGCACCGTCGGGTGTTTTGAATGAAAGGGTTTTTGCGATTCTTGCAGGAATGACTCCCACAACCGCCGCCGCAAGCTCAACCGTTGCCGAGGATTCCGTGAATTCGGCTACCCTGCTCTCCAAACCGAAGCCGCGCAGATATTCACGCACCGAATCTACCGACATTTTTTCACGACCTTCCGGATTACGGGTATAAGTATACACTATTACCCTATTATAGAGATATTATAATTACTTTTTATCCGAAATACAAGAGGAATTTATAATAAAATACAAATTTGTTACACTATTGTCACACTTTTGTAATTGATACCTGCGGAAATTTGTGGTATACTCAAACCATAAAGCTGAAATAAGGGGAGTTTGCGGATGAAAAACATCAGATTCAAAAAGAAAAAAAGAATTCCAAAGGCACTGATAGCCGCAGTGTGTGTTGTTGTGACAGCGGTTATTGTTGCGGTGGGTTTTCTTGTTGCAAACAAGCTTATAAACAAAGACGACAAACCCGAAGAAAGCAAGAACTACACATTTGAAACTGAGGGTTTTGAGAATATTACCGAGGTTAAAAGCCTTAACGAAGCGATGGCTGTTTTTACCGACGGACAGACAGGCAAAAAAGGTCTTATGACCTTTGGCGGAAAGATTACCGAGAATGCGGAGCACAACAGCTTTTCCGTATGCAGTGATGTATGGCGTAATTACCGCTATATTGTTGAAAGTCCCCGTTCCGAATATCTTCTGCTTGCGGATGTTGAAACGGGAACGGTTACTTCAAGGCAGTATCACGGCTTGCAGACCCCTGAGCGTATCCCCTGCTGGAATGAAACTGCAAAGCATCTTGCCTGGACCGACGGCGCAGGCTATGCAGGCGAAGTGAAAACAAGCGAGGTAAAGCTGGAAAACGGACTTTATCCTGTTGCAAACTCTCTCAAAGGCGATGCAAAATACGGATATATCGGCAGAAGTCTGCGTCTGGAAATTGCAATGCTTTATGAAAATGCGGCTGATTTTTCAGACGGTATGGCGGCGGTTAAAAAGGACGGCAAATGGGGCTACATAAACGAGGGCGGAGTTACGGTTATTCCCTTTGATTTTGAATCTTGTGCTGCGGCTGATGCAACAGACAAGGATTGCTCATTCAGTTTCAGAGGCGGACTTGCACCGGTATGCAAGGGCGGTAAGTTCGGAATTATCAATAAAAAGGCTGAAACCGTTGTAAACTTTGAGTTTGACGCCATTCTTCCCGGTGAAAACGGTTCGTATATTGCCTGCCAGAACGGTGTATGGGGCATACTCACCATTGATGAAAAGCTTCTTGCTTCACAGACTACCGCACCATCGACGGCGGCAACAGTTATCTCAAATGAGCCTGCACTTGCAAAGGGTACATATATGATTAAAACATCGGGCAGCGTGCTCAATATGAGATCTGCCGCAGACCCCAATTCTTCGGTTGTTGCCAAGATTCCCAACGGCACTGTGCTGACGGTTACAAAATCCGTAACAGGGTGGGCATATGCAAAATACAACTCATTTTCAGGCTGGGTAAGCGCAGATTTCCTTGTTGAATACAAAGAGCCCGTGACTACGGCACCATCAACTGCGGCAACCGTAAATGCATCCCAAACTCTGTCAAATCCAACGGCAAATGTCTGAAATCTTAATGTTTTCTTAATAATTTATTTCGTTTTTTTGTTGACTTGAAGAAGAATATGGTTTATACTGTTGAGGTGTGGTAGCGATATCACATATCTGCATTTGTGAGCAACAATGTCAGAGCCATCCGATAAAAGACGGAGAACGGTATACGTTCTCCGTCTTTTATCTTTATTGAGGAAATTATATGAAAAAACTTATTCTGATTGCTGCGATTTTCATAATATTCGTTTCCGTGTACCTCATTTGGGGTAACAACAGTCTTTCTGTGGGAGAACACACGGTTTCGCCCCAAAATCTGCCTCAGAGTTTTGACGGTTACAGAATTTTGCAGATTTCCGACCTTCATAACAAGAGCTTCGGCGGCAGACTGATAAAGAAAATCCGCAGTTTTGCTCCCGATATAATTGTGATTACCGGCGATATTATTGACAGCTATCACACAAAGCCCGAGGTTGCACTGGGTTTTGCCGAAGCGGCGGCTGAAATTGCCCCCGTTTATTATGTTACTGGCAACCACGAGAGCAGGCTCGGAATTTATCCCGAGTTTCGTAAATCCCTTGAAAAACTTGGGGTTACGGTGCTTGATTGCAAGGGAGTAACTCTTGAAAAAGACGGCGGAGAAATCTTTCTTGCAGGAATGGAAGAGCTGACTTTTTTCGGCGGTACGGTTCTTGATGAAAAGACTGTGGGATTTACTGAAAAACTCAGCGCACTTGCCGAGGAAAAAGGCGAAAGAACGGGAATTCTTCTTTCTCACAGACCTGAAATTTTTGATTTGTATGTTGAAAGCGGTTTTGAGCTTGTTTTTACGGGACATGCCCACGGCGGACAAATCCGTCTGCCTTTCATTGGCGGAGTTCTGACCCCCAATCAGGGCTTCTTTCCTGAATATGATGCGGGAGCATTTGAAAAAGAAAATACAACTATGATAATTTCAAGAGGTCTGGGTAACAGTCTTTTTCCGTTTCGCATCGGCAACCGACCTGAGATAGTGGTTTGTGATTTAGTTAAGGAGAAGTAAAATGAAAACTATAAAGAAAATTTTTGCTCTTATGATTTGCGCGGTGCTTCTGTGCGGTATCGGTGCACTGGGCATTGATTATTATGTCGTGAAGAGCACGGAAAAATATATTCTCACACCTGAAAACGCAGGCGAAGGCTATGACTGCATACTTGTTCTGGGCTGCGGAGTTCACGGCGATACTCCCAGTCATATGCTTGAAGACAGACTTTTGCAGGGAATTGAGCTTTATGAATACGGTGCAAGCGAAAAAATGCTTATGAGCGGAGACCACGGCAAGGAAAACTACGATGAAGTTAATGTAATGAAGGATTTTGCCGTTGAAAGAGGCGTCAGCGCTGAAAATATTTTTATGGATCACGCAGGATTTTCAACCTACGAAAGTATGTACCGCGCCAAGGAGATTTTTACAGCAGAAAAAATTCTGATAGTGACTCAGGATTACCACCTGCACAGAGCAATTTACGATGCCCGTGCAATGGGTATGGAGGCATACGGTGTTGCCTCAAATCCCAGAACCTATGCAGGTCAGCTTTACAGGGACATCAGAGAAATTCTTGCAAGGAACAAGGATTTCCTGTATTGTATTATAAAACCTGAGCCCACTTATCTGGGCGAAGAAATTCCCGTTCAGGGCAACGGAAATGTAACCAACGACAAATAGGATTGGAGACTATATTATGAGAAAAAGACAGGTTCATCTTGATTTTCACACCAACGGCACCCTGCCCGTGGGTAAGAATTTTTCAAAGGAGCAGTTTCAGTCGGCGTTGAAGGCAGGTCACGTTGACTCAATAACCGTGTTTTCAAAGTGCCATCACGGATGGTCGTATCATCCCACCGAGGCAAACGAAATGCATCCCGGTCTTGATTTTGACCTTCTGGGCGCACAGCTTAAAGCCTGCAAAGAGATTGATGTGAATGCTCCCGTCTATATCTCCGCAGGTTATGATGAAAAAGAATATGTGAAACGCCCCGAGTGGCGCTGGCGTCATTCTCCCGATAAAAAAGAGTGTGAGGAATACGAAAATGAGGTTCATTTCCATGCTCTTTGCTTCAACACGGGCTATCTTGATTTTCTTTGCGGACACATAGAGGAAGTTATGCAGAAGTATAATCCCTGCGGAATATTCCTTGATATTATTGCTCCGAGGATTTGCTACTGTGACAAATGCGTTGCAGATATGAAAGCGTTGGGTATGGATATCGGAAATGAGGCTGACCGTCAGAAGTTTGCCTTTATGACTCTCAATAAATATATTGCGGCAACAAATGCGGCAGTGAGAAAATACAGCGACAATGCAACAGTTTTCCATAATTCGGGTCATATTCCCAAGGGAGATTATGAATTTATCGAAGCCAATACCCATCTTGAACTTGAAAGCCTTCCCACAGGCGGCTGGGGTTACGACCACTTCCCTCTTTCTGCGGCTTATGTGCGTACCCTTGAAGGCGCGGAATATCTTGGAATGACGGGTAAATTCCACCAGAGCTGGGGTGAATTCGGCGGCTTCAAGCATCCCAATGCACTGATTTATGAAACCTCTCTCAGCGTTGCAAATGGTGCAGGCTGTTCAATCGGCGATCAGATGCATCCCCTTGGCGAAATGAACGAAGCAACCTACGGCCTCATCGGCAAGGCATATTCCCTTATCGAAGAAAAAGAGCCCTGGCTTGACGGTGCGGTGAATGTTGCGGATATTGCTGTGCTCAGCGAAGAATCGGTTACGGGCAACCGTGACAGCAAGGCGGATATCGGCGCAAACCGTATGCTTCTTGAAAAGGGATATCTCTATAATTTTGTTGATACAAAAACCGATATTTCAGGCTACAAAGTGCTGATTCTTCCCGATATGAAGAATATTCCCGATGAAATGATTGAAAAAATCAAAGCCTTTGCCGCAAATGGCGGTAAGGTTATTGCAAGCGGCGATGCACTCGTGAAGAACGGCGGATTTTTCCTTGATCCCGGTGCGGAATATGCAGGAAAAAACGAACTTGCTCCCACCTATCTTATCCCCTGCTACGAAACCGCAAACGGTGTGACTGAATATGTTATGCGGTGTGACTTCAATAAAATCACCGTAACCGACGGCAAGGTTTTTGCAAATATGCAGAACCCCTATTTCAACAGAACTCTTGAACATTTCTGCTCACATATGCATGCACCCAACAATCCCGAGTCAACCTGCCCCGGAGCGGTAATCAAGGGTAATGTTGCTTACATAGGCTGGGATGTTTTCGGTGCTTATGCCCGTCTGGGACACATTTATTTCAAAGAGCTTTTTGCCTTTGTAATCAATGAAATGCTGGGTGATGATGCAACCGCTTGCGCATGTTTGCCCGACAGAGCTGTTATGACATATACAAGGCAGGAAAAGGAAGGCAGAAACATTATGCACCTGCTTTACGCACACACAACCGTCAGAGGTGAAAACACCGAGGTTATTGAGGATACAGTGCCTCTTTACAATGTTGAATGCAGTGTGAAGTGCAGTAAAAAGCCCTCGGAAATAAAGCTTGTGCCCTCAGGCGAAAAGCTTGATTTTGAATACACCGACGGCAGAGCATATTTCACCGTTCCCAAGGTTGACATTCATCAGATGGTTGAAATCAAAGATTAAAAATGAAAGGCTTGTTTCATTATGAAACAAGCCTTTTTGTCAATTATTTTTCAGAAAATACTGCATCACCTTATTGCTTACGGTTGATGCAATGCCTGAGCCGTAGCCGCCGTGTTCAACAATGCACACAACCGCCAGAGGCAGGTCGCTTCTTTGCGAATATCCCACAAACCAGGAATGGCTTTTTGCGCCGTCAACCTGTGCAGTGCCCGTCTTTCCGCACATTTGCAGATTTTCAAATTTCCAATCGCCGTATTTATTCTCAACGTTGGAACGGAGTAAATCGTTCAGCTTCTGTGCGGTTTCGGGTGCGATTTTAACCGTTGTTCCGGGTACTCTGCCGATTATTTCGGAAACCGTGCCCAGAGATTTTATTCTGTCGGCTGCAAGCCCGTTGCCGCCGTTTGCGATTGCACCCATAATGCTGAGAAAATGGCAGGGGTTGACAAGGGTTGTGCTCTGACCGATACCTGCCCAGCCAAGCTCAGCCTTGCTTTTTGTATCGGGTTCAAATCGGCTTTTGGTAAGGCGGATTTCTTTGGCATAAAGCTGAGTGTTGAAGCCCATTGCATCGGCAGTTGCTTTAAGCTTTGCCGCGCCAAGCTCAACTGAAATTTCTGCAAAAGCACAGTTGCAGGATTCGTTCATCGCTTTTTCAAAATTCACTTCGCCGTGAACTCCGTTGCAGATAACCTTGCCGTCATCGGTTTCATATTCGCCGTCGCATTCGAAGGTTCGTGTGTAAATATCGGGAATGTTCTCGATGGCACAGGCGGCTGTGACGATTTTCATAATCGAACCGGGAGTATAGATACCCGAAATAACCTTGTCAAGGAATACACCGCTGTATTTTTCGTTTGTCAGCAGGTCCCCGGGTTTGTTTTCAATATCGTATGCGGGCTTTGAAACACTGCACAGAAGTTCGCCTGTTTTGTAGTTATAGACGGCAACGGCACCGTTCAGATCACCCAGAGCATTGTATGCAATTTTGTTTGCCTCACTGTCAATGTTGAGGTTTATGTTTGTACCCGTGCCCGTCTGTTTCAGGTAATAAATGCCCTCAATACGGCTGTAACCCGAAAGAGTGTCGCGGTAAAGAAAATGTGTGCCCGTTGAAATATAGCCTGCGGTGTCGCCCACAACGTGAAGAGTTGCCTTGCGTACCGTAGAATTCTTAGCAAAAATACGCTCATTATCACGGCTTGTGGCAAGGGTTATTCCTTTTCTGTCATAAATCGTGCCTGCATTGACGATTGTTCCGCCGCTGTAAATGTGACGGTTGGCTTTATTTGACGCCCATTCGGCGCCGTTGAGCATAATGCTCGCAACAAGAATCACAACCCCTGCAATAAAGGCAACGATAAGCGCATATATTATGGCTGCACGCCTTGCGGTTACTCTCATTTTGCGCCGCCTCCTTTCACTGTGGGAGGGTTAACCTTCCTCGGAGCAGGTTTTTTGATTGCGATATCGGGCTTCGGCGGTGAGAAAGGTGCGCCTGCCGCACGGATATATGCAAGCAGACCCCAGGAGCAGAGCATACTTGAACCACCACGGCTGACAAAGGGCAGAGTGACACCTGTCAGGGGGAGCAAATCCGTTATGCCGAAAACGTTCAGCGAAAGCTGGAAAAGCAGCATACCTGCCGAAGCAACGGCGGCAATTGCATAGAATGTTGAAGCCGATGATTTTGCGGATTTTATTGCAAAAAGAGCAATACCTGCAAAGCTGAGAAGCACTGCAATGCCAAGGATAATGCCCATTTCTTCGCAGATAAGACCGAAAACAAGGTCGGTTGATGCCGCATATACATCACGGAGCTTTCCTTCGCCTAAACCAAGACCGAAAAGTCCGCCGCTTGAAGTGTAGATAAGCACCCTCGCCTGCTGATAGCCTGTTGTGTCAATGTAATCCCACACGTGACGGTAGGCGGCAAATCTGTTTGCAACATAGGGCTTGAAGTAGATAACAAGCATTGCACCCATAAGAGCAACTGCGCAGATAAGCACGATTGTGCGTATGTTGCCCGACCTCATGAATGCAATGAGTATGAACGTAAAGAAGAAAATCAGCGCAGTGCCGAAATCTTTCATAAGGAAAAGCGCACCGACACATCCCAGAGAAAAAATTATGTATCTGGTCAGGCTCGTTATGGAAAGGAGCTTATCCAGAGAAACCGCACCGACGAGTATAAATGCGATTTTAACAAGCTCCGAAGGCTGAATTGAGAAAAATCCCAGATCAATCCAGTTCAGTGTACCGTTGACCGTTTCTGCAAGCACAAGGTTTGCCGCGAGCACCGCAACCGAGCCGACGGCGGCAGGGTAACGGAGTATTCCCGCAACATGAACATCCTTTATCAGAAGGAGCATTATCAGATAAACCGCAAGGCCCAGACCGATTGCGATAAGCTGTTTTATTGCATAACTTTCGCTGAAGCTTGCACATATCGTAAGACCTATGCCCGAAAGGAAGAATGCGATTGCTTCAAGCTCAAAATAATCGTTATCCGTCACAAGATTGCCGATGAGCATATAAAGCCATTCGGCGGCAATGTAACCGAAGAAAATATAAATTGTTGTAAGGCTTGGTTCTTCCTGCCTGCAAAGCACGCAGGCGGCACAGATAAGCTGGAATGCCGTCATAAGAAAAAGCACGGTTACCTGGTTGAAACGGGTTGTTTTTTTGGCCAAAGGCTCACCTCCTTGCGGGGAAATGGGGATATAATTTATTATACCTCATATTTTTCGGGTGTTCAAGATGTTTATTGACAACGCCAAAACCCGTATGTATAATAATTGTATCCGCTCAGAAAATAATACCTAAATAATAACAGGGGATGAACAAAATGAAAAGTTTCAAAAGATTTTTTGCCGTTCTTATGGCGGCGGTTATGCTGTTTTCCTTTGCATCCTGCAAGGATAACCCCGACAACGGCGGAATAAAAACCGAAGAAACAACAAGTTATGTCAGAGAAAATAAGACCCGTATTGCCGTGCTGAACGGTATTGATGTTCTCGGTACGGCAAAGCTCAGGGTGAGCCGTGATTACGCTTATACCGTTACAACCTGCAACAGTGCAGAGGAAATTATGAATACGGTTACCGAGGGCAAGGCAGATCTTGCGGCACTTCCCCTTGACCTTGCGGCAAAGCTTTATAACTCCACAAACGGCGGCGTGAAGATTATTGCGGTGAATACTCTCGGTGCGCTTTGTATTCTCACAGGTGACAGCAGTGTAAAAAGTTTTGCGGATATCAAAGGTAAAACCGTTTATGCAACGGGTAAGGACGGTTACTGCGAATATTTCATAAATTGTATCCTTACACAGAACGGAATCGACCCTGAAAAGGATGTTAAAATCGAATATAAAGAGCAGGATGAACTTATAAATCTTGCCATTGACGGAACTGCAAAGCTTTGCTTTATTCCCGAACCCTACGCAGCAAAGGTTATTGCAGAAAACAAAGAAATGAAACGACTTGTTGATCTTAACAGACTGTGGGAGAAATCGGCAGGCTCAAAGCCTGTTCAGGGTGTTGTGATTGCAAGAACAGAGTATATTGAGCAGAACCCCGAATATATTGAAACCTTCCTTTTCCAGAATGAGGTTGCTCTTAATTACCTCAGCAGTGAAGGTAATCAGGGAATAAACTTCCTTTACACCAATAATTATTTTTCAACATTTGAGCTTGCTCAGGCAAGCATCCCTGCCTGTAATCTTGCGTTTATGAAGGGCGAGGAGATGAAGCCCGTAATCAACAGCACTTTTGATGCATTTTACAGTATTGATCCTGCTTCGGCAGGCGGTGCAATTCCCGATGACGGTATTTTTTATTGAGTTGTTAATATGCACAAAACGTAACCGCAAAGTTTGTAATACTTGACGAATACGAGGTGGGCAGAGAAATAATCCTGTAAGATCAAAGTAATTTTGTTCCTGCAAAGATAATTTTTTGCTTGCATTTGAAATAGTTTTATACTATACTTATCCTGTACGAGGTTGCACCAAAATACGATAAATTTTTCGGTGCAGCAATACATACGACATTTTAGGAGGAAACATTATGTCAAAGAAAATTCTTGCAATTCTTCTTGCAGCAGCAATGCTTTTTGCATTTGCAGCCTGCGGCGACAAGACAGACGAAGAAACAACAACCACAACAGCAGCAGAAGAAATCACAGATGCTCCCGTTGAGGAATCAACAGAGGCTCCCGTTGAAGACACATCAGCAGAAGAAACAGAAGCTCCTTCCGCAGAAGACCCCTCAACAGCTGATCCCTCAGCAGCAGAGTCAACAACAGAAGCAGCTGCCAACGCTATGCCCGAAGGCAAGGAAGCTATTGTTGAGTATTACAACACAGCTATCAACAACGCAAAGAAGAGCTCAAAGAGCATTCACTCAAACTATATGAAGCATGCAGTTGCAGGCGAAATCACAGGTATCCCCAAGGCACTTGATTCAGTCGGTCAGAGCCTTATTAAGGATAACATGGGCGAAGATGACAGCAAAAAGAACGTAACATGGTCATCAGCAGCAGATAAGAACGCTTTCTTCCCCGTTGAAGGCGAAAGCTACGCAAGCAAGCTCACAGCAGCGGACGTTAAGAGTGCAACCGTTACAGAAAAGAACGGCAAGTGGGAAATCAAAATCACAACAGTTGCAGACCCCCGTTCAGAAAGCTATTCACACAGCAACGGCCATGCTCCCAAGGCATTCAACGCGGTTCTTCCCGGTATCATTGACGGTTATATCCCCGGTATCGCAAAGAGCCTTTTCAGCGTTGGTACAGTTGCAACAGGTTATCCTTCAAGCACAGTTGTAGTTACCGTTGACCCCGCAACAGGCAACGTAACACACGCAAACTATATGCTTTACTGGACCCTTTACATCCCCCTGAGCGGCACAGATGTTGTTCTTCCCTTCTCAACAGAAAACGATTACAACATCAACTGGTAAGTTATTGATGCGGTGACCGTCGCAAGGCGGTCACCATTATTGCGTAAAAAATTTTATATAAAAAAGGTGATTTACTATGAAAAAGGAAGTTCTTGTTGAAACTTCAGCCCGTCACGTACATGTAAGCCGTGCAGACCTTGATATCCTTTTCGGTGAAGGCTATGAGCTTACACATAAGAAAGATCTTTCACAGCCCGGTCAGTATGCCTGCGAAGAAAGAGTAGCAGTTGTAGGCGCAAAGGGTCAGTTCCCCGGCGTTTCAATTCTCGGACCCGTTCGCCCCGCAACTCAGGTTGAGCTTTCACTCACAGATGCAAGAAGCATCGGTGTTGTTGCTCCCGTAAGAGAAAGCGGTGACATTGCAGAGACAGGCGCCTGCAAGCTTGTAGGCCCCAAGGGTGAGGTTGAAATCGCTTGCGGCGTTATTTCCGCAAAGAGACACATCCACGCAACTCCCGCAGATGCTGAAAAGTACGGCCTTGAAGACAAGCAGATTGTATGCGTTAAGGTTGAGTCAGACGGCAGAAGCCTTATCTTTGATGATGTTGTTGTAAGAGTTAACCCCAACTTTGCTCTCGCAATGCACATCGATACAGACGAATCCAATGCCGCAGGCGCAAAGCCCGGTATGATGGGTGAAATCCTTTAATTGAACATATCTGAAAGGACAGCTTCGGCTGTCCTTTTTATTTTCGGAAAGCTAATTCCGAAATTGTTAATATTTATCTCCATATTTGTTAAATTTCATATTGTATCATTACTATATCCGCTTCAAATTCTTCGGCATATACTATCTGTGAAAGGGCAATCCGCCTCCGTGGGAAAAAATATATTGCAAGTGGGGGAAAAATAGTGTATAATGTTTTAAATATGATTATAATGGGTGTAGTGCCGACAGAGGAGATTTTCAGATGATGTGTGCCTATTTTGATAACAGCGCGACAACGGCGCCTTGCTGTGAGGCGGTAAGTGCCGTTGCAGATGCAATGACAAAGTGCTGGGGCAACCCGTCGTCTCTCCACAGAGTGGGCAACGATGCCAAGGCTTTGCTTGATGAATCGAGAGAGGCAATCGCCTCAAAGCTTTCCTGCAAACCCGAAGAAATCTACTTCACATCGGGCGGTACAGAAAGCAATAACCTTGCTCTTTTCGGCGCCGCATATCAGATGAGGCGTATGGGCAGACGCATTGTTTCAACAAGCGTTGAGCATTCCAGCATTGATGATACTCTGAATCGTCTTGAAGCCGACGGATTTGAGGTTATCAGACTTAAAGTTGACAGCTACGGCAGAATAAATGAAAAAGACCTTTATTCTGCGGTTAATTCAAATACAATTCTCGTTTCAATGATGCTCGTTAATAACGAGGTGGGTACGGTAATGCCCGTGCAGGCGGCAAAGCGTGCGGCAATGATGGCGCGCTCACCTGCTCTTATCCACTGCGATGCGGTGCAGGCATTCGGCAAAATGCCCGTCAAACCTCAGTCTCTGGGTGTTGACCTTATGACGGTAAGCTCCCATAAAATCCACGGTCCCAAGGGTGTAGGAGCAATTTATATCCGCAAGGGTGTAAAAATCAAGCCCCGCACCTTCGGCGGCGAGCAGGAAATGAAAATCAGACCGGGCACCGAAGCCATGCCTGCCATTGCAGGTTTTGCGGCGGCGGCAAGAGCCTTGCCCGACCCTCAGAAAGAGTTGGAGCACGTAAGAATGCTCAGGGATTATATGGTTTCAAAGCTTGAAGCTATGGGAGATATCGTTATCAACTCCCCTCCCGATGCACTTCCTTATGTGACCAATATTTCGGTGCTGGGCATAAAATCCGAGCCTATGCTCAACTTCCTCTCGGATAAGGGCATATGCGTTTCAAGCGGCTCAGCTTGTTCAAAGGGAAAGAAAAGCCATGTGCTTATGCAGATGGGTCTTGACCGCAGAAGGCTCGACAGTCCTCTGCGCATAAGCTTTTCAAGATTCACCACCATTCAGGAAATTGATGCACTTCTGCTTGGCATAGCAGAGGGCAAAAAGATAATCAGGTCGGCAGACTGAGAATAAACGGAGAGTAAAATGAAGGAAATAATTCTTATTAAAAACGGAGAGCTTGCCCTTAAAGGTCTTAACAGAAGAACCTTTGAGGATATGCTTGTAAAAAATATGCGCCGCAGACTTGAAAGCGCAGGTAAATTCAGATTTACTATTGCACAGTCAACAATTATTGCAGAACCCGAAAACGAAAATGTTGATATGGACGAAGCAATTGAGCGTGTAGGAAAGGTTTTCGGAATTGCAGGTTTTTCAAGAGCCGCTGCGGTGGAAAAGGATATGGAAACAATACTGAGAAGCGCCGAAGAATATCTGGCTCCCCAGCTTCTCGGTATCAGAAGCTTCAAGGTTGAGGCAAAGCGTTCCGATAAAAAATTCCCACTTACTTCACCTGAAATTTGCAGGGAAACGGGCGGATATCTGCTTCGCAAATTCCCTCATCTTATTGTTGATGTTCACAACCCCGATATGGTTGTTACCGTTGAAATCAGAGATACCCACGCTTATATCCACGGCAAGCAGATAAAGGGCGCAGGCGGTATGCCCACAGGCTCCGCAGGCAGAGCAGCCGTGCTTATTTCAGGCGGTATTGACAGCCCCGTTGCCGCATATATGATGGCAAAGAGAGGTCTTGAACTTATTGCGATTCATTTTGCATCACCTCCCTACACAAGCGAAAGAGCCGAGCAGAAGGTTCATTCACTTCTTAAACAGGTCAGCAAATATTCGGGCAGAATAACTCTCTGGGTTGTGCCCTTTACGGAAATTCAGGAGCTTATCAAGGATAACTGCCCTGAGGATATATTTACCGTCGTTATGCGCCGTATGATGATGAGAGTATCTCAGATTATCGCAACAAGAGATAAGGCAGGCGCACTTATTACGGGCGAAAGCGTAGGTCAGGTTGCAAGCCAGACAATGCCTGCCATTGCCTGCACCGATGCAGTCTGCGAAATGCCCGTTTTCCGTCCTCTTATCGGTATGGATAAGGACGAGGTTGTTGCCATTTCAAGAAAAATCGAAACCTTTGATATATCAATTCTTCCTTATGAGGATTGTTGCACGGTGTTCACACCCAAGCATCCAAGAACAAAGCCCACTATCGACTATGTTGAGGAATGCGAAAAGGCGCTGGATGTTGACAGACTTGTTGAAGAAGCGGCAAAGAACGCAAGATTTGTACCCATAAGCGCGTACTAAGTGAAAGGAGAAAAGGAAATGTCTGTTTGCGAAATTCTTTCCGTAGGAACGGAAATACTTCTCGGCGATATTCTCAATACCAATTCAAGATATCTTTCTCTTGAACTCGCAAAGCTGGGCATTTCTGTTCTCAGGCATACAACCGTAGGTGACAATGCCGAAAGGCTTGCCGCCGCACTGAAAACCGCTCTCGGCAGAAGTGATATTGTTATTGCAACAGGCGGCCTCGGCCCTACTCAGGATGATATCACAAGGGATGTGTGCTGTGAGGTTATGGGCTGTGAAATGGAGCTCAACTTCCCCATTGCTGAGAAAATAAAGGCTTATTTTGATTCGAAAAATATCGAAATGCCAGAAAGCAATCTCAGGCAGGCTTATGTGCCCATAGGTCAGACGGTGTTTGAAAACAACAACGGCACCGCACCGGGTATAGGTATAAAAAAAGACGGCAAGTGTGTCGTTATCCTTCCGGGTCCTCCCTATGAAATGGCACCTATGTATCAGGAAAGCGTTGTGCCCTTCCTCAGGGAATATTCCGAGGGTGCTATTGTGTCACACACAGTGAGAACAATGGGTATCGGCGAAAGCACAATGGCGGAAATCTGTGCGGACTTGCTTGAAAAAGAAAATCCCACCGTTGCGCCATATGCCAAAAAGGGAGAGGCACTTCTCCGTGTAACCGCTAAGGCGAAGAATACCGACGAAGCCGAAAAGCTTTGCAAACCCGTTATTGATGAAATCAGATCAAGGCTCGGCGGTTATGTATACGGAATTGACAGCGAAAGCATTGAAGAAAGAGTTGTTCAGCTTCTCAAAGAGAAAAAGCTGACTGTTGCCACGGCAGAAAGCTGTACCGCAGGCTACATTTCCAAAAGAATAACCAACTTCCCGGGGACAAGTAATATTTTCGGCTGCGGTGCGGTAACTTATTCCAACGAAATCAAACAGAAACTGCTTGGTGTAAAAGCAGAAACCCTTGAAGCATACGGTGCTGTCAGCGAGCAGACTGCAAGAGAAATGGCGGCCGGTATACGCCGTGTATCCGGTGCGGATATAGGTATTGCCGTGACGGGCATTGCAGGCCCCGGCAGTGACGGTACAAGCAAGCCCGTAGGTTTAAGTTATGTTGCTCTCGATGCAGAGGGTGTACAGGTTTGCGAAAAGGTTGAAACGGGCAGAAATGACAGAGAATATAACCGCTATGTTACGGGCTCACGCGCTCTTAACCTTGCGAGAAAATATTTGGAGGATAAATAAGAATGAATAAAAAGGTTGCTGTAATACTTACGGCGGTTTTTGCGGCTGTTGCCGTGCTTTTCACAGTGCTTGCCGCCGTGAATTTCACAAAAAAATCCGACAGCGGAATTATTGACGAAAAAACAGCGGGACTTGTTCTTGCTGACGGAGTTGAAGCGGATGCACTCAGTGCAGAGCTTGACGGAGTGAAATCAAATGCAATGAAGGCTCAGACTCAGTATCCCGAAGGTATTCTTGAAGAGCTTAAACAGGCATATGCAATCAACAATGACCTTGCAGGCTGGCTTTCAATTCCCGGCACGGAGATGGATACCGCAGTGCTTCTTGGTGAGGACAACAGCTATTACCTTAAAAAGGATTTCTATAACAAGACCACTTACGAAACATCGGCAGATAACTACGGTAATATCTACCTCGATTACCGTTGCCTGCCTGACCGTATTTCAAAAAATATGGTTATTCACGGTCACACAACGGGTAAATCCGACGGTATCCCCAAGCAGGCATTCCGTTCACTTTATGATTACAGAGATAAAAACCACTTCATCAAAAATCCCATTATCAGATATAAAACACTGACAGGCGAGTATACTTACAAAATCTGTGCCGTTTTTCTTTCAAACACTCAGCCCAAGGATGATAACGGATATTTCTTCAACTATATCTATCCCGATATGGGCGAAAACAATATGGTGGGCTACATTGAGCAAGTAAATCAGCGAAAGCTTTACGAAACGGGTGTTACCCTTGAACCTACGGACAAGGTAATCACACTTTCAACCTGTATCTACGACTACGGCAAGAATGTTGACACAAGGCTTGTTGTTGTTGGCAGACTTCTTCACGAAGGCGAAAGCGAGGCAATCGATGCTTCTCTTGTCAAGGATAACCCCGATTACCGCAGACCTCAGGTGTGGTATAACGCAAAGGGCAAAACAAATCCCTACAAGGGTACGGAAAAGTGGCAGCCCAGCCCCAACTGATTTGAAAATTATCTGAAATTCAGTATAAATACGGAGGAATTGTTATGGCAAACGATAACGAAAAGAAGCCTTCATCACTGCCCGAAGGGCTCAGCTCAATTACAGATGATGAGGCAATAACCGAAATTAATCTTACGGATTTTCTTGAAGAAAGCTCCAAGGCGGCACCGCTTTTTGAGGGCTTCCATGAGGATATTGAAAACACCGAGAAGAGCATTGAAAGTGAGCTTCAGAGCCTTTACGATGATATTGTGGGCAGCGGCCCCGAGGTCATTGTGCCAAAGCCTATGTCGGTGCTTACTGCAAGCGAGGCGGAGCCTGCAAAAATTGCACTTTCAGACCCTCAGGTTCCCGAAGATGGTGCAGCTTCATCCCTTGATGATTTGTGGATGAACCCCGAGGATTATTACGACGAAGAAATTCCCGTTGTTTCTCTTGATGAGGACGAGCCCGATGTGTATGAAATATCTGAGCCTGAGATTGCGGAAGAAGAAATACCCGAAAAAATCGAAACAGGTGCAGATGCTGCAAAAGACGATATTTTCAGTATGATTGATATGCTGAAAGCGGATTCAGACGGTGAAACGGGATTCGGTGATATACTTTCCGAAATAGAAGCAAACGAAGGCATTGCCACTGTTGATGCGGAGCTTTCCGTTGCAGCAGGCCTTGTTACCGACCCTGCCGCTTACGAGGCAAATGACAGTGTATGGGATATTCCCGAAGAAGAACCCGATGAAGAGGTTGTGATTATTCCCGATACCGATGAGGAGATAAAACCCGAATCCGTCAGCTTTGTTGATACCGACAGTGACGAATTTCAGAGAGAGCTTGCAATGCTTCTGGGTGATGAAGTGCCCGAAGAAAAGCCCGAAACTCCCGCAGGTTTTGTGATTGATGTGCCCGATGACGGTAACGATTATGAAGCGGCAGCGGCTCAGCCCGAAAAGCTTTACGAGCCTGAACCCATGAGCAGCGGAATTGCCTATATGACCGAAGAAGAATTCGAGGCAAAGGAAGCTGAGAAAAAGGCGAAACGCAAGAAAGAAAATAAGGAAGAAAAAGAAGAAAAGCCCGAAAGCAAGGCGGCAGGCATTGTAAGAAAGGTTGTTCTTGCTATTTCTGCAATTACCATTGTCGTGTGCTCCGCAATCATTGTGAACACATATATTGTTCAGCCTCTTATGTTCCGCAAAACTGCTCAGCAGGTTGCAGACCAGATGAGCGAGAATATCAGTCAGCACGATCAGACTGCCGTTGTGGATTCCCGTCTTGAAAGTCAGTTCCCCGGAGTTGAATTCCCCGAAGGAATGCTTGCAAAGTACGGTCAGCTTTATGCCGCAAACAAAGACCTGAGAGGTTGGATTACCATAAACGGTCTTGATATCAACTTCCCCGTTGCACAGGGTGTTGATAATGATTATTACCTTGAAAAGGATATTTACGGCAAGTACACAATGTACGGTGTACCCTTCTTTGATTACAGAATGACCGATTTCCGCAATCTTCACAGAAACAATGTTATCTACGGTCACAATATGCGATCCGATGACTATATCTTCGGCAATCTTGAAAACTACCGCACAATCGACGGTTTCAGGAATGCGCCCGTTATCGAATGTAACACCATTTACGGTGACTATACCTGGTTTGTCTATGCTGTTTTCATTGCAAACTCAGACCCCAAGGATGATAACGGATATCTTTTCCCCTATAACTTTATCGATATTTCCACAGCCAAGTTTGAGGGCTACATTGATGAAATCGACAAGCGCAAGCTTTACACAACAGGTGTTGATATCAATGTAAGCGATAAGATTCTGACCCTTTCAACCTGCTGCTATGACTTCAACGAGGCAAGACTTGTTGTTGTTGCCCGACTTAAACGTGACGGTGAAAGCGTCAGTGTGGATACCTCAAAGGCAATTGAGAATCCCAATCCCAAGTATCCCCAGGCATGGTATGATGCAAACAAAAAAGCGGTTAATCCTTATGCACAGGATGCCCGCTGGTGATTTTTCTTAACAACCGAGTAAACAGAAACGGAGTTTTAATATGAAAAGAAAGGTGAGCCTGCTTACCCTTTGTGCATCTTCGGTGCATAACGGGTCTGAATATATCGAGCAAAAACTAAGGCAGTTTTATCCCGATACATCCGCAGCGGATTACGGTGATTCTGCATCTTTTGCCGAAGCTGTTGCAAAGTGTGCCTGTGAAGGCGGTATTATTGTTGCGGCTGCGCCCACTTCAATGTTTTCTGCCGCAAAACTCCGTTTGCTCAGGCTTTTTTCTTCAAAAATTGTCAGAAGCAGTGCAATACTTTCTGCCATGAACGGCAATATTTCCGAAGATTCCAAAGAAAAGGATATCCACTGTGCGGTGCCCGAAAAATCAAAGGTTTTCGTTTCGGACGACGGGCTTTATTCTTCTTTTGCGAAGGAGCTGGGCGAAGGTCTTGTTGTGATTATGCCCCTTGAAGAAGAAAGAGCGGCGGCAGTCTTTGCCGCAGGTCTTGAAGCCCTTTTTACAAAGGCATTCCCCGTTGCAAAGCCCAAAAAATCGGCTATGGAGCAGGTTAAAGAGAGCGTAAGTGCCGTTATTGCAAGCGGCAAAACAGTTGCGGTTTCACCCTGCGGCAGTGCCAAGGCACTTCTTTCGGTAATTACCGCAGCGGCGGAAAGTGAGGAAGCTTTTATTCCCGATTCAACCGTGAAAGAGGCAGTTGAAGGTGAAAGTGCGGAAGATTTCATAACTCAGAGCGCAAAGCTTTCAAAAGAAACCGTCGGGGCGGATTTCGGAATATCAATTTCCGATATCAGCAATGCCGGTGACGGTGAAAATTATGTAACGGTCTGTGTTGCGGATTCAAAGGGAGCAAGAGCAGCAAGGGTTTTTGCCCTTCCGGGCGAAAATAACAAGCAGCTTATTGCGGCGGCAGTCATAAAGCTTTGTTCAATGCTTGAAGAAGTGGCGGGCGGCGCAGGTATTGTTATCCCCCGTACACCTGAAAAGAAAGACGGTAAAAAACCTGCGCTTATAATAGCTGTATGTGCAGTTGCACTTGCGGTGGTAATCTGCCTTATAGCGGCGATTGTTATGGGCGGAGAATATACAAAAGCATCGTATGTTGATGCAGGCAATAACAATATTGCGGAAGAATCCACTCTTACACAGCAAGAGGAAGAATATTACGGCGGAAGCGGTCTTGAAGGCGAGGATATGGGGCTGATAATTTTCCCCGAAGAAACCACATTTCCGTCAACGGAAAGCATAACCTCCGCAACTCTTACCGAAAAGGTAACAAATCTGCTGACTACACTTGCCGCAACGGTTAAAATAACCAAAGCGACCACCACAGAAAGCCCCGCAACAACCGCAACCAAAGCGGTGACTACCACCACGACCAAGGCAACCACTACCGAAAAAATCACAACAACAAAGCCTGAGACAACTACGAAGAAGCCTGCGGAAACAACTACACAGAAGGCTTCGGAAGGCACAACGGGTGCAGTGGGCGGTAAGTTTATTTTCAAGGTTTACGGCTACGGTCACGGTGTGGGTATGAGTCAGCACGGTGCTCTTGAAATGGCAAAGGGCGGCAGCACCTATGAGCAGATTCTGACCCATTATTTCCCCGGCACAACAATAAAAGAGGATACCGCAACACCCGAAACCGTTAAATACGGCGGCGAGGATACCCCTTTGATTGAATATATTTGTAAAACAACAAAAAAAGAAATGGGTTACAGCAGTGCAGGCAGAGAAGCGGTAAAAGCCCAGATGGCGGCTATTTACACTTATGCAAAACACAACAATTTTGTTGTAAAATCAGGTCAGCACGCATATGATTACGGTTTTGATTTTGAAGGCACCGAAATTCACAAGGCGTGCCTTGAATATCTGGGAATGACAACTGCTGAGGACAAGCCCGTTGCAAAGTATGTTGATTATAACGGTGCGGCGGCAAATACGGTTTATTTCTCAACTTCCGCTGGCAAAACCGCATCGGCATCAACTGTATGGTCGGCAAATACATATCCTTACCTCGAAGGCGGTATTTCAAGCCCCGAAAATCCCAATCCGTCGGAATTTGAGATTTCAGCAGAGGATTTCAGAAAGCTTGCCCAAGCCTATAACAGCGGAATTATTCTGGGCGATGACCCTGCCGGATGGATAACCGTTGTTGAGCATGATAAATGCATAAGCGAAAGCTGCGGCTATGTTACCGCCATAAAGGTGGGTAACGCTCAGATGAAGGGCAACGCATTCCGCACAGGACTTATGAATTTCAAAATCCGTTCACACTGCTTTACGGTTACATATGTTGCATAAAAAGCTGTTTCACAGAAGTGAAACAGCTTTTTTTATATTTCCTCCGCAACAGCGGTAATGACGGTCATATCGTCAAATCTTTCACCGCACCGTCTGCGTGCGGAATCAACAATGTCCTGAGAAAATCCGCTTGCGTCCTTTTTGCCGAAGGCTTTGATTTCATCTTTGAGCCAGCTGTTTCCGCAGCCCAGAATACCGTCACTGACCATAACAAGTGCATCGCCGCCGTGAAGTTTCAGACTGTATTTGTTAAACTTCACCTTGCTGAGAATTCCCAGAGGTGTTGAAGAAATTTCAACGGTGCGGATTCTTCCCTGATTAGTGTAGAATGAAGGCGCGGCACCTGCCTTGTAAATTACGGTATTTCCGTCGAAAAGGTCAATTTCCGCCACATCGAGAGTAGAAAGGGATTCATCGTCGGATTTTACGGAAAGGGCAGAATTTGTTATGCTCAGAGCAGAATCAAGGCTGACCCCTGCCCTTGTGAGCCTTGAAAAAAGCTCAACGGTCATTGTTGAATCTATTGCAGCCCTGCCGCCTGTGCCCATACCGTCGCTGAGGATGATATATGCCTTTGAATCGGTCTGAAAGCATTCAAAGTAATCGCCGCAAAGCTTCTGATTTCCGCAACTTGCGGCGGCGGAGCCTATGCGGATTTTATAAAGCTCCTTACGCAGAAAAACAAGCTCTTTGCCCTCTGAAAGGATTTTGATTTTCGGGGGATTGAGCATTACTTCAAGCTCTTTTGAAAGTGCCGCGGTAAGCTGAGAAAGACTTGTGGAGGGCGGAATTTCTTCAACGGTGCAGGTGAGCCTGAGTGCACCGGAAAGAGGCTGAATGCAGCTTGTTTTTATTACCGTGAAACCAAATTCCGAAAGCACTCTTGCGGCGCATTTTTCTTTGCCGAAAAGTATCTGTGCACCTTTGCTCAGGTCCTCGGAAAGCTCACGCAGAAGGGTTGCCGTCCAGTCAAACTGACCGCAGGCAAGGGCTCTGTTACGGGCGGAATTTGCCTGCAATGCATTTACTGCGTTTCTTGTGGCATATATTCTGTTGAAGCTGTCTGCAAGTCTCGGCACACAGGGACATTTCATATTGAAATCCGCTGAAAAATCCTCTGCGCCTATTTCATCGCCTGCCGCAAGTTTTTCAAGCACAGCAGCAAAATCCCCTTCTTCGGGGCAGAATGTATCTTTGAGGCGGCACTGAGAGCATACCCTTTCCCGCACACGCATACAAACCATAACATCGCTTGCAGGCGAAAGTGCTTCAATGCCCTTTGAAACATTTGCGACGCACTCCGAAACCGAGCCAACCGCTTTGGCGGCTTCCATAAGTCTTTCACCTGCACAGCCGAATTCAAAATCGATTCTTTGCGCCTTGGGATTGAGAATGTTGCTTCGTATCCGTGAAAGCTTTGCCTTGGGGATAACGGCAAATATGAATGCCGCCAAAGCCGCTTCCGTAAAAACACAAAGCCCCTCTCTTGTGCCGTCAAGCAAGGCGGCAATTCCCGATGTAAGAGTGAATACAAGTGCGCACACAATCTGACCCTGCTTTGAAAAAATCCCCGATAAAAGTCCGCATATTCCGTAGCATATGCTCAGGGCAACTCCCGTGCCCGATACCGCTATGCATCCGCCAGCCGCAATGCCGGCGATGCTGCCTCCCGAACGGCTGAAAAGATAGGCGGCAGTAAGAATGACAAAGCACCCGAAGAATCTTGCAGGGCGGAAGCCCATAAGGCTGAGCTCCGATGAGCCCAGAAGCAAGGTGCACAGGCTGGCAACAATACATACAAGGCTGTGGTTATCCAGCATATAGGGGCTTCGTCTGTTTCTTATGCAGTCGGCAGTGCCCGAATAAAATGTTACAGAAGCGGCACACAGCAGGCTTGTGCAGATGATAAGTATAAAATCCGCCATATTGGGCAATTCCGCAAGCATAACCCCCACGGAGCATAAAAAATGAAGAGCAAAAACCGTAACTGATAAAATGAGCCGTCTGTTTTTACGCAGATTTGTTCTTTCCATAATAAAAACGGTGCCCGTAATTGCCGCAACAGGAATTACCGCACAGAGCATCTCCCCTGCCGAAAGACGCAAAGCGCCGCCGAGAATACCTCCTGCCGCCGCACAAAGCAGTTCAACCCCCGTGCAAGCGGCACAAAGACCGATGCTCAGCGGAATTCTGACAGAAAAGAGCCCTGCACCTGAAAGAATGAAGCTGCTCAGAAAATAAAGAGCACAGGTAAGTATTTTTACTCCCTTTTCCCAGAGAAGGTCGGTAGGGTCATCGGCAGATATAATTTTAGGTTTTTCCATAATTTTTACAGTCCTTTCCGTTAATATCTACATTTTATATTCACCAAAAAGCAAATACTGTCAGTTACTGAACGGAAAACGCAAAAATTTTCAGGATTTTTCTGTAAAAACATTAATAATACTGTTCATTTTTATTTTTTTATGATATAATAAACCGAATATAGTAAAATCAGGAGGAGTCTGCTCAATGGAAATGCAGAATGAAAAGCAGGGTCTTATAATAGGAAGAAACGCCGTTGCCGAGGCACTCAAAAGCGGCAGAGCAATCGACTGCCTGCTTGTTGCCAAAGGTGAGAGAGGCGGCTCCGTAGGCAAAATCATCGGTCAGTGCCGTGACAGAGGCATTGTTGTGAAAGAAACCGACAAAAGAAAGCTGGATAAAATCTGCGAGGGCGAAAATCACCAGGGTGTTGCCGCATGGGCAGCGGTGCACGAGTATTCTTCCATCGAGGATATTCTTGCCAATGCCGAAAGCAAGGGCGAAGAGCCTTTTGTAATCATCTGCGATGAAATTGAAGACCCTCATAATCTGGGCGCAATAATCAGAACAGCGGATGCCTGCGGTGCTCACGGAATAATCATTCCCAAGCGCAGAGGTGTTGCTCTGACCTACGCAGTGGGCAAGGTTTCCGCAGGTGCGGTTGAATATGTGCCCGTTGCAAGGGTTTCAAATCTGCCCAATACCATTGAGGAGCTTAAAGAAAAGGGCTTCTGGGTTTACGGTGCGGATATGGACGGCAAACGCTGGGATGAGCAGGATTATTCGGGTAAGGTTGCTCTCGTAGTCGGTTCGGAAGGCAAAGGTGTAAGCCGTCTGGTCAGAGAAAAATGCGATTTTGTGGTTTCTCTGCCTATGAAAGGAAAAATAAACTCCCTCAACGCTTCCGTAGCGGCGGGAATTTTAATGTATGAAATTGCAAAAAACAGGTAGGTGAATGAATTGAGCGATTATCTGAACAACACTTCGGGCAATGAGATAGACGATATCCTTGCTCAGGTCAGAAATTCAAACCAGACAACAGAGGAAGAGCCTTCCAGAACCTGGTCGCTGGATGATATTGACAGGCTGATTGCTCAGTCCAACGGCGAGGAATATGTGCCTGCACCCAAAAAAGCACCCACGCCTGCTGAGGATTTTGAAAGGATTCTCAGCCGTGAGTTTGATACGGGAATATTCACCGTAAGACCTATGGCTGAAACAGCTCCGAAACCTGAAATGCAGGATATTTCCTCAACCTCGGGTGAGGATGAGGTTGACGGTCAGGAAACCTTCTTTGACGGTTCAGAGGAAGAAGAATTCGACGAAGCGATGTTCGAAATAGAAACGGTCATTGTGCCTGAGGATATTCCGAAACCTCATGCAATGTTTGCCTGGCAGGAAACAGAAAAAGAACCTGAGAAGCCTGAGGAAAAAGGTCCTTCCGAAATAAAGATGTTCTATGATGACGAAACAACTGTTATAGATATCTTCACTCAGAAGCAGGAAGAAAAGAAGGAACCCGAAAACAAAATAGATTACAGAACACGCTTTTTTGAAAAGCTGAAGCTGGAAAATACCGTTGAAATGGATCCTGTTCAGACGGGCCCTGTTGACAGATCGGGTATTGTTGTGCAGAAGTCTGACGAGCAGGCGGAGGGCGGTCTTGAAGCTATGCCCAGGATTCTTGCTGCGGAGGATGCAAAAAGTCTTGACGACGAGAAAACCCGTATAATGGAAGCTGTGGGCAGAGCTGAAAAGAAGATGTCTGAGGCGGGCAATGACGTTGAAGGTCAGATAATGCTGACAGGCTTTGAGGATATTCCCGAGGAAACCCTGCCTGAACACAGCCGTGAAATTGATGTTGAAGAACAGCTTTCCGAAAAACGAAAGCTGAAAGCGAAAAATTTCAAGCTTGTTGATGCCCTGGATCTTGATGAAGATTTTGACGGAGATTTCGAAGCGCCTCCCGAAGAGAGAGAAAAGCAGGAAAAAAAGCGCAGAAAAAAGGAGAAGAAGCAGATTAGTGCGACGGAAGAAAAGACCGTTGCAAAGGAATACGAATCTCCTGCGGAGCGTTCCTCAATGCACACGCTTCTTACCGAAAGAAGTGCCGGGGCAACGAAGGGTCTTATCATCGCAGGTGCGGTTGAGCTTCTTGTAATCATAATCAACCTTATCCCCTTGCTTGCAGAAAAACTTGCCCTTGAAACCGAAATTTTCATTGCAGGGTCGGCACCTATGTGTGTTATAAATGCAGTGCTTATCATTGCGGCGGCGGCAATCAACAATGTACGCTTTGTTGACGGACTTATCGGAATATTCAAAAAGAACATCACAGCGGATACAGCAGTAAGCCTTTCGCTTGCGATTGCTCTTGTCCAGAATATGCTGGCGGCATTTATCGGCGGCAATGAGGTGGCAACAACCGTATTCTCTGCGGCGGCAGTAGGTGCGGTGCTTATAAGCAAGATTGCCGAAAAAATGGATGCACAGCGTACACTTTCAAACTTTGAAGTCTGTGTTTATAAATACGAACATAATATGTATGCGGTTCATCCCTTTGAGAATGAGTCCGAAATTTTTGAACTTGGCAGAGGGCTTATGATGGGTAATGCGGATTTGCTTTATTCATCAAAGGTAGCCTTTCCTTCGGAGTTTATGAAGAATTCCGAAGCCGATGCTACGGATAAAAAGCTTATCCGTATTCTTATTCCTGCCGCATTGGGCGGTGCGGCGGTTGCGGCAGTAGCTGCTGGTATCGTTGAAAAAAGCGTTATGGCGGCATTTTCCGCATTTGCAGGCACATTCTGTATTTGTTCACCCGTGCTTGCCTCAATTATTCCTGCATTCATTGCAAGAATCGCAAATCACGGTCTTAACACAACGGGCACAATGATTTCGGGCATTGCGGCGGCGGAAGAAACCGCAGGCGCAAATGCTGTTGTTATGGACTGTGCAGATATATTTGACCGTTCACAGTGTACAATGCACGGTATGAAGGATTTCAAGACAATCAGAATTGATGATGTTCTTCTTTATGCGGCGGCACTTGTTATCAAGTCAGGCGGACCTCTCAGAGAAAGCTTTGAGCAGGTTGTTGACGGTAAACCTGACCTCCTTCCTCCCGTAAAAGAGCTTGTTTATGAAGATAAGCTGGGTATTTCCGCAAGAATTCACGGTCAGAAGGTGCTTTTGGGTAACAAAAATCTGCTTATAAACCACAGCGTCGAAATGCCTGATGGCATTTCTGAGGATAAATATACTCACAGCGGCAGAAAGGTTATGTACCTTGCGGTTGCAGGCAAGCTTGCGGCACTGTTTGTTGTCAGCTATGCGGTTGATAAAAATCTTGAACCTTATTTCAGACTTCTTGAAAGTAACGGAATTCAGGTGCTTGTGAGAACAAATGACGTTAATGTCACAGAGGAGCTTATTTCAAAAAGCTTCGGTCTGCCTCAGGAAACATTCAAGATTCTTTCTTCTGTTGCCGGTAAGCTTTTCAAACGCAGAAGAGATGCAGTCTGCGACAGGCTTCCTGCAAAAATCGTTCACGACGGCACGGCTTTTTCAATGCTCAGGGCTGTTGCGGCATCCTGCAACATAACCTCACAGGCAAAGCTTGGTTCAGTGATTCAGATAATTCTCAGTGCCCTGGGCTTAGTACTCAGCCTTGTGCTTTACTGCACGGCAAACGGCCCTGTTTTCAACGGAATTACGGCGGCAATTTTCCTTGCGCTGGGCTTTGCGGTGTCCGCAGGTATACTGTTTTTGCGTAAAATAAAATAAATTTTCTAAAAACTCTTGACAAACCCCCGTGTATAGGTTAAAATAGCTTGCACAATAAAGCAGAGCAGGTTTGGCTCTCACCTTCCGGGGAATGTCCTGAGTCGGTCAATAGTTTCTTTTTAATCGGGCTTTTGCGCCCGTGTGAAGCGTTGATTATGCGAGGTCAGGGATTCCTGCCCTCGCTTTTTTATTACACTTTTGGAGGTGCTTTAACATCAGCAGCAAAGAACAGCAAATCAATGAGGAAATCCGTGACAAAGAAATAAGAGTTGTTACAGATGACGGCGAGCAGCTTGGCATTATGTCCGCAGCAGAAGCTCTTAAAATTGCCGAAAGCAAGAATCTTGACCTTGTTAAGATTGCTCCCATGGCAAAACCGCCCGTATGCAAAATTATGGACTACGGCAAGTTCCGATTTGAAAAGGCGAAGAAAGAGAAAGAAGCAAAGAAGAATCAGAAAACCATCGAGATTAAAGAAATCAGACTTTCTCTTAACATTGATACCCACGATTTTGACACAAAAATCAACCATGCACGCAAGTTTATTGCGGCAGGCAACAAAGTTAAGGTTTCCATTCGTTTCAGAGGCCGTGAAATGGCTCATCCCGAGCTTGGTCTTACCATTATGAAACGCTGTGCGGAGGCTATGGCTGATTGCGCAGGTATCGAAAAGCCCGCAAAACTTGAGGGCAGACAGATGCTGATGTTCCTGGCTCCGAAAAGCTCAAAGTAAAAATGTTTTAAATTTCTAAGGAGGAAATACCAATGCCTAAAATCAAGACTCACAGTGGCGCAAAGAAGCGCTTCAAGCTTTCAAAGAACGGCAAGCCCATGCGTGCCCATGCTTACAAATCACACATTCTCAACAAGAAGAACACAAAGCGTAAGAGAAATCTTCGTAAGACAACTGTTGCTGACGTTACAAACTGCAAGCAGATCAAGCGTCTTGTTCCTTACAAATAATTCAGGAACTTTGTAAACAACCATCACAGATAAGATTTAACGGAGGATATTTAAAATGGCACGTATTAAAGGCGCTATAATGACTCGTAAGAGAAGAAATAAGGTACTCAGACTCGCTAAGGGCTACTACGGCTCAAAGAGCACACTTTTCAAGACAGCTAAGCAGGCTGTTATGAAGAGCGGTAACTATGCATACATCGGCAGAAAGCAGAAGAAGAGAGATTTCCGTCGTCTTTGGATCACCCGTATTTCAGCTGCTTGCCAGGCAAACGGCATGAACTACTCAACATTCATCAACGGTCTCAAAAAGGCAGAAATCAGCCTTAACAGAAAGATGCTTGCTGAAATTGCAGTTTCAGATCCCGCAGCTTTCACTGCACTTACCGAAAAGGCAAAGGCAGCTCTCAACTAATCATAGAGTTAATCATCAGAGATGTGGCGTTTTGTTACATCTCTGATTGTGCTTATTAAGCCTGTGTTTATCACGGGTGAATTGTGTTTTTCCGGCGGATTTTTCCGCTTTTTTTCGACAAAAAACAACATATAAAAGGTATCAAATATTTAAACAATATAGTGTGAGAATATTATGGAAAAGATAACCTCGAGAAGTAATGAGAAAATAAAATACGCCGTCCGTCTTGGAGAAAGTGCTTCGCTCCGGAAAGAGGCAGGGGAATTTTTTCTCGAAGGCGCACGGCTTTGCTTTGACGCCGCACAGACAGGCGTTGAAATAAAGCAGGCGTTTTTCACTGCAAAGGCAATGTGGAAATATGATGATTATGTGAAAGCCATAACTGAGGGTTGTGCCGAATGCTACGAAATCGGCGCCGAAGTTTCACAGAAGCTTTCAGACACCGAAAATGCTCAGGGTGTGTTCTGCATATGCGCAATGAAACCGCAAAGCGAAACGGTAAGTCTTAACCCCAACGGCAAATATATTGCCCTGGAAAATCTGCAAGACCCCTCAAATCTGGGTGCGGTGTGCAGAAGCGTGGAGGCAATCGGTCTTGACGGTCTTATCGTCAGCGGCGGATGTGATATCTATAATCCCAAGGCGCTGAGAGCGGCTATGGGCTCATCTCTGAGAATGGATGTCACCGTATGCGACGACCTTGGAGAAATTCTTGACCTTGCACATACACTCGGTATGCAGACACTTGCTTCTGTGCCCAGAAATACGGCAACTGATATCCGTCAGGTTTCAATGGACGGCGGTGTGATTTGCTGTGTTGGTAATGAGGGTAACGGACTTTCCGAAAAAACCATCGGTCAGTGCACAAAGCAGGTGGTTATTCCTATGAGCGGCAGAGCTGAGTCGTTCAATGCATCTGCGGCGGCGGCAATTCTCGCCTGGGAGCTGAAAAGATGAACGATTACCGTAAATACTGGATATGGCTTTCAGCAGTGCTCGGTCCTGCGGCAAGGACGGATGAAATTCTTGCAGCTTTTCCCGAACCTCATAAAGCTTTTGAAGCAAGCGACAGCGAACGGATGATGTCAGGCGTATTGAGCAAAGGTCAGCTTGAAAAAATGAGGACCGTTTCTATGGATACGGCAGTTCATTATATGAACCTTTGCAAGAAGAACGGCTGGGAAATCATAACCCCCGACAGCGGAAATTATCCCGAAAGTCTTAAAAAGCTTACGGATATGCCTCTTGCTCTTTATGTTGACGGCAATCTTGACTGCATCAGAGATAAAGTGACAATCGGTGTGGTGGGAACAAGAAACCCCTGCTACGAAAGTATTGCCATTGCACGCAACATCAGCAGTGAGCTTACAAAGGCGGGTGCCATGGTTATAAGCGGCGGAGCACTGGGAATTGACAGTGCAGCCCACGAAGCTGCTCTTGCAGAGGGCGGAAAAACCGTATGTGTTCTTGGCTGCGGTCTTGGTACGGATTATCTCAGATCAAATGAAGCCATGCGACGCGAAATCAGCAAAAACGGTGCGGTTATCAGTGAATTTGCTCCTTTTACTTCCGCATCACGCAGAACATTTCCTCAGCGCAACCGTATTATATCGGGTCTGAGTATGGGTGTTCTTGTTGTTGAAGCAGGCGAACACAGCGGCTCTCTTATCACCGCAAAGCACGCAAATGAGCAGGGCAAAGAAGTTTTTGCAATTCCCGGCAGTGTACTTTCAACGGCTTATATGGGCGCAAACAGCCTTATCCGTGACGGTGCAAAGGCGGTGGGCAGTGCAAAGGATATTCTTACACCCTATGCCGTAATGTATCCCGAAAGACTTTGTCTTGACGGACTTTCAGGTCCTGCAAAGGAAGCGATAAAGGCTTCTGCTGCCGAAAAAAGCAAGCCCGTAAAGGTCAGGAGGGAATGTCCTGACGAACTTGACCCTGACTGTGCGGCGGTCTACGGTCTTTTCGGAGAAGAACCCGTGCATCCCGATGAAATCTGTGCGGCAACGGGATTCCCTTTGTCAAAGGTGATATCCGTGCTTATGCAGCTTGAAATCAGCGATTATATCGAACAAACCGAAGGTAAAAACTATATTTTGAAATAAACAGGAGAAAACCAATGTCGAAGCTTATTATAGTTGAGTCACCTGCAAAGGCGAACACAATCAAAAAATATCTGGGCAAGGACTTTGATGTTGTTGCTTCAAAGGGCCACATCAGAGATCTGCCTGCGGCAAAGCTCAGCGTTGACGTAAAGAATAACTTTGCTCCCAAGTATGCACTTATCAAGGGCAAGGAAAAGCTTGTCAAGGAGCTTAAAGAAAAGGTTGAGGCAAGCGAAGCAGTTTACCTCGCAGCCGACCCTGACCGTGAAGGAGAAGCAATTTCATGGCACCTTGCAACGGTTCTCGGTCTTGACCTTAACAAGGAAAACCGCGTAACATTCAACGAAATCACAAAGACGGGTATTGCAAGCGGTATGGCAAACCCCAAAAAGGTAAATGTTGACCTTGTCAACGCTCAGCAGGCAAGACGTGTGCTTGACCGTCTTGTGGGTTACAGACTCAGTCCCTTCGTTTCACAGAAAATCAGAAGAGGTCTTTCCGCAGGCCGTGTGCAGAGTGTTGCGGTAAGACTCATTGTTGACCGTGAAGAAGAAATAAACGCTTTCAATCCCGAAGAATACTGGGTAATCGATGCAAAGCTTGCCACTGCACAGAGAAGAACATTTACCGCAACTCTTTACTCTGATGAAAACGGCAAAATCAAAATCGAAAACGGCGAGCAGGCAAATTATTACCTTGCAAGACTTGACGGTGCGGAGTATGAAGTAAAGTCCGTCAAAAAGGGTACAAGAAAAAAGAATCCCGCACCTCCCTTCATTACTTCAACCCTTCAACAGGAGGCTTCAAGAAAGCTTGGCTTCCAGGCTGAAAGAACAATGAAAACCGCTCAGGAGCTTTACGAAGGTGTCAATGTTCAGGGTATGGGTATGACGGGTCTTATCACATATATGAGAACCGATTCACTCCGTATTTCGGAAGAAGCAAGAGCGGCGGCAAAAGATTATATATCAAACACTTTCGGCAATGAATATATTCCCGAAAAACCCGTATATTATAAATCAAGAGCAAATGCTCAGGACGGTCACGAAGCAATCAGACCTTCAATTCCGTCACTTACACCCGAACAGGTGAAGTCAAGCCTTACAAGCGACCAGTATAAGCTTTATAATCTTATCTGGAAACGCTTTATGGCAAGCCTTATGGCAAGCTGTGTTCAGAATACCGTAAAGGCTGAAATCCTTGCTTCAAAAGAAGGTAACGAAAAGGAATTCTGCATCTTTACCGCAGCAGGCTATTCCGTTAAGTTTGACGGTTTCACAAAGCTTTATGAGCTTCCCGATGACGATACCGAAAAGGGTGTGCTTCCCGAGTTCAAGGCAGAAGAAAAGCTGAAACTCCGTGAGCTTAACTCAAATCAGCATTTCACTCAGCCCCCTGCACGCTACACCGAAGCTTCACTCATCAAAGAGCTTGAAGAAAACGGCGTAGGCAGACCCAGCACATACGCAACAATTCTTTCAACCATCATCAAGAAGAGCTATGTTCAGAGAAAGGCGAAGCAGCTTGTGCCCACAGAGCTTGGCTGTGCGGTAACGGGTCTTCTCAAAGATAAATTCCCCAAGATAGTCAACACAAAGTTCACTGCACAGATGGAAATCAATCTTGACCGTGTGGGCAGCGGCGAAGAAGACTATGTGAGAATGCTCGATGAATTCTACACGGATTTTGAGAAGAATCTTGACAAGGCAAAGGTTGAGATGAAGAATGTCAAAATCCAGCTTGAAGAGGATACAACCGATATTCCCTGCGATAAGTGCGGCAGAATGATGGTTATCAAAACCGGCAGATACGGCAGATTCCTTGCCTGCCCCGGTTACCCCGAATGCAAGAATGCAAAGCCCCTTGTTATCAATACCGGTGCAAGATGTCCCGTATGCGGTGGCGAGATAATCGAAAGAAAGTCCAAGAAAGGTCATGTGTTCTACGGCTGCGGAAGCTGGCCCAAGTGTAACTTTATGAGCTGGGATCCCCCTGCTGATGAAAACTGTCCTCAGTGCGGAAAGGCTCTGTTCAGAAAGAAGACAGGAAAGCTTGTTTGTATGACGGAAGGCTGCGGCTATGAAAAATCCGCAGGCGGAAAGAAAAAGAACAATGGATAAAGTTAAAATAATCGGCGGCGGCTTTGCCGGTGCGGAAGCGGCGTGGCAGCTTGCAAACAGAGGCATTGAGGTTGAGCTTTATGAAATGAAGCCCGTCAAGTTTTCGCCTGCTCACAGCGGTGAGGGCCTTGCGGAGCTTGTTTGCTCAAACTCATTCAAGGCAATGCGCCTGGGCTGTGCCGCAGGTATGCTTAAAGCCGAAATGGAGCTTATGGGTTCGCTTTGCGTTGAATGTGCAAAGGCAACTGCTGTGCCCGCAGGCGGCGCTCTTGCCGTGGACAGAGATAAATTCTCTGCTCTTGTAACGGAAAAAATCCTTTCTCGTAAAGAAATAACTCTTATAAGAGAAGAAGTTACGGAAATACCCGAGGGCTTTGTGATTATTGCCGCAGGTCCTCTGGCATCAGAAGCTCTCAGCGAAAAAATAAAGGAGCTTTGCGGCGGAAATCTCAGCTTTTTTGATGCAGCGGCACCTATTATAACAGCGGAAAGCATTGACCTTGAAAATGCTTTTATGCAGTCAAGATATGACAGAGGCGAGCCTGATGACTATATAAACTGTCCGCTTAACAAAGAAGAGTACGAAGCGTTTTACGAGGCACTTGTCAATGCCGAAGTTGCTCCCACTCACGAATTTGATAAGCGCAAGGGTGTTTATGAGGGCTGTATGCCTATTGAGGTTATGGCATCAAGAGGGCACGATACAATCCGCTTCGGCCCCATGAAGCCGTCGGGTCTTACCAATCCCAGAACGGGCCACAGACCCTGGGCAAATCTTCAGCTCCGCAAGGAAAACAAAGACGGCACAATGTATAACCTTGTGGGCTTTCAGACAAATCTTAAATTCCCCGAGCAGAAAAGGGTATTTTCAATGATACCCGCCCTTGCGAATGCGGAGTTTGTACGCTACGGTGTTATGCACCGCAATACTTTTATCGATTCACCCCGACTTCTTGGCAGTGATTTCGGTTTCAAAGCAAGGGAAGGATTGTATTTTGCAGGTCAGATAACCGGTGTTGAAGGCTATATGGAGTCTGCGGCTTCGGGAATTCTTGCAGGCATAAATGCCGCAAATAAAATTCTGGGCAAGGAAGAATTTCTTCCTTCAGAGCTTACAATGACGGGCGCCCTTGCCCGATATATCAGCGACGCAAGCATAAAGAATTTTCAGCCGATGGGCGCATCTTTCGGGCTTTTGCCTGCTCTTGATGAAAAAATCAGAGATAAGAAGCTCAGGTATGAAACGCTTGCGGAACGTGGTTTGAAACAGCTTGAAATTCAGCTTGAAACAGAGTGATTCCGACGGAGGAATGTTTTATGATTGAAAAAGTTATTTCATTGATTTGTGAGGAATTCGGCTACGATGACGGTGCGGTGACAGAGTCTACAAAGCTTGACGAGATCGTTGAAGACGGCATTGAGCTTGACGAAATTATCCGTGCAATCGAAGGTGAATTCTATGTTGACCTGAGCGAGGAGCTCAGCGGTGACGTGACGGTAGGTCAGGTTGCCGGAATGCTTGAATAAAAGTAAACGGAAAGGAGTTTTGAAATGAGCGATAAACTTGTGCAGTTGCAGAAAAACCTCGGCTATGAGTTCAAGGATATTTCTCTGCTCAAAACTGCGCTTACCCATTCATCCTACGCAAACGAACAGAATGACGGAACACAGTGCAACGAAAGGCTGGAATTTCTGGGAGATTCCATTCTGGGCTTTGTTTCCGCAAAATATTTCTACACCACCTTTGACTGGCCCGAAGGCGAGCTGACAAAGCACAGGGCGGCAAAGGTGTGCGAAAATGCTCTTTGCACTTTTGCAAGAGAGCTTGAAATCGGTCCTGCCCTTCGCCTGGGCAAGGGTGAAATCAGAATGGGCGGTGCAGACAGACCGTCAATTCTTGCCGATGCCTTTGAGGCTGTGCTTGCGGCGGTATTCCTTGACGGAGGACTTGACGAGGCTTCAAAAATCGTGCTCAGATTTATTCCCCGTCAGGACGGTCTTGAAAAAGCCAAAGACTACAAAACAACCTTGCAGGAGGTCATTCAGCGTAACCGTGAGGAGCATATTGAATATGTGCTTACGGATTCCAGCGGACCCGACCACGCAAAGGTTTTTACCGTTGAGGTGCACCTTAACAGCAATATTATCGGCAGAGGTACGGGCAAGAGCAAAAAGCTTGCGGAGCAGCAGGCGGCAAAAGAGGCTCTTGAACTGATGGGAATAAAATGAAGCATATAAATGTTGCGCTTTTTGTGGTGCATAAGGGCTGCCCCCATATGTGTTCTTTCTGCAATCAGAGAAGTATTTCGGGCAGCCACAAGGATTTGACCCCCGATGATGTTCATTCCGCTGTGAAAATTGCGGTTCAGTCATTGAGTGAGAATCAGGCGGCAGGGGGCGAAATAGCATTTTTCGGCGGAAGCTTCACAATGGTGGAGCGTGAATATATGCTTTCCCTTCTTGAAGCGGCATATGAATATGTTGGAAAAGGCATATTCAAGGGCATAAGAATTTCCACAAGACCCGACGGCATTGACGGCGAAATTTGCGGAATTTTAAAGAAATACGGTGTAACCGCAGTTGAGCTGGGTGCACAGAGTCTTGATGACAGAGTGCTTATGCTCAACGAAAGAGGTCATACCGCAGAGCAGGTTGAAAATGCCTGCAAAATACTGAAAGAATACGGCTTTGAGGTTGGCTTGCAGATGATGACGGGACTTTACGGCTCCAAGGATTCGGACAGCCTCGAAACCGCAGAAAAAATAATTGACCTTGCACCTGCAACAGTGAGGATTTATCCTACGGTTGTGCTGAAAGGTACACGGCTTTATGAGCTGATGAAAAACGGTGAGTTTATCCCCAAGGGTGTTGACGAAACCGTTGACCTTTGTGCAAGGCTTATTGAAATGTTTGAAAATGCAGGTATAAAGGTTATCAGAGTGGGGCTTCACTCCGGCGGCGGAGTTGAAGAAGGTTTTGCAGGCGGTGCGTATCATCCCGCATTGCGTGAGCTTTGCGAAGGCAGGCTCTATTATAATCGCGCATCTCTGTTGCTTAAAAAATACGATGGCGGCAGATATATTTTGTGTGTGAACCCCAAAGAAATTTCCAAAATGACAGGGCAGAAAAAAGAAAATCTTATCAGACTTCGTGAAAAAGGCTTTGAATGTACCGTAAAAGGCATTGAAGGACTTTCGAAATACGAGGTTGAAATACATAAAGGTTAGGGTATTCAGATGATATTAAAATCTCTTGAAATGCAAGGCTTCAAATCCTTCCCCGATAAGACAGTGCTTGAATTCGGGAAAGGCATAACGGCAGTTGTAGGCCCCAACGGTTCGGGAAAAAGCAATATTTCCGATGCTGTCAGATGGGTATTGGGTGAGCAGTCAACCAAAACCCTCAGAGGCTCAAAAATGGAGGATGTTATCTTCGGCGGCACAAGTCAGCGAAAGGCTCTGGGCTATGCCGAGGTTACTCTGCGCCTTGACAACACCGACAGAGGTCTTAACAGCGATAAGGACGATGTTTCCGTAACGAGAAGATACTACCGTTCGGGTGACAGTGAATACAAAATCAACGGCGAAGTCTGCCGTCTGCGTGATATTCACGAGCTGTTTATGGATACGGGTCTGGGCAGAGACGGCTATTCAATGGTAGGTCAGGGCAGAATTGCCGACCTTGTATCGGCACGCTCAACTCAGCGCCGTGATATGCTTGAAGAAGCCGCAGGTATTTCCCATTTCCGTTACAGACGTGCGGATGCAAACCGCAGGCTTGACCAGGCAGAGGAGAACCTTGTAAGACTCCGTGATATTCTTGCAGAGCTTGAAAGCAGAATAGGACCCCTTAAAACCCAGAGCGAAAAAGCCATGAAATTCCTTGCCCTTGCCGACGAAAAGAAAACTCTTGAAATCGGTTTGTGGCTTCATACAATAGAAAAATCAAAAAACGGTCTGCGTGAGCAGGAGCACAAGCTTTCCGTTGCCGCTTCACAGTATGAGCAGACGGAAAACGCACTTATTGATATCATTGCGCAGATTGAACAGGCAATCAGTGACGGTCAGGCGATAACCCTTGAAATCGAGCGTCTGCGTGAAAGCATATCCGCAAGTGAAGAAGAGGCAACAGCTATCGACGGTAAAATTGCCGTTGAACGCAACACCATTGAGCATAATGAGCAGACTGTTGAGCGAATTACGGGCGATATGGGCGACAGCGAAGCGTCAAAGGCCGAAATTGATGCGCAGATTGAGCAGGCTCAGGAGGATATTGCAGAAAAAGAAAAGCTTGTTGCCGAAAAAAAAGCTGCCCTTGAAGCAGAGCTGAAAAAGCTTACGGAGCTTATGGGCCAGAATTCCGAAAACAGTGAAAAGGTGCGTGAAATCAACGAAGAAATCACTGCCCTTACTCTTAAACTTGCAGACTTGCGTGTTGAAAAATCAACCGCCGAATCCGCAAGGAATGAACTCAGTGAAAGAATAACCAACATAAACACGGTTGTTGAGTCAAGGGGCGGTGTTATTACCGCACTTGAAAAGGAAAAATCCGATGCACAGCTTGAACTTGACCGTCTTAACGGAGTTGCCGCAGAGCACGAAAATGCGCTTGACGGTTACAGAATGATTATCGGTACCCGTGCCGATAAGGTTGAAAGAGTCAGAAAAGAGCTTGAAAACCTGAATCTTGACATTTATCAGAAAAATGCAAGAATCAAAATGCTTGACGACCTGGAAAAGAATCTTGACGGCTATGCAGGCAGTGTTCAGAAGGTTATCAAAGAAGCTAAAAGAGGTGCTCTCCGTGGCATTCACGGTACACTTTCTCAGCTTATTTCAACTCCCGGCGAATATGCGGTTGCGGTTGAAACCGCACTTGGCGCCGCAATTCAGAATATTGTTACCGATAACGAAAATACCGCAAAGCTTGCCATTAATTTCCTCAAAGAAAACCGTGCAGGCAGAGCAACCTTCCTGCCTTTGACTTCGGTTAAATCAAGACCCTTCACCGAAAACGGTCTTGAAAAATGCGAAGGCTTTGTTGATATGGCAGACAAGCTTCTTGAATATGACAGCAAACATGCTGAAATAATCGGCTCCCTTCTGGGCAGAACCGCAGTTGTTGATAACATCGACAACGGTATTGCCATGGCGAAGAAGTATTCCTACCGCTTCAAGATTGTTACCCTTGACGGTCAGGTGCTTAACGCAGGCGGTTCAATGACGGGCGGTTCCCGTGGCTCCGGTTCGGGCTTCCTCAGCAGAACAACGGAAATCGAAGCCCTCAAAGAAAAAGTTGGAGCCCTTGAAAAACAGCTTGCTCAGAAGGAAGAATCCCATAAAACTCTTTCGGAAGAACTTGCACTTGTTCAGGCAGAGCTTGACGCAAGTGAGGCAGAGCTTATCAAGGCTCAGGAAGATATTATCCGTGCCGAAAGTGCACTTAATCTTATCAAAGACAGATACAATGCCGCAAAGGGTCATATTGATGAGCTTGAAGCGGAAAAAGAGCGTGCGGCGGCAAGGATTGCAGAATCCGAAGCCACCGAAAAGAAGGCTCAGACTGAAATTGAAACAGTTACCGCAAAGATTGAGGAGCTTAATTCTCAGCTCAGCGGACTTAATGCGGAAAAAGAAAATCTGGATAAACTCCGTGAAGATTCCGCAGAGGTGCAGAATGCACTGAATCTTGAAATTGTTTCACTCTGCAAAGATGTTGAGGCGGATAACGAAATTATCGCAGGCTGCCTTGAACGTAAAGAAAGCTTTAACCGCCGTGCGGATAAGCTTAACGAAGAAATTGCTGAAATCAGGCGTGAAAATGAAGAGATTCTTGCGAGAATTGCTGATTTTGAAGCTCAGGCGGCGGCACTGCGTGAGAATTCCGTAAAGACCAGGGAAAATATTGAACAGCTTATGGAAAAGCGTGTTCAGTGTGAGGCTCAGAGCACTTCACTTCGCACAAAAGAGCGTGAAATGACTACCGAGCGTGAAAAACTGGGCGGCGAGCTTGCAAGGCTTGAAGAACGCAGGGATTCAATGCAGCGTGAGCTTGAAACTGCACAGAACAAGCTTTATGATGAATATCAGCTTTCTCTGCGTGAGGCGGCTGAAATGAACATAGTTCTTGACGATATTCCCAAGGCACAGCGTACCTTGCAGGAAATCAAGAATAAAATCCGTGCTCTGGGCAGTGTTAACGTAGGCGCTGTTGAGGAGTATAAGGAAGTATCCGAAAGATATGAATATATGAGCGGTCAGATAGGCGACATCGAAAAAGCCCGTGAAGAGCTTATCAAGATGATTGAAGAACTGACAGGCAAAATGGCTGAAAGGTTCAGAGAACAGTTCAGAAGAATCAACAACCATTTCGGCGAAACCTTCAAAGACCTGTTTGACGGCGGTAAGGCGGAGCTTGTGCTTGAAGACCCGCAGGATGTGCTCGAATGCGCCATTAACATCAGGGTTCAGCCCCCCGGCAAGAATGTTCAGAATATTGACCTGCTTTCCGGTGGTGAAAAGGGCCTTGCGGCTATTGCGCTTCTGTTTGCAATTCTCAAAGTTACTCCTGCACCCTTCTGTATCTTTGACGAGGTTGAGGCGGCACTTGATGATGTTAACGTAAGCCGTTATGCATCTTATGTAAGAGAAATGACGGGCAGCACACAGTTTATTCTCATTACTCACAGACGAGGCACAATGGATGAAGCGGATATGCTTTACGGTGTGACGATGCAGGAAAAGGGTGTTTCAAAGCTTCTTGAACTGAAAACTGCCGAAATGGCAAAAAAGCTGGGTCTTGAATAAGGCAGTGTTACAAATATGCCTGAAATAAAGCAATCTGTATCTTGCAAAATATTTTTACTATGTTATAATTAATATGTATACTATAACAGAGCGGTGAAATCCGCTTGATTAAAGGGAGGATATAAAATGTCAAATCACGGTATTATCAATTACCCCGATGCGCAGGCTGTGCAGAAGCAGCTTGACGAACTTATCAAAAAGCCTATTTATTCAATCAGCCCCGATGCACTCAAAAAGTACGAAGCAGAGTATTTTGATGTTAAGTGCGCAAAATCAAAGGCAATGATTGAAGAGGCAAAGCAGGTTATCCCCGGCGGTGTTCAGCACAACCTTGCTTTCAACTATCCGTTCCCCCTTGTTTTCACAAAGGCAGACGGTGCTTATCTTTATGATATCGACGGCAACCAGTACTATGACTTCCTTCAGGCAGGCGGCCCCACAGTTCTGGGCAGCAATCCTCCCGCAGTTCGTGAAAAAGTTATCGAACTTCTCAACACCTGCGGTCCTTCAACAGGTCTTTTCCACGAGTATGAATACAAACTCGGCAAGAAGATTTCAGATCTTATCCCCTCTGTTGATATGTTCCGTATGCTTGGTTCAGGTACAGAAGCCTGTATGACAGCTATCCGTGTTGCACGTCTTGCAACAGGTAAGAAGAAGATTCTCAAAATGGGCGGTGCATACCATGGCTGGTCAGATCAGCTTGGCTACGGTATCCGTGTTCCCGGTTCAAAGTTCACACAGGCAACAGGTGTTCCCCTGTTCTGCTTCAAGGATACAGAAGAATTCTTCCCCGGTGACCTCAATGACCTTGAAAGAAAGCTTAAAGCTAACCGTCTTAAAGGCGGTACAGCAGCAGTTATGCTTGAACCCGTTGGTCCCGAAAGCGGTACAAGACCCGTTGACAAGAACTTCTGCAAGGGCGTAGAAGCTCTCTGCCGCAAGTACGGCGCACTTCTTATCTTCGACGAAGTTGTTACTGCATTCCGTGTAAGCATGAGCGGTGCTCAGGGTTACTTCGGAGTTTCACCTGACCTTACCGTATTCGGCAAGGTTATGGCAGGCGGTTATCCCGGTGCAGGCGGTCTCGGCGGTAAGAAAGAGTACATGAAGCATCTGGGCGCAGGTCTTGACGATACCGGTAAGAAGGTAAAGAAGGCTTTCTGTGGCGGTACAATGTCAGCTAACCCCCTCAGCTGTGTTGCAGGTTACACAATGCTTGAAGAAATGGAAAAAGCAGATGCTTGCTACAAGGCAGCTCAGATGGGTGACAGACTTACAGCAGGTCTTCAGGAAATCATCAAGAAGAGAAATCTTCCCTTTGTTGCATTCAATCAGGGATCAATCTGCCATCTTGAAACAGTAGGTACTCTTAACTTCTCAATCAACTGGAAGAAACCCTGGACAATTCCTTCGGTTCTTGATGCTACATCAGCCCGTAAGAAGGAAATGACTCATATGGGTGCTGCTTATATGGCAGAAGGTCTTGTAACTCTTGCAGGCAGCCGTCTTTACACAAGTGCTGCATACACAGAGGAAATGATTGACGATGCAGTTGCAAGATTCGACAAGGTATTTGAGAATATCGTTTGTCTTGAAAAATAATTCCGAAAGGAACACGTTATGGACGTTTTAACAGCAAAAAAACTTGTTATAGAAGCAGGCGAAAGGCTTGTTGAAACAGGTCTTATCGCAAGAACATGGGGTAATGTAAGCTGCCGTGTAGACGATAAAACCTTTGTTATCACACCCAGCGGCAAGCCCTATATAGGTCTTACACCCGACGATATCGTTGAGGTTGCAATCAATACTCTTGAATGGGGCGGCAATGTTAAGCCTTCATCGGAAAAGGGTATTCACGCCGAAGTTTACAAGGAATTTCCCGAGGCAAACTTCGTTATCCATACCCATCAGAAGGTTGCATCCGCAGTGAGTGCTCTTTCAAAGGGTATAGATAAAGTTGCAGGCGAAGCTGCAAAGCTTATCGGCAGTGTAATTCATATGGGTGGTTACGGCCTGCCCGGCACAAAGAAGCTCAGAAAGGGTGTTACAAACGCTCTGCGCCTCAGCCCTTCAAAGGCAGTTATTATGGCTCACCACGGAGCGCTTTGTTTCGGTAAGGACAGCGAAGAGGCTTTTCAGGTTGCAAATATGCTTGAAAATGTATGTTCAGAGTATATTCTCGCAGCCGCAAAAGAGAAGTTTGGCATAAACTCAGACAATCTGGATAGTTTCTGTTCGGAAATGGCTGACAAGCTTACAAATTCACAAAAAACTGTTGAAATTGATGAATCTTTGCTGTATAATAGTTCCTGCAACAGAGAGAGCGGAGAGATTCTGCTGACTAATAAAGCAGACGGCTCAGAGATTTCGATGAACCTTAATTGTGCAACGGCAGCCATAGGTGAGCTTGCACAGGTTGCTCTTGCTCATAAGGATATTTATGAAAAATACCCTGCATTCAATTATATAATTCACAATACTTCAAGTGAGGTTGTTGCTGCTTCAAGATTGGGCAAAACCATGAAACCTCTGCTTGATGACTTTGCTCAGATTTGCGGTCCCACCGTTAAGTGCGCAGCTCCTGAGAAGTGTGTAAAGGCACTTAAAAATAAGAATGCTGTACTTATCAAGGATATGGGTGCACTCTGCTGCGGTGCCAACGAAGGCGACGCTCAGGCAGTTGATATGATTATGAGCAAAAGTGCACTTACCTTGTTTGCGGCAAAGACTTTCGGCAAGGTAAAGTCAATCAATCCCGTCGAAGCCTGGCTTATGAGAATTGTTTATACTCTCAAATATTCAAAACAGGCGGAGAAATAATTAATTTAACCACTACCATCTTTTGTCCCCCCCGTTTTATACGAGAAAAATCCGAGGCTAACAGCCTCGGCTTTTTCTTTATGCGGAAAACAGAAAGCGGATTGCAAAGTTTTACTCTGCAACCCGCTTTTTGTGATTTATACTCTATGACCGTCTTTGAATTTAACTTTGCCAAGGAAGGGGATTTTTACAAAACCGTCAAACTCGTCGCCGTCAAAGGTGATTGAAAGCTCAATATCCTTGCCGGGAAGAAGGTCTGTCTGAACAACGGCATTGATTGTGTCGTCATCTTCTTCGATTTTTTTGACATCAATATTCGGTACGCTTACACCGGGAACTTCAAGCTCAAAACCGTATTCACCGTTGTTATCAAATACATTTATTTTTGCTTCGCCTGAGAAAAACATCGTGTTAACATTACACGCCCATTTGCCTAAACCTATCATTTCGGTTAATCTCCTTTCAGATTGGAAGTAAATTTATTCTATCATAATTATACGGATATGGCAAGCTTTTTAGGCGAAAACGGCGTAAAGACAAGAATTGAGAAAAAATATTTTCTGTATTTTGGGTAGTATTACGCTGAAAACCACAGTATATTGTAGCATAAATTATATTATATATACCTTTTATATATATGCTTTTTGGTGGCAACATCAATTCACCGCGGTAAAGCGTCAAAACCCTTGATATCATTGGGATTGAGGGCTTTAAAAATTTCAAAAAAATATGAAAAAACCTATTGACATATAAAAAGCCTTGTGTTATTATACTAGGGCACGGGTTTCGGTCAAAGGGGCAATTATGCCCGGAATCAGCCGCAAACCAATGCAGATATGCGTTGATGCAGGAGGTGGCCGCTCACCGAAGCGGGAAATTTCTGCGGAGTATGTCCGATTTTAAACCGGGCGAATTGTGTCCTTGCGAAAGGTCTGCCGTTCCCGGGCAGCCTTGTTGCGGGATACCTATGTGCAAATGAGCGAAAGCTTTCCCGGAAATATGTTTTTCCGGTTTTTAAATCGGACGGGTTGAAACACCCGGGTCGGTTTTCACCAATTTGCAATTCACAGCCCGCCAAATTACTAAGGAGGCGTTCACCATGGCAGTTAAGGGAAAAATCAGAATCAGACTCAAAGGTTACGACCACAGCCTTGTTGACAAGGCAGCGGAAAAGATCGTTGAGACCGCTAAGAGAACAGGTGCTCAGGTTTCAGGTCCCGTTCCCCTTCCCACAGAGAAGGAAGTTGTAACAATCCTTCGTGCTGTTCACAAGTATAAGGACAGCAGAGAGCAGTTTGAGCAGAGAACACACAAAAGGCTTATCGACATCATCAGACCCTCAGCTAAGACAGTTGAAGCTCTGACAGGTCTTGAGCTTCCCGCAGGCGTTGAAATCGAAATCAAGCTTTAATTTCAACAAATGCAGGTCATGTTGGTCTTAAAGGATCAACCAATAACCTAACAGGAGGAAAGCAATATGCAGAAAGCACTCATCGGCAAGAAGATCGGTATGACACAGATCTTCGACGAAAAGGGAAACGTAATTCCCGTAACAGTTGTTGAAGCAGGCCCCTGCACAGTCGTTACAAAGAAGACAATGGAAAACGACGGTTATGAAGCAGTTCAGCTCGGCTTCGGCGATGTAAAGGTTCAGCGTGTGAACAAGCCTATGATGGGCCAGTTCAAGAAGGCTGACGTAGCTCCTAAGAAAACACTTAGAGAGTTCAAAATCGATATCGCAAGCGTTAACGTTGGCGATACAATCAAGGCAGACATCTTTGCAGCAGGCGAAAAGGTAGACGTAGTCGGCACAAGCAAAGGTAAGGGTACTGCCGGTGCAATCAAGAGATGGAACTTCTCAAGACTCAAAGAGTCACACGGTACAGGTCCTGTTGCAAGACATGCCGGTTCACTCGGCGCTTGCTCCGATCCTTCAAGAGTATTCAAGGGCAAGAAGCTTGCAGGTCACCTCGGTTGTGAAAGAGTTACAATCCAGAATCTTGATGTAGTTAAAGTTGATGCAGAGAACAACCTTCTCGCTATCAAGGGCGCCATCCCCGGCCCCAAGGGCGGCATCGTTGTTATCCGTGATTCAGTAAAGAAAGCATAAGGAGGAGTAGAGAATAATGGCTAAAGTATCAGTTTTCGATATGGCTGGTAAGAAGCTTTCCGATATGGAAGTTGCTGACAGCATTTTCGCTATTGAGCCCAGCATTCCTGCTATGCATCTCTGTGTAGTAAGCTATCTGGCTAATCAGCGTCAGGGCACACAGTCTACTCTTACCAGAGCAGAAGTAAGCGGCGGCGGCAAGAAGCCCTGGAGACAGAAGGGAACAGGCCGCGCAAGACAGGGTTCAACCAGAGCTCCCCAGTGGTATCACGGCGGTATTGCTCACGGTCCCAAGCCCCGCGACTACAAGAAGGAAGTTAACAAGAAGGTTAGAAGACTTGCTATGAAGTCAGCTCTCTCAGCAAAGCTTGCTGATAACGAGCTTATCGTTCTTGATTCACTTAACCTTACAGAAATCAAGACAAAGGCAATGGCAAACGTTGTCAACGCTCTTGAAACCGGCAAGAAGGTACTCTTCGTTCTTCCCGAGAAGAATGACGTTATCTACCGCTCAGCCCGCAACATCGCAGGCGTGAAGACAACACTTGTCGGCACACTTAATGTTTACGATCTCCTTAACTGCGACACAGTTGTAGTTCTTAAGGATGCAGTAAGCAAGATCGAGGAGGTTTACGCATGAGCAGATTAGCACAGGATATTATCCTCCGCCCCGTAATCACCGAAAACAGCATGGACGGTATTGCAGATCGCAAGTACACCTTTGAAGTTGCTAAGGACGCTAACAAGATTGAAATTGCTAAGGCAGTTGAAGAGCTTTTCGGCGTTAAGGTTGCTAAGGTAAACACCATCAATGTTGACGGTAAACTCAGAAGATACGGTCGCTTCGAAGGCTTCACAGCTTCTCGTAAAAAGGCAATCGTAACTCTTACAGAGGATTCAAAGACCATCGATTTCTTTGACGGAATGATGTAATAAGCTGCCGGAACTTCCGGCTAGGCACTAAAAACTAAATCCGGCGGTAAGGTATGGAGAATGACATTGCTCCGCAAAGCCGCTATAAGGAGAGTGTAAGAAAATGTCTATTAAGGTTTATAAGCCGACTACAAACGCAAGACGTGACATGTCGGTTACAGATTATTCCGAGCTTTCAAAGGTTGCACCCGAAAGAAGCCTTCTTGTTTCACTCAAGAAGAACAGCGGCCGTAACAGCTACGGAAGAATCACAGTTCGTCATCGCGGTGGCGGACAGAGAAGAAAGTATCGTATCATCGACTTCAAGAGAGATAAGTTTGATATCCCCGCAACAGTAGTAAGCGTTGAATACGATCCCAACAGATCAGCTTTCATCGCACTTCTTCAGTATGAAGACGGCGAGAAGAGATACATCCTTCAGCCCGCAGGCTTGAAGGTTGGCGATACCGTTGTTGCCGGCGAAAATGCTGACATCAAGGCAGGTAACGCACTTCCCCTCACCAGCATCCCCGTTGGTACAGTTGTTCACAACATTGAGCTTTATCCCGGCAGAGGCGGCCAGCTTGCAAGAGCAGCAGGTAACTCAGCTCAGCTCATGGCTAAGGAAGGCGTTTACGCACTTCTCAGACTTCCCTCAGGCGAACTCAGAAACGTTCCCGCAACATGTATGGCAACTGTCGGCCAGGTTGGTAACCTTGACCACGAAAACGTTAAGGTTGGTAAGGCAGGCCGTAAGCGTCACATGGGCTGGAGACCCACAGTCCGCGGTTCAGTTATGAACCCCTGCGATCACCCCCACGGTGGTGGTGAAGGTAAGTCACCCATCGGTAGACCCGGTCCTGTTACTCCCTGGGGCAAGCCCGCTCTTGGTTACAAGACCAGAAATACAAAGAAGAAGTCCGACAAGCTTATCGTAAAGCGTCGTAACGACAAGTAAGTGAAAGGAGCAGATAATAATGGGCAGAAGCGTTAAAAAAGGACCTTTTGTGCAGCCTAAACTGCTCGAAAGAGTTCAGAAGATGAATGAAGCAGGCGAGAAGCAGGTTCTTAAAACCTGGAGCCGTTCATCAACAATCTTCCCCGACTTTGTCGGCCACACATTTGCAGTTCACGACGGACGCAAGCATGTTCCCGTTTATGTAACGGAAGATATGGTCGGACACAAGCTCGGTGAGTTTGCACCTACAAGAACCTACAGAGGTCATGCAGGTTCAAAGACATCAAACAACGGTAAATAATCGGCGAAAGGAGTGTATTAACAATGTCAGATATGGCAGTTGCAACAGCAAAAGCAACTTATATCCGTATTGCGCCTCGTAAGGTTCAGATTGTTCTTGATTTAATCCGCAATCAGCCTGCAGACAAGGCAATGGCTATTCTCAAGTACACGCCCAAGGCCGCGTGTGAACCCTTGATGAAGCTTTTAAAATCAGCAATCGCAAATGCTGAAAACAACAATAACATGGACGTATCAAAGCTCTATGTTGCAGAATGCAGCGTTAGCCAGGGTCCTACTCTTAAAAGAATCAGACCCAGAGCACAGGGCAGAGCATTCCGCATAAACAAGAAGACATCTCATATCACCCTTGTTCTCAAGGAAATGGAATAAGCGAAGGAGGAGGTTAAACAATGGGACAGAAAATTAATCCTACCGGTTTAAGAATCGGTGTTATTAAGAACTGGGAATCTCGCTGGTATGCAGCTCCCAATAAGTTCGGTGATACTCTCGTTGAAGACTACGAACTTCGTGAGTACCTTCTTGAGAAGCTTGCTCCCGCAGGTGTTCCCAAGGTTGAGATTGAGCGTGATGCAAAGCGTGTATACGTTAACATCCACTGTGCAAAGCCCGGTATGGTTATCGGCAGACAGGGCGCTGAAATCGAAAAGCTCAAGAAGCTTTGCGAGAAGAAGCTCGACGGCAAAGAAGTTTCGCTGAACATCATCGAAATCAAGCAGCCTGATCTCGTTGCACAGCTCGTTGCTGAGAGCATCGCAGCTCAGCTCGAAAGACGTGTATCTTATCGTCGTGCTCTCAAGCAGGCTATCGGCCGTGCTATGAAGCTTGGCGCAAGAGGTATCAAAATTCAGGCTTCAGGCCGTCTCGGCGGTGCTGAAATCGCACGTAGCGAAAGCTACCATGAGGGTACAATTCCCCTCCAGACAATCAGAGCCGACATTGACTACGGCTTTGCAGAGGCAAAGACAACCTACGGCCGTATCGGCGTAAAGGTTTGGCTTTATAAGGGCGAAGTTCTTCACGAAAGCAGAAGAACAAATTCACGCCCCAGAAGACGCAGAGAAGGAGGTAACCAGTAATGCTTTTACCTAAGCGCGTTAAGTACCGCAGAGTACAGAGAGGCAGACTTAAGGGTAAGGCTACCAGAGGCAACACCATCACCTACGGTGATTTTGGTCTTGTAGCTCTTGAACCCGCATGGATTACCTCAAACCAGATCGAAGCAGCCCGTATCGCTATGACAAGATACATCAAGAGAGGCGGCCAGGTTTGGATCAAGATTTTCCCCGACAAGCCCATCACTGAGAAGCCCGCTGAAACACGAATGGGTTCAGGTAAAGGTTCTCCCGAGTATTGGGTTGCAGTTGTTAAACCCGGCAGAGTAATGTTTGAAATCGCCGGCGTTGATAAGGAACTTGCCGCAGAAGCTATGCGTCTTGCAGCTATGAAGCTTCCTATCAAGTGCAAATTTATGACTAAAGAAGAAATGGGTGGTGAGCAATAATGAAGGCCAGTGAAATCAGAAAACTTTCCGCCGCAGAGCTGGATGCTAAGCTTCTTGAGCTGAAGGATGAGCTGTTCAAGCTGCGCTTTCAGCAGGCCGTCAACCAGCTCGACAACCCCATGCGAATCAGTGCCGTTAAAAAGGATATCGCTCGTATAAAGACTGTACAGAGAGATATCGAACTCCACGGCACTAAGGCGTAAGGAAAGGGAGGTTAAAATCAGATGGAAAGAAACCTCAGAAAGACCCGCGTTGGTATCGTTACCAGCGACAAGATGGATAAGACCGTAGTTGTTTCAGTTAAGGACAAGGTCAGACATCCTCTCTATAAGAAGATCATCAACAACACATACAAGCTTAAAGCACACGATGAAAACAACGAGTGCGGAATGGGCGACAGAGTGCTTGTTATGGAAACCCGTCCCCTGTCAAAGGACAAGAGATGGCGTGTAGTAGAAATCATTGAGAAGGCTAAATAATTTAGCCGTAGTGTAAGGAGGAAAACACTGTGATACAGCAGCAGAGTTACCTCAAGGTTGCCGACAACACCGGCGCAAAGGAGCTTATGTGCATCCGTGTGCTCGGCGGTTCAGGCAGGAGGTATGCCAATATTGGCGACGTCGTTGTTGCTTCTGTTAAAAAGGCAACACCCGGTGGCGTAGTAAAAAAAGGCGATGTTGTAAAAGCGGTAGTAGTACGCACCGCAAGCGGCCTTCGCCGTGACGACGGAACTTACATTCGCTTCGATGAGAATGCAGCCGTCATCATTAAGGAAGACAAAAACCCCAAGGGCACCCGTATCTTTGGACCGGTTGCCAGAGAGCTTCGTGAGAAGGATTACACAAAGATCCTTTCACTTGCTCCCGAAGTACTTTAATCGGAGGTGCAATGATGAATAAGCTTCATGTTAAAAAAGGCGATGAAGTCGTTGTTATCAATGGTAAGTACAGAGGCACAAGAGGTAAGGTTGTAGAAGCCAGCCCCTCAGAAGGCAAAGTTATCGTTGAAGGCGTTAACATCGTTACAAAGCACGTAAAGCCCCGCAAGATGGGTGAGCCCGGCGGCCTTATCAAGGCTGAGAGCGCACTCTACGCTGACAAGGTTCAGCTTATCTGCCCCAAGTGCGGCAGACCCACAAGAACCGGTCATAAGATCAATTCTAAGGGCAAGAAGGTTCGCACTTGCAAGAAGAGCGACTGCCTTGCTGAGTTTGAATAATACAGGGAGGACATAACAAATGGCAGCAAGATTAAAAGAAATGTATGTCAAAGATGTTGCACCTGCTCTTATGAAGAAGTTCGAGTATAAGAGTGTTATGCAGATCCCGAAGCTTGAGAAGATTGTTATCAACATTTCAAACGGTGAAGCAATCACAAACTCAAAGTCAGTTGATGCAATGGTTTCAGACCTTAAACAGATCACAGGTCAGACACCTGTTAAGTGTAAGGCAAAGAAGTCAGTTGCTAACTTCAAGCTCCGTGAAGGCATGGTAATCGGTGCAAAGGTTACACTCAGAGGCGACAGAATGTATGAGTTCCTTGACAGACTCTTCAACCTGGCTCTCCCCAGAGTTCGTGACTTCAGAGGCATTAACCCCAACTCATTCGATGGCAGAGGCAACTACAATATGGGTATCAAAGAACAGCTCATATTCCCTGAAATCGACTATGATAAGATTGACAAGGTAAGAGGTATGGACATCTGCTTTGTCACAACTGCAAATACTGACGAAGAGGCTCGCGAGCTCCTTGCTCTTATGGGCGCTCCGTTCTCAAGATAAGGAGGGAATACCGTGGCAAAGACATCAATGAAAGTTAAGCAGGCTCGCCCTGCAAAGTACAGCACAAGAGCGTACAACAGATGTAAGATCTGCGGAAGACCCCATGCTTATCTTCGCAAGTACGGCGTTTGCCGTATCTGCTTCAGAGAGCTGGCTCACGCAGGACAGATCCCCGGCGTTAAGAAAGCAAGTTGGTAATTGAGCAATTGCAAAGGAGGTAAACAGTATGCAGATTACTGATTCCATCGCTGATATGCTCACCCGTATCCGCAATGCGAATGCGGCTAAGCACGATACAGTGAAGGTTCCCGCATCTAACATGAAGAAGGCGATTGCTCAGATTCTTCTTGATGAGGGATATATTAAAGGATTCAAGGTTGAGGACGACGGTAAGCAGGGCATGATTGAAATCGCTCTTAAATACGGTCCCAACAAGTCTCAGGTAATCACCGGCCTTCGCAGAGTTTCAAAGCCCGGTCTGAGAATTTACACAAATTGTGAGGATATGCCCAGAGTTATGAAGGGTATTGGTATTGCAATCCTCTCAACATCAAAAGGTATTATGACTGACAAGGACGCACGCAAGGCCAACGTAGGCGGCGAAGTTCTTGCATTCATCTGGTAAGGAGGTGCCGTAAATGTCACGTATAGGTAAGAAGCCTATTGAAATTCCCGCAGGTGTGGAAGTGAAGCTTGACGGCACAACAATTACCGTTAAAGGCCCCAAGGGTACTCTCACAAGAGAGCTTCATCCCAACATCACTGTTGAAATTGAAGGCAACACAATCAATGTTAGCCGTCCCAATGACAACAAGGAAAACAGATCACTTCATGGTCTTACAAGAACACTCATCAGCAACATGGTAACAGGCGTTAACGAGACCTTCAAGAAGGAACTCGAAGTTAACGGTGTTGGTTACCGTTGCGAAGTTAAGGGTCAGGTTCTTACTCTCAAAATCGGTTATTCACACGACGTTGTAATGACTGCTCCCGAGGGTATCACTGTTGAAGTTCCTAACCCCAATAAGGTCGTTATTTCAGGCCCCGACAAGCAGAAGGTCGGACAGTTTGCCGCTAATGTTCGTGAAAAGAGACCTCCCGAACCCTACAAGGGCAAGGGCATCAAGTATGCTGACGAACACATCCGCCGCAAGGAAGGCAAGGCCGGTAAGGGCGGTAAATAAGTCTAATTAAGGAGTGAAAAATTATGGTTAACAGACCGGACAGCAATAAGGCCAGACTGACTCGCCATAAGAGAGTCCGTGCCAAGATTTCAGGCACTGCTGAATGTCCTCGCCTTAATGTATTCCGCTCCCTCCAGAATATCTACGCTCAGTTAATAGACGACGTTAAGGGTGAAACCCTTGTGTCCGCATCAACTGTTGAGAAGGATTTCGTGGAATACGGCGGAAATAAGTCTGCAGCTCACAAAGTGGGCGAATTATTGGCAAAACGTGCCGCTGACAAGGGTATCGAAAACTGCGTTTTCGACCGTGGCGGCTATATCTATCACGGCCGTGTTAAGGAACTGGCCGACGGCGCCCGTGAGGGTGGCCTCAAGTTCTAAGAAGGGGAGGAATACTTTTGGCTAAGATTGATGCATCGGCATATGAGCTCACAGAGCGCGTAGTAGCCATTAACCGTGTTTCCAAAACCGTAAAGGGCGGTCGTATCTTCAAGTTTGCGGCTATCGTTGTAGTCGGCGACGGCAACGGCATTATCGGTTTCGGACTTGGCAAGTCAGGTGAAGTTCCTGACGCAATCCGTAAGGGTATCGAAGACGCTAAGAAGAACCTTATGAAGGTTGCTCTTAAGGGTTCAACAATCCCTCACGAAATCATCGGTAAGTTCGGAGCAGGCGTTGTTCTTCTGAAACCCGCTGCACCCGGTACCGGCGTTATCGCAGGCGGCCCCGTTCGTGCGGTTGTTGAAACAGTAGGTATCAAAGATATCCGTACAAAGGCTCTTCGCTCAAACAACCCCACAAACGTTGTAAGAGCTACTATCGACGGACTTTCAAAGCTTCGCAATGTTGAAGAAGTTGCTGCTATCCGTGGCAAGTCCGCAAAAGAAATTTTAGGTTAAGGAGGGCGGATTAAAATGGCAGATATTCAGGTAAAGCTCGTTAAGAGCCTTATTGGAAGCACCAAGCCTCAGATTGCAACCGCCCATGCACTTGGTCTTCATAAAATCGGCGACGTAACAGTTCAGCCGGACAACGCTGCTACTCAGGGCAAGGTAAGAAAGATTTCTCACCTTATTGAGACCAGCGAGCAAGGAGGTGCAAACTAATGAAGTTGCACGATCTCTCACCCGCAGCAGGCTCAACAAAAGAGCGTAAGCGTATCGGCCGCGGCCCCGCATCAGGTCAGGGTAAAACAGCCGGTAAGGGTCATAAAGGTCAGAAGGCACGTGCAGGCAGAGGTATGCGTGCCGGCTTTGAAGGCGGTCAGATGCCCCTTCAGAGAAGAATCCCCAAGAGAGGATTCAACAACATCTTTGCAACAGAGATGGCAATTACAAACATTGCTACTCTTGATAAGTATTTCGATGACGGTGCAACCGTAACAATCGACGCTCTTATTGAGAAAGGCATTATCAAAAAGACTTTGGACGGCGTTAAGATTTTGGGTAATGGCGAAATTTCGAAGAAGCTCACCGTTCAGGCAAATGCTTTTTCAGATAGCGCAAAATCCAAGATCGAAGCTGCCGGAGGAAAGGCAGAGGTGATCTAACGTGCTTCAGACAATAGTTAACGCATGGAAAATCGCCGATCTGCGTAAGAAGCTCATCTACACAGCTCTTATCGTTCTGGTTTTCAGAATCGGTTCGGCTATTCCCGTTCCTTTCACCGCTATCGCTGAAACCGGCGTTCTCGGTGCAAACGCTACAACGGGCAATACTTTCCTTAACTATCTGAACATGATGACTGGTGATGCGTTCAATTACGGAACTATTTTCGCAATGTCCATCACCCCCTACATCAACAGTTCAATTATTATGCAGCTGCTGGCAGTTGCAATCCCCGCCCTTGAAAGACTTCAGAAGGAAGGCGAGGAAGGCCGCAAGAAGATTGCAGCAATCACTCGTTTCGTAACAATTGCTCTCGGTGTTCTCCAGAGTACAGCTTACTTCTTCTATCTCAGAAGTCAGGGTTACCTCACCAAGAACGCAGCAGGCGCAGACTTCACAGGCTTCGCAGCAGTGTTCCAGGCATTGGTTGTCATCCTTTGCTTCACAGCAGGTACAGCCCTTATCATGTGGCTTGGCGAGAGAATCAATGAAAAGGGTATCGGCAACGGTATTTCAATCATACTCTTCGCAGGTATCGTTTCAAGAATTCCCTCACTCATCTCTTCACTCCTTGGCCCCTCAACGGGTTACATTTCCCGCGGTGGCGCATACATCCCCGTAACACTCATCATTACAGTTATTCTTGTTCTGATGATTGCTTTCATCGTATGGATGGATAATGCAGAGAGAAGAATTCCCGTGCAGTACGCAAAGAGAGTTGTAGGCAGAAAGATGTACGGCGGTCAGAGCACACATATTCCTCTCAAAGTCAATATGTCAGGTGTTATGCCCGTTATCTTTGCTTCCTCAATCCTTTCACTGCCTCCCACAATAAAGATGTTCATGAATCCCTCAACTGTTTCAGAGAATAAGGCCCTTGCAGGTTTCTTCTCAATCTTCGAAATGGATCACTGGGTATACAGCATCATTTATTTCGTATTCATCATTGCTTTTGCATACTTCTATGCAAGCATTCAGTACAACCCCATTGAAATGTCAAAGAATATCCGTGACAACGGCGGCTCAATCCCCGGCATTCGTCCCGGCGAGCCCACATCAAGATATATCGGCAAGATCATTCACAGAATCACCCTTCTCGGTGCTCTTCTTCTGAGCGTTGTAGCTCTCCTGCCCATTATCTACTCACAGGTTGCCACATTCATTCTTGAAAAGCTCGGCTATGCTCAGGGCTTCACAGTTTCACTTGGCGGTACCTCAATCATCATTCTTGTCGGTGTTGCTCTCGAAACAGTTAAGCAGCTCGAAAGCCAGATGATGATGAGACACTACAAGGGCTTCCTTGATTAAGCCCTTGCGTAAATCTTAACGGTTTACATTTAACGGAGGATTAGCATGATAGTGCTCAAAACAACAAAAGAGCTCAGCCTTATGAAAGAGGCAGGAGCCGTAGCTGCAGGAGCATTAAAGGCAGCGGGTGCGGCAGTTGAGCCCGGTGTAACAACCGAGGAAATCAACCGCATTGCCCATAACTTCATTGTTAAAAGCGGTGCGATACCCACCTTCAAGGGTTATAACGGATACCCCGCTGCTACATGCATTTCCATAAACGATGAGGTCATTCACGGCATTCCAAGCAAGAAACGCATCATCAGAGCAGGCGATATCGTCAGCATTGATGTAGGCGCTACCTTAAACGGCTATGTCGGCGATAATGCCGCTACTTTTGCGGCGGGTGACATTTCACCCGAAGCTCAGCGGCTGTGCGACACCACAAGAGAGAGCCTTTACGAGGGCATCAGGGCGGCTGTCGCAGGCGGCAGACTCGGCGATATCGGCTCAACAATCCAAAGGTATTGCGAGGAAAGAGGCTTTTCGGTGGTCCGTGAATTCACGGGTCACGGAATAGGAAAGCAGATGCACGAGGACCCCAGCGTACCGAATTTCGGCACACCCGGCAGAGGTGTGCGCCTGCTCCCCGGCATGACAATAGCCATTGAACCCATGATTAATATGGGTGGCGCAGGAATCAGGCAGTTGCCTGACGGTTGGACTATAAAAACAAAGGACGGTTCTCTCTCCGCCCACTTCGAGCATACGGTAGCCATCACAGCAGACGGCCCCGTAATTCTCACGAGGATTTAAGGTGAGATTATGCTTGAAAGAGGAACGGTAGTAAGGTCGTCGGCAGGCAGAGACAAAGGCAAGCTTCTTGCAATCGTGGGAAGTGAACCGAAAAAGGTTCTTGTCTGCGACGGAAAAGAACGTCCCGTTGAAAGACCGAAAAGCAAAAATATCCGCCATGTTGAGTCCCTCGGAATTTCACTGGATGAATCCGAAATGCAGACCAACAGAATGCTGAAAAAAGCATTGGGGCGGTTGAATGCAGAAATTAACGGCAACACTTAGGAGGTTATTATGTCTAAGCAGGACATGATCGAGATTGAAGGTACGGTAGTAGAGTCATTACCCAACGCAACCTTCCAGGTTGAGTTGGAAAACGGACACAGAATATTGGCTCACATCTCAGGAAAGCTCAGGATGAATTACATCAAGATTCTTCCCGGAGATAAAGTGACGGTCGAAATGTCGCCATACGACCTCACCAAGGGCCGCATCACATGGCGTTCTAAGTAATTCAAGGAGGTAATTCTAATATGAAAGTCAGACCTTCTGTCAAGAAAATTTGCGAAAAGTGCAAAATAATCAAGCGCAAGGGAAAAGTAATGGTTATCTGTGAAAATCCCAAGCACAAGCAGCGTCAGGGTTAATCCCGACGAAAACCAATGTTAATTTGGAGGTGCAACTGACAAATGGCGCGTATTTCAGGTGTTGACCTGCCCAGAGAGAAGAGAATTGAAATTGCTCTTACTTATATCTATGGTATAGGTCGTAAGACTGCAAGCGACATTATCGCAGCAACCGGCGTAGATCCCGACCTCAGAGTTAAGGATATGACTGAGGAAGATGTTTCAAAACTTCGTGATTACATCGAGCATAACCTTACTGTTGAAGGTGATCTTCGCAGAGAAACAGCATTTGACATCAAGAGACTTATCGAAATCGGATGCTACCGTGGCGTTCGTCACAGAAAGAATCTCCCCGTAAGAGGTCAGAGATCAAAGACAAACGCTCGTACACGCAAGGGTCCCAAGAAGACCATTGCAAACAAGAAGAAGTAAGATTAGGAGGGATATTATGGCTAAAGCAGCAAAAAAGACAACAGGTACTCGCAAACGCCGTGAACGCAAGAATATCGAGCGTGGCGCAGCCCATATCCAATCCACCTTTAACAACACAATTGTTACAATCACTGACACCCAGGGCAACGCAGTTTCATGGGCAAGCGCAGGTGAGATGGGCTTCAGAGGCTCAAAGAAATCAACTCCCTTCGCAGCTCAGACAGCCGCTGAAACAGCAGCAAAAGCTGCTATCGAGCACGGCATGAAGACTGTTGAGGTTTACGTTAAGGGCCCCGGTCAGGGTCGTGAAGCGGCAATCAGAGCTTTACAGACAGCAGGTCTGGAAGTTAACATGATTAAGGATGTTACTCCCATTCCTCACAACGGATGCCGCCCGCCTAAGAGAAGGCGCGTGTAACCAGAATTATTTGGAGGTGTAACACAATATGGCAAGATATACAGGTGCTGTATGCAAGCTGTGCCGCCGTGAAGGCAAGAAGCTTTACCTCAAAGGTGAGCGTTGCTACACAGGCAAGTGCGCAGTTGAGCGCAGAGCATATGCTCCCGGTCAGCACGGCCAGAGCCGCAAGAAGGCAACTGAATACGGTCTTCAGCTTCGTGCAAAGCAGCAGGCTAAGCGTTACTACGGTATTCAGGAAGGCCAGTTCTACAAGTATTTCCTTATGGCTGAGCGCAAGCAGGGCGTAACAGGTGAAAACCTGCTCCGTATCTGCGAAAGCAGACTTGACAACGTTGTTTATCTTCTCGGCTGGGCAAATTCCAGAGCAGAAGCAAGACAGCTTGTTACTCACGGCCATTACAAAGTAAACGGCAAGAAGGTAAACATTCCTTCATATCTTATCAAAGCAGGCGACGAAGTTTCAATCAAGGACAAGAGCCTTGACAGCGACAAGATTAAGGCAACTCTCGAAGCAAACGCTTCACGCCCTGTTCCCCAGTGGCTTGACCTTAATGCAGAAGCTCATTCAGCAAAGATTCTTGCTCTGCCCACTCGTGAGCAGATCATGGTTCCCGTTGAAGAGCATCTTATCGTCGAACTTTATTCAAAATAATGCCCTGCTTGATTTACCTTTCAAGGTTTATCAGCAGTGCGTTATGGCGACGCACGTTTTTGAATGCATTTTGAGCAGGATATTCCTGCCTGTTTTAAAGGAGGGTTTTGAATGATTGGTATCGAAAAGCCCAGAATTGATACAGCCGAAATTTCCGAAGACGGAAAATACGGTAGATTTGTTGTTGAACCTCTTGAAAGAGGCTACGGCACAACATTGGGTAACAGCCTGAGAAGAGTTCTTCTTTCTTCTCTTCCCGGCTACGCGATAACCTCCGTTAAGATTGACGGAATTCTTCACGAATTCAGCACCATCCCCGGTGTTAAGGAAGATGTAACAGAGATTGTTCTTAATCTCAAAAATGTTATCCTTAAAATCCACGGAGACGGTCCCAAAACAATCTACATTGATGCAAACGGCGATGATGAAATCACCGCAGGCAGCATCAAAACCGATTCAGAGGTTGAAATCCTCAACCCCGAGCTTCACATCGCTACTCTCAACTCAGATGCACACGTAAGCATGGAGCTTACCTGTGATAAGGGCAGAGGTTATGTTTCTGCGGACAGAAACAAGCAGATGATGCAGCCCATTATCGGCGTTATTGCTATTGATTCAATTTATACACCCGTATTAAAGGTTAACTACACAGTTGAAAACACCCGTGTAGGTCAGATTACAGACTATGATAAGCTGACTCTCGAGGTGTGGACAAACGGAACCATCAATGCTATGGAAGCCGTTTCTCTCGGCGCCAAGATCCTCAACGAGCACCTCAACCTCTTCGGTGACCTCTCTGGTGAGGCATATGATACGGAGGTTATGGTCGTTAAGAGCGACAGCGGCAAAGAAAAAGTCCTGGAGATGACCATTGAGGAACTTGACCTCTCTGTACGTTCGTTTAACTGCTTGAAGAGAGCACAGATCAATACGGTTGAAGATTTGATTAACAGAACCGAGGAAGATATGATGAAAGTTCGTAACCTCGGCAGAAAATCCCTTGATGAGGTTGTTGCAAAGCTCAATTCACTTGGCTTTGATCTTCGCAGGGATGAGGACTAAAGGAGTGTGAACTTATGCCCGGTACCAGAAAGCTTGGCCGCACAAGTGACCATCGCAAGTCGATGCTCAGAGGCCTTGTTACCTATCTTTTGGAAAACGGCAGAATAGAGACCACCGTTACAAGGGCTCAGGAAGTTCGTGCAATGGCTGAAAAGATGATCACCATTGCTAAGGACGATTCTCTCCACTCAAAGCGCAAGGTTCTTGCTTACGTTACAAAAGAAGACGTAGCTAAGAAGCTCTTTGATGAGATTGCCCCCAAGTATAAGGAAGTTAACGGCGGTTATTGCCGCATTATCAAGACAGGTCCCCGTAGAGGCGACGCTGCTGAGATGTGCATCATCGAGCTTGTATAAGTCTTGATATAAGATAGTTAACACTATAAAAACAAGAAGCCCCTGCTCATTACGAGCAGGGGCTTTTCATATTGTCTTTATTCGGGAAGCTCATAGCAGCCGCTAAGTTCAATCCAGGTGAAAGTGGTTTTATAGTTGCCTTGCAGATATTCGTGAACGAGATTTTTGTTAAAATAAAAGCCCATACCGTTTTCAGTAAGATAGAAGTTGTCAGGGTTAACGATTTTATCGAGCCTTTGAAGAACTTCTTCCGTAATATATTCAGGGTTGTGAAATCTTACGGGTAATACGGGTGCAAGGGTATCAAAAACAAAGATTTCAAAACAGGTTTCGGGATCATCGTAAACACAGGCAAAGTTGTTCAGGTAGCAGCGCTCACCTTTTTGAACATCAAAGCAAACAGTACTGAGAGTGGGAATATCACCGTTAAGACTGAAAAAGTCGCTGACCAGGAAACAGGCATATCTGTCATTGAGGAGAGTGGTTTCAAACGTAATGTTTTTTGTCCAGGGTGATTTTGATTTTGCCGCGCTTTCAAGGTTGCTTTCCGCAAAGTCGCAGGCATTATTGAATATATCAAGGGCAACACCGTTTATATATTCCGCAATTACAGGGTCGCAGTTATCCTTTATCTGAGGAAGCGTCACATCAACCGTGAATACCACTCTGCCGCTTTCATCTTTGAATTCCTTTGAGTGTGTGCTTTCTTCAACAACAGGTGGGGGTGCAGTTTCACTGTCGTTTTTGCCTTTGCAGGATGCAAGGGTAAAAATAAGGGTGAATATCATAAAAACACATAAAATCCGTTTCATTAAATCATTCCTTTCAAGGGTATTTTATCAGCTATTCTTCTGTCAATCAAGGGTAAAAATATAAATTTTTGTTGTTGCTTTTTACAGTGATGTGATATAAAATTAAAATTATAAAGAGCCGTGGAGGTAGACTATGAAGAATATTCTTAATGCACAGTGGATAAAAAGTGCAAAATCATCCTGTAATCGCGAAGTGGTTTTTTCAAGAAGCTTTGTTTCGGAAAAGGAGATTGTAAGCGCAACTCTTGAAGTTACTGCATTGGGTGTTTATGTTGCAAAAATCAACGGTCAGCGTGTGGGTGACTTTATTCTTGCCCCCGGCTGGACATCATACCGCAACCGTTTGCAGGTGGATACATATGATGTAACCGGTTTGATGGATACAAACAATACTCTTACCGTAGGTGTTGCACCGGGCTGGAAGGCAAGTGAATATTTCAGCAGACACTGCGGTGACCTTCGTCTGGGTAATATTGAAACAGCCGCTATTTTTGCACTTACAATAAATTATGCTGACGGAGAAACAAGAATTATCACCAGCGGCGGCGACTGTATGTGCGAAAACGGCAAGAATATTCATTCCACCGTTTACGACGGCTATATTTATGATCCTGCTTATAAAGACGTTTTCCCTGCAAAGGCACAGGTTTTTGAAAAGGACAGAAAGATTCTTCTTGACCGTCAGGGTGAAAAAGTGATTGAGCAGGAGCGTCTTGAAGCAAAAGAAATAATTATAACACCCAAAGGTGAAACCGTTATCGATTTCGGTCAGAATATGACGGGTTATGTTGAATTTAAAATCAAGGGAAACAAGGGAGAAAGGGCTGTTATCAGCCACGCAGAGGTGCTGGACGCCCAGGGTAATTTCTACACTGATAACCTGAGAAGTGCCAAGGCTCAGGCGGTTTTCCTTTGTGACGGTAAGGAGCATATTCATAAGCCTGATTACAATTTCTACGGTTTCAGATACATCAGACTTGAAAACTGGAGCGATGAAGTAAAAAAAGAGAATTTCACCGCAATCGTTGTTCATTCGGATATGAAGAGAACGGGATATTTTGAGTGCTCCGATGAAAGAGTAAACAAACTGTTTTCAAATATAATCTGGGGTCAGAAGGGCAATTTCCTTGATGTGCCCACGGATTGTCCCCAGCGTGATGAGCGTCTGGGCTGGACAGGCGATGCTCAGGTTTTTGTCAAAACAGCATCGTACAACTATGATGTTGAAAGATTTTTCACGAAATGGCTTGCAGATTTGCGTGCAGACCAGACGGACTGGGGCTCAATTCCTCACGTTATTCCCAATGTGTTCGGTATGGATGATAACAGCTCTGCCGCCTGGGCGGATGCGGCAACTATTTGTCCCTGGCAGATGTATCTTACCTATGCAAACACGGATATTCTCAGAGAGTCCCTCGACTCAATGAAGAAATATATTGAGTATATCGAAGAACACAGCTATGACGGCATATGGTCAAACAGCTGGCATTTCGGCGATTGGCTTAATCTTGACGGCAGCAGCCCCGAGGATTGCTCAAAGGGTACTGAAAAGAAGCTTATTGCAACTGCTTATTACATTTATTCAACAGAAATTCTTGCAAAGACTATGGCTCTTTGCGGTGAGGAAAACACAGAAGTTCTTGCAAAAAGAGAAAATTCTATCAAGGCATTCAGACGGGAGTTTATGAATGAAGGAAGAATCAAGCCTGAATTTGAAACCCAGACCGCCGCAGTGCTTGCTCTGCACTTCGGAATTACAGAGAATGCCGCAGAAACCGCAAAGCAGCTCAATGACCTTGTAACAGAATGCGGTCACCTTAAAACAGGCTTTGTAGGTACACCTTATCTGCTTCACGCATTAAGTGATAACGGTTACGCAGAAACCGCTTACAGCCTGCTTCTCCGTGAAGAATATCCCTCGTGGCTTTTCTCGGTAAAGATGGGCGCAACTACAATCTGGGAGCATTGGGACAGCATCCGTGAAGACGGCACAATGTGGAGCACATCAATGAATTCCTTCAATCATTATGCATACGGCAGCGTGGCAGATTGGCTTTACGGCGATGCCGCAGGAATTAAGATTGATGAGAGCAAGCCTGCTTTTGAACATATCATTTTTGCGCCTCTTACAGACGGCAGACTTACTTATGTCAAGGCATCCATAGAAAGCAGAAAAGGTCTTGTGAAATCCGAATGGAGAACAGCAGACGGAAAAACTGAGTATGAATTCACTGTGCCCGAGGGTGCAACCGCAACGGTTATCCTCGGAGGCAAGGAAACAGAAATCGTAGCGGGAGTGCACAAGTTCTATGAGTAATATTATAATCAAGACAGTAACTGCACTTTGTTTTGCAGCTTTGAGTATTGAAGCGATAAGAGGTTTTGTAAACATTGTTTTCAAAGGGCGTGTGCAAAGGATACGCTTTCTGAGAGGTTTCAAAAAAGGCAGATTTGCTGTTATTTATGCAGCGGCACTTCCTCTTTACTGTCTGGGTCATATGTATGCAGGGCAGAATATTGCGAAAGCATTTTTCAATGCCGTTCCGAAACTGCTTGAACTTGTTGTTCTGAAATACGACTTCGATATAATTGAATTGCTTATGGATAAAGATCTGTTTTATACGGTAACAGTTTATTTCTGCTTTGTTATGGCAGGTCTTAATGTTGTTCTGGTAACAGTTTCATTTATCAATCAGCGTGTCTGGGAATTTTGGCAGGAAATGAAAATAAAATATTGCTTGAAAGACAGACTCCTGATTCTTGGAAACAACCCTCAGAATGTTGATATTTACAAAAGCGATAAAATCCGCACCAAGGCAATTATTGATAAAATATCGGATGATGACCGCAGTAATTTCTATCTGAAAGAAATATCAGATATTCCCGTTTGGTCGGATAAAGAAACTGTTGAAGAAATTTTCAGAGAGAGGCGTATAGTTTCAGGCTTGAAAAAAATTATGTCTTTCGCAACAAAGAGCAACCGTGAAACCGAAAATATTGTTATTATCAACACCGGATCAGATGAGCGCAATATGCGTATATGCAGAAAGATAATCGAAAAAATTTCGGCACAGACGGAAACGGAGAAAGAAAAGACTTTCAGAACCGTCAAGGTGTTTGTTTTCGGTGATCTGAAATATCAGGGCATATATGAAGATATTGAATCTGACGGATTCGGCTGCATAACTTTCATCAACAAGCATAAAAAAATAGCTGCGGATTTCATTGAAAGATATCCCCTTGCATATTTTATGGATGAAAAGCAAATTGATTATAACACTTCGCTCATAAAGAAAGATGTGAACATTAACTTCTTTATGCTTTCTTTTGATAATGTAGGCCGTCAGATTTTCCTTACATCGGTTTCAAACAATCAGTTTCTTACCGATGGTGAAAACGGCCCTGAGCTTAAAAAAGTGAATTATTACATCTTTGACAAGGATAATGCACATAAGGATAAAAATCTTAACCACAATTATTACCGTTACCGCAACGAACTGAAAGAAGATGCAGATTGTGATACGGCAAAATATCTGCCCCTGCCTTCTCTTCCTGCGGCAGAGCCCTGCTGTCCCTTTGATGTCAACGACGAAAGATTCTATAAAGAACTGAAAAAGTATGTTGAGGACGAAAATGACGCAAACTTCGTGCTAATCAATTTCGGCACAGACCTCGAAAATATTGATATGGCACAGAAGCTTGTTGAAAAGCGCCGTGAGTGGGGCAAAAATCTTGTTATCTTCGTAAGGATACATAAGCGTACCAAAGAGCAGGAGGCACTTGAAGCCGAAGGCTGTATTTTCATCGGCGATGAGAGCGAAATAGTTTATAATATTGACAGAATTCTTTCAGACAGAATTCATAAAATCGCACTTATGCGAAATGAAGATTATGACCTGGAATATGCCGTAAGCGACCCGGATGTCAGAATTACGGAAGAATTCATAGCAGAGAAAAAATATGAATCCTTCAAAAAATGGCATACGGAAATGAACAGATTTGTCCGTGAATCCAATATTTATGCGGCACTCAGCATAAAGGCAAAACTCAATCTTATGGGGCTTGACTACTGTGAAGTTGATGCCAACGATAAGCCTGCATTGACGGAAGAAGAATATCTGGCTGTTTATGCACACGGCGATATGCCTGAATATATGGGCAAAACGCCGGTGGGTGGCAGAAAACTGATTGCTTACGGTCTGGATTTTGCAGATTCCAGAAGGCGTAATATGGCAATTCTGGAACATTACCGCTGGAATTCCTATCTTATTTCAAAGGGCTTTGTTCCTGCAACAAAGGAGCAGATTCTCAGCGAAAAAGAAAACGGTAAATTTACCAACGGCAAAAACTATACTCTCCGCCGTCACGGAAACCTGACAACCTTTGACGGACTTGTGGAGTTCAGAAAGCTTGTTGCCGAAAGAGACGGAGTCAGCGAAGCAAAAAAAGATGTTATCAAATACGATTATCAGATACTTGACGACCTTCATTATTTCCTTACCCAGGGCGGGTATAAAATAATAATCAAACAATAAATTAAAGCGGATTGCATTACTGCAATCCGCTTTTCACTGTTTTTATAAGAATTTAATCCAGTTCAAACTGACCTGTATAAAGCTGATAATATTTGCCTTTTTGCGAAATCAGTTCATCATGGTCGCCGCGCTCAATGATTTCGCCCTGTTCAAGCACCATAATGGCATCTGAGTTTCGTACTGTTGAAAGTCTGTGAGCAATAACAAATACGGTTCTGCCCTCCATAAGCTTATCCATACCAAGTTCAATAAGTCTTTCGGTTCGTGTATCAATAGAGCTTGTTGCTTCGTCGAGAATAAGCACGGGCGGGTCTGCAACGGCGGAACGGGCGATCGAAAGAAGCTGACGCTGACCCTGAGAAAGGTTTGCACCGTCGCCGGTTATCATTGTGTCGTAGCCGTCGGGCAGGCGGGTAATGAAGGAATGTGCGTTTGCAAGCTTTGCGGCGGCAACAATTTCTTCGTCTGTTGCGTCAAGCTTGCCGTAAGCAATATTATCTCTGACTGTACCCGTGAAAAGGTGGGTATCCTGCAAAACCATGGCCATAGAGCGTCTTAAAGCCGCTTTTTTAATCTTTTTGATGTTGATGCCGTCATAGGTTATCTTACCTTCGTTAACGTCATAGAAGCGGTTTATAAGGTTTGTAACGGTGGTTTTACCTGCACCTGTTGAACCTACGAAAGCAATTTTTTCACCGGGTCGTGCAAAAAGGGATACATTTTTCAGAACGGTTTTCTTGCCGTCATAACTGAATGTTACATTTTCAAACCGAACATCACCTTTCCATTCGGTGTAGGTCAGTGTACCATCACTGTGGGGATGCTTCCATGCCCACATGCCTGTTCTTTCTTCACATTCAACGATTTCGCCCTTCTCGTTTTTCTTTGCGTTGACAAGGGTTACGTAGCCGTCATCAGCTTCAATGGGAGTGTCGATAACTTCAAAAATACGCTCTGCACCTGCAAGTGCGGCAATGATATTGTTGAATTGCTGTGAAATCTGAGTGATAGGCTGGAAAAACTGCCTTGTATAAATGAGGAACGTGAAAAGTGCCCCTACGGTCAGGCTGAAAAATGATTCTTCGGGAATTTTCAGAATTGCAAGTGAACCGAGAGTAGCTGTTGCGGCGTAGGTAATGTAGGATATATTACCCATAACAGGCATCAGAATGCTTGCGTAGGTGTGTGCGTTTGTTGCGGCCTTGCGAAGATTGTCGTTAATCTGCGCAAAGCTGTTTTTGGCGCTGTCTTCGTGGCAGAAAACCTTAACAACTTTAAGACCTTCAATGTATTCTTCGATGTAGCCGTTTACCTTACCGACACACTGCTGCTGGGCTCTGAAATATTTTGCGCTCTGCTTGCCCAGAGCCTTGATAATGAAAAAGGCAAGAACGAGCATTATAACAACAAAAAGTGCCAGCAGGGGGCTGAAATAGACCATCATTGCGAAGGTGCCCACAACCGTGACAACAGAGGAAACAAGCTGAACAAAGCTCTGGCTGATACATTCGCGCAGCACATCGGCATCGGCGGTGTAGCGGCTCATAAGCTCGCCGTGGGTGTGGGTATCGAAAAAGCTGATGGGTAAATCCATCATATGATTGAAAAGGTCGGCACGGATGGTGTTGAGTGTTTTATGTGCAACCTGAAGCATAATGCGTGAATAAGCATAGGATGAGATTGCGCCGAAAGCGTAAATGAATCCCAGAGAAACAAGAATTTTTACAAGGGGAGCAAGGGCATCGGCGGTAACCTGAGTGCCGATAATGGGAAGCAGGATTTCATCTGTGATTTTCTCAACAAATGATGTGCCGATTATACCTGCCAGGGCACTGAATGCAACAAATATAAATACCAGGAGAAGCAGATGCTTTGACCTGCCCAGATATCCAAGGAGCCTTGTGAATGTACGTTTTGTGTCCGCAGGTTTAGCGGGACCGCCTTTGGGAGGTGCTGCTTTGGGTGCCATTATTCCTCAACTCCTTCCTGCTGTGACTTGTAAACTTCGGTATAAATTTCGTTTGTGCCCAGAAGCTCATCGTGGGTGCCGATTGCATTTATTTTGCCGTCGTCAAGAACAATTATTTTATCTGCGTGCTGAACGGAGCTTATTCTCTGAGCAACGATGATTGTTGTTACATCGCCGTGATTTGCCTTGAAGCCTTCGCGGATTTTTGCATCCGTAGCGGTATCGACGGCGCTTGTGCTGTCGTCAAGAATAAGCACCTTTGGGGATTTGAGCAACGCTCTTGCAATACAGATTCTTTGCTTCTGACCGCCTGAAAGGTTAATGCCGCCCTGACCGAGATTTGTCTGATATCCGTCGGGGAAGGAAGTGATGAAATCGTGAGCCTGAGCGATTTTGCAGGCATTTTCAAGGTCTTCCGCGGTGGCATCCTTGTTGCCCCAACGGAGGTTTTCTTCAATGGTGCCGCTGAAAAGAAGGTTAACCTGAAGCACCATTGCAACGCTGTCACGGAGATTTTTCAGAGTGTAATCCGCAACAGGTCTGCCGCCTACCTTGACAACACCTTCCGTTACGTCGTAAAGACGGGGAATCATCTGCACAAGAGTTGTTTTTGCCGAGCCCGTACCGCCGATGATACCGACGGTTTCACCTGATTTTATGTGGAGATTGATGCTGTCAATAACATTCTTCTTGCCGTTTTTCTTATATTTGAAGCAGACATTTTCCATATCGATACTGCCGTCTGCAACCGTAAGCGATGGGTCAGCGTTGTTATCATTAATGTCGGGGATTTCCTTTATTACTTCAAAAACACGGTTAAGAGAGGTGCGTGCCATGGTTGCCATAACAAAAATCATTGATATCATCATAAGAGACATCAGGATGTTATGGATATAAGTTATGAATGCAGTCAGTGATGCAAGCTCCATTGAGCTGTCAATAACAAGCTTGCTGCCGAACCAGAGAATTGCAATTGTGCAGCCGTAAACTGTTATCTGCATAAAGGGTCCTGCCAGAATAACAAGCTTTTCGGCGGCGATTGATGCATCACGGAGCTCATCATTTGATATTCTGAATTTCTCTTTTTCGTGCTTTGCCCTTACGAATGCCTTTACAACCCTTGCACCGATAAGTGTTTCCTGAATTGAAGCGTTAAGACCGTCGTATTTTTTCATAAGACGCTTGAAACGGGGCATTGCAAAAATGTAAACAAAGCCGAGAAGACCCAGAAGTGCAGGTGCCGCAACGGTGAATACGGTTGCGAGTTCGGCGTTGATTGCGAAAGCATAGCGGAAAGCCATTGCAAACATCAGAGGAGAGCGCACAACAATGCGGATGACCATTGTATAACCTAACTGAATCGTATTAACGTCTGTTGTCATTCGCGTAATAAGTGAAGGTGTGCTGAATTTGTCAATGTTGGCAAAGGAGAAATCCTGAATTTTTGAAAAAATGGAATTTCTCAGGTTTGCACCGAAGCCCATACCTGCCTTTGCGGCAAATCTTGCGGCGCCTGCACCGCTGAGCAGTGAAACAAGTGCCATTACCACCATTTTAAGACCTTCGCTGACGATGTAATCAATTCCTGCACCGCCAAGAATACCCTTGTTGACCATGTCTGCCATAACGAAAGGAATCTGCACTTCCATATAAACCTCAACGAGAATCAGCAGAGGCGAAAGCAGGGAAAGAAGGCGGTAGCCTTTGGTTTGTTTAAGCAAAGCCTTAATCATTTTTATCATCTCCGTTTATATCTGAATCAAATATTTATAAAAACATTGATAAATATATATTTTAAAACCCCCTGACTGTAAAGTCAAGGGGTTTGACAAAGTTGAATACTTTTGAATTGATTTTACATGCTTTCGGGAACCGTGATGCGGAACATTGTGAGAATATTGCAAAGAACATTCTTTACGCAAAGGCAAAGGCTGAGTCTTGCCTGCATAAGAGCTTCATCCTCGCAGTTAACACGGCATGCGTTGTAGAACTTATGGAACAGTGTTGCAAGGTCTACGGCATAGCGTGTGATTTTTGCAGGGTCATAGTTCTTTGCGGAGCTTATGATTTCATCTGTAAGTGAAGCAAGGTGCTTGATAAGTGCCTTTTCTTCGGGCGCTGAAAGAAGAACAAGCTCGGGGATTGTGCATTCTCTTGCGGTTTTGCCTTCATCTGCAAGCTTTTTGATTATACTGCATATTCTTGCGTGGGCATACTGGCAGTAATAAACGGGGTTCTGTGAGCTTTCTTCAACAGCAAGGTCAAGGTCAAAATCCATCTGTGAGCCGGGTTCTCTCATATTGAAGAGGAAACGGACTGCGTCGATGGGGATATCTTCAAGCAGGTCAACAAGTGTGATTGCGTTGCCTGTACGTTTGCTCATCTTTGCGGGCTTGCCGTCACGCATAAGGCGTACAAGCTGCATAAGAATAACATCAAGGTCGTCACCGTTGCAACCGATTGCATCAAGTGCACCCTTCATACGTGCAACATGACCGTGATGGTCAGCACCCCAGATGTCAATAGCCTTTTCAAAGCCTCTTTTTTCAAGCTTATTGCGGTGGTATGCAATATCTGCGGCAAAATAGGTGGGGTTGCCGTTTGTTCTGATAAGAACTTCGTCTTTGAGTTCAAGGCGTTCAATTTCTTCGGGGGTTTTGCCTTCTCTTGCAAGCCTTGCACCAAGAACTTCTTTGTTCTTATACCAGAGAGCACCGTCTTTTTCGTATGTAAGACCCTTGTTCTTCATAATATCAAGGGTTTCTGCAAGCTCACCGCCGTTGTGGAGGGTGCTTTCAAGGAACCAGGTGTCGTATTCAATGCGGTATTTTGTAAGGTTATCCTTCATAGCCGCAATATTTTTGGGCAGTGCGTAGTCAACGAGAGCCTTCCTTCTTTCAGCCTCAGTTGCATCGATATACTTGTCACCGTGAATATCTGCAAATTCCTTTGCTCTGACCATAATATCGGCACCGTGGTAGCTGTCCTCGGGAAGCTCAACCGCATCTTCGCCCTTGAAAATCTGCTGATATCTGATATCAAGAGAAAGACCGAATTTATCAATCTGATTACCTGCATCGTTAACATAGAATTCACGGCTTACGGAATAGCCTGCAAAATCCATAACAGCCGCAAGGCAGTCACCGAGAGCGCCGCCTCTTGCGTTACCCATATGCATAGGACCTGTGGGGTTTGCAGAAACAAATTCTATATTTATTTTTTTGCCTTTGCCGTAATCGGAGCGGCCGTATTCGGCACCCTTTTCAAGAATATCCTGAATAACGCAGGCATTGAAGCTTTCTTTGAGATAGAAATTCATAAAGCCGGGGCCTGCAATTTCGCATCTGTCAAAGAAGGTGTCTTCAAGGAAAAGTCTGTCAACGATGGTCTGAGCAATCTTTCTGGGAGCACTTCTCAGATCTCTTGCCCAAGCCATAGCGGCATTTGACGAATAATCGCCGTTTTCTTTGTTTGCAGGCACTTCAATGATGAAATCGCTGAGGGGAACTTCGGGGAATTCGCCGTCAGCAACTGCTCTGCCTGCCGCTTCCATAATAGCGGTACGAAGCTCTGTAACAGCCTGTTTAACTAAAAGTGACATTTTTATTACTCCTTTTCGGCAACGGTTATGTGAAGCTGATTTTTCGAAGCCGGTGTGTTGTTGAAATCAATGGTGTATGTGAAGCTGAGAGTGCCGCCGTTTTCGCTCATATTGCATTCTACGGACATACCGTAAATCCCCATTATAAGTTCGCCGAATGGGGTTGAATAAAAGCAGGTATGGCGGCTTCCTTTTTCGATTACCATTTCGGTGTTGAATTTGCCTGTGCGGGTCATTGCTACTCTCTGAGTGCCTTCAACATCAAGGCGCGTGATGCAATCCGTCATTTCCTCGTCGGTTTCTTTATAAATGACGGTACAGCCCTTTTCTGTCAGTTCAAAACTGCCTGATGTGGTCAGTTCTGCGGTCAATTCCTCACCGTCCTGAATGTGGCGGTCTTTTATTGTAATTATTGCATTCTTCATAATTTATCTTTCCATTGCAAGGGTAAGCAGTTTATCCAGCAGTTCGGGATAGGGAACACCCGATGCGGCAAAGAGCTTGGGATACATACTGATTGATGTGAAGCCGGGAATTGTGTTTGGCTCGTTGAGCATTATTTCACCGTCACTGTGACGCACGAAGAAATCCACTCTTGTAAAGCCTGAACAGCCCAGTGCTCTGTATGCGTTTACAGCCGCATTCTGAACAGCAAGGAGCTTATCTTCGGGAAGTCTTGCAGGAATGTGAAGCTCGCTTTCGTTGGCAAGGTATTTTGCCTCATAATCGTAGAAATCATTGCAGGGAACAACCTCGCCTACAACAGAAGCAACGGGGTTTTCGTTGCCCATAACCGCAACCTCAACCTCAACGCCGTCAATGCCTTCTTCAAGAACGATTTTTACATCGTGTTCAAAAGCGTTGTTGCAGGCGTTTTCAAGCTCTTCAAGGGTTCTTGCCTTGCCTACACCCACTGATGAGCCTGCGTTTGCGGGCTTTACGAAAATGGGGAAACCCAGCTTTTCCGCAGCGGCAGGGAGCATGGATTTATCGTAGCTGTATTTCTCAAAGGCAACCCATTTTGCCTGAGGGATTCCGTGATAATCAGCCATGGCATTTGTGTAAGCCTTATCCATACAGATTGCACTTGCCACGGTGTTGCAGCCTACATAGGGGATGCCTGCAATTTCAAGCAGACCCTGCATTGTGCCGTCTTCGCCGTTTTTACCGTGAAGAACAGGGAAAACAACATCGATTTTTTCAATTTTATTGCCTTCTGAAAGGCGAATGATACCGTGATGGTCACGGCTCATTGAAATAACGGCAGGCTCGATATTTTCTTTATCTTCAAGCCATTTGCCTTCGGGGAGCATATCCGCAGGACCATTGTATATAAAGCTTTCGCCCTGCTTGGTGATGCCCATTTTTATAACCTCATATTTGTCTGAGGGAATATTGTTGATTACGGAGCAGGCGGAATTCAGCGAAACATCATGCTCACTGGAAACACCGCCGAAAAGAACAAGAACCTTTTTCATAGCAGTCATATCTCCCAACGCATTTTTACCCATTATAGTATTATCTAACAAAATATATTATCATAACAAAACAGATTAGTCAACAGTCGGAGAGTGTGCAAAATTCACGAATATTGAGCTCCTTTATTCCAAATATTTATGATATAAAAAGTTTATATTTCTTTTAAAGAATTATAATTCTTTATATATATGTTATACTAACACTATATTTATTATTATAGTTATTATAAAGGAGTTCATTATGGCTGATTTTTATTCCGCACTTGCAGAGATTACAGGCGGTCTCGGTGAAACATTAAACGATTGCGGCTTTACCGCGGTTATTCCCGACGGAGTTGAAAAAGGCAGTCTGCCTGCGGTTACCGAATCGGGAAGAATCATTATCCGCTACAAAGGCGAGAATAAAGCCCTCAGGATTGAGCATTTCAACAACAAAATCGCCCTCTTCGGCGCACAGAAGGAAGGCGAGATTGCAGACAGCGATTTTTCAAAGCTTGTTGAAACACTTATGGGTGAGGATGACTGCGACCCCAAAAACCTCAGATCTGTGGTCAATGAATTTTCCGAAACACTTGTTGAGCATTTCGGCACAAAGAGCATAAAGCCCGTCAAAACAAAGCTTCCTCCTCCCGTTTCAAAGGCGGCGGTAAAGAGCGGTGCGGTTTCGTATGACCCCAACACGCTTGCAAACAGATTCACAACCGTTTACCCTGAGCTTCGCGAGGAATACAAGGCAAACTGCGAAAAATACGGTCAGTTCCTTCCTGAGGAATTCTTTGTCAGCCACGGTGCACCCGTTGTACTTGAAACAATCAGAGAAAACAATCCTCAGAAGATGAAAAAGCTCTTCAACCTGCTTAACGATATATACGAAGACGGCACAAACGAAACCCAGAGCCTTGTTGCCGTAACAATTCTCGGCACAATGTATAACGAGCCTTCGCTTGTTGACAACTGCCTTGAATATATGAGTGACGACATGAAGGATATTGTTGTGAATATCAATAAATTCCTTGGTTCAAAATCGGGTAAGGGTGCAATAATGCGTCTTGCAAATCCGCCCAAATACAAGCCCGGCAGAGATAAGAAAAAAGGCGTGGCAACCCGCCTTGGAATGTGATTGGAGGTCAATCAGAGTGAGCATTGAAAACATCAATGAAGCGGAAGTTCAGGTTACTCCCGAAGCTGAGGAAGCGGTAGTTCCTTTCGAAGCTGACTCGGATGAAATGGATACCGTTGTTACCGAAGAATATGATGCCAGTCAGATTCAGGTGCTTGAAGGACTTGAAGCGGTCCGCAAAAGACCCGGTATGTATATCGGTTCAACAGGACCCAGAGGTCTGCACCACCTTGTTTATGAAATTGTAGATAACTCAATCGACGAAGCCCTTGCAGGCTACTGTACCCATATTGAGGTTGAAATTGAGCCAGGCGATGTAATTTCCGTGCGCGATAACGGACGAGGCATCCCCGTAGGCATTAACGAAAAAATGGGTCTGCCCTCTGTTACTGTTGTTCTTACCGTGCTTCACGCAGGCGGTAAATTCGGCGGCGGCGGATATAAAGTATCCGGCGGTCTTCACGGTGTTGGTTCATCGGTTGTTAATGCGCTTTCAGAGTGGTTCGAGGTTGAGGTTTCTCAGGCAGGCCATGTTCACCGTCAGCGTTTTGTAAACGGCGGTAATATTGAAACAAATCTTGAAATCGTGGGCGATACGAATGAAACGGGCACATTCATCAGATTCAAGCCCGATGCAAAGATATTCCAGGAAACCACGGTTTATGACTTTGATACACTTGAAAGAAGACTCAGGGAGTCTGCATTCCTCAATGCAGGTCTTTCAATCAGCCTTAAAGACAGCAGAGATCCTGAAAACATAATTGAAAGGGTTTACTGCTACGAAGGCGGTCTTTCTTCATTTGCCGAGTATCTCACAGGCACAAGAGCGCTTACTCCGCTCCACGAAAAGCCTGTTCACTTCTCCGGCGCAAAGGGCGACAGATATGCTGAAATTGCCCTTCTTTATAATGACAGCTACAACGAGCTTATTCTCTCGTTTGCTAATAATGTCCGCACCGTAGACGGCGGTACTCATGAAACAGGCTTCAAGAACGCCCTCACAAGAGTATTCAACGATTACGGTAAAAAGTATAAAATCCTCAAAGACGGCGACAAAAAGCTCAGCGGCGACGATGTAAGAGAAGGCCTTACCGCCATTGTTTCCGTAAAGCTTACCGAGGCACAGTTTGAAGGTCAGACCAAGGGTAAGCTGGGCAACACCGATGTTCAGTCACTTGTAAATTCACTTGTCTATGACAAGCTGATGACATATTTTGAAGAAAATCCCGCAGTTGCAAAGGCTATTTTCTCAAAGGCGCTTGATGCGGCAAGAGCAAGAGAAGCTGCAAGAAAAGCCCGTGAGCAGGCAAGAAGAAAATCAGGTCTTGAAAGCAACTCACTTCCCGGTAAGCTGGCAGACTGCACCGAAAAGCAGGCTGAGGGCACCGAAATTTACATCGTAGAGGGTGACTCTGCGGGCGGCTCTGCAAAGGAAGGCAGAGACAGAACTTATCAGGCAATTCTTCCCCTCTGGGGTAAAATGCTTAACGTTGAGAAGGCAAGACTTGACAGAGTTATCGGTAACGACAAGCTTCAGCCCGTTGTTACCGCACTGGGCACAGGTATAGGCGACGATTTTGATATCAGCAAAATCCGTTACGAAAAAATCGTTATTATGGCCGATGCCGACGTTGACGGTGCTCACATCAGAACCCTTCTTCTCACCTTCTTCTTCCGTTATATGCGTCCTCTTATCGAGGAAGGACATATTTACCTTGCACAGCCTCCTCTCTATAAGGTCAGCAAGGGCAAGAAGTTTGCCTATGCTTTCTCAGACCAGGAGAGAGACGAAAAGATTGAAGAGCTTGGCGGAAGCTGTGATATTCAGCGCTACAAAGGTCTCGGTGAAATGGACCCAGAACAGCTTTGGGAAACCACTATGGACCCCGCAACAAGAATTATGCTCCGTGTAACTCTTGAAGATGCAATGGAAGCAGACGAAACCTTCTCAATCCTTATGGGTGATAAGGTTGAACCCAGACGTGAATTCATTGAAACAAACGCAAAGTATGTTTCAAATCTCGATATTTAAGGAAAGGACTGATTGAATATGAGTTTCGGCGACGCAAGAGATACCCAGAAAATTATTAATGTTGACCTTAACAAAGAAGTACGTCAGGCCTTCCTTGACTACTCTATGTCGGTTATTACATCCCGTGCACTCCCCGATGTAAGAGACGGTCTCAAACCCGTTCACAGAAGAATTCTTTACACAATGCACGAAAATGGTCTTACACCCGACAAGGCATACAGAAAGTGTGCGGATACCGTCGGTTCCGTTCTCGGCAGATACCATCCCCACGGCGACGCATCTGTTTATGATGCAATGGTCCGTCTTGCACAGACTTTCTCAATGAGATATATACTTGTTGACGGTCACGGTAACTTCGGTTCAATCGACGGCGACCCTGCCGCGGCATACAGATATACAGAGTCCAGAATGAGCAAAATGGCTCTGAGAATGCTTACGGATATCGATAAGGATACCGTTGATTTCACAACAAACTATGACGACCGTCTTAAAGAGCCCACCGTTCTTCCGTCAAGATTCCCCAACCTGCTTGTTAACGGCTCGGTTGGTATTGCCGTCGGTATGGCAACCAATATCCCTCCCCACAACCTTGGCGAGGTTATCGACGGTATGTGTGCAATGATTGATAACCCCGATATTGACCTTGACGGTCTTATGGAGCATATCAAAGGCCCCGATTTCCCCACAAAGGGACTTATTATGGGCAGAGCAGGCATAAGATCCGCCTATGCAACAGGCAGAGGCAAAATCACAATGCGTGCAAAAACCGAAATTGTTGAAAAGAAAAACGGCAGATTTGAAATTCAGGTAACTGAAATTCCTTATATGGTCAACAAGGCAAGGCTTATTGAAAGCATTGCAAACCTTGTTAAGGATAAGAGAGTTGAAGGCATTGCCGATGTCAACGACTACTCCTCAAAGAAGGGTATGCTGATTTCAATCGACCTTAAAAGGGATGCTAATCCTCAGGTTGTTCTCAATCAGCTTTTCTCCTACACACAGCTTCAAGATACTTTCGGCGCAATAATGATTGCCCTCGTTAACGGCGAGCCCAAACAACTTTCGCTTAAAGAGGTTCTCGGTCATTACATCAAGTTCCAGGAAGAGGTTATAGTCCGCAGAACAAGATACGACCTCAGAAAGGCAATGGACAGAGCACATATCCTTGAAGGTCTTGCAAAGGCTATTGATATTGTTGATGATATCATTGCCACAATCAGAGCCTGTAAGGGCGGTCAGGCGGAAGCCAAGGTTGCCATTATGGAGCAGTTCGGATTTGATGATCCTCAGGCTGCGGCTATCGTAGCATTCCGTCTGGGTCAGTTGGCAGGTCTTGAAATTCTCAAAATCACCAACGAGCTTGATGAACTCAAAGAAAAAATTGCTGATTACAACGACATTCTTGCAAATGAATCAAGAGTTCTCGATATCGTAAAAACAGAGGCTCTCAATATCCGTGACAGATTTGCGGATGAAAGAAGAACCGAAATCGTCAATGTTTCGGGCGAGGTTGATATTGAGGACCTTATTCCCGAAGAAACCTGTGTATTCACTCTCACGGATATGGGCTATATCAAGCGTATTCCCATGGATGAGTACAAACAGCAGAACAGAGGCGGCAGAGGCGTCAAGGGTCTTACCCGACGCGACGAGGATGTTGTAAAAACAATGTTCACCTGCTCAACTCACGATTACATTATGTTCTTTACAACAAAGGGCAAGACATACAGACTCAAAGGCTACGAAATTCCCGAAGGCTCACGCCAGAGTAAGGGTATGAATATCGTTAACCTGCTTCCTGTTGAAGAAGGCGAAAGAGTATCCGCAATGATAAGAGTTCCCGAATTCGGCGAGGATAACTATTATCTGTGTATGCTCACAAGAAACGGTATCATCAAACGTACCGAGCTTGACGCTTATAAGAATGTACGCAGAAACGGTGTTATCGCAATCAACCTTGACGATGATGACGAGCTTGTTTGGGTTAAGCTTACCGAAGGTGGCGATAATCTTATCGTTGCAACCAGAAAGGGTATGGCAATTGCTTTCCGTGAGGACGATGCAAGAGTTATCGGACGAACCGCAAGAGGTGTCCGTGCTCTCAGACTCAAAGAAGGCGACTGCGTAATCGGTATGGATATCCTCAGAGAAGGTATGAAGGTGCTTACCGTCAGCGAAACCGGCTACGGACGTCTGAGCGATATTGAGGATTACAGAATCCAGAACAGAGGCGGTTCAGGTCTTACAAACTATCATATTGCCAAGTACGGCGATGTTGCGGCAATTGAGGTTGTTGACCTTGCGGATGACCTTATGCTTATCTCCTCCGACGGCATTATCATCCGTATCGCAATGGAAACAATAAGACTTTGCGCAAGACCTTCAAAGGGCGTTCGTGTAATGAAGGTTACAGAGGGCGAAAAGCTTATCACAGCCGTTGCGGTAAAGAACGAAGGCGAGCCTGCGGAATCGGCAGAGCCTGCTGATGAAGACAGCGAGGATACCGAAGTTACCGCCGAGGAATAATTTCCAAAAAATAATTATACAAGACCTGAAAAAAATAATATAAAATTTTTTTGATTTGGGTCTTGTCATATTAAATCATATTTGTTATTATTATATGGAATTAGTGAAATAAGTATGATTTTGACGAATAAACAAGGAGGAACAGCAGATGAATATTGCCATACTTGCACATGATGCCAAAAAAGAACTGATGATTCAGTTTTGCATAGCTTATTGCGGAGTTCTCAGCCGACATAATATTTATGCAACAGGCACAACAGGTAAAATGGTTGCCGAGGCAACAGGACTTGACATAACCAGATTTTTAAGCGGCTCTCAGGGCGGTGATGAACAGATTGCGTCAAGAATTGCCTGCAACGAAATTGACCTTCTGCTGATTTTCCGTGACCCCTTAACAGCCAAGCCTCACGAGCCCAACGAAGCAACTCTTCTCAGGCTCTGCGACGTGCACAACGTTCCTGTTGCAACTAACATTGCAACGGCTGAGGCGCTTATACATTCACTTGCCAGAGGCGACCTTGATTGGCGTGAAATCGTCAGGTCAAACGCGTAAGCATTTATTTGCAAGGCGCTCCTTTTGGCAGAATTGCAGATTTTCGGGGTCGTCTTATCAAAGACGACCCTGTCATTTTTTTGAGATAGGAAGATAAATTATGGCACTTGTGACAAAAGCTATCAAGGGCACTCAGGATATTCTGCCCGATGTGGTTTATAAAAATCAGTTTATCGAACAGACCTTGCGTGATATTGCCGCAAAGTTTGGTTTCAGAGAAATAAGAACTCCCGTTTTTGAACACACAGAGCTTTTCCAGAGAGGTGTGGGCGAAACAACCGACGTTGTTCAGAAAGAAATGTACACCTTCGATGACAAGGGCGGACGTTCAATCACCCTTCGACCCGAAGGCACCGCAGGTGCGGCAAGAGCGTTTCTTGAACACGGTCTTTTTAACGAAGCACTTCCCCAGAAGCTTTGCTATATACTTAACTGCTACCGCTACGAAAAGCCTCAGGCAGGCAGATGGAGAGAATTCCAGCAGTTCGGTGTTGAAATGCTTGGTGCGGCACATCCTGCGGCGGATGCAGAGGTAATTTCACTTGCCAATGAAATTTTTGCATTCCTCGGCGTTGAAGGTATTGAATTGCAGCTCAATTCAATCGGCTGCCCCGAATGCCGTAAGAATTATCACGCGGCACTAAAAGAGTATTTTGAGGCAAGAAAGGATGAGCTTTGTCCCACCTGTCTCGGCAGACTCGAAAAGAACCCAATGAGAATCCTTGACTGCAAAAGCCCCATCTGTAAAGAAATTGCAGAGGGTGCACCTGCAATAATCGATTATATCTGTGAGGATTGCTCAGATCATTTTGAGAGTGTTAAGAAATATCTTGACAAAATGAATATCGAATATACCGTCAATCCCCGTATCGTAAGAGGGCTTGACTACTATACAAGAACCGTTTTTGAGTTCGTTTCAACTGATATCGGCGCTCAGGGCACCGTTTGCGGCGGCGGACGATATGACGGACTTATTGAAGAATTGGGCGGACCTCACGTTCCTTCGCTGGGCTTCGGTCTCGGCACAGGCAGACTGCTTATGCTTCTTGAAGCTCAGGGAATCGAACTTCCCAAACCCTCGGGCTGTGATATTTACATTGCTCCCATGGGTGAAAATGCTTCTTATGAAGCGGCGGCAATCGTTGCTGACCTTCGTGCAGGCGGCATCAGCGCACAGACTGATGTTGTGGGCCGTTCACTCAAAGCTCAGATGAAGTTTGCCGATAAAATCGGTGCAAAGTATACTATGGTGCTTGGTGATGATGAAATTGCATCAGGCAAAGCAAAAATAAAGAATATGGACAGCGGCGAAGCAACAGAGGTTGAACTTGCTGACCTTGCCGAAAACTTTATGGAATTCCTTCTCCGTCAGGAAACTGCGGCGCTTGGTGAAAGCCTGGGCGGTCTTGAAGGTGTTGACCTTTCGGCACTGTTCAATATCGGCGAATAAGGAAAGGACAGAAAATAAAATGGACTTTATGACAGGACTTAAACGAACAAACTATTGCGGTGAACTCCGTCTTTCTGATGCAGGCAAAACCGTAACCGTTGCAGGCTGGGTGCAGCGTCAGAGAGACCTGGGTGCTCTTATCTTCATTGATCTCCGTGACAGAGAAGGCATTGTTCAGCTTGCTTTTGACGAGTCAACCGCAAAGGATGTTTTTGAAAAGGCAGCTTCCGCAAGAAGCGAATATGTGCTTATGGCTCAGGGCGTTGTAAGAGAACGTTCCGCAAAGAACACGGAAATCCCCACAGGCGAAATTGAAATCGAGGTTACAGACCTCCGTATCCTTGCAAAGAGCGAAACTCCTCCCTTTGAAATCATTGAGGATTGTCAGACAGCGGAGCTTACAAGGCTCAAATACCGCTATCTTGACCTTCGCAGACCTGACTTGCAGAGAAATATTCTTCTCCGCCACAAGATTACAAAAATCACAAGAGACTATTTTGACGAAAACGGTTTCATCGAAATAGAAACTCCTATTCTTATCAAATCCACTCCCGAAGGTGCAAGAGACTATCTTGTTCCCAGCCGTATCCATAAGGGTAAATTTTACGCACTTCCCCAGTCACCTCAGCTTTACAAGCAGCTTTCAATGGTTGCAGGCTTCGACAGATATATGCAGATTGCCCGTTGCTTCCGTGATGAGGACCTTCGTGCAGACCGTCAGCCTGAATTCACTCAGATTGACCTTGAAATGTCTTTCGTTGATATGGAGGATGTTCTTGCAATCGGTGAAGGCTATATGGCAAGAGTTTTCAAAGAAGCACTTGGTGTTGATATTCAGCTTCCTCTACCCAGACTTACTTATAAAGAGGCTATGGAGCGTTACGGCAGTGACAAGCCCGACACCCGCTTCGGTATGGAAATATATGACCTGAGCGAAACCGTAAAAGGTTGCGGCTTCGGAGTGTTCACTGGTGCACTTGAAGCAGGCGGCAGTGTAAGAGGTATCACCGCAAAGGGTGCTGTAAATACACTTACAAGAAAAGAAATCGATAAGCTTACCGAAATGGTAAGGGGCATCGGCGCTAAGGGCCTTGCCTGGGTAAGAATGAACGATGACGGCACCATGGCTTCGTCATTTGCAAAGTTCCTTACCGAGGATGAAATGAACGCACTTCTTGAAAAGGCAGACGCAAAGGCAGGTGACGTTGTTCTTATCATCGGCGACGGCAAGAATTCAACCGTTCTTTCAGTGCTTGGCGCACTTCGTCAGGCAGTTGCGAAGAAACTTGACATAATTCCCGAAAAGCAATATAATCTTCTCTGGATTACCGAATTCCCCTTCTTTGATTGGGATGAGGATGCACAGCAGTTTGTTGCAATGCATCATCCGTTCACTTCACCTATGGATGAATGTCTTGATTATCTTGAAAGCGATAAGGGTGCTGTAAGAGCAAAGGCATACGACCTTGTTCTCAACGGCGTTGAGCTTTGCTCGGGTTCAATCAGAATCACAAACCCCGACTTGCAGGCAAGAATTTTCTCGCTTCTCGGTCTTTCAGATGAGGAAGCTCACAACAAGTTCGGATATCTGCTTGATGCATTCAAGTACGGTGCACCTCCTCACGGCGGTATGGGTATCGGTCTTGACAGACTTGTTATGCAGATGCTTGGCAGTGAGTCACTGAGAGATGTTATTGCATATCCCAAGGTGCAGAACGCAAGCGAGCCTATGACAGAATGCCCTGCGACCGTTGACGGCATTCAGCTTGACGACCTTGGAATAGCAATCACGGCAGAAAACGAATAAAATGTAGTAAATTATTTCGGAAGGATGAAAATACAATGGCAAGAGTTTATAATTTTTCAGCAGGACCCTCAATGCTTCCCGAAAGCGTTCTCAACAGAGCAGCTGCGGAAATGCTTGACTACAAAGGCAGCGGTCAGTCTGTAATGGAAATGAGCCACCGTTCAAAGGTTTACGAGGAAATTATCTTTGGTGCCCGTGACCTTTTCAAGGAGATTATGAATATTCCCGATAACTATAAGGTAATCTTTTGCCAGGGCGGTGCTTCAACACAGTTTGCCGCAATTCCTCTCAACTTCCTTAACGGAAGCGGAAAGGCAGACTATGTTCTTTCAGGCCAGTTCTCAACAAAGGCTTACAAGGAAGCAACAAAATACGGCGATATCAAGGTTGTTGGTTCATCAAAGGAGCAGAACTTCTCCTGCATTCCTGAGCTCAACAAGGCTGATTTCAGACCCGATGCAGACTATTTCTACATTTGCCAGAATAACACAATCTACGGCACAAAGTTTGCAGAGCTTCCTGATACAGGTAATGTTCCTCTGGTTGCAGACGTTTCATCCTGCTTCCTTTCAGAGCCTATGGATGTTTCAAAATACGGTGTTATCTACGGCGGTGCACAGAAGAATGTTGCTCCCGCAGGTCTGACAATCGTTATCGTCCGCGAAGACCTTCTGGGCAATGCAAGGGATTACACTCCCACAATGCTTGACTACAAAGTGCTTGCAGATAACGATTCGCTTTATAACACACCTCCCTGCTACTCAATCTATATGTGCAAGCTTGTGCTTGAATGGATTAAGAATCTGGGCGGTCTTGAAGCAATGAAGCTTCATAATGAAAAGAAATGCTCAATCCTCTATGATTTCATCGATAACAGCAAGATGTTCCATAACCCCGTTAAAAAGAGCGACCGTTCAATGATGAACGTTACATTCGTTACCGAAAGCGACGAGCTTAACGCAAAGTTTGTTAAAGCTGCAACGGAAGCAGGTTTCGTTAATCTTAAAGGTCACCGTTCAGTCGGCGGTATGAGAGCTTCAATCTATAATGCAATGCCCATTGAAGGCGTTGAAAAGCTTGTTGAATTTATGGCTGAATTCGAGAAGAATAACTGATAAGGGGAGCTTACGATGTATAATATTTTAACCTTAAATAAAATCTCCAAAAACGGTCTTGACCGTCTTGACAGTGAACTTTTTACCTGCGGTGATGCATTTGAAAATCCCGATGCAATTCTTGTGCGCTCAGCTTCAATGCACGAAATGGAGCTCAGCGAAAATACAGTTGCAATCGCAAGAGCAGGTGCAGGTGTCAACAATATTCCCATCCCTGCGTGCAGTGATAAGGGCGTAGTTGTTTTCAACACTCCCGGTGCAAACGCAAACGCAGTTGCCGAGCTTGTTATCTGCTCGCTTTTCCTTGCTTCAAGAAAGATTGCCGCGGCGATTGGCTGGTGCAAAACCCTCAAAGGCGAAGGCGACAACGTAGGCAAGCTGGTTGAAAAGGGTAAGGGCAGCTTTGCAGGTCCTGAAATCCTTGGAAAAACCCTTGGTATCGTTGGTCTCGGAGCAATCGGTGCAAAGGTTGCCGAAAGCGCAAACGGTCTCGGAATGGATGTTATTGCTTATGACCCCTTTGCAAAAGATGCAGATGTAATGGATGTAAAGTTTGTTGAGCTTGACGAAATTTTTGCAAACAGTGATTATATCACACTTCACGCTCCTCTCAATGACAGCACAAGAGGTATGATTAACGCAGAGTCAATCGCAAAGATGAAGGACGGCGTAAGAATTCTCAACTTTGCCCGCGGTGAGCTTGTTGCATCAAAGGATATCGTTGACGCACTTGCAAGCGGTAAGGCAGGAGCTTATGTAACAGACTTCCCCACTGATGAACAGCTTGGTGCAGAGGGTGTGACAGCGCTTCCCCACCTTGGCGCATCAACTCCCGAAAGTGAAGAAAACTGCGCAATGATGGCAGCAACAGAAGTTGCCTCATATCTTCTCAAAGGTGAAATCAAAAATTCCGTAAATCTTCCCAACACCTGCCTTGCATCAGAATTTGCGGTGCGTACCTGCTTTATCCACAAGGAAAATGCAGATGAATTTGCCGCAAAGGCAGAAGCAGCCGCAAAGGCAGCAGGCGCAGAGGTTACTTCAATCTTCACCGCCAACAAAAAGGATATGGGCTACACCGTAATCGATACCGACAAGGAATTTGATGCCGCAGTTGAAGGCGCAATCAGAGTAAGAGTTATAAAATAAGTTGACAAAAGATAAAGGCGTACACATCAGAGTGTACGCCTTGTTTTTATTTCTGGTTTATATTCTGCCACACAAAGGCAACATCAGGTCCAACCTGCACAAAGGTATCGGGTGAATTGTTGTTAAGCTTCGAAACCCTTGTGAAGCCATTTGCCTCAAAGGCATTGCAGAAAGCATCTGCCATTTCAGTATCCTTGAATGTAATGTGTATAACAAGTCGGAATTCCGTGAGAGTTTTACGCAGGCTTCCGTTGGGGAAACCTACAACAAAGCCTGTTGCCCACCAGTATTTATCGTAATCACGGTTAAAAACCGCACGGTATTCGCCGTTGCCGTACTCATCCCACATAAAAGCGGTTTCCATATACAGCCAGTCTTCCTTGTCGGCACAGACATAATGTGAGCCGATACTGCCCAAAGATCTGGTGTAAACACCCACCTCACCGCCTACAAACATTACGCCGTACTGACCCTTCCAGATCTGAATCAGCCATTCTTTGCCGCCGTATTCAAAGGTTGTACGTACCGTATCGTAATACATCATTGTAACGGGAGCAAACTTGTCGTAAACCTCGTTGAATCCGAAGTTTTTCTGCCAGCACTCCTTATCGTCGGTGTAATAGAAATTGCCGTCAGGGTCAAATTTATAGGAAGCAAGGTTGATTTTTGCAAAGTCAAAGTCTGTATCGGGCGGCACGTATCTGGGTGCTCTCGGTAAGGTGAATACTTCCCTGAATGCTTTGTTTACTGCTGTTGTTGCAACCTGAGTAAGCTTTTCAGTAAGGGTTGTTGTTTCTGTTGCCTTTTCGGTTTCAGACGGTGCGGTTGACGGGGCTGTTTCGGGTTCGATTCTGTCCGGCCTTATAATTTGGTCAGGCAGAGAAAACCGTGTTTCCTCATAAACAGGATATGTGATTTCCGCAGTGGTTTCGGTTTGTGTTGTGCCCTGCACAGGCTTTACGGCAGGGTTACCGTTCATTTTTATGCCAAGCACCGCAACAATTACAACAAGAGCCACGGCAACGGCACCCACTGCAATGGGTATCGCTTTGTTTTTCATTTTATCTTCTCCTTCCGCAACGGTTTACTCAAAAGGATATTCACGCACAAATGCATTTATGAAAAGGGGACCCATATCCATAGCCGTAAGCACGGGCTTTCCGTCTTTTATTATGAAGGTCATTCCTTCGCCTTCGCTGCCGCCTGTAAGATTGCGGTCAAGAAGCTTTTCAACACCGCCTGTAACGGGGTCAATTATGTAAATAGCCTGTGTATCGTCATTGGTTGCGGCGTAAATTTTGCCGTTAAGGAATTCCGCACCCTGAATGGCATAGGGTGAGCTTTCAAGCATAACTTCTTCAACAAAAGCCATTTCCTTTGCAGTGTCATAAACAAGAAGTTTTGTGGGATTTTTTGAATGGTCAGTGCAGTAGAGATAGCCGTTTTCACTGTTTACGCATACCCAGGGCAAACCTCTTGTTATCTTTTCACTATCCATAATGTAATAATCAAGAAGGTCAAGAGTTTCGGCATCAAAAACGCCTACAATGGGGTAATCCCAGACTTTGCTGTCTTCAAGCCCTGCATAGATATATCCGTTATAATAGCTCAGACCGCCGATATGCTTTATACCAAGCTCTTTGAGCTCATCGGGAATGGCAAAATAATTGGCGTTGATAAGGGTTTTTGCATCAGCTTCGGTGCGGATAACGGTTGTTTTCGATGAAAAATAAAGGGTCTCGCCGTCACTTGTCATACCCTGTGAGCGGAAATATGCACCTATTCCCACCACATTTGTCTTTTCGGTGTCTGTTCTGTTGCCGACAGAAATAAGGTCGATTCCGTGGGTTAATGACGAAAACGGAATCAGTACCATAGCAAAGATGACTGAAAGAATTTTGTTAAGCACAAGGGAAAATGCACTCATAATATTATCTCCTTCCAAAAGTATCCTTTTGAAGTATATCAAATGAATAAAAATTAGTCAACGGCGATTTTTGTTGACAAGCCGTCTGTAAGGGGTTATTATAATAGGTAGAAAAATCATTACGGAGGGTAAGATGAAGGGACACAGTTTATTTGTGCGCATTACGGCACTTGTGCTTTGTGCAATTATGGTGCTTGGCGTGGTTACGGTAGCGTTTTACGCACTTGCTGGATAAAAAAGAGGGCTGACTCAGTTGAGTCAGCCCTGTATTATTTTATGAGAGTTTGTAGCAACGCATTACACTCGCAGCATGGTCTGCTGTGGCGGAAGGTGTAAGACCTGCGAATGCACCGTCTGTGGAGTTGGTTGAACCGCCTACATAGAGCATATCGCCGCTTGCACAAAGAGTTCTTGCGTTATCCGCAGCTGAACCTCCGAAAGTATGACACTTTTCAAGTTCACCGTATTTGTTGATCGTATAAACAAAAGCATCGTAATCGCCCTTGCCGAGGCTACGGAAATCACGGTTTGAAGAAGCGGAGTAACCGCATACTGCATAACCGTTTGAAATTCTTGTGATATCGGTAATGAAATCACTCTCAAAGCCGATAAGAGGAGTCATCCATGACATTGAGCCGTCAGCTTTATATTTGACGATAACGCCGTCGTATGTACCGCCGGTGCCGCCGTTAAAGATCTTTTTGAAGCTGTAAATATTGCCTTCTTTTGCGGTTGCGGAATACTGACCTGCAACAACGCAGCCGCCGTCATCAGTGTATGTGACACCGTGGATATTTGTCAGACCGCTTTCGTAAAGAGCGTTTGCCCACTGAATCTTACCGTTTGCGCTGAACTTTGCTACAACACCCATTCTCTTGCCTCCGGGGAGATTGAACTGTGCAAAATCGCCTGCGTTATTATTGTTTTCCATAACGGTGAAGATTTCACCTGCGGAGTTTACTGTTATACCGCGTACTGCGCAGTGAATTTTACCGGCAAGACAGTTTTTCCATTCTATATTGCCGTTTGAACTGAATTTAACAACAAATGCCTTGGTAGCTTCTTCGCTGAGACCTGAAAAATGACCGTCTTTTGAAGTAGTTTTACCGCCTGTAACGAAACCGCCGTCGGGAGTCGCCTCAACTGCATAGAAGATATCACTTCCGCTGCCGCCGATAATTTTCAGCCACTGTCTGTCTCCGTTTTTGGAGTATTTTACAACAATACCTTCAACTGTTGTGTCGCATACATACTCATCAGGGTTTGCAATGTTTGTTGCAAGAGTACTGCCTACCGCAACAATGCTTCCGTCTTCAAGAACGGTAACACCGTCAAGAGAAACCTGATTGTTGCCTTCAATGGTATCTGACCACTGAACCTTACCTTTTTCATTGAATTTAACGATAACGGCTGTACCTGCACCGCCGTTAGTTGTAACACCGGCGGCAACAGTGCCTCCGTCTTTGGTAACTGCGTTGTCAACCAGAACGGTGTGACTCTTGATGCCGTAGTTGGTAATCCATCCGTCTGAAAGAGAAGAAACCGTAATCTGTGTTGATGTGCCCATAGGTGCGGCTGTCATATGAGTGGGAGGTATATAAACAGAAGTAGTGCCCTTTGTGGTTTTGGGAGGCTTTACCTTTCCTGTTGTTTCAGCAGGAGCCTGAGTGATGATTCTTGTAGTGGTAACAGGCTTCACAACAACCACTTCGCCGTCGGGCTTTGTCTGAACAATAAGACCTTCGCTGCCTGCTGCTTTTGAAAGTTCTTCAAATTCTTCACTTGAAAGGTTGCTGGGGTCTTTGATTGAAAGTTTGTTGAAAAGATCTTCAACTTCTTCTTTGGGTGCTTCGGTTACAGGAATTTCTTCCTTTTTGATAACCGTGTCGCCGTTCTGGTCTTTTTCAACGGTAAGACCCTCATCCTTAGCGTGGTTTTCAACCTTTTCGAGCTGATCGGGAGTGAGAGTATTAAGGTCGCCGTTGAAGTTTTCAGGCATATCGTTGCCCAGAGCATCTTCAACAAGGTCAACAAGCTCAGCCTGGCTGATAACTACCTTGTTGTAGCCTGAGTCTGACTGCCAATCGTCACCTGCAAGTGTGGTGGTTGAATTATCATCGGGCTTGACTTTACAAGCAGTGAAGCACGAAATTGCAAGAACAAGGCACATTACTATGCAGAGTCTTGCAGTAAATTTGTTTTTCATAAGTAATCCCCCTATTATATATAATAACAGTTGTAATTTATCGTAACATAAATTCGGGTTAAAATCAACTGTTTTTATTTGCATATGCTGAAAATTCACAGTAATTTTAAATTATGTCTTTAATTTTTCCGCGAGTTATAATATAATTATTGTCAGATGTGAATGTGAGGTGCAAAAAAATGAAAGATAAAGAAAGAGCTTTGCTTGCAGTTAATGCACTGAAAGAAAAATATCCCGATTCCATATGCTCTCTTAACGCAGAAAATCCCCTGCAACTGATTATTGCTACCCGACTTTCGGCGCAATGCACAGATGCAAGGGTTAATCTTGTAACACCGCATTTGTTTGCAAAATATAAAACCATGGAGGATTTTGCCGCCGCAGATGTTGCGGATGTGGAGGAAATCATTCATTCCTGCGGATTTTTCAGGGCAAAGGCACGGGATATAATAGGAATGTGCCAAAAAATGCTTGCGGATTTCGGAGGTAATGTGCCTGATAACATCGAAGACCTGACAAGCCTGCCCGGAGTCGGCAGAAAAACCGCAAATCTTATAGTGGGTGATGTATACGGCAAGCCTGCTGTTGTTGCGGATACTCACTTGATAAGAATTTCAAACCTGCTTGGTCTTGTTTCAACCAAAGACCCCTACAAGGTTGAGATGAAGCTTCGTGAGATTCTTCCTCCCGAAGAAAGCAACGATTTCTGCCATCGCTGTGTGCTTCACGGCAGAGATACCTGCATTTCGGGCAGACCCAGGTGCGCGGAATGCGTTATGAAGAATTTCTGCAAAAGCTCAAAAGAATGAGGTCAGAAGAAAAATCGTACCGCTGACTACCGCGCCTGCGCAGGCGGCGGCACTCATGCTCAGCGCAAGACGGATTCTGCTTTTTCTCAGCCTTGCCGCAGGAGGGATGCCTACACTCTGGGCAATAATTGAGGCTCTTTCCCTTAAATCACCCTCACTGACAGCGGAATATTCGGGCTTTATGAAGAACAGAACTTTTTCAAAATATTCACACTGAGTCTGCGAAATTTCAACCACCTGACGGTTAACACCTTTAATCAAAAGTACTTCCCCTTTCACTGCAATTCTATGTTATTTTTGGCAAAACCAAGCGGAATTATTCTGCAAAAACGGGAAGATAAATATACAAATTGTATATACAACTTTTCACACAGAAAAAGTGGATAACCGTGTGGAAAAGGGGTATAACTCACCCCGAAAAGCCTTGTTTTTACGGAAAAATCAGTGTGGAAAACTTTATTGTTCCAAAAAAGAATATACCAAAGGTTATACAAACTTTACAAAATGTCGAGAAAAGTCGCTGAATTTATGGCAACTTTTTTGTGGACAATGCTCAAATATTACAAAATGGAGAATGTGATGAATACCGAAATTCTGACTTGTGAAAAAGAGATAAAAGTGAAAAATTCCTGCTTTGATTTAGCCCGCACTCTGGATTGCGGTCAAGCATTCCGATGGGTTCAGACCGCTGAAAATGAGTGGCACGGCGTTGCTTTCGGCAGACCGCTGACACTTGTGCAGGAGGGCGATGAAATAACCTTCAAAGGCATAAATGCCACGGATTTTGAAAACATATGGAAGCCGTATTTTGATCTTGACCGTGATTATGAAGTGCTTTGTCAAAGATTTTCGGCAGATCCTTACCTGAAAAAAGCGGTGGAGGAATGCAGCGGAATCCGTCTTCTCAGGCAGGAGCCCTGGGAGGCAATCTGTTCATTCATAATTTCCGCAAATAACAACATACCCCGTATAAAAGGTATCATTGACCGCCTTTGCCGATTGCTGGGCGAGCATCTGGGCGGTGACGATTATTCGTTTCCCCAGCCTGAAAAGATTGTTGAGGCAGGAATTGAGGGTATTGCACCCATAAGGGCAGGATTCAGGGCAAAATATATTGTTGATGCGGCTCAGAAGGTTGCAAACGGTGAAATTGATTTTGATAAAATTTATTCCGTGAGTCTTGATGAGGGCAGAGATGAACTTATAAAAATCAAGGGAGTGGGCGAAAAGGTTGCGCAGTGTGCCCTTCTCTACGGCTTCGGTAAGGTGGATGCATTCCCCGTTGATGTGTGGGTAAAGCGTATTATGGCGGAAATGTATCCCGATGGCTTGCCCGAATGCACAGAGGGTGTAAGAGGTATAGCGCAGCAATACTTATTCCATTGGCGGAGAACACAATAAAAAATGCAGGTTTTACATAGCTGAATGTATATAAGGCTGTATTTCTTTAAAATGTGCTTGATTGTGTTATAATAATTCAGATATTGGTAAAAAGGTGGTATATATGTTTATTCGTCATCTGACACAGCTGATAATATCGCTGTTTCAAAAAAGTCCGTTAGGCAAATCAACCGCTAAACACCACGAGGGTTATAAATGTGTTTCTTTACCTGATTACACTCTGGTTGTAGGAATAATAACAATTATTTTTACTTTAATGATTTTTGTTTTATCTTTATCGCTTAAAGCTCCCGTTTGGGTGCCTGTATTATGGCTCTTTTTTTCGCTGCTTGGAATTTTTTTGATTATAGCATGGAAAAATGTGAAGATTCTGTATAATGATGAAAAAATTATTGAAACTACTTTCTTAGGTAAAGAGAACCATTATACTTATGATGAATTTGTTTCTTGTGAAGAGAAACCACAACAACAGCTTATCAGGTATTATACTGCGGACGGTCGAGTATTAAAGGTTAACCAATCAATAGAAGATGCAATTTACCTTGATATTTCAATAAAGTCTAAGTATAAAAAACTTCACAATAACAAAAATATTCCCATTAAGTGAAAATAAGTATAAGGTTGACTTCTAATCTGAAAGAGCGCACTGCTCCGCCACTATGATGGTGAGCAAGTGCGCCTTAGCTTTTTGGGGCTGGTTTGTTGTCGTCTGTGAAGCAATACAACCCGCTGTACAGCTAATAAAACAGCCGAGTGTCCTTATGAACACTCGGCTATTGATACCTGCTGTTTTTTATTTAAGAAAGCCCTGAATAATAACTTCCTCTGCCTCTTCTTCATTCATTCCGAAGGTCATAAGCTTGATAAGCTGGTCGTTATTGATTCTGCCGATAGCCGCCTCGTGAACAATCTGCGCATCCGCCGAGTTTGCGGTGATTGCAGGGATTGAGCTGACGGTTGCATCGTCCATAATAATCGAGTCGCACTGTACATGGGCTCTGCACTTTGCATTGCCTATGGCATTGGGATGGAAAATCTGCTTTGAATTATCCTTGGCAACAGAGCGTGAAATAATCTGCGAAGATGCATCCTCACCGTCAAGGTAAACATCCATATCCGAGCGGACATACTGATTGCCGTGAGTAAGCAGACGCTCTGTAACAATAAGCTTTGCACCTGCGGCAAGATGTGCCTTTGTGTCACGGATACTGGAATCAACACCCTTTATCTGCACCATTTCCATTTCGCAGACGGAGCCTTCATCCTGCTCAACATAGGTTACGGGGTTGAGAATTCTTTCTCCCTTGCCGTCGCCCTGACCGTAATGCTTTTCAACATACTTGATTCGTGCATTTTTGCCTATGTGGAAGGTGTGGATACCGTCGTGCTGTGATTTTTCGTCACCGCTGTTGTGAATTCCGCATCCTGCAACGATAAGCACATCCGCATCCTCACCGATATAAAAATCATTGTAAACAAGGTCGTTGACACCTGCTTCGGTGATGATAACGGGGATGTGAATACTTTCATTTTTTGTGCCGGGGGCAACGATAATGTCAATGCCGGGCTTGTCTGTTTTTGAAACGATTTCTATATTGGCGGTAGACTGTCTTGCGAAGCCTTCGCCGTTTTTTCTGATATTATATGCTCCGGCAGGCACCTCGTGAAGGTCTGCAACGGATTCAAGAAGCTGGCTGTCTATTCTTTCCATTGATTAACCCTCCTTACCTCTGAAACCGCAGTTTTCGTTGAATTCACCCATAAGTCTGGGGAAGATTTCGTCTTTTGTGCCGGTATCTCTCACATGACCGTCTGCGATAACGACCATCTTATCCGCAAGCTGCATAATGCGCTCCTGATGAGAGATGATGATAACGCTTTTATGGCTGCCCTTGCTCATTGCCTTGAAGGATTCGACAAGCATTGAAAAGCTCCACAGGTCAATGCCTGCTTCGGGCTCGTCAAAAATTGCAAGACCCAGCTTACGTGCCATAAGGGTTGCAATTTCAATTCTCTTTGCCTCACCGCCTGAAAGGGAATAATCCATTTCACGGTTAAGGTAATCCTTTGAGCAAAGACCCACGCTTGTAAGATATCCGCAGCATTCGTCAACGGGAAGTTCGCTTCCTGCCGCAAGGGAAAGAAGTCTGCGCACCGTAAGCCCTTTGAATCGGGGAGGCTGCTGGAATGCATAGCCTATACCAAGCTTTGCTCTCTCGGTTACGGAAAGGTCGGTGATATCAACATCGTTGTAATAAATCTTGCCGCTTGTGGGCTTTTCAATGCCCATAATAAGGCGTGCAAGAGTGGATTTGCCGCCGCCGTTAGGACCCGTAATGACAACAAATTCACCGTCGGGTACTTCAAGGCTGACATTATCAATAATTTCAAGTATTGAGCCTTCGGCCTCAACCTTGAAAGATACGTTTTCAAGTCTTAACATAAAAAATCTCCATATTTAAAAGTATCAATATATTATACAATATAATTCGATAATTATCAACATTTATTTATCTGTGCCAGAGTTTTCTGTCAAGGCTTCTGTATTGCACTGCCTGAGCTATGTGCGAAGCCTCGATGTGCTGAGCGTTTTCAAGGTCGGCAACTGTTCTTGATACGCGCAGGATTTTATCATATGCTCTTGCAGAAAAGTCAAGCTTGTTGAAAATCTTTTCAAGCATAACAAGTGCATCTGCGGTAGGTCGGCAGAATTCACGGGTCATTGCTGCATCCATTTTTGCATTGCAGGTGATTCCCGAGCCTTTGAGCCTCTCAATCTGAATTTTTCTTGCGGCATTGACACGCTTTTTGATTTCGGCGGAGCTTTCGGAGGGCACCTTGCATGAAAGCTTTTCAAAATCAACGGGAGGCACTTCAATATGTATATCTATTCTGTCCAGCATTGGTCCCGAAATTCTGGAAACATAGCGTTTTGCGGAGCCTTCCGGGCAGGTACAGTCACGCTTGGGATGCCCCAGATATCCGCAGGGGCAGGGATTCATCGCACATACAACCATTGCAGAGCAAGGGTATGTGAATGAAGCGTTTGCTCTTGAAATGGTAATTTTGCCGTCTTCAATGGGCTGACGGAGAACCTCCATTGCAACTCTTGAAAATTCGGGCAGCTCGTCAAGAAAAAGAACGCCGTTGTGGGCAAGAGAAATTTCGCCCGGTCTCGGTATTGCACCGCCGCCTGAAAGACCTGCGGGGGATACAGTGTGGTGAGGTGCACGGAAAGGTCTTTCGGTAATAAGCGATATTCCGTCGGGCAGTGCTCCCGCTATTGAATACAGCTCTGTTGTTCTCAGGCTTTCTTCAAAGGTCATATCGGGAAGAATTGAGGGCAGACGCTTTGCCAGCATACTTTTACCCGAACCCGGAGGACCTACCATAATTATGTTATGGCCGCCTGCTGCCGCAATTTCAAGGGCATATTTTGCCTCCATCTGACCCATAACATCCTTGAAATCGGGCAGGTAACCCTGATTACGGTTTTGCATTTCAGGGCTGAATCTGACGGGTTCAAGAATGGTTTCGCCTTTAATATATGATATTACCTGATTTACGGTGTCAACCGCATAAACGTCAATACCTTCAACAACGGAACTTTCAAGTGCGTTTGACGAGGGAACAAAAACACGCTTTATTCCGCTTTTCTGCGCCCTGATAACCATAGGCAGTACACCGTTGACGTGTCTGACAAGTCCGTCAAGGGATAATTCGCCGATAAATGCACAGTCATCGATATCAAAGGGGAGCTGATTGCCTGCTTTCAGAATTGCAACGAGAATTGGAAGGTCGTAAACGGGGCCTTCTTTGCGGATATCCGCAGGGGAGAGGTTAATGGTAATCCTGCTTTTGGGGAATTCGTAGCCGCTGTTTTTGATTGCAGAGCGAACTCTGTTCTGAGCCTCTTTTACAGCAGCGTCTGGCAGACCAACAATATCTATTCTGGGCAGACCCTGGCCGTAATCAACCTCAACGCCTACCATATAGCTGTCTATGCCGAAAAGACCCATACTGTTTATGCGGGCAAACATTCAATCACTCCCCGTGGATTTATGAGATTATATTATCATATATTGTAAAAAATTACAATAATGTAAAGCAAAAGACACCGGTGCGGAACCGATGTCTTTTGCTTTTATAGAAGGATGTATGAATTGTGTCGGAAAGTTTCACCGAAGGCTGCGGAATGCCTTACGGAGTCAGATTCCGACGGAATCAGTCTTCTTCTGCCGCAGCTTTTACAACTGCTTCGGGAAGAGCTTCGCCGTGTTTAACGAAGAGGATGCAGAGAATGCTGAGAACGAACATAATGGGGCTGTATACAAACAGTGAAAGATATGTGCCTGAAAGCATACGGACTACACCGTAGATGATGGGTGATGCAATCTGAGCTGAGAAGGTTGCAGTGTAGTAATAACCTGTGAAAGTACCAACTTTATCAATGCCGCCGATTTCAAGAACAAGGGGAAGCGTGTTAACGGTTATAAGCATATTTGCAAAACCGCCGAGAACAAGAGCAACCCAGATAAGTGCCATGTTCTGAGTAAGAACATAGAGGGCAAATACTGACATAAATACTACAAGACCGAGAAGAATGGTCTTTTTTCTGCCGATTTTCTTACCCATATAGCCGGCAGGGATAGCTGCTACTGCTGAGCAAACGGCAAAGAGGGTTGTCATAATGGTAGCTTCCGATGTGGTTTTGCCCAGAACTTCGGCTGCAAAAAGTGCAAAGAAGGTAGTGATTGCATTTGTGCCGCAGAAAAGGAAGAACAGACCGCCAAGCATAAATACAAGGCTCTTTCTTTCGCCCTTTGAAAGCTTCTGTGCTTTCTGAGCGGCTTTTGCAGCTTTCTTTGCTTCTTTTTCAGCTTTTGCTTTTGCAGCGGCATCTGCAGCTTTATTCTGCTCTGCGATTGCTTCAAGCTTGCTTGAAGGTTCTTTTACGAAGAACAGAATAACAAGCATACCGATAACCATTACGATTGCACCGGTAAGGAATACATAGGGGAAAGCAAGCTGCTCATTGGCAGTTGTGATTTTAACACCTGTTACAGCTTTGTAGATTACGCCTACGATTGTACCTGCAACCATACCTACTGCACTGCCGATACCACCCATGAGGTTGATGATTGCGTTACCTTCACTGCGGAGTGCAGGAGGAGTAAGTGCGGGCATAAGTGCTACAACAGGAGCTCTCCACAGCGACATTGAGAAAACAAAGAGGATGATGAAGAGCATTGTAAGGGGAAGGGAGCCGCTGAGTGCAATCCAGGGAATAACCGCAAAGAGGAATGCAGAAGCAGGTGCACCGAATACAATGAAGGGGCGGCGCTTACCCAGCTTTGAGTGGCATCTGTCGGAAAGCTTGCCAAAGGTGGGTTGGAAAATAACGCCGAAAATATTGTCAAAGGTCATAATAATACCGATGAACAGGGGAACAAGGGTAATACCGCCTGCTTCGGTAACAACGTTCTCACCCTGGGATTCCGCAAATTTTGCAAGAACGGGGAACATTTCATTAAGCTTTGCGCTCCACTGAGTAACCACAGAGGATGCGTTAAGCAGTCTTTCAAGAATTTTTGTGATGTAGGGATCGTAGATTGCCCATGCAATAGAGGAAGCCATAAAGCCGAAGCCGGTCAGAATAGTTCTGGGACGGTGGAGCTTACCGTTTTCTCTTGCACAGAAAAAGGTGTTGTTCATAGTTTTTTCTCCTATACGAATTTAACAGGCTCTCATATAATATACGAGAACCTACATATGTATTATAACACTTATATAATACTTTTTAAAGACAACATTTTCCACTAAAAACACTTTGCGTTTTTGTGGGAGTTGACGAAAACAAAAAGCGGCATATCCGAAGATATGCCGCTCAGCTATTTAATTAAATTCTTGCGCTAATTCAATTAAATAAAGGGTTGAACTTAATTAGTTCTTCTTTGTGCAAACGTATGCTGCTGCAGCTGCAACTGAAACTGCTGCGAATACTGCGATGCCAGCTACTGATGAACCTGTTGTAGCGGGAGCTTCAACTGTTGTTTCGGGAGCAGTAGCAACTTCGCCTGCATAGAGACCCTTGATTGTCTCTTTGAGTGAGCCAAGGAGACCGTCAACGCCGGGGATACCGTCGAGAACTGTTTCAAGGTTGATAACTTCGCCTTCAACTGCTGCAAGATCAGCTGTCTTGTCTTCGATAGCATCGATAACCTTGATGACAGCGCCTTCAACTGCGTCCCATGCTGCTGTGCTGTCTTCTGCTGCTGCAACGATATCGTCAAGGATAGCGTTTACGTCAGCTGTTGCGTCTGCTGCAAATGCCATAGCGCTCATTGAAAGAGCCATAACAAGTGCGAGAACAATTGCAAGTACTTTCTTCATTTTCGAACCATTCCTTTCAAATTTTATTGCAAGAGCAACAATTGTTACCTAATAATAACATATTGATGCTGCATTGTCAACACTTTTCGGTACAAAAAGTGTATAAATAATGAAGTGCGTTTTAACTATTTTAATCAAAAATGACTAAACACCTAAAAATAATACGATTTTAATTAAATACGTTTATGAATTTTTTCCTTCATAACCGGGGAAGCATTCGTGGTTCTTTGTGAGCCAGAGGAACCATACATCTGCACCGTTCTGATAGAATGAGTCGTCGGCAAGCTGGTTTGAACCGAGAGCACGGGCAAAGCCTGACTGTCTGAGACCGAGAGTGAAGAGGTTTGCCATTTCTTCTGACTTGAAGGTGATTCTGGCTTTCATTTTAAGCTCTGTTCTGGGAGCTGTATACTTGGTAAGCTGACCCTTAACGAAGCCTGTTGCCCACCAGTATTCGGTGTATTCTCTGTGGAAAGCCTTTTTATATGAGCCTTTGTTGTTTTCTTTCCAGTAGCAGGTCATTTCCATTTTGAGCCAATCTTCCTTATCGGCGCAGTCATAATGGTTAACGTCACCGATTTCGCCGGTGTATGTGCCTGCATCTGTTGTGTAAACACCGATTTCAGCGCCTACAAGAAGCCAGCCGTACTGACCCTTCCAGAGCTGAATCATCCAGTCCTTATCGCCGTATGTAAAGCGGATACGAAGAACGTCAATATACATAGCGGTCATAGGTGTCATAATATCGTAAACTTCGTTGAAGCCTGCGTTTGACTGCCAGCAGTCCTTATCGTCGGTGTAGTAGAAGTTACCTGCGGCGTCGTATCTGTAACCGAGGAACTGATCGCCGTCGGGACCGATAACCTGATCAACAAGCATATCATCACCGGGGTATGAAACAGTGCCTGTCTTTTTGGTTGTGGTAGTATTGGCAGGTTTTTTGTTTGAGGGTGCCTTGGTGGGATTCTTGTTTGCGTTTGATTTGGTGGGGTTTTTGCTTGCAGCATCCTTTGTTACATCAAGAATCTGCTGGAATGTTGTGAGAATGTTGTTGTCTGATGTGTCAACGGGCTCATAAACACCGGGATTATAGTTATTATAATCGTACTCGGTCTGAGGAGCTGTTGATGAGGTTGTTGTTTCGTCGCCTGCTTTGTCAAAACCGCCTCTGAGAATTGCAACGGCTGCTACGGAGCCTGCAATCACAACTGCGGCGCAGATGGCGAGGATGAGAATTTTTTTCTTACCCATATTTTTTTCCTCCTGCGGTATTCCGCTGATATTTTGTATATTTTAACTCCTCATACGGAGTAAATATCTTTGGTTATCTGATGTACTGCCAGATGAAAATAACATCTCTGCCGTAAATTTTGTAAGTATCAGCAACTGTGGGATTAAAGGTTGAAACCTTGGTGAATCCCTTTCTTCCGAGTGCATCTGCGAAAAGCTGAGCCTGTTCTTCGCTTTCAAATGTAATTCTGCCGAGAAGCTGAAGGTCGTTTGAATCAAATCTGTCTTTGAGCTGACCGTCAACAAAGCCTGTGGGCCACCAGAAATCATCATAGTTTCTGGTAAGCTGAGGAAGATATCTGCCGTCGTCAAACTCATTCCAGAAAATAGTCATTTCCATTTTGAGCCAATCTTCTTCGGCGGCACAGTCGTAATGCTCGGGAATAAGATAAATCTTACCGGGAGTTCTTGTATAAAGACCGATTTCACCGCCTACGGTGCCGATATCACCGGAAATATACTGACCTTTCCAGAGCTGAATTCTGTAAGGTTTGTTTTCATATTTGAAGTCTATTCTTGTGGTCTCGATGGTGAAGTCAATAAGGCTTGCACCCGCATCGTAACCGGGGTTATAGCCGAAATTCCTCTGCATACAGTTGGGGTCTTTATCGTCGTTGAATATGTAGGGTTTAAGACCGATAACATCGTAGCCCGAACCGTAAAGACCTGCAAGGCTCATATCCTTGGGAAGGTTTGTGCTTGCAGCAACGGGGCGCTTTGTACCGCTTGAATGTTCCATTTCGTCGGGGTCGAGCTCGCCCTTCTGGGGTGCGGTTGTTTCTTCGGCTTTGGTTGTTGATTCAGCAGGCTTCTTTGTTGTGCTTTCAGCCTGAGTGGGTTTTTCTGTGGGCTTTTGGGTTGAGGGCACATAAGTGTCCGTAAGAACCTGTGTTGTCAGGTCAACAATTGCCTGGAAAGTTGAGGGCTCGGTGGTGGGCTCAACGGGAGCATAAACATATTCTGTCGAATCCAATGTGCTGTCAGGCTCTACGGCAGGACCGTTGTTTGCCTTGAAAACAAGCACACCTGCAATGGCGGCAACGCATATTGCCACAACTGCAACTGCAATTACTGCGAGATTTGCTGATTTTTTCATCTTTCTTTCCTCCTGTTTTATTTATTTCCGAAAAAATTATTTTTAAGTGGTGGAGATGGCGGTAATCGAAACCGCGTCCGAAAAACCCTTGCAGGGACTTTCTACGAGTGTATTCCGTCTTTTAACATTCCCTTACTCCCACGCCGGCGAACAGGCTGGGGAGCTTGGTAGACCGATTATCCGTGACGGGCTACCGGCCGTTACCCGTTCACGTTCACTGCTTGTCGACGCCTCTTATGCGGCCGCAGTCCTCCGCACAGAGACGGCTGCTTAGTTAAGCAGCAAGAGCAACTTTATTGTTGTCGTTTAAATTTGAATTTTACGGATTTTATAGCGGTCCCGCCCCGCTACTCGCTTATCCGGGCTCAGATTCCCCGTCGAAATCCTTTCATCCCCATATATTAATTCGTAATTCGCAATGCGTAATGCGAAATTACGGATTGTTCTGAGTTTTTGTTATGGATATCAGAATTTTTGTGAGTTCAAGGCAATCGTGATGAATGCTGTTGAACTGTTCCTGATTTATATAACTGCTCTCATAAAGAAGTTCAAGCCAATACTCGGTTTCACTGCTTTCTTTGAGAGCAATATTCATTTTTGAATAAAAATCAGGTTTGCTTTGTGCTCTTATGGCTTCACGCACATTTGCTCCGATGCTTGTGCCGCTTTTTAAAACCTGAACTGCAATAGGATAAATCTTATGGTTTTCAGTCAGATATCTGTAAAGATTTATTGTTCTCAATGCGAAAGCCTTGCTTTTTTCGACAATGACATTTTTTTCTGACATCATACAGACACCTCTGAATAATTGCGCATTACGAATTGCGAATTGACATCGCCTTGGCGATGTTTCGCTGCGCATCCTTCTTCGCCGCAACTTCCCGCTTGTCATAGAGTTTTTTACCCTTGCAGAGACCGATTTCAACCTTTGCTCTGCCTTTTGAGAAGTAAACGCTGAGTGGCACGATTGCAAGACCTTCCTGCTTGACCTGAGCGTAAAATCTTCTGATTTCCTTCTTGTGAAGGAGAAGACGTTTTGTCCTCAGAGGGTCACGGTTGAAGATGTTGCCGTGTTCATAGGGACTGATGTGCATACCGTTGACAAACATTTCGCCGTCCTTCACGAAGCACCAGGAATCTTTCAGGTTGATTTTACCCTGACGGATTGATTTGACTTCGGTGCCGAAAAGCTCAATGCCTGCTTCCAGTTTTTCAAGCACAAAATAGTCGTGGTATGCCTTTTTGTTCTGGGCAACTATTTTGATGCCGCTGTTTTTTTCCATTTTTTGTACCTTCCATGGATATGGGATTATACCACACATTAAATAAGTGTGTCAATATCCCCGTTTTGTTGCAAAGAAATCAAAAAAATTCAGAAAATCAAAGATTTACGGTCACCGGAAGGATGACTACACATTATTTTGTGCTGTTTTTATTGCCGTAAACACGTTTCTTGGCATAAAAATCTTTTTTTCTTTTCTTTTCCTCCGCCTCACGCTTGGCGGCAAGGGCTCTTTTTGCCTTTACCTTTGAGAGAGGCTTACCCTTTTTAGCGGGCTTCTTTTTGGGTTCTTCCTTATCTTTATCAGGGTTTTCTTTGTAGAATACGATGCTGCCGCCGATAACCTGAATAACCTCACTGCCTGTTGCTTCTGCAAGCTTATCGGCAAATTCTCTGGGGCTTTCGGGTGCGCTTTCGAGCAGCACTTTAAGCTTTATAAGTTCTCTTTTTCTCAGAGCATCGGCAGTCTGGGCAATGAGTGCCTCTGAAATGCCGCCCTTACCAATCTGGAAAAGGGGTTCAAGACCGTTTGCCTGTGCTCTGAGCTGAGCTCTTTCTTTACCGGTCATCAGTTGTCCTCCTCAATCTGCTTTGCAAGCATACGCACGGATTTACCTCTGTGGCTGATTGCATCTTTTTCTTCTGCGGTAAGCTGTGCCATTGTTTTTTCTCCGCCGTATTCAACGGGAAGGAAAAGGGGATCATAGCCGAAACCGCCGTTACCGATTTCTTCGTAACCGATGGTGCCTCTGCATTCGCCTCTTGCGATGAGTTTTCTGCCGTCGGGATACACACAGCAGGCAACGCTCACATAAGCGGCACCTCTCTGAGAGGGGTCGATACCTTCAAGGGCATTGAGAAGCTTTTTGTTGTTGGCATCATCGTTGCCGTGCTCACCTGCATACCTTGCAGAGTAAACACCGGGCGCACCGTCAAGATAATCAACAGCAAGACCCGAATCGTCTGCAATGCAGGGCATACCGCTTTCTTTGCATCCGCTTTCCGCCTTGATGAATGCGTTTTCTTCAAAAGTTGTGCCCGTTTCTTCGGCGTCGGTAAGCTCAATGCCTGCCTCCTCCGCAAGGAGCACTCTTATGCCGAGAGGTGCAAGAATACGCTGCATCTCATCTCGTTTTTTCATATTGTGTGTAGCAATAATGTAATCCATATATATTATTCCTCGTCTTTGTCTTCTTCAAACAGACCTTCTGCAAATGCTGCGGGATTGAAAGGTCTCAGGTCATCAATGCCTTCGCCTACGCCGATAAATTTAACGGGTACTTTGAGGTCATTTTTGATTGCCAGCACAACGCCGCCCTTTGCGGTGCCGTCAAGCTTTGTGAGGATGATACCGGTAATTTCGGCAACATCCTTGAATTCCTTTGCCTGATTGACTGCGTTCTGACCGGTTGTTGCGTCCAGAACAAGCAGAATCTCACGGTCTGCATAGGGAAGCTGACGGTCGATGACTCTGTAAATCTTGGCAAGCTCTTCCATAAGATTTTTCTTGTTGTGAAGTCTGCCGGCGGTGTCACAGATAATAATATCAGCATTCCTTGCTTTACCTGCGGAGATTGTATCAAAAACAACCGCAGCAGGGTCTGCACCTTCTTTATGTTTAACGATATCAACACCTGCACGGTCAGCCCAGATTTCAAGCTGGTCAATAGCTGCGGCTCTGAAAGTATCTGCGGCACCGAGAATAACCTTTTTGCCTTCTTCCTTGAACATTGCAGCCATTTTACCGATGGATGTTGTTTTACCTACGCCGTTTACGCCGATAACAAGGATAACCGAGGGCACGGTTATCATATCAAGCTCTTCGCCGCCGCTGAGAAGGTCTGCACAGATATTGCGGATTTCTGCCTTGACATCTTTGGCTTTACGGAGGTTTTTCTTGAACACGGAGTCTTTGAGTCTGTCAACGATTTCGGTTGCGGTGGTTACACCCACATCCGCCATAACGAGAATTTCTTCAAGTTCTTCATAAAAATCGTCATCTATTTCGTTTTTGCCGAAGAGAGCCGCATTGATTGCGCCGCTCATACTGTCGCGGGTCTTTTTCAGACCTTTGTTGATTCTTTTGAAAAGTCCCATAGCGTACCTCTATATAATAATGTATTGCAGTGAATTACTGCTCCTGCACGTTCTTGATGATTTTTTCGATGGTTTTTTTGAGAGAGGAATCGTTTGCCGCATCCTTTGCAACGGTATCAACGGAATAGAGAATTGTTGTTCTGTCTCTGCCGCCGAAGAATTCGCTGATTTCCTTCTGGGTAAGGTCGGTGATTTCTCTGACTATGTAGATTGCAACCTGTCTTGCTCTTGCGGTTTTTGCGTCCTTCTTCTTGGAGATGATATCTGCCTGAGGAACACCGAAGGTGCGAGAGGTTTCAGAGATAATACTGCTTACAATGGATGAAACAGGTCTGCTGTCGGTCATAATATCACGGATAGCATTCTGTGCCATAGCAATATTGATTGAAGCACCCTCAATATTGACAAGTGCGTTGATTTTCTTTACGGCACCTTCAAGCTGACGGATGTTTGACTTGATTTTGTCGGCAATGAACTGAACAACATCGGGAGGAAGTTCAAGACCGAGGGTATCAGCTTTACGCTGGATAATAGCCATTCTTGTTTCGGTATCGGGGGGCTGGATATCTGCAAGAAGTCCCCATTCAAAACGGTTACGGAGTCTTTCGTCAAGAATTTCAATATCCTTGGGTGCACGGTCGGAAGCAAGAACAATCTGCTTGCCGTCCTGAGTAAGAGTATTAAATGTATGGAAAAATTCTTCCTGAGTTGATTCTTTACCTGCGATAAACTGAATATCGTCAACAATGAGAACATCGCAGTTTCTGTATTTTGTATGAATTTCCTTCATTGACTTTTCTTTGATGCCGTCAACGATAAGGCTGACAAAATCTTCACCGCGGGTAAAAATGATATCCGCTTTGGGATTTTTGCTCTTGATTTCGTTGCCGATAGCGCAAAGCAGGTGGGTTTTACCCAGACCCGAGTTACCGTAGATGAAAAGGGGATTGTATGCCGCACCGGGAGTTGCCGCAACCGCCTGAGCCGCTGCATGGGCAAATTTGTTTGATGAACCTACAACAAAGGTTTCAAAGGTATTCTTTTCGATGCTTAGTGATGAACCGCCTGCATTTGCCGCAGCCTGAGCTGCTGCTGCCTGAGCTTTTGCAACCGCATTTGTATCAATGATACTGATTTCAACGTCAAAACCCATAACCTTTTTGAATGCCTGGGCAATATCGTCTGAAAATCTCTGCTCAATAATTCTTTTTACAAATTCACTTGCTCCGATTTCTGCTTTTGCACCGTCAAAGCTGATAATTTCAAGGGGTTTGAACCAGCTTGAATAAATAACATCGCCGCATGATGCTCTGAGCTCTTCACACACGAGAGCCCACATCTCTTTAAGAGATTCCATATCTTTCTTTTCCTCCGATTTTAAAGTAGTCTTTTATTTTAGCGCATTCTTTCGCATTCTAATGATAACGATACATAATACACTATACCACAAAGCAATAACCATTTCAAGAAGAAAATGCCCGAAAACCGAAAAGTTTTCACACACAGGTGGAAAACCTGTGCATAATTTTTGCCGCAAAGCTCCAAAATAACGATTAAATTCAAAAAAATGTTGACATTGGCACCATGTTTGTTATATAATGTGTACTCTGAGGGGTATGCCCCTTGATTTGTTATGCGTTTTTTTATGTTTTTGCTTAATAATCATTTTTATTTGCGTGGTATTTGCCCCATTTAATTTTGATTGTTTCAGACCCTGAAAAGGTCGGAAAATACACAAAAAGTGAAACGGAGGTTAGCAGAATGAAAAGAACTTACCAGCCCAAGAAGCGTCATCGCAAGATGGAACACGGCTTCCGCAAGAGAATGGCTGACAGAAACGGCCGCAAGGTTCTTGCCCGTCGCAGAGCAAAGGGCAGAAAGCAGCTCACTTACTAATCCTTAAATAAAAAGGAAATGGTGAAGATGCAGAAACCGGTAACCTTAAAGCAAAACACCGAATTCCACCGTGCCTACGGCAGGGGTAAGGTCAAAGCCTCCCCGTCAATCGTGACCTATGTTGTCAAAAACAGAGGTCAGGGTATCCGTATGGGCATTACTGCCGCAAAAAAGCTCGGCAGTGCAGTTGAGAGAAACAGATGCCGCCGCATCATAAGGGCGGCATTCTCCTCAATTTACCCTCAGTGTTCGGGGAACTACGACATTGTATTTGTTGCAAGGTTCAAAACAAAAAAGCTCAGAAGCAGCGACCTTGAACCCGTTATGAGAAGTCATCTGACGGAGCTTGGCGTTGCAAGCGGCAGTGTGGAGGCTGAATTTTGATGAAAAAATTTCTGCTTTCCGCAATACGTTTTTATCAGAAACGTATTTCACCGCTGTTTCCACCTGTGTGCAGGTATTATCCAACCTGCTCGCACTATGCCGTAGAGGCAATTCAGGTTCACGGAGCAATCCGGGGGACCCTTTTAACTTTATTCAGATTAATGAGGTGCAACATACTTTTCCCCGGCGGATACGACCCGGTACCGCCTAAGAAGCACCGCCATTCGGAGGACAGAAAATGACCGGTCTTTATGAAATTCTCGGCGTACCTTTCGGATTTATTCTCAGATTTATTTACGATACGGTAGGTATGGGCAACTATGCCATTGCTATTGTTTTGCTGACTTTGTTTGCAAGAATCCTTATGATTCCTTCATCAATCAGCCAGCAGAAGGGTATGGTCAAAACACAGCGGATGCAGGCAAAGCTTCGCAGAATTCAAACCAAATATGCAGGAAACCAGCAGAAGATTCAGGAAGAAACCAATGCTCTTTATCAGAGGGAAGGTTTTAACCCTATGGGTGCAGGCTGTGCACCTATGCTTGTTCAGTTCGTTCTTCTTTTCGGTCTTATCGGTGCAATCTACTATCCTCTGAGCAACTTCCTTTATGACAACGAAATTACAAAGGAAGAAATTGCACTGCTCACAAAAGCAGTTCAGGATCTTGGTCTTGCGGGCAACACCAAGAGTGCTCATCTTGTTGAGCTTATTATCATCCAGAATATTGAATCCTTGCAGGGCGTTGCAGGCGTAAGCGAAACTGCAATCAACGCTATCAAAGGCATTAATTTCGATTTCTTCGGTCTCTTCTCACTGGGCGATGTGCCTATGAATTACAAGGGACTTCACGTTATCTGGGCAATTCCCGTGCTTTCATTTGTTTCATCAATGGCAACGGGTCTTTACTCACAGATTAAGCAGAAGAAGCAGAATCCTGCCATGGCAAGCAACTTTATGATGACAGGTTGTATGACCTTCGGTATGCCTTTGTTCTCACTCTACTTTGTTGTCAATTATCCTGCGGGTATCGGTATTTATTGGATTGCATCCAGTATTTTCGGTCTCATTTCAACAGTTATTATCGGACAGATTTATAACCCCAAAAAGATGCTTGCAAAGCTTATGGTCGACGAAACGGTAGCACGCCGTTCAAGAGAAAATAACCTGAAGCAGACTGTTGAAAGAAAAGAGAAGAACAACTAACACATTCAGGTGGTGAAACATTTTGATAAAAGAAGCATTCGGTACAGGTGCTACTATTGAAGAAGCAAAAGACGCTGCGTTGAAGGCGCTTAACGCTCCCGAAGATGCAGATATTAAATATGAAGTTCTGGAACAGCCCAAGGCAAAGCTTTTCGGTATTTTCGGCGGTTCATCCGCAAAAGTAAAGGTAAGCTACGAAGCAGAGGACGAGCCCGTTGCTGAGCCCGATCCCGTTGAAGAAAAGGCTGCTCCCGCAACCAAAAAGATGGTTGCTGTTGAGGACGGTTCATTTGACAAAGCAAAGGATTACATCCTTACAATTCTTAAAAGCCTCGGTGTTGAAGAAGCTGAGATTACAGTTGAAGCAGATGATGAGGAAGTTCGTTTCTCAATCAGCTGCGGTGACGATTACAGTTCGGTAATCGGCAGAAGAGGCGAAACCCTTGATGCTATTCAGTATCTTACACGCCTTGTTATCAACAGAGGCAATGAAGAGTTCAAAAGAGTTTCAATCAATGTAGGCAATTACAGAGAAAAGAGAGAAAATACTCTCCGTTCACTTGCACGCAAGAATGCGGCAAAGGTAAGAAAGTACGGCAGAAATGTTGTTCTTGAGCCTATGAACCCCTACGAAAGAAGAATTATCCACACAACCGTTCAGGAAATTGAAGGCGTTACCTCACATTCAGTGGGCAGCGACGGAGACAGAAAGGTTGTTATTACTCTTGAAGAGGGTGTTAAGCCCACAAACGGCGGCTACAACAACAGAGGTCGCGGCGGTTACAACAAGGGTGGCAACAGAGGCGGATACCGCGGCGGTAACAGAGGCGGCTATAACAACAGACGCAGTGATTCCGATGCACCCGCAGCACCTGCAAGAGCACCCCGCTCAGATTCAGCAGGTTCACTCTACGGAAAGATTGAAATCAACAAAGACTAAAAAATTAAGCGTACGGTTTGACCGTACGCTTTTTCTTTTATCTGCTTATAAGGTAATCAATTGCTCTGAGATATCCGTCAAAACCCAGACCGATAAATGATTTTTCACAAGCCATACCGGCATAAGATATCTGTCTGAAAGATTCTCTTTTACTTACATCGGAAATATGCACCTCAACCGCAGGGATTGCAACAGCTTTGAGAGCATCAAGAATTGCGATGCTGGTGTGGGTGTAGGCGGCAGGATTGATGATTATTCCGTCAACCTCATCACGGTAAGCTTCGTGAATGGCATCGACGATTGCTCCCTCGTGATTCGACTGAAAAAGCTCAATCTCAACATTTTTTTGAGCCGCATAATCAAGAATGATTGAGCAGAGATTTTCATAGGAATTGCTTCCGTATATATTTGGCTCCCGTATGCCCAGCATATTCAGGTTGGGCCCGTTAATTACAAGGATATGCATTTTAAAATCCTCCTTACTGTTATTTCGGGGTCAGGGTCAACTCTGACGGTGAAATCTGCCGCATCTTTGTAAAAAGGCAGTCTTTGTTCAAGCATTCTGTGCAAAGTTTCCGCATCCTTCGAAAGGGGTCTGCCGTCGGTGGCAAGGGTATCGGGATCTGAGTCAAGAAAAATTACTGTGGAATTTTCACGAAGGGCAATGCGGTTTTCTTCGCGGAGAATTGCACCTCCGCCGGTGGCAATTATTTTGCCCGAAAGCTTTCCTGCCGCGCGTACGGCTTCGTTTTCACGGTTACGGAATTCATTTTCACCGTGTTTTTCAAAGATATAGGGAATGGATTCCCCCGAAGATTCAACCACAAGGCTGTCGGTGTCGATGCATTCTCTGCCTGTGACTTGCGAAAGCAGGGCGGCGCAGGTGGATTTACCGCAGCCGGGCATACCCACAAGAGCAATGTTTTTCTGATCTGAAATTATTTTATTATAAATTTCATCAATCCGTGAAAGGGGAATTGTTTTGCCCGTGAAGATTTCCGCACCCCGAAGTGCCTGGGCAACAAGCATATAAAGACCGTTTATGCAGTCAATGCCAAGCTTCTGAGCATCAAGCAGAAAAACAGTGCGTGCAGGGTTATAGATAAGGTCAAGAGCCTTTCTGCATTTTGTGAACTCTGAAAGGTCAATAAGTCTTTCGCCGTTGTTGGGGTACATTCCCACGGGTGTGGTGTTAACGATTATATCCGCATCATAGTGTCGGCTGATGTTTGAATAATTATCCTCTCCGCTTCGTGAAACAGTAACGATTTCCCTTGCGCCGCCGTCACGGGCAACGTGATAAACCGTGCGGCTTGCACCGCCGGAGCCGAGGATAAGCACCTTTTTGCCGTTGAAATCACAGCCGCACTTCTTTGCCATACAGTCAAAGCCGAAGTAATCCGTGTTGTCACCGTAAAGGGTGCCGTCGGCACGGCGGATAACCGTATTCACACTGCCGGTTTTTTCAGCAGTATCCGAGCGGCTGTCACATCGGTTGAAGGCTTCGATTTTGTAAGGGATGGTAACATTGAAGCCTTTCAGCCGGGTATCCGAAAAGAAACCGTCAAGATTTTCGGGCTCTGTGGGGTAAAGCTTATATTCATAATCACACAGAAGTGCGTGAATCTGCGGCGAAAGGGAATGACCCAGCTTTCTGCCTAAAAGTCCGTACATTTTCAGCCCTCCGTATAACTTCCCAGATAACTGAATTGCTCAGCATCATGTTCAAGCTCGTTGAGAAGCACCCGAAGATTTTCCGAATACACGGAAGCATCAATATCAAAATAAAACATAAATTCAAAGTTTGTGCCGGGCAGAGGTCGGCTTTCAAGTTTTGTCATATTGAGTCCCAGTGCCGCAAAGCCCGAAATTACGTTATAAAGCGAACCCGGTTTGTGGGGCAGGGTCATCATTATGCTTGTTTTGTTGGCACCTGCATATATTTCAAGATTTTTTGAAATACAGATGAAACGGGTATAGTTGTTATCGGTGTTCTGAATACCGCTTTTGAGAACGGAAAGACCGTAAAGCTCTGCACAGTCCTTTGAGCCTATGGCGGCACAATCGGTTCTGCCGCTCTGGGCAACCATCTTTGCCGCAACCGCAGTATTTTCGCACACGGTTATTTTAACTCCCAGCTTTGCGAGATATTCACTGCACTGATTAAGTGCCTGCTCGTGAGAAAAAACTTCTTTCACATCTTCAAGCTTTACACCTCGCGGAGCAAGAAGTGTATGTCCGATAAAAAGTTTAAGGCTGTGAGTAATGTAGAATTTATATTTGTTCATCAGGTCATAGACCTTGTTAACCGAGCCTGCTGTACTGTTTTCCACGGGCAGAATGCCGTAACGGCACAGACCGCTGTCAACAGCCCTGAAAACGTCCTCAAAGCCTGAAAAATACATTATTGAAGGGTATGCAAACATTTTATCACAGGCAAACTGGGAGTATGCACCTTCAACTCCCTGACATGCAACTGTTGCTCTTTCAGGCATGGGTAGGGGCTCTCCTGCGGTTGCTTCTTCAATCATTTTTGAAAAATCGGATTGAGGATAAATTATTTTTTTCTGGTAAGAACGGCTCAACTCAAAAAGAGTCTGATAAAGAGTTTTTGCGTAGCTTTGAAGTTCTTCGGGTACGCTGTCCGTTACCTTGTTGATTATTTCTCTTTCGCGCTGACGGTTGAATACGGGTACACCGTTTTCCTGTTTGAATCTGCCTACTTCGGCGGCAGTTTCCATTCTTTCTTTAAAAAGCTTTACAAGTTCCGTGTCTATACTGTCTATTTTGTTTCTCAGTTCATTTAAATCCATTTTTGCAACCTCATCCAAGAAGAAAATCTGCAATCACAACAGCCGCCGCCGCTTCAACGCAGGGCACTGCTCTGTGAACAATGCAGGGGTCGTGTCTGCCGCCGATAACAAGGTTTTCTTCAAGCCCTGTTTCAGTGCACACTGTCTGCTGTTCAATACCTATGGAAGGTGTGGGTTTTACCGCACAGCGGAAAACAAGAGGCATACCCGATGTGATTCCTCCCAGAATACCGCCGTGATTATTTGTGACAGTTGAAATCCTGCCGTTTTCGCAGGTGAAGGGGTCATTGTTTTCACTGCCCCTGAGGGTACTGCCTTCAAATCCCGAGCCGAACTCAATGCCCTTGATTGCGGGAATGCCGAAAACCGCAGCAGAAATTCTGTTTTCCATACCGTCAAATATGGGGTCACCTATGCCTGCGGGCAGACCGATAACAGCACATTCGATTGTACCGCCTACGGAATCGCCCTGAGCTTTGGCGTCATAAATTTCTTTTCTCATTAACTCGCCCTGTTTTTCGTCAATAACAGGAAAAGACTTTGAAGCAAGGGAGTCAAAATCATTTTCATTTACATTAACGGGGTCAAAGCGGCTGTCATTCACCTTGCCGATTGAAGAAATATGTGCACCTATGCGTATACCTTTTTCAAGGAGCATCTGCATACACACTGCACCTGCAAAGCAAAGGGGGGCGGTGAGTCTGCCGCTGAAATTGCCGCCGCCTCTCACATCGTTGAAGCCGCCGTGTTTCATCATTGCGGCAAAGTCACTGTGAGATGGTCTGGGCAGGGTGCGGAGTTTTGAATAGTCTGCGGAACGTGTATCCGTGTTTTCGATGATTGCACAAAGAGGTGCACCGCAGGTAACGTTATCAACAACACCCGATATAATTTTTACGGCATCCGCTTCTTTTCTCGGTGTGGAAAGGTCGTTGCCGCCGGGGGCACGTCTTGCCATAAAAGCGGCGGTTTTATCCGTATCAATTTTAAAGCCGGCAGGCAGACCGTCAATCACAACGCCCATTGCCTCGGAATGTGACTGACCGAATATGGTTATTTTAATATTGTTTCCCAAATTACAGGACATCTGCTTTACCTCCAAGCTTGTTATAGTCATTAAAAAATCCGGGGTATGATTTGTTTACGGCGTCGGCATTGCGGATAATCACATCACCCTTGCATCTGCAAGCGGCAACTGCCGCCGCCATGGCAATTCTGTGGTCATTGAACGAATCTGTTTCGCCGCCGTCGAGAATGTTCTTACCGTGTATTATAAGACCGTCAGCGGTTTCCGTAACATCTCCGCCCAGTGAACGGAGCATTGCCGCAGTGGTCATTATTCTGTCGCTTTCTTTTATGCGGAGTCTTTCACCGTTATATATAACGGTTTCGCCTTCTGCGGTTGCGGCAAGTGCCGCTATGACGGGCACCGCATCGGGGATATTCCCTGCATCAACTTCACAGCCGTGAAGTCGGGAAACATCTGCCCTGAAACTGCCGTTATTTTCAAAAATCTCAGCACCCATATTTTTCAGCACGGTAATAATTTCTTTATCACCCTGAGCCGAAAGAGGGTCAAGACCCGTAACCTCTGCGCCCATACACAAAGGAAAAGCGGCGTTTGACCAATCGGCTTCAACAGTGAAATTACAGCCCGTAAGGGGAACAGGATTTATATAAAATGTATTGTTTTCTTCATTTATATCCGCACCGAAGGTGCGAAGAACCTGCAAAGTGATGTCAATATAGGGTCTTGACTGCACGGGAGGGATAAGATTTATTCTGCCGCCGCCAAGATACGAAAGTGCAATAAGAAGCCCCGTCACAAACTGAGAGCTTACATCCCCTCGGAGTGTGAATTCCTTTTGAGATATACTGCCCGATACCGTAAGGGGAAAATTATCCGATATAAGCGCACCGCCGCGGATTAATTCTTCTTTCAGAGGAGAAAGGGGTCTTTCGGGAAGTCTGCCCGAAGCATGAATGCTAGTTTCAGTTCCCAGTGCACAGATAACGGGCAGAAGAAAACGGAGAGTTGAACCGCTTTCGTTGCAGTTTATAACGGCGGATTTCAAAGGCTTTCCGATAGGTGTGACGGAATAAACATTGCCGTTAATTCCGATCTGAGCACCCAGATTTTTCAGGCAGTCAACCGTTGCCTCAATATCCGCAGAGGTTGTGTTTATTCTGATTTCACTTTCGCCCTTTGCAAGTGCGGCACAGATAAGTGCCCGATGTGCAAAGGATTTTGAAGCTATACCCTCAATACTGCCCGAGATGCAGGCAGGCGTGATTCTGATATCCATTATCTGTACTCCGCTATTTTGTATAAATCTTCAACGGGAATCTTTTTCAGTACGCATTCGCCGATTTTTTTCGGAACAACAAAATTAATCGTACCGCCTGAACGCTTTTTATCCGAAAGTGATGCATCTGCCAGCATACGGGGTGAAAATTCGCATTCAACGGGCAGATTGTTGTTTTTGTTTGCATTTATAATTGCCTCGGTACATTCTTCATCGGTCCAGCCCAGAGCAAAGGAAGCCTTTGCCGCAATGACCATTCCTATTGCAACCGCACTGCCGTGGGCAATGCCGAAACTGCTGCATTTTTCAACGGAATGAGCCAATGTATGACCGAAGTTGAGAAGCTGTCTGTCGCCGCAGTCAAATTCATCCTTTGCAACAACATCCCGTTTAAGCTCAACGCACCGTGCAATTATTTTTTCTATATCAGATTTTACATCTCCGCTCTGCACTTTGTCAAATAATTCTTTGTCGAAAATTACGCCGTATTTGATAACCTCTGCCATACCGTTTGCAAACTCGCAATCGGGCAGAGTGGAGAGGGTATCCGTATCGCAAAGCACAAGTGAAGGCTGATAAAATGCACCTGCAAGGTTTTTGCCTGCGGTGAGATTAACGGCGGTTTTGCCGCCTACGGAGGAGTCAACTGCCGCAAGAAGGGTTGTGGGCACCTGAATAAAAGGTATGCCTCTGAGGAAAAGTGATGAGGCAAGGCCCGTCATATCACCGGTAACACCGCCGCCCAGAGCAACAGCAAAATCACTGCGGGTAATACGGTTTTCTGCGGCAAATTCAAGAAGTTCAAACAGAGTTTCTTTACTTTTCGAATCCTCACCTGCGGTGAAAACAAATTCAAGCGTATCTATGCCTGCATTTTCAAGGCTTGCCTTGGTTTTTTGGAGCCAGAGAGGAGCCACATTACTGTCGGTAACAATCAGCGCCCTGCTTTTGCCGAAAAGCGAAGCACATCTTTCTCCCAGAGAAGAAAGAATTCCGCTGCCTATAACAACATCATATTCTTTTGATGCATTGACCCTGATAATTTCCATAATACAACCTACTTTGCCTGTTTTTTGCTGTCCGTACCCTCTTTAAGCAGGGCAACAAGACCTTCTTTGTCGTTATTTTTCAGTGCCGTACTGTATTCGCTGAGCCTTTCAACAAGAAAATCAATTTCTTGGCAAAGGTTATCCTTGTTTTCGAAGAAAAGCTCTGTCCACATTGCTTCGTTAAGCTTTGAAACACGGGTAAGGTCTTTGTAACTGCCTGCGGAAAAGCCTTTTTGCTTCACCGCCGTGCGGCTTTTCACATATGCGTTTGAAATTATGTGAGGAAGCTGTGATGTGAACGCTATTACTTTATCATGTTCTTCGGCAGTTGTAAAGTTAATTGCACCGAAACCTGCATCGTCAAGCACATTTTTCAGCTTTTCAAGGATGCGGATATCCGTATTTTCCTTGGGAGTAACAATCGTTGTGGCATTTCTGAAAAGATTTCCTCTTGAAGCGTTGAAGCCCGAAAACTGTGTGCCTGCCATAGGATGTGCACCGATAAAGATAAAACCGTTTTCCTCAGCAAGCTTTTCGCAGGGAGCACAGATGGGTCTTTTGACACCGCCGCAATCCGTAACGATTGCACCTTTCTTTATTTTTGAAGCGTATTCATCCACAAAATCAACGGTAGCCTGCGGATATAGTGCAATGAAAATCATATCCATTGTGCCGATGTTGTCACCGTTAATTTCGTCTTTTATTGCACCCACCATTTTTGCCGCAAGCAGTGAGCTTCTGTTACGGTCAAGACCGAAAATTTCGTGTTTGCCGCTGTCTGTAAGTGCTCTTGCAAGGGAGCCTCCGATAAGGCCCAGACCGACTATGCCTATTTTCATAATATCACCTTAAAATTTTGTCATTATTTCTCTTATGGCATTTGCTTCTTTTACAACCTTTGCAAATTCCTCGGGGCGGAGTGCCTGAGGACCGTCGCAGAGTGCGTGTGCAGGGTCGTTATGAACTTCAATCATAAGTCCGTCTGCACCTGCCGCAACTGCCGCAAGGGCGAGGGGACGAACCATTCTTGCCATACCTGCCGCATGGCTGGGGTCTGCGATGATGGGCAGGTGAGTTTTTTCTTTAAGCAGTGCAATGGCGGAAATATCCATTGTGTTTCTTGTGTAATGCTCAAAGGTTCTGATACCTCTTTCGCAGAGCATAACCTTGCTGTTGCCGCCTGCCATAATGTATTCCGCGCTCATAAGAAGTTCTTCCATTGTGGCGGAAAGACCTCTTTTGAGAAGAATGGGTTTATCTGTTTTGCCCAGTTCTTTGAGCAGCTCGAAATTCTGCATATTTCTCGCACCGACCTGAATTACGTCAACATCCTCAAAAAGAGGAAGATGAGAAAGGTCCATAATTTCGGTTACGATAGGTGCACCCGTGATTTCTCTTGCCTTTCTCAGAAGGTCAAGACCCTCTGCCCTCATGCCCTGGAAAGCGTATGGCGATGTACGGGGTTTGAACGCACCGCCTCTGAGGAGGTTTGCGCCTGCATTTTTGATGTCTTCGGCGATTGAGCAGATTTGCCCGGTTGACTCAACAGAGCAGGGGCCTGCAATAAACTGAAAATTACCGCCGCCGATTTTGTTGCCGCAAACATCGATAACCGTGTCATCGGGATGAAATTTACGGCTTGCCTTTTTATAGGGTTCACTGATTCTTGCAACCCTGCTTACAATGTTAAGTCCCTCGATAAGGTCCATATCAACGTGGCTTGTATCACCTACAAGGCCGAGAATAGTTTCATACTGTCCGTTACTGCGGTGGATTTCAAGGTTGAGGCTTTTAAGCCACTCAACAAGATTCTGCACCTGATTTTCGTCTGTTCCTTTTTTAATTGATACAATCATTTCAATTACCTCCGAAAAAAATTAACCCCGCAGCGTAAATTTCGCTGCGGGGTGTTATAAACCTCTGTTATTGTTTTTCAGCAAAACCTACCAGACCCTATCAAATTATTTGATAAAGTAAAAGTAGAAATATGCTGCTGTGAAAACATTTTTAGCCATCTGAGAGAACCTCTTTTGCTTTTGATAGGTACAGAATAGCACCGAAAAATCCCTTTGTCAATACTTTTTTGCAAAAAACTTTAACGATTTAAAGCTTTTTATCGATAAATCAGAAATTTTCGATTTTTATCTGGCACATTGACATAGCTTCAAGCGCATTTTCGTGGCTTTCGGGTGTGACACCCGCACAGCAGGCGGCATCAACAATAACGGGAACTTCGGGAAGAAATGCTTTGATTATCATTGCGTTTGAAATAACGCAGATATCCGTGCAGAGTCCTATGAGGGTTACGCTTTCAACTTTTTCTTCGTAGGTGTCATACGCTTTGAGAAGCTGACCCAGAGCAACACTGCCGAAGGTGGGCTTGTCAACGGCTTCTTCCTTTCGCAGTGCTTCAAGAACGGGGGCAATCTGCCAGCCGTCGGTATCTTTGACGCAGTGTTCAACGGGCAGATTTCTGCCTTCCTGAGTTTTAAGGTAATCCGCTTCGTGAGTGTCACGGGTGAAAAGTACCCTGCCGTCAAAATTCTCAATTTTTGATTTTACTGCGGGAAGAATAGCAACCGCTTCGGCGGTACCCAGCGCACCGTCAATAAAATCATTCTGCATATCAACAACAATCAGAAATTTCATTTCATCACCTCAGTTGAATAAATCGGGATCGTCTTTATAAGGATTATCAATACGTTTGGCATTATAATAAGCCTGGGGGAATTTGGGGTTTTCGTTCATAACGGCAAGAGATGTGTCAACGGCTTCGCTTTCACCGTTTCTCAGAAGCCTGCCTACAACAACAAGTCTTGCATCCTCAAAATCGTAACAGCAGGTTGAAAGGGTCAGGATTTTATCGTTTTCATTGATATCGACACCCGTAGTGTAAAGCTTACGCTTGTCAATTTCCGCAATGTAATCACGGAATTTTGCGTTGCCCGCATCGGTGAAAATATAATTGAAAACATGACCGTTATCGTCGCTTGCCTTACTGTTTGAAATAAAGACCGCATAAATTTTGAATTTGTATTCACGGAAAAGGGTGTTCATCGTAATAACAGGAGCTTTTGCAAAGCCTTCGGTTTCTCTGTATTGTTCCAGTGTGCCGAAAAGCTTGTCATCGTGGCGCATATTATGACCGTAGATAATTGTGTTGCGGTCAAGAGAAGCGAGAGAGTTGCGGTAATCAAAGAAAGGTGCACCGTAATTGGTGCTTTTACCGTAAAAATCACGGCGCTCATAATACTGATTATCCGATGCCTGAACAACGGGGAAATCGATATTCATTTCGCCTATGTTTATCCAGCCCGAGAAATCCGTATTGGACGCATAAAGGTCAGCGTAAGAAGGATTCATACCCGCGGGGAAATTTATATCGGGATATTTTGCCCTGATTTCGTCCCAGGGATCTTTTTCGGGGAGAGTGGTCTGCACCATTGAGGCAAGGTCTGATGTCTGCTTTTTCTCTCTGAGTGGCTCGATAACGAAGTAATTTATGAGAAAAGCGAGACTGAGAACAAGTGTTACCGATGCCAGGGTAAGTGTGGTGCGCCTCATAATTTCTTTTTTGGGAAGCTTTTCTTTTTTGGGTTTTCCTTTAAGGTCGGCAATAAATTCCTCTGCGGAAGCATAGCGTTCTTCTTTGTCAAGGGCAAGAGCTTTTTCGATTATTGCCTTTTCAATATCTGAAAGATTTGCAGGTAATTTAAGCAGTCTGCCGTTCTGACGTCTGTCAGCCGCAGGAGGGAGAAAGCCCGTAACCGCTTCATAAAGGATTGCGCCCAGCGAATATATATCGGTAAATATACCGCAGCTTTTTGAACCAAGCTGTTTTTCGGGCGCATCAAAGGGAGAAGAAACACTTTTCGGAGGGTAGGAATAACCGGAAACTGATGTGATTTTTTCTCCGTTTGTGATAATGGAATAGGGTGAAATGCATCCGTGCCATTTGCCTGTTTTTTCAAGCTCTGCAACACATTCTGCAAGGGGTAATATGACTTCCGTTGCCTTTTTGAAGCTCATTGTTTTGCCGTTGCCCAGAAGGGATGAAAGGGGAGTGCCTTTTTCGGTTGAGCATACATAATAAACCGTTGAATTATCCGCGAAGCAGTCCGTGAAATCAAGAACAGTATTTTTGGCGGCGGTACAAAGCTTTGTGAAATGAGCGTAAAATGCGGAAATTTCTTTATCGCCTCTTGCGCTGCATTTTTCGTCAAAATACTTTATCACCAGTTCCTCGGGATGACGGTACATCAGCTTTGCAGGCAGATATTCGTAGATTTTTACTCTGCATCTGCCGTGGGTATCAAGTCCGTAATAACAGATAAAGGAATTGACCCTTGAAACCGCACCGCCCAGAAGATAACGGTTGTTAAGTCTTGTGCCGGGAGGCAAAGCGTGTTCAACGGATTTTTCCGCAGAGCCGTTGTAGCCGCATTCCGTGCATACTTTTGAGGAATCGTCGCACTCGGCAAGGCAGTTTATACAGCGTTTCAAAAGGACCCTCCTTCCATTATGTGTAGTGAACGTATTTCGGGGTTTCTGATTTTATTCTGCACCTGATATGCAAGGGGTTCAAGAAAATCAGAACCGCTCTGAGCAAGATCTGAATTACGGAGATAATCCGCTGTCAGAGAGCAGATATCTTCAATTATGTTCTGCTTGATTTTGATTTCATCGGGAGTGAAGCCGCCTGTCAGCAGGGCTGAAAGCTTTTCTGAAAAATCGGGAAAAAGTTCAAGATTTTTCATTCCTCTTAACATCCACTTATAGAACGGTGCAAATTTCCCGTTTATGAGGTAAACAAAAGATGCGGTGTTTTTTACGAATTCTGCGGCGGCAAGTGCGGCGGCACCCGTTTCGCCGTGAGAAATACATCGTGAAAAATTATACTGACCGCTTTGTGCCATAAAAATCAGCCTTGCGGCAAGCTTTTTGAGTTTTATATCCTCGGGCATGCCGTTTGCAATTTTGTTGCGGATTTCGCTGAATTTGCCTGAATCATCCCTGAAAACACAGCCGTTTGTTGCGGCGGCAAGGGAGCTTTCGGGGGTGTAAAGCCACTGCAAAGGGCTTTCGGGTGCACCCTTGCTGCCCGTCAGCGGCAGGTAGAAATCGGATATTGTTTTGACTCCGTAGCGTGCGGTGCCGTAGGAATTGGTTTTACCTTTTTCGGTATCCATAAAGATTTTCGGAAGCCTGCCGTATGCACGGGCAAGCTGAAATCCGAAAAGCTCGTTATCTTCGTCCGTAAGCCAGAGGCAGAAGCCTGCGCCGAAATCGTGGTCACGGGAAATTTCGTCGTCAAATCCGAAGCAATCCGACCCGGGGCCTGCAAGACCAACGGCAATTCTGCTTTCAAATTCGGAAAACTGATCTTTTATCATCGGTATGCCGTATTCTTCGTAGTAGCGGCGGCTCAGCTCAATTCCCTGCATAAATTCTGTCCGCCCTTTCGTTAAGCTTTTTTTCTGCAAGGAAAAATCCGAAAAATCCGAATGAGGGGGCACATTTCCTGCAAGTGAAGGCATATTTTGGGTAACCGTAATAATCGGGGCAGTCAAGAATATCCAGAGCCTTGTCCATAAGACTGTTTATTCTTTCGTCACCGTTATCAATTTCATAGTAAAGATGAGCAAGGTTTACCAGAGAAATTGCGGTTTCAAGCTCATTTTCGGGGTTACACTGTGTGATTTTTATTGCTTTGAGAAAATATTCCTCGGCTTCGGAATATCTTTTCAGATCCTGCAATGCAAGAGCTTTATTGTTATAAAATCCTGCAAAGAGAGGGTCATTTTTATCAAGGATTTCAAGAAAAAGATTGTGAGATTTTTCGTAATATTCCATTGCTTCGGCACTTTTGCCGAATGCTTTCATTGTTGTTGCACCGTTGAGGTAAATTGTTGCCGTTGTTTTTTTGTCAAAATCAAAGCTGTCAAGCAAAGCAAAGGCTTCGTTAACTGCGGTAAGCCCCTTTTCTTCATTTTTGGTCTGGCGGTAAAAGCCTGTCATTTCGTTGAGGACAATCAGCTCACCGGGCTTATCGTCGTATTTTCGGGCAAGGTCAATCCATCTGAGGGCGCAGGCTTCCGCACCCTGCAAATCTTCTTTTGCAAAGAATGAATCAAGCTCTTTTATGAATGTTCTCAGTGAAATTTTGCTCATATCTGCCTTTCCGCATTGCAAATGCAAATGAAATATGTTATATTGTAAAAACTAACAGTCAAAGGTGATTTTATGGATAACGGATTTTTCGCAATGGTATCAAGAATGAAATATATCAACCGCTGGGCGCTTATGAGAAATGAGCACAGCGAGAATCTGTGCGAGCACAGCTTTGAGGTTGCGGTTATTGCCCACGCTCTTGCAGTTATCGGCAACAAACGTTTCGGTAAAAAGCTTAACGGTGAAAGAGCCGCACTGATGGGTCTTTATCACGATACTCCCGAAACCCTGACAGGTGATATGCCTACCCCCGTAAAGTATTACAGTGAGGAAGTGCGACTTGCCTACAAGACTGTTGAGGAGAATGCCTGCAAGAGCCTTGTTTCAATGCTTCCTGAGGATTTCAGGGATGAATATGAGCCTATGTTTATGCCTGCCGAAGGTGATGAGGAGCTCTGGAAGCTTATAAAAGCTGCCGATAAAATCAGCGCTCTCATCAAATGTATCGAGGAAAAGAAAGCAGGCAACAGCGAATTTGTAAAAGCGGGCGAGGGTATAAAAGAAGCCATTGAAAAGCTTGATTTACCCGAAGCAAAGGTTTTTGTGGAGGAATTCCTGCCTGCATATGAAATGACATTGGACGAATTGAGATAAATTATAAACCAAGCAGTTTTCGTGCGTTTCCGCCGAGGACTGCTTTTTCTTCATCCTGCGTAAGACCGAAGCATCTGACAAGCTCCATATCCTGAGAGGGTGCATTCCAGGGAGCATCACTGCCGAAAAGAATTTTATCAACTCCGTGAATATCGATAATTTCTTTTGCGTAACGGGGAGTTGCGGTGCCGTAGCAATAGGCAGTGTCAAAATAAATATTTTTGCCTGCAAGGTGCTTTCTTGTTTCGGGCATTGACCATATTCCGCCGAAATGTGCCGCAACAACAGGCGCGCCGCCGAATACGGGAAGTACGCTTGCAAGTGCCTCGGCGGTGCAGTGCACGGGTTCGGGGTAGCCTATATCAAAACCGCAGTGGAAAAGAGTTACCATACCGAGTTCTGCGATTTTTTCATAAATGGGAATCATCTTTTTTTCATCAACGAAAAAGCCCTGATAATCGGGATGAAGTTTCACTCCCTTTATGCCGCTTTCTTTCAGCCGTTCAAGTTCTGCAATAGCATCGGGGCTGTCGGGGTGCACACTGCCGAATGGGATTATTCCGTCAACCTCTTTCAGGGATATTGCAAAATTATTTACGTTTGTCTGCTGTCGGGGGTTGGTTGCAATATTGAGCACAACCGAATAATCAACACCGTCATTCTTCTGAAGTTCAAGCAGACTGCTTACAGTGCCGTTATGAAAGGGTCTTGTGATACCTGAGCGCAGGCGGAGAATCTCAATGGTTTTTTCTGCTATTTTATCTGGAAAACAGTGTGTGTGAAAATCTATAATCATAAAATCCGCTTCCGTTTTTGTTGAATTTATATTATTTTACACCTAAAATACGGCTATATCAATAACAAAATATAAAATTTTAAAATAATGCTTGATATTTATTAAGGTCTGTGTTAAAATAACCACAGTAGGATTATGTATTTGACAAGAGTGGGGCGACCCGCTCTTTTGTTTATGCATAAAACATTTTTCACAAAAAGAAAAAAGGAGAATTTCTATGGCAAAAGGTAAAGGCGGTAATACCGTAGCCGCAGTCTGGGAAATTGCAGCACCCATTGCAGAGCAGCTTGGTCTTGACATCTGGGATATCAGATTTGTCAAGGAAGGCGCGGATTGGTTTTTACGCATTTTCATCGATAAGGATGGTGGTGTGGGTATTACGGACTGCGAAAATATGAGCCGTGCAATAGATAAGCCCCTTGATGAAGCAGACCCCATTGAGCAGAGTTACTGTCTGGAAGTATCCTCACCCGGTGTTGAAAGAGAGCTTACCAGAGATGAACACTTTGAGGTATGCAAGGGCGAAAAGATTATGGTGAAATTTATCAGAGCCGTTGACGGTGTGAGAGAGTTCAAAGGCGTGCTTGAAGATTTTGACGGCAAGGCTGTCACAATGCGTCTTGAAGACGGAAGCGCAATGAGCTTTGAGAAAAAAGAAACAAGCTATATCAAACTTGATGATTTCAGTTTTTGAAAGGAACGGTCGGAAAAATGAAGAATAACGAATTTTTTGAGGCAGTCAGATATCTGGCTAAGGAGAAGAGAATCTCCGAGGATTTGCTTTTTGAAGGTATCCAGAGAGCAATCGTAACAGCAGTAAAAAGAGATTACAACAACAAGGATATCGTATTCTGCGAAATCGATTCGGAAGAACAGCTTTTCAGAGTTTTTGTACGCAAGAATGTTGTTACGGAAGTTCTTGACCCCGATGAGGATATGACTGTTGACCAGGCAAAGAGATTCAAGAAGAATGCCATTGCAGGCGACATTATTGAAATCGAGCTTGAAACCAAGGAAGTAAGCCGAATTGCCGCAGAAAAGGGCAAGCATATTCTCCGTCAGGCTATCAGAGAGGCTGAGCACGGTCAGATCAAGGCAGAATTTGAAAACAAGAAGCAGGAAATCGTTACTGCCAAGGTTACAAAGGTTGACCCCGAAACACTCGATGCCTTTGTTGAAATCGGTAAAATCAGCGAAAGACTTCTCAGAAGTGAGCAGCTTCCCACAGATAACCTTAATGTGGGCGATCTTATCAAGGTTTATGTTGCGGAAATCAGAGAAGCAACAAAGGGTCCCAAGGCAACAATTTCAAGAACACATCCCGGCCTTGTACGCCGCCTTCTTGAAAGCGAAGTTCCCGAAATCTTTGACGGCACCGTTGAAATTATGTCAGTATCCCGTGAAGCAGGTTCAAGAAGTAAGATTGCCGTTCACAGTGCAGATGAAAACATTGATCCCGTAGGCGCATGTATCGGTCAGAGAGGCGCACGTATCAACAAGATTGTTGATCAGCTCGGCGGCGAAAAGCTTGATGTTGTCCGTTACAGCGAAGACCCTGCACAGTATGTTGCAGCGGCTCTTGCTCCCGCAGATGTTATTTCGGTAACCGTTCTTAATGAAGAAGAGCGTTCATGCAGAGCAGTTGTTCCCAACGGTCAGCTTTCACTTGCTATCGGTAACAAGGGTCAGAATGCTCGCCTTGCAGCAAAGCTTACAGGCTGGAAAATCGATATCAACCCCGAAACAGAAGAACCCGTTATCAATTTTGACGAATAATACGCAGTAAACCCATAATAACCTATAAGGAGCTGAGTTATGCAGACCCGCCGTATACCAATGAGAAAATGCACAGGCTGTAACGAAATGAAGCCTAAAAAAGAGCTTGTCAGGGTAGTTAAAAGCCCCGAAGGCGAAATATCACTTGACCTTACGGGTAAAAAGGCAGGCAGAGGGGCATATGTTTGCCGCGATGCAGAGTGCCTTGTAAAGGCAAGAAAAGCAAAAAGGCTTGAAAAAGCATTCTCCTGCGCAATTCCCGACGGCGTTTACGAGAGAATGGAGGAAGAGCTGAAAAATGACTGATAATCCCAAGCTCCTCTCACTTCTCGGAATGTGCCGCAGGGCAGGCAGATTAAGCTGCGGTCACGATGCTGCAATAGGCTCCGTCAGAAGCAAAAGCGCAAAGCTTTGCCTGCTGAGCAGCGATTCATCTCAGCGGCTGAGAAAAGAGATTGAGCGTGAAGCAACCTTCGACGGCAGGGATATCCCCGTCAGAGTAATTGCTTCAACCATAGAAGAGATAGGAAAAGCCACGGGTCTTAAATCCGCCGTGGTAAGTGTCAATGACGAAGGCTTTGCAAAAACCATGCTTGGGCTTCTGAATGTAACAGAGGAGGTTAATCTATGATAAATAAATACAGAGTGCACGAAGTCGCCAAAGACTTTGATATCAAAAGCAACATTGTTGTTGATTTGCTGGCAAAATATTTTGACGGCCAGAAAAAGCATATGACAGCTCTCGAAGAGGATGAGCTTGACATTATATTTGACACCTTTACAAAGGAACATGAGGTTGCAGACCTTAACGAATATTTTGAATTCACACCTGCACCCAAAAAGGCAAAGGCAGAAGAAAAGCCTGCTGAGGAGCCCGACGAAGCTCCCGCAGAGAAGCCTGCACCCGCACCTGAAAAGAAGGCTGAAAAGGCTCCCGAAAAGAAGCCAGAGAAGAAGGCTGAGCCTGCAAAGAAGGCAGAGGATAAGAAACCTGCCGAGAAGAAAGAGCAGAAGCCCCAGAGCCAGAAACCTGCACAGCAGGGTAAGGCAGATAAGCTTCCTCCCATGCCCAAGAAGCAGCAAAAGCCCGAGGTTAAGGACGGCGGCAACAAGCCCATGCAGTCCAGGACAAAGGGTGAAATGAGAACAATTGACACCCGTGCAGATAATGTTGACCTTGAAAAGTATAATGAGAGATACGAAAATATTGCTCCCGAAAACAAGACAAAGCAGCATGAGGGAGCAGTTAAGAAGCAGAAGCTCAAACAGAAGAGCCAGCAGTACAGAAAGCAGGGCGGAATGCGTTCATCAAGACGCGAAACCGAGCAGGAAAGACTCAAAAGAATTGCGGCAGAAAGAGCAAAGAAGCCTCAGATGCTGCTTAAACTTCCCGAAGAAATCACCGTCGGCGAGCTTGCAGCAATGCTTAAAATGACAGCAGCCGAGGTTATCAAAAAGCTGTTTACTCTCGGTCAGATGGCAACCGTTAACGAAGTTCTTGATTACGATACAGCAGCCATTGTTGCGGAAGAGCTTGGTGCAAAGGTTGAAAAAGAGGTTGTTGTCACAATCGAAGACAGAATCATCGACGACCACATTGACGATGAGAGCGAACTTATCACAAGAGATCCCGTTGTTGTTGTTATGGGTCACGTTGACCACGGTAAGACTTCACTTCTTGACGCAATCAGAAACACATCCGTAACCGCAACGGAAGCCGGCGGTATTACTCAGCACATCGGTGCTTACAGAGTAAACATCAACGGTTCAAGCATTACTTTCCTTGACACACCCGGTCACGCCGCATTCACATCAATGCGTCTGAGAGGTGCTATGGCAACGGATATCGCAATCCTTGTTGTTGCAGCAGACGACGGTATTATGCCTCAGACCATTGAAGCTATCAACCACGCAAAGGCCGCAGGTGTTCAGATTATCGTTGCAATCAATAAGATGGATAAGCCTGCCGCAAATCCCGACAAGGTATTGCAGCAGCTTACAGAATATGAGCTTGTTCCCGAAGAGTGGGGCGGCGAAACAATCTGTGTTCCCGTTTCAGCACTTACAAGACAGGGTATTGATAACCTTCTTGAATCCGTGCTTCTTGTTGCTGAAATGCAGGAGCTTAAAGCTAACCCCAACCGCTCCGCAAAGGGTGTTGTTATTGAAGCAAGACTTGATAAGGGCAGAGGCCCCGTTTCAACCCTTCTTGTTCAGAACGGTACACTTAAATCAGGTGACATCATCGTTGCAGGCACTTCCGTCGGCCGTGTAAGAGTAATGGTTGACGATAAGGGCAGAAAGGTTAACGAAGCAGGTCCTTCAATCCCCGTTGAGATTATGGGTCTTGCAGAAGTTCCTCAGGCAGGTGACGGCTTTGACGCTGTTAACGACGAGCGTCTTGCAAGAGAGCTTGTTGAGCAGAGAAAATCAAAGGCTAAGGAAGAACAGTTCAAGGAATTCCAGAAGGTTACTCTTGATAACCTCTTCGCTTCAATTCAGGAAGGTCAGCTCAAAGACCTCAATATCATCATCAAGGCAGACGTTCAGGGCTCCGCAGAAGCTGTCAAGCAGAACCTTATCAAGCTTTCAAATGAGGAAGTCCGTGTTAAGGTTATCCACAGCGGCGTAGGTGCAATCACCGAAAGTGACGTTATGCTTGCAAATGCATCAAATGCAATTATCGTCGGCTTCAACGTAAGACCCGATAACGTTGCTTCTGAGGTTGCAGAGCGTGACGGCGTTGAAATCAGATCTTACAGAGTTATCTACGAATGTATCGAAGAAGTTGAAGCAGCTATCAAGGGTATGCTTGCTCCCAAGTTCAGAGATGTTGATATCGGTAAGGCTGAGGTACGTCAGGTTGTTAAGATTTCATCCGTAGGTAACATTGCAGGTTGTCATGTTACAAACGGCAAGATTACCAGAGGCGCAAAAATCAGAGTTGTCCGTGACGGCTTTGTTATTGCAGAAGACGAAATGGCATCACTCAAACGCTTCAAGGATGATGTCAAGGAAGTTGCATCGGGCTACGATTGCGGTATCGGCCTGACCAAGTTCAACGATATCAAGGAAGGCGACGTATTCGAAGCCTTCATTACAGAGGAGTACAGAGATTAATTATGGCAGGATACAGAATTGACAGAGTGTCCGAAGATATAAAACGCGAAATCGCATCAATTATGCGTGAGCTTAAAGACCCCAGAATTCAGGGAATGCTGACTGTTGTCAATGTTGAGGTCAGCTCCGATGCATCCTTTGCAAAGGTTTATGTAAGTGCAATGGAAGGCATTGAAACCGCAAAGCTTGCGGTAAAGGGTCTTACCAGCGCAACGGGATATATCCGCAGGGAAGTAGGCAAACGCCTGCACCTGCGCCATACCCCCGAGCTTAAATTTGTTGCCGATGACTCCATTGAAAAGGGTATGGGCATTGCAAAAATGCTGGGCGATATTACTTCGCACACCGAAGAATAAAAACAAGGAGCGTCAATTATGAGAATTGACCTGCGCGAAACTGCTGAATTACTGAAAAATTCAGATAATATACTGCTTTTGAGCCACGCACATCCTGACGGCGATACCCTGGGCAGTGCAACTGCCCTTGCCCACGGTCTTTCCGCAATGGGTAAAAAGGTTAAGGTTGACTGCGGTGACCCTATTCCCAAGGATTTTACCTTTATGTTTAAGGGTCTTGCACAAGAGGATTTCGAGCCGGAGCTTATTGCCGCAATAGATGTGGCGGATATAAAACTGCTGGGCAGGGAATACGAAGGCACATACGGCGGCAGAATTGAGCTTTGCATTGACCACCACGGCTCAAATATGCTTTATGCGGATAAGGTCTGCCTTGAAGCGGATTCTGCATCCACGGCGGAAATGATTTATCTTCTGCTGAAAGAGATGGGTGCGGAATTTACACCCGTAATGGCATCCTGCCTTTTCACGGGCGTTTCAACGGATACGGGCTGTTTCCGTTTTTCAAACACAACCGTAAGAACTTTTGAAATAGCCGCAGAGCTTGCAAAAATGGGTGCGGATACCTATAACATCATTCAGGTGTTTTTTGAAACCAAAACCAAAACATTTGCTGCGCTTGAAAGGCTTGCTCTTGAAACAATGCGACTTTACTGTTCCGATAAATGTGCGCTTATGTGCGTAACCCAGGATATGTATAAGCGAAGCGGTTCGGATGAAAGCGAGGTTGACCGCCTTTCAAATCTGCCCCGTCAGATTGAAGGTGTGCTTGTAGGTGTCACAATGAGGGAGCTTAAAGACGGCAGCTTCAAGGCTTCCGTGCGTACTCACGGTGATATTGATGCTTCCGAAATATGCAGAAGGCTTGGCGGCGGCGGACATATGGGTGCCGCTGGCTGTACCCTTTATGGTACAAAGCAGCAGGCAATCAATTCTCTGCTGAAAGAAATTCAGGCAGAGATTGATGCATTTACCATTGATTAAAAGAACGGCAACTCATTTCGGGTTGCCGTTTTCAGTGAAAGGATAATTATGACCGGAATAATTCTTCTTGATAAACCCAAAGGAATAACCTCTTTCGGTGCGGTTGCAAGGGTACGCCGTATATGCGGCGAGAAAAAGTGCGGACATACAGGCACCCTTGACCCTATGGCAACGGGTGTATTGACCGTAATGTTGGGCGGTGCAACAAGATTCTGCGAGCTTCTGCCCAGCCACGATAAGGCTTATATTGCAACATTCCGTCTGGGCACGGTAACGGATACCCTTGATATAACGGGTAAGGTGCTTGAAACAAGGGAAGTGAATGTTACCGCGGAGCAGGTAAGGGAAAAGATAAAGGATTTTATCGGTGATATCAGCCAGCTTCCGCCTATGTATTCGGCGGTTTCCGTTAACGGTCAGAGGCTTTATGACCTTGCAAGGCAGGGCATTGAGGTTGAGCGTAAAGCAAGAGAGGTTACGGTTTTTTCAATAGAAATGCTCAGAGAAAATGAGCAGACGGGTGAATATGAAATCTCTGTTGAATGCTCCTCGGGCACATATATCCGCACCCTCATCGCAGACCTTGGCGAAGCATTGGGCTGCGGTGCGGTGATGACGGAATTACGCCGTACAAAAGCAAACGGATTTGATATATCGCAGGCAGTGACTCCCGAAGAACTCGAAGAAAAAATGAAAAGCGGTAAGCTTGAAGAAGTGCTTATCCCCGTTGATAAGGCACTTGGAGAATACCCGGTTATTACTGTCAGTGAAGCCCAGGCAAAGCGCTTCCGCAACGGCGGCGAGCTTGACCTTCAAAGGCTCAGATGCCCGAAAATGCTTGGAGTTTACAGAATTTATGACCCCGAAGGCAATTTCATCGGTCTTGGCGAAATCGGTCAGGGGGACAGCCTGACAATCAAAAGAGTTTTTGTAGGATAAAAAAAGCACGGATTTTTAATCCGTGCTTTTTCTTTATCTTATACCGTAATTTTCAATTACATAATCCATATCCTTGTCGCCTCTGCCCGAAAGGTTAATAAGGATTGAGCCGTGGTCCATAGTCTTTGCAAGCTTCATACCGAATGCAACTGCGTGTGAGCTTTCGATTGCGGGGATAATGCCTTCAAGACGGGAAAGCTTATAGAATGCATCAATGGTTTCTTCATCGTCGATAACATCGTATTTAACTCTGCCGATTTCCTGCAAGAATGCGTGCTCGGGACCTGATGAGGGGTAGTCAAGTCCGCTTGCTACCGAATAAACGGGTGCGGGCTCGCCGTTTTCATCTTTAAGCATAATGCTGTTGAAGCCGTGCATAATGCCTTCTGTGCCGTATTTAAGGCTTGCGGCGTGGTCGCCGAGCTTGGGGCCTCTGCCGAGGGGCTCAACACCGTAGATATCAACGGGGTCGTTGAGGAAACCTGCGAAAAGACCTGCCGCATTTGAACCGCCGCCTACGCAGGCAACGATTGCGCTGGGAAGGTGACCTGTCATTTCAATAAACTGATCTCTTGCTTCAATACCTACAACACTCTGGAAATCACGCACCATCATGGGGAAGGGGTGAGGACCAAGCACTGAGCCGATGCAGTAGATTGAATCCTTGTATTCCTTGCTGTATGCATCGAATGCGGCATCAACGGCTTCTTTGAGGGTTTGCAGACCGTGTGTAACTTCAACAACATTTGCACCGAGAATTTTCATTCTTGCAACATTGGGAGCCTGCTTTTTGATATCAACGGAGCCCATATAAATATCACATTCAAGGCCGAAGTATGCGGCGGCAGTTGCAAGAGCAACGCCGTGCTGACCTGCACCTGTTTCTGCAATAACCTTTTTCTTGCCCATGTATTTTGCAAGAAGTGCTTCACCCATACAGTGATTGAGCTTGTGTGCACCTGAATGGTTAAGGTCTTCACGCTTTGCGTAAAGCTGAACCTTGCCGCCGAGAGCATCGGAAAGTCTTTCAAGGTGGGTTACGGGAGTGGGTCTGCCCTGAAATTCCTTGCGGATTCTGCGAAGCTCTGCAATGAACTTTCTGCTCTGGCAGATTGAATAATATGCCTCGGTGATTTCAGCCATAGCGGCTTTCAGCTTATCATCAATAAAAACTCCGCCGTATTTTCCGAAATAACCGTCTTTATCGGGGTAATTGTTAAAATAAGTATCAAAATCAACGTTGTTAAGTTTCATTTTATTATCCTCCTGAAAATGAAAATAAAAAATCCCTGACAGAATTATCTTCTGTCAAGGACGAATAAGCTTATTCGCGGTGCCACCCTGATTCACGGCAATGCCGTGCACTTTGCAGGATACTTACATATCCCCGGCAACTAACGTATGCCCTCACGTTGCAGAATACTCTGCGGAAAATCCGCATTTGACTGCACCCTCGGCGGCCCATTTGACGAACTGTTTCTTGCCTGACTCTCAGCAACGCAGGCTCTCTGTGAAGGCATAAACGCCTTTATTTCCGCTTCAACGGTTTGCATATTGAATTTTTCTGTATTATATCACCGCATAATAATATTGTCAAGCGGTAAATTTTTAAGGCTCATTTATAAATTTAAGGGGATTTACTCGTTTGTATGAGCCGTTTCCGTTGTCAACTCTTACTTCAAAGTGAAGGTGAGGAGCGGTTGTGTTGCCCGTATCGCCTACAATGCCGATAATCTGACCCTGAATAACGGAATCGCCCTCGTTGACTCTGATATCCTTTGAGTGGGCGTAAAGAGTCTGAACTCCGTCACCGTGGTCAATCACACAGTAATTGCCGAAGCCTGCATTCCATTTATCGTCATTATAAACGGTAACAACAACACCTTCGCGGGCGGCGAAAATGTAAGTGCCCTCGGAAACATTGGTGCCGTCGTCATACAAGCCGATGTCAACGCCCCAGTGAGCAGAGCCGTCGGAATATGAGGGATAAGAAGCGATTATCTCAGCATCAATATCGGCAGGCCAGGCATAATCGCTACGGCTTTCAGATGTTTTTTCAGGTTTGGTCTGAGCTACGGTTGTTTCAGGCTTTTTTGTTGTTTCTTCCGTAACGGGTACCGTTTCGGTAACAGTTTCGGGAACGGTTGTAATTTCTGCCTGAATTTTTGTTGCAAGTCTTATTGCAGGCTTGGTTGTAAGCACTGTTGCAGGCTCGGTTACGGCTTCGGTTACAAGCTCGGTTGTGAGCACAGGTTCGGTTTCTGCAACGGGGAGCATTTTTATTGTAATTTCGGGTGCGGGTGCTGCGGCTGCAGTCAACTCTGCCACAACGGGCTGAGCGCTGAGGAGCGCCTCTCTGCTTTCAACGGGTTTTTCGGAAAAACCGAAGCCGAAAATACCCATTAAAAGTGCGAGGGTGAGTGAAAAGTAACGTTTCATTCAAGTACCTTTTCCTTTTAATATTTTATTAAGCACAAAAGCCTTTAAAGTTTACCATAAACCGCAGTTGAAAAGCAATGTAAAAAATCCATATTTTTCGGGCTGAAAAACATGGATTTTTAACAATATGGACTATAATTTTGTTCTTTTAACGCAATATAATGTATCCGCAGGCAGGAATTACCGTTTTCCCGGTAATGTTTCCGCCGTTTATTACGTCTTCATATTCTCTGTCGGGCACAATATATTTTTCGCGTTCGGTAAAGTTCATAACGAATATGTGGTCGCCTCTCTTGCGGATGGTTATTCCTTTCTCGGCAGTTATTCCGCAATCGGGGTTGATGTTTGCTTTTTCAATAAGCATTTTGCAGAAATCATCGGCAAAATCAGCATCATTACGGAATGCGGCATAGTATGCAGTGCCCTTTCCGAAGCTGTTTTCGGTAACTGCGGGCATACCTGCATAAAAGTCGCTTGAATATTCACCGAGCACCTTTGCGCCTGTTGAATGGATAATATCGCAAACATGAACAACATCGTATTCCTTGCCGTTGTATACAGCAACATTTTTCATACCCTCGGGCAGTGAATCCGTTTCTTCATTCCATATGCCGAATACATTTTTGAGGTTGTTTGCAGGAAATCCGCCAAGATAGCACATATCGTTGCTGTCAACAAGACCTGTCAGGTAGGTTGCAACAAAATTGCCGCCGCCGTTAACATAATCCTCAATGCGTTTATCCGTGCCGTCTTTGAGCATATAGAGGAAGGGTGCGATAACAAGGTCATATTTTGAGTAATCCCCATCCATGGGGATTACATCAACGGAAATACCTCTTTTGTAGAACGGTGCATACCATTTTGTGCATTCCTCAATGTAATTGCGGTTGACGTTGTTGAAGCCGCAGAAATGCCTTGTTGCCCAGATGTTTTCCCAGTCGCAGATAACCGCAACCTTGCTTTCGGAATATCCGCCCACAACCCCCGAAAGTTTTTCGAGAACCTTGCCCAGACGGGTAACATCCCTGAAAACTCTTGTGTTTTCGTGACCGCAATGGTCAACAACCGCACCGTGATACTTTTCGTGACCGCCCTTGCTCTTTCTCCACTGGAAATACTGAACGCTGTCCGCACCGTGGGCAACGGATTGAATTGAAGAAAGCTCCTGCATACCTGAATGAGGAAGCTTGTTCACATCGTGCCAGTTGACAAGTGAGGGAGTGCTTTCCATCATAAAGAAGGGCTGACCGTCCTTCATTGAACGGAAGGCGTCGTGCACAAAGGCAACCGCAAGCGCTTCATTTTCGTTATTGCCCTTATCCCAGGCAGGGTAGTTATCCCAGGATACAAGGTCCATCTTTTTTGCGAATTTCTGATAGTCTATGCCGTCATACATACGCATAAAGTTGGTGGTTATGGGAATATGAGGAGTGATCTCACGCAGAGGAGCAATTTCGTTCTCATAGAAAGAAATATGGCTGTCCGAAACAAATCTGTTCCAGCAAAGCTTCATTGCGGAAACGTGGTTTTCGCCTCTGACCTTTGGTGAATTTATCTGTGACCAGTCAGTCATTCTGTGGCTCCAGAAGCCGTTCCACCACTTGTCGTTAAGCTCCTCAATATCGTTGTGGTAATAGTCTTTCACCCAATCCCTGAATGCCTGCTGGCACAGCTCGCAGTGACATTCGCCGCAGTATTCGTTGGAGATATGCCACATTTTCAGTGCAGGGTGATTTTTATATCTTTCAGCAATTTTACGGTTGATGTTGCGCACTTTTTCACGGTAAACGGGAGAGGTCAGGCAGTGGTTGTGACGCACACCGAACTCGTTGCGTATTCCCGTTTCTTCAACACGGAGAACCTCGGGATATTTCTGCGCAAGCCAGGGAGGTCTTGCGCCTGAGGGTGTTGCAAGGATAACGGAAATTTCGTTTGCGTGAAGCTTATCCATAATGGTGTCAAGCCACTCAAAGTTATACACACCTTCTTCGGGTTCAAGAAGTGACCAGGAGAAAATGTTGATTGTTGCACTGTTGACATGTGCCAGTTTCATAAGGCGCATATCCTCATCCCATATTTCGGGAGTCTTAATCCACTGGTCGGGATTATAGTCACCGCCGTGAATAATAAAATCAAAAAATTTCTTTTCCATATTCAAATCATAGCCTTTATAATTTCTTTAATTTCGGGGAAGTCGGAAAGAGTTCTGCTGTAATGAGAATAAATTACCCTCATATCCTTATCAACACCTATGAAAGCACAAAGCTGCAAGGGTTTTCTGCCTTCAACAGTTTCGGCGGTGCCTGTGATTGTGTTGAGTAAATCCGTGCCGATAAGCCTGCGGATATCCTTGCCGACCATTGATTCAAAAAGCTTATCCCCTGCAATAAGATTTACGGCGCTGTCTGCTTCAAAAACATTGTAGCGGTCAAAAAGCTTTCTGTCTTTATCTGCAATAAGCTCAAAGGGATATCTGCCCTGAACGGAGGCAAGGGTCTGAATATCGGACTGAACAACCGCCTTTATTTCACAGCCCATTGCCTTTGCGCCGGGATAAGCGGCGGTAAGCAGGGCAAGCAGTTTCTGAGTGAGTTCACATTCGTAATATCTTGTGAAAACGATGAGGGCTTTTTTATCAACAACATCTTCAAGGCGGCAATGGGTGCTTTTTGCAGACTCATAAACAAAGCCGTCAAGTGCGGTACCCACTGAAAGCGTGTGGCGGTAAGGTCTGCCGTTTTCAGCCCAATCACGACGTTTTTCTTCAACGGCATTTTTGAAACGAACAAGCATTTTCATAAGAGTTTCTTTTGCACAGGCAAGATTTATGCGCTGAAAACCTCTGCCGAGAGGCCCGAACATTTCTCCGCCGTCAAGGTAAATATTTGCTCCTTCAAGCATTTCACGAAGTTCAACATGAGTCATACCCAGGGCACGCATATCAAGCCATTGAAGATATGTACCCTCCAAGGGATAAACCTTTATTTCAGGGAAGTTTTCTGCCATAAAATCTTCAACGCATTTTGCGTTATCCGCAATGACAGTGAGAAGCTCTTCAAGCCAGTCCTCACATTCGTCATATGCGGCGGTGCAGGCGGCATAAGCAAAGATATTCAGATGCATCTGCATATCAAGCCAGTTGCAGGCAATAGCCCTTTTTCTCATTTCATCATTGGGAATGATGATGTTTGAGCACTGCATACCTGCAAGGTTAAAGGTTTTGCTGGGCGCGGTGCATACCGCAATATTGTTCATTGCCCTTTCGCTTACATTCGCCATAACCGTGTGGTTATAACCGGGCATTATCAGGTCATTGTGAATTTCGTCATCAATGATGAAAACACCGTTGTCGCAGCAGATGTCAACAACTTTTGCCATTTCTTCGGGTGACCATACCTTGCCGATGGGGTTGTGGGGGTTACAGAATAAAAGAGCAGTGTTGTTTTTATCCTTTGCCTTCTTTTCAAGAAGAGCATAGTCAATACGGTATTCGCCGTTTTCGTGAATAAGGGGGCAATAAACGATTTTTCTGCTTGCGGCAACAACCGCCATATCAAAGGGATAATAAACGGGTGACATAATTATAACACCGTCGCCGGGAGCGGTGAATGCTTCAACAAGCATTTCAAGGGCGGTGATTATGCCGGGTGTCTGCAAAATCCATTCCTTTTTCACTTCAAAATTGTGACGGCGCTTCATCCAGCCCATAACCGCATCAAAATATGCTTCCGTAGGGTCGGTGTAGCCCAGAATCGCATCCTCTGCAATTCTTTTAAGAGCTTCTCTTATGGGTTTTGCTGTGGGGAATTCCATATCTGCAACGGAAAGGGGAACGAACTCCGTTGATGAATTTTTTGCTCTGTTCCATTTTGCCGCACCGAATGAGCTGCGGTCAGGTATGCTTGTAAAATCGTGTTTCATTATTTACTCTCCTTGGGTATTTCCTGAATGCCGTATGCGTCAACAAGTGCTTTATATTCGTCTTCACTGATTGCAAGCACCGAGCCGTGGCGGGGTTTAAGGTGATTCATCGAATAAGTTGAACGCTGTACCTGCCTGAAACTTTCAAAATCACGGGTCATCTGTGCAAAGAAAGTGCCTTCACTGTATTCATCCATAATCATCATATATGCATCCGTGCCCGTTATGCGGTACATTGAGCTGCCTTCAACACCAAACCAGTTAAGGGAGCAGATTGTATAACCGCTGTTGTAGGGTCCCGTCATATTCTTTGATTTAACATATGCAATTTTCTGTGTCAGGTCTTCTTTGAAATAGAGGTAATAGTAACCGTCTTTTTCATTATAGATTATATCTCCGTCAATGCACTGAATGTTTCTTGTTTCGCCTGTTTCGGGGTCAACCTCATTCCATCTGCCGAAAAGCACCTGAGGCTGAGTTTCAAAGGTCTTGAAATCCTTGGTGTATGCATAGTAATGACCTGCGGTATCATTCTCTGCTGTTGAGTTTGCCCAGTAAACCATATACATCTCTTTTTCTGCATCCCACAATGCCTGAGGTGCCCAGGCACGGTTGGTTGTTTCAAAGCCCTCAAACTGACGGATATCAATAACGGTTTCGTCAAACCAGTTGATAAGGTCATAGGATTTCCAGGTGATAAGTGCGTGGTTTGAGGTCCAGCCTTCAAGAGCATTCATATCCGTTGCGATGATGAAATAACAGTCTTTGCCGTTTTCGTCCTTACCGCTGAGGATGTAGGGGTCACGGACACAGCCTGTACCCTTTGTCTGATTTATTATGGGTTTGTTATCGTTGAGAGCATTGAAATTATATCCGTCGGTGCTGACGGCAAGGTGAATTTTCTGCTCATCAACCTCGTTGCCCACAAAATAGCAGAAAACATAGGCACCCTTTGTGCTTACCGCAGGGTAGGCATAATTGTTGAAAATGTAATTGAAAAGATAATAGGGAATCATAAGAAACGCTGTAAGAATCCGTAAAAACGAAGTAAAGGTCATAATTTTTACCCCCAGTTAAAAGGTCGCTGCATAAAGTCAACTGTGCTCTTATCCTGCGGAATTATTCCGAAGGATGAAACTCTGTCCATTCCGTGAGCTTTGAATTCATCGTAAAGCCATTCGATTGCCTGCATACGGAAGGGATTAAGGAAGAAATATTTGCCGATGAACTGATTTGCCTTGAAATATTCCCAGCTCAGGTTATCAACCTCAACATTGAAAAGCTGTTCTTCCGTAATATCCGCTTTCAGTGCTTTCTGCCAGAGAATTTCAAGCCTTAACGCGTTGAGAGGTGCATAGAAACCTGCCTGGTAGTGCCAGTCAAAGTCAAATGCGTGGGCAGTTGCTTTTGTCTGTGCGGTCTGAATATCAAGAATTTCCTTGATGTAAGGTGCGGCAGCCTCGCCGTAATAGGCTTTGATGAAATCCATCATATGATACTCAACATCGCAGTCGACATCCCATTGAAGCTTGCGGAGAAGGTAGTTTCTCAGGTCGTTGAAAGCGGCATAGTGTCCGTCGCCGCAGTTATAAACATAACCCGTTATGCCGATATCGTGCATATATTTCATTGTGGGCTGCATCGTTTCGAAGTTTGAGAAAAACTGTGCGGTGTTGAGGAAATTTATTGTGTAATCATAGATAAAGGTTCTGTCTGCAATCTTTGTCCAGTCTGCAAAATCCTGAGCAATGGTGGGTTCGGTTTCGCCGTAAAGATTAAGGAAGCTTTCGTCACCGTCCTGAGCACCGCATTCCGTCAGCAGATGGCTGCGGCAGGCGTGATGAAGTCCGCAAAGAACGGGCACAACATTGGGGTTGCATCTGAGTGATAAATCCCTGGGGGGGCGCTCGGTTTCAAGGTAAGCATAAAAAGTGAAGGTGAAATCGGGAAATTCATCGTCAAGGGCATCTGCAAAAGCGTTGGTGAAAATGATTGTGGGTGCGGAAACACTGCCGTATTTTTCATAGAGTGCCGTGCAGTTTTCGCACTGACAGTAATTTGAATTATCCTTCTGACCGATATGGATGTACTTTGCATTCTTTTTATCGGCAAGAATTGCTTTTCTTGCATTTTCAACCGCAACGGTCAGCACCTCGGGATGGGATACACAAACGTGGTCTGTGGTGCGTGTGCCGTCAGGAAGCTGTGCAAAATATTCTGGGTGCTCCGCAAAAAGTGAATCGGGCACAAGCTTGTCAAAAGTAACATCCCACAGAACATAGGTCAGCGCTCCGCCGTATGCTGGCATTTCGTAATGGAACGAAACATTCATTTTTGTTCTTGCACGGAAAGCATCGTTTGTGCCGCCGGTATCATTTCGTCTGATTGCAAATGAGGGCTGAACAATTTTGTTGAGTTTGCCGTCAATGATTATATCCTTGCTTTCGGGTACAACTTCAAGCTCAGGCGTAAACCAGCGCACACCGAGGTAATCTTCAAGCAGTGTGTAAACGCCGTAAAGGGTGCCGCGGCTGTCACCGCCTGCGATAAGCAGGTAATTGCCGTCGGAATAAAGCAGAAAACCGTCTGCCCCGATAGCGGCACGGTTTACCTCCGTAATTTCATTTTCAAGCTCAGTTTCGCCCAGCACAATGGCTTTTTCGCCCTCTGCAAGCTGATTTTCGGTGATAATTTCAAGCTCTGCACCGCTGATTTTTTCAATGTATGTCTGCAATTCTTCTGCGGCAGTCATAATGCATTCATCTGCATTCTCAGAGGTGACGATTGAAAATTCGCTTTTACCGTCAGCAACAATATAAAATGGCGTTGTTATTGCAGGTGCAACATAGTCACCGCCGCCGTATTCAATATTTGTATCAACGGGAAAAATGCCGAGAATAAAAAGAATAACTTCAATCAGTGATAAAATTGCTTTTCCGTATGCCATTTCAATTCCTCCGCCTGAATATTTACTTTTAAATGATATCATACAAGAATTTTCTTTTCAAGGACTTCCTTGACATTTAAGTTAATCTATTCTATATTTAATTTAAAAGGGAGGAGATATAATGCTTAATGTAATCAGAGCCGTTGTATCGCTCATTGTTTCTGCCGAAATGCTTATAACGGGTATAATCGGCGGCGCAAAATTCACAAGAATCGAAATGCCCGAAACTGAAACCGGCACATACGGAAGCTATGTTGACCCGTTTATCGGTACAGGCGGAATTCCCTGGACCTGCGGTATGCTCAGCCCTGCGGCAACAGTGCCTTTCGGAGCTGTCAGGCTCGGTGCAGATACCTGCTTTATGGGCGGTACATACTTAGTTAAAACCAACACTTCGGGTTATTATTATGAGCACGCTCATATCAAGGGTTTCAGCCATTCCCGTCTTTCGGGTACGGGTGCGGAGGACTATAACCATTTCAGGGTTACTCCTCATTCAGGCGATAACAAGCCTGCGGTTATGCCATATTCACATAAGAACGAAACTGCTTCGGTAGGTTATTATGCGGTTTATCTGCCTACCGTAAACTGCCTTGCGGAAATGACGGCAGACGTGCATACGGGCATACACCGTTACACCTTCTACGGTAACGGAGATGCAAAGCTTTATATCGACCTTAACAGCGGTGCAGGTAACACAACAACCCGCGGCGGATATGCAAAGTATGATGAAGAAAGCGGATTTATTATCGGCGGAAGCGAGCTTCACGGCGCATTTTCTGACAGATATGACGGTCTGCCTGCATATTTTGTTGCAACCGCAAACAAGCCTGTAAAGGAATGTAAAATTACCGACGGTGCGGTTGATATCAATTTCGGCGACCTTGGCGGTGAAAGCGTTGAGCTTAAAGTGGGCATCAGCTATGTAAGTGAAGAAAACGCAATGCTTAATCTTAAAGCCGAAACCGACGGTCTTGATTTTGATACCGTAAGAAAAAATGCCGCCGACGAATGGGAAAAGAATCTTTCCGTTATAAAAATAAACGGCAGTGACGAAATCAAAACCAATTTCTACACCGCACTTTATCACACAATGATAATGCCCACAAATTTCACCGATGTAAACGGCGAATATCTGGGATTTGATAAAAAGGCTCACATTGCAGAGGGCTATACATACAGAACGGATATGTCCATCTGGGATACCTGCCGCACAACCCATCCTCTTTACACTCTTATTGCTCAGGATATTCAGACCGATTGCCTTAACAGCCTTGTTGATATGGCAGATAAGGGCGGCAACAGCGGACTTCCCCGCTGGCCTATGGGTGCAGGTTATGCAGGCTCAATGATAGGCGATAACGCAAGTATCGTTGTTGCGGAAAGCTATGTAAAGGGTATAACGGATTTCGATGTTGAAAAGGCATACGAATATATGAAATATACCTCTGAAAATCCCGTTAACAAGGCGGGCAGAGGTTATGTTGACGAGTATAACAAATACGGCTATATTCCTCAGGATACCGAGGGTGTTAATAAATCCGTAAGCCGCACAATCGAGTATGCCTGGGAAGACGGAGCAATCGCAACCCTTGCAACAGCTCTGGGCAAAACCGATGAGGCAAAGATTTATGCGGATAAGTCGATGTACTATAAAAACCTGTTCAATCCCGAAACAAAGTATTTTCAGGCAAGGAATTCCGACGGCAGCTTCGTCTGGAATTTCAGCCCCTACATAACCACCTTCTATGATGCGGTTATGATTAAGAAGTTTGCCGATTGCTACTGCGAAGGCAGTGCAAGGCAGTGGCGCTGGAATGCACTTCACGATATCGAAGGCATGATTGAGCTTTTCGGCGACGATGAATATTTCGTCAGCGAGCTTGACGATTTTATGAAGGATGCTTCAATTTCAAGAGCCGCAATCGATCCCGGCGGCGGATTCTGGGTAGGCAATCAGCACGATATCCATACACCCTATCTTTTTGCAAACGCAGGCAGACCCGACCTTACTCAGAAATGGGTGCGCTGGACTCTTGATAACCGTTTCAGCACTGATATAAACGGTCTTGACGGCAATGATGACGGCGGCACCCTCAGTGCCTGGTATGTGTTCTCTGCAATGGGCTTCTATCCCCTTGCCGGTACAGATAAATACTGGATAGGCTCACCCAATGTTGATAATGCGGAAGTTACCCTTTCAAACGGAAACGTGCTTAAAGTTACCGCAAAAAATCAGGGTGAAAAGAACGTTTACGTAAGCAGTGTGACACTTAACGGAGAAAAGCTTGACGGTGTTTATGTTACCCACGAACAGCTTATGGCAGGCGGCGAGCTTGTCTTTGAAATGAGCGCAACTCCTGCGAAATAACAAAAAATAATAAGGACTGTACGGAAATTAATCCGTGCAGTCCGTTTTTTATGTTTTCTTCTTCTTGAAATATTTTATCGCGAAAATCAGCAGTGCGGTGCCCAGTATGGGGAAGATTGCAGTTACCAGCATACCTGCTTTAAGACCTATCTGTTCTGTCGAAAGGCTGAGGGTTGAACTCAGGTCTGCCGCAAATCCGCTGACGGAAACCTTGTCAACAACTATACCCAGAAGCTGTGGTGCGATTGATGCACCCAGGTCGCCACTTGCCGCCATAAGTGCATATGCGGCAACTCCTACACCGGGGATGTTTTCTTCCATCATAATCAGTGTGCCGGGCCAGAGCATTGCGGTGAAAAGACCCGTAAGTATGCAGGCGGCAAAAGCAAAAATAACATTTGTTGAAAGGCCTGCAATAAGGTAGCAGGCGGCAGCGCCGATCATTCCTGCGAGAAGAACTCTCATTATGTTTTTGCCGAATTTTGCGTATGATATTCTTGCAACGCCCAGAAGAATTGCAAACATTGCCATTCCCAGAATGTCACCGAATGTTTTATCAACCTGCAAGGCATTTTCCATATAGGTTGAAACCCAGTTTGACATTGAGTTTTCCGCACAGCTTCCGAAGAAAATGGAGCCTACGCAAATTGCAAGAGCAAGGGTGCGTCTGCCCGTGCCTTTGGTGTCTGAGCCGCTTGTAACGTCCATTTCGGGCATAGGTGAGGTCATAAACAGAACTGCGGCAATAACGGGAAGCGCCGCCCAGAAAAGGGTGAGGTACATCCAGTTTGCCGTGCCGAAAAAGCGAAGGAAAAGTGTGCTGATTACAACGACGGTGAACACACCGAAGGCATAGAGCGAATGAAGCAGACTCATATCCTTCTGGGGGTTATCCGAGGGGATTGCCGCAATAACGGGGCTTAAAAGCACCTCCGAAAGACCTGCGGAAACAGAGAAAAGCACGGTGCCCACAAGCAGACCCGCATAGGCGTGGTCGGGGAAAAGGTTTGGGGAAACCGCATAAATCAGCAGACCTGCCGAGGTAATAAGGGGCATTACCCTGACAACTTTTTTAACATTGAAATACTTGGTAAAGAAGGTGAAAATCAGGTCAACCGTAAGCTGGGTGCAGAAGTTTGTGAGAACAAGAGTACCCAGCAGGGTGTATGAAATTCCGTACATATCCTGCAAGGATGCAAACAGCAGCGGAGGCAGACTGAAAATTGATGACATTGTAAAATATGCCGAGTAGCAGGCAAATTTTGTTCTTTTGAAATTGTTTGTTTTCATTTGATTTTCCTTTTATTCTTTATCGGAGGCTTCTTCCGTGCTTTCAGCGTCTGCGTCAGCTTCTTCGTCAGCAGCGGTGATTTCTTCTTCAACTGTGTCAGAGGTTTCTTCAACGGGTGCAGGAACCTCCTGCGGTTTCAGTGCAATTATATTTTCGTTGATTTCATTGAGTGCGTAGCTGTAACAGATGTTTTCTTTGAAGAAAAGACCGTAAGCGGCAGACAAAAGGCCGATAATTGCAAGAAGTGATGAAAAACCGAATTTTAAAATATCAGCAACATCAATCAGGTTGTTTGCTGTTTGTGCCGCTGCCTGCTGAATTCCCGTATAAGCATCACCGCCGTAATATTTGGCGCTTTCATACACACCATTATCGGCGCAGGCACAGATGATTGCAAGAACGATTGCAATAATTCCGATTGCAAGAAAAACGATTCTTTTTAGTTTTGTGTTCTGTGATAATGTTTCCATAATAAATTCTCCTTAATGTTTTCAATAAAGTGATTTGCCTTCCCATTCGGCATCGGGTTCAACCCCCAGAAGCTTTGTGACGGTAGGTGCAATATCCATAATGTTTGCATTTTCAAGCACACTGCCCGGCTCGAAATCTTTGCCTTTGATAATAATGGGTATGAGCATATCTTCGGGCATCTCGGTGCCGTGAGTTCTGTCGTGACCACCGTGGTCGGAGGTGATGATGTATGTATACTCATCGCCAAGCTCGTTGATTATTTTTTCGGTGTTGTTCCAGCTGCTCTGAATTGCTTCGAGGTATTCTTCTGTCATCCAGCCGTGCTGATGACCTGCCATATCGGAATAACCGAAATAGATGAAGGTGAAGTCGGTGTCATATTTTTTAAGATACCTGATTGCCTCGTCCGTGATTTCTTCGCCTGCTTCTTTATAGCCGATTCGTCTGCCTGCATAGAAGCAGGAATGTGCAAGTGAGTTGGGGCGCGAAACATCGCGTATTTCTTCCCAGTTATAGAAAATTGCACATTTTTTATCTGCCTTTTTCAGCACCTCGCAAAGCCCTTCAATGGGTCTTACCTGAGGCATATAGGTGTTGGTGGTTGTGCCGTGCCTTGCAGGGGTAACGCTGTGGAAAAGAGATATGTGGCAGGGCAGGGTTACGGAGGGGGAAACGGTGAGAGCGTCCGCCGCATATGCGGATTCGCTTATTATTCTTTCTGCATTTGCTATGCCCGGAATTGAATCGGGCCGCATACCGTCGGCAAGAATAACGATTACTTTCATATATATCAGCTCCTTGAATTTATCCTATTTCGTCAAGGTTTGCACCCTTGGTTTCTTTTACTTTAAGGGCAAACATAACTGCGGCAATACCTACGGCAGGCACGGATATTGCAAGGCAAGCCCACCAGATAGGCATAAGGGTCATACCGAGAATGATGCTTCCGTATCCCACCACAAGACCGATAATGACAAGAAGTCCTTCTGCACCTACAACAGATGCACGGATATCCGTAGGCACTTTTTCCGTCATCATAACGTTCATATAATCCCTGCCGATCCAGTATGAGCCCTGATAAAGACCTGCAAGTGAGCCGATGAGGTAGGGATTCCAGCCTTTGAGAATACCTGCAACAAAAAGAATGTATCCTGCAATGCAGGTAACGGAGAAAAGGTTGACAGTTACTTTTCTGCCTGCCTTATCCGCAATAAAGCCCGACAGGAATGTTATTGAAGCGTAGATAACGGGCACCATAAACAAAGCCTTGGTTATGTCGCTTGTGCTCATTCCTGCGCGGTGCATTGAGGATTCGAAATACAGTGCGATTGCAGGCATTGCGGAATCAAAAATAATGTGGGAAATAATGAGCATTTTTGTGTCTTTGTTTGCGAAAATATATTTTACGCCGTTGAAAACACCCGATTGATTTCTCTGGGCTTCCTTCTGTTGCTTTTTAAGGACTTTTTCGGCCTGTCTTTCCTCATAAGGACGTGAAAGATAAGCAATTCTTTCACCGATGAAAACCTTGGTATCCTTTGCAAGAAGCACAACAAGCAAAACCGCCGTAAAGCCTACGAGTGAGGGAACGAGAAAAATTTCACGCCATTTTGTTGCATCGTTGCCCATAAGGATATCACGGAGTGTGGGGATAAGGATAACTCCCAGAATACCGAAGCTTTTGAGAAAGCTGTAAATCTTTGCACGGTGTTTATCGGGTGCTTCTTCAAGAATGTATATAATCTGAATGTCGTGACCCATAAAGAAGCTTATAATCGCAAAGCCCACAAGGAACATTATGTAGCTTGAAGAAAGATGTATAACAAGCAGACCTGCCGCCATGCCCAGAGTTGACATTGCGAAAAGAGGCTTTCTGCCCCATTTGTCGGCAAGTGCCTTGTAGAAAGGCGTGAAAAGACCGAACACATAGGTGAAAACGCCTACGCCCGAATGAAGCGCAAGACCGTCTTCGTAGGTGTAGAATTTGCCCATAAAGGGATTGTTCACGAAGAATTCGGTTACAAAAGATGACTGTACCGTAACGGTCAGGTTACTTGTAACCTCGTCAAGAATATTTACGATTGCGATAAGCATAAGCAGAATAAGAAAGTATCTGCTGCCCGAACTGCGGTTCTGCATCTTTTTGAGCCTTGCAACTTCACGCTGTTCGCTTTTTATAACTTTTTCAGCGGTTTTCAAAAACATCTTCCTTTCTTTTTACGGGTTAATATTACTTACTACCGCGGTATAAATACCGCCGAGAATGCTGATTATTGCCCAGGCAATAAGAACACCGATGATAACCTTTTTGGCAATGGTGCCGTCGTCAACCTTTTTGATTTCGGCACCGCACTCGGGGCAGAAATTTTTACCTTCTCCCACTTTGATACCGCAGGCGGTGCATCTGAGATTTGCGATTTTTATTCTCACAAATATGTAAACGGGCAGGCTGTATAAATTGAAAATCAGAGCCATAACCGCCCATAAAACCGCTTTCATATTGTGGCGGCGGGCATCAAAATAAATTATTATCGCATAAATGACAGTTACAACGGCAATGACAGCCATCATAATTCCGCCTGTTATCATCCCGATAACCATTGCACCCAGACCTGCCATCACCGTTCTCCTTCAACAAAAGTACATCTCAGCTATTTTATCACATTGCTTCATAATGTTCAAGCCATAATCCGATTCAACGGTGCGTAGGTTGTAAGATTTGCGGATATGATTTATAATTACGGCAAAGGAGAATGAATATGGATAATTATATTACAGGTTCAACAATAAAACGCCTCCGTGAAACCAAAGGGTTAACACAGTTGCAGCTTGCAGATGAAATCGGTGTCAGCAGTAAAGCAGTATCAAAATGGGAAACCGCAAAGGGTATGCCCGATATAACTCTGATAGAGCCTCTTGCAAAGGCGCTGGGAGTTTCGGTTGCGGAGCTTATGTCGGGGAATACGGTTATCAACAAGAATGTTTCGGCGAATATGCTCCGTTCAAAGTTTTATGTATGCCCCGTATGCGGAAATATAATCCGAACAACGGGTGATGCGGTTGTAAGCTGTTGCGGAATTACTTTGCCGCCTCTTGAAGCGGAAGAAGCAGATGATGCACACGGAATAAGCATTGAAAAGGTTGAGGATGAACATTTTATCACCGTTTCTCATGAAATGACAAAAAGCCATTTTATTTCCTTCGTTGCCTATGTTACATCCGACAGAGTTCAGTTCGTGAAGCTTTACCCCGAAGGCAATGCGGAAAGCCGTTTTCAGCTTCGGGGCAGAGGGTATATTTATCTTTACTGCAACAGACACGGGCTTATGAAAAAGAAAATATGAATCAACATTGCCTTTATCTGTCTGAATCGGTATAAAGCTTACTGAAATTCAGGCAACAAACACGGCAAAGGTGACATACGGAAAAAGCTGACTCGTAAAGAGTCAGCTTTTTATTATGCACAGTAAATTTTAATCGCCTCAGAAACAAAATCTGCCGTGCCCTTACCGTTTTTGTCAATGTTTGCTTTGAAGCGTTCATCAGCAGTATACATCTGTCCCAGACCTGCAAGAATTTCCTTTGTGCAGGTATAAAAATTGCCGCTTATATAATTCTGCAACCTTTTTACAAGCGTCTGTGCAGCTTCGCTTTCGGGTGTTTCGCTGTCTTTGATTAACGCAAAATCCGCAAAAACCGCATTCAGACCTGCGTTTACATCAGCCCATTTATCGTCGGAATATCCTGCGGTTTTTTGTTCGCTTTCTTTGTAGGCATCCGTGCCGCCCCAACGTTGCTTTGCTTCTTCAGCATACTGCCTGCGTGCGGTTTCGTATTCATTTTTATCAAATACACTCATAGATATCTCTCCTTTTTCGGCATTGTCCAGAACTGAAATCAGCCTTTCCAGCCGTTGCTTTTTCAGTGTCAGCAATTCTTTCTGTCTGCGGATTGCCAGTGTTTTATCGTAATCGGGTGACGAAAGAATTTGCAGTATGCTTTTCAGCGGAAAATCAAGCTCACGGTAAAACAGAATTTCCGCCATGCGTTCAAGTGATTTTTCATCGTAATCTCTGTATCCGTTTTGCTCATTGACAAATGCAGGTTTCAGAAGTCCGATCTCATCGTAGTAATGCAGTGTTCTTATGCTGACACCTGTCAGTTTCGCAAGTTCGCTGATATGCATTTTCTCACCTCAAATATAATTATAAACCATAACGTAACGTCAGAGTCAAGAGTTTTTGTTGCATTTTGAGGTTGTGTGTTATATAATACATTCAATATACATACCCGCGAGGTGGAAAAATGAAAAATTACAATCACGCACTGCTTGTTATGGAAAAGCACGATTATCCTGCTGAGGCAAGAGAGGCTATCATAAAGGCAGAAGAAAAAATTCTTGCAAACGAAAAAGCAAATAAAATTTACGAGTCAATGTACAGGGCTTATTGGCTTAAAAAGAAGAATTTCGGCGAATTCAGCGACAAGACAAAAGCTCTTGCAGAGCTTATTGATGAACCTCTTTACACAGTTTATCTTGTGCTTCTTCTCAACTGCACAAAGCCCCTTCTTACAGCATACAGAAAGGCAGGCATAAGTGAAGAAATTTATTGGACTTCTGTGCTTGACCTTAAATCAAAGATGCTGGAATGCAAAGAAAACTACGATATATGGGGCACCTTTGTTGAAGGCTGGTTTATGGGCTTTTATAAGCTTGAACGCTTCGGTATCGGCAGATTCCAGTTTGACCTGTCCGATTTCGGTGAGGAATTCTATGAGGAAAACGGAATTTTTATAAAGGAAGACGAATTCTGTCTGGGTCTTCATATTCCTTCACACAGAGAGCCTCTTACATACGAAGTCAGAATGGATACTTATAAGAAAGCCTTTGAGTTTTTCAAAGACAGATTTGACGGCAAACATATTGTTATATGCTGTAATTCCTGGCTTCTTTACCCCGATAATCTTAATATACTGCCCGAAAAATCAAATGTGTGCGATTTTATTCTCGATTTCCAGCCTCTTGATATCAGGCAGACCTATGATTTCGGTGACTGCTGGCGTATTTTCAATGTGGGCAAAAGCAGTCTTCGTCCTGCGGAGCTTCCCAGAAACACCTCAATGCAGAGGGCATATGCAGAATGGTTTGATCAGGGCAAAAAAGCAGGTAATGCTTATTGCATACTTATTTTCGATGGTGAAAAAATCGTTACCCGCTGCGACAGAGAAACATACAGAAAGAAATACGGATATTAATAATGAAGGCTGTGTCGTTCTGACACAGCCTGTTTTTTATTCTGCTTCGGTGTAATTGACAAGGTCGCACATATAAACCCTGGGCATAGATTTTTGGCAGTCAAGAACAATTCTTTTCAGTTTGCCGTTGCTGTCAGGGCGAAGAACCGTAAGCTTATAGTTTTCCGATTCAAGTGCTGATTTTATTTCATTGTGTTCTTCAATGCTTCTGAATTCTTTTCCGTCAATAGCTGTCAGTATATCACCGATTTCCAGCAATTCGTTAATGCCGTCAGGCTCGTAATATCCCGTAACCAAACAGCCGTACATAAGCCCTTCCTTTTCAATAAGGTCTATGAACGCATCGAGAGAATCCATATATATGTCCGCCGACGGGTCTTCGTCAAGCTCCCTGCACATATCTGCGCAGACTCTTGCATCGTCATAAAATCCGTATTCCGACAGTGCCATCATTTTGAACCAGAGGGTGTCATAGTTGTCGTCCTCATCGGGGAGAAGATCTTTGCGAAGCTTCATCAGCTTTTCGGTAAGCTCCGAAAAATCAGCTTGGGGAACGGTTGCGGTTTCCGTAGGCTTTTCCGTGGGATGAACATCGGGGCTGTTATGTATCTGTTCATTAAGGTTGCCCGTGAGATTTCTGATATCTCCAACAATTTTTTCCAGCTTGTTAAAATGTTCTGTTTCGCTGTTTTCCAGAATACTGTAATCATAAATCCAGTTCTGTGAGTTCAGAGGAACGAATGACAGCTCGGGAAGAATTTTTGAATGAAGCTCGTCCAGTGCATCCTCGTTTGTCACGCAGGTAAAAATCATATTCGTTATGCAGGCGTACATATTCAGCGATTCATCCAGATATTCTTTATAGTATCCGATAATTTCCGCCTTTGTCTGTTTGGGGAAATAACAGGAATCGCCTGCTATATATTCAATAAAATCGATGTTTTGCAGCCATTCATCTCTGAAACTTAATGCAGCGTCGTGCATTGCGATTAAATCGTCGGTTTTGTAGGGTGAGGAGGATAATCGGTTGACAAAGCCTTCGCTCGGTTTGCCGCCGGTGAGGTCTGTGCCGCTTATGAGTTGTCTGCATACGTCAAGTGTATTTTTCAGGGTTGCGGAATCGGCTGAATCCGAATAAGACAGATGCAGCTTTGCAGCGTCTATGGCATCGGAAGCACTGTCCGCCATTATTTCAAGCTGTGTCAAATTGGTGCCCACATAATAAACAACCTCATCCGTCAGACTTTTTTCAGTTTTTGTACGCGGATATATTCCCGACAGACGGTCCGATATAAGATTTATTCCGAAAATCACGCAGGCAATCAGAGCCAGTGAAATAAGCACGGGCAAGGTCTTTTTGAGAAGTGAGCTGTGTGCGACGGATTTGATGGGTGAGGGTTTTGTTTTAAGAAATTTCTGAAGCTTTTCTATAAATGCATCAAAAAATTCGGTGCTTGCCTCGATGCCGTTGAGCTGAGGCAGAATTTTCAGTGAATCGGGCAATTCGCAGTCAAAACTGAATCCGCGAAGCAGAATGGGAACTATATTTTTGTTTTTGGATATGGCATATTCCACTTCACGTCTTACCCAGTCTTTCTCGTCCGAGCATCTGTTCAGAGCATCGGGAGAAAGGATAAGCACGAAGTCGGTACATTCGTCTATAACAGAATAAAGCTTTGTGTTGAAATTACCTGAACGCAGTGACTCTACATCAAAGAAAACATCATAGCCCATTTCCGTAAGGCTGTCTCTTATCATTCTTGCCGAATGTTCTCCGCCGACCCGACGGTATGAGATAAAAACATCGTAGCTCATTCAAAAGCCTCCTTTTTTCTATAATATCATAATTCCTGACAGCATTCAACATTATTTTAATGCAAAACCCGATACCGCTTCAATGCCGGTACCGGGTTTTTACAATCGGTTATGCAAATTTATAATCGGTCAGTGCCTTGAATTCGTAACCCTGACTGCGTGCGTAATCAATGATTCTGCCCAGAGCGTCTGCGTTGTCGGGGGATACGGAGTGGAGAAGGATTACCGCACCCGGGTGCAGGCGTGAGGTCACCTTTTGGTATGCATAATCGCCGCCCTTTACATCATTCACATCCCAATCCGCATAGGCGCAGGACCAGAAAACACTGGTGTAGCCCATTGAATCCACAAGTTCAAGGGCGTTTTCGTTGTATGACCCTTCGGGAAAACGGAAAAAGCTTGTGGCGTAGCCGAAATTCTTGCGAAGGTAGTTATCGCATTCCAGAATTTCATCCGCCATTCTCTGCCTTGAAATCTCAGAAAAATCGGGATGCTTTGCGGAATGATTACCTATGATGTGTCCGTCATTAATCATTCTTGCAATCAATTCGGGTGATGATTTTATATGGTCGAGAGTGCAAAAGAATGCGGCAGGCACATTTTTCTCTTTGAGAACATCGAGGCACTTTTCGGTGTAACCGTTTTCCCAACCGCAGTCAAAGGTGAGATAAAGCACCTTTTTTTCGTTAGTGTCATAACAAAACACCTTGTAACCCGTTGAGGCAAAATATTTCTGAAAATCAACGGAAATACTGTTGGGCTTGCCGTCTTTTGCAGCACCGTAGCTGTGTTCAATTTTTTTCGTGGGAAGTCCTCTCTTGTTGTTCGGGTCGTTGACGGTGAAAGAGGCAGGAGGCAGAATTTTTTTGCCCGTAAGGGGTGAGGTTTCGCCCTGAATAACGGCAGAGGTCTGCGAGGAGGCAGTGCGCAAGTCTTCAACCGTAACAGGTGCATTTGCATCGGTTTCTTCAAGTGTTGCCCTGCCCGTGCAGGCAGAAAGAGTCATAATGCCGATGAGCATAAAAATCAATAAATGTTTCTTCAAAATTTACACCTTGCTTTAAATATATTATTAATGTATAGTATAACCGAGGCTGTGAAAAATAAAATTTAAAAATTTTTTATTTTTTATGCAACAAAAAAGCGTTTTGATGACACTTATTAAATGAGAGTGGTAAGGAGGGTCGGTTTTGAGCGCTCAGATAAACGAACTCGTTACTCTTGCGAAGAAGGGCGATGTCGATGCATTCGGCGAGCTTTATGAGTTGTATTATAAAGAAATGTACTGCTATGCCTGCTGTGTAACGGGCAGTGAAAGCCTTGCGCAGGATGCAGTATCGGACGCAGTGCTGTCTGCATTCAAGCAGATTAAGTCACTGAAAAATTCAAAGGCGTTCAAGGGTTGGCTTTTCAGAATCCTCTGCGCCGCTTGTAAAAGATATTACACAGAAAATGAAAAAAAGAAGTCTTTGGTCTATCTCGATGACGAAAACGGGGGACGGGATGAGCCTGTTGATTTCGGCGGCATTGAGCTGTCGTTTGAACTGAAAAAGGCTCTTGAAACCCTTTCGGTTGATGAAAGGGAGATTGTGCTGCTTAAAGTATTGGGCGGCTACAAAAGCCACGAGATAGCCGATATCCTTGACTGTCCGTCGTCAACGGTGCGTTCAAAGTACAAAAGATCACTCGACAAGCTGAGAAATGCACTGGACGGCGAGATTTAGGGAAAGGGGGAGAAAAGTGATGAAGAAAACAGAAAAAGAAATTCTGGATTTTCTGGGTGAAGAAATAACAGGTGCATCCGAAAATGCAGAAGTGCCTCTGAAGCTCCGCAAAGAAAGCGTTGTTGCAATGCTTAAAAATAATGAAGGCGAAGAAAAGGATTTTTCCGCTAAAACGGGGACTGACGGCAAAATAGTCGTCTTACGCAGGCTTACGGCGGTTGCCGCTGTGCTTGTTGTTGTGGTAGTTGCCGCACTGTTTATGAGAACGGGCGGTGTTAAGGTTATAAAAACCGATACATTCTACAAGGGCTACGAAAGTGTTGAGCCCGTAAAGAGTGTAAGGAGCTACGAGGAAGTTGAAAGAGCTGTTCTTGAAATTCTCGGCAACAAAGAAGAGAGCAAGGCACCTCAGAGCAATAAAGATTCAACTCAGGGTGTTACCCAGAGTATTGTGGATCGCCTTATCGAAGGTTACAGCAACTATGTTGCCGACGATAAATCCGCAGATAAGGCGGATTACACCGCAGATAAAACAAAACCCGAAGTATCAACGGGTGTTGTTTCCTACGGTGATTTCACGGCGGATATTGTTAAAACAGACGGCAGATATCTTTATATCGTAACTACGGGTGTTGATGAAAAGACCGGTGCAGGTCTTGAACAGATAAAGATTGTGAAGGCTCTCCCTGCCGAAGAAATGCAGGTTGTTTCAACCGTAGTGCTTGCCGACGGTTCGGATGCAGGCGTTGTTAATGAATGTATAGAAATATATGTTAAAAATAACCGCCTTATTGCACTTATGAACAGCTACACTTATTCAATGGACGGCTCGGCGGCATACGGCAAGGCCTCGACCGTGGCCGTGCATTACGATATTTCAGACCCGTCAGCTCCCGTGAAGCTCCGTGAGCATGCTCAGGAGGGCAGCTATGTATCGTCGGGTCTTTACGGTAACAAGCTGAGCCTTGTTACTCAGGTGGAAATTTCACCTTCGGCGGCAAAGTCTGAAAACGGCAATTCACTTATTCCGTCATTTGCTGTCAACGGTGAAGAAACAAGGCTTACCGCAGAGGAGCTTTTCATTGCGGTCAATGACCCCGAAGCGTCCTTCCTTTTTATAACGGTTACGGATATTGCTGGTTCACAGAAACCCGTAGGAAGGCTTGCAATTCTGGGCAGCGGCAAGGAAGTCTATTGCTCTGAGTATACCGTTGCGGTTGCAAGAGGCTTTGTTTCCGTTGATTCTGATGATAAATCAGAGCACAGCTCACTTACTGAAATCTACCGTTTTGAAATCGGTGCCGACGGAATTTCTTTTGCAGGTTCATATATTGCAAAGGGTACCCTGGCAGGAGGTATTTCCGCCGATGAAAAATCGGGCAATCTTAAAGTGCTTACAAATGACCTGGGAGCAAACAATTTTTATGTTCTCAACAAGAAAATGGAATTTGTAAGCGGTCTTACGGGAATATTCCCTGACGAAGAAATCAGAAGCATAAAGTATATCGGCGGCAATGCATATTTTGTTGCCGGCGACGACAGTGAAAAAACGCTTATTATCGATATTTCCGACCCTGCAAAGCCCAAAACCGCAGGCAATATTTCAACAGAGGGCTTTTACCGTGAGCTTTATGCGGTTTCGGATACCGCTCTTCTCGGTGTGGGTGGCGACGGCGGAAAAATCAGCGTAACTCTTTTTGATGTAAGCAATCCCGCAAGCCCCAGAACATCTTCTGTATATACTCTTGAAGGCAATGTTACTCTTCCTTCCGCAGATGACGGCAGATGTGTATTGCTTGACGGTGAAAAAATGCTTTTCGGTATTCCCGTTGTCAATCATAATTCCGCAACGGATACTGAAATATCCGCATATATTCTTTTCAATGTTGCAGACGGAGAAATTACTCCCGTAGGCACATACAATCACGATACGGCATACACGGGTGATGCGGCAGTGAGAGGCATAAGCATCGGCGGCACGCTTTACACCGTATCAGGTGAGAAGGTTACCGCTTTCGATATTGAAGGAAGCACTCTTATTTCAACACAGACTTTAAGATAACAAATCTGTCACCTCAGGATGGATGGGTAGAATGAAATGAATCGAACTAAATACGCCGTAAAGGTCGGATTTCCGACCCATCGAATCGTTTTTTTCTTTGCCATACGACAGTATGCCGTCAGAAAAGAAACACTTCGCTGAATCAAAACTGCGACCTTTTCGGTGCTTCGCAGTTTTGAAAGAGCAGATTTTTGTCACAACAAGGCAAAAATCTGCAGGAATACGAGGTTATTTCAAAGGTTTTTAACGCAGTTGTGGCGAAAAGATGCCTTTCAAAACCGTATGGAGTTCGAATCGTTTCACTCTGACAGATTTTGCATAAGGCACAGTATTCTTTGGGGAAAGAATACTGTGCCAAGGGGAAAAAAGATGGTAGTGCAGGCGGGGCGTACAGGCACAGTACGCCCCCTGCCGACCCCTTTTTAAAGGTCGTCCGCATCCTGGACAGGGTTGGGGTCGCCGTAAGCGGTGCCCGTGTAACTGCCCAGCACGTCAGAGGGAATGTCATCCGCATCGTAATCGGGGCGGATATCCTTTTCAAGGATGTGCCACTGGGATTTGGGATCCTTTTTCTTATCAAAAAAACCGTAGGACATAACATAGCTCCTTTCATATAGAATTGTTTATATTTTTAGCATTGATACATTTAAAATACAGTATGATAACCAATTATTAATCCGTTTTATTCTGCTTTTTGGTAAATATATTCACTTGACAAAGCATCGGATTATGTGTAAAATCATTAGTGTATTAAATTAGGCATTTATGCCGAAAAAACTGATTAAAGGATGGATTTGAGAATGAAAAAGACAATCGCACTCGTTCTTGCAATGATGTTTGCACTCTGTGCATTCGTTACAGCATTTGCTGAACCCGATGGTGAAACCACAACAACTACAACTTCAACAACCGCAGCTACAACCGAAAGCACAACAAATGATGATCCCGATGACGGATTCAACACAACCACAACTGTTGCAACAACAGCAGCAGGCACAACAACAGCAGGTACTACCGCAGCAGGCACAACCGCAGCAGGTACAACAGCAGCAGGCACAACCGCAGCAGGCACAACAGCTACAACAGTTGTTGACGAAACAGTTACCCTCAAACCCGGCGAAACAGCATACGAAGGTCAGGGCAACACCACAACAACAAAGAAGCCCGCAAAGGTTGACACAACAATCCCCTCAACAGGCAGCGGCGTTGTTGTTCCCGCAATCGCTCTCCTTGCTCTTGCAGCAGGCACAGTAGCAGTTATCAAGACAAAGAAAGAAGACTGATTTTTTGACTTGAATTGACCGCCGAGTTATCTCGGCGGTTTTTTTATTAATTGTTAACTCTTTTCGAAAAACTTGATTTTTATGCCTCTCTGTGGTAAAATCGTCTGTATGAGAAAGATAACAATGAAAAAAATGATTGCACTTGTTCTTGCAGTGATTACGGTTTTACCCTTTTCAGCCTGTAATACAAGTAACCCCACCATTACCGTGGACGAGCCCACAACATCCCATACGGTGCGGCTTACTTTCCCCGAAGGCTCAACCGTTGCTCAGATTGCGCAGATACTCGGTGATAACGGTGTATGCTCTGCTGAGGAGTTTATGGCGGCGGCAAACGACCCTGCAAGCCTTGAAGGTTTTTCCTTTGAGATAACCAATCCCGAAGAAAGAGCGTTTCTGCTTGAAGGCTATGTTTTTCCCGATACATACGAATTTTACAGAAATGAAAGCGGTGCATCCGCACTGAAAAGATTCCTGAAAAATACTCAGGCAAAGCTTGATGAAAGCGTTTATGCAAGATGTGATGAATTGGGATACACCGTTGATGAAATTCTGACTCTTGCATCAATAATTCAGGAGGAGGCAGGCAACCCTGCGGAAATGGGCAAGGTTTCATCGGTTATCCACAACCGTCTTGAAAGCCGTGCTTTCCCTAAGCTTCAATGCGATGTTGCCACATTCTATTTAAGGGATTATGTGAAGCCCTATGTTACGGATGTCCGTTATAATGAACTTGTTGAGCTTTATAACACCTACAACTGCGAAGGTCTGCCTGCGGGCCCCATAACAAATGTGGGTACGGAAGCAATAAATGCCGCCCTTTACCCTGAGGATACAGATTATTATTATTTCATCACCGATAATGAAGGCAGATATATTTATGCCGAAACATTCAGTCAGCACAAAGAGAATTGCCGCAAGGCAGGTCTTTGATAAATAAAACCGAAAGGATTTTCAAAATGAAAAAGGTACTGTCAATTATACTTATTATTGCAAGCGTTCTCACTCTTTTCTGCGCCTGCAACAAAGAAAAGGTTGATGAATCGGGTCTTTACAGCTATGTTGTTCTTGACGACGATACCGCAAAAATCACAAAATATAACGGCACAGAGCCTGTTGTTGAGCTTAAAATCCCCTCAGCTCTTGATGATTACACAGTTACCGTTATCGGTACGGAAGCCTTCAAGGATGTGCAGACCATAACCGTAGTCAGAACACCCGATACCCTCACAAAAATTGAAGACTACGCTTTTGCAAACAGCTCTGTTAAAAAGGCGCTTATGAACAGATCGCCTCTCCTTACCGAAATCGGTGCATACGCTTTCTCGGAGTGTAAAAACCTCGTTCAGACCGATATGCCCAGAGAACTTGAAACTCTCGGCACCTATGCTTTTAATTACTGCGAAAATCTTAAAATCGCACAGTTCAGAGGCGACAAGGTAAAAATCGGCGAGTTTGCATTCGATGCCTGCCCCAAAGCGGTTTTCTACATCAGGAGCACATCAACAAATGTAAAGAGTTATGCTGATATGTATAAATTTGAAGTGAAGTTTACCGACGTTAAATAATAATTGCAGCCGTTATCTCATAACATTTAATGAGGTGACGGCTTTTGTTTTACGGAATTAATTCTGCAATAAGTTCCTTTGTCTGGGGAGTGCCCATGCTGTCGGTCTTTCTGGGCACGGGGCTTTTTCTTTCTGTAAAAACAGGATTTTATCAGATTTTCGGCATGGGCGATTGGCTTCGGTCAACCATATTTTCAAAATCCAAATTCAAAAAAGAAAAAGGCTCCGTTTCCCAGATGAGTGCGCTGACCACAGCCCTTGCCGCCTGCCTTGGTACGGGTAATATTGTTGGGGTCGCAACTGCCGTTTGTGCAGGAGGCCCCGGTGCGGTTTTCTGGATGTGCGTATCTGCGGTGCTGGGTATGATGACCTGCTGCTGTGAAAATATTCTGGGAGTGAAATACAGGGTGTGGGGTGCCGACGGTCAATGGCACGGCGGACCTATGCAGTATATTGAACACGGTGTGGGAATAAAGTGGCTTGCAGGTCTGTATGCCGTATTTCTTACGGGTGCGTCACTGGGAATGGGAAATATGACTCAGGCAAATTCTGTTTCACAAGGGCTTTCAGGTTTGGGAGTACCCCCTGTTGCGGCAGGTCTGATTCTTGCGGTGTTTGCAGGTTTTTCCGTTTCGGGCGGACTGAAAAGAATTTCCGCAATATCCGAAAAGCTGATACCCGTCTTGTCGGCAGTGTTTATTCTTGCATGCTTCATAATAATCGGCAAAAATGCGGAAAATCTTCTGCCCTGCCTTAAATATATAGTAAAAGAAGCTTTCACCGTCAAAGCGGTTTCGGGCTACGGAATGGCAAAGGCGGCAAGATACGGAATATCAAGGGGAGTTTTTTCAAACGAAGCGGGGCTTGGCAGCAGTGCGGTGATTCATGCCGCCGCCGACTGCGAAAATCCTGCCCGTCAGGGTCAGTGGGGAATCCTTGAAGTGTTTATAGATACGGTGCTTATGTGCACTGTAACCGCCGCCGCAATTCTCACAAGCGGAGTGTGGTCCCCAGATACAGACCTTAACGGTGCGGCGCTTTGTGCCGCAGTGTTTGAAAGTGTATTCGGCAGGGCAGGCGGATATTTCCTTAATATCTGTATATGCCTTTTTGCTTTTGCAACTCTTACTGCATGGTCGTATTACGGTAAAAGCGGTGCGGAATATCTTTTCGGTGAAAAAAGCGGTAAGGTATACAATATAATATATATCGTATGCACCTTTGCAGGCAGCGTTACACAGCTTGAAAGTGTGTGGAGTATTTCCGATACACTTAACGGTCTTATGGCTGTACCCAATATTTTTGCTTTGCTGGTGCTTTCAAAAGAAGCGGTAAATGAACTGAAAAATAATGTATTTGCCCGAAAGCCTATTGTAAAAAGCAAGGTATCTGTGCTATAATAAACCGTATATCAAAGCCAAGGAGAAGAATTATGAAAATTACGGAAGATATCAGATATATAGGTGTCAATGACAGAGAGGTTGACCTTTTTGAGGGTCAGTATGTTGTCGAAAACGGTATGGCATACAATTCGTATGTTATAATGGATGAAAAAATTGCGGTTATGGATACGGTAGATGCCCGTTTCGGTGAAGAATGGCTGGGAAATCTTAAAGAGGTTATCGGTGATAAAACACCCGATTATCTTGTTGTTCAGCATATGGAGCCTGACCATTCGGCAAACATTTTGCTTTTTGCAGAAACTTACCCCGAAGCTGAAATTGTTGCGTCAACCAAAGCATTTACAATGATGAGGCAGTTTTACGGCAACGATTTTGCAGGCAGACAGGTTGTTGTGGGCGAAGGCAGTCAGCTTGAACTTGGTGCACATACTCTGAACTTTGTAACCGCACCCATGGTGCACTGGCCCGAAGTTATTATGAGTTATGACAGCAAAGATAAGGTTCTTTTCTCCGCAGATGCTTTCGGCAAATTCGGCGCCCTTGACGCGGATGAAGACTGGGCTTGCGAAGCAAGACGCTATTATTTCGGCATCGTAGGCAAATACGGCCCTCAGGTACAGCCTGTTCTGAAAAAAGCGGCAGGTCTTGATATTGAAATCATCTGCCCTCTTCACGGACCTGTGCTCAGTGAAAACCTGGGTTATTACATTAACCTTTACGACATATGGTCATCCTACGGAGTTGAAAGCGAAGGTGTGCTTATTTCATACACCTCCGTTTACGGCAACACAAAGAAGGCTGTTGAAATTCTTGCAGAAAAACTCCGTGAAAAGGGCTGCCCTAAGGTTGTTGTCAACGATCTTGCCCGTTGTGATATGGCAGAGGCGGTTGAGGATGCCTTCCGCTACGGCAAGCAGGTTCTTGCAACCACCACCTATAACGGCGAAATCTTCCCCTTTATGCACGAATTTTTAAAGCACCTTACAGAGCGTAACTATCAGAAGCGTACCGTAGGCTTTATCGAGAACGGCACCTGGGGTCTGATGGCTGAAAAGTTTATGAGAAAAATGCTTGAAAAGAGTAAGGATATAACCTACACGGAAGCAGGCGTTCACATCAAATCCGCCGTCAACGAAGATAACCTTGCCCAGCTTGAAGCTCTTGCAGAGGAGCTTTGCAGATAATCAGTATTTTCTCATTGCCTGCAATGCGGCGGCGTAAGCGTCGGGTGAAGGCTCGTGAGAGCTTACGGCATCGGGATAATATTCACAAGCATAGCTGCCCAGAGTACGGGCAGCTTTTGTTTTGTTCAGAATTTCTTCTGCTGTTTCCAGCATGGATGGGTATCCCATACTGCCGCTTTCCTGAATACATCTTGCAAGAAGCTCTGTTTCAGCGGTAAAGCAGGGGCTTGTGCGTGAGCTTATTCCCATAGCGATTGATGTTGCAAAATCCGTTTCACCGCTCGCAACAAGATTTGCAGATTTCTGAAATTTTTTGACGGCGGAGCGTGTTTCAAGGCTGTATTTTCCGCTGATTTCTCCCGTGTAAAATTTGTTTTCGTAAAGTTTCTGCTGAATAACAGCTACCTTTTCGCCGCTGTGACCCATATGCATTGCTCCAGCTGACGAAGAAGAAAACAAAGAAATAAGAACAAGAAGTGCAAGGTCTGCCGCAAGCAGGGTTACTATCTGCCATAAATTTTTTTGATTATTCATTTGCATCACTCCGCAAATATTTTTTGCAAATCAAGTCGTTTTACGGATGAAAAATTTTTACTGCGTATAAGTCTTATAGAGAAAAAAACACAATATGTTGAATTTTTGTATACTTTCGTCACAATTAACAAAAAATAAACGGATGTGTCGCAAAAATGTTGTTGACAAAATTCAAAAAAAGGATTATATTATTATGGAACAGTAAAAATGAGGTAGTCCAATGTGCGAAAAAAGCAAAATAACCCTGACGGATGAGGAACTTGCAATCCGCGCCGCCAACGGCGATGATGCGTCAATGGCTCTCCTGATTGCAACGGTAACTCCCATTGCAAGGGCAAAAGCTTCAGGTTTCGCAGGCCCGAGAATTTCCGGTGATGATCTTGCTCAGGAAGGCATGCTGGGTTTTCTTGATGCAGTCAAAACATTTGACGCTTCAAAAGGTTGTTTCAAAGCATATGCAGAGGTCTGCATAAACAACCGTATCGTATCAGCGGTGAGGACAAGTTTCAATAATAAGAACGCTGCCCTTTCAAAGGCTGTGCCTTATGAAACATCCGATGTTGATGTGACGGATTCAGGCACCGACCCTGCCGATATAGTGTCCGAAAAAGAAACATCGGAGCACATCAGAGAGCTTCTTTCCGAAGAGCTTTCAGATTTTGAAAAGCAGGTTATTGACCTGAGGCTGCTGGATATGAGCTATTCTCAGATTGCTCAGAAGCTTGGTTGCAGTGATAAAGCTGTTGATAATGCTTTGCAGCGCATACGCAAGAAGATGCGCACTTTATTGGGTTTATAATGCTCCGCAAGGGGTAGAATAAAAAATATTTTCAAGCGAGGTTAAAAACAATGTACGAAGACAAGACTCTCATCTGTAAGGAATGCGGCAATGAATTCACTTTCACTGCAGGCGAACAGGAATTCTATGCTGAAAAAGGCTTTGTAAACGAGCCCCAGCGTTGCAAGGATTGCCGTGCTGCACGTAAGAATGCTGCACGTGGCGAGCGTGAGTGGTTTGAAGCAACATGTGATTCCTGCGGTGGAGTTGCAAAGGTTCCCTTTAAGCCCCGTGAGGACAGACCTGTTTATTGCAGCGAGTGCTTTGCTAAGAAGCAGGAGCAGGCATAAGCTCTGACTTATATTATGCTTAAAGAACCCCCTTGGTATATCCAAGGGGGTTTACACGTTTTATGAGGAAAAAATCAGCCGTCAGCTTGTTGCCGACGGCTGTGATTTTTATTTACCGTAAATGAGCTTTGAACCGAGCTTCACTCTGAATTTCGGCTTTCCTTCGGGTTTCACGATGCTTATTTCACCGTATTTGAAGGCGTTTTTGAGGATTGCGCTCATTTCTTTGTTGAGTTCAAAATTCTTTGTGGCAAGGGGTTTTGACCATTTTTCACCTATAACATCGTAGCTGTCAAAGGTAAGGTCTGCTTCGGGCACACTGCCGCCGTAAAGGAAAGCGGATTTAAGCCCTGCACCCTTGTAATCACCTGCAAGCCAGGAGATACCGTTATCGTTCATTGCTTCAAGGGATGAGGCCAGATTTTCTTCTGCACGGAGCTTGCAGATAACAAAGGGTATGCCGCTTTCTTTGAATTGCTTCACACCGTTTACCATTGCCTGAATTTCAAAGGTGGTGTTGCAATGTGAATAAATACCGTATGCAATATTTTCATCCCTGAATTTTTCAGGGGAAGGCAGGGTGTCGGGTGCACCTGCGGCTTCAAAAATTATTATGTGTTTTTCGTCTACATTGCGGATAGCTTTGAGAAGTCTTCTGTAAAACTTATGAAGTGTATCAAGGCTTTCTTCCCACTGTGCAATACGGTTAAGGGGTCTGTTAAGCAGGTCGTATGCTGCAACGGCAGGCTCATCTTTGTAGTGTGCGGCAATCTGTGTCCACAGTCTGACGGTTGCGTTTCTTGCTTCAAAACCTTCTTTCGTCGAACTGAAAAGCACGCTTTCTTCATCCTTGCCGCAGGCTGAATCCGTATTCTGGAATCCCGGCGCAGAGTGCAGGTCAAGAATAATATAAAGCCCTGCTTTCCTGCATTTTTCGATAATATAATCAAGGCGGTCGAAATCAATTTCACCTTTGCAGTTTTCTTTTGTTAAAAGAAATTTGTAACGCAAAGGAATTCTTACGCAGTTTGCGCCCAGCTTTGAAATCTTTCTGATATCGGAGGCTGTGATAAAGCCCTCGTTATATTTTTTTGCAAGCTGACCTGCGCCGTATCTGCCGAAACGATCTTCAAGTGCGGCAAAAACATCGGCGGTTTTTGCAGTTTCATCAAGATCATCTTTCCTGTACCAGAAAAGGTCGTCGTTAAGATTTATGCCGCGGAGCACAGTGGGTGCACCGCATTCGGAGATGAAACCTCCGTTTTCCGTGCGGAGAAAATCTTTATCGCAGATTGGCTGTCTTGCGGTGGCTTTCATAAAGCCGTAAACCGCAGGTACGGTTGCCGCCGCGGCACCTGCCGCACAGCCTGCAATCATAATTTTTTCGTTATCGGTCATCGGAACATCTCCTTTTCTTTTTGCCTGAAATATAAATAATCAGGCATATAAAAATCAGTGCTGCCGCCGCACCTGAGCAGTCAACAACCCAGTCAAAAAATCGGCAGGCACGCCCTTCAACAAAAATCTGGTGTATTTCATCTGTCAGGGCATAAAGAGCTGTGATTATGAATGATACAAAGGGTCTGAATCTGCCGAATGTACTGTGAAGTGCGTTGAAAATGAGAACGGAAAGCCCTGCAAATTCAAGAAAATGGGCAGCCTTTCGGATAATAAAGCTGCCGAATGGCAGATTAAAAGCAAATGCAAACTCATCGCTTACGGCTTGGGATACCCCGGCAGGCTGAGACGAAAAATAAAATATAACGCCCATACACACCGCAACCGCAAGCCAGCAAAGAATGGTGACGGTTTTTCTTTTCATCAGTTATACCTCTTTGTGCCGATAAAGCAAACCGTGCTTTCGGAATTGCCCAGAGTGATGCCCTCAATGTCGTTGTTCATAACAAAGCGGCTTGAACGGCAATAAAGAGGATAGCAGTAACCCTGTTGGAGAATATAGTTTTCCGCAGTGTAGCATCCGCCCAGAAGGTCGTTTTCATCTTCGACGGTGAGAAGGCGGTCAATAACTGTTCCGTATTCATCGGAATTGAAGCCCATAACTCCGCCGTTTCTGAGAGATGCAAGAAAGTCAACCGCACTGTCCTGCTCTGCTTCAATGCCAGCAAGGGCAATCTGAAAGTTGCCTGAGCTGACGGCGGCCTGAATTTCTTCGTGAGTTTTGGTTTCTACGGTTATGCCGAGGCTTATTCCCAGGGTCTGTTGCCATATCTGAAGCTGATGGCGGACCTGATTTTCAAGCCATTCGGGGCAGAGCACCGTAAGCTGAATAACATCTTTGTCAAGCTCTGTAAGTGCGGTGCGCCAGTATGCCTGAGCCGTGGCGGTGTTTTGATTTATGTGCGGAGTTCTGCCGCCTACGGTTTCACGGTAGCCTGCACTGCCCATTGAACAGCTTTCGGGAACAAATCCGCTCATAGGCACCGCACCGTCTATTCCCTGCGAAAAGAGGCTTCTGTCAACGGAATTGCACAGTGCAAGTCTTACATTAAGGCTTTTTGTGTATTTATCTTTGCAGTTGAAAACAAAGCCGAATACCGAGTTTTTGTTTTCTTTTACAACCGTTGAGTTTTCGGGCAGAGCACAATCGGGCGGGAGCATTGCCGCTGAAAGTGATGCGGAGGATATACGGGAAGAAACGGTTTTAAGGTCAAAACCGAAATCAAAATTAACGGAGCTGGGGAGCACCTCACGGGAGCCCGAATAATATTTGTTTCTTCTTATGGAAAGGGAGTCATCCTTTGCCCAGGCACCTATATAAAACGGGCCGTTGCAAAGAATGTGTCTGTGGGTAAGGCCGTATCTGCCGTTCATTGAATTGAAGAAATCTTCGTTGCAGGGCATAAATACGCTTTCCGTCAGCCTTTCGAGAAAGTCGGGGCTTTTTTCGTTCAGTTTTATTATGAGAGTATAATCGTCAGGTGCGGTAACACCGAGCGATGATACATCTGCTTTGCCTGAATGAATTTCCGCCGCATTCTCAATAATAAAAAGGCGGTGTGCCGAGGGAGATGCTGTGTCGGGAGAAATCGCTCTCTGCATAGCAAAAACAAAATCCCTGGCGGTAACCTTTTCGGTTGAAAATCTGTTGTAGAATTCTTCACCGAACTCGCTTTTCAGCACGGAAGGGCAGTACCATTCGGTATCGTGTTTGAGGTTGAAGGTATAGGTAAGCCCGTCAGAGGAAACGGTATGGCTTTCTGCAAGAGCATTTACGGCTTCACCGTTTTCCGAAAGACGCATAAGCCCTTCAAAGGTGTTACCTATGATTATATGAGCACCCGTATCCGTTGCATACTGAGGGTCAAGGGTTGAGGGTGATGCACTGAGGCTGTAAGATATGGCTTTGTTGCCGCCGCCTGAACAGGATGTGCAGGTTATCAGTAATGCGAAAACCGCAATCAAAGAAAGAAAACGTTTCATTGGTTTTCCTCCATCCATTTTGCAAGCTGATCGGCAAGAGGGTTGCTTGATGATTTTTGTTTTGATTGCTGCTGCATATACTTTGCAACATCCCTTTTGCCTGCGCCTGCACTTTCTTTTCTCTTTTCAAAATCGGTAAGCTTTTCTCTGTATCCGCAGACACAGAAAAACGCTTTTTTATCACCTTCGCCGCGCATTTCAAGCTTTTTGTGGCATTCGGGGCAGCGTGCGTTGGTGATAACTGATATACTTTTGCGGTAGCCGCATTCTCTGTCCTGACAAACAAGCATTTTACCCTTTTTACCGTTGACTTCAAGCAGGTATTTGCCGCATTCCGGGCAGGGTTCACGGGTCATATTATCGTGTTTGTATTTCGCTTCATCCGATTTAACGGAGCTTACAAGAGAGCTTGCGTAGTCACGCATTTCTTCAATGAATTTTCTGTTGTCCGCACTGCCTTTGGCTATAAGCGAAAGCCTTTGCTCCCATCTTGCGGTAAGCTCGGCGGATTTAAGGTCGGCAGGTACAATGTCAATAAGCTGCTTTCCCTTTGAGGTGGGGAAGATTTCTTTGCCTCTGCGCTCAACGCAGAAAGAATCAAACAGCTTTTCTATAATATCTGCTCTTGTGGCAGGTGTACCCAGACCGCCTGCGGTTTTGAGGGCATCTTTCAGTGAGCCGTCGTCAACCTGACCTGTGGGGTTTTCCATTGCAGAAAGCAGTGTTGCCTCTGTATATCTTGCGGGAGGAGATGTTTTGCCTGCAACAAGGCGCACTCCGCTGACATTTACACTTGCACCCTGCACAAGGGGAGGCAGTGACTGTGACGAAATATCATCATCGCCGTCGTCTTCGTCAGAAAGCGATGAATCATAGAGAGCCTTCCAGCCTGCGGCTTTAACCGCCTGACCTTTGGTATAGAATTTATGCTTGCCAACGGTTACGGTAACCTGCATTTCATCATATTCAAAGGGCGCACTGAGCACTGCAAGAAAACGGCGCACAACAAGGTCATAAATGTGGCGTTCTTCCCTTGAAAGCTTGTTAAGGTCAACATACTGCTCGGTGGGAATTATAGCGTGATGGTCTGTAACCCTGGCATCGTTTACGATATATTTTGTCTGAACGGGTTTTGCACGGAGAACCGAATTTGCCGCATCCTTGTAGGGGCCCACCGCTATTGCACGGAGTCTTTCGGGGAGAGTAGCGGCAACATCCTTGGTGATGTACCGTGAATCCGTTCTGGGGTAGGTGAGGAGCTTGTGTGTTTCATAAAGGCTTTGCATAAGGGAGAGAGTCTGCTTTGCGGAGTAGCCGTATTTTTTGTTGGCATCTCTTTGAAGCTCCGTAAGGTCATAAGCCGCAGGAGGTGCTTTGAAACGGTAAACCTTTTTGACTTCGGAAATAATTCCTCTGCCGCCTTTTACCGCATCCGCAACCTGCTGTGCCGCAGATGCATCAAAGAATCTCGCCTGATTGCGGCTGTCCTTGTATATTGCGGTAAAGGTGCCGAAATCCGCCTTGACGGTAAAATAATCCTTTGACCTGAATTTAAGAATTTCTTCCTCACGCTTTACAATCATTGCAAGTGTGGGCGTCTGCACTCTGCCTGCGGAAAGCTGGGCATTGTGCTTGCAGGTAAGGGCACGGCTCACATTAAGACCGATAAGCCAGTCTGCCTCTGCTCTGCACTGCGCACTGCGGTAAAGATTGTCATACTGAGAAGCAGGTTTCAATGAGGCGAAGCCCTCACGGATTGCTTTGTCTGTCTGTGATGAAATCCAGAGGCGGAGCATAGGCTTTTTGCAGTTTGCCTTCTGAATAATCCAGCGTGCAACAAGCTCACCTTCACGGCCTGCATCGGTTGCGATAACAACCTTGTCAACCTCGTTACTGCCGAGAAGTGAACTTACCGCCTTGAACTGCTTTGAGGTCTGACCGATAACAACCAGCTTCATATGTTTGGGAAGCATGGGCAGGTCATCCATACGCCAGGTTTTGTATTTATTGTCATAGGCTTCGGGGTCTGCCAGAGTGACAAGGTGACCCAGTGCCCAGGTGATTATATATTTATCGCCGATTATACATCCGTTGCCGTTCTTCTTACAGCCCAGCACACGGGCAATATCTCTTGCAACAGAGGGTTTTTCGGTTAAAACAAGTGTTTTAGCCAGAATTATCAGCTCACTTTCACTATAATAATATTCCATAATATATGATATCAAAAAGAGTATAATTATATTTTCTTTAAAAGAATTAAAATAAATTTAATAAAAGAAACGGCACGCTCTTTCAAGCGCGCCGTCTGCGGTTGATATTTAATATCCTCTGCGTTTTCTGATTATCTTTCTGATGATTATGATTGCAAGGAAAATTCCGATTCCCAGAGGAACGATTACGGGCAGACCGCCCACAACAGTAACAACAAGGTCGATGAAGCCGTCTGCAAGAATGTCAAGATTGTTGAGAAAACGGTTTTTGATTCGTGTCCACACGGTAGGCTTTGATTCGGTAACACGCTCAACCTCATTTATTCTCATTGTGACCGTGCTGTAACTTACTCTGTTTTCAAGAACTTTAAGCTGAGAAGTGTAGGTTTCTATCTGATAATTAACCTCTGAAAGCCTTTTCTGAATCGCAAGAACATTTTCAAGGGATGCCGCCTTTTCAAGCAGACCCGTAAGGGTAGCTTTTTCTGTTTTATAGGCTTCGATTCTGCTTTCAAGGTCAACATATTCAAGGGTTACGTTCTGCTGATTTTCTGTTTTTGAAACGACAGTTCCTTTTTCGTTTGCCGCATTGATGAATGCATCAAGGTTTGCGGAAGGAATACGGACGGTGTATGTTGCATATCGGTTGGAATAGGTGCTGCTGCCAAGGTCGGTTGTTGAGGTTTCTACATATCCGCCTGCGGCACTGATACTTGCAGTCAGGGATTTGAGATAAGCCTCATATTCCTTTGTTTCAACAGAAAGTTCAACGGTTTTGATGATTTTTTCGTTCTGAGTGTTTTGGGATGCAGGCGCTTTTACATCACCCGAACCGCCTGCGGCATTGGAATAAAGTTCAAACTTTTCATCCGCCGTATATTTGATTGCGGAATCCTGAGCTATTGCCATGCCTGATTCGTTGGGTGCGGCGTCGTTTGATTTTGCACCGCAAGCCGCAAATGAAAATGCGATTACGGCACAAAGGATGATTGCGAATAATTTTTTCATTTCAACATCACCTTTCTTTAAATATTGTGTTCGGTTTGCGTAAATGTAAAATTTCTTCAAAAGCCTTGACTTTTTCAAAAAAATATGCCACATATAATATACAGAGTTAACACAAGGAGGAGATTTCCGTGAAAAAGATATTATCCGTTATTCTTGCCGCTGCGGCACTTTTTACCCTTGCCGCCTGCAAAGTCAAGCCTTCGGAAAACAAAGAAACAGAGCCTTACAGACCTGAGGAATTTCAGGCACAGGTCAGCCAGCTTCAGGCAGAAAGAGCATCGGAACTGGCAGAGCAGCAGAAAGAGAAGGATAAACTCAACAAAGAGATTGATGATTACATTGCCGAAATAGGCAAGACCAAGAAGGGCAAGGAGCTTGTTCTTGAAATTTCCTCGTCAAGAGGCAGGGAATATCAGAAGTATGTTTTCAACAAAAAGGGTGAAATTGATTACAGACTTGACTATATGTTCTATAACAGCACAGAGGATTATGATTCATGTTTAAGAGTTGTAAAAAACGATGAATACCGCAAGGTTGTCGAAAAGGATAGTAAAATTCTGATGGTTGTTGTCAAGTATACCGATCCCACGCAGTCAACCTTTGATGAACTTTACGGAACATACAGCAAGCCCGAAGTAATTGCTCTGGGTTACAAAATTGTTGAATAATCCGATATAACCGCTCTCACTGAGGGCGGTTTTTTAATTGAAAGAATAGACCTCATCAGCATTGAAAAATTTTCCCGTTCTTGCGGCATAGGCAATGTTTGCGGTGTCAAAATCGCTTCGTTCAATGCCGAAATGTTTCACAAACTGCATCATAGCCATTCCGCCGTCGGGAGAAATACCCGACACCCAGCTTTCGTATTCGGTTCTGTCTGCAAGTGCAATAAATTCAAAGGGAATAACTGAATACTGCTCTGAAAAACCTTCGGCTCTGAATACGGGAATATCTGCGGCTGAGCCGTTTTCGGCCGGGTTCTGAGGGCTGAAATCACCGTCAGCGGTATACAGATAAAAATCACCGCCTGCACTGTCGTAGTAATTCTCTTTCACATTTTCCGCGGCATCGTCGGAGGAACCTGCCCTGAACAGGAAACCGGGAGAAGCAATAACAACAACGGTTACTGCTGCTGCGGCGGCAAAAGCAAGCGGCTTATAATTGAAAGCTCTCTTTTTGCCCCGACAGGCATCAAGTATCTTTTCTTTCTGCTCGTTGGAAAGGGTTATATCTTCAACGGCAGGTCTGATTTTGCTGAAATCCATTGTCATATCGCCTCCTTTTCGTAAATTTCACGCAGTTTTTCTCTGCCTCTTTGCAGCCGTTTTTTTACGGCGGCGGATGTTATGCCAAGCATATCCGAAATTTCGTTTGTGACGTAGCCTTCAACATAGTGCAGATGAATAACAGCTCTGTATTTTTCTTCCAGCAATCCCAGCATACCGAGGATTTGCGCATTATCCTCGCTTGAAGTGAGATTGCGGATTTCATCAATGCTCAGACAGTCTGCGTGCTTGCGAAATCTGAGCATATCCTTGCAGATGTTGGTTGCCACACGGATGAGCCAGGCTTTTTCGTGGTCGGATGACCTGAAATCGGGAGCTTTGGTTATGTAACGCAGAAAGCAATCCTGCACCGCATCCTGAGCATCATCACAATTCTGAAGTATAACGATGCACAGACGGTAAAGACTGTTGCCGTATTCTTCAACGGCACGCTCCGGGTCAGACACGATTTTTTGTTTGTCGGCGGGCAAATCATCGCCTCCTCTCGAAAAAAGCAAAATCACCTTTGCCTCTCACTATATAAACGAAACAGAAAGGCAAAAGGTGACACAAATTTTTTATTTCTGATAAACTTTTATAATTTCGCCAACGTACATTTTGTGGTAATCCTTGTTGGCATAGTTATTTTCTATTGAAGCATCCGCAAAACCTGCGGGGTCAATAAACTGTGAAGCCATTTTGCGGCACACAAGGGTATATTCCGCCTGCTCGAAGGTAACTCCGCCGTCGGTAAAAACGGGAGTAAGACCGCAGACAGCCGCTTTGTCAATATCTCTGCCGCTTTTTGAACCGCAGATTTTCAGTGCATCTTTGTATTCACTGCCATAGAAAGAAAGTGTGAAAATTTCTTCTTTTTCGGTGAATTCATAGGTGTATCGCTGAGGGCGGATGAATACAAATGCCGCATCCTTGCCCCAGATTTCGCCCAGGGCACCCCAGCTTACGGTCATTGTGTTGAAGCCGTTTTCGTTGCCTGCGGTAACAAGACCCCAGCCGTCGGAAATAAGCTCAACGGGACTTTTTCTGATATCTCTGATGTTTATTTCTTTCATTAGTATACGCCTCCATAGGTTAAGTATAGCACATCAAATCCGAAATGAAAAGTGATGTTAATATTAATAATATGTAAATATTCAGTAATTTATTGAAATTCGCAGAAATAAATGATAAAATATGAATTTGTAACAGACAGAAAAGGAGGATAAGCGTTTGGATAAAGAAAATTTGAACGGTATTCCCGAAGAAGAAAAAACAGAAATGATTTCTGATGAAGCCGTTTCGGATGAAGAAATTGCAGAAGAAGTGCAGGAAGAAACGGTTTGCGAAGAAGAAAACAGAGCGGAGCAGGCAGATGAAACGGTTGATGAAACCGTGAATGATGCCGAAGAAGAATCGGAAGATTCGGAAGAAACCGTTGAAGAAGATGATGAACCTGCGGAAATCTGCTCCGTATGCGGTGAAAGAGAGGTTGCGGAAGACAGCAACTACTGCACTGAGTGCGAAACAAAAATGCTTAAACGCAGAATACCGTTTCTTGCGTGGCTGAGTGCTTTTATTGTGTTGGGATTCAGTGTGTTCGCTTTTGTGCTTGTGCTTCTTGCAAGTGCACCTTCGTTGCAGGTTATCAAGGGTGACAGCTTCGCAAAGAATAAAAACTGGTACGGCGCATATACCGCATATGCCGATGTGCAGACAATGGCTGATGAAATAAACAGTATTCTGGGTATGGAATCTCAGTATACAAAGGTTGGTACGGGTGTTACAAAGCGCATTGTGAATGCCGTGGCAAATTACAGCAGCCCCATTGATGCATATTATGTTGCACAGAATCTGCTGGGAAACACCAAGGTCAGCGAACTTGGCTTCATGAAGAAGTATAAAGCAGTCAGTGAGGAGCACGACGCTACCTTTGACCTTATTGAAGAAACCCTCAACAAAGCATATGATGAAAATCCCGATGCGGAAAAAATCTATGCAGAGCTTGATTCCTTCAAGGGTAAGGAAGGTGTTACCGACCTCTATATCGATTTCTATAAGTTTGCGGTTGCGGATTTGTTGAAATCAGATGTGAATGTTCAGGTTGAAATACTTAAAGACCTTGAAAAATCAGCACTTGCAACAGGCAGGGATTACGGATGGATTTATTATCAGCCTATGGCAGAAACCCTTGCGGCGGCAGGCAAAAGCGAAGAAGCTGTTGAGTATCTTGAAAAGATAATAGAAAACGATACTTCAAAATACGATGCATACAAGCTGAAAATGGATATTGAGCTTGATGCAGGCAATAAGGATGCGGCAAGCAAAACCCTTGCAGAGTTCAAAGTCAACAACGAAGAAACCGAAACCGCATATATGCTTGAAATCGTTTATCTGAGAAGAACTGTTCAGACGGATAAGGCAAAAACTCTTTGCCTTGAAGCTCTTGAAGCATATGAATCAATCCCCGAGCTCAACCGTCAGCTTGCCCTTGTATATCTGGCGGATAACGACTATGTAAATGCTTTTGACTCCATGATGCTTGCATATAACTATGCATATTATATTTATCAGTCAACTTATGACACAAGCACTCTGGATGACCCTGCATTCTATAATACCCTTTACCTGAGCGCATATCTTCTGAAAAACAGCGATAAGATGGATGAAGAATATTCAGAAGATATTGAAGAAATTCTCGGTCAGTTTGATGAAAGCGTTCTTGAAGATGTGACAAAAGAAATCATTGCAGGCAAAAAGACTGCGGCACAAGTTCTTACGGAAGGAGAGTGTGACCTGGCATGACAGCTCTTTATATAGCTTCAAAAATATTGACCTTCCCCGGTGCTTATATCAAAGGCTTCTGGGAGCACCTGACCTGCAAAATGTTTGGTCTGCCCGTGGAAGTGCCCGGCTATCTCCGCATAGACGAAGCCTGCGGTCATGTTGACCACACGCTTGCCTCGAAGGGGTTTGCGGCATATCTTCTTGCAACAGGCCCTGCATTTATGAATTTCAATGCAGGCATCTGGATTTTTCTTGCAGGATTTATGAATCTCAGATATATGGGTATCACACCTCAGGATTCTCTCGGACTTTTCATACTTTATGTTCTTATGACATATGTGGGTGTGTCGATGCTCTGCAATGTGTTCCCTCTTGTTGAGGATGCAATGAATCTTCACGATTTGCTTTACCGTCAGAAAAAAGGTAACGCAATCGGCAGAATACTTGCATACATTCCCACGGTTATTACCTATGCAGGCGCATATGCGGAAAAATACTGCATCACAACCCTTCTCTGGATAATCGTTCTCGTGGTCAGCTTTGTGTTCTGATTTGAATATTGTTAAAGACGGCTTGCAAAGATTGAAAATTCTTTGCAGGCCGTCTTTTGCTTATTTTTTTATACTGTTGCAGTAATAGTTGAATTTTGACTTTATAAACAGAGTGTCGGACGCATATCTGAACAGCTTTTTTAAGCGTTTTTTGTATTTGCGTATTCTTCTCGTTATCGGAGATAAAAGACTTTTCAGCTTGCTTTTTCTCTTTCGGGTACCCTGCTTTGCGGAAGAAGGGGCTGTTTTACTTTGTAAAATTCCGAGATTACTGAAATCAACGCTAATGTTATATTTTGCAAACAGTTCCTTGTTTTTGGGAAGCCACTTTCTTTGGGTGATACCGTAGCCTTCCGAGATAAGTATTGAATAGGAAAAAACAGAAGCGTATTCGGGGTTGATTACACAGCATCTGTATTTTGACATCCACGAAAGGCGTGTTGCATTATGCTCGAATTCCCAAGGGCTTCCGTCGATATATAACATCTGAAGCAGGAATTCCTTTTTCCATAAGCCCATACAGGCATTTACCCTGTAATCGGCAAACCTGCTCACATCGGTGAATACGGTTCCGCTTTTATATTCGATATCGTACCCCACACCTATCGGAGTGAAGAAAACAAAGCCTGTGTCACTTTCTTTTTCCATTTGGGAAATTACAGCATTGAATCCGTCAACGTTTACCCGATCAAGCAGGAAGAAATCTTCCAGCATAAACAGTATGTAGTCTGTATCTATATCGCTCAATGCTTTTTTGATACGCGCAGTCCATGGTAAATCGCTACCCGTCTTAACGGTTCTTACATTCATACAGCCGCAGGTGTAGTCTGCGTTTTCCGTGTTCAGATAAATATCATACGGACAATCGGGCCATTGTATTTTAAACAGTGAAAAGAATGGATCCCATGCATCTTCGTATAAATCACAAGAATTAATAAGTATAGCAACTTTTTTGTTCATCCTATATTTCTCCCGTTTACCAGTAACAACCGTTTTCAACCTCTTTGAATTTTTCGGGCGGATTTTCCATAGGTCTTATCCACGCATCGGTCATATCCTTTTCAATGCCTGATTTAACATCTCTTTCACCGTAAATGCCGAAAAACAAAGGGGTTCTGCCGCAGGTTTCGATTGCAATTTTTCCCATACGCTTGATTTCAACAGCGATGGGGAAACCGTATGCACCTGCACCTATAAGTGCTACATCAAAATCTATTTTTCTGATATCGCTTAACATTTTTTCAAGAACTTCAAATGAATTTTTGAAACCGCCGGGTCTTTCGCCAACCTGAGTAACATATGTTTTGTATACCAACAGTTCGAAATCGGGAAGCTCATATTTTTCATCCTTAACCAATTTGTCTTTGCGCTTATACTGATACTCTATGGAGTCGGTAAAGGAATTGATAACAAGAACCTTTTTGCCTTTGAGTGCTCTTACCCAGGTTTTATCTGTTTCTACGTCGAAATATGGACCGAAGTCGGAGAAAGTGGGAACAGCATTCTGAGCGAACCTCTTGAAAAAGTAGGGCATATAAACTTTGGAAGGAAACATTGCTGATAAATAGTCACACTCGGGTATGCCTTCAACAGTCAACCGTGCATATTTGTCCACAGCCTCAGATTTATCTTCATAATCATCAGCAAAAAAGCCGGATGTTGTGAATAACCAATCAAGCATTCCTTCGCTGTAATCTGTTCTCATTTTCAGCTGGCGTTCGCAGTACTGACCGGCAATAACACCTTCTGTTCCGCCGAGACGTGCAAGAAGCATAGGCTTTCCGCTTTCAATCCACTGAGCAATCTCATCAGCAAGAGACGGGATTGTCCTCACAGGTTTATCCAGAAGCTTTTTCGTTATTTCTTTATCTTTTTTGCCCAGCTTTTTTCCGATTCTGTACGCCAGATGCAGAAAAGATAATTGGTGCTTTCCTTTGATTACAAGATCACTCATTGCAAACTCCCCTTACAGATAAATGGTTTTGTGAAACTTGTTTGCTTTGTAACTGATGAGTAGATTATAACATACAAAAATACGGGAGTCAACATTGTAAAAGTACCGGTGGGTCGGGGGTATTATAGAATAAAAGTCCCGATGAAATCATCGGAGCTGGCACCCCCTGCGGAAAACAAAACCACAACTGACCCTTGGGCTGTGAGTGTATGTTCTGCGAAAGTGTTCAGGGGTTGAACAACAACTTCATTTGTGATACAATCAAACTATTAATTTTGAGGAGAGGTTCTATGGGCAATATTGATACCACCCAAGTAATGAAAAGCACTGTTGAATATGCAAGAAACCGCGCAAAAGAAGCAGAAAGCGATTTTGACAGAGCAAATTCTGCGATACAAAGAAAAGCAAGCCGTACTATTGATTTGTTTGGCGGCAGTGCCGCAAGCAGTGTAGTTGATATCGCCCACGATGCCCGTGTTGCTTGCGATAATCTTTATGCAACATATCAGTCGCTGGTTGTGTTGGTGGATGAGAAATGCAGACCTTTGCTTTCTCAGGATCCTGATGTCGGTGCCGTGCGAGAGGTTAAAGAGCTTATTGAATGGCTTAATGAAGAATCTGAAATAGAAAATAATTTTACAGCGTCTCTTAACGGAAGAGACCTTGGGGATGTTGCAAGCCGCAAATATGTTCCCGGAATTGACAGCAAAATAATTGAGCGCTACTGGGAAGATAAGTATATGACTTTTCCCGGCAGAGAAGAGGCTGAGGCTAAGGAGCGCGCTGAACGTCATGAGCAAATGCGCATTCAGCAAGAGATAAAAGAAAAGAAAGATGCAGAAGAAAAAGCCGAACACGAAAAGGCAATGCTGGTTTATCAGGAGCAGTATAAAGAATGGGATGCTGTCAGAAAAAAACAGGAGGCGCTCAGAAAAAAAGAATTATCCGATGCGATTTCAAAGGAAAAAGCAGTTCTTAATGAAAAACGCGATAATGCGTACCGTGATAAAAAACATATGCTTGAAAAGCAGAAAATGAATGCACAACAAGATTTGCATAGTGCTCAGGAGAAATTGTCGGGGGCGGGCTTTTTTGCGTTTTCCGTAAAAAAAGAAGCAAAGCTTAAAATTGCGGAAAGTCAGCAGGTAGTTGCTGACACTGATGAAGCACTGCGAAAGCTTGACAAAGATTATAATGAAAACAAAAGCGGGACAGAAAAAGAATTGGATAAAAAGAAAAAGGAACTGAAGGCAAAAATAGATAAAAAATATCCGATTCCTTCCGGACCCAGAAAACCCGTCAGAATTGAGGACGTTACGAGCCTGAATCCGGAAGAACAGAGTCTTGCAAAAGCTATTATTTTTAGCATGGAACCCGGTAAGTTATACACAATTGCAGATATCATCCGGAACTGTCCGGAAGTGGCTGATTTCACAAACCAAAGGGTTTCCTATCTCGTCAGACGCGTGATGGGCACTTATATTGAACGTGTTGAGGATAAAAGGAATGTATATTTCAAACTTCTGTAAGTGCTGATCCGAAACGAATAAATGGGATGAATTTAAAAAGCCGTAAATTCCTTGGTTACCAGGAAATTTACGGCTTTTTTATTTATTTTGCTTCACATCCCGACACAACGCCTATTTGAGTCTGAAATATGCTTTGGTGTTTTCTTCATAGCGTTCAATGCGTGTTGGTATCAGTTGCCTGACAAGAGCTGAAACTCTTTGATGTGTTAAGTCGCTTACTTCGGGACAGCATTCTTTAATATCCGTGATTGAGTATAACTTACCGGGTTCCATACTCCGTACAATCGCATTCTTGCAACCTTCAGCAGTCAATGGTGTATTTCGTTCAGGCTTTATTGATGCGGCAGGAGTCGGACCTTTTTTATCTGTTGTTGTCTTCGGTTTATCTTCTTTTGTCTTCTCGATTGCCCAGAGATGATATGGCTCAAATTTGATTTCAGTCACGTTGCCTTTGAGCTCGCGGCAAACAACGGTAGCTCTTGCAATCTCGGTTGAACCTGAAAACGGAAGGGAGAAAAATGCAGTGCCTGCAACGTCATTGCCGTTCATCAGAAGAACTTTGACGCTGCCGTCAACAACGGCGTGTGTGTCGTCATAAATCAGGAAATCGGGAGATTTCTGAGTTGTTACGTTTACAATGACAGCGCCTGTTTCGCTGACGCTCTGTGATACAACAGTTGGTGAGATATATTTTAAAAGCTTGCTTTCGGGAAGTTCTTCAACAAGCAACATCTGAAGGTCTTTTTTCTTCTTTTGCAGTTCATCGATTCTTCGGCCGGAATCCGAAATGGAACTGTAACTTCTGGAATTCAATGTTGATGCCATTGTTGTTGCGGTTTCCCTTAATCTTTGATTGTTCGCTTTCGCTTCGGCTGATCTCTGCGCAACGTCGGCTGCAACGGCCGCGCCTGCGACAGGTCCGCCGATAGCGCTTGCGATTCCGCCGTGAGTAGCCCAGTTTGCTTCGTGTTGCTTGTTTAAATGATAATATGAAGATGCTCCGTTGTTGATTTTTCTTATTTCGGACTCTTGGCGTGAAATAGATTGCTTCAACATTGCGATTTCGCTGTCAATCATTGCGATTGGTTTTTCTATACCTTTGAGATTTATGTACTTTCTGTTTTCTTTTTCTCTTTCTGCTTCGGCTTCCATAAGACTCTGAAGCTTGGATTTTTTGTCTGCAATCTTTTGCTCTGCTTCCATTTCAGCCAGTAAGACGGCAGCTTTTTTGTAAACCTCTATTATCTCTTCTTTGGTTTCTGTGTATCCTTCTGATTTTGCAAGGTTATATATTTTTTCAACGTCGCTGCGTTTGTTAATGTCAGTATAACCTGCCTCAACACATTTATTGTAAAAATCGCCGTCGATACTTTGCGCCAAACGTTTCTTGATGTTCTCTGCATCTTTTATGTGAAGTTTGATGTGATTGGATATACCCAATACGGAAACAAAAGAAAGTATCAAGGTGAGAAGCCCTAAACATACTCCCATAAAAATAAAAAAGCCGTTCTCTTCGGTAATAGCCATATAAACGCAAAACGCCGTCAGCGCTATCAGGAAAGGTGTAGAGAATATCATATTCCTCATCGTACCGTCCTTTGAACGGAATATATCTTCTTCTATATATGCCGCTTCAACTTTACTGCTGTAAACCTTTTTTTCTGACATTTTTTGTTCCTCTTTTCTTGTATGAACTGTAATTGAATTATATCAGTGAACTGAAAAAAAGTAAATAAATTTTTTGAAATCCGACATTTCATCAATAACAAAAAACTCCGATGAAAAAATCATCGGAGCTGGCACCCCCTGCGGGAATCGAACCCACAACTGACCCTTAGGAGTCACGCCCGTGGGCGTTTTTAATTTCTCTTTAAATCCCTTGAAATCGTTGATATATCAAGATCTTCACGGGTTGCTGTGTTAATGTTTTCCCTTAGAATATTTGCTAATATTTGCTGCTTTTTTACACTCATGTTAGCAAGATGTTAGCAAAAAGGCGATTTGGGGTGGCAGTTAAAGTGTTATTTTATTCTTATGTATTCCATACCAAGATATTATCATTATAATAATCCAATAGCTAGTTGTCAACTTGTGTGTTTTTTGCTAAAATAAGCAATATAGAATTATATAGCAAGGAGATAATATGAAAAGTAAGATATTATTAAACGAACAAGATGCAGCCTATTTTTCTACTCATTTTTTAGTTAAAGGAAAAGAATATCCATTGTCAGATTCATTTATGCATTGGAGTCGCGAAAATAAAGAAAGTTTGGTGAGAGATTTGTGCGGTGGCGACAGGTCAATGGAAAGAAATCAAAATTTGTTGCAAATATTACTTTTGTATGATGAAATATTGTTTCCTTACGGGGTGCTAGATAATGTCGATATTTCTGCAATAAAGAATTATTTTAAAGTTACGATTATAGAATCGGAGTCATTTAATAAAGAATATAGTTTTAACTATAGTTTTGTAGATTGTTTTGAAAGAAAAGAGGATGACTTTTTTGTTGAATATATCAAGCCGTCCATAATTAATTATTTAGTTAAATCGCTTGGCGAAAAATATTATAAAATGAAAGGAGAGCTTTCATGCGAAGAATTTATGTCAAGAATGATAGATTTTGCATTTGGAAAGAAAATGTATGGAGATGACAATTTCTTTTATACAATGAGTAAAAATATTGATATGTTTGTTTCTAGAGAATTTAATCCTATATATATAGACTATCCCAAAAATGAAATTGAAAGAGTAGGATCATATTTATCTGAATTGTTCTTAGAAATACAAAATGTATTTTATCGGGTGTTGTGGGAGATTAAACAGTCTAATGATAATGATTGTTTAATATATAATAGCTATTATGATATACAAAATCTTGGACTAAAAGAAGATTATCAGGTTGAAAGAGAACTAAACTTATATAAAAATATAAGAGTTAATATAAATGATAAGATTTGTCAGTTGCCAGAAATGATAAATTTTGAAGAATTGTTACGAGTTAAGGAGAAACACAAAAAGGATATAAAAAGATTACGTGAAGTGCTTTCTGAATTAGAGTGTGATTGTTGCAATAAAAATACAACTATATCTAAAAGAATAATAAACGATTTAGATAAAGCTGTTAAGGAATTAAATTGGGCGGAAAAACTTTCGTCTTTTTCTAATATGGCAACTTATTTATCCGTTCCAATTGGAGTAGCAGAAACAATACTGGATATTTTCCCTGCGTTAGGAATTTCCGTAGGCGTTTTAGGTGTATCGACAACAGTAGCAACGAAATATTTTGTTAATAAAAATAACTGGGTTAATGCCGTTAGATAACAATTAATGGTCTAATTTATTGATTTTTCGAACATATAAAAAGGAGTGTTGAAATGAGTAATAAGGCAAAGAACAAAAGCATAATTAAAACTATTTGGAAATTTATGAACAAGTCGCCAATATTATCAGCTATTATAATCAGTATTGCAGCAATTTTAGGTTCACAAGGTTATAAACTGTATACATACATATATTGGCTGCCTTATTTTAACTTATTTGAAGTACCTACATATTATTTCGAAGATACGGTTTTTGATAAGTACGAGTTATTGTTAGAATTATCACCGAAATTTATATTTATTACTCTTGTTTTTATCCTTTTTAATTATTTGGAAATGAAAAGCAAACTAGAAACAAAACTTGGATTTATTAAATCTCTCATATTGTATTTAGTGGGAATAACTATATTAATAACACTTTTCTATATACTCCCCACAAAAACATCACTGCCGATTTTTTGGACCTCTACATTGCCAACAAATATTTGTATTGCTATTATTCTTTTATTATTTAAAAAAATAATATTACATATGTTTGCAAATAAAATGATTAAACCAACGATTTCTTTACTTGCTATTTTTACATCATTATTTTTTATTATTTCATGTGGTATGGTATATATAAATGGATATAATATAAATGTGCTTAATTCTATGTATAACGAGTCAAGGATTATTGAAAATAACAAATTTATTGTTTTTGAAACCTCAGAACATTTTTATGTTATTGCCTGTGATGAGAAAGATGATAATTCAGTAAAAGTTTATAGAGATTCGTATGCCTTTATTGAAAAAGAAAATCAAAATGTAATAAAAAAACAATACAACAATATATATAATGAGGATGATTTGAGTTTATCTGATGCGCAGACTAATTTTACAACCGTATATTGGTAAACGAAAGGACACAAAACATAAAAGTTTTGTGTCCTTTCGCTATCATATTGTTGTGGCTAACATCTTTAAGGGGGCGAATAAACGCTCTATGTAAACACAATAATATTTAGTTTTATTTACTATAACGGCGTAGCACTCAAAACATCCGCCTTATGCAATTAGCAAGATTTTTAGCCCGATTTTGGGGCTAATTAGCGGGAGGGGAATTTCCATTAGCAAAAGCAGCCCTTTTTCTGCTAAAAATTAGCTGGCGAATTAGCAAAAAGCGATTTTGGGTAGATGTTAATGTGTTATCCTACTTATGTGTTTCACGAATTTAAACTAAATTAAAAGCAAAAAGAATCACTTCATTACACTTACATTTGATAGTATTCGGTTACAAATAATTCAATCAATTGTTTTTCTGTTAATGATAGTTGAGTTGATAAAGAAACATATCCATATAGAAATTCTTTAATAAAATCATTTGCAAATTTTATTCTGGATTGATCCGTCAAATCATCTCTAGCAACTGTAATTTCATATTCATCCGTGGTGATGTTAACACAAATATGTTCATGTTCAAATCCTGCTGGAACAAAAGGAAGAACAAAATTAATATTAGGTATGAGTATTCCGTTAACATATACATCACATTTTTTATCTTTTTGTTTGAAACTATATTCTTTTTTGATCGATATATATTTATTGTTTTTTTCAAGTATTGGAACTTTTTTTTCAATTACATCAAGTTCATAATCTTCCCAATAATCAAAATATATATCATAATCCATTAGTTCAAAGTGTTTGCTTAGAATATTCATTTTTAATTCTTCATCAATTTCTTTTGCACAAAACACAGAAATATAATTAATATTGTGAGCTTTCAACATTTCTTGATAATCTTTTCCAGAAAGAATTGCATCCATAAACAGACTGTATGATTCACCATTTTTAAAGTATGGAATTTCCTTCCAAACAATTGTATTACCAACTCTACTATTGCGCAGTATATAATCATCAAGATAGCCGACAAGGTTTTCGTGTAAGCTGTAATAATCATATATATCTTTAGAATGAGAACATAGGAAATTCTGAAAGTCATCATTGTAAAGTGTTGATTCACTTATAAATAAGTTTATTAAGTCTTCATAAGAGAATGATTCGTAATTCAAAGCGATATATTTTTCTAATTCTGTGAAAATTTCATATGCATACTCTATTGTCAGAAAATCATCTTCTGGGAAAAAGTCTTTTTCATCATTATTAAAAATCATATAGCAGGGGTTATCAGTAAAGCTTAAATAATTTTCAATTACTTCAAAAAAAGAATCGTTGTTATAATAGATATTCATTTTTTTACCACTAATTTCGTGAGAAAATTTTTGGCATAGAGCATTTTGAATGTTGATTTCTGAATTTCTGGTTTTTACAATTAATTTATACTTATCAACAATTAATAAATTCTCTATATATCTAATAAGATTCTCTTCGTTAAAAAACACATCATTGATTGTTTCATCATATCTTAGTATTACTTGAGTTCCACTGTTGGCAGGAAAAGTATCCATATGTTTTGTTATAATTAAATCTGAGTTATTATTTAAATCGATCCTAATAATATCTGTAGAATCATAATGTTTAGTAATTACACTAACTTCGGAAGAAAGCATAAAACAAGCTAAAAAACCAATACCAAATTTCCCGATAGCTTTATACTCATATCCTGCTTCTTTATATTTGTTGGATTTGTAGTATGAATTACCAATATTAAAAAAATATTCATCTAAAACACTTTCCGACATTCCTATTCCATTGTCTGTAATTATTATTTCATTGTCTTCTTTGTTTAAAGATATTTCAATGGTAGGTTCATATGAAACAAATGGTTTACTAGAATTGATTTCTTGCATCAGTTTTACGGCATCAATAGAGTTCTGTATAATCTCCCTTAATCCATTCTCTCTTCCGCCATACAAATGTTCCCCCATCAAAAGTTTCTTTATTTGTTTGTATTGTAATTTAAATGTTACTTCTTTAGGTAAAAATCCAACAGGTCTAATATGATTATAAACACTATCTTTTATAACGAACTTATATGGGGTGTCTTGTTGGTCTAAAATTCTATTAATTTGTACTATATCTGAGGATAAATCATCAATATAATGCTTTAATGCCATAAATATTTCTGGGTTGTTACTTTCACCCTCGAAATATATGCAGAAAACATCATTGTTAACGGATACTTTTTCGTAATTAGTAATGGGTATATGTTTTCTCCACTCTTTATCGCTTAATCCTTTAGGAGATAAAGCATAATACAACGACAACGGTGCGCGTCGGTCATCTATATCTAAAACATCTCCTAATCTTAATAACGCTGCAAGATGTATAGGGTTTATAGAATAATCAGCTATATTTCTTGTCCCCGTAAGATGTTCTTTTATCCATTCACAACTTTCAGTGTGAGATCTGCAAACATTTACAATTATATCAGAAATATCATAACTGTTGACATACAATTGATTTTTTAACGATGAACCATTATTAGTTCTATATTCTAGACTTTTTTTTACTCTTTTTCCATGATTAATTCTAATATAATCTTGAACTTCTCTGTTGCCAACTTCTGGCATTCTGTTAATAATTTTGTTTTCGAACTGTAGCATTTTGTATATCTCTTCTATTTCTTCATCAGAAGCAAACATACCAATATCATGCATCAAACCAACATAAATGATAGCTGCCAAATGCAATTCCGAATAATTATTTAACGGTTTAGACAAAAAATCGGTCATATACTTTATCACTCTTATGGAATGATTTATATCATGTATTGTATAATTTGAAAATAATTTTGGTATTTCTCCTAATATTGCCTCACAAAACGAATATACTTCTAAAATTTTATAATAGAATTCAGAGTGAATTTCTTTTAAATATTTAATAATTTTCAAATTGTTAAAATCTACATTGTTCATTTTGTTCACCTTAAATTTTACATTTTTTATATTGTAACATACCATAATATAGAAATCAATCACTTGAACTTAGAGTAATTAAAAACAGTTTTATGTATTAGCATATCACGCACAAAATTTATTATGTGTGAAAGGAAAACACAGAGCTATTTATCTTTATTAGCTATACTAAAGCTTTTGAAAAGTCAAAAATGAACGATGTCTTTCGCCAAACCTTGAAGCAAAATAAAATGGATACTACATATGCTCTTGAAGTTGTCGTATACATTTTAACAATTCCTATTGACACAAGAACATTTTTTATTACAATAGTTGATAATATAGATTTATTATGGTGAGAGTGAGCTAAAATGCTTTCAATGACTTTAATTAAAAAGTGTATAGACGATGCTGTGAATATTTTTTCTAATAAGTTTACCGCATTTAATACTCCTGTTATTAAAGTTTGTCCTGCATCAAGAAGAAAAGTCATGAGGGACAAAATATTAGAGGAATGCGGTGTTTATAAAGAAGATAGTTATGGTACTGAGGCAGAGGTAATATCAGGACCGTTGGACACGCAAATAGTAGTTTACCAATCAATGATAAAATATGAACATCAAGTATATCACGCTGTATGGCACGAACTTGGGCATATTATGTTTGGCACTGAAATGAAGTTTGGTGTTGATCTTGAATGTGATACGCCATTGCGTTCCGGATATGCGGTAGTTAATGAGTTTATGGCAGAATTTATTGCTTATTTTGTTAATGAAAGAAAATCTTTTCCAACCGCACAGCGAGCTAATATTTATCTTCAAATGGCTTTTCAAGAAGGTATTGTATTCCCGTATTGGTTGAGTAGGTACTATGCCATTATCTTGGGTGATGAAACAATTTCTGTTTCCGATGTTGATGAGGGTAAGAATTACGTTAGTCCCGAAGTGTGGAAATATATAATGTTAATTATGAATTTGTTGTTGGAGCAAGTAAGTACAGAGGATTTTTGGAAGGTGGATAATAACTATTTAGAGAAAGCAGGATATTTTTATGATGAGCTTTTTCATATCGTGTATTGTAGAGGAATAACGTATTAAAAGATAAAATTCAAGGGACACAAAGCCTATGGCTTGTGTCCCTTGATGATTTTTATAATGACTTTGCTAATGCTTTTAAAAGTGCTGCAGCTTCGGGATTGGCAAGAACTTTTGTGATGAGAGCCACATTATCATCTGTTTCAGATGTTGTTTCGGCTGTGTTTTCGTTATCTGCTTTTGCCATTGGGTCAAGAACTGAAATGTCTTTATCAAACCTCGGCATAGGTGCTGTCTTGCCTTCTTCGCAGTTTCTTAAACCTTTGGTGTTATAGAATTGTTCATCGAATTTTTGAGCATTAAATCGTCTGTCCTCGTCTAAGATATGGCTGTAAACATCTGCTACCATATCCATTCGTGCGTGACCGGAATCGCCCTGTACTGACTTCATATCACCGCCATTCCATTTAAGCTTGTATGTGATACTTGCGTGTCTAAAGCTGTGAAAGACTACGGGCGGCAGGTTGTTATCTGTTATGAGTTTTTTTAATGCTCTGCTTATAACCTGTGACTCCATAGGTCTGCCTGAAGTATGACAAAAGACTAAATTATAATCGGTATATTCATCACCGTATAGTTCTTTCATATCCTCGATTTGTTTTTTTCTGTCAACGAGCATTTGAGCTACGGTTTTTGGAAGGAATACTTTTCTAACACTCGTTTTAGTCTTGGGTGCTTTTAAAACTAACGATGTGTTCTGATTACACAATAGATGCGGAAACACCATTATTACATCTTTTTTATCAAGAAGTTCCATTGTGTCCTTATTTACTCTTTGGAGTTCCTTTTCGACATATATATAGGCATCGTTTTCAGCTATCTTTTCCTCTGAAATCTCAACACAGTCCCATGTTAAGCCAAGCATTTCTCCTATTCTCAAAGAGCAAGAAAAGGATAAGTTAATTGCCAATGAAAGAATATCATCGTCACACAATTCAAGAGCTTTGAGTAATGTTTCAGCAGTCCATATTTCCCTTTTTTGAGTTTCGTGTTTTGGTAACGTAGCATTAAGCACAGGGTTTCTCTGCATTAGTTCCCATTTGACAGCTTGACCAAAAGCACTCCGCAATGTTTTGTGTATTTCTCTGATTGTGTGTGCTGAAAGATATTGTGTTTTTGACTTGCGTTTAACAGTTGATTTAGCTTTAACTTTTGCTAAACTCTGATAAAAAGTATCCATCATAAGTGGTGTTATATCAGTTAGTTTATAATCCCCGATAAGAGGAATAATATAGTTGGAAATCAGACCTTTGCGAGAATAATATGTACTCATTGCCCACTTCTGAACGCCGTATAAAGAACAGTATCTCTCCAAAAGTTCAGCAACTGTTGTAGCTGTTGGCACAACAAAAGTTCCGGTATTCTGCTGATACTCAATCTCATTTTTTCTCTTTTTAGCCTCAACACTGCTTTCAAAAGTTTCCCATTTCTGTCTTTTTTTACCGTTTTGGTCGGTGATACTGTAAACCACTGAAAATGTATTGTTTTTTCTTTTTTGTATGGATGCCATCTTATGCTACGCCTTCCTTTCCATCTAACCATTCATCAAAACTGTCTTTGTAAATACGATAGCCATTTTCAACTTTTACTGCCCGAAAACAACCTTCTTCAATGAGTTTGTATATTGATTGTCTTGTAGTACCGAGTATTTCTATAACTTCCGGAACTGTGTAACTTTTCTTGTTAAAGGATATTGTCTTATTTAACTCTTGTATCTTACTTTCAATCGACAAATCTTTCGACCTCCTCAATTTCTGCTATTTTTTTGTAGTGGTCTTGCGAAGCGTACCACTTCTCAAAACTTTCTTGAACAACCCGTCTTGTACCATCAACCCATATTAACTCAATGTTATTTTTATCGATTATTTCCCTTGCTGTTGCTCTTGAAACGCCCAATACCTTACCGATTGTTGTGGATGTAATTGTTTTACCATAGTTTTTTCCGGGTCGTTCACCATTTAACTTTTTGTAGTGGAACTGATTAGCATACCATTCCTCAAAACTATCTACATCAATTCTCATCTGACCAAAAACCAAGAAGGTTTTGAAATGCTGCTGATTGACAAGTCGGTAAACTGCTGTCTTTCCGAGACCTAAAATCCTTTTTAAATCGGGAACTGACATTGTTTTCTTTTCTCGATAGTTTATCATTGCCTTTACTATCTGTTGGTTTTCTTCAACACTTTTTTTTGAGGCTCTGTACTCATTACCTGCTCTGTAAACTTTAAATAACCCAGATTTCAATAGTTTGCGAGCTTCATCCTCAGAGAGAGATAACATTTCTTGAAGTTGGTTAATGGAGTAGGATTCCCATAACACTTCTTCAAAATCTTCATCTTTTCCGAGTAGTTCTTCAAGATAGCGGTTGTCACTTTCGGCATTGAACAGCATTATACGTTCATCAAGAGATATTTGGCTTTTCATTATTTACACTCCTTCGGTTGGTTTAACCATTCATCAAAACTGCTTTTGGAAATCCTATATGTACTGCCAATTTTCACACAGCGAAATTCGCCTTTTTTTACAAGAGAATAAGCACTTGATTTGCAAACGCCTAAAATCTTTTGAATTTCCTCAACTGTGTATGTCATTTTGTTTTCTGTGGGCATATTCATTCCTCCTATAAAAAGGGGCGGTATCATATAGCCAAGTGGCTTGACTATATGATACCAATAAAATAGTGGAGGGACAAATGTGCGAATTATTCTTTTGTTATATCGGCTTCAAGCCAATTATCAAAACTTTTTTTTGATATTCGATAATGTCCGCCTACTTTTACATAATGAAAAACGCCTGAATTAACAAGAGAGTAAGCAGCATTTTTGCTAATATCAAGAATATCCATTATTTCCTCAACGGTATATACTCGTTTCTCATATACTGGATTGTCTTTATTTTTTTCTTCAACCAACCTTTCCTACCTCCTTATTAGCAGTGTATCTATTCTTCTTTGTAATGAGATAATCGTAACCGTAATAAGTCTGGCACTTATCACAAAGACCTTTTTCATTTTGCCAAGGGTCAAGCCTTCGTACCATATTGTCCGGGTTGTTCATAAACTCTTTCTGACAATGAGGGCAAAGGGTTAATATTTTGCCGACTCGCTCTCTCTTGGGTTTTTGAGGAATGCCGACCAAATATTTAAGACCCTGTTTTATTTCGTGCCTTTTGCTTTCATCGGTAACCGTTCCTACATATCGTCCGAGATCTTCAATTTTGTCGATAGTGCGGATCTGCTCTAAAGCTACCATTGAAGGCTCACTCAATCCGCAGTCTTTATCAAGAAGAATGTGTGTTGTCATAGATTGCTTCTTGCGGACAGATGTAATAACAGCTACCACCATTGTGGGACTTGACTTGTTTAATGAGTTTGTCTGAATAACAAGAACAGGGCGGAGTCCACATTGAACGGAACCGTTCATTTTTCCTAAGTTACAGTAAAATATATCTCCCCATTTTACGTTTGCGAATTTTTCTTTCTGCATAATTATCAACCTCTCAAAAATTAATTTTTAAAGGGAAAACAAAACACCCTTCATTATGTATGCACTGGAAACAAGCTATCTGAAAGTGTTTCCAAAAAATTTTTTGAGATTTTTTTTGGCTTTTTCTATTGAAAGTCTTACTGCGGTATAACTTACACCTTCATCTTCAGCGATTTCGACATAAGACATTTGGCAAAAGAAATGTTTATATAATCTTTCTTTTTGGGTTTGCTTTAGACTGTTTAAAGCGTTTTGAATGATTTTAGCATCCTCTCTGCGAATCATTTCATCTTCAATATCGTTTCCAATGAGTTCGTGATGATAGTTTTCAAAATCATCATCTGTAATGTCAAAACCGTGATGGTATCTTATAGTTCTCATTTTGCATTTGTTTTCATATTTTGTTCCTTCTTCTAAAATTTTCCCTTGAGATAATGAAAGACAAATAAACGGAAGATATTTATTCATTTCGTTGGGATATTTGGCGAGCAACTCCTCCTCGGTTAGCTCACTCACAATCGCCCAACAAACATTGCCTTTATAACCGGGATATTCGTATTTAAGGTTGATGACTTTGAAGTCATGCTCAGAATTCTCATTTTCAAAATTGCTTAATATTGCCATTTAAAATCTCCTTTGAATTTTGATTTTTGGTTGAAATCAAAGTTTGGAGATTACGGGTATTCAGCAATAAAGCAAAGCCATTTATAAAACATAAAAACCCTTTCTGTCATAAGCAGAAAGGGTATAAAAAGACACGACAATTCAGCTTATGAGCTGTTTGTCATGTCCTAACTCAATAGTACGTATATTTCACCGTAAATGATGAATATTGGCTCTTTTCCAGCTTGCTTTACTGATAATGTTCAGTATGTCTGGTGGTTGAACTATGTACAAAACATATCATTTGTTTTGAAAATAAATTATAATTTGTTGGTTGCATTTTGGGCATTTCAAAATTATCTTATTGTTGCTTTGATTTGAAGATACATTACTTTCAAGTGGTACAACTACTTTTTCTTCCACAGGTTTATCGCATAATCGTCCGGTTTTACATAACGGACATTTTACATGGTCAAATTTAGTGCTTTCGTCAATAAAGTGTTCGAGTAATAGCATTTAAGTTATCCTTCCTTAAACAATCATCTGTTTATTTTTTTGCAAAAGTATTAAGAATGCTTTGAAGCATCTCATAATTCGGAGGTTGTCCGTTTATGATGTCTTCCAATGCTTTTTTCTGTCCGTCTGTAAGATGTCTGCGATACCAGTAATAGCCTTGCGTCAAACATACGCCGCCGCCATATCTGCCTCTTATTGTATAAAGAGGTGCAAAACTACTAAGTGCAACTATATCGTTTTGGATTGTTCTTCTTGTTACATTAAATTCGCAAGCAAGATTGTCCATAGTTTCAAAACGACGATAACTTAAAATTTCAAGAATAATTTCTCTACGTTCAAGAGCACTCACAACTTTTATACCTCCTTATTTATTTGCAAGGAGAATCTTAAAAGTTTAATAGGAAAAAACCTTTCCTATTTAAAAACTTTTTTTCAAAAAAAACCTGCAACATTAAAACAAAGTCCAATGTTGCAGGTTAACTTCATAGTTTAATTAAAAGAAGTTTGTCATATAATATTTCTATTTTTTATTTTTGTTAAAAATAGTTTCTTTTATCGATTCAAATAAGTTCAAAAAGAATTTCTGTAATTTTTCACTAGCCCCAATGCAAACCATAAGAATTGTAATGATAAAGATAATAGTGACAATTAAGTCCCTTTGGGGGTGATTCATAATTTCAAAACCTATTCCTGTCATTTCTTTTCCTCAAATTCATTTACATTGAAACAGTAATTGAAAGCTGGAAGGGAACGATAACACCTGCTTCCTGTGCCTTATACATTGTATCAACTGCAACGCCCTGAATATCGCTCCAGTCATCGGGAGCAAAGTCGTAACGGTCCGTTACGGTAATTGTGTTTGCTTCAAGATCTTTTGTGTATGAGCAAGCGTGGATTGCATAATAGAAATCATCATCAACGGTTGCTCCGGTTGTTGTGAAATTTGCTGTGCCGCTTGTGAGACCGTTTGCACAAAGCTCGGTATACTTTGCTGTCTGAGTCATCAAAGCACCGTTTGAGGGCGTATATGATGAATCAAGCACATTGTTATCTTTTGCGTGTGCAAGAAGCTCTGCTGAAAGAACATAGCCCTGCTGATTGAAATATGCTACAACCGCTGAAACTGCGGGTGAATAAATCAGATGAAAACTGCCGTAAGGAACAGCGAGAGTGCCGTTCTGATATGCTGCATATTCTTCAATCATATCGTCAATAACGGCAATCTGTTCTGAATCTGTAAGACGAGCCTTCATTTTGGTAAGCTCTGTGAGAACGCTTGTATTATTTTCTTCAAGCTCTTCTTCAATAATAGCGATAGCCTGTGCGGCTTCATTTATAGTGGTCTGAACTGCAAAAGCAGGAACAGAAATGCTCAGCATCATAGCAACAGTTAATAATATACCTATAAATTTCTTCATTTTATTGTTTCCTTTCTTTAATTAGTTCTTGGAGAGCTGCTGAATGTCAGCAGCTCCCGCTTTATGTTTTATAACTAGATATACCAAAGAAAACCCCAGAACCAAACAATTAATATCCATTGGAAAAAATTGTATTCGGCTTCAACATTTACAGTAACTTTTCTGTTGTGTTCCAAATAAATATGTACCTTTGCTTCACCTACACCCGTAGCATAAATTTTTCTTTCAGTTCTATCAACGGTAACGATATCTTCATCCGAAGAGTAGGTATAGATAATTTTTGCGTTGGGTGGAATATTTAATTCATCAAAGGTTACAGAATGCCTGTAATACATATCAATGTTTTTTGACCATTTAACATCAAACACCAAAACATCACTCGGAAGTTTGCCCTTTTCATAGGCAACAGCCTTTATGGTGTTTACATTGTTTGTGCTTATCGGTTCTTCATATACAGGTGACTTACCGATAACAGGTTCACTTTTATCTGTTGTGTAATAGATTTTTGCGGTTTTGGATGAGTGTTTAAGTTGCACATCACCGTCATCTGTAAATGCAATGGTTGGTTTTGCGGTTTTGCTTACCGAAATCAAATCGGTACAGTCAAGTATGCCAGTTCCGTATTTTGAAGTGTTCCATCCTTGCGGAACATAAGCATTGGCTTTGAGAATGTCAGTAACAGCAGCACAAGGAATATCGGGATAAACCGATTTAATCATTGCTACTGCGGAAGTTACAAACGGCGTTGCCATTGATGTACCGCAAGCTGAGAATAACATATAGTATTTTCCCGAACTGACAATCTCACAACCGGGAGCTGCAATGTCAATACAAGTTCCGTAATTTGTAGAACCGTTTCCGCATTTGGATTTGAGCATTACTTCCAAATCCTCGTCAACGGATGCAACGGTTATTACTTTACTGTTTGAAGCAGGATAGACACCGTTTGCGTTTTGACCTTCGCCATAAAGGTCATTGCCTGCGGCAACAACAATAGGAACATCGTTATCATAAGCATAGTCAATCGCATTGTCAACATATTCACTCGCATATCCCCAAGACATACTGATGTTTATGACATCATCACCGTTATCAACGGCACACATAATCGCTGTGCCGAGAATAGAATATATGGTCATAATATCTTGGCTGAATTTGGTGTTTACCTTGTACGGCCTTATGGAAATATCAGACAATGTGTTTTGAACAATGATACCTGCAACGTGCGTTCCGTGACCCCAATCATCTCCGTCTGATGTGTCGGTATTATATTCAAAAAGGTTATAACCGTTTTTCACTCTGTTGGGGTCAATTATGCCGTGTGCATCCAATCCCGAATCGAAAATCGCAACCGTAATATCGGTATCTTCTGCAATCAAACCGTTGTTGGCTATCATTTCGTTCATAGTATCAATATGAACAGCAGATGTTCCCCATGAAAGATTCGCGCCTTCATTAACAAGCTCGGTAACATCCGTTGCAGTATCAATGGATTCCACAGTAACATAGGTATCCATTTCCGCAAACTCAACAAAATCCTGCTCTTTGTAGAAGTTCAGAGCTTCTGTTGCTTTGGAATCATTGGCGTATTGAAGAATATGAATATTATGCCAGCCTTCAACCTTGCTTAATGCTCCTCTGTCATCGACAAGAGGGGTATTTGTTTTGGTTTTTACGATAATTCGGGATGTTTCGGGAACATCCGAAGAAGAAAAACCAAACGAGTTATTGTCATACTGTTCTATAAGACTGCTGACAGCCGTTAAAAATTCATTTTGTGTTTCTGTTTTGCCTTCTGCCTCTGTGTCATCGGCAAAAGAGTATAACGAGAACGAGCCGAACATCAACAACACAGAGAGCAAAACAGCAATCAGTCTTTTTACAACATTCACTTTTTTACTCTCCCCACATTATGCTTTATTGAACAATGAGATGAAGAACTCAAATGCAGATACAACAAAAAGAACGATTTTCTTCTTTATACCTGCGAAAAATCCGCCTTCTTCAACAACCGAAATTTCTATAATCTGATACTTGCCATCCTCGGTAATAATTTCGATTGTTGCCTCACCGTCATTATTGCCTTTTATGTTTCCTTCGCTGTCGAGAACAGCAACATTATCGTTACTGATTTCAATGCTTACTGCATTTGAAGGCAATGCAAAGGTTTCGCCTACTGCAATCTCCGCATTTTCAACGGAAGTTTTTGCGGTGGCATTTTTTATTGTGGGGGTGTTGCCCTGTGTAATTGTCCAAGTGTTCTCAAAATCAAAACCTGCGTATGAGCTTTGAGTTTTCATTTCCTCTGCATTGAGAGCTTTAACGCTTGTTAAAGTTCCTTCGTTTGCATTGGAAATCGCTGTGTTAATATCGTTGATATAATAGCAGTTTGCTATTTCCGCATCGGTGGCATTGAAATAGGTTTTATGGCTCTCGTCAGCCTTAAACTCTGTTACGCCTGCAATGCCGCCTGTTTTTGCGTATGTGGTGTCTGTAACCGTTACTGAGCCTGCGTTATAGCTGCTTGCAATCGAATGAGATTGACCGCAAATGCCGCCCGCAAATGCGTTCTTTGTAACGGTAATATCACCTGTGTTTGCACAGTCGATAACGGGAGCATTGTAATACGCTGCGCCGATTATACCGCCTGTGTAAACCGTGTTAATGGGTTCGATGTTAATCGAGCCGTTATTAACACATCTTGATACGGTGTTATTCTCATAAACCGAGCCTGCGATACCGCCGATCTCGGTTGTGTGTGCAACAGCAGAGCCGAAGCCGAATGAGTTTTCATCCTTTTCACCGATAATAGTGATATTTGCAGAGTTAATACAGTTAGCTATGAAAGAATTACCTCTGCCTAATACCGTGCCTGCAATTCCGCCTGCATCATAAGAACCGCCTAATGTCGATTTGATGCTACCGCTTGCAGAGCAATCGAGAATTTTTGATGAACTGCAAATTCCCGCTATTGCACCTGTGGGATAACCCGATTCATACGGATAGTTGATAGTGATATTCACATTCTCAACATTAACGTTTGCTATGACAGCATTGTTAATATATCCGAATAAACCGACACCGCATTTTTTAACATCATATTTTGTTTCGGGCATAACGGATATGCTCATATTCTTTATTGCATAGCCGTTGCCGTAGAATACGCCTGTGAACGGAGATGTTTCATCTCCTATAGGTTGCCAATTCGCTACAGAGGATAAGTCTATATCATTCATAAGAATGTACTTACCCGAAGGGTTGTTGCGAACGGCATTAAGATTATCATTGTTGTAAATTGCCGTGAAGCCATCGGGGATACTCTCATCAGCGGCAAATGCTGCGGGTACGGTTACTGTACCCATAAGCAAAATAAAGCTGAGGATGAGTGATAAAGTTTTTTTGATTTTCATCTGATTAACCTCCCACAGAATGTATTACAACAAATCAATCATTCGTTTTGTTGTCAATATAAATTCTATGGAAACAAGTTCAGATTAGAAGAACAAAACTACATATTCAATTAAATTTTTCGGATTAGCTGTATAAGCAATCCTCAATCACATCGTAGATATGTACAGGTTCAAGCTGTTCCTTGTTGCATAAATCAACAAGTTCTTCGACCTTTGATTTATCTGTAGAAACATCTGAAATCCTTAAAACTTCCTTTCCTTCGTTATTTTCCACAGAGCATACAACAATACCGTAGGCTGTGTATGCCATTGACTCTTCATTTTTTAATACCTCAACAATAATCTTATAGTTAAACATAATCATTCCTCCGAATTTAATATTTATAGTATCAATTACTGCCCGAAATGGTCTTGTCCTCGATGAGCGTAGCCATCGGGTGTGAGGTTGATACCATAGGGCAAGGAAGATTATGTTTGATTAAGTTGCAGGTATTGGCACAATAAATGATAATACTTTAACTAAAACGGAATGCAGACTGTTTTCAGCTTACATTCTGTTTTTCTTTTTGTCTGTCAAACCATATCCCGAATTTTGTCGAAACCGCAAAGGTAAAGGCGTTCACATTTCTGCGAACGCCTAACCGCTTGTGAGTTTTTTAAAGAAGGAAAATTGCACAGAAAGTGAGATAATAGTTTTAACAAACAAACACAACGTT